>JBBRPR010000026.1:0-105929 GCA_038227875.1 Planctomycetota bacterium
CGAAACCCAGCGCGACGGCGCCCGTTCGATGGCGCAGACCGCGATGGCCATCGCCGCTGTCGAACAAGCCAACTTCGCCCAAAATGCGATGAATTTAGCCTTCGACATGCTCAACTCCCACGACGAAAAAACGCACGAACGCGCGATCGTTTTAGGCATGAATCTGATCGCTCAACAAGAACGCCAGGCGAGCCACGAAAAGTGGCGCGAGTTCGTCTACTTCGACAAACTCAAACGCAAAGAAGCCGCGATGAAAGCCCAGTCCGAACTTGAAGCCGCTGAAAGCGGCCAAGACCGGCCAAAAGCGGACACGCCCGCCGAAACCGCTTCTGAAACCGGCCAAAACCGGACAAAAGCGGACACGACCGGCCAACCCGCCACTACAACCGTCGAGCCCGCATCAGAAAGCGGCCAAAACCGGACAAATCCGGACAACACCGAGCCGCCCATCGTGGTCAAAGAAGCCAAGTTCACCACCGCGCCGAAGAAACCCAATGTCCCCATGCCCAACAAAACACCCTTCTACGCCGGAGTAGCCGGCCGAAGATAGATGAAGTGGAGTGAAGTGGAGCTCGACTCACCGAAGTCGGACCTCGCGCCCCAACCCGCGAGGGGTTCGCGAAGCGAACAAGAACCTCGTCGGCGAGCGAGCTACATCAACACCGGTGCCGAGAACACGGACGCATCATTCCGCCCGACCGCCCGTCCGTGTTCTCGCACCATTTCCCGGCTGATCACCAGCACGGACAAGGTTGTTGTTCGCTAGCGCTCACCCACCCGAATTCTCCGAATTCGGGTCGCAGCGTTACCAAATAAAAATTCCGCCGCTGAAAGCGGCGGATTTTTTTCCTCAGTCCTCCAACTCCACCCCGTCCACAAACACCCGCTGCACTTCCAGCTTGTCATTGAGCACCAGCACGTCCGCGCGTTTGCCGACTTCCAGGCTGCCGGTTTCATGTGCGAATCCGGTCAGCTCGGCGGGGGTGAGGCTCGCCATGCGGAAGACGTCCGACAGCGTCGCGCTGGTCATCGCTTTCATATTCCGCACCATCGTGTCCATCCCGACGATCGAACTGGCCAGTCCGCGGCCCGGCTGGAAGCCGACACGTCCGTCGGAGCGGAACCACTCGCCGTCGGCGTTCGGACCAAAACGGTAATCACCCGCCGGCATGCCCAGCGCGCGGTTGGCGTCGGTGACCAGGCAGAGGCGCTCGGGCCCTTTCATCTTCAGCGCGAACTCCAGCAATTCCGGCGCGAGATGATAGCCGTCGGCGATCACTTCGGTGCTCATCTGTTCGTGGAAGAGGACGAACTGTTCCATGCTTCCCTGCATCGGTGTGCCCAGCCGGTCGCGGATCGTGGGTATGGTGCTCATCGCACACCAGAAGTGATCGACATGCCGCATCCCCGCTCGGAACGCGCGCGCCATCTCCGTCCAGCTCGCGTTGGAATGTCCGCACGTGACGAAGTACCCGCGCTTGGACGCCGCGCGGAAGAACGCCTCCGCGCCGGGAAGTTCCGCCGCACACGTCGCGATGCGGATGATCCCCAGATCAAACTGCTCGATGAACTCCGACGGTTCCGGATCGCGGCGGCCGGACTTCAAATGACAGCCGACTTTGTCTTCCGCGAAATACGGTCCGTAAAGATGGACGCCATTGATGCGCGCGCCCGTGGGCTTCTCAGACTTAGCGCGCTGAACTTTCTTGCACGCGTGGAGCATCGCGTCGATCTGAGCTCGCGAGCCAGTGGTGGTGGTCGGGAAAATCGAGGTCGTGCCGTGGCGCGCGTGAGCGGCCAGGACCGTGCGGACGGCATCGGGCGTGCCGTCCATGAAGTCCGCGCCATCGCCGCCGTGGACGTGGATATCGATATATCCCGGCCCGATCAAACCGCCGCGCGCGTTGATCTCCGTCGCGCCCTTTGGGGTGGCAATATCGGACGCTGCACCGAGTGCCGTGATGCGGCCGTTGCGGCAGACCATGGCACCATTGGGGATCGTACCGTTGGGCAGAATCAGATCGCCATTGTAGAAGATAAACGTGCGCGACGCGGCAGATGTTGCCATGGGAACCTCCGGGGGATTAAGGGGTTATAACTAATCCCGCCCACGTGCGCCAGCCACCGAAAATCGGACGTTGCATAAAAATCGGTACCAGAAAAATCCCCGCCCAAACGGTCGATAATAATTTCAAATGAATATTTGAGAGGAGCTAGGAGTCTGTACAGCAGAACAGTCAGTTTGGCATCGGATTCGATAATAGGACTAACGCAACAGGGGTCCTTCAAAAGCTAAAAAGGAGCAACGAACATGATCACCAAAACGAAACTTTTCCTCTCTCTGGGTGCGGTGCTGGTTGCGGGAATGGCCTTCGCCACCCCGAGCGCGAATGCGTCCGAACGCGTCTTCGTCAACGCCAACTTCGGCGGCCCGTCCTACTACGCGCCCGCTCCGGTGTATGAACGCCACTACGTCACCGGCCATTACGAAACGACCTACACCAACGTGCTGGTCGAACCCGAACACCGCAGCCGCGTCTGGGTTCCCGACGTCGTCGCCACCTACCGCGATCGCCACGGCGCGCTGTACACCGTCGTGACGACGCCTGGCTACTACCGCGAAGTGATCATCCCCGCTCACTACGAACGCCGCGCGACGCAGGTCTGGGTGGATGGCTGCAACGACAACGTCAGCACCGTCTACTACTCCAACCCGCGCCCGCGCGTAAGCATCGGTGGCTTCTTCCACTTCTAAGTTCGAGCGAACAAAATCAGGGGAACGAAAAACCGGGCCTTGGGGGCCCGGTTTTTTTGTTGGCCTTCAAGTCCGTCAGCCACGGAGTGGCGACATGAAATATGACGCCCCTGCGGGGCTCTCGGTTTTACAGGGCGCTTTCTACCTATGCTCACGCCATGGGCTACTTTATGTCGCCACTCCGTGGCATGAGAGTCCCAAGCCGAATGTAAGCATGATCCCAGGTGATATTCTAAGTGCCGGAGCCCAGTACTATTTTAGATGCAATCTTTTGTGCAGTCATCAACATTGATGTCATGGTCGGATCGCCATAGCGATTGTCGCACGTGTACGTAGCAGGATCTCTAGCCGATCCAATTCCCTGTACCGTAATCTCTTGATTCAAGCGTTCAGCCCCGGTGATCAGTCGCGAACATTTGAAATCCAGCCCATTAATCTCAATTGCGAATTCCAATTGCCGAGAAGGAGCCGATGCTTCTCGCAGAAGAAACGGCTCAGCGGCCTTTACAGATTCCAGCAGTCGCCGGTGCTCTGTGGTATACACATCTAGAATATTCGAGCCAACCGTCCTGTATTCGCTTTCCATGTCATGGTGGTAGGCCACAATCTTGTTGCCATTCTTCCAATCTATGCCCCAAGCTTCATAAGCATTGTTGCCAAAGAAGACAAACGGACTCAAGTCGGGCACGTCAAACTCCTGCCACATGCACAACGTTACGTCGAGCAACGACGATCCGGCGTTCGCTGTCAACGAAAACAGGTAGGACGCGTTTCCACTCTCCTCGCGAAATCCATTCGTTTCAAGGTAGAGCTGTCGCAGTTGTTCGGGAAGCCGAACATTGAGTTCTCCCTCAACCAATCGTATTTCCGCTTCGGTTGCGGGTGGATTGAACAGTCCGTTGGGGAAGACAGTCTTGATCATAACCTCCCCTTACGGATAACTCGCCGTCACCGTCGTCTTAATCCCGCCGCGTGCATTAAACTCTCCGACCAGCGTCATCCGCCGCGGTGCGCAGCTCTTGACGAGATCGTTTAAGATCTCGTTCGTGACGTGCTCGTGGAAGATGCCTTTGTTGCGGTAGCTCTGCAGGTAGAGCTTGAAGCTCTTCAGTTCCAGGCAGAGCTGATCGGGAACGTACGTCAGCGTCAGCGTCGCGAAGTCCGGCTGGCCCGTGCGCGGACAGACGGCCGTGAACTCCGGCGCCTCGATCTTGATCTCGTAATCCCGCTCCGGATTTCGATTCGCAAACGTCTCAATCGGCCCGCCCGTCGGTTGCTGCTGTTTCTTTTTCATCTGTTTCCCGAATCCCCAATCCCTAATCCCCGCCGTCAATGCACCCGCCGCCGATACTCCGCCGGCCCGCAGCCCATCATCTGTTTGAAGATGCGATGGAACTGCGGATAACTGCCGAAGCCTGCAGAAAGCGCTGCATCCATCATGCTGACGCGGCGGCCCTGTCCGTACAGTGAAAGAAAACGGTTGAGCCGCTGCTTGTTGCGGTAGTCGACCAGCGAGACGCCAGTCTGCTCTTTGAAGAGCCGGCTTAAACGCGAGGCGCTCAGACCCGCCAGCGCGCCCAACTCCTCGATGCCGACGGGCTCCTTCTCGTCGTGAATCAAGCGCGCCGCGCGTTCGACGGCCGGATGGAGATCGAAGCTCGGCGTGATCCGCTCTTCGGCGCATTGCGCATGCCAGGCGCTCATCATCGCGTAGGCCAGGCCCGAATTGAAACGCGCAGGATCGCTCTTCACGTCCTGCAGCTCATCGAACTGCCGCCGCAGCCGCGCCGACTGGTGTTCCGCGAGCGGTTTGCAGAAGTGGCCGGGGTTGTCTTCTTTCAGCACGCGGTACGGTTCGTCACGGGAATTGTCCTTCACCAGCGACGCTTTGAACACCAGGATCCACATTTCGTAGTCGGGAGAACAATCGAGCAGCAGGTGTTCCTGCTCCGGAAAAAACCAGATCTGCGTGTTGCGCGCCAGCATGTAGCGCTTGCCCTCGAGCATGTAGCTCGCCGATCCCTGCGCGACGAGGTTCACTTCGAGTTCCTCGTGGCGATGCGAAAAATGAACATAACCGTTGTAATGGTACAGCCAGACGGCGCCGTCCAGCCCGGTGGGAACATTGATGGTCTCTTTCATCGCGACAAAAAATGATAACAGATCGGAGTGAGATGAGAAGATTGGTTTTGCCGGAAGGGGTAGGTTATGCGGGTCGACCTGCAGGCGGACACCTGCACCACAACTATAAAGGGGCACATTTTCATGAGCGCCACCGCAGTCTGTCATGTCACTGAGGCACACAAAAAGCAGTTTGAACAGGAAGGCTACTTCATTCTGAAGAACGTGATGCCGCCGGAGCATCTGCAGCTGCTGCGCGACGAATGCCAGCGCTTCATCGACCTTGAAAACGCGCGCATGGACGCCGACAAGACCGACGTTCACGGCATCAACCACCGCAACAAGCGCTACTTCGTCGCCTACGCCTGCCAAAACAGCGCGAAGATTCCCGAGTTCGTCTACAGCGATCTGATGGCCGACATCTGCCGCGCGACGCTGGGACCGGATGCGTATCTGTTCTGGGATCAGTACGTGGTGAAGGGCGCCGAAGTCGGCATGAAGTTCGGTTGGCATCAGGATTCCGGCTACGTCGGCCACCCGCATCGCCCGTACCTGACGTGCTGGTGCGCGCTCGACGACATGTCCGTGGAGAACGGTACGGCTTTCATCCTGCCCTACTCTCGCGCCGGCACGAAGGAAGTGCAGCCGCACGTCAAGGAAGAGGGCACCAACGATCTGATCGGCTATCACGGTTCTGATCCGGGCGAACCGATCCTGGTTCCGGCCGGCAGCATCGCCGTCTTCTCCAGCCGCACCTTCCACCGCAGCGGCGCGAACACCACCAACCGCATGCGCCGCGTCTATCTGCCGCAGTATTCGGCCGAAGTGATCATGAACAAGGAAGGCACCGCCCCGCAGGCGCAGAGCGAATGCTTCCTGAAGGATGGCAAGCGCGTGCGGTAGTGCGAGGAATGAGGACTGAGGAAAAAACGAGCCGCTAAACGCGGCTCGTTTTTATTTTGGGTTGGCGCGAAGCGCCGCCGCCGTTCTCCCACCCTTGAAAAGGGGGCTGGGGGCTGCGTTGGCCGGACAGAATCTGAAGCAGCTACGAAAACGTGGCTTTCCTCATATCCCCGCTGACGCGGAAAGCCTCGTGCATCGCAAAGGCGGCGCGCAGGGTCTGCGGGGTTTGGCCGGTGGCGGAAAGTTTCAGGTACTCGCGCAGCAGCGGCCGGTAATCGGGGTGCGCGCACCGGTCGATGATCAGTTCGGCGCGCTCGCGCGGCGTTTTGCCGCGGAGATCGGCCAGGCCGTGTTCGGTCACGACGACGTGGACGGAATGCTCCGTGTGGTCGGTGTGCGAGACCAGCGGGACGATGCGGCTGATGTGGCGGTCTTTGGATTCCGACGGGCAGGTGAAGATCGAGAGAAATGCGTTCTGCGCAAAATCGCCGGACCCGCCAACGCCGTTGACCAGCGATGTCCCGAGTACGTGCGTGCTGTTGACGTTGCCGCAGAGATCGAACTCCAGCGCCGTGTTGATCGCGATCACGCCCAGCCGCCGGATGACCTCATTGCAATTGGAAATCTCCTGCGGGCGGAGCACCAGCCGCGTGCGGAAGAAATCGAGTTCGGCGTAGATCTGCCGCAGCACTTCCGGCACGACCGTCAGCGCCGATCCGCTCGCAAAGGTGATCCGGCCGGACTTCAGCAGCTGAATCGCGGTGCTCTGAATCACTTCCGCGTAGAGCGAGAAGTTGGGAATCTCTGCGTGCCCGCCGAGGCTCAAGAGCACGGCGTTGGCGACGTCGCCGATGCCGGCCTGCACGGGAAGAAACTCGGCCGGAATCGCGCCGCGTTTCAATTCGCTCACGAGGAACTCCGCGACACGCGCGCCGATCGCCAGGTTCACCGGCTGCGGCGCTTCGAAGGGGTACATCTCGTCGTCGCAATCGGTGAGCACGATGCCCGCGATCTTCGCGGGATCGACGCGCAGGACGGGAGTGCCGATGCGATCGGATGGCGTGAAAATCGGAACCTCGCGCCGGTGCGGCGGCTCGGCAAGCTCCGCGATGTCGTGCAGTCCGCGTAGCGCAGCCGGGTGGCGCGCGTTGAGTTCGATGAGCACACGGCCGGCCAGCCGCGCGTAGGTCTGCGCGGCGCCGACACCGGAAGTCGGCACGATCTCGCCCGACGGCGTGACGTGCGAGGCTTCCAGAATTGCCCAATCTAGTGCGCCGAACCAGCCTTGCCGAGTGGCGCTGGGAACCTGCGAGAGATTCATGTCGACAAAACGCGTCGCGCCACGGTGAATGGAATCGCGCAGGTCGGCGTTGGCCTGGTACGGAGCGCGAAAGTCGAGCGCATCGGCGCACGCCAGTTCGCTGTCGACGGACTTTCCCGTCGACGAACCGGAGAGAATGCTGACTTTAAAGGGGCGTCCCGCTGCGTGTTCGGCATTCGCGCGCGCGGCCAGCGCGTGGGGAATGGCCTTCGGCGCGCCGGCCGGCGTGAACCCGCTTAGTCCGATGACGTTGCCATTGCCAATCAGGGCCGCGGCGGCCTCGGCGGAACGTGTGGGGAAGGGCAGGGCCAAAATCAGCCCAGCTCCGGGCAGCAGATCGCGAGCATCGACTCCGGCTTTCCCGGCGACGAGTTGGCGCCAAACGCCATGCGCAGAAACGGCCGCTGATGCTTCAGACCGCACGCTTCGACGGCTTGCTTCGCCCACGGGTTGCTCGTCACCGCATCGACGACGACGCGTTCGTCTTCCAGTTCGGTGAGCATCATCGAGAGTACGTTGGCGCTGAGCCGCTGATCGCCGACGACCGGCCCGATCTGCTGAAAATTCGTGCCGCGCCGCGCCAGGCCGTAGGCCTTCACCGCGCCGTTTTGCCGCGCGACGAAACAGCGCTCGGGCCACGCGCGGTACCACGCCTCAAGGACTTCCGCGCGCCGCGCTCCAAAAATGGCCGCGTCGAAGTCGACGATCTCCGGCAGATCGGCGGGCTTGGCGTGCGCGATGGCGATGCCCGGTTCGCTATTGATCGCCATCTCCGAATCGAGCGTGAACGCGCGGGCGACGCCTTCCCAGCGTTCGAGTTCGTATTCCGCGACGAAGCCCAGCTTTTCGTAGACGAGTTTGCCCATCGGCGTCGCGTCGAGCTTGACCGTTTCGACGCCACAGTCCTTCAGATATTGGATGCACTTTTTCAGCAGCGTCGAACCGATACCGTGGCGGCGGTACTCGGGATCGACGAGCACCATACCGACCCAGCCGAACGAGCCGGGCCCGGCGTTGGGCGTGTAGCGCGTGGTGGTCGCGGTCCCGACGACTTTCTGATCCATGATCGCGGCGAAGCAACCGTTGGGTTCGAAACCGATCAGGTGCCGCCAGTCGTCGTCAATCTGGTTCCATTTCGCGAGCTCGCGCAGCCGCTGCGCCGCCGGGATGTCGTCGAGAGTCAGGGCGCGAAGTTGAAGGTCGGGCGTGGTCATCGAGGGTCCTTTGTACCGCAGCCTTCTAGCACACCAACACGCCGGCAGAATGCCGGCGGTACGAGAGCGAATGGTAATTGAAATGGATGCTGGTAAAAGGTAAATGCTACTGCGGAACATGTCTGACAAAGAGAACTTAGGAGATGCCATGGATTTTCCGGATCTGATTTCGACCGAGGAAGAACTCGACCAAGTCATGGCGCAGCCGCCCGAAGCGCTGGTGCAGCTCGTCAAGAACCTCGACGGCGACATCATGATCCTGGGCATCGGCGGCAAGATGGGCACGACGCTGGGTCTGGAAGCGGTCCTCGCGGTGCAGCAGGCAGGCGTCAAAAAGCGCGTCATCGGCGTCTCGCGCTTTTCCGAAGCAGCAGCGCGCTCGAAGCTTGACGCGCTGGGCATCCAGACGATTCCCTGCGACCTGCTGGAACGCGACGCGGTGGCGAAACTGCCGCTCGTGCCGAACGTCATTTTCATGGCCGGGCGGAAATTCGGGACATCGGATTCCGAAGCGATCACCTGGGCGATGAACACGGTCGTGCCCTCCAACGTCGCACATCATTTCGGGAAGAGCCGCATCGTCGCGTTCTCCTCTGGAAACGTGTACGGCGACGTGCCGCTGACCTCCGGCGGTTCGTCGGAAGAGATGCCGCCCAATCCGTTCGGCGAGTACGCGCAATCGGTGCTCGGCCGCGAACGCGTCTTCGCATACTACGCGCTGAAGAACCAGACGCCCACGGCGCTGATCCGCCTCAATTACGCCATCGACCTGCGCTACGGCGTGCTGTTTGAAGTTGCCAAGCAGGTGCTCGCCGGAGAAACCGTTGACCTCTCGACTGGCCACGTCAACGTGATCTGGCAGGGTGACGCCAACACGCAGGCGCTGCTGGCGCTGGGACACTGCACGTCGCCGGCGAACATCCTCAACTGCACCGGCCCGGAAATCGTCTCGATCAAGTATGTCGCCTCTGAGTTCGGACGCCTGTTTGGCAAGAAGGTGGAATTCCGCGGCACGCCCAAGGAATCCACGCTGCTCAACAACGCCGCGAAGGCCAACCGTCTCTTTGGTTATCCGCGCGTCAGCCTGCGCCAAATGATTGAGTGGACGGCGCACTGGCTGAAGCTCGGCGGCAAGACGCTGAACAAGCCGACGCATTTTGAAGTTCGAGACGGAAAATTCTAAAACCAACCAGACGCTTCGAGGACGTATGCAATGAAGATCAAGGATATCCCCAGCGGCATCGTGGCGAACGTGCGGAAGGGGATCGTGATCCCGGCCTCGCCGCTGGCGCTTGATGCCGACCGCAAGCTGGACGCGCGGCGGCAGAAGGCGATCACGCGCTATTACATCGACGCCGGCGCCGGTGGCGTGGCGTGCGGCGTGCATTCGACGCAGTTCGAAATCCGCGATCCGAAGATCGGGTTGTTTGAGCCGGTGCTGAAAATGGTCTCGGCAACAATGGATGAACAGGCCAAACGGACCGGCCGCGACATCTTCAAAGTCTCCGGCGTCTGCGGGCGCACCGAGCAGGCGATCAAGGAAGCGCAGTTCGCTGAAAACAATGGCTACCACGCGTGTCTGCTGAGCCTCGCCGCGATGGCCAAGGAAGAGATTCCGGCGATCGTCAAACATTGCCGCGCGGTCAGCGAGATCATGCCGATCATCGGTTTCTACCTGCAGCCGGCGGTAGGCGGCCGCGTGCTGCCCTTCGAATTCTGGCGCGCCTTCGCCGAAATCGAGAACGTCATCGCGATCAAGATGGCGCCGTTCAACCGTTACCAGACCTTCGACGTAATCCGCGCCGTCTGCGAAGCCGGCCGCGAAAAAGAGATCACGCTCTACACGGGCAACGATGACAACATCATCGTCGACCTGCTGACCGAGTTCAAAATTCACACGAAGGCCGGCGACAAGAAGGTGCGAATCCAGGGCGGCCTGCTGGGCCATTGGTGCGTCTGGACGCGCCGCGCCGTTGAGCAACTTCAACAGGTCCACGACGTGATCGCGAAGAACGGTCCGATTCCCGCCGAGATGCTGACGCTCGCCGCGCAGGTCACCGATGCGAACGCCGCGTTCTTCGACCCGAGCCACGCCTTCGCCGGCTGCATCCCCGGCATCCACGAAGTACTGCGCCGCCAGGGTCTGCTGCAGGGAACGTGGTGCCTCAACCCCCACGAGCAACTGTCGCCCGGCCAGTCCGAAGAGATCGACCGCGTCTACGCCGCCTACCCGCACCTCAACGACGACGCCTTCGTGAAGCAGAATCTGGCGAAGTATCTGGAGTAGCGCTCCAAAAGCGCTATTTCGGTCCCTGTCCGGAACCGCTGGCTTTTGCGCCATTGCCGCCGAAGCGGAATTGCGAGTTGATCGCCGCAGCGAAGGAACTCGTTCCGATGGACAGCTGAATGGGAATTCGTGCCGTGGCGGTTTTTGTGCCCACCGCTCCGGCGAGTGCGAAAGCTTTGCCTAATGTGGCGTGTTTGATCGAAACGGCAACGGTCACCTGACCCTTCGGGCTGCCTTTCCTCTTGTCGGGTTTCAGTTGGAATTTCACCAGCGCACCGCCGTTGCCTGCGAACGTCTGCTTCGTGCCAGAACTTCCGGTGAATGTCTGTCCAACGAGATTCAACGCCAAGGTCTGCGTGCTTGCAATGTTGCTGTCTCCCACATTCAAATTTGCAGTCAGCGCGAGCGAATCGGCGTTGGTCGTGGCGCGATTCCAGTTCACTTTGTAAGCAAACGTTCCGACGAACAGACCAGACTGATCGGCCGGCAGCACAACCATGGTGAGCGCAGTGGTATCGCTCAAGCCTTCGCCATCGGTGATCGTCAGCGTAACCGTATACGTTCCGGTTTGAGCGTACACGCGGGCGATGGCCTGGCCCGAACCCTGGGGCGAACCGTCGCCAAAATCCCACACGTACGAGACGATGTTGTTGCGCGGATCGGTGCTCAGCGTCGCGTCGAAGCCCACGGGCTGACCGACGTAGCCATTGAGCACATTTGAGACAAAACGCGCGGTCGGCCGGTCGCTGTCGTGGAAGACGTGAATCGTGATCGGAGTTGCGACGGCTTGCGCGCCGGCGATGTCAGTGACCGTGAGTATGGCGCTGTAAACGCCCGCGACTGCGTAGGTGTGAGACGGGTTGACCTCCACGGAGGTCGAACCATCGCCGAAATTCCACAGCCATGTCAGCGCATCGTTATCCGGGTCGCTGGCGGCCGAGGCAAACGAGGTGGATTGTCCTTCCTGCAGAATTACCGGTGACGCCGAGGCGCTGACGGTTGGAGCCTGGTTGTTAACTTTGACGGTAACGGTTGCGATGTTGCTGTCGGCGACCTGATCGTTGACTTTGAAAGAAAGCGTATCGACACCGCTGAACGGTGACGACGGCGTATAGAAAAGAAGCGGCAGTGTGCCGCTGAGCGTTCCATGCGCCGGCGGAGTGACGATGGAGAAGAGTAGCGCATCTCCATCCGCGTCACTGGCCGGCAGCGTGATCGCCACCGTGACGCCGGAGTGTGTGCTGACCGTCACGCTCGAAGCGACGGGTGCGGTGTTGGTTATGTTCACTGCGACTGTTGCGGTGTTGCTATCGGCCAAGCCGTCGTTGACTTTGAAAGTGAAGCTGTCCGGCCCGGCGTAACCCGACGAGGAGTACGTGAGATTGGGCAGCGTACCGCTAAGCGTCCCATGCGATGGCGCGGAGGCGATGCGAAACGCTAGCGCGTCACCATCCGCATCGGTAGCCGATAACGTGACGGCAACGGCGACACCAGAATGCGTGCTGGTGGTGAGATTGGACGCGACGGGCGCGGTGTTGGTTACGTTGATCGAAACGGTTGCGGTGTTGCTATCGGCCAAGCCGTCGTTGACTTTGAAAGAGAAGCTGTCTGGTCCGGCGTAACCCGACGAGGAGTACGTGAGATTGGGCAGCGTACCGCTGAGCGTCCCATGCGATGGCGCGGAGACGATGCTAAACGCGAGCGCGTCACCATCCGCATCGGTAGCCGATAACGTGACGGCAACAGCGACCCCGGAATGAGTGCTGGTGGTGAAGTTCGAAGCGACGGGCGCGGTGTTGGTCACGTTGATCGAAACGGTTGCGGTGTTGCTATCGGCCAAGCCGTCGTTGACTTTGAAAGTGAAGCTGTCTGGTCCGGCGTAACCCGGCGAGGAGTACGTGAGATTGGGTAGTGTGCCGCTGAGCGTGCCATGCGATGGCGCGGAGACAATGCTGTAAACTAGCGCGTCGCTTTCCGCGTCGCTGGCGGATAACGGGACGGCAACGGCGACACCGAAATGGGTGCTGACCGTCAGGTCGGATGCCACGGGCGCGGTGTTGCCAATCGTTAAGGCGATGGTGGCGATGTTGCTGTCAGAAAAGCCATCGTTGACCTTAAACGTGAAGCTATCCTGTCCAGAGAAACCTGACGACGTGTACGTCAGATTGGGTAGCGTACCGCTGAGCGTTCCATGAGAGGGCGGGGAGACCACCGCATACACAACTGGGTCGCCGTCGGCATCTGTGGCGGAAAGAGTCACTGGTATGGAAGCGCCCGAATGGAGCGACAACGCCTGACCGATAGCTACGGGCGAATTGTTGATAGAGATGCCGGCCCTGAAATCACCGCCTGGAGTTGAATCACCGGACGGAAATGTGCCCGAGAATTCGCCGTCGAGAGGATTGCCATCGAAGTCGGTGATGCTCGGCGGCACGACCAGGTGCGAGACTTCCGATGCCGTAAGCGCGCGGTTGAAGATACAGACTTCGTCGATGACGCCGTTGAAAAAATAGTCGGGAGCCACTTCCGTAGTGCCCGCACCAATGCGCAGCGGCCGTGATGAATTGGGAGTGACAGAAGCCGTAATTGCTGAAACCTGAATGCCATCCTGATAAAAGCGGAGGGTAGTGCCGTCGTAGGTCCCAGTCAGATGTGTATACTGGCCGAGCGTGATCGGATTTCCGGTGAGGTAATTCCAATAGGGTTCATGGGTCAGATTCTCTCCCGTCCAGTATTCCCAATGGTTATCAATGGACGAACCATACAGAATGTAACCTTTCGTCGGAAAGTTATCGCGGCTGGTGACGACGCTGCCAAAATTTGATGCGTTGCTGTCGAGGCGGGCCCAGGCGGAGACTGTGAACGCCGCCGCGTTCAATTCCGAAGAGAATGGGACTTCTACATAATTTGTGCCGTCGAATTTCAAACCGCCATTAATCTTGCCCGGTGTCCAAGTGGGGTTGTTGAAGAGCGTCCCGTCGTGTCCGTGTCCGGACGAATCATGCGCGACGGTGCCTGTGGATTCATCGAGTTTCCATTGCGCCACCAGGCCGCCGGGCAAACCTTGCTGACTGAAAACGACCTGGTACTTGCCGCCGGGCATCGAAATGCCTGTAAGATCCAACTTTATCGTGTTGGCGTTGATGCTGATGCCAGTCGGCGCGATGGTGATGTCGTCAGCAGTTCCGAATTGGTTGTCGGGTCCTGCTCCAATCAGGTGGACCGTACCCGGGCCGACCGAAGCGGGGTCGATATTTTTATTGAAGGTTGCGATGATATTCGCCGGCGTCGAGGTCAGCACGGCATTGGGCGCGGGAGTCAGTGCAGTGACTTGAAGCTGCGGCGCGGCGATGGTGAACGACGCGGTGAAATTCGAGTACGTGCTGTCGCCGGACGGGAATGTGCCGGTGAACTTGCCATCCAGCGGATTGCCGGACGCATCTTTGATAACCGATGATGTAAATCCGGAGAGCACAGAAAGGATGGACGGCGCCCCGCTTTCGTTTGCGACGATTGCACCCATGCCGCCGCTGCCGGTGAGATCCGCAATTCGCAGCGCGCCGGGAGTCGAACTGACGGTCACTTGAATCGGAGGATCGAATACAGGAGTCGTACCCAGGGACGGGGTATGATTGAACGCGATTTGAACGGTGTTTGAGGTGTGATTGTTCGAAATGATATCGGGCAGTCCGTCTCCGTTGAGATCCCCAGCAAAGGCAAAATGCGGATTCGTCCCCATGTTCAAATATACGGGAGCCGCAAATGTGGGTGTGCTTCCGTTTGTGGGAGTAGTGTTAAAAAGCACACCGACCGAGTTCGACGAGTAGTTCGGCTCGATAATATCGGGCTTTCCATCCCGGTTTAGATCGAGAAGTTCCACATGGTACGGATTTTGACCGACGGCAAAATTCGTGACCGAGGTGAACGTTGGAACCGCGGAGAGTGCGGTCGTCGTATTCAAGAGAACGCTGATCGAATTCGAAGCGTAGTTCGCGACTGCCACATCCGGAAGGCCATCGCCGTTGATATCCGCCACGGTCACGGCGCGCGGAGTCTGCTGAACAGCGAAACTGTACATGGAACTGAACGAGGGAGTCGTAGCCAGCGCCGGCGTGGTGTTGATCAATACGCCGATGGTATTGCTGCCCTGATTAGCAACCACCAGGTCGGGCTTGCCATCGCCGTTAAAATCCTTTGCCACCACGAAAGAGACGTTGTTTCCTGCGGTGAAACTGGTCGGAGCAGAAAATCCAAGTGTTCCAGGCGTGCTGGTGTTCATCAGTACGCGGCAGGAGTTATAGATGCCAGTGGCGACAACAATGTCGAGCAATCCATCTCCATTGAAATCGGCCAACGATACCGACCAGCCAAATGCGCCAATCGGGAAATTGACCGCCGGCGCAAAACCTCCGGATCCATTGCCCAGCAGCACGCTGACGTTTTGGGATTGAACGTTGCTCACGACCAGGTCCGGGAATCCATCACCGTTGACATCGCCCACAGCTATTCCCGAAGGTTGGGTTCCGACGAAGTAATTCGTATTGCCGCTGGGCCCCGATGAATTTTGACCGAGCGTGAGTTGATAATGGTCATTCGGCAACTTCACGCCGGTGAGATCGATGTTGATTTGATTACCGTTGGTGCTGATTCCCGCGGGAATAACGCCGACGTCGTCGGCGGTTCCGAACACGCCATCGGGACCGGCACGGACCACGCGCACGGTGTTGGCATTGATGGTCGAACCGTCCGCGGGTTGGCTGAGCGTGACGGTCAGCGCGGTAGGCGTCGACGTCAGCGTGGTGCCGGGCGCCGGCGCCATGTCGGTGACCGTCAGCGCGGAGACACAGGTCGGCGAGAGCACAATGACCAGCAACGCCAAGACGCGCGAAACGGAACGACGACCCGGCGCCTTGCGCGGGAATGGGTCAGCCAAATTATGGTGAGGGCGTGCGGACAACATAAACAATAATGATACGCGACGAGCAGGGAGACTTGTAGGCTTTTGTGAAATGATTTTAGTAAAACTCAGATTCAAGCTGACTCTGAGTTCACGAATTCTCCGTTCGAATTTCTCACCCTTTGATTCACGCAGCGACATTGTTCTCTGGACACTTTACCCGGAGAAAAATCGATGCGGTGGATCGTTGGAATTTCCTGTCTCTTGCTGCTTTCAACACGTCTGGTGCTGGCGGCGTGTGATGAGGGCGGTGCTGAGGCTGAGTCTCAATCGCCGGCGGAGTATCGCGGGCTTCCGTTTCTGTCGATTCCCTTGCTCGCTGCGCCGGAAAAGCTGACGGGCGATCTTTCGCATGCGGTCTGGGCGAAGGCGGCGGTGGTGGCGCTCAACGATTCGCGCGGGACGCCTGCGACTTTGGCGACCGAGGCGCGCGTGTTCTGTACACGCGACGCGCTGTACGTCGGATTCCGTTGCGCGGAAGCGAAGCCCAACGAACTGCTGCTGAGCGATGCGGAGATCTGGAAGCGGGACGACGTCGAAATCTTTCTCGAGCCGTACGAAGAGACGTTGAAGCGGCCGTACCATCATCTCATGATCGACGCGTCCGGCGCGACGGGGAGCGGGCGGTACCACGTTTACCCGCGGTATTTCCGCCTGAAGTCCGGCGAGCAGAAATGGGCGCCGAAGCTCGAGATCGCCACGGGGAAATCGGCGTCGGCCTGGACGCTTGAAGTGAAAATTCCGTTCGACCAGATCGTCTTCAACGATACGGCGGCGGAGAAGAAATCCCTCTGGCGCTTGAACCTCTGCCGCAGCCGCCCGGCTCGAAACGGCGAGCCGGCGATGGCGTGGAGTTGGTCGCCGCTGAACTCTGGCGCATTTCAGACGCCCTGGCGCTTCGGGTACGCATTACCGGCGGTCTTTGCGTCGGAGGCGCTGCGGCAGCGCGTGCTCTCGGCTCCCCATGTCAGCGCCGCGGATCCGAGTTCATCGCGCGCGGCCGATGCGACGGTGCTCGCAACGGTGGAGGCGGCGTTGACGGATCTGATCGTGGCGGAAAAGTTCGACGCGGCGTCGGCGCAGCTCAAGAAACTGGCGTACGAAGGCCCGGCGCTTTACGCGACCGTGGAAGCGGCGGCCAAGGCGAAGGTCAAAGCGGGGGAGAATTCCGGACGGCGCGCGCTCCAGGAATTTCTCTACGTGCTCGACCGCGACCGACCGGACGACGATCCGCCGGCTCAGGATGTGCTCGACACGATTGCGCAGTTTGAACCGCGTAAGTACACGGACGAAAAAGGGAAGGCGCTGAACTACCGCTTGTTGAAGCCGGCGAATTTCGACCCGAATGGGAATCAGAAGTATCCGCTGATGCTGTTCATGCACGGATCGGGCGAATGCGGCGGCGACAACTGGCGGCAACTCTTTGGCGGATGCCTGACGTACCTGCGGCCGGACATCCGCGCGAAGTATCCGGCGTTCGTGCTCGCGCCGCAGTGCCCGCTGGGTTCGCAGTGGGCCGACACGCGCTCCAATCCGCTCTCGCTGGACGTGATGAAAGCGACGAGCAATTACCGCGCGGCCGAGCAGCCCGGCGACACAATGCGCCTGCTGCTGGAACTGATTCCGCAGCTCGAGCGCGAGTATCCGGCCATCGACACGTCGCGGCTTTACGTCGCGGGCATCTCGCTGGGCGGCTACGGCACGTGGGAATGCCTGACGCGCAAGCCGGAGTGGTTCGCAGCGGCGGCGCCGGTCTGTGGCGGTGGCGATGAGACGCAAGCGTCGTTGTTCGCGAAAGTACCACTGTGGATTTTTCACGGCGCGAAAGATCCCGGCGTGAAAGTTCAATCCTCTCGCAACATGGTTCAAGCGTTGAAGAACGCGGGCGGATCGCCGAAGTATTCGGAGTATCCCGAAGGACTACACAACATCGGCGAGCACAACGCGGATCCCGAAACATTGGAGTGGATGTTTGCGCAGCGGCTGCAGCGCTGAGGCACTGGAATTCAGTGCGGGAAAGAGCGGCGCGGTGTATACGTTACGACACAAGGACACACTGTTTTCAAAATGATCATTTAAGGGGGCTGCATGCCAGCGAAGATTGAAGGCAAGGGTTCGGGTTGGACGGGTCCGGCGGAAGAGTACACGGAGTACAAGGGTTCTGTCGGCCGCAAGAAGATTGCATTCGTGGGCGCGTCGTACAAATTTGTCCACCGCGTGCTGCGCGACATGATGCTCGTCGGTGGCTTCAACGATTGCCATCTCGTCGTTCACGACATCGACGAAGTGCCGCTGAAGATCGTGGGCGATTTTCTCGAACGCATGGCCCGCCAGCGCGAGACGAACATCAAGATCACCCGGACGCTCGACCGGCGCGAAGCGCTCAAGGGCGCCGACGCGGTGGTGCTCTCGATCACGATCGGCGGACGCGAGACGGATTTCCGCTCGTTTGAAGTCTGCGCGAAATACGGCGTGCCCGTCGGCATAGGCGACACGCTGGGTCCCGCGGCGTTCGCGCGCAACCTGCGCACTGTTCCGTTCGTGCTGCAGATGATGAAGGAAATGGAAGAGCTCTGCCCCGAAGCCGTGCTGCTGAATTTCACCAACCCGATGTCGGTGCTCACCTGCGCCGCCGCGCGCCACAGCCACATCCCGACGTTTGGGCTCTGCCATTCGGCCGATGAACTCTACCGATACTTCGCGACCGTCTTCGGCTGCAAAAAATCCGAAGTCGTGATGGACGTCGGCGGCGTGAATCACCAGTCGTTCGTCACGCGCTTGTTGATCAAAGGCGAAGACCGCACGAAGGATATATTGAAAGCGACGCAGACTTCCAACGCGGAGCTTCACGATTCGCTGCTGGGCACCAAGGAAAACGTGGCGCTGCAGCAGGACATGTACAAGATCCTGGGCGTCTGGCCGTCGACGGGTGACGACCATCTCGCGGAATTCTACCAGTACTTCTTCACGCCACGGCGGATCGAGCAGTTCCACTTCCACGCGATCAAGAAGCTGGTTCCCGGCCGCGAGCCGTTCGGCCGCACGGTTGTGCCGCAGATCATTCACGACTGGGCCTACGGTCCGGAGAAGATCGGCGACCTGCATCTGCTGACGTCGGAACACGCGCACGAACTGATGTGGTCGCTGTTCAGCGGCGAGCCGTTCACGCGCGTGCTGAACGTGCTGAACACGGGCGAGTATGTCAAAGGCATCCCGAAGGACGCCTGCGTCGAAGCGCTGATCACCACGGCCGGAAAGAAGATCAGCGGCGGCCAGATGGCGCTGCCCCCGGCGGCGCATTCGCTGGTCCAGCGCTGGACCACGATTCACGACCTGACGATCAAAGCCGCCGTGGAATGCGACCGCGACGCCGCGAAGCAGGCGCTGTTCCTCGATTCGCACACGCTGGACATGTACGACATCGAACCGATGCTCGAGGATTTCCTCACTGTGCTGAAGCCGTGGATGCCGGAGAAGTGGTATAAGTGAATGTCGAGAGTTGAATGTCGACTGTCGAAAAACTCCCCGCGTGGTGCGGGGAGTTTTTGTATTTCGAGCGTTCATTTTGCTCTGGAGATTGCGCGGGGCGCGGAGGGGGCTATACTCTGTGTTCCTTTTCGGTGGAGCGGTGTCCGAGCGGTTTAAGGAACACGCCTGGAAAGCGTGTAGACGGGCAACTGTCACGTGGGTTCGAATCCCACCCGCTCCGCCATTATGCAATTCTCTAATATCGCCTACTCAGGTTCGAAATCCCGCCTTCTCAAAAATCGGAATTCTTGCGTTTCGTCAGGTGATTTTTTCCGGGAATTCCTTTATTTCGCTACACATAACTTTGTTGTGTCACAATTGGCTGATGCTCGTGTTTTACAGGTTTGAGAGGCTCATTATGGGTTGCCGCGGTATCTGGGTTCTCTTCGTTCTGCTTGTCACGCTTGGGTTCATGCCAAACGCACGCGCGATGACGCATGTCTGGATAGGGGGACCGACCGGCAGTTGGTCGGTGGGCTCGAACTGGGATACTGGCACACCGAGCAACGGCGAACCCGGCGGCGTGGTCCTTCAGTTCGGGTCCGGTATCGCGTCGACGTGCAACATCGCCGGGCTGATCGTGAACCAGATCCATTTCACCGGCACGGGTAACACGATTAGCAGCACGGCCGGCGCTCTGGGCATCAATGGGAGCTTCTTCACGATCAATATTCTCGACGACGCCGGCGGCAACACGTTCGATTCAAGTGTGCCGCTCAATTTGACGGGGCCGACAGTCATCGTCTCCGTAACGGGAGCAACGCCGACCGCGTTCAGTTCGGTGATCAGCGGCGCGAATAGTATCAGCTTCCAAGGCACCGGAACAGCAACGTTGGGCGTCAACAATACCTACACAGGCACCACGCGTGTGAATTCCGGCACGCTGCAGTTGAACTCCGCTGGTAGTTCGGCGATTCCGGGTGACGTTATTATTGGCGACGGTTCTGCGCCGACGGCGACGTTGAAGCTGCTGCAAAGCATCGAAATCATTGACACTGCCAATGTAACGATCAATAGCGACGGCGTGTTCGACCTCAATGGCAAGTCGGAGACCGTGGCGCAGATCACGTCTTCCGGCTCGCTGCTTTTCAACGGCGGAACGAACATACTGACGGCCAGCGCGGTGACGTTGTCGACGGGCGCCAGTGTGGACATAACGGGGGGAACATTCAATCTGACGACGCTGTCGATCAGCGGCGCGTCGATCACCGGCGGAGCGACATCGAATTTGAAGCTCGGCGGCACGGTCACGGTGCCGGCGGCAAGTTCGGCGACGGCCACTATCGGCGCGAACATTACGCTCAACAACGCCAATCGCAGTTTCGTCGTCAATGCCGGGACGGTGCAGCCGGAATTGAAACTGACCGGGAAGATCAGCGACGGCAGCACCACGTCGGGTTTCACCAAGTCCGGCGACGGCGAGATGGATCTGGTTCACTCGGCGCCCAATACCTATGGCGGACTCACGACGATCGACAAGGGACTGGTCAAAATTAGTTCGACCAATGGCGTGGTGATTCCCGGTGACATCGTCATCGGCAACGGCACCGATCCGAAGGGTTCGGCGACGCTGATGGATATTCTATCTGCTGATCTGAGCGGGCCAGCGGTGACGATCAATCTCTCCGGCGTGTTCGACTTGAACGGACGCTCCGAATTCTTCGCGTCGCTGACCGGCACCGGCGACATCAAACTCGGCGCCGGCAACGGCAACCTGAGCGTCGGCGACGCCACCAACACCACTTACGGCGGCATCATTTCCGGGACCGGTACCTTCAGCAAAATCGGCACAGGCAAGCTGACGCTCAGCACGAGCTCGTCGTTGACGTTTACCGGAACCACGAATGTCTCGGTCGGCACGCTGGAGCTCAATTCCAACACACCGACTGCTGTTTCCAACAACCTGGTGATCGGTCCCGGCGGCGGCGCGGCCAACAGCGTGGTTGTGCGGCTGCTGCAGTTCAGCGAAATCCCCAATGATGGCGCGGTCACCGTGAACAGCGACGGGTTGCTCGACCTCAACGGTTTCTCGGACACCATCGGATCTTTGACGGTCAGCGGCAACGTCACGTACTCGACCAATAACCTCACCGCCACCAAATTGACGACCGTGAACGGCGGAACGATCACGGGAACGACCGGCAAGTTCGCTCCCAACGGCGGTCTCGCCGGCTCGGGCGGCGGAACGATCAACGGCAATGTGATGCTCAATAACGACATCACCGTGTCGGTCACGGCAGGAGCGGCGACGGATTTCACGATCAACGGCCTCGTCAGCGACAACAACATCCCACACGGCTTCACGAAAACCGGCGCAGGCAAGATGCTGCTGACCGGCGCGGCCAGCAACACCTATTTCGGAGCCACGGTAGTGACGCAGGGGCTGCTCACGATTCAGAACTCCGGCGGCAAGGCGATCACGGGAGCCATCGTGATCGGCAACGACACCGATCCGGCTGGGATGGCGAAACTGACCGATGGCGGAACCAACATCGTTTCGCCGATCGCGCCGATGACCGTCAATACATCTGGAATTTTCGATTTGGGAAACAAGACCGAAAGCATCGGGACCGTGGTCGGCAAGGGTTCGATTACGGGCGCAGGAGGCACGCTTACGCTGGGCGGCACCGGTACGGACTTTACGTTCGATGGGACGATTACCGGCAGCGCCGTTCTCACGAAAATCGGAATTGGAGCACTTACGCTGACGAACAACAGCACGTTCTCCGGCGGCGTGACGGTCAATGGCGGCACCCTGGTGGTCAATGGAAATGCGCCGAATGCGACGGTCGTTGCGAACGCGAATGGGACGGTGAAGGGAACCGGAACGGTCGGAAACCTGCAGGGATCGATTGGCACCGTGGCGCCCGGTAACGGCAGCGGCGGAACGCTGACGGCGACGGCCGGCGCGGGCTTCACCACATTCGGAACGCTGAATTTCGATTTTAGCACGGCCAGCAATTTCTCGACGGTGAAAGTGACGGGCACCGTAATCCTCGCCAATGTGAAACTGGTCCTGAACGCAGCGACAGGATTCACCGCGCCCGGCAACGGCCATCTGCGTTTAATCGATAACGATGGCACCGACGCAGTCTCTGGGCAGTTCCTGAACCTGGCCGAAGGCGCGACGGTGATGCTCGGCACGTTGCCCCTGACCGTGACCTATAAGGGCGGCGACGGCAACGACGTCGAACTGATCGCCACGAATCTATTTCCGCAGGTCGTGTCCAATCCGATCGTGACGCCGTCGCAATTGTTCATCGGTCAGAGCGGCACGTTCTCTGTCGCGGCCAGCGATCCCAACAACGATCCGCTGACATTCACCTGGTCGTTTGGCGACGGTTCCAATGGCAATGGCAGTGGCGCGACGCCGGCGCACGCGTACGCGGCGCCAGGTTCGTACACGGTTACCGTTACCGTTGACGATGGGCAGGGCGGTACAGCATCCGGATCCGCGCAGATCACCGTCGTGCCCGCGATCATCGGCGAAGGTGCTGATAGCGATGGCGACGGTTTCTCGGATGGAATCGAAAGTGCGGTAGGCACGTCCGCTAACGATCCCAAAGACACGCCGACGGGAAGCGCGGCCGGGAGCATCACGTTGCTGCCAGCGACGAAACTTCAAATCAAGCTGAACTTCGCCAAGGCGGGCACGGATGCAATCGCGCTCGCTGGCACGCTGCCGGTGCCGGCGGGATTTGGAATTTCCGGAAAGAAAGTGGTGTTCGACATCGGCGGCGTGACCCACGGATTTACGCTCAACGAAAAGGGCATCGGCACGGACGGCAAGAACTCGTTTAAGATCGCGATCAAGGCGAGCAAAGGCGTGGTGGCAGCGCAGACATCGAAGTACTCGCTCAAATTGGCGAACGGCAGCTTCGCCACACCGCTGGCGGCCGCGGGTCTGGCGAACAAGTCCGACAAGGGTTCGTCGCACACGTTGCGTCTGAGCGCGGTGTTCGCCGCGACGATCTTCCAGGCCGACAAGACGGTGATGTACAAAGCGACGGCAGGGAAAACGGGTTCGGCCAAGTAGACGGGAGCGCGGCACTGCTCATTTCGCATTGCAATCGCGACACCCAGTCGCACGCGCATTAATTGTGCGCGTGAGCCTGGGAGTGCGACGACTGAGCAAGGCGCGCCGTCCCGCGACCTCTGCTTGCAAACTTGCCTCCGCAAAAGTAGCTTCGTTTGAAGTTCACACCTTCTCTCACACACTTACTCGCGAGGCTTTGAGCCATGACCACGGCGTTGAATTGGGGCATCATGGGGACGGGCAATATTGCCCGCAAGTTTGCCAATGATGTGTTGCAGGCTCCCGGACAGAAACTCGTCGCGGTGGGGTCGCGGTCGATGGAATCGGCGCGCAAGTTCGGCGGGGATTTCAAGATCGCCAAATGCCACGGCTCGTATCAGGGTCTCGTCGACGATCCGGACGTCCAGGCGATTTACATCTCGCTGCCCAATCACCTCCATAAGGAATGGACGATCAAATGCGCCGAGGGGAAAAAGCATATCCTCTGCGAGAAGCCCTTCAGCGTGAACCGCCGCGAAGCGGACGTGATGCTCGAAGCGGTGAAGGCCAACAATGTCTTCCTGATGGAAGCGTTTATGTACCGCGCGCATCCTCAGACGTTCAAGCTGCGCGAACTGCTCAAGTCGGGCGTGATCGGCGAAGTCCGCACGATTCACGCGCACTTCAGCTACAACATGGGGCTGAATTACTCCAACATCCGCCTCTCGAATCCGGCGGCGGGCGGCGGGATCATGGACGTGGGCTGCTACGCCGTCTCCATGTCGCGACTCGCGGCCGGCTGCGAACCGCTCGAAGCCAAAGCGACGGCGAAGATCGGCGCGGTCAGCCGGGTCGACGAACAGGCGGCCGGCGCGCTGTTTTTCCCGACCGGCGCGGTGGCGGCGATCACCTGCGGAACACAGGTCGGCGTCGAAAACACGGCCACGATTTACGGCTCGGAAGGCAGCATCCACGTGCCGTCGCCGTGGTTCCCGCCGGCGAAGGACGCGAAGCTGATCGTCAAGACGAAGTCCGGCGCGCAGGAAGTGATCGTCGACGCCGGCGGCCTGCCGCTCTATGCGGTCGAAGCGCTGCATGTCGCCGAACACATCGAAAAGAAGCAGGCTCCGGCGATGACGTGGGACGACACGATCGGCAACATGGCCACGCTCGACGCGCTGCGCAAGTCGATCGGGCTGGTTTTTGATTGCGAAGTGGAGCCGTGGGAAGTGGCGTGAACGGCCGGACGGATGGCATCGGGGATCGGGCGACGGCGAACAGATGGCATCGGGGATTGGGCACCGGGCATCGGTTAATGGGTGTGCCCGGCTGCCTGATTGATTGCCGCTTCGAATTGAATTCATGTACAACGAATAAATGAAAGCGCGTACTCAACTCGTCGCGGGACTTGGTTCTGCAGCCGGTTTTGCCAATTAACCGATGCCTGATGCCCGATCCCCGATGCCATCTGTTCGAACGTTAGAACGTCAGAACAGCGCGGAATCCTCGCCCGTCTCGCCCATCGTTCCCTTCGGGACCTTGAGGCCTAGGTGTTCGTAGCCTTTACCAGAGAGCAAGCGGCCGCGCGGAGTCTTCAGGACGTAGCCTTCTTGAATCAGGAACGGCTCGTAGACGTCTTCGATCGTGTCTTCTTCTTCGCCGACGATGACGGCGATGGTTTTGACGCCGACGGGCGTGCCGTGGTGGCCGGCGATGGCGTTGAGGATCTTGCGGTCCATGCCGTCGAGGCCCATCGCATCGACACCTTCGCGTTCCAGACCTTTACAGGCGATCTTGTGGGTGATCGAGCCGTCGCCTTCGACGTCGGCCCAATCGCGCAGGCGGCGCAGCAGGCGGTTGGCGATGCGCGGCGTTTTGCGGGCGCGCGCGGCGATTTCTTTGGCGGCGGTCGGTTCGATCGTCGCCGACAAAATCGCCGAGGAGCGCGTGACGATGCGGGTCAGTTCTTCGGTGGTGTAGAAGGCGAGTTTCTGCGGGATGCCGAAGCGGTCTTGAAACGGCCGGCTGAGCAGCCCGTCGCGTGTGGTCGCGCCGATCAGCGTGAAGGGTTTGAGATTGAAACGCACGGAGCGCGCCGACGGTCCTTGATCGACGGGGACGTCGATGAAAAAATCCTCCATCGCCGAATACAGGTACTCTTCGAACGCGGCGGGCAGGCGATGGATTTCGTCGATGAAGAGAATCGTGCGTTCCGGCAGAGCTGTGAGCAGCCCGACGAGATCGCCGGGCCGCTTGAGCGCGGGCGCGGAGGTGCCCTGGTAGCCAGCGTTCATTTCCGCGGCGATGATGCGCGCGAGCGTTGTTTTGCCGAGCCCCGGCGGCCCGGAGAGGAGCACGTGGTCGAGCGCGGTGTTGCGTTTCAGTGCGGCCTTGACGTAGACCTGCAGATTTTCCTTCACGCGTTCCTGACCGATGAAATCGGAAAAGCGTTGCGGCCGGAGCGTGACTTCCAGCGCATCGTCATCGGGCAGGGAAGAGGGGTCGGCGGCGCGTTTGGACACGATTAGCCTATTCTCCTGCCGCCGTTTTCGTTGGCGAGCGCTTCCATTTCGGCGAGGCGGTGTTCGATCTTGAATTTCTTCAGCCAGGCGAGCACGAGTTCGCGGTCGTAGGGTTTCTGAAGGCGAAGCAGCCCTTGCAGATCCGCCTTGTCTTGGTCGCGATAGGCCTTCATCTTCAAGACCAACATCGCTTCATAACTGGCCACGCGAACGCGCACCCCGTTGATTTTTGTTTCGATCCCGGTGGCATGGATGAATGCGACGTATTCGCTGGAAGCCACCAGCAAATCAACATCCACGGGCGCAGCGTCAGGAAGTCCGTATTGAAGGGGCGACCACCAAAACTCCGCGTCCGGGGGCATGAAACTGGGGCGCTCGTACGAATGTTGCATCACACCATGCTGCTTCAGTGCGTCGTAGACCGGCTGAAGCCGCTCTGGATCTTCCACCAGAAAAAAATCGACGTCGCGGGTGGCTCGCTGGCGGCCGTGGTAGTTCATCGCCAGACCGCCGCCAAGAACCCAATTTCCGTTCCATTGGTTTAGCGCTTGGGCGCAATGCGTAAGCGCCGCCAGTAAATGCGCAGGCTGTGGAACTTGTGCCGATTCAATTCCATATCCTTCCGGAGCATCAGCCACCACCATGCCCTCCTGAAAGCACCGCGTGATGATATAGCAGGATTCATACAACCCCAGCCATCCGTCAATCGCGCGCAGCATCCGGGGATCGTCGGACTTCACGGTGGGCGTGACGTACTCATAGTCCGCCACGTCAAATTTTTTCAAAGACTTTGGCATACGCCATCCCAACTCAAAACTAAAAACTCAACACTCAAAACTATCGAAAAACTCCGCCGCTCGCCTGGCGCATCATTCCGCGTATTTCATCGCGCGCCGCACCACGTCCTGTACTGACGGACGCGCGGAACTCTTCGCCGAAAGTTCGCTGAACGCGCGCTGCACGGCTTGCAAGGCGACGTCCGGCTCGACCATCTGCAACTGGCAGACGACTTTCACCGCCGCGTCGGTGTCTTCGTCGAGACCCGGCATGATGACCGGCGCGGGCGGCAGCGCGCCGTCCTTGCCCGGTTTCTGCGCGGGCGCGGGATCGGCGACGGGCTGGTGGATCAAGATCTTGCCCAGCGCCAGCACGATCTTCTTGGCGGTGCCTTCGCCGACGCCCTTGATGCGCTTCAAGCTGGCGAAATCGCCCAGCCGGATCGCCTGTTGAATGTCCTGCACGCGCCCGCCGGAAAGCACGGCCAGCGCCATCTTCGGGCCGACGCCGTTGACAGTCATCAGTTGGAGGAAGAATTCGCGCTCGGCTTCGGTCAGGAACCCGAACAACGTGTGCGCATCGTCGGTAACATGCAAATAGGCGAGCAGCTTGACGCGCTGTCCTAACGCAGGAAGGGCGTGCGCGGTGGAGGCCGGAATGCGGAGAATGAAGCCCACGCCGTTGGCGTCGACGACCGCATCGGTGGACGTGCGGGATTCCAAGACGCCACCAATGTGATTGTACATGCGTACCTCAGTGAATAGTGCTCATGAGCAACTTGCCGTAGAGGCGGATTGAAGCAAGTTTTTTTCGGATCGGCGTCGAAAAAGCTTGCCAGTTTCGCCCGCGGGTTTAGATAAAAAAGCATGAACGCGCGGCAAAGCCCAACTCCTGCGCCCGGCCCGGACCTGCTCGCACGCTACTTGAATGCGTACCTGCAGGCGCGGCAAATGAGCGACGTCGAACGCCCCTGGGGGCTCGGCGACGACGGCTTGGATGCGCTCTGGACGCGCCTGACTCAGGCGCTCAACGGTGGCGATCCCGAACGACTCAACCAGATTGTCGCCACGCAAGTCAGCGACACCGAACGCGCGCGCATCGTCGAGACCATCGTGCCGCTGATCTTCGCGCTGCCGTTGCGCGACTACCCGGCCGAATTGCGGGCGACCTGCAGCGGCCCGCGCCTGATGCTGACGCTCAAGCATCCCGCGCCTCCCGGAACTCGGCCGGAATGCGCGGAAGACTCTCCGGAGTCCGACGCCGTGCCCGAAAAAGAGAAGACTTCGAAACGGAAAGCCAGACCGAAGGACATCGAGGACATTGTAGGATACCTGCCCGCCGCACTCACCCCCGCCTTCGCTGATTACCTCAAACGTGTCCTGCGCTGGAATGACGACAAACACTTCTGCGTGGTCACAATCTCGTCCGGTGGACGCCGGAGGCGCGTGCGCGTGACTTTGCTGGCGCGCGGACGCGGGATTAAAATCCGCTTTTTGGAACGTGTCCATTCCCCGCACGACGAGTAAACTCTCCCGTTAGTTCTGCAGGAATCTGCCCGCATTCTAAATTCTAAAAGAGGAGAGAGGCGTCATGAATTCCAAATGGGTTTTGCTTGTGCTGTGCGCCGGAATCTTAAGCCTGGCCGCGCGTGCCGGAGAGGCCGCCGCCGAATTGAAAGTCGGCGATCCCGCACCGGATGTCACGACCACTGACGAAGCGGGCAAGGAAGTGAAGCTTTCGTCGTTCAAGGACAAACAGGGCGTCGTCATCTTCTTCTTCCCGAAGGCGTTTACGGGCGGCTGCACGGCGGAAACCTGCGGCTTCCGCGATGCGGCCGCCGAATACACCGCGCGCGGTTACGCGCTGGTCGGCGCCTCGCGCGATCCGTCCGACGTGCTGACGAAGTTCAAGGAAGAGAACAAAGCGCCGTACGGATTTTTCTCCGATCCGAAAGGCGATCTGGCGAAGTCGCTGGGCCTGACTCCCGGCGCGCGGCAGACGATCGTCATCGGCAAGGACGGCAAGGTGGAGCACATTTACAAATCGGTCCAGCCGCTGACGCACCCGAAGGACGTGCTGAAGGATCTGCCGGAGAAGAAGTAGGTCTTCATCACGCAAAGCCGCGAAGTCGCAAAGAACTGCTTAACAGACGGGATTTGGGACTCGGGACTCGGGATTCGCCGCCATCTTGCGAATGCCGAGTCCCGAATCCCGAATCCCGCTTTGCTTGAGATCAAGAAACTAGTCGCGCGGGAAAACGTACGGCTTGCATTCCCGCTCGACGATGCGGCGGAATTCCGGGATCAGTTTTTTCGTAATCGGGCCGGGCTTGCCGTTGCCGACTTCATTTTCGCCGACGCGGACCAGCGGCGTAATCTCGCGCATCGAGCCGGTGAGGAAGGCTTCCTCGGAACGGTAGGCGTCCCAGGGGCTCAGCACGGTCTGGACCACGGGGATGCCGAGATTGCCGGCGGCTTCGAGCACGGTCAGTTGCGCGATTCCCGGAAGCGCGCCGACGCGCGCGGGGTCGGGGATCGTCAGCGTGCCGTCGCGGACCAGCGAGATATTCGAGGCGCTGCCTTCGCAGAGCAGGCCGGCATTGTTGAGCATCAGCGCTTCGTCGGCGTGCGCGGCGTCGGCTTCGCGGCGCGCAAGGATCTGTTCGATGTAATTGAGCGTCTTGAGCATCGCCGTCGCCGCGGATTCCTGGCGGCGAAAGGTTGCGATGATCGCGTGCACGCCCTCGTGCAGCTTCGCCGCCGGCGGGCGCTCGTAGCGCGTCACCGTGATCACGACCGTCGGCGTGAACGGACCGCGGATCGACGGCCCGCGCGGTCCGGTGCCGCGCGTCACGGTCATGCGGACGTTGGCTTCGGGATATTTCGCGGAGTCAACAGCGGCCTGGAGCCACTTCTCCAGCGTGGACGTTTTCGGGAAATCGGAAAACGAGAGGACCGCCGCACCCTTCTTCATGCGGTCCAGATGTTGCTCAAGGCGGAAGAGCGTTCGACCGTAGGCATGCATCGTTTCGAACAGGCCGTCGCCATAGAGAAAACCGCGATCGGTCACCGAGACCACCGCGTCCCGTTCGGCCACGATCCTGCCATTCAAACTGTAAACCGTCTCGTCCATGTTCAGTTCATGCCCTCGCTTGCAACAAAACTCAAAACTCAACACTCAAAACTAACCGCTAAATGTGGCATTAACTGCACTGAAGAAGGCCCGCGCCTTATGCAGCGTCTCGTCGTATTCCCGCTCGGGATCCGAATCCGCGACGATGCCGCTGCCGGCGTGGTACTGAACGGTACCTGTAACAGTATCGTGCACGGCGGTGCGGATGGCGATGTTCAATTCCATGTCGCCGTTGACTCCCAGCCAGCCGATCGAACCGCAGTAGATGCCGCGCGGATCGGGCTCGAGTTCCTGGATGATCTGCATCGCGCGTATTTTTGGCGCGCCGGTGATCGAGCCTCCGGGAAACGTGGCGCGCAGCAGCGACGCCGGACCGCAGCGCGGTCGCAAGCGTCCGGTGACGGTCGCGACGCGGTGGTAGAGCGTGGGCAGTGTTTCGATCGCTCCGGCGCTCTCGACCTGGACGGAGCCGTATTCGCAGACGCGGCCCAGGTCGTGGCGTTCGACGTCGATGATCATGTTGAGTTCGGCGCGCTCTTTTTCGCTCTGCGCCAGTTCGAGTTCGGCGGCGGCATTTGCTTCCGCATTTTGGGTTCGCGGGCGAGTGCCCTTGATTGGACGCGTCGTTACCGTTCGTCCTCGCACGCTGAGGAAAAGTTCCGGCGAGATGCTGCAGACCGCGTGGTCATTCCCAACCAGACCACTTCCCAGGAAGGCGCCGTATGCGGCGGGACTTTCCGCACGCAGACGCAGGTAAAGTTTTGCCGAGGCCCTGTCGCCGGACTCCCAGGGCACGGAAAAACGTTGTGCAAGATTAAGTTGATATATGTCTCCCTCATTGATGTATTTCAGCGCACGTCCAACAGTTGCTCGATATGCACGACTTGAGAGATTCGAAATAGCGGTGCGCGATGCAATGTCGTTCATCGTGAACATGGCGGGAATTGCAGACGCAAATTGCTCTATGAACAATGGGACCCTGGCCGCAAGTTCTTCCGCAGGTGTTCCGTCCAGCGACACCATTCCGACCCACCATGTTTTTTGCGAGTGGTTATATGCGAGCACAGCATCGAAAAAGTTCAATCGTAGAGAAGGACATTGACGCATCCCAAGTGTGGCATTATCAAAGCTGAGAAATCCGATCCACCCACCGCAAAAGGGTGGCGCCGCGGGAATAATTGGCTGGCCGCGGGACACAATTTTTAGCTGACGTGTTATGTGATATAGACCGGAATCTTCATACGTCGGGAGTTCCAAATGGTGTAGAGGTTTAACAGCGAAATAGCTCCAACCGGTCGCGTCACCGGAATCCAGCCAACACAGATTCGTAAAGCTGGATTGAGCCGCAAATAACTGCAGCGGAGTCAGGTTTTTCAAGGGACCCGAATCAACCGGCCATGCCACTATTGAATTGGATTGAGCGGACAACTTTTTGGACATGGCTCGACCGAAGAGAGTTTATTTTACGATGGTTCTGGCAAGCGCGATGCTTGTCAACATAAAGATGAGTGACTCAAGGAACATGTGTTGCAAAACGCAGGACACTCGATAGGTCGGTTGCTAGTTGGGTTGTGAACTTGCAAGTTTTTGTCTCATTTGGGCTTGCAAGAATTTAAGCGGTTGACAAGCGGAGCGCTTTTGAGTCTAACTTCGGCTCATTAATTAATTCCTAAGGCGTAGTCCGCAAGTCCGGAGGAGTACTGTCATGGCGAAACGCAAACCACGCGGTCGTTCACGTCAAGGTCTCGTTGCCGAACAGGCAGCGGCATATGGCGTGTCCGTGCCCACGGAACCCTCGGCATCGGACCGGTTTCTCTCGCCCAACGACATTGGTAAAATTCTCAACGTCACCGGTGAGGCTGTGAAACAGTGGATCTATCACCGCCGCCTGCCTGCCGTGAAACTGGCCAACGGGTACTGGAAAGTGAAAGTCGTCGACTTCGAGAATTTTCTCAAAGCGAGACACGAAGTGGGACGGCGCCGTATTCTGATCACCGACAGCAAGACCGGTTCGATGGGTGAAGTGGTCCAGGCCGTTGAAAAGCTGGGGCATCAGGCCGTCACTGCGCATAATTACGCCGACGCGCTGCTCAAGTCGCTGGATCATTATCCGGCTCTGTTCGTGCTCAATTTGTCCCTGAAGGAAGTAGAGCCCTGGAAACTGGCCGAGAAAATCCGCGGCACCAAGGCGCTGCGCAAATTCCCGATTCTCCTGGTCGCCGACGCGGATTTGACCGACGTCGATGCCGAACGCGCGCTGAAGCTTTCTGCGCAGGGATTTCTTAAGCGTCCTCTCGATGTGGAAGATCTCGTCCGCGAGATCGAGCGGATCATCAGCCGCACCAACTGACGACGGTGTTACGGCGTGTTGAAAAGCTTCCGGAAAGAATGAATTTTCCTGTCTTTCATTCGTCTCCTGTATTCAGTAGACTTCGGCCTGTCGGCATGCTGCCGGCACATCGCTGCTGAATAGCTGGAGGCCACACCATGTCGCGCTCCGCGACTCGCTTTTTGTTGCTCTTTGCCCTGCCGTTGCTGTGTATGACGGTGAACACCGCCTTTGCCGAAGTCGCCGGAACCACGCGCTCCCGGACGGCGAAGTTCGCCGACGATCTCGCGGCGGCCTGGAACGATTTTCCCAAAGACAATCAAAAGACGGTGCGCGAGCAGAAGATTGTCGATTTGAACACGACTTTCACGCGTGAAGTCAACTTGATGGAAGTTCCATCCACCGTCACCGTTCAAAAGGCGCTGGATTTCTACATCGAGAACATTAACCGGACGCGCTCGGTTCTAAAACTGGACAAGATGCAGCCGGAACGGCTGACGTACGCGACCGCATGCGCCTCGGTGTTGCGCCGCGAAATGTTGCAATCTTCGGATTATAAGACGATTCGCACCACCCAGCAGTGTTTCCAGTTGATGCTTGAAAACCTCGCCAACGCCCGTGACACGCTCCATGCCGTGCCCAACGAACTGCGGCTGCCTGCTTACCAGGCCATCAATGGCGCGATCGTGGATTTGTTCCGCAATGCCGTCCCTGACAAGTCAGATCCGGCGGTGCAGATGGACATCAATCTCAAAGCAGCGCGCGCCAAGTTTCCCATCACCAGTCCTGACCTGGAAGCCACCAACCACATCCTGTTCACGATGATGGAATCCTCCGCCAAGACGCTTGAACAACAGGCGATGCGCGGGAAGTAAATTCTCTACGGACGGCGCGGGACCGCGCGCTGCCGGATCTGGTAAGCCGCAATCCCGAACGCCACCGCCACATTCAACGACGATTTGACGCCGTGCATCGGCAAGTGACAGACGATGTCCGCCTTGCCCAGCGTCTCCACTGAAACTCCAGCCACCTCGTTTCCAACGACCAGGCAGAGCGGGGTGCGAATGCGGTCCTGCTCCAGCGCCTCCGTCAAATCGACGCTTTCTTCGGTACGCTCCAGTGCAACGATTTGAACTCGTTCCGCGATGAGTGCCGGTAGAATCTCCAGCGCGTGCGCGTGATGCTCCCAGCTCACATGTTCCTCCGCGCCCAGGCTGGTTTTCGCCAGCGCCTTGTTCGGCGGCGTGCCGGTGATGCCGCAGAGAAAAAGTTGTCCGAATCCTGCCCCGTCGGCGCTCCTGAAGATGGAGCCGACGTTCCACAGGCTGCGGATGTCTTCGAGCAATGCGCGATACGGAGCCGGAGGCTGATTCAAAGCAGGCGAACCCGCAGCTGCCGCGCGCCGTTCAGCCTGCAGTGCGTGCTGGCGTTCGATGGCCAGTAGCACGTCGAGTGACCTGAATGTGATCACCTGGCCACAAACAGGACACGGTCCGTTCTTGCCCTGCCGATCGTCGGCGACTTCAAAGGTGTGTTTGCACGAGGGATTGGGACAGCGTGTGAGCATCAACGTCCTTCAAATTCGAGTTTGGAATTCAGTTCCGGAGCAAAGTATGCTATCATCGCACCTGAGTTCCTTACTCGTTAGCGAGATGGATCATCATACGTGAGCCTCTCCACACGACACAGTAGAATCGTAGCCCCGCCCGCTTGCCCCGCCTGCGGTGAAGCCCTTCCGGCTGGCGCACAATTCTGCCCCGGTTGCGGCCGCGCCGTCAAGCCACTTCGAAGCATGAGCGGCACCGACAGCGCCGTCGGTCCGCGTACCGACAAGCCGCTGACAGCGATGCCGTCGCCGACCGAAACGCTCACCGACATCAGTGAAGTCAGCCAGTTCCTGCCGCCGCGTTATCAGCCCATGCGCAAGATCGGACAGGGCGGGATGGGCACTGTTTATCAGTGCCTCGACAAGGCGCTCGAACGCCAGGTCGCAATCAAGATCATGACCGACCGCTACCGCTCCGATCCGCAGGGCGAGCGGCGGTTCATGCGCGAAGCCCGCGCACAGGCAATCGTCAATCATCCCAACGTCGCAACGGTTTTGAACTTCGGCGTCTCGCCCGAAGGCCGCTTGTTCCTGGTGATGGAGTATCTGGAAGGCCAGGACCTGCGCAGCATGATTCGGCAGGAAAAAGTAATGGAGCCGCTGAAGGCCTGCGAACTCCTGCGCCAGACATGCGAAGGCCTGGAAGAAGCGCACAACGGTGGACTGGTCCATCGCGATCTTAAGCCGTCCAATCTCATGGTTGTGAAAGACCATCGCGGCGCTCCGTGGGTGAAGATCCTCGATTTGGGCCTGGCCAAAATCATCGGCGGACAGACGGACCTCAAGAGCATCACCGTTGACACCGCGGGCTTGTTGATCGGTACGCCCGCGTACATGTCGCCGGAGCAGGTCGCCGGCGCCACCGTCGACGGGCGCGCGGACATCTATTCGCTCGGCGTCGTCTTTTTTGAAATGCTGACCGGCCATCTGCCCTTCGAATCCGAGACGATGGAAGGCTGGCTCTATCAGCATCTCAACACCAAGCCGCCGCCACCCAGCAAAGTTAATCCCGCCATCGCGCGCTACCCGCAGCTTGACCAGATTGTGCTGTGGATGATTTCCAAGCAGCCACACGAACGCCCCAAGACCGCCGGCGAACTGGCCGTGATGCTGCAGCGGCTGATCGAACGCAAACTCGTCGACGGCACGGCCCCGCGCGCGCGCAAGTCCGGTCCGCGCCCGGCGCTTTCGTTCGAAGACAATCCGCCCGCGCGCGGTTCAGGTCCGCGGCCGGCGATGCTGATCCTCAACGATCTGCCGCCGCCGCCGCCCGATCCGGGGCAGACGCCGGAAAATGCGCGCAAGGGCGAGAGCAGCGGTGGCGGCACCGAGATCATGCGCCAGCGCAACATGGAATACGCGCAATGCGCCAAGGCCGCGGAAAAAGCGGAGTCCGAACGCAATTGGGAAGATGCGCTCGAAGCATGGCAGAAAGCCGCGGGTTTGGCCGAAGATCCAGACAAGGCCCGTGAACACGCTGAAGTCTGCCGCCGCGAAATTTCAATGCAGAGCCAGATTGCCGTCGTCGACGAAGCTGTCTCCACGGGAAGCTGGGAAAAAGCCGAACACGTGCTGGGCCGCCTGAGCGCCGCGCGACCCAACGATCCACGCATCGAACAGATGAAAGCGCGACTTTCCCGTCGACTGGTGGTTTCGTGGCTGAAGATGGCCGACGATCGCATCATGGCTCTGCCCGAAGGTGATTTGCGCCAGGCGTTGCTCGAGCGTCTGGGTATCGCGCATGCACAATCCGGCAACATGGCCGAGGCGCTGAATATCCTGCAGGGTGCGTCGCGCAAAATTGAATCGCGCGTCGTGGGACTCGCTCAGGCCATCGTCGAAGCCATTCATCACGGCCACACCGACGGCTTGCGTCCGTATTTGGAACGCGCCAGCGCCGCCGCGGCCAGCCTTACCGATCCCGCTGAACGCGGGCGCGCCTGCCTGGAAGTTGGATTGTCGTACACCGCCTATGGCGATCAAGGCGGCGCGGCCTCTGCCTTTCAGAACGCCCTTGCCGCATATAGCGAAGCGCACACCAAGGGCATTCCCATGCAGGCGTTCTCGAAGAAGAACACCACCGGGATGCTGCGCCGCCCGTCCGCGGAGATGATGCGCTCGATTGCGCTCAGTACGACCACCAACATCAACAGCCCGAAGTCGGTGAAGGCAAGTTGGGAGTCGGCCATCGGCGTCGTCGCTCAGGCGCAGGCCGATGCGGGCCTCGTCGAAGACAGCCTTGCCACCGCGGCGATGATCGAAGATCCGTGGACGCTCTCGCATTCGCTCTCGCAGGTCGCGCAGGTCTTGGCCAAGACCGGGCGTAGCGTCGAAGCCGAACGCGTTACCGCGCAGATTACTTTTTCGCTGCCCAAGACGCAGGCGTTGCGCGCGCTGGCCGTCTCGCGCATTTACCGCGGCGACTTGAATGGCGCGGAAGAAACGTTCAAGAACATCAACACGCCCAGCGATCGCATTCAGCTTCAGGGCCTGCTCGCCACCGCGTGGGCCTTGCGTGGCGACAAGGGCCGCGCGGAATTCCGCGTTGCCGAAGCGATCAAGTCGATCTCCGACGTCGTCGGCGCGCGCTCGCGTTTTCAGGCGCTGGTCGGCGCGATCGAACCGCTGCTCAACGCCGGCTTTCACGATCTGGCCGAACCGCTGGTGCGCGAGGCTTCGAAACTCGTCGACTTGATCGACGACGCCGCCGAACGTCTCCGCAGCCTGCTGCAGATGGCGCAGGTCCAGGAAAACGCGCGCAGCGCACGTTTCTCCGCGACGCGGACGATGGTTTTCTCCAACCAGCCCGCACCGGCTCTGATCGATGTGCTCCGACGCGCGCTGGTGATTCTGCGCCAGGTCCGCCCTGGCCCCGATCGCTTCGAATGCGTCGAACGCCTGGCCTACAACATCGGCACCGCCTCGATGCCCGTCCTGGCCTCCGAACTCCTCGGCGCCTGCCGCGATGAGGCGGAAGGCGCGGTGATCTATATTGGCTTGAGTTCCGGCGTCGCTTGAACGTTCCGAGAACACCCAATCGCAATCAGAAAACGCACAGCTCTTTAGAGCGTGCTGACGCGCGCGGTGATTTCGGTTATTCTGAAATGCTGACCCCACGGAGATTGAAATGAGCAAGCCGACCATTCTTCTCGACCCGCATCCGCGTACCGTTCCGTTGATCTTCAGTGAAGAGGACCGCCGCCGCTTGGAAGCCGTCGGCACGGTGATTTACCCCGAGACCCAGCGCGTCACCGACGCGTTTATCGATGCGCATCTGCCGCAGGCTACGGCGCTGATTGGCCAGACCTCGCTGCCGAAGGAACGCCTCAACAAGGCGCCGAACCTGCGCGCGATCTTCAATGTTGAAGGCAATTTTCTGCCGAACATCGATTACGACGAATGCCATCGCCGCAACATTCATGTGCTCGCATGCGGTCCCGCGTTTTCTGGAGCCGTCGCCGAGTCGGCGCTCGGAATGGCGCTGGCCAGCGCGCGCGGCATCGTCTCCCATGACGCGCAATTCCGCAGCGGCACGGAACTCTGGGGTGGCGCCTCCAATACGGAGTCGTTCCTGATCAAAGGTAAGACCATCGGCCTGATCGGCTGCGGCAATGTCGGCCGCGCGCTGCTGCCGTTCCTGCGCCCGTTCAGCAACGAAATCATCGTCCACGATCCGTGGCTGCACACGCACCTGCTGGAAGAATTGAACGTGAAGCCCGTGAGCTTGGACGAAATCCTGACGCGCGCGCGCGTGCTCTTCGTCATGTCCGCGACGACCACGGAGAACAAGCACGGGCTGGGCAAGGAACACTTCGCGAAAATGCAAAAGGGTTCGATCCTGGTTCTCGTCGGCCGCTCGGAAACCGTGGATTTTGATGCGCTGCTCGATGCCGCCGCCTCCGGCCATCTGCGCGTCGCCACGGACGTCTTCCCCAGCGAACCGCTGCCGAAAGACCACCGCGCCCGCTCGACGCCGAACACAATTCTCTCCGCGCACCGCGCCGGCGGCATTCCGGAAACCTATCAGCTCATCGGCCGCCTGGTCGTCGACGACCTCGAACTGATCCTCCGCGGCCTCCCGCCCCAGCGCATGCAGAAAGCCATCCCCGAAACCGTCGCGCGTTACCGCGGCAAGCCCGTGGACGGCCCGGACAAATGAGGACTGAGGACTGAGGACTGAGGACTGAGGACTGAGGAAAAAACTCCCCGCTGGCGCGGGGAGTTTTGTTAACGAACTATTTTTAAGAGCGAAGCGACGCGCCGTAACCTCAGTCCTCGCCGTTAAAGTCCCCCGGCCTGAATCGCTTCCAGCGCGTCGATCGCGCGGCGGCGGAGGAGCGGGTTGCGTTGCTTCAATAGCTTTTGCAGCGACGGGACGGCGATGTCTCCGAAAGGCACCAGCGAACGGATCGATGCGCGGGCGACGAAATCTTCGCGATCGCCGAGTACGCGCAGCAGGACCGGGATGCTCTCCGGGTGGTCGGGCGCGTAGTTGCCGACGAGCTCCGCACAGACGGCGCGTTCGATGGGAAGTTTGCCGGGATCGCAATACTCCAGCAGTTTGGGAACCACGTCGGCTGGATCGGCCTTGAGCCGCGCGAGTACGCGCAGCGCCCAGTACGGCGCATCGCCTTCACCCAGCTTCAGCATTACGCGCAGTTGCGGCAGCGCCGGGTCGCCGATGCGTACCAGCGCGCCGTGAGCGCCGCGGCAGACGCCTTCGTCCGTGTCGAGTAGTTCCTGGCGCAGCGCATCGATCACCTGCTCCTTGTCGCCGTTGGCGGGAACTTTGATCTCGGCCAGCGCCCACGTCGCCCATTTTCGACGCTCGGCAAACAGGTCGCCGCGCAGCACGTACACCAGATAGGGCGCAGCCAGGGGATACGCTGGCGGTCCGATTACGCCCAGCCCTTCGAAGCCGGCGCGCGCATCGGAATCGACCATGCTCTTGGACAGTTCGACGAGATCCGGCACCGCCGTTGACGCCACCGCGCCCATCAGGCCCAGCACGTGCGCGGCGCGCGCGCGAATCGCGGCGTCGGGCGTTTTGAATTCAGCGGTGAGCGCCGCGACTGCATCGGGCCCAATCACGCGCAGTACGACGCTGAGCGTGTTTTCCAGATCCTTGTCCTTGGCGGTGCTCTCCGCGAGCGCCAATTTCAGGATGCGCGAGAGCGCCGGCTTCGCATCTTCGCCCAGGCCCGCCAGCGCAATTAGCGCAGCGCGTTGCGCGGCAGAGTCGTCCTTTTCCAACCACTGCTCAAAGGTATTGATCGCAACGCGCGAGTACTTTCCAAAATGAGCCAGGCTGCGCGCGGCCGCCATTTGCACTTTCGCGTCGGCGTCGTTGAGTGCTTCCAGCAGCGCGTTGGCAACGGGTTCGCCGGCGTCAGCGCGGGTGCGCAGCACTTCCGCTGCTTCCTGCCGCTGCCAGGCTTTGGCGCTTTTCATATCGGCCAGCAGTTGTTCGGTCGTCTCCGGCTCCATCGCCCACTTGTAGCGCGCATGATCGGCGGCCCGCGAGACGTTCAGGGCCGCCAGCGCCGCGGTGCGCTGCGCGGGCGAGCCTTCCGGATCAGTCTGGGCCATCCGTTCGAGCGCCTCTTTCGCCAGCGCGGCGGTCGGGCCATACGCGTCGAGCGCCTTGGCCGACGCGAGGCGCACGGCGGCGTCGGTATCCTGCACGCGCGAGATCAAATCGCTTACGGCATCCGTCGGTGGCGGCGTCAACTTCGCGAGAATGCCGACGAGGCGCAGCCGCCCAGCCGCGTTGGTGCTCTGCAGGCCGTGCCGGATCGCCGGCAGCGCCGCCGTGCCCGCCGCGGAGAGCCGCTTCGTTTCGAACTCATAGGGCGTGCGCGGAATTTTGTTGTCGTCGTTTCCGGCGAGGCTTTCGGGCAGCACATCCTGCTCGGTAAGCGAGAGCCGCTGCGCGAGCACATCCAGCAATGCCGGGTCCTTCGGCGCGATGCGCGCGGCGGCAGCGGTCAGCAGCAGATTCGCCTGCGGTTCGCGCTCGCGGGCCGCGGAGCGGAGCAGCGACGGCAAGGCTCGCGACGCCATCTTGCCGGACCGGCCCAGCGCCTCAGCGCAGAGCGCGCGAATGCCGGAGTCCGGGCGCTCCACGCCGCGGATCAGCACGTCCAATCCCGGATCGCCCAGGCAGCGCAGCGCGATCGAGACGTCGCGCGCGTCATCGGGGTTGGTCAACATGCGGGAGAGGGTGGGGATGACGGTGGAATCGAATTGCGCGACGGTCACTGCCGCGTCGATGGCTTCCGAACGGACTTCGCGCTTGCTGTCGCGCAGACCCGCCGCGACGGCGCGGATCACGGCGCTCGATTGCGGATCAATTTGCGCCACCGCGTCCAGCGCCGCCGCGCGATGCGCCGGGGGCTGCGAGGGATCGTTGACGACCGCCAGCAGATCAGGCAGCGCGTCTTTGGCCGCCGGGCCGATGGCGCCGAGCGTCATGTAGGCCGAGCGCTGCACTTCCGGCTGCGCGCCGGCCTTGAACAGCCGCCGCAGTTCATCCACCGCACCGACCGCGCCGGGTCCGAACTCAGCGATACAGAGCATCGCCAGCCGCCGCTGCTTTTCGTTCTCGAATCCCTTGAGGTGTTCGATCCACCCGTTGACGTCCTTATCGAGCACCTTCTGAACGGGCGCGGGATCGTAGATCGTCGGCGCATCTTCCGCGCGAAGTTGCAGTGCGAACAGTGAAGCGGCGAGGATAGCGAGAAGATACCATTTCATGCGCGGATGTCCTGAAGCCGGTAGCCGAGAACCAGAGGTGCGAAACGTCCCTTTAATAAGACTGTCCAGCGGCTGAAATGAAAATCAAAATGTGAAATTACTTGTCAGGGTGAATTTTTTTCGCGTAGGACTGCAACTGTTTGTTCTCGGATTTCTTTTGCTGATCCAGAATTCCATCTAGGAATTGACGCCAATGCAATTCCCGAGTTTTAATTTGATCCGGAGTGAGATGTGCGCTCTCTGGATTGAATGAAAAGGCTTTGTATCCAATCGATTGTAACGTAACAAACTTAACCCAGGGATCACGCTCGTTTTCCCATGCCTTCATTACCTTTTCGTAGAGTTCCTCATCTGAATTTTCTAGTGCGGCAATCCATAGCGACTGAATCGCGTCAGCACGAACTCCGCGTGACTTTTCATTCGGCATTAAAGCTAAAACGTCGCCTGATCGAGAATAGGAAAGGCAAGCAATTGCGATACGCCGATTTTCGAGACTCGGTTCCGACTCGCTGATAATTTTGGATAGCGCAGCTAGGCAATCTGGCGACCATTTTTTCGAATCTGCTCTAGATTCGTGTGCACCGTTGAGCGCAATCGCTTTCTGGAATTGAGTGCCTCCCACCAGCGCCTTCATTGAAGGCTCCGTTTTCTGTTCATCCCAAATTCCTTCATTCTCTTTCACCAAGCGCTTCACCAACGTCTCATACGCCGACTTGTCAAAAACAACAGGAGCGGGAGCGGGGAATTTTGCGATCCAGTCCTCAATCAACTTCTTCTTGAGCGCGTAATTAGAATTCCCGCCTTCCGGAATTCCCATTTGAAGTTCAGGCCACCTTTTGAAGTTTTCGCGAGTGTCCCCAGCTGGAATGCTGGCGATAAAATCCGCAATCAGCTTCTGTACGTCCTTGTCTGTCTCTGCGTCGATCCTTTTCTGGAGTTCTGGCGATACGCTAAAATCGAACACAAAAACCCAGCAGTAAGGATTCTCTGCCATCATCGCGCAACGGTAGGCTTTCATTCGAACACGTGGCGATGACTCGGATTCCAGTATTCTTAAACAGATGTCATGGATCGCCGCAACTGTGGACCATCGGCGATATGTTTCCGGATAAGGAAAGTAGGCATACACATCCAAAATCACTTCTTTTATTGCCGGACTTGCCTGCGGATCCAACAGGATTTGAGAATCCAACGCGCATTCCATAAACTGTGAAGCGGGAATCAAGGATTGGCCTGGGTCGGGCTTGAATAGATCTGAATTAAGAACGCCGGACCACAACAGTCGTTGCTCATCCAATGCGGCATCACCTGCATTCGCCGCGAAGGCGATGCCCACAAGTAACATAATCACTATGGTGGCCGCTATACGCATGGATTCCCTCGGTATTTATAAGTGTATTCCAATTCGGATTTACTTCCCGCCGCCCGCCGCCAACTGTGCCGCGGACGGCGCGCCTTCCATCTGCATACGGTACATTTGCGCGTAAAGGCCGTTGCCGTCGAGCAGTTCCTGGTGTGAGCCCTGTTCGATGCGCACGCCGTTTTCCAGAATCACGATCAGATCGCAGGCGCGGATGATCGAGAGGCGGTGCGAGATCACGAAGGTGGTGCGGCCGGACATCAGGCGGTCGAGCGCCTGCTGGATGATCGCTTCGCTCTCCGGTTCCACGGCGCTGGTGGCTTCATCGAGGAGCAGAATCGCCGGATTGGCGAGGAACGCGCGCGCAATCGCGATGCGCTGGCGCTGGCCGCCGGACAGTTTCACGCCGCGCTCGCCGACCATCGTGTCGTAGCCCTTGGGCAGCTTCTCGATGAATTCGTGCGCGTTGGCGTCGCGGGCGGCGCGTTCGGCTTCTTCACGCGTGGCGCTGGGCCGGCCGAAACGGATGTTCTCCAAAATGGAATCGTTGAAGAGGAAACTTTCTTGCAGCACCATGCCAATCTGGCGGCGCAGCGACGATTGCGTTACGGATTTTAAATCATGCCCGTCGATGCTGATCGAACCGGATTGCGGATCGTAAAAACGCGGAATCAGATTCAGCAGGGTGCTCTTGCCCGCGCCGCTGGGGCCGGCCAGGCCCACGCGCGTTCCGGCCGGGACGCGCAGGGAGAGGTCTTTAACGATGCCGTTGCGCGAGGCATAGTTGAACGAGACGTGATGGAAGACGACTTCGCCTTTCACCTTCGGCAGTTCGATCGCGTTGGGCGCGTCGCTGAGTTCCGGCTTGGTGTCGAGCAGATCGAAGACACGGCCGCCCGCGGCGCTGGCGCGCTGTAGCATGTCGTTGATTCCCGCGATGGAATACACGGGACCGTACAATTGCCACCAGTAGCCGCGGCACGCAACGAGAACGCCGACCGAAACTTCCTTGTTCATCACCAGGTACGCGCCGTAGCCGATGGAAATAAAGCTGCCGACGTGCGAGATGAATTGCACCGCCGGCATGAATTTCGTCCGCAGGGAGATACCGAGCAGATTCTGCATGAAGAACGCGCGGATCGTCTCTTCGAATTTCGACGCCGCCTGTTCTTCGCGCGCAAAGGCCTTGACGCTCTGCACGCCCGTCAGATTTTCCTGCAGCTTGGAACTGACGTCGCCCAGCTTGTCGCGCGCGGCGCGGTAGACGGGTTTCACCTTCTTGTTGTAACGGTACATCAGCGTGAAGGTGACGAACACCGGCGCGACCGTGGCGAGGCCCAGCTTCCAGTTGTAAAGGACCAGCACCACCGCGACGCCGATCATGCTCAGGATGTTGGAGAGAAAGCCGTCGATGCCGTTGATCACCACTTCCTGCAACGTATCGATGTCGCCGATGACGCGGGAGATCAAGTCGCCCGTGCGCCGGTCATGAAAAAAGGAGAGGCTCTGCGATTGCAGATGCGCGTAAAGCGAGCGGCGCAGTTCGAGCACGAATTTCTGGCCGGTCCGTTCCAGCAGCCACGAGCGCAGTCCACCGCAGAAGGCATTGAGCACGCCGCAGCCGAGCATCGCGAGAATCAGCGGCCAGAAGAGATCCGTCTGCTTCTTGTCGAGCACCTGGTCGACCATCTTCTGCCAGAAGACGGGCTGCAGCAGCATTGCGCCGGTGCTCAGCAGCAGGCACAACAGTCCCACCATCAGCGAGAGGCGATAGGGGCGCAGCAATTTCAAGACACGGTAGAGGACGGACACGATTAAGGCGAAGCTCCTGGGACTGCAACGATACTATATACCGAGGCGCTGATTTTTGTAGTTCCGTGGTCCGGGCAATCCTGCCCGGTCGCCGACGGACGCGCGCGACCCATTCAAGAGACGCGTTGCCGGTAGGAGTGATAGCTCACTTTCAAGATGGACCGGGTGGGACGCCAGGACCACGAATACGCACGTGAATTCGCGCGCGATTGCGGTCTAATGCTTGCCAGGAATGTTTCACGAAATTCATCTGGAGCGCTCCACGCAATGGCCTACTCCCTCTGCTGGCTTGCCGTTCACGGCAAGGTTACGGACATGATTCTCGATGAGCTGCAACTGCGCCGCACCGGCGAGCGTGAAAAGTCGGCGACGAAACTGGCCGGCGCGGAACTGCCGACAGGTTGGTACGTGGTCGTGAAGGATCAGGATGTCGAGCTGATGCGCGATCACCTGCTCAAAGAGATCTCGTTGCAGTGCGAATGCGTGGCGTGTTTTGTCGAAGACCGCTCGCACACGGCCAGCGCCGTCGGATGGAAGAACGGCCGCAAGGTCTGGTCGGCGCTCCATGACGGCCAGCAGGGCAAGGAACACCTGACGCTGCGCGGCGAATTTCCGGCGCTCTTTGGACCGATCCTGGAAGGCTTCAAAGCCAAACAGAAAGCCAGCGGCGGCGACTTTTACTTCGAAATTCCCATCGAGCTGGCGCGGGAAATCACCGGCTACCGCCACGACCTCCCGGTCGTCAGCAAGGAAAGTGAACCGTTCGAAATTCTGCAGTGGGTGCCGCCGCAGAAGGGTAAAAAGTAAGGCTCAGTTGTCGGAGAGCCAGCAGCGCAGCCAGCGTTCGCAGGGCACCGTCCAGTTCTCGATCATTCCGGTGCCGTGTCCGCCCATCTGGTCGCGCACGTATTCGTATGGTACGCCGGCGACGCGAAGACTTTCGGCGTAGAGATCGGAATTGAGCGGCGGCACGCCGGTGTCTTCCGTGGAGTGAACGAGAAACGCCGGCGGAGATTCGGCGCTCACCTGCTTTTCGTTGCTGAACAACTCCACCAGCTCCGGCGTCGGATTGGGACCGAGCAGCCCCTGGCGCGAGCCGGCGTGGCCTTCGGGCCCGAAGGTGATCACGGGATAAATCAGGATCTGCCCGTTTGGCCGCGACGAGACGCGCTCGATCGGATCGGCCGACGCCGCATCCCCCGCGGTGAAGTGCGTGGCGGCGCTGCTGGCCAGATGTCCACCGGCCGAGAAGCCCAGAATGCCGATGCGTTCGGGATCGATTTTGAGATCCGCCGCGTTTGCGCGGACCGTGCGGATGGCGCGTTGAACGTCGAGAATCTGCGCGGGGTAGTTGTACTTCGGAGCCAGCCGGTAGCGGAGCACGAACCCGGTGACACCGTTTTTCGCCAGCCATTCGGCGACGGGCGTGGCTTCGTGTGGCGCGAGGCGATGGTAGCCGCCGCCGGGACAGACGATCACGGCCGCGCCGGTGGATTCGGCGGTTGGCGAGATCAGTTGCAGCGCCGGACGATCTTCTTCGGCGTCACCTTTGGCGCCGGGCGCTCCGCCGGGCCACAGGTCTGTGTAAACGCGATCCACCATTCACTGACTTCTCCGAAGCATTTCGCAAGGATGAGGATATACTAATGCGGTCTTCACAGAAGACCAGAGTCTTGATTCGAAGTGCGCAAACCAGGAGATAACTTCCATGTGCCGAATCGCCGGAATGATGCTCTTGTGCACGCTGGTGCTGGCCGGTTGCGGAAACAGCCAGGAAGTGAAGGACACCGTGACGGCGCCGGTCGATAACATTCAGAAAAATGTGGACTACCTTCAAGACACGCGCAAAGAACTGCGCGAGACGGCGGGCAAGAACGCGGATCAGACCAACAAGCAGATCGACGACATTCTGAAGAAGAAGTAAGGCGCGGCTTGATAATGTGGATATCAAGGAGCAAGCGGCCGTTTGCTTGCTCCTTGCTCAGCGCCACGAATACTCCATTGAATACGCGTTCAGGTTTGAGACTATAAAACCGCTTGCGCGAGAGTCGCGCGCATAACAGCAAGGAGCAAGCATACGGCCGCTTGCTCCTTGACACACGACCAGCGTCGTTCCCAAGAGCTATCGATTGAAGTCCAAACCCGCACAACCCGATCTTTTCGCCGCGCTCGAGCCGCCAGCGCCTCCGGTTGCGCCGGTTCCTGTTGCAAAATTGACGGGTCGCTTCGCGGAGATCGCGGTCGAAGGGCCGGTGCGGGGGACGTTTACGTACCGGATTCCGGAACATTGGCCGACGCTGAGCCCCGGGGCGCGCGTGCTGGTGCCGTTTGGCAATCGGACGCTGGCGGGATTCTTTCTCGGCGAGTTCACGCCCGACGACATTCTCCGCCAGAACATCAATCCGGAAAAGCTGAAAGCCGCCACCAAGGTGCTCGGCGGAGCCAGCGGCGTGCCGCTGCTCACGCCCAGTTTGCTCGCGCTGGCGCGCTGGATGGCGCGGCACTACGCCTGTCCGCTGGGCGCGACGTTAACGGCGATGTTACCCGCGGGCGTGAAGTCCGGCGCGGAGGGCGCGCGCATCCGGGTGGTCGTCGCGTTGAAGCCTGCTGCGGAATTGCTCGCCGAAGCGACCACGCGCGCCAAGCGGCGCCCGGCTCAGTCGGCGGTGTTGAAGGCACTTGCGGCAGTGAGCGGTCCGCCGCTGGCCGCTTCGGAGTTGCTCGAGAAAGCGCAGGCTTCCGACGCGGCCTTGAAAGCGCTCGCGAAGGCCGGGTTCTTGAAAATCAGTGAAGTGCGGCCGGACGACGGCATCACCGACGACTCCGAACCGACAGAAGGCGAGTTGCACGATCTGTCGCTCAACGATGAGCAGCAGGCGGCGCTCAATCCCATTGAAGCGGCGCTAAGCGCCAACGTTTACGCAGGATTTTTGCTGCAGGGCGTGACGGGCAGCGGCAAGACGGAAGTTTATCTGCGCGCTCTGAAGACGGCGCTGGCGGCGGGCAAGCAGGGGATTGTGCTCGTCCCGGAAATTGCCCTGACGCCGCAGACGGCGCGGCGGTTTCAGGCGCGGCTGGGGCACGAACGCGTGGCGATTCTGCACAGCCATGTCACCGGCGGCGAACGCGCCGACGCGTGGCGCGCGATCCGCAACGGAGAAATCGATGTCGTCATCGGCGCGCGGTCGGCGCTCTTCGCGCCACTGCCGCGGCTGGGCATCATCGTCGTTGATGAGGAGCATGAGACGGCGTTCAAGCAGGAGAGCACGCCGCGCTATCACGCTCGCGATGTGGCTACGGAACTGGCGCGGATCACCAAGGCCGCGCTGATTCTCGGTTCGGCGACGCCGAGCCTCGAGTCGCTCCACGCCGCGCGATCCGGGGGGCTGCAGCACCTCCATTTGAATCACCGCGTCGCCAACCGGCCGCTGCCGCCGGTTGAGATTGTCGACCTGAACGTCGAGAACGTCGAAGCCAAGCGCTACACCTACCTATCGAGACGTCTGAACGCGGCGCTCGATCAGACGTTGAAGCGTGGCGAGCAGGCGATTCTTTTCATGAATCGCCGCGGCTTCGCGACGGTCGTGACGTGTTTGCGCTGCGGGTACACTGAGAAGTGCGAGCAGTGCGATATCACGCTGACGACGCACCGCGGTTCGGAAAGCATCAAGCAGATGGCCGAGCACGCGCACGAGCGGAGCCTCGGTTTTCATGCGCGCTTGGAGAAGAAACCGGAACCGCCTGCGGAGACGTCGGAGTCGCTTAACTGCCATTACTGCAATTTCACCAAGCCCGTGCCGCTGGTATGCACGGGCTGCGGCGCGCCGGGGATCAAGTTCTGGGGGTTGGGTACGGAACGCGTGGAACTGGAGGTGAAGAAGGCGTTCCCGCATGCGCGCGTGGCACGCATGGATTCCGACACGATGGTCAAACGCACGGCCTACGCGGATGCGCTCACGGGTTTCCGGCAGGGGACGATCGATATTCTGGTGGGCACGCAGATGATTGCGAAGGGATTGGACTTTCCCAACGTGACGCTTGTCGGCGTGGTGCTGGCCGATACGTCGCTGCACATGCCCGATTTCCGCAGCCGCGAGCGGACGTTTCAGTTGCTTGCGCAAGTCGCCGGGCGCGCGGGGCGGGGAGAGAAGGGCGGGATAGTAATCGTGCAGACGCACCTGCCGCAGGATCCGGCGGTACGCGCGGCGGCTCAGCACGATTTTGAAACCTTCGCGCTCGCGGAATTGAAAGAGCGCCGCGATTTCTCCTACCCGCCGTTCACCCGCATGGCGCGGGTGCTGATCCGTGGCAAAGATGCGGGGATTACAAAGACCGCGGCGGAGACCGCCGCCGCCGCGCTGCGCCAGCATGCGCTCAGCGATGGCACGCAGATTCTCGGGCCTTCGGAAGCGCCCATCGCGCGCATCGAAGGCTTCTTCCGCTGGCATATCGTGCTGAAAGCAAAATCGAGCGAGACGCTGGCGGAACTCTTCTCCGGCCCGACCGGCGATCAGCTTTCGAAACTCCGCGGCGCCGATGCAACGGTGGACATCGACCCGCTGTCGATGATGTAGTGTCGCGTAATGGCTCTTGGGCCTGGCGGGAAGGCTGAGCTCCTTCCGCAACGTTACCCGGCTCGAATGAGCCGGGACGTTGTAGGTTATTCAATTGGGATGAATCATTTCGGCTCAGCTGAACGCGGCGTGATGCTGCTCGTGTTCCTGCTCCTGCAGTTCCTCATTCCGGATTTCCTGGACATCTTCGCCTGAAACAGATTCCGATCCGGATTGTTTGAGCGCTGGAATCGCGCCACAGCAGCAGCGCATCTGATCGGATTCGAATTCGGAATACTCGCAACTGTGCGTGATCGTGAAACTCAGGCGGCAGGCCGGGCATTCGTAGATATCACCTTTTCGCGGCATCATGATTATTCTCCTTTGTTCGCGAGAGTTCTTTCCCTCGCACGCACATCATGGCTGCAAATTGAAGACCAGCGAATTGTTTGAACATCCGCAGGGCTGAGACGTCGAATAATAGGAATTGTGAGACGGTTTTGAGTCGGTTGTCTTTGATATGCTGGTCGACTAACATAGAGGGCATTGGAGGCCCATGAATTTATGAAAAGTATATATGGTCTGGCGGTCGTACTCGGCGCGGTGTGCGCGCTGCATGCCGCCGACGATCCCGATGCGGATTTCAATCTGCGGCTGGTGGACGCGGGTCGGAAGGTCATCTTCGATTACAAGCTTTTCCAGCGCTATAACGATGACAAGTTCAGCCCGGAAGCCCGGCTGAAGGAGATCAACGACCGCGTGACGGGGGATGACGTCACGCAGGACGAAATGGTCTCGCTGCGCCAGGAAAGCTGGTCGCTAAACGAAGCGGATTTCAATCTCAACACGGCGCGCAAACAGTTCCGCGACCGCCTCGCCAAGTCGATCACGGGCTACAAAGAGATCCGCGAGCAGTCGAAGGACAATCCGGCGATGAAGCTGCCGAAGGAAAGCGAGGCGGTGCTGATCAAAGCCGAACTGATCTGCAAAAGCCCCGACAACCTGGCGCTCGACGTCACGCTGCCGTCGGATCTGATCAAGAAGACCAAGCCGAAGGAAACTCCCGCCCCCACGCCGAAAGCAGACGCGCCGAAAGTCGCCGGCGCGAACACGCCGCCGGGACCCGCGAAGACGGATGTGGTGCCGGCGGGCCAGTCATCCGGTAAGAAGGTCGATGGGGCAATGGTCGTCGCGCTGGGAAAATACAACACGATCCTGTTGGGCAAAGTTCATGGCGTATTGCAGCGCCGCGATGTTCCGGCCGGCGACGAACGCAAATGGATGGTCGTGGTGGATGTGAAAGAACTGCTGCGCGGCAAGGCGATCCCGGGCAACTCCGTCTCGGTGTTCATCAACAGTCCCGCCGAGAGCTTTGCCACGTACGAAACGGTCGACGACCTGCGCAACCGGCCATGCATTTACGCGCTGACGATTAAAGATGGAGTCGTCGGCGAAAGCGAAGCGCCGTTTCCGCAGCAGAAGTTCGACAAGGAAGATATCGATCGGCTGCGCGATGCTTTTAAAGAATGAAGTCCGCCAGGCGTTTTAATCCTATTTATTGCCTGCATTGGAGCACCCCTGATGAGAACCAGAATCAGTGCCTTGGTTTTTGTGTCTGTATGCTCAACTCTCCAGCTCAATGCATCCGAAAAGGTTGTTAGAACCATGGATTCGTATGACATGGACTTCATCGATAGATATTTGAAGACATTTGATGAAGTCCAGAATCATAACAGTGAAAATCAAGTTTATTTGACCACTGCGAAAAGCAGTTTCGAACGCCAAATGGGGCTCGCTTTGAGCAAGAAAGACAAGCGCGCACCTGGCCGGTTGACGTACTTGGCCATGTTGAATGGTGGACCCCTGAAAGCCGAAGACAAAATCGGATTAGGGCTCTCGGCACTTGCCGGAAACGATTTGAAAGCCACGTCCATGGGGGCAAAAAAAGTCTATCGTCCATCGGATATCTATATCTGGTTTACCGCAAACAGTGAGAAATATGACGCGTGTCCTCAATTAGATGATTGGCTGAAAAGTCAAAGCGGAAAAGCAATGTTGACTGTACTGAACCGCCTCAAAAAACTGGCGGAGGATAAAGCAGGACCCAACGCCAGCGATGCGCGCATGGCGTTTATCGATGAATACTTGAAAACGTGGGATGACTTTGCACAGGGCGCGAACGAAAAGGCTGCGCTAATTCGAGAAGAACGGGATTCGTTCGAGTGTGAATTGGCTGAAGCCTTGACCCAGAAGGACAAGCGCGCGCCTGCGCGGTTGGTTTTTTCATCAGTGGTAACTGTAGGGATGCCGGTTGAGTTGGAGGGGGCATTGGGGGCGGCTTTTAAGGAACTCGTTGGGGAAGCAGTTCCCAAGACAACTTTTGAAGGTCGCGACTGCTATTTTTCAGCGGATCTTTATTTTTGGTGGCAGGAAAATAAAGCCAAGTACGAAGCTTCGCCGCTCTTTGACGAGTGGTCGAAGCGTGAGTTCGCTCAGAAATCCGTGATCCCGATGTTCGAAAAATTGCGGACCAAAAAGTAGAGAACAGTTGGCTCACATCGCCTACCGGACCTTCCGGAAATTTTTCCTCAAGGTGTTCAGGGACAACTCTACCATTAGTGGTTCAGGCCAATTGGCCTTAAGGTCCCCCGGCAGTGGTCAAAAGCCAGCATGGGGACCGTGGTCTCCATGCTGACTTCCGCTCGTCCGCGTACGCTTTTGGATTCGCCGCGCGCGAACGAAAAAACCCAAGGCTTGCGCCTTGGGTTTTTTCGTGCGAACAGTTCGCGGTGATTTACAGCTTGAAACCAGCCGCCGTGGAGTCCTTCAAGAACGTCTTGACGGTGTCCAGGGACAGGTCGTACAGGTCCTTGCCGACCCCGCCGAGCTTCTTGAAGATGTCGTGGGGGACGGTGATGATCTTGCAGCCGACTTCGTCAGCCTGGAAAATGTTGTGCAGCTCGCGCGTGCTGGCCCAGAGCAGTTCGCCCTTTTCGACCTTCTTGCAAAGACCCGCGCATTCCTTCATCAACGGAATCGGATCGCGGCCCGTGTCGGCAACGCGGCCGGCGAAGACGGAGATGATGCTCGGCGCGCCACCCTTCAGCGCTTCGGTCACTTCGTTGCACTGTTCGATCGTGGTGATCGCGGTGACGTTCAGGTTCACGCCGGACTGGGTCAGCTTCTTGACCAGGTCCTTGGTCTTCGTGCCCTTGGTGTTGATGACCGGAATCTTGACGTAGACATTCGGGCCCCAGGTCTTGATCAGCGCGGCCTGGCGTTCCATTTCAGGGAGTTCGTCGGAGAAGACTTCGAAGGAGATGCTGCGGTCCTTGATGACCGTGAGGATATCCTTGGCGAACGCCATGTAATCGTGGATGCCGGCCTTGGCCATCAACGTGGGGTTCGTGGTGAAGCCCTTCACCCACTCATTTTTGTAAAGGTTGAGCATACCTTCTTTGTCTGCGCCGTCGGCGTAGATCTTGACCTTGAGGTCCTTCAGTGAAGGGGCGTTCGACATCGGAAAAGTCTCCTTAGCAGGGGGTTTCTGTTCGTTAAGTGTGGAACACCCTAAACCGCTACGCACGTAAATCAACGGTAAATTCTAGGCACATTATTAAGTGCGCCAAGTGACGTGCAGCAAGGTGTTTGGCCGAAAATTCGGCCTAAAAATGGTATCCGCGAACAATTCGGAACGCATGTAGCAGTTCTGAAGTTTCCGTGAATGCGAAGTATTCCCAGAAAATGGAAGGGCAACTCTTGGCTCTTCTTGGCTCTTGGTTCCTGTCGGTTAGTCGGACGGACTTTGACTAACCGACATGTTCCAAGAAAGAGCTAAGAGCCAAGAGCCGCCGCCCCACTGGCGCATTGTGCGGTCGCTCAGTAAACTATGGCTACATGGACACTTCCGGCCGGAGAACGAAGTCATGAGCGCGGCGCCCAGTCAGGGGGCGAATGCGCCGGCTTCGGACGCGGCCAACGCGACGGTCCGCAGCGCCATCTTCGTGCTCTTCTTTCTTTCGGGCGCGTGCGGGCTGATTTACGAAGTCCTCTGGTGCCGGCAGCTCGGCCTGATTTTCGGCAACACGGTGCAGAGTCTTTCGGCGGTGCTCACCGCGTTTATGGCCGGGCTGGCGCTGGGGAGTTATCTGGCCGGGCGGCTGTGCCATCGCTTGAAACGGCCGCTGCTGGCGTATGGCATTCTGGAACTGTGCATCGGCGTCTACTGCGCGGCGCTGCCGTGGCTGTTCAGTGATCACGGACCGGTGATGCCGCTCTACCGCTCGTTGTACGGTGAGACCGGCAGCAGCACGCTTTCGATTTTTCGCTTCGCCATTTCGCTGGTGCTGCTGCTGATACCCACGACGTTCATGGGTGCCACGCTGCCGGTGCTGTCGCAGTACATGTCGGGAATCAAAACGAGTCTCGGCCGCACCGCCGGAGCGCTCTACGCGGTGAACACCTTCGGCGCCGTCGCAGGCGCAGCCGCAACGGGATTTTATTTTCTTCCCTGCTTCGGAAAAATAGAGACCAACTGGATCGCCGTCGGCTGCAACGTCATGCTCGGCCTGCTCGCCATCAATCTCGGCCTGCGCCAGGCGCTCGGCATGCTCCCCGCGAACTCTGCCTCCCAATCCCAAGAGCCAAAAGCTAAGAGCCAGGAGCCGACCCCGCTGCCTGCCGCGATCAAGCTCACCGTCGCCGCGTTCGCCATCACCGGTTTCGCTGGGATGGCGACGCAGATCGCCTGGACGCGCGCGATCAGTTTGAGCACCGGAAGTTCCACGTACGCGTTCAGCCTGATCGTCTCCGTCTTCATTTTGGGCCTGAGTCTCGGTGGCGCGTGGGCGGCGCGCGTGGCGCCGAAGATCGCCGACCCGATTGGCGTGCTCGCGAAAATTCTGCTCGTGATTGGGTTGCTCGGGCTGGCGATTTCCACGCTGCTGGGCTTCGGACCGATTCTGTTTTTCTTTCTGCTCGCGTGGAGCAGCCAGTCGAGCTGGTGGGTGCTGTTGGTCGCGGAAGCGATCGGTATCGGGCTGATCATCCTGGTTCCCACCTTCCTGATGGGCGCGACGCTGCCGCTGACGATGCAGGTCGCCGCGACGTATCGTGAAAGCGCGGGGCGCACCGTCGGCACGATTTACTCCGTAAACACCATTGGCGCGATCCTGGGCAGCTTTCTTGGCGGGCTGGTGCTGCTGCCGCTGCTCACGATTCAATACACGCTCGTCGCCGCCGCATTGATGTACGCGATCCCCGGCTTGCTGTTGATGGGTTACGGCGTGCAGAAGGGCAAATTCCGAAACCTGGGCCTGGCCGCTGTGTTGATTGGCGCCGGCGTCGTCTGCGCGCAGCCGTGGGATGGAAAAATCATGAGCAGCGGCGTGTACCTGCTCTACGATCCGCGCACGATCGCCGCGGCGCGGGAATTCCGGCTGCTCGATGCGCTACCGAACCTGAGCAAGGGGCGCGAGCTGCTCTACTATAAGGAAGGCGCCGCCGCGACGGTGGCGGTGACGGAGCTCGATACGCCTAAGGGCAAAGATCTGATGCTCTCCGTCGGCGGCAAGCCCGATGCCTCCAGCCGCGGCGATATGAGCACTCAGATCGGGCTGACGCTGGTCCCCGAACTGCTCCACGCCAAAGGTCCGCAGGATGTGCTGGTGATCGGACTGGGCTCGGGCGTCAGCGTCGGCGCGGCGCTTGCGCCGCAATCGGTGCAGCGCGTTGATGTGATCGAGATGTCGCCGGAAGTCGTCGAAGCTTCCGAAAAGTTCGCGCCGTTCAATGAGCTCACTTATGTGAAGTCGCCGCGGCCGTGGCTGGCGACGCCGAAGGTCGAGCTGCTGATCAACGACGGCCGCAACCATCTGCTGCTGACGAAGCGCCGCTACGACGTGATCGCCAGCGAGCCGTCGAATCCGTGGATGGCCGGCGTGGGGAACCTTTTCACGCGGGAAGCGTTTGAGCTTACGCGCGGGTGCTTGAAGCCCGGCGGCATCATGTGTCAGTGGGTGCACGGTTACCGGCTGGAAGTGGGCGATTTTCACAGCATCATCCGCACGTTTACGGAAGTTTATCCGTACGCGCAATTCTGGAACGTGAGCGATGGCGATTTTCTGCTGATCGGGTCGGAAGAGCCGCTCGATCAGCCACTGGAGCGCCTGCAAACACGGATGCGCGAACCGGCGGTTGCGCGCTGGCTGGGGAAAGTTCATTACGATACGGACGCGGAGTTCCTCGCCTGCTACCTGGCCGACAAACCGTTCCTGGAAGCGATGACACACGACGCTCGGATTCACACCGACGACAATATGCTGCTGGAGTTTTCCGCGCCGCGTTCGCTTTACGCGCCGGTTCAGACGCTCAACGCCGGGCTCTTCAATCCCGATCCGGAAGAGATCGTGAAGCTCGGCGGATTGAGCCCCAGCGACACGCAGAGCTTTCAGGAGCGCCTCGACGGGTCGGTCAGCGCGCGTGAACACGAGCGGCAGGCGATGGAGCATCGCGGCGCATTCCTGGCGCACGTGAAAGCCGCACTGGAACTTTCGCCACTGCAACGCTGGGCCAACGACAACAAGGACCTCGTCGATACTCAACCGGCGCCGCAGCCGCCGGCCGAGATGCTCGCTCAGATGAAAGCGCAATCCGACGCGAAGATAAAACAACCCTCGCAACCCGAGGGCGTGCTCTCGGCGACCAATCTGCTCTGCGAACGCGCCGCGCTCGATCCGGGAAATTCACAGGCCAGAAGTGACGCGGCCGAAGTTCTGCTGCTCGCCGCAAAAGCGATCGTGGAGACCTCGCAAACCGGCGCCATTCATTTAAGCCGCGTCAGCCGCCGCATGGGCCGCGAAATTCTAAAACGCGGCGGCAGCGGTACGGCGCTGAATGAAGCGACGAAATTATTAAAAGAATTCCAAGCCGAAAGGCGTCAACCCTAGAAGCTGTTCTTGCGGCTTCGCGTGGGATAAAAAGCGGTCTTACGGCAAGGCAGCGTCGCGCTTGATCGCCAGCCGCCGCACGTCCGCCGCGCGCAGGGCGGCGAGCGCGGAATCCATGCCGGTCTTCGGTGCGTCGCCGCGGACGAGAATCACCGCCGACGGATGGTTGGTCTGATCGGCCGGCAGCCGCTTGCGCAGGTCTTCGACAGCTTCGAGCACGAATGGCTTGAAATCCGTCTCGGCGGTCTTCGCGCCGATGCGCAGTTGGAATCCCGCCGCAGTTTTTCCGGGGAGTACTTCGACGATCAGGCGCTCTTCAGCGTCGGGCGCTTCGATCGGCTGACTGGGCATCAGTTTGTCGGCACCCGAAGAGACGAGGTCGTCGGCGATGTGGCGCGACTCCACCAATTTCGAAAATTCGAGCTCCGGGCAAATCAGCAGCGGCCGGCGCCACGGCGTTTCGTCGGCCTTGGCGGTGTTGCGCGCGTACAATTTCATGAAGTAGCCGCAGGCGCGGCCGACAGGCAGTGAATCTTCCTTGATACCCTTGTCGATGCGTTCGAACAACTTCGAGCCCGGCGGACAGAGAATGCGCAGCGCGTAGACGTCGCGGGCCGAATCGATGAACACGGCGAGGATGATCGAATAGCCGGGCAGCTCGAATTCCGGCGGCAGTTCGACCTGTCGCGCTTCGATCACGATGCCGCGCGAGAGCGTCACGACCTGGCCGCGGTAGAGTCCCGGCTTGTCCATCAGGTTATCAAACGTGATTTTGTCGTTGGTATGCTTGCGCAGCTGATCCTGATTGGTCGATGCGACCTGGTGGAGAAACCACTTATAAGGGGCGCCTTCCAGGATCGCGCTCTCTTCGAACTTATCGGGATAATAGTCTTCGACAATCTGCGCGAACAGGCGGCGCCGTTCGTCTTCCTCGTACTGGCCCGGGCGAATCTTGAGCGAGGAGGTCTTGCTATTACCGCCGCCGCTGTCATTGTCGACGGGGTGGTGGTTGCGTTCGCAGCCCGTGATGAGCAGCAACATCACCAGGATCACGCGCGTGTGTTTCATAACGACTACTCCGGTCAAACCTGCGGTCGTAGCAATCGCTTCACGGCCGCATCAATCCGTTCCCGTGCGGCCTGGCATTCAGCGATCTCTGCTTCGGCACGCGTACGGCGGGTGGCATTCAATCCTTCTTTATCGTCCGTTGCGCAGTTGGAAATCACCTGAATTCCTGCACCGCGTGCGGCCGCTTCGAGAAAATATCCCGCCGCCGCAACATCGCCTGCGAGTCCCGGATTGACCACGCCGGCGAGTTCCTCAACCAGACGCAAGCCGACCCGGGCATCCGCAATGATTTTTTCGGGAATCTTCGTCGCTGCCTCGTTGCTTTCGGCGATCTTTTTGGAGCGCGCCGCCTTCTCCTCGGGCGTGGCGCGCGGGAGCTTGCGGGCTTCCGAGTAAGCGCAGTAGGCCTGGATGTCCGCCTCGATGCCGCTGACGAACAAGCGTCGCAGTTCGGAGAAACTGTCGTCGAGCTTCCGGGCCTGCGCTTCGACGGCCTTGAACTTTTCGTTTTCGGTGGTGTAAAGCGCCGCCATGCTCGCCAGCCCCAGCCCGAGCGCCCCGACGAGCGCGCTGGTGCTGCCCCCACCCGGCGTGGGCGTGCGGGAGGCGAGGTCTTCCAGAAATTTGCTGAGCGGCTGTTCGGGGTACGCCATTTTTTTGAGTCTTCCTTGAGAGGTTAAACGTCGCTTTCCGACGCAGTCAATTTTAGCGTGCCGGAACGATTTTAACATAGGGAATTGGAAAGCAGTTCGTAGTCCGGGCGTCCCGCCCGGTCTAACCGAACCCAAGTCCAAAGGCGTCATTCTTGAGTGAGGCCTGATCTACCGCGAGAGCAAAGAGGACTTTGCTTCGCGGTAGATAAATTCAGGGGACGAAGAATGTTTATCGCCTTCGCCGAGGTCAGACCGGGCGAGCCGCCCGGACTACAAACAGCACGTCGCTGGCGCGGAGGAGCAGCGCGTATTAAGCTCCGCCCACATCATGAAAATACTCGGCATTGAATCTTCTTGCGATGAGACTGCGGCGGCTGTGGTGGAAGACGGGCGCGCGGTGTTGTCGAATGTTGTGGCCAGCCAGTTTGATCTGCACCGGCCCTTCGGCGGCGTCGTTCCGGAACTCGCGGCGCGCGCGCACGCGGAGCGGATCACGGCGATCATTGATGAAGCGATGACCGTCGCGAAATGTTCGTCGGAACAGTTGGACGCGATCAGCGTTGTCAACCGGCCGGGCCTGGTTGGCGCATTGCTGGTGGGCGTCGCGGCGGCCAAGGCGCTTTCGATCGCGTGGAACAAGCCGCTGCTGGGCATGGACCACATCATGGGGCATGTCTACTCGCCGGTGCTGGCGGGTTTTGACCGCTTTCCGCACATCTCGTTGATCGTCTCGGGCGGCCATACGTGTCTTTACAAAGTCAACACGCCGCTGTCAGTCGAAGTCCTCGGGCAGACGGCCGACGACGCGGCCGGCGAAGCGTTTGACAAAGTGGCGAAGATGCTCGACCTCGGGTTTCCCGGTGGGCCGGCGCTTTCGAAGCTGGCCGACCAGGCCCCGCCGGAAGACCGCCGCATCTTCGCGGACTTCGGACAGAAAGCCGCCGACGCGCACACCAAGCCAGCCGATGCGCTCGACTTCAGCTTTTCGGGATTGAAGACGGCCGTCTACTATCATCTGCGCGGTACCAGCCGCGGACGCGGCCCGTTGCGCGAACTCTCCGCTCAGGAACGCGCGTCGGTGGCGGCGAGTTTCCAGGAAGCCGCGTGCGAGATCATGGTCAACACCACGCTGAACGCGTGCCGCGTGCACAACATTCACGCCGTCGCCGTGGCGGGAGGCGTGGCCTGCAACCGCCGTCTGCGCGATCTGTTTAAAGCGCGCGCGGCCGAACAGAACCCCCCGGTCGAGGTCTTCTTTCCGCCACCGGTGCTCTGCACGGACAACGCGGCGATGAACGCCGGGTTGGCGTATCATCGGCTATTAAAGGGAGAGCGCGATTCGCTGGAAATCGACGCGGATCCCACGCCGAAGCGGAGCTGAGTGACCAGAACGAACGGATGGGATCGGGGATCGGGGATCGGGCATCGGTCGTTGGGAATCGCTGTCGCAATACTACGCTTCGTTTTGTTGGATTTGGTTTTTGAAACTGCGTCTACATTTTTTAGCAGCGCATTCCCATTGCCCGATGCCCGATCCCATCAGTTCGTTCCCTTCTAGACGTGCATCAAGGACCCACATCATGTGCAGTCTTTGTTAGGGCGAATATTTACTTATTCGTATTGATTACAGTTGCATTGACAGTAAGTCGAAATATTGAATGGAAACTGATTTTCATGCGTCAAATAAGGACTGTTGTGATTCGAAACTCTGCGAAAGGATGTCACGAAATGCGTAATGTGCTGTTAGCAGGCGTAGTTGCGACTCTCGGGCTGGTCTGGTCCGGGCACGCCGTCGCCTCGGAAGGGTTCGACGATTTGGCCAAGCTCGCCAAGTCGGGCGTCAACGATGATGTGATGCTGGCATATATCGATGCATCGCCCGTTGCTTACGAACTGACCGTGGACGAAATTCTGTTCTTCAACGATTTGGGCCTCGCGCCGAAAGTCGTTGCCGCTGCGGTGAAGCACGGCAAGGAACTGCGCGCCACGAACCCGGCGCCTGCCGCGCCCGTCGCCGCCGACGATCCGCCCGCTCCGCGTCCCGCTCTGGCTCCTCCGCCGGCGGCTCGCCCGGTGGTGGACAATGGCGACGTTGAAAATGTCAACGACCCCGTGCCGATCACGCAAGCTCCCGTAACCACGATTTCGGAAGCGCCGCAGGAAGTCTATTCGACCACGACGGTCGTAGCGCCGCCGCCGGAACAGGCCAACCTCTCGTTCTTCTACGATGCGCTGAGCCCGTACGGCTCGTGGATCAATCTGGATGGCAACTACGTCTGGCAGCCGAACACGATCTCTGTCGATCCCAACTGGCGGCCGTACTGCCAGCGCGGACATTGGGTCTACACCGACGCAGGCTGGGCGTGGCAGTCGGATTACTCGTGGGGCTGGGCGCCGTTTCACTACGGCCGCTGGTCGCGCCACGATCGCTACGGTTGGGTGTGGTCTCCGGACACCACCTGGGGTCCGGCGTGGGTCTCCTGGCGCAACGACGGCACGCATGCCGGCTGGGCGCCGTTGCCGCCCCGCACTCGCGTTGAAGCGGGCGTGGGTCTCCACTTTGGCGGCAAGCATGTCGCGGTGGACCTGGACTTCGGCATCACTGAACGCGACTACACGTTCGTTCCCGTCGAACACGTCTGCGAAACAAATCTGACGTCCTACTACGTCCGCGGCGGCGAAGTCTCGATCGTCTACAATCGGACCAGCTACGTGCGCGACAACTACAGCTACGATCACGACCGCGTGTTCAACCGCGGCATCTCGGTGGAATTTGTGGCCGAACGTTCGCACCGCGAAATTCGCCCGATCACCATCGTCGACGTGAACGTGCAGGTCGGTGCGCCGATCCGCGGCACCACCGTGACCAACAGTTCGTTTGCCGTTTACCGCCCGGCGATCAAGAACGAAGCGCCGATCAATCCTGAAGTGGTCGCCGCGCGCCGTGAAGAAGAAGCCAAGCGCGTCGCCATCCGCCAGCAGGCCGCGACGGAGAAGGCCGCGATCCGCCAGCAGAATTCGGTGGACCGCACCGCCGCTCGCCAGGAAGCCACCACCGCTGAAGTGCAGGCCCGCCGCGACGCCGAAGCCCGCAAGGTTCAGGCCGCTGCCGAAGCTCGCGCCGCCGCCGCCGAAAGCCGCGCGCAGACCAAGGAACAGCGCGATGCAGAAGTTGCTGCGCGCGAACAGGCTCGCCAGGCCGCTGAAACCAAGGCGAAGGAATCGCGCTTGGACAACGCGGCCGCGCGTCAGGCTGATGCTGAAGCCAAGGCGCAGGCCCGCCGCGATGCCGAAGCCAAGGCGGCAGCTGCACGGCAGGACAACACCGCTGCGCGGCAGGCCGATCTGGCTGCCAAGGAGCAGGCGCGCCGCGATGCCGCCGCGAAGGATCAGGCTGACGATCAGGCCCGTGAACAGGCCCGCCGCGACGCCGCAGCCAAGGCCGCCGCCGAACGCCAGCAGAACGCTGCTGCGCGCAAGGCTGACGAAGATGCGCGCGAACAGGCACGCCGCGATGCGTTGGCCAAGGCGCAGGCCGACCGCCAGCAGGCCGCTGAAACCAAGCGCGAACAGACCAACGACGGTTCCGAAGCCCGCAAGGCCGACCAGCTGGCCAAGGAACAGGCCCGCCGCGACGCCGAAGCCAAGGCCGCCGCCGATCGCCAGGCCAACGCTGCCGCTCGCGAACAGGCTCGCAAGGAAGCCGCCGCCAAGGAAGCCGCGGAAGCACAGGCCCGCAAGGATGCCCGCGCCGCCGCCGCCGCTGCGCGCAATCCCGCCAGCGACGGACAGCCGGATCCGAACAATCCCAACGATCCGGACAATCCGAAGCCGAACAAGAAGAAGAAGAAGAACGACGACTGAGTCGATCACTGTTGTAATGCCGAATACAGCTCGGGGACCGGAAACGGTCCCCGAGCTTTTTTTCACGCGTGCAATTTCTGCCACTATTTAATTTGTAACAACAGCCGCCTAGAATGGTTTAGAATGAGTGATTCCAACTGGGCGTGAGGGCGGACCGCGGCATGCAGGCGCAGCTTCGAAGACTGATACTCGTATTCTGCGCCGCCCTGCCTGTTTTTGCCGGAGAGGTCCCGTCGACTCCGCCACCTGCAACCGCTGCCTTTATTTCCGACCTCAAGCAGAAGTTCGAAACGTTTGGCGACTGGTCGTTGACGCAGAATCGCAAGACCGATTCGCGATCGCTCAGTTGCGAGGGCGCGAATGTGTGGGACCTGCGCTCTTTTCGCACGCTCACCATTCGCGCCGCCTGCCGCAGTACTGAAGCGGTGCTGATCCATCTGCGCTGGCGCATCACCAGCAAAGCGGGCGGTCTGTACGAAGTGGATCGGCCCGTGGCGCTCAGCGCACTGGCGCCCGTGGACGTCCAGCTTCCGCTCACGCCGGAAGCCGGGACGCTCATTCCCGTCGGCCATCAACGCCCCTGGGACGACCTGGCGGCCGCGGAAGTCACCGCGCTGGAATTGCAGGCCGAATGGCGCGCGCCGTACGTGGTTGAAACGGCGCCGATCACGCTGAGCCAGCTTGCGCTCGAATCCCGCGAAACCGCGCCGATAACGCCAAAACTCCTGGACCTTGAACTCTCCGCCGTCGGAAAGAATTCGCGCGCGAAAGCGGTGTTGAGCTTCCGCATCGAGCCGCCGCCGGCCGATCCGTTCGCGGTGGAGGGTGCCGGCGACGTCCGCGTGATCCAGCCCGACGGCACGGAAGTGCTGGCGTGGCTCGACCAGAAAGATACCGGCGTCAACGACGGCAGCGCGGAACGGAGCATCGCCGTGGGACATTCGGTCTGGCGTGCGTTCGTGAATTCCGGCGACGCCGGCGCGCGCTTCCAAATCCGCAGCGGTTCGCGCACGTGGTCGGTGCGCGGATTGCCATTGATGCCGGCCGCGGAGCTCTCACCGGAAACGCATTATCGATGGCAACCGGAGTTGCGTATCGACGGTCCGGAATTTCCGGGCGCGCTGTCCGCGTTTCCGCCGGCGCGCGTGCTCGATGGCCATGGCGTGTGGTTGGCGGCGCCGGAATTGGCGAAGGGCGCAAAGCACTGGCGGCCGGTGCCATTCTGGAATGCCGCATGGAATCGCTTCGACGGCTTTCGCGCGGTGAACTTCGCCGATGCTCAGCGGCTGGACGCGGAACTCGACGCACTGGCCAACGAGAAAACCGCACTACCGCTCGACATTCTTCCCGGTGAAACGCTGGGCGTCTCGGGACCGTTCAACTGGCATTCCCATCTCCTGCGTGAACAACTGGCGACGCGCGGCGCCGTCTGCACGGATGCGGCGGCGTTAGCGTTTTATCAACGCTGGATGCGCTACTGCATCGCGCGCTACGGCGCGTCGCGCGCGGTACGGAATTTTGCGATTACCACGGCGCTCAATGCGCCGGAGGTTGCGGCCTTTCACGTCAAGCTCGCGGAGTGGCTCAGCACGCTGCCGCACGATCCGGACGTGCCGATCGTCAGCACCGATCCGCTCGCCGTGCCTTTTGAAGAGACCGGTGCCGTCGAGAATTTCGAGAAAACGTCCGCGTCGCCGCTGGTCCGTTGGCATGCCGACCTGCGCGTTCAGCGCGCATCGGTCGCGCTGCTTCCGGCTGGAAAGAGCGGGGAACCGGCCAGCCTGGAAATTAAAGCATACGATCCCGCCGCGACTGCGCTGGCCGTGGCGGGCACCTACCAATTCGGAGCGCCGCGCGTGGTTGCAGAGAGCGACGGCCTGACATTCGATCTCTTCGTGCCCCAGGATGCGCCGCCGGATCTCCGTGCCGGCGTACATTTGTGTACGCTGAGCGGCGATTGGTTCGACGCGGTCTTTTCAGAACTGCTGCGGCCCGGCGAATGGAACCGTTTCGTTCTGGACCTCACCGCACAGAACCGCAACGCGCTCCATTGTGTGACCGGCGCCGAAAACTGGTCGGAGGCGAATCACGCGCGGCTCAGCGAACTGGGTATTCATTGCTTCAGCACGCACCCGTCGTTCACGGCGCGCGGCAAGGTTCAAGTGCTGACGCTGCGCGTCGGTCCGATTCGGGGCATCCGCTTCCGCCCTACTGCTGGAGCCAGCGACGACATCGCGCTCTCGGCCAATGCGGCGCGCACCTGGCCGCCGGAAACGCTGCAGGCGCTGAGCAACTTCGATGCGCGCGACATGGAATTGCTCAATCCATGGCAGGCCGACGGGCGGCTGGGCAAAGCGTCCGGCGCGTCGCTCTACCGCGCCGGCCCGGATAACAAAACGTGCTTCGAAGTCCGCGCGACGGATGCCAAGACGCTGGCGATCGGCGCGGTCGGCCGCTACCTCTTCGGCACGGCCGGTGATTTCTCGAATGCTGACACGCTGGTCTACGATCTCTGGATTCCTGCCAACGCGCCGCCGGACCTCCGCACCGGAATTCACTTTGTCGACCAGGATGGGCGTTGGGTCGAGACGGTGTTGCAGGCCCCGCCGATGCCCGGTGAGTGGACCACCTTTGCCGTCGACCTCACTTCAGCGAACGTGCAGCGAATACACGCCTTTCCGGCCGACGAGCAGTGGAAGCCTGGCGCGGTGAAGCGGTTTTTCGAGGTGGGCGTACATCTATTCAGCACGCATCCCAACTGGATCCCGCGCAACGAGGGCGCGCCGTTGCCGTTGTCGCTGCGTGTGGCCAACATCCGTGCCGTGCGCGCGCTGCCGCACACCGTCATTGCGCCACAGGTCGCGGAGACCGCTCCGCGCGGCGCGCCGACGCGGGTCGCGTCGCTTTCCGACACCAAACCCGCTGTCTACGCGTGGTTCGCCGACGAACGGACCGGTTCGCCGTGCAATGGGCAGATCACGGTTAACGAAGGGTTCACGATTTTCACGCTGACGGCGACGCAGGTAAATCCCAAGTCGCTGTGCCTGACCGCGAAAGATTCCGGCCGCGCCGCGCATTGGGATCAGCCGGCCAACGACAATCTGTTTTCCGCTGATGCGCTGGTCTTCCAAGTCTGGTGCCCGGCAGAGCAGCCGCCCGGCCGTGTCGGCGTGCACTTCCGCGACCGCAATGGGCTCTGGTTTGAAACGCTGCTGCCCGGAACACTCATTCCCAATGAGTGGACGACGTATGGCGTCGACCTCACGGGATCGAACGTCCATCAACTGAAGGCTGTCGGACACGTTGCGCCCTGGACCGACTACAGCCGGCAGCGCGTCGGCGAACTCGGCATCCACATCTTCCCGCCGCCGAATTCCGGACCGCCGTCGAAATTCGCCTTCGAGACCCGCGTTCGCGATGTTCACACCGTCGCGTTCGAAAGCATTCAGCCGCGTAAGAGCACGACTATTACGCTATTTGATCCGGAGGCGCAGAAGGAACTCCCGCCAGGCGGCGCCGCCGCGAAGCTCACGCGAGGTGACTTGTGGGAATGCCACGCTTTGATCAACCGGACTTTCGAGAATCCGTTCGATCCGCGCGACTGCGATCTCACCGCGCTGGTCACGACGCCCTCAGGAAAAGAGGTGCGCGTCCCGGCGTTCTTCAATCAGCTCTGCCGCCGCCACGAATCGAAACCCGGCGGCGATGAAATCGTCGAACCTTTCGGCCCGGAATTTTTCACCGTTCGCTTTCGCGCCACGGAGGCAGGACCGCACCGCGTCTGCATCGAACTTCACGACGGCGGAAAGTACGAGATCAGTTCCGAAGGCCATAACCGCGTGCACTTCACGCCGGGCCCCGTGGCGGCGCGATTGGACCTGGCCAACCCCGCGTTTGTCGTCGGAGAACGCCCGGCCGGGCAAGCGGCGTTTCACGGCTTCATGCGCTGCGCGGCCGACAAGCGGCATTTTGAATTTGAAGACGGTACGTTTTTTTATCCGATTGGGCCGTGCCTGCGCAGTCCCAGCGACACGCGCGTGCCGTACATCGATCATGCGAAGTGGAACGGCAACGAAATCGCGCGCATCGGCCGGCGCGGCACGTACCAGTACGATGATTACATGGCCGAAGCCGCGAAGAACGGCGTTTCGTGGGCGCGCGTGTGGATGTGTTCGTGGTGGGGCGGCCTGGAATGGCGGCGCGACTGGCCCGGCTTCCAGGGACTCGGCCGCTACAATCTGCTCAACGCCTGGCGCATCGATCACGTGCTGGATCTGGCGGAAAAGTATGGCATCGAAATCAATCTGTGCCTCACCAACCACGGCCAGTTTGCGCCCAACGTCGATTCCGAGTGGGGCAACAATCCCTACGGCTCGAGCTTTGGTGGACCGCTGCAAGCGCCGCGCGAATTCTTCACGCGGCCGGAGGCGAAAATTCTCCACGAGAACAAGCTGCGCTACGTCGTCGCGCGCTACGGCCATTCGCCGGCGGTGATGGCCTGGGCGCTCTTCAGCGAGTGCGAATTCACGCAGGAATATGGCGAGCATGAAAACAATTCACCCAACGTCTGCGACTGGCACGCGGAGATGGCGAATTTTTTGAAGGACCTGGATCCGAACAAGCATCTGGTGACCTCGCATTTCAGTCATCCACACCACGGCATTGATGTACTGGCGATTCCTGAAATGGATTTCGCGACCAGCAACGCCTACTCCGCGTTTGGCGAATTGACCGGTCGCTTCGACGCCGCCGAAGCGCTGGCGTCGTACTGGGGCGGACGCGGCGGATTCAAAGGCTTCATCGCGTACAACAAACCCGCACTGGTGGAAGAACAGGGCCGGCACTTCATGGGCGGAAACGCGAACACGAAGGAGAATCTCAACGCCGATCTGCACGCCGGCATCTGGGGCTCGCTGGTCCAGCCGCTTTCGGGCGCGACCGGGTATTGGTGGTGGCTGCACCTTCATTTCGACCAGAAATGGAAAGCGTACAAGCCGTTCGCCGATTTCATGAAGGGCGAAGACCTGCGCCCCGCGCCGGGCGAGAAGGTACTCGAGCCCGCGGAACTGACCGTCTCAAACGCGCAGCTTCACGCGCGTGCACTGCGCTCCGCCGACCGGCTGTATGTCTGGGTCTACCACAACAACATGCCGATCAACGGCGAGACCAATCCCGTCGCCGGCGCGACCGTGCAGATCACGGATTTGAGGCCGGGCAATTACCACGTTCAGTTCTGGAATACGTACAGCGGCGAGATCATCAAAAATCAGCAGATCACGGTTTCTGGAAGCTACACCCTGGCGTTGCCGGTGGTGGACCGAGACCTGGCGATCAAGATTTTGCCGTGACCTGTGTAGCCATGGCTACACAGGTCAATTTGACATACCTTGTTGACCATGGTCGACAAGGTGGGACGCCCGCGATACGATGATCGCACTTCATCCCACCGCGGAGTGCGACCATGAAATACGCCATCTGCAATGAATTGTTCGAGGGCTGGACGCCGGAGAAGGTCTTCGATTACGCCGCGAGCATTGGCTACCACGGCATCGAGATCGCGCCGTTTACGCTCGCCGACGACGCGCGCCAGATTTCCACGGCGCGGCGGGCGGAATTGAAAGCGGCAGCGCGCAAGGCGGGGATCGAGATCATCGGGCTGCACTGGCTGCTGGTGAAGCCCGCGGGCCTGCACCTCAATGGCCCCGACGCGGCAGTGCGCAAAAAAACGGAAGAATACGTCGAAGCGCTGATCGAACTATGCGCGGACCTCGGCGGCACGATCATGGTGTTCGGCAGCCCCAAGCAGCGCACTGTGGCGCCGACGGAAACGTTCTCGGACGCGTTCAAGCGCAGCGTCGAGATTTTCTCGCGGCTGGCGGAGAAAGCGGCGGCGAAAAAAATCGTGATCGCGTTCGAACCGCTCGCGCCGAAGGACAATTGTAATTTCATCAACACGATGGCCGAAGGCTCGCTGCTGGTCGAAGCGGTGAATTCGCCGGGTTTCAAACTGCATCTCGATGTTAAAGCGATGAACGGCGCGGAGAACCGCCCCGTCGCCGAAACCATCCGGCTGGAGGGCGGCAAGCATCTCGCGCATTTCCACGCCAACGATCCGAACCTGCGCGGGCCCGGCATGGGCGAGATGGCGTACGAACCGATCGCCGAGGCGCTGACGGACATTCAGTACACCGGCTACGTCTCCGTCGAAGTCTTCGATTTCACACCCGGCCCGGAACGGACGGCTGTCGTCAGTCTCAAAACCCTGAAGCGAGCATTCGAAGAATAGAGGAGCAATCGTTCATGGCTCAAACTCTGTCGCTGGTTCTCAACGCCGGGCGCCACGCGCGCTACGATGCGCCAATCGTCACCGATCTTGGTGCATCGCTGGCGGGACACACGTACGCGAAGCTCACCGAGAAGGACACCGGCCGCGCGATTCCCTGCCAGATTGACGGCACGAAACTGGTTTTTCTGCTTCCTGGAATCGGTGCGCGCGACGAACGCAAACTGCTGCTGGAACTCGGCGCCGAAGGTTCGCGCCACGGCGGCGTGAAGCTGACCGATGGCGGCGAGAAGGGCTTAAGCATCGAGGTCAACGGCCGGCCCTTCACCACGTACCGCTACCTGCCGCAGGGCGAATTTCCGATCAAGGCGCGGCCGTTCTTTTATCCGGTGCTCGGCCCCGGTGGCATCGGTATGACGCGCAATTACCCGATGCGCTCCGACGTGCCGAACGAAAAGCACGATCATCCGCACCACCGCGGGCTGTGGGTAGCGTTTGGCGACGTCAACGGCACCGACAACTGGTCGGAGGAAAAAGGCCACGCGTTTCAGACGCATCAGAAGTTCACGGAGCTGGTTAACGGGCCGGTCTTTGGCCGGTTCGTCGAGACGCTCCATTGGGAGAGCAACGACCGCAAGAAGGTCTGCGAAGAGATCCGCACGTTCACGACGTGGAATCTGCCGCACGACAGCCGGATCATCGATCTCTCCGTTTCATTCGTGGCCAGCGAGGGCGAGGTCCGTTTCGGCGACACGAAGGAAGGCGGCATCGTCGCCATCCGCGTGCCGACGAGCATGGATGGCGAGCGGACGGGCACAATCGAGAACGCCGCCGGCGGTGTCGGCGAAGGCGAAACGTGGGGCCGCAGCGCGCATTGGGTCGATTACCACGGCACGGTCGAAGGCCAGCACGTGGGCGTCGCGATTTTCGATCACCCGCTGAACCTGCGCCACCCCGCGCCTTGGCACGTGCGCGATTACGGGTTGTTTGGCGCCAATCCGTTTGCGCACAGCTACTACAAAGCCTCGCTGCTGCAGAACGGTGGATATTTTGTGCCAAAGGGCGAGTCACTGACGTTCAAGTACCGCGTCTACCTGCATCGCGGCGACACGCGGCGCGGCGACGTGAGCGCGAAGTGGAGCGACTATGCGTTTCCGGCGGGGGTGAAGGAAGTGAAGGAGTAGCGGCTACTCTTTCTCGCCCCAGCGCGGTCCCAGATCGTGTTCGACCTTTAAGTGGTCCAGCACGCGCGCGACCACGAAGTCGACCATGTCGGCGACGCTCTGCGGCTTGCCGTAAAATCCCGGCGCGGCGGGGAGCACGGTAACGCCGAGCTTCGCCAACGTTAGCAGGTTCTCGAGATGGATCGCGGAAAGCGGCGTTTCGCGCGGGACGATCACCAGCGGGCGGCGCTCCTTGATCATCACATCGGCGGCGCGCTGGATCAGGTCGTCGCTGATGCCGTGCGCGATCGCGCCGACGCAGCCCATCGAACACGGCACGATCGCCAGCGCTTCCAGACGGAAACTGCCCGAGGCCAGCGGCGCGGCGACGTTGTCGCACGCATGAAAGGTGAATTTCTTGTCGTGCGGAATTCCCAGCGCGTCGGGATTGAAATTGGCCAGGTCGACGTTGACGCCGTGCTCGAGCTTCAGGACCTTCTGCGCGCTGGGCGAGATCGTGAGATGAACTTCCAGGCCGTCGGCTTTCAGCAGTTCTTCGAGCACGCGCAGGCCGTACACCGCGCCACTGGCGCCGGTGATGCACAGGCCGATTCGCTTCCGATGCCATCGCGCTGTTTTCATGATTTAGAATTTCACCTCGATGACCTGCGTGTACGTCGCTTCGATCCCATGTTTCGTTTCAATCGCGCGGATCGCGCTCAGGAATTTTTCGTAGAGCGCGTTGCGCTGTTCGTCGTAGGTCGTGTCGCAGAAGTACATGCGGCAGCCCAGCGCGCGGTGCTCACGGACACCGCAGAGCTTTCCGTTCAGAAACGGGCACGACCCGCTTTCCGCCAGCGCGCGATCGGCCGGCACGCCGGCGTTCGCCATCTCGGCGGCTTCCAGCGCGGTGACGTAGAGCCGATGACCGTGCGCCACGAAATTGCAGCAGATGCCGCGGGCGTCGCAGTGGCGGCGGAACGGTTCCAGTTCCGCCGACAACCGCGCGTACAGTTCGCGCAATTCCGCAAACGCCGTCGCGGGAATCGCGGCAGTAGCCATCCTTAGTGCGAATGACCCTTTGCATTGCCCGCGCCGATCAGCACTTGTTCAGCCTGGTAGCTGGAGCGCACGAACGGTCCGCACGCGGCGGCGCTGAAGCCGATGCTCAGGGCGTACTCTTCGTAGCGTTTGAAGACGTCGGGATGAACATGCTCGGCGACCGGCAGATGCGTCTTCGACGGCGACAGGTACTGGCCGATCGTCAAAATATCGCACGCATGCGCGCGCAGATCGCGAATGACCTGGAGCACCTCGTCCTGCGTTTCGCCGAGGCCGACCATCAGTCCGCTCTTGGTGGTGACGCCGGGGTCCATGCGCTTGGTCATCTGCAGGACGCTCAAGCTGCGGCGGTAATTGCCTTGCGGGCGCACGGGTGTATGGAGGCGCTCGATGGTCTCGGTGTTGTGATTGAAGACGTTCGGTTTGGCTTCGACGACCGTGCGGATGCACTCCTCGCGCGCGTGGAAATCAGGGACGAGCACCTCGATCACCAGTTCCGGTCCGCAGAACTGGCGCACGGTTCGGATTACGCGCGAAAAATGGTCGGCGCCTTCGTCCTTCAAATCGTCGCGCGCGACGCTGGTGATGACGACGTGCTTCAAGCCGAGCTGCTTGGTGGCCTGTGCCACGCGGGCGGGTTCGTCGGCCAGCGATTCGAGGGACTCGCCGCGACCGGTCTTCACCGCGCAGAAATTACACGAACGCGTGCAGCTTTCGCCCAGCACCATGAACGTTGCCGCGCCGCGCGACCAGCATTCGCCAAGGTTCGGGCACTCCGCCGACTGGCAGACCGTGTTCAGTTTCAGGTCTTCCAGAATGCGGTGGGTCCGCGAATCGTACTGCGCCGGCCAGGGTTTTTTCAGCCACGCCGGAAAATCTTTGGCTCGCTTCACGTCGCTCATGGCTAACTTTTATCGCAAGGCAGCCGATAACTCAAGAAGACGATGAACTTGCATGCTCGCATGACGCAATTCGTCCAGCGCCCGGCAGCTTTGTCCGGCGACTCGTCGCAATTTGTCACACTATAATATTGTTGGAAACGACGTTTATTTGTGTTCAGGAAATTGGGAATCACAAATTGAGTAGCGGCGAGCCTTTAAAAAATTTTAATTAGGCTGTGTAGATATGGGCACGTATTTGCCTCATACCCATTATTCCACTTCTGAGTGGCAAACATTTGGATGGGATGGAGCGTGCCTCCGCCCTACAGTAAGGAGAACTCGCATGCGTAGTAAGGGGTTTACTCTCATTGAATTGATGATTGTCGTGGCGATCATCGCCATCATCGCGGCTATTGCCATTCCCAGTTTGTTGCGATCGCGAATGGCGGCGAATGAAACGGCGGCTGCGGCGGCGTGCAAGGCCTTTGCCGAAGCGCAGGAGATCTACCATCGAACGGATTATACCAAGTCTGCCGTACTGCAGTACTCGCAGCATCTGTCCGGTGTGAATAGCCTGCTGGGCATCAGCGGCGAACTCGCGCTGATCGACAAGACGTTTGCCACCGCGGAAGGCCCGGCGACGTCGGCCACTCCGAAGGCCGGTTACGTTTTTACGGTGATGACCTCACAGGGCTCGGCCGCCACAGGCGGTGCGCGCAACTATGTCGTCAACTCGTTCATGACGCTGGGGTACTCCGTCAACGCCGTGCCGGGCGCGTGGGATAGCACAGGACGCGACCAGTTCATCATCAACAACAACGGCACCATTTTTCAACAAGACACTGGCAACTCCACCTTGTTGACGCTCTTCAATCCCAACACCAACTGGGTTCCGACGCAGTGATCGAACGCTCGCCCAGGAAGATTGAGAAAATCAAGCGGCCGCAAGGCCGCTTTTTCACGGCGACCTTTTTTGGCGGGCTGCTAATATCTCTTGATCATGAGACACCTCAACTGGCATGGCGAAAAAGCGCCGGAACTGGTCTTTCAGGAACTCGCGGATTATTGCCGCACGACACCGTTTGAGGCGGACGTCTTCGGAAAAGGCGTATCGCTCAACGCGTTCGAAGCCCGCGTCGCCGCACTGCTCGGCAAGGAAGCGGCAGTCTTCGTCCCCAGCGGTGTGATGGCGCAGCAGATCGCGCTGCGCATCTACGCCGATCAGACCGGCCAGCGCACCGTCGGCGTGCATCATAGCACTCACGTGGAGACCAACGAACAGCGCGCGTACGCGCATCTGCACGGTCTGCAGCTGCGGCATCTGGGCGGCAAGAACGCGCCGATTTACGCTCAGGATCTCCGCGACTGCGGCGAACGGCTCGGCACACTGCTGGTCGAATTGCCGCTGCGCCGCATTGGCGGCATTCTGCCGGAGTGGGCACCGTTGCAGGAACTGCTCGGCGCCGCACGCGAACGCGGGCTGAAATTGCAGCTCGATGGCGCGCGCCTGTGGGAAGCGCAGGTGTTCTACGACCGGCCGCTGGCTGAAATCTGTGCGGGGTTCGATTCGGTGTACGTCTCTTTCTATAAGGGCCTGGGCGGAATTGCCGGCGCAATGCTGCTGGGCTCGGCCGCGTTTATTTCAGAGGCTCGCGTCTGGCAGCGTCGCCATGGCGGAAATCTGACGACGCTTCATCCGCTGGCCGTCTCAGCGCAGATGAGTTTGGAGAAGCGGCTGCCCAAAATGAAAGCGTACCGCGACCGCGCGGTGTTTCTGGCCGCAGCGCTGAAGCCGCTGGGCAACGTCGTGATCAAACCCGGGCCGCCGCAGACGAACATGTTTCATCTTTACGTCAACGCGACGCAGGAAAAACTGGAGGCCGCGCATCGCCAGATGATGGAGCGCGATGGCGTGAAACTCTGCACGTTTTTTTTGCCGTCGGACATCCCCGGCTGGACGTACACGGAAGTGGTCGCCGGCGATGCGACGCTGGAATTTTCGGACCGCGAGGCACTGGAAGGGTGGGGGAAACTGTTGGCATGGGCGGCAAACTGAAGGGCCTCTATCTCGAAGACCTGACCTGGCCCGAAGCCGAAGCGGCGTTTCGTGAGTACACCGTCGCCGTGCTGCCGGTCGGAGCGCGGACGAAGGAGCATGGTTTCCATCTGCCGCTAAAGAACGACTTCGTGATCGCGGAGTACCTTGCGCGGCGCGTGACGGAAAGTTGCCGCGTCATCACGCTGCCGACGGTGCCGTACGGTTACTACCCGGCGTTCGTGGAGTACCCGGGATCGGTCAACCTTCCCAAAAAGGTCTTTCGCGACACGATCTGCGAAATCTGCCGCTCGATCGCGGCGCACGGTTTGAAACGAATCTACGTGCTGAACACCGGCATCAGCACCAATACGCCGCTGAAGCTTGCGCGGCGCAAGTTGCTCGTCGAAGGCATTGCGTTCGAGTACACCGATCTGCATCAGACGCTGACCCAGCTCAAATCCACACTGTTGACGCAGCAAGCCGGGACGCACGCCGATGAACTCGAGACGTCGATGATGCTTTACATCGCGCCCGAAATTGTAAAGTTGGCGAAAGCGAAAAAGGACGTCCATCCCAACAAGGGCCCCGGCGGCCTGACGCGAAATCCCAGCGCGACAACGGGCGTTTATTCGCCGACCGGCGCATGGGGCGACCCGACGCTCGCCACGCGCAAGAAGGGTGAGATTTACATCGAGGCGCTGGTGAAGGAACTGATCGCCGCGGTGGAACGCATGCAGGTGTGATGTTGGTGCCACTGGCACGGCCGATCCTTCCCTACGCTCAGGGCCGTCCGTGCCAGTGGCACCACTTGCGCTTTGACTGTTCCAACACATGACTAGTCGCTATAGTTCTCCGGCGTGTTGAGGAGGGTGGGTGATGCGTTGGATGCTGTGTATTCTGGTGCTGGTGGTGACAGGTTTTTCCGTCGCGGCTGAAGACAAGCCGTCAGATCTGAAAGTGGAAGCCAGCGGGCTGCGCGTTATTGCGCCGTTTTCGGTCAATGACGAAGCGCTTAACGCCTTCGGCAGCCGCACGCCGGGCACCACGGCGACGCTGCTGATCACCTCACCGTCGGATCGCATCGTTCACTTCGATCACGCCTCCAGCACGATTACCCGATTCACAGACGACAAGGGCAACGATCTGCTCGCCAAACCGGCCGGCCCCGCGACACCCAATCCTGAAAAAATTGTCCAGCAGGGCTTGGCACTCTTTCCGCAGATCTCCAAAGACGGCAAGGCCTGCGCCGTGGAAGTCAACGCGCCGGTGCTTCCCGCCAAAGGCAGCACCTCGATCAAACTCGCCGGAACGCTGACGCTGGTCTGCGCGTCGGCGACGAAGGAAATCGTGCAGAAAGACGTCCCGGTCAAGAATGGCAGCAAGATCGATGCTCAAAAACTGGCGCTGACGCTCGTGCAGGTCGGCAAGCCGCTGGTCGGCGACGAACCGCTCTCGATCACGCTCCGATCGCATGAAAGTCTCGACGATCTGGCCGACGTGAAATTCTTCAAAGCCGACGGCACGGAGATCAAATCCCGCAGCGTGGGTGGTCTGAGCAAAATGGCGGTGCTGGGCGAACTGACCGTGGAATGGTGCTTCAACCTCGCCGAAATGTCGGACGCCGTGACGATCAAGCTCTTTGTCTGGTCCGACCGGCAGGTCAAGAAGACGAACTTTGAACTGACCATCGGACCTGGACTGTAGTTGCGCGAAGAATTTTCCAAGGAGTGGTCTATAGTCAACATGCCGCAAATTTGCGCCAGCATGACGTGAAATAAAAAGCCCCCTCTTTCGAGGGGGCTTTTTTCTACTGCTCAACTTTCACATCTCTATTTACTCACTTCCCCTTCGGCGCGTCCGGTGCGGCTTTCGGGGCGTCCTTGGGAGGTTCCGGGGCTTTCGGCGCATCGGCCGGCGCGTCGTTGTGATGTTTGCCGCCGCCGTACTTTTCGTCGAGCCACTTGCCCCACTTCGGAATGTCCTGTTCGAAGTCCATGCCCGTGATGTACTCCAGCGTTTCGGGAATCTTCTTCTTCAGGTCTTCGGGCGTCTTCTTGTCTTTCAACAGGTAGAACAGCGATTCGATCGCTTCCTTCTTCTGAGCGTCGAACTTCTTGCCTTCCAAGGTCCGCATGGCATACACCGCGGACGCCTTCACTTCCATCGCTGGGTCTTCATCCGTCACCGTAACCAGCAGAGCGGCACCATCCGAAGCGGCTTTCATATCCATAGCCTTGGCCTTTTTCTGTGTCGTCAGGACGTTGCGTGTCGCACGGACCACGGCGATGCGGACGTCTGTGTTCTTCGACGGCTGCTTCAAGTCCAGACAATCCTTGTAGGCCTTCTTCAGCGGTTCCAGCGCGTCGATGGTTCCGATGACGCCCAGCGCATGGATGCCGCCGATGACCAGTTTGATTTGTTCGGACTTGGCGACGATGTCCTTGATCGGCTGAAGACCTTCACGTGCGGCCGAACCGTTTCCGTTCTGAATCAACTGCGCCAACGCATCCATCACGTTGATCTTCAGATCGTCAGAAGTCTTCTGGTCCGCGAGCAGTTCGATCAATTTCCGGATCGTGGCAATGCCAACCTTGTCTGCGGCAGTGGCCACTTTCTGGATCAGCACAGAGAGCGCGCTGGCTGCTTTTTCGCGCACGTACGAATCCTGCTCGTTCAAGATGTCGACGATAATCTGGAGGCCTTCGAGGTCACCGAAATCGCCAATCGCCAGGATACATTCGTTGCGCAGGCCCTGATTTTGTTCGTTTTTGTTGCGTGCAATGTCGACCAGTGCGCGGAAGCCCACGTCTTTATCCTGAAGTCCATCGGCCGACAAAGTCTGTCGCCAGACCTTGACCACTGCGCGGCGGACGGGAGCCGATTCTCCGCCCACACCATTCCCGGGCGCGTTTTTTAGAATCGCGGCAAACGGTTGAATGGTCTTGTTCTTCGATTTGTGATCACGCGTGACATTTGTTTCTAACGTGCCCAGCGTAAGAATCGCCGCGACGCGAACCGACGGGTCGTCGTCAACCTTGGTGGCGATGTCGAGCAGTCCTTCGACCACCTTATTATCGCGTTCCTGTTCGGGCGATACTCCGCCCAAGCCCTTGATCAGCTCTTCGCGCTCCTCGGAATCCTTCTGCGGATTCTGCGCGCCGGTGATCTTCTCTGCAACGGTTGGCTCCTTCTTTACGGGAGCTCCGCCGCCGCCCTGTTCGCCTGCGCACACGCGCAACGAACTGGTAGCGATTGTCAGACTCAAGCAGGCCAGCAGGATGCCCAGCAGCCCGCGCAAATTCGTCTTGAACACTTTTCGTACCTCCACAATCGCCATCCCATTAGTGCTCGTTGTGCACTAAAACAGCATGACGGGAGCATGTTGGGAAAACTGCAAGTTTGTAAAGCAATTAACTGCACGCTGTCAACACCGAAAAGCGACGGGCCCAGTTTCGCTCACTCATTCGACTGCATCTTGCGCAATACATTACAGACATTCAGACGGAATTAGCAGCGCCGCGTTTAGAACTGCTTTACATCGCGGGGTTGCGTGGTAAGCTACTCTCCTTTCCAAATCCCGAAAAGTTGGCGTAGAAGGCGGGCCATGCTGTACAAAAACGTCTGCATCGAAGCGTTCGGCTACGAATTACCTCCTAATATCATCACTTCAGCGGCGATTGAGGACAAACTCGCGCCATTGTACGAGCGCCTGAAGCTGCCTCATGGCCGTTTGATGATGATGAGCGGGATCCGGGAGCGCCGTTTCTGGAACGTCGGCGACACGCCCAGCCAGGTCAGCGCCCGCGCCGGCGCCGTGGCGCTCAAGAATTCCGACGCCAAGCCCGGCGAGATCGAAGTGCTGCTGCACACCTCCGTCTGCCGCGATTTTCTCGAACCGGCGTCGGCAACGCTCGTCCACAAAACGCTGGGCCTTTCCCCCGACGTGATGGTCTACGACATTTCCAACGCCTGCCTCGGGTTCCTCAACGGCATGGTGACACTGGCCAACATGATTGAACTCGGCCAGGTCAAGAAGGGCATGATCGTCGCCGGCGAAAGCAGCCGCCAGCTGGTGGAATCGACGCTCGAATCGCTGCTGCAGAATCCCAACGTGACGCGCGACAGCATCAAGGAAGCGTTCGCTACGATGACCATCGGCTCCGGCGCTTGCGCGCTGGTGATGGCTCACGACAGCGTCTCCAAGTTCGGCCACCGCCTGATGGGCGGCGCGGTGCAGTGCGCGACGGACTTCAACCACCTCTGCCGCGGCAACGCCGGCAACATGGCCACCGATTCCGAAACGCTTCTGCAGGAAGGTTGCAACCTCGCTCGCAACACGTGGGCGAAGACCTGCAATCTGCTCGGTTGGACCAATTCGATGGTGCAGCGCGTTTTCTGCCACCAAGTCGGCATTGCTCATCGCAAGCTGCTCTACAAGACGCTCGAACTGGAACAATCGAAGGACTTCTCGACGGTCGAATACCTCGGAAATACCGGCTCAGTCTCGCTGCCGACGACGATGGCCATCGGCACCGAACAATCGCCGCCCAAGAAAGACGACAACATCGCCATGCTCGGCATCGGCTCGGGATTGAATTGCCTGATGCTCGGCGTGAAATGGTGAGAGTTACGGCAATTTTGAATTCTTAATTGTCGCAAGCGCTGGAAAGACGCCGATTGCAGCGCAATTCAAAATTAAGAATTCAACATTAAAAATTCTCAGTCAGAAAGCTTTCCTTGAACGACATCCCCCTTTACCCCTTCACCTCCCACACTATCCCGTTCAACTACGGCAAGCTCCGATACCACTTCGTCGACGACGGCCCGCGCACGAATGCCCGCGCGGTACTGATGCTTCACGGCAATCCGACGTGGAGCTTCTACTACCGCAATGTGATCAACGCGCTGAAAGGCGAGCACCGTTGCATCGTTCCCGATCACATGGGCTGCGGACTTTCCGATAAGCCGCAGGATTATCCGTACACGCTCCAGCAGCACATCGCCAACGTGCGCAGCCTGATCGAACGGCTCGACGTGAAGGAACTCGACCTGGTGCTCCACGACTGGGGCGGCGCGATCGGCATGGGGCTGGCGATGCAGATTCCCGAACGCATCCGCCGCATCGTCGTGCTGAACACCGCGGCGTTTCTCTCGCCGCGGATTCCGTTCCGCATCGACATCTGCCGCACGCCGGTGCTCGGTGATTTTGCGATCCGGGGGCTCAACGCGTTCGCCAAGGCGGCGCTCTTCATGGCCGTCGCGCGCCGCGAAAAACTGACGCCCGAAATCAAAGATGGCCTGTTGCTGCCCTACGATTCATGGGAAAATCGCGTCGCGATCTTACGGTTCGTGCAGGACATTCCGATGACGCCGCGCCATCCCACGTGGAAGCTGATGCAGGACATCGAAGCGGCGCTGCCGCAGTTCAAGAATCGAAAGATGATGATCTGCTGGGGTATGAAGGACTGGTGCTTCGACAAAAGCTTCCTGAGGACCTGGCGCGAAAAATTCCCCGACGCGGAAGTCAACGAATTCGCCGACGCCGGTCATTACGTCCTCGAAGACGCCTGGGAGCAGATCGCGCCGAAGATCAGTGCATTTTTGCGCTAAGTCAGTGAATTTTCATTTTTCATTCGTCTGTTCACAATCCTGAAACGTCCATTAGAACACTGTCTTGGTTTGCCGCCCCGACAAAAGGACGTTGCCATGCGGATATTCGCGCGTCGTTTTCTTCTGACGATACCCACCGCGCTCGCGGCGCTTACCTGCTCGGCCGCGACAACTCCGCAGCCTCCGCCTCCATCGCCCGAACCGGAACGTCCGGCCTTGATCGGCGCGACGAACGGCAACCGCGTGGAAGCGCAGAACGAATTCGCTAATACGAACTACGACGAAGTCGTCCGCGACCTGCTCACCAATCTCGACAAAAGCTTCGCCGCCGCGATGGACAGCGCCATCAAACTCGGCGGTCTCGGCAAGCGCGCCGCTCCTCCGCTGATCGATACCATCGCCGCGTACTACCTGCGGATGAAAGAAGACCGCAAAGCAAAAGTCCCCAACCCCAAGGCCCCGGTCAATGAACAAGTCGTGCTCTACAGCGCCATCGCGTTGGCGCGGATCAAATCCGGCGATGCCGCCAAGGCCCTGCTGCCGCTGCTGCAGGACGAAAAGCTGATCACCAACATTCGCTATACCTGCGTCACGGCCAACGGAATGGAGTACTCCGACGAAGCCGTCGCGGTGCTGCAGAAACTCGCAGCGAAGGATTCCGACATCGAACTGCGGCGCAAGGCGTACAATCGGCTGACGTCGATGCCCAAGCAGTGGCTGGCCTCGGAAAAGCTGTTCTTGGAAGCGCTCGACGATCCCGACCTGGACATCCGTACCATCGCCGCAAAGCAATTCTACTTCGCCGCGCCGGTCTACCGTGATGCGATCGGCACGCTTGTGGCCTTCGTCGAAAAAGAAAACAATGATGCACCGCGCATCCAGGCCGTCCTGGCCATCGCCCGCATGCGCGCCAGCGAAGCGGTGCCGTTTCTGCTGCGCCTGTATTCCAACGAACAGACGCCGCAAAAAGTGCAGCAGCAGGCGCTTCGGGCGATCAACGACATCGCCGGCATGAATTTCAAGGATGGCCCTGCGCTCCAGGCTTGGTGGACGAAGTATGGCGAGAAGCAGTACGGCAAGCTTGAAGTGATGCTGAAAAAAGATCCTGCCGCAGGTGAAAAAACGGCCGCCACCGCTGATAAAACGACCGACAAGGCGCCGGCAAAAACCCCTGATGGCGCGCTGGAAAAACAGCCCGTCAAAACTGCCGACCCGGACAAAAAGTCCGCCGACACAGTAACACCGCCCGCACCGCCTGTTGCACCGGTTCCGCCCAAGACCCCGCCGCCGGCTCATCCGCTCAAAGCGATGCCGCTGGACCCGGTGGATGGCGAAATCGTGCGCCCGGAACGTAACCCCGACGCCCCGCCACCGGTTGAAAAGAAAGAGGACGTGGACGCCGGGAAAAAGTAGTCCGGGAACACCGAGACAAATGGTGCGATGAATTCTCCAGCAGCGACCACCGCACCGATGCCGGGCCCGCGCGCCGGGCTTTCGGCGTCCGTTCCAGTGCCCGCCAATTTCGCGCAGCTTGCGGCAACGGTGATTCTTGCGCTGGCGCTGAGCATGCTGCTCTTTGCGCTCTGGGATGGTCGCGTCCCTGCCGTTGCGCAGTGGACCGCGCGAGAATGGCGCGTGCTGCCGTGCGTCAGCATCTATCTGGTCACGGCTGTGATGGCACTTTGCATCCAGTCGGCCATTCCCAACGAACGCCTCGTGCTGTACGCCGGACTGCTGGCCTTGAGCACTTCGGTGGCGCTGCTCTCGCTGCGTCCTGAACCCGCGCCGCGCACGCCCACCTTCGAACGACGCTCTATAAAGGGAGAACCCGCGCCGCCAGAAAAGGCCGAAGTGGCGGAGAAAGTGCGCGGTATCCGCGCAGCGCCGACGACGGTCTTCAACTTCATCGGTTTCGCCGCCGCATTATTTTCGGCAGTGTTGCTCGGCACGTGGTTGGGACGCGGTATGCGCCAGCCGCTGCATTTTCTGATGCTCGTGCTCTGCGCCGTTTCAGGTAACGCCTGGATGGCAACCGTGGGGCTTGGTCACGATCCGGCGGCCTCATACGCGTCCAGCGGTGTGTTAAGCCTGCTCAGTATTCCCTGGCCCAGCGGCGCGCCGGCGAATTTCTGCCCGACCGTACTCGAGTTGCTGGTGCTCTGCACCGTGCTGGAAGGCGCGCGCGTGCTCAAGCTCCACCGCTTCTCGATGTTCCTCGGCGCTGGCGCCGGTTATTGCGGCGGCGCGTTTCTCGCTCTGGATCCGTGGCCGGCCTGGCCCGTCCCCGGCGTGTTGATGTGCGCGTCCGGTATCCTCATCGCGTCGTGGCCCGACCTCCGCATCACGCGCCGCGATGTGTTGAAATCGATCCTCGCCAGTCTTTCGCTGCTGGTCGTGCTGCTGGCGCTCACGGTCCTGCGCCAGCGCCTGGTCCCCGAGCCGGAACCGGTGCAGGATGTGTTCCGCTACAAAGGAAGCACCTGAGGAGTAGCTGTGAGTTTCAAGTGTTGAGTTGTGTTGCAATTGGGCCTCGCACTCTCAACTCAAAACTCAAAACTGTCGTGTTAAATTCCATCCTCCCGATAAAACTGGTCCTATGACCTTGGCGCAAATTCCGGCAATCGTTTGGATTGTGATCGCGTGGATCTACGGCGCGATGCTCGGCAGCTATGTCAACATGGCGGCGTACCGGCTGCCGCGTTATATCTCGACGGTGACGCGCACGCGTTCGTTCTGCCCGAAATGCAATCATCAACTTTCGATCTTCGAAAATCTGCCGATCATCAGCTTCCTGGTGCTGCGCGGAAAATGCTGGCATTGCAAAGCGCCGATTCCGTCGCGGTATCTCTGGGTGGAACTGATCGTCGCTTCGCTTTCCGCGCTCGCCGCGTATCAGTACTTTGCGCTGAATCTCGGCTTTTCCGGACCGATGCCGCTGGCCATTCTATTCATACAGCTGTTCCTGATCGTGGACCTGGTGCTGCTCTCCGTTGTCGATTTGGAGATGTGGATCATTCCCTGGCAGACGACGCTGCCGTGGATTGTCGTGGGCCTGATCCTTGCGCCGATATTTCCCGAACTGCATCAGTCTGCGACGCAGTGGTTTCCCTTTGAACCGCGCCTGAACGCGTTCATCGACAGCTTCACTGGCCTGGCGCTCGGCGCTGGAGGCCCCTGGGCCGTCGGCATCCTCACCACCATCGGCTCGTTTGCGTGGTTCAAATTCCGCCAGGACCCGCGCCGCCCGCTGGAAGGCATGGGCGACGGCGACACGCATTTGATGGGCATGGTCGGTGCGCTGCTGGGCTGGAAGCCCGCGCTGCTCACGCTTTTTCTCGGCGTGATCATCGGCGCGACAACCGGCCTGGCGAAAATCTGGTACGAACGTTTCCGCCACTGGCAGCTCGGCGACAAATACAAACCGTGGCAGCCGACGTACGAACACATCGAAGAACCCGCCGGCGCCGATCAGAAACCGTCGCACGCCTTCTGGATTCTGCTGGTCATGGGCGTAATCGTGATGATCTTCGCCGGATTCCTCTACGAACGCAGTTACTCGACGTTTGACGGCGCTCCGTCGCGCGGCGATGAAATGTCCGATCGCACTCTGTTTCAGGCCTACGACATGCGGCTGCTGCCGGTGCTGATGATGTTCCTGCTGGCGATGCTGCTGGTCTTCGCGTTCCTCTTCAAGTCGTACCTCGCGCGCATCGACCTGCTGCCGCAGGGCGATATCGTCGAGAAGGATGATGGCAAGAAAGAAGAGGTGCTCGAAGGTAATTACGTTCCGTTCGGTCCGTCCCTGGCGCTTGGCGCGCTGCTGGTTGCGCTTTACGACCCGCTGCTTCGCGAAATCGCGTACTGGTTCGCGACCGGAACATCGAAGCAACTGCCCACGCTGCCCTACCGGTTTCTTGCTGACGGCTTCGTGATTCACTGGCTCACCACGATCCTACAGGGATTTAACGCACTGACTCAGAAGCTAATGGGTGGTCAATAGGACAGGGAGGTCTCCGTGGTACGACGCATTCTCATTTCAACATTCCTCTGCGCGATTGCCTTGCAACTCCGCGCGGAAGACGCGGCCACCGCGCAGATCAAGAAGAAGGCCGAAACGTGTGCGACGGCGATGCAGAAAGGTGAATTCGAGAAAGTCGCCGAACTGACGCACCCCAAAGTAATCGAAATTCTCGGCGGCAAGAAGAAGGCCGCGGAGACCATGGCCTCGGTCATGGACGAGATGGAAACGCAGGGAATCTCCATCGCCGAATACACGGTCGGCAACGTTTCGGAGATCGTCACTGATAACGACAATCAGTTCGCCATCGTCCGCACCACGATGAAGATGAATTGTCCCAAAGGCATTCTGACGCAGAACAGTTTCCTGGTCGCGATCTCTTCCGACAAGGGCAAGTCGTGGACGTTTGTCGACGGCAATGCCGTCGATCAGTTGAAGCAGATCAACTTTTCCGTGCCCAAGGCGCTGAAAATTCCAGAGCGCGAAGAACCGGTGCTCTCGCCGAAAAAATAACCGCGCTACTTCGCATTCCAGCGCCGAGCCGCCAGCCGATACGCGCGGGGACTCTGCCCGCAGGCGGCTTTGAATAAGCGGCTGAAATGGAATTGATCCGCGAAGCCGCTACGCTGCCCGACTTCAGCGATCGACGCGTCACTGGCCAGCAGCAACTCCTGAGCGCTCCGCAGTCTCAGCATCTGCAGATAGTGCAGCGGCGCATGCCCCGTCGCCCGCCGGAACGTGTCGTGAAAGCGGCTCTCCGATAAAAACACGCTCCGCGCCAGCTGCCCGCGCGTGACCCGCTCGGCCAGATGAGCCTGCATGTAATCCAGCGCCGGCTGGATGCGCGCGTGTCCTGAAAGCAGCGCCGCCGCGCTCTCCTTCAGCCGCGCGTGCCGGAGCAGCAGTCGCAGCGTGCGAAAATTCAGCTCCCGGCGCTGCGCAATCGCCGCGAGGCTGTGCGGCTCGGAACTCTGAAGCAGCGCTACTTGTTGCACGACCACCGCGCCGATTTCCTCGCCGGTTTTACGCGGCAGCACCAGCGGGATCTCAACGACTTGGAACAAGTCCACCGCGCCCAGCACCGTAAAGCGCATATGCGACCAATGGTAGACCGTTGACGTTCCGGGATCATTGCGCGAACGCTGCAGCGCGTTGCTGGGCACCGCGTAGCCCCCGTGGGGCGGCACATACACCGGCACACGTCCCTCCAGTTGCATCGTCACGCGACCGCCCGCGGCTTGGCCGATCACCGCGCCGGGATAACGCGTCCAAGGATCGTTCAGACAATGCCGCTCGACGCCGCAGCGTAGCAACTGAACATCCAGCGACTGTTCCCACGCGGTGAGTGGAACTTCCATCGGTTTCTCCGGACAGTACAATCCGACATAAAGTCGATATTCGCCACTATGGAATTAATACTGAGAATAGCGCATAGTGTCTCCCGAAGACAACCTTCATTCAGGAGAAAACAGCATGTCCAGTTCAGTTGCAGAATACGACACTAAAACAGCCGTGGTGAGTAACGAGGACCGTTTCCTGTTCGACCTGCAGGGATTCATTCTGCTGCGCGGTGTACTCTCGCCGGAAGAATGCCGGAACTATCTGGGTGTAATCGAAGAACTCGAGAACCTTCCGCACGACGACAAAGCGCGGCGCGAGAAGCTCAACCCGACCGGTCGTCCCAGCCAGCCCACGCTCGAAAACAATACGCACTCCAAGCGTTTGAACGGATTGCTGCGCCTCAATTCCGCGTTCGATGCGCTGATCGCACATCCCGGGGTTGCGCCGTATCTTGAAGCCTTCATGGGGCAACCGCAACTGGTCAACACGTGGTCGATCTCGAAATTCAAAGGCCAGGACAGTGGCGGCTGGCATCGCGGCGTCTCGCCGATTCAGTACAGCTGCCGCGACGGCAATATACGCAGCGCGATGCTCAACACCGTCTGGTTCCTGACCGATAACGGTCCCGAGGACGGTTGCGTCGTCGCGCTTCCCGGCGGCCACAAGAGCAACCGCGATCTCGACTGGGGCAAGTATAAGGGCCTGGCCATGCCCGGCGCGCGCCCGATCACCGGCCAGCCCGGCGACGTCTTTCTCTTCTCCGAAACCGTGCTCCACAACGGCCTGCCCAAAACCACGCCCGGCCGCCGCACGAATCTCTACTACAACTATACCACGCGCGATTTCAACGTGATGACCTTCTCGCCCGAGCATAACTTCCACTTCTGCATGCCGCCCTCGGTCCGCGCTCGATTCACACCCAAGCAACTCGAATACACCGAGTGGATGCAGTACATGCAAGCAACGGAATAGTAACGATGAACGATGATTAATGAACGTTGGATAAAAATTCGGAACGCGAAATTTGCGTTCCGAAGTTTCATGTGGTCAAATGGTGGCTGTAGTTTTTCACAGGGCGACGTGCTTTCATGGAGGACAAGATTATGCGTGCTTTCTGCGCTCCCAACCACGTCCTCCATGTTCGCGCCTGAATCCTTCTTACTCTCACCAGCTAAGAATGGCCTGATCGCTCTTGTGAGCGGAGCGCGGCGTGGGGTCACATCCACATCCGCGGCGCATGCCGCAAGGAGCGCAGTGTCATGTCGTATGACAAAGAAGAAAAGCGCGGCCAACGAGGCCATCGGGCTCAGCGCATCGAACGCACCGTTGCCGACGTGTTGGAATATGAAATCCTGCCAGCGCTGGAAAACCCGGCGTTGGAAGAACTGCATGTGTTGCGCGTCGAGGCTTCCAACAACCTCGCGAGCCTGCAGATCGCAATCGTACCCAAACGCAAGGAAGTTCCGCAACCTCCCGAAGAAATCCAGGCGGCGCTGACCTCAGCAGAAGGCTTCGTCCGCTCGGAACTCGCCGGAATCCTGCGCATCAAGCGCATGCCGGTGATCCGGCTGCGCTACATTCCGCTGCCGCTATACGGGGCGGAAGGCGGTGGCGCATGAAGCAGATCTTCGCGCACCCACAGTTGGTGCCGTTAAAAATCTGGGCGGAGAAAGTCGATGCGGAGGCGCTCCAGCAGTTGCAGCGCCTCGCGCGTTCGGAGTTGCTCGCGGGGCCGGTGGCCGTCATGCCGGATGTTCACAGCGCCGGCGCCGTCTGCGTCGGCACGGTCCTCGCCACGGCGAACGTGGTACTGCCCACGGCCGTCGGGGAGGACCTCGGCTGTGGCATGGCCGTCGAACGGCTGCCGCTCGCCGCGAGCCATTTCTCGCGGGCGCAATTGGAATCGATCGTCGCAACTGTTCTTAAAGCAGTGCCCGTCGGCCGGCGCAGTCACGCCACACCGCGTGAATTTATCCAAGGCAGCGCGCTCAGCACCGGCGCGCTGCAACACGCCGCGGAGTACCTCGGTCCGCGCCAAGTCGGCACGCTCGGCGGCGGCAACCACTTCATCGAGTTGCAACGGGACGCACACGACCGGCTGTGGGTGACGGTGCATTCCGGTTCGCGCGGCGTCGGCGCGGCGATCGCGTCGCATCACGGTCGCGTGGCGGAAGCGAAGTCCGATCGCAAGCTGCCGTTTTTGCGACTCGGTACGTCAGAAGCTGACGCGTTCTGGCTCGACCTGGCGTGGGCGCTGGCGTTTGCCGAAGAAAACCGGCGTCGCATGCACGCGGCCGTGCGGCGCGTGCTCTCCGCACTGTGCAATGAGCACGTGGAAGCCGCCGAACGCTTCGACGTCGCTCACAATCTGATCACGCGCGAAGTTCACGGCGGTCGGGAACTCGTGATTCACCGCAAAGGCGCCATGCCTGCCGCGGCCGGCGCGCGCGGCATCATTCCCGGCTCGATGGGTACTATCAGCTATATCGTGGAAGGACTCGGCAGCGACGCATCGTATCACTCGTGTTCGCACGGCGCAGGGCGAGCTCTCCCGCGCGTCGAGGCCCGGCAGCGCATCTCGCCGGCCCAGTTGCGCCGCGAACTTCGCGCCGTCGTGATCCCCGCCGATCCGCGCCTCGTACGCACGCTCGTTGAGGAAGCGCCCTCGGCCTACAAGCCGCTCAAACGCGTGTTGGCAGAGCAGGCCGACCTGGTCCGGCCGATGCTGCGATTGGAACCGTTGGCGGTGATTAAAGGATGAAACCGAAAGACGTCATTTTGACCTCCGTGCCAATGGCACGAAGGTTAAAATGACCCTAGGGCCAACTGGCCCGCGGGTGTTCGCTACAGCGCACCATCCAAACTCAACTGCCCATATGTCGCCACCTTCGCGTCGCGGACGTTGTCGATCGGAACCGGCGTATCGTTGCGCACTTCCGCCCCGGCAAAGGTGCATTCGATAATCGCGTTGGACACCGGCAGTCGCTTGAGCACCAATCGCGCGCGCGGCGTCATGCCTGCGATACCCGACGCGGCAATCACGTAACTTTCCTGATCGGACGTCGCAATCAGCAGCGCCTCGCGTTTTTGAACGGCCTTGGCCGACACAATCTCCGTAATCGCGATCTCTTCAATCCGCTTGGCGCTCAGATCGGCCTCAAAGCGCGGCTTGGACGTCCAGTTCTGGACCAGCGATGCGTCGCGCGAAAAACGGTAGACGGCGTACAGCGAGACGCTCAGCGAACTCAAATACGCCGCGGTCATCGCGAAATCGTTGCCTTTCAGCAGCGCGCGCATCAGCGGGCCGAAGAAGATCATACCCAGCGCGCTGATCGGCAACGCCAGCACCACCAGCATCATGTAGATGAGGATCTTCGCGGCGGGACCGCTGTTGTCCGGGACGCGATCGGCTTCGATCTTCTGGCGTTCTTCCGGCGTAAAGTTGCGTTCAGTAATCTTCAGCATGCGTATCGAAAACCATACTACCGACGCGGCCCGATTTCGCCACATTGCCTTCACGAGTGCGCATGGTATTGTTCATTTTTTCTCACATATATCGCGCGAGGCAACTCCTGTGGCAGCGACGGCACTCATCCTTGGCGCATCTGGAACGATCGGCGGCCGCGTCGCCTCCGAACTGATCAATCGCGGCTACGACGTCGGGTTGCACTATCACGCTCATTCCGCGCCTTGCGAAAAACTGGCCGCGGACGCTGCATCACGCCGACTCAACGCCAAATGCTACGTGGCCGACTTCCAGGATCCACAAGCACCGACGGTTCTCGCTCAAGCATTCCTGAAAGATTTTTCGAAAATCGACGCGCTGGTCTGCGCCGCCGGCGTCGTCCACGACGCGCCGCTGCTGACGCTCAAAGACGATGACCTCCGCGGAGTGGTGAATGTCGACCTGCGCGCGATATTTCTGGTGCTCAAAGCTTTCTCGCGGCAGTTCATGAAGCAGAAGTCCGGCGCGATCGTTGCGCTCTCGTCGCACGCGGGCGTCAGCGGGCGGGCCGGGGGAGTGGCCTACGCGATGGCGCAGAGCGGCCTGCAGGCGCTGATCAAATCCACCGCGCGCGAATGGGGCGCCTTCGGCGTGCGCGCCAACGCTGTTTTGCCCCCGTTTGTCGCCGATTCCGCCATGGGCCGCAGCGCGTCGCCGGAATTCGCCGCCGCCGTGAAAGCCAAGCGTGTCCTGAAAACCGAGACCGACGGCGCCGCCGCCGTGGCGTTGCTGGTCGCCAGCCTGCTCGAAAACCCGTCGATCTCCGGCCAGATCCTCAGCGCTGACAGTCGCGTGCTTTCCCTCTCGTGAATTCTGTTTCGCGGGTACCTAAAGAGCTGTATAGTTTCCCCTTGTGACCGACGCCACGGCCCAGTCCCTCGACGCCAAACGAGACGTACAGCGCATCCTTGCTGAGCGCCTGTATCCGCTGGGCGTGTTGCTGCGTTTCCGCGTCCGCGCCATCACCAATCAGATCCGTAACATCCGCCGCGAATCGATGTTGAAAATCGTCGTCGTCACCACGCTTGGCGTCGGTTTCTGGGTCGGGTTGTTTGAACTGTTTCTCTACGGTTTCCAATTCGTCAACGATAACGCCGGCGTCGCGCGGCCGTACTTGATCCACCACATTCTCAGCCTGTTCTTCATGGCGCTCTCGTTCATGCTCGTTTTTTCCAACGCGGTCATCGCGCTGCAAAATCTGTTCAAGGAGCAGGAGACCGCGTTTCTTTTCTCCCTGCCCGTGCGCCACGACACGATTTTTCTCTACAAATTCATCGAATCACTGGTCTTCTCGTCGTGGGCGGTCTTTGCCGCCGGATTGCCTTTGATGCTCGCCTATGGCATCAAGTCCGATGTCGACTGGTACTTTTATCCGCTCGTGCTGTTGTTCATGCTGCCATTTGTCGTACTCCCCGCCGCGCTCGGAACGCTGCTGGGATTGCTCTTGATGGCCATCGTCCCACGGCATGGTTATAAGGTGCTCGGCGCGATGGTCGTGGCGCTCGTCGGCTGCGCGATCTACCTGTACGTCACGATTTTCCACTCGCCGGCCGCGTACATGAGCGGCTACGGCTCGTCGGAAATCCAGGCCAGCGTGCAGCGCGTGCTCGGCCGCCTGAACTTCACGCAGCACGTCCTTACGCCCAACTATTGGATTACCGAAGGACTGCTCCGCGTCGGCGACGCCAAGCCCGACAGCCTCAATGCCGGCGCGCTGTTTTTCGGAGCGTTGATGACCAGTGCGATGTTCTTCCTCTCGCTGGGTTGGTTCCTTTCCGGCTCGATGTACGCCGCGACATACTCCTTCGCCAGCGGCGGAAGTTCCGTGCGCAGCATCGGCAGAAAATCGTGGGTCGAATGGTTTTTCGCGCCGGCGTCCGCGCGCTGGCCGCAGATCATGATCCTGGTGGTGAAAGACGTGAAGACGTTTCTGCGCGACCCGACCCAGTGGTCGCAGGTGCTGATTTTCTTCGGCATCCTTGGGCTGTACATCGGCAACCTGCGGAACTTTTCGTATCCGCTCGATCAGCCCTTCTACCAGAACCTGATTTCGTTCCTGAATCTCGGCGCGACCTGCATGACGCTGGCGACGATGACCAGCCGCTTCATTTTTCCCCTGATTTCGCTCGAAGGCCGCCGATTCTGGGTGCTGGGCCTGGTGCCGCTCGACCGCCGCCACGTGATGATCTCGAAATTCTATTTCGCCTTCAGCGGCTCGCTCCTGCTGGTGGTGATTCTCGTCCTGCTCTCCAATTACATTTTGCGCGGCTCGACGTTTGTGCTCGGCATCCAGCTCGTCACGGGCGTGTTTATCGCGATGGGCTTGAGCGGCCTGAGCGTCGGCATGGGCGCGATTTTCCCCAGCTTCAACGAACGCAACCCGTCGAAGATCGTCTCCGGTTTCGGTGGCACGCTGACGCTGATTCTCGCCATCGGCCTGGTGATCGTGAGCATCATTTCCGAAGGCCTCGTCTGCCACCGCTACCTCGGCCCCATCCCCGACGAAGCCCACCTCAACTGGATGATCATCGCCTCCCTCGCCGGCATCGCGCTGCTCAACACGCTCGCCGCGTACATCCCCATGCGCTTGGGAATTCGCGCGCTGAGGCAGGTTGAGTTTTAGGGAACGGAGTCATTGGTCATTTACGGAGAGCGATAGACAGGCCCTTCGATTTGCCAGCCCGCTCCTCGTAAATGAAAAATGCCCGATGACCAATGACTCCGTTTCACCCATTTCTCCCGCAGCACTTCTTAAACTTCCGCCCGCTCCCGCACGTACACGGATCGTTCGGCATCGTCTTCTTCTCCGCCCGTAGGGTGTGTGTCGGAATAATCGGGTCCTGATCGTCGCTGGCCGGTTGTTCCCGACTTGGGCGCGCTTGCGGTTGGCCGGGCGCTTGGAATTTCGGGCTCTGCCCCGCGTCGCGCGCCTGCTTTTTGGCTTGAGCTTTCTCCATCGCCGCAAGCTTCAATGCTTCCGGCGGGAGTGAATCGGTGCCGAGGACCGTACAGAAATACGGCTCGACGCCGCTCATCAACGCCGACGCTCCCGCCCGCTTCGCCGCGGGATTGGGAGCGAACTTGCCGCACTCCATCCGCGTGTAATCGTCGGCATGACAGCAGGGCCGCCCGCCTTGCAGATCGAAGCCCAGGTGCGGGCAACTGGGAGTGCCTACCATTTGGTCCATGCGTCTATTGCCCCTTCGCCTTCGTCGTGTCCGGCTTCTCGTTTTTCGCGAACCAGTTCAGCAGCACTTTTTTGCGGTCGGTGTCGGTCGCCGCGGGTGTGTGATGATCTTTGTCGACCGGCAGATTTTCATGCTCGACGCTCCAGCCCGGCCATTCGCGGTAGGCATGGTACGACCAGTCCCACCCGTATTCTTCGAAGATGCTGACGCAGTCTTCCAGATACCTCGCCGCGCCTGGCGCCCAGCGGATGGCGCTGAATTCGCCGACGTAAATGTGAACATTGTACGCGCGCTGAAAATCGCGCACCGGCTGCAGCACTTTTTTCAGAGCGTCCTTGTCGTACTGCTTGCCGTCAATCGTGCCGGGGTAGGTGATGCCCACCGTTTTGCTGAAGACGCCCTGATGCGTAAACGTGTGCGGCGTATACATGTGAACCTGGTAGACGACGTTGGGCACGTCAATGGGCGTCAGCCATGCGAACGCTTCCGGCGAATCCCAGTTCTCCGATTCGATGATGATCGCCGTCTTCGCATCGATCGCGCGGATCGCCCTGGCAGCGCGAACTTGCGTGGCGAGGCTGTCCATGCCCGGCAGCGTGAGCTTGTTGCAGGTCGGCTCGTTGACCAGGTCGTAACCCCAGACCGCGGAATTGTCCTTGTAGCGTTTGGCGATCTTCTCCCAGACCGCGACGAAATGGTCCTGGTACTTCTTTTCGTAGAACATCGCCATGTCGCGATTTTCGTCGCGTCCGCCGGGTGGCGAATGCAGATCGATCACCGCCTTGATGCCGTACTTTTTGCACGCCGCGAGCGCCTGATCGAGCTCGTCGAGACGGCCGTTGAGCCACGAGTCATATTCGTCGAGGTCCCGCTCCGTGCCGTTCTGCCCCCAGTTGCGCGTGATCTGCCAGCGGATCAGATTTGCCTTCCACTCCATGCCAAGATTGCGCAGATCCTCATCCTTGAACGCATTCGGCGACATCACCCCGCGCAATCGCGGCAGATCGTGTCCCTTATAAGGAGGCGCGGCCTTGGGATCCGGCTCCGGCAATATCGGCGAGCGAGTCCGCAAGATTTTCGCGCGAAGTTCCCGGAACCACGCCTTGCCCGAACTGTCCTGAAGACCCAGGCAGATTTCCCCCGCGCCGGCATCCTCGGGAATCGGCACCGCGAAGCTCAGCGTTTTCCAATCGAATGTTCCAAAGACGTCGGTCTGATTCACCCAACGCTCGCCGCTCGCCGCTTTGAAATGAAGCATGAATTTGACGCCGTTGTAGCCGTGCTCCGGCCGGGAAACGCCGTCCGCTTTTGCCTGGCCTTCGAATTCCAGCGACAGCCCGCGGTACGGCGTCAGGTCGATCGGCAGCGCAATCATCTGTGCCACCGGCCGAGCACCCGCTGTCGCTTCCGCGGCCTCGACGCGCAAACTCATTGCGGCTTTCGGCCCGTCCGGCGTCCAGGTGGTGCTGGGCAGCAGTTTCCACGTCTCGCGATCCGCTGGCGTATCGAAGTCGATCTTCAACACCGTCGCTCCGCGCTCCAAGGCTGGAGCCGCAGCTTCGCCCGCCGCGGCGGCAAACCCACCCGCGAGCGCCAAAATCAGAATCCATTTCAAAATCGTCGCATTCATACGCGCGAGCCTAATACGCCCAGCCAACCCGCGCCAGCGCGCCGTTTGTAGTCCGGGCGACCGGCTCGGACAATCAGAGTCCGTCGCCTCATGTAGTGCACTGTAATATCAAGTCTGTAGCCACGATTGATAGAGTTTTCCATCGACTCGGCACTTTCGACGGTGTAATACGATGGCACAGATTATAGTACAGAGCTACAGAGGTCGTGCCCATGAAAGCCACCGAGACTCACGGTTCCGCCCAGATCGCTGCGACACTGAAGAACCGCATGATCGCCGGCGAGATTCAGCTCGGCGCGTACCTCTCCAGCATCCGCACGCTCAGCCACGAATTCGGCTGCGCGCCGCTCACGGCGCAGCGTGCGCTGAAGCTGCTCTCAGACGAAGGCCTCGTCGTCGCCGAACCCCGCCGTGGCTACCGCGCCACGCGCCACGGCATGATTCCGAAAACGCACGAGACCGTCGCCTTTCTCGAACTCACGACCGGCTTCGAACGCTACATCGGCGAGCTTTACCACGCGCAGCTCTCCGCGCTGCAAAACCAGGCGCTGAAACGCGGCTGGATCTCCGCGGTGCTGCCGTATCAGGGCCAGTCGCCGGAGGTCATCGCCGAACAACTGCGCAACATGGGTGCGACCGCGTTGATTCTGCAGGACATCGGCGACCAGTTTCCACCCGGATTTCCCTCTGCGTTAATGGCGCTGGGGCTGCCGACCGTCGGGCTGGATGAATCGTCGCGCGCTCCGGGCATGGACCTGGTGCTGCGCGATGAAATGCAGGGCGCCGCGCTGGCCGCGGAGCATCTCATCCGCAAAGGTCATCGTAAAATCGGTTGGTACGGGCCGCTCAAAGTCACCTTTAACTCCCGAAGACGCTTCGCAGGCGCGGCCGAAGCCTTGATGCGCGCCGACATCTCCATCGACGCGCAGGGCTGGCGCGAGATCGACGACGCGTCCGACACCGCCGTCGCGCGAAAATATCTACAGCGCGCCGACAGGCCGCGCGCGATCCTGGCGCTCTGGCAGAGTTCCGCCCGCGCCCTGGCGCGCGCCGCGCGCGAATTGGGGCTCAAGCTCGGCGAAGATTTGGAACTCGTCGGCTGGTCGCTCGACGAACATCTCGACAGCGACTACATCGCCGACTGCCCCGAGCTGCGGAAAAAGTGCGCCGCTGTGACCTGGTCCCTGACCGATGTCGCTCACTCCGTCTTCAACCGCATCGAAGACCGCCGCCGTGAGCCCGGCCTTCCCACCGCCAAACTGCTGCTGCCGATGAAACTGCGCGTGCCGGCCGCAGTGCGGAAATAACGGAGCTTAAATTTTCATGCTGATCAAGCGTCGTCTACTCTTCGCGCTGCTGTTTTCGATTCTTTCCGCCGCGTGCATGGCGGGAGAGGCCACTGCGGAATTCCTCGAGGATCCGAAGTTCGTCCCGCCCGAACCGCTCGCGCGCGGCAAGGAGTATCGCCCACCCGGCTCGCCCATCACGACGGAAAAGCAGCCGGTCATCTGGGCCTGGCGCCTGACGCTCGCCGACGGCTCCGGGCTGGCGTTCGGCGGCCGTTCGCTGCGCACCGAAGACCCGGCCGTGCACACGCAGATACGTCAGAACGGTGAATGGAAATCGATCGTCGACGAACTGCGCACGAAAAATCCACTGCAGCCGCACCATGACGCGCTGGCCGCGCTGCGTTGGCCGCTGCTTCACATCACTGGCCTTGCGCGCCAGGTTTATTTTCAGGGCCGCGATGAAGCCGCGGAGAAAGCGTTCCTGGAAAAAGAAGTCGCGCCGAAAGTTTCCGAGCTTACCGCCAAACTCAAAGACGCCACCGCCGCGCTCGCCAAATCCAATGGAGCCGACGCGTACTGCGCCGCTCAAGTCGCTCTGGCGCAGGCGCATCTCGCCAAAGTTACTCCGGCGCTCGACGCGCTGGGCACACATATCGCCGGCGAAAAGCTCGACGCGCTCCGCCAGGCGCGCATCGAATTGGAAGAAGCCGCCGATGCGCTCGACGCCGAACCGCCGGTGCGCGCGCACAGCAAAATCGCCTATGACTCCAAGAGCGGCCTCTTCGCGATCTTCGGCGGCGACCACCTCGATTACCTCTCCAACGATCTCTGGAGTTTCGATCCCAAAGTGCAACGCTGGCAGCAGCGCCATCCCAAGACCGCTCCCGAACCGCGCGCGCTTCATTTTCTGGACAGCGACGGCGCAGGAAAATTGAAACTGCGTGGCGGTTACCTCTATGGCGGCCGGGCCGGTTTCGAAAGTACCTACGGTCACGCTGGCCCCGACGAATGGATTTACGATCTCGCCGCCGATACTTGGACTGGCCCGGCCGGCGCGCAAGCTTCCGCCGGTGATCTTCGGCAGTACCGCCAGGGCAACGCGATTCCGGATTTCTTCACGCCCGCGCCGCGTCCGGACGCCATTGCCGCGGCCAAGACACTGGCCGATCTTCCCGCCAACGCGTGGGTGGATCTGAAGCCCGCGCGCCGCTTCACGTGGAACCGCGATTGGGGCACGCTCGCGTTCGACACCGACCGCGACGAAATTTATTGGTACACCGGCGGCCACTCCGCCTATCCCGGCAACGACGTCGCGCACTACTACCTGGCGACTAATTGCTGGGATCAGCCGGTCGAGACGGAACTGCCGCCCGGTTACATCGGGTCCAACGAGGCGATGATCGGCTGGAGCTTCAACCACCGCCCGTTCATGGGCCACAGTTACGCTTCGTACGCTTACCATCCGCTGCTGCATAAAATGATCGTCAACGGCCGCCAGACGCTCAACGGCAAGGCTCACGACGCCAACACCTATGTCTACGATCCCGACCACGGCGACTGGCAGGAACGCAAACCCACGCCCATTAGCTTCGACCGCCACCACGCCAAGCTCCGCTACATTCCAAATTTCGGCATGATCACCTGGTACGCCGACAAACTCTGGAAGTTTGATGACGCCGCGCTGACATGGAGTGCGCTGGACGTGAAGGGCAAGCTGCCCAGCACGATCTGCGATCACAGTGGACTGATCTTCGACGCCAAGCGCAGCCGCATCCTCTTTTTCAGCGGCGGCAGCTACAGCGGCGTCCCGTATTCCGGCGAAGTTTTTGCGCTGGCGATTCCGTCACTGGAAGTGACGTCGTTCAAGCCGGAAGGCTCCGAGCACATCGAAGCGCTCTCCTGTTTCAACGCCAAAGGTCAGAAGCAGGATCCCGCTGTCGTTTGGGTCCTGCGCGAAGTCGCGCACCATCCCGATGCCGATCTCTTCCTCTTCGGCTCCAAACTTTCCGGCGGCTACATGGCCGCGCTCGACGCGAAGACCAACCGCTGGGTCGGCCTGAAAATCCCCGGCCCATGGCCAATGGGCCTGAGCGCCGGCCTGACCTACGACGCGAAGCGCGACCGCTTCATCGCCGTCGGCACGCGCGCCGACGTCTCCGCGTTGAAACTCGACGTCAAATCCGTCGAACTAAAAACCTTCGCCGAGATCGCCGCCGAAAACCCCAAGCCCCCGCCGCCCGCGCCCGCCGCGAAGTGAGCTGTTTGTAGTCCGGGCGGCCCGCTCGGAGAAGCGAGGTCCGGCTACTCTCCCTCGTGGGGTCCATGTTGCTGGTCACCACGGCGGATTCAGAAAGAAGTCCTGAGCACTCAAGACCGTTACAAACGTCCCCATTAGAATAGAAAGCCAATAGAAAATTTCCGACTCGCTGCGATGGTGAACTCTCCACATGCGACCGAAATACTGCCCGGTCAGAAGTGAATAGCCGGTCATGGACCCGGCGAACAAAGCAACAAGCAGAGTTAGAAACTGCATTCAACTCTCCAGCGCGAAATCACGCACTTCATCACACATTCGTATAACGGTCCCTGCAGTCAACTAACCACTAACGCGTCCGCATTTCAAGAATGACGTCACGTTCTCTAACTCTGCTTCACAGTCTTGTGCGCCGACGCGCAGGACGCCCCAACCGGGCGCAATGTGAAAGCCCGGCAACGCCCCGGGAAAATTAGCACGTGGAATCTCCACAGCTCTGAAAGAGCGAGATCGGATCGCTCTGCAGGAACAATTTTAACGCCACGCTTTGCGCAAGAAAACACCCGCTTACGCGTTAATCCAGCAGAGCGAATCTTATGCAGACACGCCACGCGGACCGTATCGCCACCGGAATTACCAACGTCTCACTGGTAGCCATGGTCGGCGCGTTCAGTATTCGGTTCCTCCTCTATGGGGAAGATCGTTTCTGGAATGCGATCGCCGAATCGCAGGGCATCGCCGCGTTACTGGGCATGTTGCTGGCCATCTCGCCGGCCTTGTGGCTCTGGCGAACGTGGATGCTCACGCGCATGCCCGCTTCAACGCGTTCCGTTCGGTGGAGATTCGTTGCGGGACTGTTGAGCTACTGGCTGCTCTGGCTGGGGCTGCTGCAAGCGCTGGTGATGCGCTTGCCGTTTAGGGAATGGTTTTCGACTCACGCACTGCCTGTCTATCTACTGCTCACCTGCGCTCCGCCCGCGGTGCCGTGGCTGATGTCCACGATGAAGTGGCTTCGTGGCAAACGGCTAACTGGCGCGAATACAACCGGACTGTTTCACGCGCCGTGGTTTTCGAGCGCCGCTGTCGCCACGTTGATCTCGCCGCTTGTCCTGCTCTATGGTGGCGCGCTGTACCACAGCTGCTGGACCCCCAGCTTTCTACAACGGCCGCTTGTCTCCTCGTTCAAGAACATCCGATGCTACACATTTGAGGAGGGCGAAAACACGCGCTGGTTCCTCTGGCACCACGTCCAAGCCTACTGGGCGCTGCCAGCCGACGTCCGCGCGTGGGCCGCGCGCCGTTGTTTAACGCCCATCTCGACTGAGAACACGCTCGAAAGCCTGGCGGTCATCGAGGCGGCGAGCCGCTTTGGAGATATCCAGTACGTACCGGAAGTCACCGCGCTGGCGCTTGACCGCTCGGTGAATGCAGAGATCCGTGCGATGGCGCTGAACATCGTTGAGAACGAATCCGCTTCGCAGGCGGCTCGCATCGCGCTTCAAATTCACGATGAGGACCGTAACGACAGTTTGGAGAAGTACGCCGCGCGGATGATGGTGCCAGCCGCGGATAAGGAGACGCTAATCGCCGCCTATTCTGGTCGTTGGCGCTGGGAGATGTGCGAAGGATTGTTTCCTCATTACGTGTCGACTAGAACCAGTCCCGGTACCGAGGCAATCCGCTCCCTGCTCCAAAGGGACTTGGAATCCAGCCGGGATCCAGAGCAGGTAACGCGACTCCTGACCTACCTGCATCGCGACGCCAAGCCCGGCGTGGACGCCATTGCCCTGCGGCGTTCTCGCGATTCCAACCCCGCCATCCGGAAAGCCGTGGCGTGCTTTTTTATGGACTGCCAATGGGACGAGCCGGACACCTGTGCGACAATCCTCGAGCAGGCGTTGCATGACGAAAACCCCGATGTACGCGCAACAATCGTCACGGGAGCCTGCGAAATCCTCCAGTGCCATTCCTTGGTGCGGACTGCGCAGACGAAAATTCTGGAACAAGCACAAGAGGACATGAGCCCCGAAGTCCGCGCAACGCTTGCGCGGCGCCTGAGCCGCCAATGCTATTATTATTATTACACTCCCGAGCTCAAAACGCTCCAAGCCTCGCTGCTCAACAAACTGGCCGCCGACTCTGCGCCGGAAGTGCGCCAGGCCTTTCTAGACGCGCTCGCCGATCCGAAGCAATTCGAGTACATGCCCGAAGTCCGCGCGGAAGTTCAAGCCATCTTGGCGAAAAAATGATCCCTACCGCTTCGTCGCCCCCGGCTTCGTAAAATACACCGCCACAAATACCACCAGCAGCGCCGCGATCAGGCCCGCGTCTGCGCCGAGACGGATTCGGCTGAAGACAAAACCGAGCGTCGCGCCGATTGACGCGACGGTTACAATCATCAATGTCGCAAGCATGCGTTACCCCCCGCGCCGGCCCTTGATCTTGCCTCCGCGCTTCAAGAATCCGTCGTAACGTTCCATCAGCATGTGCGATTCGATGCGCTGCACCAGATCCAGGGCGACGCCAACCACAATCAACAGCCCCGTGCCGCCGAAGAACTGCGAAATCGTGTCGGAAACGGGCAGCGAGAAACGGATGATCTGCGGCACCACGGCGATCAGCGCGATGAAAATCGCGCCGGCCAGCGTGATCCGGTTCATGACGGCTTCCAGGTAATCGCGCGTGTCGTTTCCAGGCCGGATCCCAGGCACGAACATGCCGTACTGTTTGAAGTTCTCCGCATGTTCCTTCGGATCGAACAGTACCGCCGTGTAGAAGTACGAGAAGAAAATGATCAGCATCAACTCGGCGCTCACGTATAGAAACGAGCCGATGACGGCAAACTGCATCATCTTCTGCCACCACATAATCGGAATGCGCGACAACATCAGCGGCAGAATCATCAGCGACTGCGCAAAGATAATCGCGATCACGCCGCCGGCGTTCAGTTTCAGCGGCAGGAAATGCTGCTGCTTGAAGCCCACGGACGTGCGCCGCGACGTCTGCATGGGAATGCGCCGCTCCGCTTCCGTCACGTAAACCACCGCGACCACCATCGCCAAGAACAAGGCGACCAGCATCAGGATCTGGCTGGGCCCGATCTTCGAAGGATCCGTGGCGTCGATGGCCGGATCGAATTGGCGCGCGATTTCTTGTATGGCGCTGGGTAAGCGCGACAGAATGTTGATTTGAATGATCAACGAGACACCATTGCCCAGTCCGAATTCGTCGATCTGCTCGCCCAGCCACATCAGAAAAGACGATCCGGCGGTCAGTAAAATCACCGAACTGAGCATGAAGCCGACTTCATTCCCGACGACGACCATCGGTACGCCGTTGACTTTGTTCCCTTTAAGCGTGGTGCAGATGATGATCGATTGGATCAGGCATAACGCGGTGGCCGAATAGCGCGTCCACTGCTCCAGTTTGCGCCGGCCGCTCTCGCCTTCCTTGGCGACCTTTTGCATCGCCGGAACAATGGCGCTCAAGAGCTGAAAAATAATCTGAGCCGAAATATACGGCATGATGCCCAGCGCGAAGACCGAGGCGTTCTTCAAACCTCCGCCCGCGAACAAGTCCAGCAACCCCAGGACGTCGCCGAGGCCCGTTCCGCGCGTTCCGCTGACCATGCTCGCCACGGCCGCGTGGTTGATCCCCGGCAATGGAATAAACACGCCCACTCTGCAAAGGACCAGCAGTCCCAGCGTCCACAGCGTTTTGCTGCGGAGCTCCGGAATACGTGTGATGTTTCGAAAGGCTTCAATCATCTGGACGTCAGCACCCCCAACAGGATTCCCGAACGTTACCGTGTCGCGGAGGCACTACAAGGAAAAATGCATTGGACCCCTTATAATATAAACAGGACCCAATATAATTCGCTTGTCGTGCAAGAAGGGGTCCGTCGGCAACTCGACGGAACTGGCGAGACCTCAGATGAAAATTTAGGTATTAAAGAATACACAAAGCCTATTCCACGGTCTATTATTAAAGAGTGTCGTAGTATTGCGCTCTGAAAATCGCATAGCCAGGCAGGACTTCACGAACCGCCGGCAATCGAGCTTCTCGTATGGTCAGGCCAACGAGGAACTCTACTGCCGGCGTCCCATGCGATTACGCCAACCGCCGACGAAGTACAATAATAGTGTTGTACGGGAAAACACCAAACACCATCAAATGCGTAACAAAATGTAACAAAATGTTTCTGTTATTCCTTCTCCTCTTTAACTATGCGTAGATGGATGCCAATAAGGGGCAAACTAACGGGGTAAAATAAATGTGGAATCCGTTCGAATTACGGCTATACCCTGCGCCGACGAATAGAGGTAGACCATGCCGAAGACGACGATACATCCACGAATTTCGGTAGTGTCATCGAAGTCGCGCGGCGGCCCGTGGCGGTTGATGTTCGACCATCCGTTGAACGGCGGCCAGGTGAGGCGGTCGACGCGCGCGCGCGATTTCCGCGCGGCTACCGAACATGCGAAACTCTTTTCCAGATTGCTGCGCGACGTCGACCGCTGGAACAATCGGCCCTACTACATCTCCGAAAACTTGTGGGTTGGGTCTGAATCGGCGACGACTCGGAACATTCCGTAGAGGACGCGGCGCAGGCCGTCGCGGCGAAGACGACGGAACTAGCGCAAGATAAGTTCTGGCGCGAGGCCAACGCGACGCTAGACGCGGGCTTCGGCGTCGGCCTCGACACCTTCGCAAACGTGCTGGTGCGTGGCGATACATCGAAGCTCAAGAAGATAATCAGCGACGCCGTGACTCCATCCATGGGCGGCTCACAAAGCGAAGGCCGAAGCAAAGCGGATCATCGACGAGGCGACAAAGCTAGCGGACGAAAACAAGACGCTACGCGATACCTTCGCCACTCTGACAACGAAGGTCAAGCGGCTTGAGGCGCGACTACTCGACGGCGGCGACAGCATTGCAATAGCCTACGTCTCCAAGACCGTGGCGCAGGCCGTTGACGATTACTTCGTCGGCAGCGACAAAGGCAGCAACGCCAGCGAGCGCTCAATAGCAAACATGAAGCCTTTCCTCGAGCGCTTTGAGCGATGGCTCGGCGCGGGAAAGATGATCGGCGACGTGACGCCTGACGACGCGAAGCGGCATCTAATCGACGTGCTGGACGGCAAGCTCAAGGGAAGAAACGCCCCGAGTCCGGAGACCGTTCGCAACGTCGGCCAGCTCATCAATACCTTCATGCGGCACTGCAACTCGCGCTGGGATGATTCGGTCATCCAGAAGTGGAGCAAAATGAACTGCAACGGCCACTACGATGAAGCCGTCGTCAATCGCCTGTGGCTGGACCAAGAGCAGGTCGACAAGCTATTGTGGTACTTGCCGAAGTATTGGCGCGACGTGGCGGAACTCCAGTGGTCCGGCGGATTACGACCGGAAGAACTCTACAACCTCCAGACGGAGAACGTCGAGCTTGACGACATGCGAATCCGCGTTGAGCGTTTCGCCAATGGCGACGGCAAGACCATCTGGCAGCGGAAGACGAAGAACTCCACGGGCGACGTTCCCGTCTTGGCCGACTGCAAGGCGACGCTGGCGCGCCTCGTCAAGGCTGGGACGTTCCTACTATTCCCGTTCGATCCGGAAGCCAGCGGCACCGATCTATGACCAGCTTCAGGTGCTCGCGCAGCAGCGGCCGGTAGTCGGGATGCGCGCAGTCGTCGATAATCAGTGCGGCGCGCTCGCGCGGGGTTTTTCCGCGGAGATCGGCCACGCCATATTCGGTCATGACGACGTGAACAGAATGTTCCGTGTGGTCGGTATGCGAGAACATTGGGACGATCGGGCTGATCGTGGCGGTCTTTGGCCTCCGATGGGCGGGTGAAGATCGACAGCAACGCATTCTGCGCGAAGTCGCCGTACCCGCAAATCTTCCCCGAAATCTTTGAAGTGAAAAGCGACCTCATTCTATTTAATCGCTTTTCCGCTCTTATTAACAATTGCTTTATAGGTGGCGGTGGTGGCGCCGGTGAAGAGATACGTCTCTCCAGACGAGGACACGAGCGCAATACCCACGGGCAATGTTCGGATTTGCCCTTTCTTCGGGGTGGTTTCGCTGATCAATCCGCTGGAGGCGAGATACGGTCCGAGCTTTTGATTTCTGATACGGAATTGAACCACGCCTTCCGTGGAGGATTTGGGCAGCGCCAATTTGAGCGAGAGCCCGATTCCTGTTGCAATCCCCTTAGAATTTAGAGCCAATTTTGAACTGCTGTATTCGCCGACCACAATGGCCATGGAAGATCCGGCAAGTTTGAAGCCCGGGGGAAGAGCTAGGGTGAAATTGGCCTGCAGTGAATCGTGCCCAAAGGTGGCAAAGTTGAGGAAAGCGCCGAATTTGTTCGTTTGAAGCGATGTGGTATCGGTGACTACCGGGACGGAGGTAGGAGTCGTTGGATCATTTCCAACGATAGTGTTCAGAATTCCGGTGAGATCTGGCATCACCGAAACGGTGACGACCACGCTGCCGGTAACTCGATTGCCTTGGGCATCGGCGATGAGGACGACTACGGTGTAGGTGCCCGCGGCGGAATAAGAATGCGACGCCGTGGTGCCCGTCGATCCATCGCCATAATTCCAGATATAGGTCAGCGCATCGCCATTCGAATTGGATGCCGCCACACTGAAGTTTACGGTTTCGTTGATCTTCGCCGGATTCGGCGTAGCAGCGGGCGCAGAAGTGATGGCCAGAATTCCCGTCGATCCCACGCCAACCCCACTGCTGACAACTTGGGTCTCGATGCCTTCGCTGGGATTATAAAACGTGCCGCTGGAGGAAGTTTCCAATTTGACAGCTCGGACCAAATAATAATAAGTAGCACCCGTGGGCGTGATGTCATCATAGAAAAGAGTAGGAACAATGGCTGACGAGACGCGGGTAAATGGACCGCTGGAATTGGCGCTGCGGTACACGTGGTAGCCGGCAATATTCGAATCCGAAGAGGGGCTCCACGTCAGATTCGCAATCAATCCAGTCGATGCCGCGTTCAGGTTCGAGGGAGGCAACACCGGATACATCCGCAGTGTGGGGTCTCCCATCAACGCGACATGGACGCCGCGGCCGGAACGATTCGTCGGGTAAAGGCCATTGTTGTTTTGGGTGACGACAGTGCTGTACCCAATTGTCTCGCCCAATGCCATGTGATGAAAATACCAATTGGGACGGCCAGCCCAGACGCAGGTGAGACCGGCTGTGTGCGCTCCCAAGGGGGCACGCAGATAGTCGGAGCCGCAATCCCAATCACCCAGATAGCTGCCGAAAGCCATGTAGAACGCGGCTTGAGGATCCTGCTGAGCGAAATTGTCCGTTTTGCCGACACCGTTACACTGATAGAAGAAGCCCGGGCCGCACCCATAGGCCCAAAGATAGGATTGCGAACTGAGCGTGCCAAAGAATTGCGAGGTGTTCGCAGTCTGATCGGCGCTGTTAATGGACGTAATATTGGAGGCGCCAAACATCGGCGCGAAATTGCGGAATCCGTTGGCCGCGAAGGCCTCACCGTTAAACGTGCCGAAATTGTCGTCGACGATGGCTCTGCGATTGAGACTGATTTGGCCGGTCCTGAACTTGTGATCCTTATTGAGGTAATTTTTGAGCAGATCCGTCTCCGTCAATGGGGCGAACTGCGGTAAATCATGAAGATCGACTCGGCCGACCTGCAGGGTAACGTCGGCAGGGAGTGTGGACTGATCGAATTTTCCGTCGCCCGGCGTATTGTAATTCGCCTGCGAGTTGTCGATGCGCGCACTGCTGCTGGTGTCGTTGACGGAATTGTCGGTCCAACTGCCGTTCATCGAGGCGTAATAACTATCTGCGCCCCAGGCGCCCTTATGATCGCTATGCCCGTCCGGATTAATGTCACCCGAATAAGGAACTGGTACATGTCCGAAGAGCAAGACCGCTTTGACGTTGGCGGGGTCAGCGAGGTAATCGTTAGAAATGAGGGATTTGACGCTGGTGACTGAATCTCCGCGCCCGACATCGTGCCGAATCACCTGCCAGCCGTCGCAAATCAAATCCGACTGCAATTGCCCGAGCTCCGTTGGCATTGAGCCTGAAATACTGTTGTCGACAATCAGGATCAGCTTTCCATGCAGATCCTGCATTGGAACGCGAATGCCGGAAAAAACGAATCCCGTTCCGAAACTTCCATTAGTATCAATTGAGTATTCGTAGGCTGTACCGACCGAAACATTTGTATCGGTCCAGTTCGTTGCAGATCCTGGCAACGCGGCAATGGGACTCCCAAATGAACTGTCGCTTTTTGCTTTGCGATAGATGCGGTATTGGGATGGCGTCACTGTGGGAGCCGGCCATCGCAACGAAATGGATGGCGGGACCTCCGTGACGTCCGCGCTGACCTGCACTGCGTAATCCGACACTTGTTCCGCGTAAACACCTGTGAATGGAACCATCAAGACACAAGCCAGAATACAACGGGTACAGAACGTATTGGTGTGCACGCTATTCGCCTCTCGCAAGAGATTTTTAAAACTTTGATATCTTTAGACGAGAAGATTTGGATTGCACGATGTTTTTATGTCGAAGCTCCGAATTTTTTCGGGCGCGGTGAATATTTGACATTGCGCAGGTTCAAACGCGACAAATATAGTAGGTCGACTGAAATATATGTCTTTCGAGGCCACTGATTTTCATAGATAGAGTTGAGACGAAAGTGGCACTTTTTTTGATACATGCCATGCGACGTTTTTCCTCCGACGTGCTTCCGAGTCATACGAAGCAGCACGGCGTTCCTACGAAAAACGCATGCTTGTTCGCTATCTGAAGAGGAGGAATTGATTGTGATTAAGAGGCTGATTCTCGTCGTATTGTCCGCATTCTTCCTTCTGCCAACCGAAATTCGGGCAGAAGAAAAGGCATTCATTCCGGACCAGGATAAACAACGGGATGCTGAACGAACAATTAAAGATGTATTTAAATCTGATTATGCGAAACGCCTGCCCGGAGAAAGGCAGGCCTTAGCTCAAAAGTTATTGCAACAGAGCATAGACACCAAGTTTGATCCCGTCTCAAAATACGTCCTTCTTAAGGAATCAATCACGGTTGCCGCACAAGCTGGAGACATCGACTTGGCAATGTTGTCGGCCGATGAATTGGATAAGAACTATGCGGTGGATTCCATCGCGATAAAGATGGATGCCTTGGCCAAGGCCACCGGAGTGGCGACAACCGTCGCAGCGAACAAGGCGCTCATCGCTCAATATGCAAGTTTGCGAGACAGCGCTCTGGCGCTCGATAATTATGACCTGGCGTCGCGGCTCGGAGCATTCGCCGAAAACTCAGCCCGCAAGTGTCAGGATCCGGCTCTGGTTTCGCAAACGCAAATCCGGAACAAGGAGGTTCGTGAGTCGCAGGAAGAATTCGACAAAGTGAAGCGTGCGATGCAGGTGCTCAAAGACAAACCCGACAATCCTGAATCCAATCTTGCCGCTGGCCGATATTTGTGTCTAACGAAAGGCGATTGGGAGAAGGGATTACCACTATTAATAAAGAGCAGTGACGCAACGCTGAAATCCATCGCGTCGAGAGAGCTGGCCGCGCCCTCCGATCCAACGGAGCAGGTGGCGATCGCCGACGGGCTGTGGGATCTTGCTCAAAGAGAGTCGACTACAGGAAAGAAACAGCTAACTCGACACGCCAGCGTCTGGTATGAAAAGGCGCTGCCGTTACTCACAGGTTTCGAAAAAACGAAAGCGGATTCACGAATAACCCGGCAAATTGACACGGAGAATCTACCCGGACTGAAGATGGTGTCGAACCGGAAGGTGATCGCCAATACAATATGTATTGTGGCAGACGATTTCGTAGTGGAAGTCTATTTGAATGGCAAGCCCGTGCCCCCGGAAAGCCGAAAATTTGTAACGGAATCGTTCGGAGCGACTACTGAAAAGGTCGAAGTGGACGTGCACGACGGCGACTGGCTGGTCTTCAACGTCGTTAATAATAGATTGCGGTGGGGTGGAGCGTATTATTTTGCGACCGCCGGCGTTCTAGACAATGGAAGCATCGCCTTCTCGAGCAATTATCAAGATCCACTCTGGTCAGCGTGCGACAACATTAGTGAGGTGTCGCAGTTTATCGCTGATCCAGCCTACGGCGCAGACAAGCACACGGAGAAAGTAACCAAACCGTGGGGCGAAGGCGATCGGCAGATTAAATCTCTCGCTCCCGAGTGGAAAGGCACTCCGATCTGGGGAAAGTCGCGCAATACCTGGATCAAGTATAACTGCCGCGCAAAGATTGGCCCTCAGTGAAACGTCGTGACGCTGATGTGAATATTGGTTACCGATTTTGTCGTTAACTTTTACTTTTTTGCTCGCAAAACCGTAATGAAACCGGTGACGGCTTTGCTGAAATTGGATTTCCATGCTGCCCAGTTTCGTATGGCTTTGATCGAAATCAGATATCCTGCATCCGAATTTCAGCCCATTGAATCCTTCAAAATCCACCGACGAGAACGTGTCTTGTGCAAAGCGCGTGTAAAGAGAATGTGCATTGACCGATTTTCGGAAAGCTCACAGTTTTTTGAGCCACGGCCAGCTTGATTCCACTTGTATTTTCGCTGTTCTTTCTTGTGCAGTTCAAAATTGAATGCAAGGCAAATATCGGAACGCTAAATGCTATGTCACACTCGGCGGGCGATTGCAATCACTGTAAAATCGATGCAGATTTCCTCAGATTTCAACGTGCGTCAGGAGGTACTATCATGACTCAATGCCTAGCCGATGATCACTACCCTTCAGTAGGAGAGGGCGTAATTGCGATGATTGCCGGTCGCAGACAGGACTGTCGCGTCCACGCCCGATATCACGATGGACCTTTCGTATTGTTCGCAGTCACGGATGCCAATGGCAATATCCATTTCGACTTGCTGCCGCACGCGGTGAGCAAACCGACCTGCGACGCCATTTCTCGATGATCCATCTTGAAACAGTAGTCGACTCGTCAGCATAAAACTGTGCCGCATTACACGTCACCCGACGTTCGGGAAGTCCTTGTCGTACTTCCCGAGTCTGACTCACGCTTAATTAGTATTAGTGGTTGAGTAAATCCTCCTCCCTTGCGGCGGCGTAGGTCCGCCAGAAGGGATCGTTATGCAGGAGGAAAGTAATGGCCATCCATCGTCGGGGGCTGAA
>JBBRPR010000027.1:0-105152 GCA_038227875.1 Planctomycetota bacterium
CATTGGTCATCGGTCATTTTCACAAAAACCAAGTCCTTTAGTACAAAGGATTTACAGGAACACTAAATTTGAAATGGATACCCCTTTCGGATACCTCTAAAAGATGAATTCAAAGTACCTCCCTAAAAATCGTTACGGGGTCCACGTCTAGGGCTCTGCAGTACTCGATAAACTCCAAAACATCTAACCTACGTTTTCCCTTTTCAACCTTACCAACGTAACTCTCCCATATGGGCTTTCCTTCTGGGGTTTTCAATTTCTTACACAGGTCCCGTTGAGTAAGGTTTTGAGCCCTTCTCAGACGAACTAGGATTTCAATTAATTTATCGTACCTAGGACTTCCGGGCTCTGTCATGGGAATCATCGTACACGGAAAAGAATAAATCTAAAATGGGTTTGGATTTATCTTGAACCCAAAATGGGTTTAGCTTATATCAAAAGTCCATAACCCATCTTTGTTGTGCAGTGGACAACGATAGTTAGCATGTAGAATGAGACTCTGTTAGAGTCAAACTTCACTCATTTGAAAACGGACAATGAAAACCCGCGTCACTCATGTTAAAGCCGTACCGTTATTCACCTTCAATGTAGAACAATTGCCGAGCGCAAAAAAGACGATTCCACTGCGCCACGATTTTAATAAGCGGCTTTTTAGTCGTGACTTGGGAATTAATCTAGAGATAAAATAGCATGTCGGGCCGAGCCAACCTGTTCCTACTAACATGTGTGCTAACATGCCGTAGCATTTGGGCGGAGGAGCACCAAACTCGAGTTTTCCCTCCGCTAGATGAGAATGAGTCGGTGGTGAAATATTCCGAAAGAGTGGGAGTACCTAGTACTAAAACTATTGAGCTCGGAAATGGCATTAAGATATATCTCGTGCTCATCCCACCCGGGAAGTTTATGATGGGAACTGTCGATCCTAAAGAGCCATCAAGAACGGACGTCTTTGGAAAGGTGATCACCGGTTGCGGAATTGTCTGTATTCTTGCCATTGGTGTTTGGTATGCGATTCGGTGGAGAGCCTCCGGTCGTGTTTCCTCCTTTTCACTGCGCTTTCTAATCGGGATTTCGTTCGTGGTCGCACTAATTTTGTATGGTATCGTTGATTGGATATACATCTCAGATAAATGGGCAAAGTATTACGTGGAGCACGACCGAGCTAAATGGGCTGATAGCAATGAGAGACCAGCGCGCGTATGCGAGATTCGCAAACCGTTTTATATGAGCCGTACAGAGATAACACAGGAACAATATTATGAAATAACGGGCTCAAATCCAAGTACTTTCATTGGCAAGAGCTTACCCGTGGAAACGGTGTCGTGGACTGAAGCTCACGATTATTGTGTGAAGGTGACAGCGGCAACTAAGATTTCTATCCGGCTTCCAAATGAGACCGAGTGGGAATATTCGTGCAGATCGGGAATGCAGACTAATTATTACAGCGGTGATTCGGAAGCTGACTTAAAGCGAGTGGGTTGGTATTGCGATAATAGTAATTATGCTACGCATCCTGTCAGCCAAAAAGAGGCTAACGCCTTTGGCTTGTTCGATATGCATGGCAATGTCTGGGAGTGGTGCGAGGACTGGTATAGAAATGATTCGAGTGGTGAAGAAGGAATTGCACCGTCAAATACGTTTCGCGTAATTCGAGGCGGCTCTATGAATATGGAAGCAAAAGGTTGTAGGTCGGCTAGTCGCGCTGGTACGAACGGGCCAGACGATAGGCACTACAGCATTGGTTTTCGAATCATAACCGATTGCAATTAGCCGATCGTACCGAATTAGCCACTGGGGCCGAATGACTTACAGGCCCCCCTTCAGAGTGAATAGCATAGGCTGCATAAGCACTTACATCAACCCAACTTTCGCTATTGAAAGTCTATAAATTAGGTTGCTAGATTAGCGATTCTAGCACAGTTTCCAGCATTGGCCGGACTTGCAAGAACGAAGTATTGAGCAGAATTTGACCGATTTCAAACGATGTGCCACAGGTAATCGTCTTCAAATGCGACGCGAGGCGGCTGCCGATGAGGTGAAAGCTCACAATGCTAGTAACGACTTTAAGAAAGGGTTTGCAGATGAGTGCAAAGCAAAATACAAAGTGAGCGATCCATCTGATCCCCCATGTTTGGCCTGTGACAGCACGCCAAAGTACAAGGAGTAGTCGCGTTCTGAGAAAGGGTCACTCTCATGCATATACTTTTGGTAATCTGCTCGATAATGTTGATACCTTGTTTGTTTGCTGCCGAATTGGGATCGCCGACGACCGACGAACGACTGAAAGGTTTAATTGGAAAGTATGACACATTCATTCGTGGAAAGGTGGTTTCCATATCACATAACCAGAACGCCCCGGAGGACTTTAAGGCTTTCACAGTTGTAGTCGAAGTGGAAGAACAACTAAGCGGTGCGCCATACAATGAGAAACAGATTTCCGTTTTTATACACAGTCCTACAATGGAATTTGGAGGATTGCGAGAAAACGAGATTAAGGAGCATCAATGTGTTTTTGCTTGTTCGTTTAAGGACGGAAAATTACAGGGATCGGCAACGCCGTTCGAAGGCCACGTCTTCAACGCGGCTGATATTGAAAGATTAAAGAAGTTCTTAAAAGAATCTAATGCCAAGAAATAAATCAGCGGCCTAGAAGCCGATGGAGTGTAGCGGCTCAGGGTGTCCCCGCCCAAATTCTGATCGAAGTCGTTGCCAAATTCGCTCTGTACAAATGTAGCCCTAAAACAGGCCCGTATTCCCGAATTGTTGAGAAAATTGGAGCAGCGCAAGCGTGCGGGAATCCATGGCTCCGGGTATGGAACGCTTACGATTTTCGATTACGATAGTTGCGCGTCTGGAGAATCTTATGCTCCGCATTCGCACCCCTCAACCGACCAATGCGCCGACATCGTGATTTTAGCAAACGAAGGTTGAAGGGGCCGAACGACTCTCAGGCCCCCTGTTAGCGTAGGCATCCAGAAGTTTCACAAGGTGCTTTATCCCGATCATTGAACGTTCTGCGAGCCTGTGCGGAATTTGGCCGATTTCAAACGATGTGCAGCATTTGTGTAGGGGCTATATCGTTTTATTCTTGCGCTAAAATAGTCCATTTCATTATGCATTTGTATTCCTATTAAAATTAAATGTAGCATCAGATTAACAACAAACGGGAAAGGCAAATTAACCGCTACTAGGTCGGGATGGAATCCGCTAGTAAAACCTGATGCTACAAGTCGATACGTATTACTTTCCTTTGGGTGTACCAGCAGTACCAGAAGTAGGTGCTGGGGGAGGTAGTTTATTGGGCTGAGAAATTGGAACAGGCATAGACTTCTGAGGTGGTAACTTATTAATTTTGATTTGCATCTTATTTTCCTTTTAAGTACATGTCGATTAAACGATTCTGTTCTATTTTAGAGAATGCCTGAACTGGTTCTTGTACTTGAACTATTGGGGCTTCAGGCTGTACATGAACTCTGGTATTATTTCTTAACTCGGAATCAATAACTAGGGCTACTCTATTCATAGCATCCGTACAAGTATTTTCAATATCTCTTGACGTACTGGCGATGAAATTTAGATGCTTGTCACGTTCAGATGACAATGGGGATAGTTCTGAAGTAACGGCATTAACCTCGTCGCGTAGGGCCTTTAGCTTAATTTCTAACGGAGTAATATCCGTATTTAAAGTACTAATTTTGTTCTGTAAATCCTCAATTTTGAATTGGTGCTCTTTTCTAAATGCTTCTTTCAATTCATTAAGGAGGTTACCTAGATGCTTTCTATCTGCATCGGATGGATCAAAGGCAAGAATTTTGGGGTAGTAATTACGTACTAGAACCGTGTAATAATTAACGGGCTCAATCGTTTTCTGAAGGTCCAGAATCATTTCTTGTAGGGAATACATATCTAAAGTCAACTCCTCCCGGCGCAAACTGAAATTATCAACGTCCGACGTGGTTGCTTTAAATCTGAATTTGTCCTTACGGGTTTGGGACTCACTAGCTTTAACGGTCTCAAGTTCCGAGCACAATTCTTGGAGCTTGGCTCTGTACCCCTCTAATTCGGCCTGAAGTAGTCTACGGGAGGCTAAATTATCAAGGATAGCACTATTAGCATCTTCGTTGGCTTTGGATTTAGCATCTTCCAAGGTTTTAATACTAGCCTGTGCTAGTTCCTCATGTGAGCGCAAGTGCTGAACTTCCTGAACTACAGGTGCTACAGGGAGTACACGATTAGGGTTTTTCGTCTGAGGTACTGATTCGGGCTCTGGATTTACATTGTAATTTGTTCTTATTTCGTTCATTTGGATTTTCCTAAAATGTTAGTATCTCTTCCTTCACATAAATATAATCCGGCATACTTTTACTAAAAAAGTACAGCTATCACACGGTTAGAATTGAACGTCAAAAGTACTAAGGGCTTACTAATTGAAAATTTAGAGAGATCATTTTCAATTACAGTCCAAGTCCCATTTTTATTAATAAGTACCTCATCATACGGAGTATCCTTCAGGGAATTAGCAATTCGGTAGCATGTTTGACGTGTTAGATGGATATCGTAATCCATTAATAACGTCCCCGGTAATTCAGGGATGGTTAGCCATTTCTGAGGACTAACTCTAAAAAGAGCCCTACATACGGACTCTGAGCTATCCGGGGTAAGTCCCTCCGAACGTAGGACTGCATCTAGCTCAATTGCAAGATCGTACCGTTTGGACTTACTAACACGGCTAAGACATTCAGGTATTAATAATTTAAGGACTTTAAGGCGTTCGTCTAGTGTGAGCATATCACCATTTGGGGTTAGTTTTGATTAAGACTAATTACAAAGTATTAATTAGTAGGATTCAAATTGAATCTAAGTTTTAATATGTCCCGGGATTAGAGGTAATATTACAATGTTCTAATAACATTATTACTATTTATTAATTTCCCTAGTGTGGTGAGCTGAGGAGCGATACTAGCGCAGGGGGTGTGTAAACTCAGGAAGAACCTAAGATTCCTAGGCAAATCGTCTTTTAACCTTTGTTTCTAAGGCATGAGTATAACCTGTTACTGCTAATGGACTTATAAGTATCATTTGGACTATGCCTTTAAACGTACACAGTTCAACGCTACTAAGTTCAGACTACCGGCCTTCACTATTACGCCTTAGGACTGAGATAAGCCTATAGCTTTGCTTCTATCGTCACTAATACGCAAAGGTGACGATAGATTCAGGTTCAGGTTTTACCTATGAAAGGTGACGATGGTGACGATAGTGACGATAGAATCCGGGAGAAGTGGCAACAGCACGTTAGGGTGACGCTATATCTCTTTATCTATACCTTTTTATGATAAAGAATAAGTATCGTCACTATCGTCACTATCGTCACCTTTCATAGGTAAAACCTGAACCAAATTCTATCGTCACTTATCGTCACTATCGTCACCTGTGATTGGTACGCGTTTAATAATATAGTACTTCCCGGACTTCGTCTTTTTACTTTGTACCTCAATACCAAGCTCTTCCCGGATTGCCTCCACGAGTCTATCCAACCTTGCTTTGAGCTTATTTGGTGCACTAGGAAACTCCACAGGGACCTTATTATTTCCATACGTCCCCTGTAGTGCCAGTAGTAGACCCTGTGCCGTACCATTAAATATTACTTCCTGTTGTCCCGGGCATGCGGAAACTAAAACCTGAAGAGCCAATCCCACGGAGTCATTCTCAAGAGTGACTGTGCTGCAGTTACTGATATTCTTGAGATACGCTGAACTAAAGCTACCTTTAGGCAATCCTAGCTTGAACTCACACGCATTTACCCAGATGTAAAATCCACTCATCCTAGGCAAGTTTTCTTTTGGCACTAGATTTGAATTCTGAAGTCCAAAACTAACGGCGTCTAATAGTGCCCCTAAAATATGAGGTACTTCGGAGTTAAAATCTTTATTATACTGCACCTCATCTACGCGTTCAGTCTTTGGGATTTCAGGCAAATCCAGCAATATACATCTACTCAATAAATCCCCCTTAGTTACTAGCTGCTCGATACAATTAATCATGCAGGGTTTTCTGGACTTAAACGAAGTCTGATCCGTATTTGCGTACAGCGTACGTTTACTTAACGCGCACCCCGTACTTAGTTTTGATAAATTATCACTATCCCTGAGTGATAGGTGAGATAGATTTTCAAAGATTAGGACTTGGTTAAATTTAGTTATCATCATTAACTGATCGGCTTCCGTTGGTAGTGCTATCCGCATTGAATCGTTAGGGTCAATTAATAATTTAGTAAATTCGCATAGCGTACTTTTAGCTGAACTATGCGGACCTATCACCACTAAATGCGGATAGCTCCCCTCGGGATTAAATAGCTGGATCAAAAATCCTAGATACAAAGCCCATGCGTCATCTGTCCTTATATTGACGTACTTTCTTAGAGCCTGAACTGTTCCACCCCGTATAGGTTTTGGTAGTGCTAGATTCTGCGGGGAGCGTATGAAATTTACTGGAGGATTTTTAATCTCCTCCCACCCATGAGAGCTAATTTTTATTACCGTCCATTCATCGTTGCATAGGTCCAGATAAATGTTATCCCCATGCTTGGCAATTCTAAAATGTACCTCATCTTTCGTTCCTATACCACCTTCAATAATCATACTCTCTAACTGCAAGACAGCTTCAGTAATATTAGTTGAGTTTGGGAAGTCCTTATGGGTTAACTGATACATAACCCGCATTACACGTGCGAATGCAATTGATTTCAGTTCAAGTATTTTCGACGTGGAATTATGAGGCACTTTCACAAAGCACTCAAACTTTGCATTGTAAAAAAACTTAAACGCTGAAAGTGCCTGATTTACCAATTTTGTTACCGCATGCACTGATTTTGGTTTCTTTACTTTTTTATCATCATCATTTTCGTCATTATTCAGGCTACAATCGTTAGGAATTGGGGTTTCCATCTTGGACTCCATATCGGTTAAAGGCATCTGTAATTTTACGCACTAATTCACTTCTTGGATACATCGGATCGCACTTGTAATTATTCAGTATTAGCTCTATTGCTATTTCCGGATTTAATCGATACGTTTCAATTAACGTCCGGATCACATACCACGTATAGCTATCTCTTCCCCCGCCATTTCTATCTTTAGCTCGAATCGCTGGGAGAGTAGATAACCACCCTCTGGCACAGGATTCCATTAGTGAAGTATCTAGACCTACTAGGGGGGCTATTCTTAAGGGCTCTTCAGGAATGTTGGATTTCGCTTCGCTCCATTTATCAGCAAACCAGTTATTATAATCCTCAATTTTAGGGATATCCGATTTTATAATTCCGAATGAATTCTCAGTAGGTTTAGCCGTCCATAGCCAGCACAATTGTCTCCCTTGAGCAGTGGGATCACATTTTAATTTAAATCCACGCGTTAGAATTCTCGATACATGAGAATTAATTTTCTTAACCCCTAATCCATCGGTACCCAACGGTATTTTGATTGTACTTGGCAAATCCAAATAAATTCGTACGCCACTACCCCCTGTACTGAAAGTAATAAAGCATTGCCCATCCATTTTGGCATCAAATTCTAATGCCGCTTTTATTGCTTCGTTTGTGCTCTTATACTGGGCTGTCTTATTTCCCTTCTCCACATCTAAATCGAAGAAGATGTAGTCATAGCAATAATCCCGATGATTGCAGGTGCTACATCCTAACTTCAGCCATTGGGGGTTATAATCCAAATCCATATAGTTCACGAAGGGTCGTAGTGATTGCGTACCATATCCAAAATACGCAAATTCATAAAACTTCCAGTACTTTCCTTTCCATGGATTAAGCCCTACATCATTCTTAATGAGGTCAAGTATTTTCATACTGAAACAAACCCGGGATTCATTTGAATTAATCTTGTAATAGTGTTCAGCACTACAGTACTTAACTCGCAATCCCAGATTCCTGACTCATTTTGAAACCAAATCTCATTAAATAGTTCTTCATGAATTTTATTTTTGCAATCATGGGACTCTAAGTCCTCTAATAATTCTGGAATATTTACATAGCGTCGGGGTAACTGTCCCCCAAGTGCTATACTGCAATCGCACACGGCGTTAATTAACTCCGCATAAGTTTTGATCTTATCAACTTTATTAATCATCGTATCCATTTAGTACTCCATATTTTTAGGTGTAGTTGCTGACTCTATTAGTGCCACAAAGCACTATTAGTTATTCAGTCTTTGTGTTTACTTTTTCGTATTGCTGTAATAGGACTGCAAAATACTCTGTAGGACTAACGCCTAATACTTTAGCAACCTTGACTAACATAGAAATTTTGGGATTAGCCTTCTTCTCAAGGCTATTGACAGTACCCTGCGAAATTTTCGCATAGCATGCAAGGTCCTCGTGCCGAAGTCCTTTAGAAATTCTTAGTTCTCGTGGTGTCATGGGCTATACCTATACTTTGGGGTTAAAAAAATTCTGAATAAAACAAACGTCTGTTTAATATACTACGCTACTAATTATAACATATTAAATCCAAAAGTCAAGGAACTACTGACCTATATTCTGTGGATTGTCAACATATTTCTTTGTAATTATTTGATTTCTTTATCATCTGAGCTTGCATTCAAAATCAAATAAATAAGGACTCCCATTCGTAGCGGAGTCCTATAAAGGTGCAGATTAAAAGTCAGATGAACTACTACGCCCTAACGTCCTGAGGCAGTAATCGCGCGTAATGATCCCGTACCATCTGAACACCATCCCTCAGGAATGCTGCAGCGGGCTCTGCTTTTTGGTGCCTAAGAATCAATTCCCGGGCTCTGGAGCGTCTTAGAGTCCTACAATCCATCCTACCGGGCGTAGTAAATCCTAGCTCTATAGCGCACGTTCTAAGTACCTTCCTGTATTCCTTCCACAATTGCTGTCCTTTCCATATACGATTTTCCTTCTCAAAATCTGATCCAACTTGGGTATCCCTTTTTGTGAGCCCCTTTTCCTTTGGAAATAGGACTACATTTCCTTGAGTACTTCTACGCGTTAAAATCTCATGGATGTAATCGGGATAATTCAGGACTCCACTGCATCCATCGTTTTTCATATCCCGGATAACTTCAGAATTGTGCTCTAACGCGCATAGCTCGAACGTACGAGCTTCTAGATTCACTCTAGAGGATTGTAGAAAGGTTAGTTCCTCTGGACGTGCTGCAAGCCCGTACTGCACTAGGATAAGGTCACTCCAGTACTTTCCGTACTTCTCTTGAGCCACAAAAGCTAACTTCAGAACATCAACGAAGCTTTCTATCCAATAATAATCTTTAGATTTCTTCTTAGAGCCATTAAGATTTTGCTTCCTGTATCTCTCAATTTTGGAATCATCAAACCCTATACTCTGATCCTTCATCAATGAAACCACTGAGAAGGATAACTTTTTGACGTACGGAACTCGTAACTTTCCGTTCTTCCCGGGAAGTTTAGCCTTCAGAAACTCAATAATCATTTCAGATGTTAAGTCCGTAAGTAGAGTACTACTGGGAATGATTTTGGAGAATACCGTAAAGTGCGAGGTGTATTCCGTTAACGTATCGGGCTTAATTTCCTTAAGAATTACCCTGTCCCTCAAATTCTTTAGGAACTTATCGATAGCATCTTTGAGTGTTTTTTTGGAGTTAAAGCCCCTGTGAGCCCTTCCAAGTTGCGCTAGTACCGCTTCACGCTCTGAAAGCTTATCCTGCAATATAGAGATATCGTGTAGGGCTTGCTTGTACTTGCGCTCTAGGAGGATGTAATCATGAGCGGAATTTATTCCAGAATTAAGGGCTTTAGCTTCAAGGTCCGTTAATTCGTGTTCCTCATCAAACACAGGCAGGGCATCGGCTACACTTTGAATGTCTATTTGGTCTTGGGGCTTTAGATTTAAAATGCGTTTAGTTACTTCAGATAATTTACTAAAATCATAGTTCCCCTGAATTACACTATAAATCTCTAGGGCATAGTTTTCAGCTATACCCCTGTCTTGAGTCCCCAAACCCTTACGGTATTCGGTCCCTTCAAACGTGAAGCGTACAAGTTGAGCTAGAGAATTGTTGTTTTTGGAGTACACCGTAACACCGGGATGGACTTGATTGTGAGCCATTGGTTTTTCTCCAGATATAGGGGTCTAGGGGGTCTAAATCCTGAACCCATTATAGGTCCTATAATGGATACCGCAACAGGATACCTATCCTATGGATACCGCTTAGGATACTTGCTAAGTCAATATGTGATAAGGGGGTTATATTATTTCAGGAATCTTTAGAAATTGCTCATCGGTCATTTTTCATTTAACGGCGCTTCGCTGAGGGCGGGCGTGCATGGGGCTGCGATTGCGGGATCGGGAATCGGGATCGGGAATTGGGATTCGGGATTCGGGATTCGAAACAGAAACGAATCGCGCTTTTGTCACGCTCTTGGTCGGCTTGGAAGGCCGATCGTCAGTAGCCATGGGCGGGAGCCAGTGGCACACAACTGCGGGGCAGATTGCAAGCGCGGCGCGTCTCTACTCGCCTCAACGACAGACGGCATGCTGCGATTGTGCGGGGAGGTATTCATTGTGAGGACTCCTGGGCGATGAGATGATCGATAAGAGTGTTGCGATAGCCTGGAGACTGAATATGAAGAGCGGGCGCGGAATATCTGAAATAACTCTGCATCTATTAAGCAACCGTCGACGGCAAAAGTCAAGTAAAATCTTGAAAATTCGTGTGTAAAAGTAAAGTATTTTTCAATCAATAAGGACTTATGAGAATTTCATTTTGAGTTTCCATGGTGCAGGTTCAGTTCGATTGGGCCGAAGGAGCGGTGAGGAGCGCGTCGTAATGCGAAAGTGTCCTTATATATAAGCGGTGATTGATCCCGAAAATCAAGGGAAATCTGGCGAATGAGCTAAAATGAGCAGGTTTGAGAGCGAATGATAGCAAATGAGCTAAAATGAGCGCGAATGAGCAGGAATGAGCACGAATGAGCACGAATGAGCGTAAATGAGCGCGTTTGAGCGTAATTGAGCACGTGGCACGAAGATGTTGATTCGTGGCACGAGAGCGGTGAGGTTGGACTTGGGGCGGCGCTGAATCTGATGGGAACGACGGGCGAGCGACAGGATCCTCAGATGGCGGACAAACCTAGGTGGTGGCGGTTTCAATTCAGTTTAAAGATGGCGATTGGGATTTCGCTGGTGGCGGGGTTGTTGGTGGGCGGGGGTGTCTGGTACTTCAAGAGCACGCGGGTATTGGTGGTGATTTCAAACAAGCTTGAACGTCCGGTTTCAGTGGCGCTGATTAGTTATTATACAAATTCAGGGGGAAAGCAGCCCGAAGTCGATAAAGCAAAATTCGTGGTCGGGGCTAACTCTTCTGAATCGGTGCATCTTCGCGTTGAGGAAGGTCGCCGCTCGTATGTGGATTATGACGTTTATGAGGAGTCCAAGGAGTATTTTTATCGAGCACATGCTAGTGTTGCGGTAAATCAAGGGACGACTACTCAATTTAGTATCGATTCGGAGGGGATCTTCGAATATTCCATTACCAATCGATCGGGCAACCCAATTCGTGTGGAATTATGGCTTCGTGATCATCATTTAACTGTAGTCCCTTTAGCCGACCCTATATTGCCTGCGGGTGCCACTCGGTATTTCCAACCACCTGGATATGCAAAAACACTTGTTAGGATTTTTCTAAAGGGGGCTACGGAACCCATTGTGCGAAGCGTCTGGGATTCACAAGTGTATGATTACGTTGTGACGGAAGATGGCACTGTGGTGCCTTAGTTTGCGCGGTTCGATAGTTCGGGCTTTCAGCCCTTTGGGGTCAGGGAGTGATTTATTCCCAGGGCGATGCCCTGGGCTGGTATGGCGCCGGGCCTTTGGCCCTGTTGAGGCGGGCGCTGATGGAAGCTCTGTTCATCCTCCACGCCATGCTCTCCAGCAACTTCAGAAAGTCGGCTGGATGCAACGGACTCAACTGACACCACCGCCTGAAGGCGATGGCAAGCAACGGCTTGAACTGCAACGGCAACTATATCTGCAATGTTACCTACGGCTGGAATAGCAGCGGGCCGTTCGGGTTGTTGCTCGGCCTGGAAGGCCGATCGTTAGTAGCCATGGGCGGAAGCCCGTGGTTGGCGTGGCATTAAATATATTGAAGCCCTGGAAGGCGGCCGCCGGTGGCGCGGATTTTTCGAGCGCCCTTCCAGGGCTTTGAGATTCAGGAGTGGCGGTCCAGGGGCTTCCGCCCCTGGCTACTGACGAGCGGCCTTCCAGGCCGCGGGTGGCCCGTGCGATCGTGAGCATAGCGAACGGGCGAGTATTGTTTTTCGATCGCGAGTGGTGGCGGGTGGCAATGTATCCACCTTAAAGATCGTCCAAGCTGCTTGGACGATGTTCTAATGGAGTGATTTATTCTTAGCCGCTACAGGCCGCACACCGGGATAGTTATACGACCTCGCATTCAATGAATTCGATACCCCGAACGTTGTTTGCTCGCAGTGCGCCAACCACGTCAGTCGAAATAAAAACTGCGCTTCCAATGTCAGTCCTAAATACATGGGCATGGTGTTGCTCTATGAGGACCTCAGCCGAGCACCCTGAAGAGGTGCTGGAATGATGTGTTTTAAATTTGGAGTTTCAGTCGTCAATTTTCCAAGAGATCAATTTTTTCCGGCGCCCTGTCAGGGCGCTGAATTTCCAAGGGAATTCTGGTCCGGGGGCTCGGCCTTTCAGGCCGGCCCCCGGCTAAGCTCCAACGTCCCTCCGGGACAAAACGGCGGGCTTAAAATGCGGGTAAAGATAAGACCTGAAATTGGTGGCAAGCAAGGGTATGTACGGCAACGGCAACGGCAACGGCAACGGCAACGGCAACTGCAACTGCAACGGCAACTGCAACGGCAACTGCAACGGCAACTGCAACGCTCATCCTTGTGGCGACGACGCTTTTTGAATCGCAGCCGAACTGTTGCTTGATGAAGTGGAATTTCGCGGTCCGATTGGTTGATGTGCGAAAAATATCCAATTGGAATTCGTCTCTTTCCAACAAGAAATATTTACAAACACAAAATCGCACGGCGCAGTGAAATTTGAATCCTGTTTGCGCTTGTGACTTCGGTGTGGTGTATTGAAGTGAAAGGACAATCACGCCTCTTCGCACGTTGTCACTGCCAACGTTTGTTGTCACTGCCAACGGGTGTAGTCGCTGCCTGGCGAGTGGTTACTTCCCACGCGTGTTGTCACTGCCAACATTAGAAACACTAGCGTTGGCATCCAATTGAACCCTCCGGAGAACGTTGATGAAAGTTGCGTATCATCCCTTCCGCACGTACGTCAAGAAGCAGGCGACCTATTCCGATGAGGCGGCGCTGGAGGGGCTTTCGCGCGACGAACGGGCGCGCGCGGAAGAGAATTTGTATTCGTTCGTTTCGATGTGCCCGGATTTGCGCACCAATACGCTCTACCTGGGGACCACGCATCGCACGGGCGATATTCTGGTCGCATTCGATCTGAAGACGAAGCAGTTCAAATCCTGCGGGTACGACAAGAGCGGGTTGTTCGCCAAGGGCGATGTGAAAATTCACAAGGGGTTGTGGCTGGATCCGGAACAGAACGCGCTGTATTTCGGGATCGCGACGCTGATGCCGTTTTCGGAAGCGGTGGATTCGCCGGGCGGGAAGTTCATCCGCTTCGACATCAAATCGGAGAAGTTTACCAATCTTGGCAATCCGACGCCGGGGCAGCATTACCAGGGCACGCTGTACGACGGGCGTCGGCACATGATGTATGCGTTCACGAACATGGGCGCGTTTGTCGCGTACAATTTTGAGCAGAAAAAAGTGATCCGCTTTACGGTCACGGAGACCAGCCCGCACAACGGTTGCGTGGATCCGGAAGGCCGCGTGTGGGGATTGTGCGACATCAACGAGCAGCGCTTTTTCCGCTACGATCCGGACAAGGACAAGTTTGAATTTCCCGGCAAGCCGCTGCCTCACGCGCTGGAAGCGTCGAACATCATGTACCGCGGCGCGGGGCCGGTGGATGCGCTGATCAACGGCAATGACGGCCATTTGTATTGCGCCACGCCGCTGGGCGAGATTTTCAAACTCAATTACACCACGGGTGAATCGCAGTACCTCTGCAAGCCGTTCTCGGACCGGCGGCTGCCGGGCCTGGCGCTCGGCGGCGACGGGTGGCTGTACGCGTCCGGCGGCAATTCGAACGTGTCGATGCTGGCGCGCTATCATCTGGAATCGGGGCGCTGCGAATATCTCGGACCGATCCAACACGCGGACGGGACGTTCATGCATTACGTCCATGAAATTGTGGTGATCGGCAAGACGGTGTACGCGGTGGAGACGGACAATCCGAATCGCTCGGGTTATTTGTGGTCGTGCGAGGTGGATTGACGGCGGAAGTTGCGCACTAGCGAGACCGCGACAACCAGGGTCAGCCAGAATTCGGGAACGCAGGCGAGGCCCCACCACGCCTCCGGGTGGCAGCGGGTGATGATGTAGAGGTCGGAGGCTGAATAGTAGTAAATACGATCGCGGGACGGGGAGAAAACAAACTGCCTCACCTCGTCCCCAAAAGAAGTACGGCTGGGATTCTCCATCAGCGTGGCAATCTGGGTTCCCTTCCGGGTGTCGAATAGTTCGATTGAGCCGTCTTCGTCGGAGACGAAGCGCTCGTAGTCGTCGGAGTAGATTCCGGATATTCCGTAGCGCGCGCCGCCAAATTCAATGCCTTGAAATAGCAGTGCGCCGGATTTGCGGTCGCGAATGTTGACGCGCGATCTGGTGGCAGAAGCGTCCTTGAAGTTTGTGCGGGAGAGCATGCGCATATTCTCCGGCGAGAAGCCGAGAAAGATCTCATCGGGTGTGTCCGCAACCTGGCTGGCACCCGTGACGGCATTCCAGCGCCGGGCGGTGCCGTAGGCCTCTCCCGCAAAGAATTCTTTGCCGTCTGGCGCGATGCGGTGGCCAATGAACCAGAGTCCAGTGGGATACCCCGGAATCTCAATAAAACTGCCGTCGCTGAGCGTGAGCAGTCCGGTCTTGCCCGATTTGTTCGTTAAGATCCGCTCGTCAGAACCATGGAAATTCCAGACCATGCCTGTGTATTCGCTCACTATTTTGTGAGCGGCACTGTCCCAAATGCGCACGCCGCCTTCGTCTTCGTCTTCACTGGGATAGTAGGAGACGGCGAGGCGCTGGCCTGACTGCGAGAAGTACAGGCTGACGTCGACGCCGAGCTTTCTGCCTGGAGCAGGCGGAAGTTCTTCCTGCAACGCTCCCGAGGTGGTGTCCCAGATTTTCAGGACGCCGTCTTTTGAAAATGTCGCCAGGCGCTTGCTGTCCGGCGAGAATGCGGCGGACTCCATGTCTGTGGCGTGGGACAGTTCAGCTACGGGAGTGTTGCTCGCGACGTCCGTGAGTATCCCGGCGGAAAGCTGGCCGGGCTTCAGCGTCAGAATGCGGCGACCGTCGGGCGAGAGCGCGACGCAGCCTGCGCCGGCCGGAATGCCATGGATGAGCAGATTCTGGCGCGGCGCGCACAGCGACAGTTTGTCATTGGCGATCGTGTAGCAATACGGTCCTGAAAACTGCTCGATCCAATTGCCGTTTGAGATCTGCGGAACGCGCTCGGAGATCCAGGGGTTTCGTTTGCGCCAGAGCCCGTACACGCCGCCGATCAGGAGCACTAGCAGGATCAGTGTCAGCAGCGAGAAGCGGCGGAGAGTACGTTTCGGTTGCTCCATTGCTTTCTGTCTTACAGTGCGGCTGCGCGAACTCCACGGGAAACTCAAGCGTGTAACTGCCAACAGACCAGTGTGATACAGGATGGTGCAGATTTTTAAAGAATTCGTTGGGGGGATCTCTTTCCGGGGTTTTAGACTCGTGGAAGGGCCGAGAGCCATGCACTCGCAGGATGGATCGATGACGGAAGTAGACGACACAGCGTTGTTGGAACGCATTGCGCGCGGGCGCGATCACGAGGCGTTTGCGGAGTTGTATGAGCGCCATGTGCGCGCGGCTCACAGCATAGCCTTGTATGTCACCGGAAACGCGGCGATGGCCGACGATGCGCTGCAGGAGGGGATGTTGCGCGTCTGGCGCTCGGCGGCGCAGTTCACGCCGGGGACCTCTGGCGCGTCCGGCAGTTCGGGCAAGGTCCGGGCGTGGATTGTCCGCATTGTCGCACGGGAAGGTATTCGACTGATGAAACAAAAGCGAGGCAAGACCGTGGTGGAATTGAGCGACGAGCGCGTGTCTGCGGAGGGAAAGGCGGCCTCATCGGATGCCGTGGAACACGAGGAACGAATCTCAGCTCTGAACGGCGCCATGCGCGGGCTGCCGGCGTTGGAGCGACAACTGCTGGCGCTCTATTACGGCGTGGAAATGTCGCAGAGCGAAATTGGCGAAGAGCTGGCGATGCCCAATCAGACGGTTTCGTTCCGGATCAACAAGGCGCTGGAGTCGCTGCGATTGAATCTGACGAAGGCGGGCTTCGCATCGGTGGTGCCGCTGGTGGGCGCGGGGATCTTGAGTGAAGCGATGACCCGCGGGCCGGCGTGTCCGCTGGCCACGACGGAAAAGTTGATGCAGCGGATCCGGCTTCCTGAAAATGCGGCGCGGTCGTTGTCGCGCCGCGGCGCCAAGGCCAAAGTGGCCGGCGGGAAATGGGCGCTGGGCGCGGTGATGGCGGCGGCAGCGGTGGCAGGTTGTTTCTGGATGGTTCAGGCGAATTCGAATGCGGTGCCGCCTCAGGCCGCACCGCCGACGAAAGTCGAGAGCGAACGGCCGGAGTTCAATTACCACTGGACGTTTGAAGAGAACGCGCCGAAAGAGATTGTCGTTCGCGAAGGGACTTGGACTCGAAACGCTCAGACCCGGCAGATGGAGGCGCGGTCGATGGTCCGGCTGAAGCTGCCCAATCCGCCGCACAAACCGTTGCTGATTCAAGCCACGATTGTCTTTCGCGGCGGCGCCTCTCCGAAATGCGGCGCGATGTGGTCGGACGGCACGAAGCTCTTGAATTGCCGCATCTGGCGGCCGACCACGGCAATCGCGCTGGGCAAGAAAGGCAATCATCAGATCTATTTGATCGGCCAGTTTGGTTACGGATTCATGGATGGCAAACTGACGGCCGTGGCTGAATACGACTCGGCCTATCCCACGGACCAGATTGTGCTGGGCATTACCAATCTGGACACGGAGGAGTTGATCTTCAAAGAAGTGAAAGAAAGCGAATTGCCCGCGGAAGTCCGCGAAGATCCCAGGGCGTTGATCGCGCGGCGCGGCTGGACCAGCATCGACGTACCGCCGCAGCCGTTGCCGCCGCTGGAAAATCAAAACTAGGAATTGGACGTTCGTCGTCTGGCTGAGTGCCACGGTTTGCCGTGGGCGGAGCGTCGTTGTCACTTTTCGGAGGAGCAAGCCATGCAGGCAACGGTCGGATACCCGGAAATCACGCTTCAGAAGGACGAACTGACCGGCTCGCGCGTGCTGGAATCCAGTCCCGTTCACGAAGCGGAAGAAGCGGACGAATATGGCGCGATGATCCGGCGGCACGCGTGGCTGTTGAACCAGCCGATGGTGACGATGCTCTCGAAAACGGGACTGACGCGCGGGCGCGTGCTGGACATCGGCACGGGTCCGGGATGGATCCCGGTGGAGTTGGCGTTGCGCCATCCGCAGTGGGAGATCTGGGCCGTCGATCCCTCTGAGGACATGCTCACGCACGCCGAGGAAGCCGCGCGGCGCGCGGGTGTGTCCAGCCGCATGCATTTCATCAAGGGCGAAGCGGGCGCGCTGCCGTTTGAGCGCGGCATGTTCGACCTGGTCTATTCGCATTTCGTGCTTCACCATCTGCCACGCCCGAAGCGATGTTTGACGAAGCGGCGAAAGTAGTGCGCGGCGGCGGGCGGATCGTGATCAAGGATCTGCTGCGGCAGCCGGCGTGGAAGGCGGCGGTGCTGCTGGCGTTTTCCAAGCTCGTCCTCCGCTACACGCCGGCGCAGATGAAGATGTACCAGGAGTCGCTGAGCGCCGGATTGACCTTCGAAGAACTGCGCGCTGCGCTGGAAAATTCAAAATTGTCGATGGCGCGTGTGCAGGGATTTCGCGGGCTGGATTTTGTGGTTTCGGCATGAACGAACGTTGGGGAGAGCACACAGCCATGCTGACCTCTGAAGCAACGGAGTGCGCACAGGTTCGGCGGCCGACGGCCGTCTCGCGGATGCTGCGTGCGCTCAGCGACGCGGTGGAACTCGGCGAAACCTGGCGAGACCGGACATTTGCCGCGGGGAAGTACCGCATTCGTGTGGCATCCGAGCGGATGCTGCGGCGGCGTGCGTACGCGTTGGCGCACCGCGTGTATTCCGGCCGAGGATACGTGTGCGACGAAAACGGACTGGTCGTGTCGCCGTTCGATGCGCATGCGGAGACGCTGACGCTGCTGGTGCAGGACGAAAAGGGATGCGACGCGGCGACGATTTCGCTGGTCTTCGATACGCCCGCGGGGTTGCCGTGCGACGCGATTTACGGGCAGGAATTACAATCATTGCGCGCGCAAGGGCGGCGCCTGGTGGAGGTCACGCGGCTGGCGATCGATCCCGCGCACCAGCATTCGAAGGCGCTGCTGGTCTGTCTCTTTAATTTTATTTACATCCACGCACGGCGGGTGAAGGGCTGCGACGATTTCGTGATCGAAGTCAATCCGCGCCACGAGTGCTATTATCGCCGCTTGCTGAATTTCGAATTGGCCGGATCCGAACGCGCATGCCCGCGCGTTCAAGGCGCGCCCGCGGTGCTGCTGCGGCAGGACTTGTGGGCTGGCGAGCGTGAGATTCAGCGCGTAGGCGGTCTGGGTGATGCGGCCGGAGAACGGACGCTCTATCCGCACTTTTATGCTCCGGCGGAGGAAGGTGTGGTGGCGAAGTTTCTGGCGCGCGGGCACCAAGCGATGACGCCGGTAGATGCGCGGTATTTTGGATTGGAAGCGCGCTTGGACAGCGTTTCCTGAAAGAACCGCACGTCTGCGGCGCTGGCATGGACTATGGTGTCGTCTCAAATTAGTATTATTCACGCACTATACAATCCGAACTAAATAATGTACAACGTTCTCTGCATAGAACTGGGCCTGAATCCTTCATTCGCCGCAGCCGCGTGGCGACCCTCCAGGGATTTCTTCCATGCCGATGAACCGGGTGCTGCTCGCCGTTCTCATTTTCGTCGCGTTCGAGCGTGCGGGTGACGTCGCTGCCGCGGACGCATCGTCGGTGGTCAACGACGGGCCGCGCGCGATGCTCGATCTGGCGGGGACGTGGGAGGGCGTGGAGACCGGTCTTGCGCTGCCCTGGCCGGCGCCCGAGGCCGGCTGGAAGCCGCTCAAAGTTCCGGCTCAGGATTGTGCGCTGATCGATGGCGACGTCGGGCCGTACGGCTATCCGCTGCCGGAAAAGGTGATCGCGGCCGATGGCGTCGGGCCGCTCAAGAAGGAGAAGCAGGCGGCGTGGTTCCGGCGGAATTTCGATCTTCCCGGTGGCGTTCCGGCGGGGAAGCGCGCGCTGCTGCACTGCGACGGCATCGCCTGGCGCAGCGTGGTGCGGCTCAACGGCACACAGGTGGGCGCCTCGATTCTCGGTGTGGCGCCGAGTACGTACGACGTCACCAGCGCGATCAAAGCGGGGACGAATGAACTCATCATCGGCGCGACGTGCCGCGCGGGACTTTGGGACGCGGAACACAAGACGTACATCGCGCCCACGCCGGCGGTGATGCCGGGCATCTGGGGCGGCGTACGGCTGGAGCTGGTTCCGGAAGCGCGCATCGATGACATCTGGGTGCGCACGTCCGTCGCGAAGAAATTGATCGAGACGGAGCTGACCCTGATCAACGCGGGCGCGGAGAAGCGGACGTTCGTGCCGCATGTCATCGTGCGCGGTCCTGATGGCCAGCCGGCGTGTGCGTTGGAAGGGCAGGCGGTGACCCTGTCCGGCGGCGAAACACGCGCGGTGGTACTGTCGGCGTCGTGGATCGCGCAATTTTTGTGGACTCCCACCACGCCCGTCACGTACTCGGCGGAGGCGACGCTGCAAGACGGGCCGCTAGAAGCCGACCGCGTTGGGACGGTCTTCGGCTTTCGCGAGTTCACGGCCAGTGGGCGTGACTTTCTGCTCAACGGACGGCGCCAAGTGCTGCTGCGCAATTCGTGGCTGACCAGTCCCGGCACCGACCGCGAGCGCGTGTTCCGCCAGATGCGGGACGAGACCACGCATTTCAATTGCATCCGGCTGCATCTGAATTTCATCAATCCCTTCACCATCGAACAGGCCGACCGCGTCGGGATGATGGTGATCCCGGAGTTCTGGGGCTGGTTTGACAGTGGTAATCACTGCTGGCCGACGGCGCAGTCGGCGGTGTGGCTTCCGGCGACGCAGGAGACGATGGCGCGGCTGGTGAAGCGCTACCGCAATCATCCGTCGGTGGTGATGTGGAGCCTGGCCAATGAAATCATGTGGAACGACACGCGGCCGGAATGGATGGCGATTACCGGCAGCCTCGTGGACACGGTGCGGAAAGTGGATTCGACGCGGCTGCTGCAGGGCGATGCGGAGATCACGTGGAACGGCCGCCTGGATGCGATCAGTATTCATTATCCGGAGGGCGACGCCAACGACACCGGCACGCCTCGGGATCGCTACCCGAACGCCAGCTGGATTATTCCCAACGATCTGGATTGGATCAAGAAGGAGGGCGTGAAGCATGCGTGGCGCGCGGACTTCACTTGGGACCGGCCGCTGATGATCGGCGAATTTTATTGCATGGACGATTTTGTCCTCGAAGGCTGCTCCGCGTACATGGGCGACGAAGCCTTCGATGGCTCGAAGTGGCATTGGCAAGCCTGGGACGGCCGCGAAGCGCTGATGCCGCGCCAGGACAACGCGTGGCTGCGCATGGCCAAGATCAGCTGCGACCGCTACCGCGCGGCCGGAGTGGCGTGCCTCAATCCGTGGACGGGACTCGGCGTGGACCTGATTCCGCCGCTGCTGGTGCGGCCACTGGACCTGCATCCCAACGCGTTCGGCGGCGAAGCCTGCACGCGCCGTATCCTCGTGGCCAACGATACAGGAGAATCCTGGAATGAAATGCATCTGCAGGTTGGACTGCAGACCGGCGGCCGGACGTTGTGGAGCGACGAGTTGATTCCCGCGCAAGTTGGGCCGGGCGAGTCCAAGGAGATCGCGGTGACACTGCGGCCGCCGGCCGTCGATGCGGTTACTCCGGCAACGCTGGTCGTGCGGCTGTGCTGGCACCGCTGGTCCGGCAACGCGGAGCTCGCGCGCCACGAGGAGCCAATGTGGATCTGCCCGCGCGCGAATTTGAATGGCGCCGATACGACCACCCTGGTGCTGGCTGACGCCGCGGACGGTCCGACGGTCAAAGCGCTCGCCGACCTGGGATTGAAGCTTGCTCCGGGCGTCTGCGACGACGCGGCGCTGGCGGGAAAGCGCCTGCTGATCATCGGCGAAAATGCGCTCGCGAAGGCCGATCTCGCCGCCGCCGCGCGCTTCGCGGAAGCGGGCGGGCAGGTGCTGGTGTTGCATCAGGAAACGCTGGAGCCCTTCGTGCCCGGCCTGCCGGAAGTGGATCCGCTCCACGCGGCGTCGATGTCGTGGCGCAACGACGCGGTCAATCCGGCGCTGAATGGACTCGCCGATGGGCAGTTGCGCTGGTGGCGGCCCGATCATCTCGTGGCGACGCGCAGTCTGGTTCGCCCGTCTGCCGGTCCGGCGGCATCGGTCGCGGCCAGCGGCGGGCGATACGGCATGCACTGGTCGCCACTGGCGGACGTGCGCTGCGGAAAAGGCTCCGTCACGGTCTGTCAGTATCTGCTCTGCGACCGCGTTGCGGTGGAGCCGGCGGCGCGTTTGATTCTGGCTCAGTCAATTCGCGCGGCGCTGGCGAGCAAGCCGGTTGAACCGGCGCCGGCGCTGCGCCTCACGGCTGGCGTGAGCAAAGCCGTGCAGACGGTGCTCGCCGATTGCTCGGTTTCAGTGACGAACGAATTGGCCGGCAGCGGTCCGGTGCTGCTCGATGCCGCCACGCCGCCGGACGCGGCGGCGCTGATGCGGCTGCGCGCGGAAGTGGAGGCCGGGGGAGCGCTGTGGCTGCGGGGACTCAATGAAAAAACGCTGCCGGGCGTTGCGGCCTTGCTACCGTGGTCGCCGGGCTTCGCGCCGCTGGCCGCCGGGGATCTGGGCGCGGCGAAGCGCGCCGAGCATCGCTTGATCAGCGGACTGTCGACGGCCGATTTCGCCTGGTCGCGCGGAAAGAAAGCGACCGCCGCGCTCGGCGGACCGGCGTTGATTCCGCCAACCGACGGGGCTGCCGTGACGCTGATCGAACCGGCGCTGCTGATGGCAGTGCCGCTGGGCAAGGGCGTGCTGCTGCTCGACCAACTCGCATGGGACGGCGCGGAAACCGCGGAGACCGAGCGCGTCACGCGCATCGTCAGTTCGCTGGCGCGCAATCTTGGCGCGGGATTTCATTCGGTCTCCGCGAAGCGTTACCGCTACACGCAGCTGGATCTGTCGGCTCAGGCCAACCGCGGTTACATGGACGAGAAAGCCGGCGACGGCGTCGGCGGCTGGACCGATCAAGGCGATAACGACATGCGTTATTTCCTGATCAATCATACCGGAATGGTGGGCGGCATGGCCGTGCCGACGCAATCGTTTCCGGCCAACCCGCAGTTCAACGGCGTGCCCTTCCGCCTGATTGATCCGAAAGCCAACGGCGGCAAAGCGGTGATCACGCTGCGCGGCGGCCCGCACGATCCCGCCGCGCCGACGGAAGTGCGCGGTATTCCCGTCAACGGCGCGAAGGCCGACCGGCTCTGGTTCCTGCACACCGCCTGCTGGGGCAGCCCCGGCGGGTATCTGGTGCCAGTCGCGCGTTACGAGGTGGTCTACGTGGACGGCACGCGCGCCGCGATTTCGCTACGGCAAGGCTGCGAAGTCAGCGACTGGTGGAATCCGCAGCCGCTGGCCGGCGCGCAAGTCGCGTGGAGCGGCCGCAACGAACAGCATGCGCCGATCGGCATCTACTTGATGCCGTGGAACAATCCGAATCCAGAGAAAGCCATCGCGACGATCGATGTCATCGGAAATCTCGCGGAAACGCAGATCGTACTTTTAGGCGTGACGCTCGGCACTGAAGACGGTCCGGAACGTACCGCCGCCGCGTGGGATTGCGGCACGTTTGCCGATGGCAAAGTTGCAGGCATGGGCGCGGCGCTGCAAGGCAGCGGCACCGCGGTGAAAGTCGGCACGCGCGCGCTGCTGCGCCTCGCAGGCGGACAGTCGCTGGCGACCGAGCTGACGACCGGCCCCCTGGCGGCGGGCACGCCCGTGGCCATCGAAATCGAAGTCGCACCCGATAGCAAACCGGGCGGCTACTATGGCGGTCTAGTCGAGGCCGGCAGTTATCAGCACGCCGGCGTGCGCGTGCTGCTGCGCAACGATCTGCATGTAGTGATCGAACATTTCGCCGGCGATGGCGCGAAGCAGTCGACGTATCTGACGTCCAAAGAACCGCTGACCCTCGGGCAGCTCAGCACCGTCCGTTACGAATACGATGGAAAGCAAGCGCGGCTGCTGATCAACGGACGGCTGCACGCGGCGGAAGTCTGCCCGCCGCCGGCGCCGTGGACGGGTCGGCTGACCGTCGGCAACGCCGGCGGGAAAGATTATTTCCTCAACGGCGCGGTGGGGAACGTGCGGGTGATAGGGTTGGCGGCCGGAAATCCGTGACCGGGGCTGCGCATCGTGGTGCAATCTCTAGAGGGAGCTTGCGCAGCGATGGCGAAACGCGGTTCACGGCGATTCTGGCAGATTCATCTGAGCACGGCGCTCATGAGCACCGTGTTCGCCAGTCTCTTCCTGGGCATGAATCTGGTTCAACAAGATGTGCGGAGCGAATACCAGGAATGGTACGCAAAGGAATTCACGACGCTAACGGAGTGGGGCTGGCCGTGCCGGCTGGGACAGAATTTCGTTCCAAAGAATTCTCAGCAGCCTTCATTGTGCCGCGTCTGGAATGAGGATGCGCTGGTTTCAGGCCTGATTAATTTTGGCGTCTGCGGGGTCATGACGCTGATGTTGATGGCGTTTTCAGAGTATCTTATTCGCGAAGAAAACGCCCGCCGCGCCGCGCAACCGAATCTTCGACTCAAGCAATAATTGCCTCCTCGAACTCACATTCTTCCACTTTCCTCGAATTTCCCGTCACCTCGCCGGGTCCAAAGCGGAGAGAAAGAGAGAGAAGAGTAGTTTTGAGTTGTGAGTTTTAAGTTTTGAGTTGCGTTGAAGCAACTAGACACAACTCAAAACTTAAAACTCAACACTCAAAACTGTCTTAACGCGAGGGTCTACAACGATGCACACGCAGATTACCGATGGCCAGTTGCTCGCGGAGTTCTCGCGGACTCGGCGCGAAGCTCCGTTTGAGGAGTTGCTGCGTCGTCACGGCGCGCTGGTCTTCAACACCTGCCGGCGCGTGCTGAATCACTCTTCCGATGCTGAGGACGCGGCGCAGGCGGTGTTTGTCGCACTGGCGCAGAAGGCTGGCGACCGCTCGCTGCACGCGCGGGAGTCGCTCTCGGGATGGTTGTACGCGGCGGCGTGGCACATTGGCGTGCGCGCGCGGTCGGCGCTGAAGGCCCGGGCGCGGCGTGAGCAGGAGGCGGCGGTGATGCACGGAACGACGGATCACGCGGCGCAGTGGCGGGAACTCGAGCCGGTGCTCGACGGAGAACTACACGCGCTGCCGGAAAAATATCGCCTGCCGATCGTGCTTCATCATTTTCAAGCGCTGTCGGTGGAGCAGATTGCGACGGCGACCCGCAGTTCGTGCGACGCGGTCAAGCAGCGGCTTTCGCGCGGGCGCGAGATGCTGCGCGAACGCTTGAGCCGGCGCGGAGTGAACGTGACGGGCGCGCTGCTGCCGTTGCTGCTCAGCAACGGTGCGACGGCGACGCTGCCGTTTACGTTTGCGGCGACGACGGCGCGCATGGCGGTCGCGGTGGCGGCCGGACAGGCGGTGACGTCCGGGCTGATCGCGCAGCGCGTGCTGGACCTGGCGCGCGCGGGTTCGCCGGGAATCTCGCACGCGGCAAAATGGCGGCTCGCGGCGGCCGCGGTGATGCTCGCGCTGCTCGCGGGCGGCGTTGCGGCGGTCCACGCGTTCGCGCCGAACTCCCGGGCGGGAGTGACGCGCGTGCGGGTGGAGGTGCCAGCGACGGGTACGGCAGTGGCGGCAAGTTCAAGTGTGACGCGATCGGACGTGCATGAAATGCGGAGTGAGGGCGGGCGCTACCAAGACAACGACGAGACGGTGACGGTGCTGCATCCGTCGCCGGCTACAACATCGACGGATGAGAACCGCGACGTGGCGTTGAAGACTCCGACGTCGCAGCCGGATTTGAAGAAGCGTGCCGACGGCGATGCGCCGGGCACGTTTGGGCCGGATGCGGAAATCGACCTCTCGAAATTTGTTGCAGCGACGGAAGAAAAAGAGGAACAGGCGAAGAGTGTGGGTACGCCCGCTGCCCCGCGAACTGTGCCGCCGGCTAAAACGATGCCGTTTGTGGAACCGCAAACTTCGACTCCGCCGCGATCGCAGGCTCCCGAGGAACCTTCAGCGCGACGCTAGCCTGTATCGCGCTGAGTGGCTTTGCTGTCGCGATAGAGCGTGTTGCGCCCGAAGTCTCGTCTCACTTCGCATTGAGTTTAGTTAGACCGGGCGAGACGCCCGGACTACAAAGAGCACGGGCGCTCCGCGTAGGACGCGCGCGGAGCTTGGGCACTTCATCACATGAGAACAGCATCGATTATGCTCAGCGCGATTTTGCTCGCGACGACTCTCTCCCGAGTTCACGCGGCCGACGCGGCGTTCTCGGCTACACTGCCGGCGAAGGCGGGGCTCTTCGAGAAGGTCGAGCTGACGCTCGTTTTCCCGCCGGATGTTCAGAACGCTTTGAATGAGCTTCCCGACACGCAGATTCACGACGCCTACGACGCGGACCGCAACGGCACGTACGTGCGCGCGTGGGCGGAGTTCTCCGGACCGGACGAGAAGTGCGTCGTCCCCGCCTTCGCGATGCGTGAGAAAGCTGGCGGTCCGTGGACGTGGCGCGTGCGCTTCAGTCCGCGGAAGCTCGGAGCGTACTCGGCGACATTGCATTTCGAGGCCTGCTTTGGCGACTGCACACAACCCAAAGGCCTCATGCGAAACGAACTCTCCGCTCAGCTTCCCGGCACGATGCTCGTCGAAGACCACGGCCTTCCCGGACCGCTCGTGGTTCCGGAAAACGAGAAGCAACCGGCGCTGCTGCGCCGAAAGAACGCGGCGGGCAGCTCGGACGCGCTGTGGCTCTTCGGCGCGTGCCGGGCGTGGGTCGCGGAGACGCAGGACTCGAAAAACGAGTGGCCCGACGAATGGCTCGACCGCGACACGGAGCTCTTCCCGCCGATGCGCGCGTCCGGCTACAATTTGCTCAACCAGTGGATGGCGCCGTGGGAATTCATGCTGATCCACCACGACCGCGCGGAATACTGGAAAGACGCGCACGACAAATTTCAGCGCACGCCGCTGCCGGAAAAGCGCGCGTGGTCCTCGTACCAGTGCCTTGACCAGGGGCGCGCGGCGGCCTTCGATCAGCTCGTCGAGAAATGTGAAGGCGGTAAGGACAAGGACCTGATCTACCTGCTGCTCTCGCCGCTCCCGCACAACGCGCTGGAGTCCTCGGCGCACGCCTGGTCATCGCAGGAGAGCGGCTTCAGCCCCAGCGACGACAAGCTCAAGCAATCGTTGGAACGCCTGAACGGCTTCAGCGGATTTCCGCAGACCGGCACCGGTCCGAAAGCGAAAACCTTCGACGTCTGGAGTTTCTTCGCCGCCGATCCCGCCAGGCCGCTCGACGATTGGCGCAGCCAGCTCTTCGATCATCAGGCGAATTTCTACCGCTATGTCATCGCGCGCTGGGGCTACTCGCGCGCCGTCGGCGTCTGGGTGCTCGCCGATGAACTCGATGCCGTCGGCGATGAAGTCGGCAATTTCAAAATCAAAACCGGCTGGTGGGGCCACGCGGAATGCGAACTCTGGCTCGCCAATCTCGTCCGGCTCTTTCGCGGCGGGCTGAAGCGCTCGGATGGCCTCGCGTACGCCGGCGATCCGTTCCACCATCCGCTGCACGCATCCTCGACGAGCTCCCGCGGCCAGGCGACGCGCGGCGGGAACATCGATTGGGACGGCGGCCCGGCGGGCGCGCAGCCGGATCTGTACGGCTTCCACTGGTACCCGTACTGGCCGCACGATTCCACCTGGTCGGACGTGTGGGAGTACGTGATCGACGGCGTGGAAAGCTACGCGCGCGCGCCGATTGGCCATCGCCCGCGCCTGATGAGCGAATTCGGCGCCGAGGACCGCGGCAAGCCGTCGGACGAGGCCTCGTATCTGTACCCGACGCTGTACCATCACGCGATCTGGGCGGCGATCTTCAACGGCCACGCCGGCACGCCGATGGACTGGGACGACGGCAAGGAATTCGGCGACCTGCTCGCGCGCAAGCGGATGGGCATTTTCGACGAAGCGCATTACCCGATCGACAACCCCGCGCAGCTGCGCGCGCTCCGGAAATTCCTCGTGCTGCTTAAGCCCGAGGAACTCCTCCCCTGCAGTGCATTCGACGCAAAGGTCGTCTGCTCCGGCCGCGGCGAAGCGCGCGCCGCGGCGCTCTACGAGCCCAGCCACACGTCCGTCTATGGCTGGATGTTCACGCGCGGCGGCGAATCGACGATGATCACGCTCCGCGGCGTGATGCCGGGCAAGTACATGCTGACCTGGTACGACCCGTGGACCGGCGAGTTGATCGACGCGCCGGGCGCCAACGGCGTCGTCACCATCGCGCCCAACACCGGCCCGATCGGACTGGACGCCAAGCCCGCGCTGAAAGTGCTGAGCCCCAAAGAAGAGTTCCCCAAGAAAACGCGCCTCTCGCGCGGGCAGGACGTGGCCTTCCGGCTGGAGAACTTGCAAGTCGACCTCTCGGGTGAGATGAGGATAACAGGGCAGTCTGCACTGATTTATAATCTTGACCACGACTGGGAGGGCGTACCTCTCAATCTTGGTGTGCTCAGCGAGAAGGATCGAGCGTCGTTCGTACAAACGAATGGCAAATACGTGCACGTCGTCGCTGAGATGTCAAACGGATGGTATGTAGTCCGTTCCTTTGAAATTATTGCAGAGCATTTCTTCATCGACGGACGAGTCGTTCCGCATGTGCCAGATGCAAGCACGTCTGACTTGGTGTTCGCTCTTCAAACAGCAGAGGGAAAAAGTATTGCGATAAACATGGATCAAGAGAAGGCTAGAAGCCTTCAGGAATCTCAAAAGCGGGTCCGGTTGTCAGGAAGCTTTAGGCACACCGGACACAAGAGCTTGCTTACCGAATTTGCCGTGGCGGGTAGCGAGGTGCTTGCGGAGGAAACCAACACCAGGAAGCCGTGACTCCCAATACAAAAGAGTATCTCTCGTACGCAGAGCCGGTATAATTTAACGCATGAAAAGCTTCGAACTGTCCCGAGAGCGAGCTCTGCTCGCTCTCGACGGACTTTCCGTCGGAGACGCGCTCGGCAATTTCTATTTGTATGCGATGAATCCCATCGAGCCGCTCATTGCCGACCGGTTCCTGCCACCGACGCCGTGGAAGTACACCGACGATACGGAAATGGCACTGGGGATTCTGGAGGTCCTGCGGGCGCGGGGCGGCATCGATCAGGATCTACTCGCGACAGTGTTTGCGCGGCGCTACAAGGCTGACGACACACGCGACTACGGCGCGAGCGCCTGCGACGTGCTCGAGGAAGTCGCGAACGGCGGTTCATGGCGCGCCGCCGCTGCGCGGGTCTTCGGAGGTCGCGGCTCGATGGGAAACGGCGGCGCGATGCGCGTCGCGCCGCTGGCAGCGTGGTTCGCGGATGATCTTGCGCGGGTTGCGAAGGAAGCGCGATTGTCCGCGCAAGTCACACATGCTCACGAGGAAGGTCAGGCAGGAGCCATCGCGATTGCCGTTGCCACGGCCTCCGCATGTTCGCCATCGCGTGGCATACTGCAGCTGCGGAAAGATCTGTTCGAATCCGCACTCGAATATTGCTCTGCTGGATCAACTCGGGCTGGAATCGAAGCCGCCCGCCTGCTCGATGCTCAAACCAACCCCGAGCAAGCCGCGAAAAGGTTAGGCAACGGAAGCACCGGCACCGCGCCGGAGACAGTCCCCTTCTGTCTTTGGTGTGCGGCGCGGCATTTGGACTGTTTTGAGGACGCGATCTGGACGGCGATAGAAGCCGGAGGCGACATGGACACGACCAGCGCGATCATCGGCGGCATCGTGGCACTAGCCGCCGGTCGCGAATCCATTCCTGAGCACTGGATCGAAGCACGGGAAGTCTTGCGATTTAAATGAACAGCATCGAGAAAAATTCTCGACACTCCTCCGCAAAAAATCCGTTCCTTTGCGTCGTTGTGACTTTGCGAGAGATTAAAAACCCCGCGCCTTCGCGAAAGAAAACGCCATAAGCCATTGCCTGCCTAGGAACAGTGTACCCTAACAGACGGCCACGAAGTCCGCAGTAATTGCCTCAATCTTAGTGTTAAAGTAGCCGAAAACCGCCCCGAATCGGGTTATCAGAGTTATCAACAGTTATCCACTGCCAAAGATTTTCATTCCTACAAGGCTCCTAATTTCAAGGGCTTAGGATGTGAATAACATGTGAATATGTTATAAAGTTTTCATCGTTGACACCCACTACATGTTGGGGTATCTTCCCGCTTCTCAACTACAAAAGGTATTTTTGATTGAAGACCAGCATACCGACCGACGATCCCTATTTCTGCCTGGAGTCATAACACGAGCTTGGTAGATTAGGGTCGGATTAGGTTGGATGTTTTGTCGCTTTTTGTATTGACCGTTTTAGGGTGTTCAGTCAGTCATACAATAAATGGGGCGTGGGCGCGGGTAGGAAGGGACGACGGTGTGGTAGCCGGTGGTGGAGGGTGGGCAGTGCTCCTGCCAACTGTCTTCCGCCTGCTGCAAAAGGCCGTCGGGGTTTCTTACCATTCCACACAAGTCATAAAGAGGAGGGTGCATGATTTATCCGGCGAAGAAAAGTGCGGTAGACGGTGGCGTGGCCAAGGCGGAGACTTCAATTCCTGTGAAGGATCGCGATGCAAAACTTCAGGAAGCTGCCGGTGCCAAGCCGGTCGACCCGGTCTGGGCCAACGGCAAGTCGTTGGGTCTGACGGACAATTGCGTCCGCGTGCTGATGTCGCGCTACCTTAAGAAGGGGCCTGACGGCAAGTGCACCGAGACGCCCGAAGAACTCTTCACGCGCGTCGCCAAGACCGTCGCCGCCGCCGAAGTCCGTTACGGCAAGAAACCCGCCGAGATCGCCCAGATTGAACGCGAATACTTCGACCTGATGATCAAGGGCATCTACATGCCCAACAGCCCCACGCTGATGAACGCCGGCCGCGAAATGGGCATGCTCTCCGCCTGCTTCGTGCTGCCCGTGGGCGATTCGATCGATGAGATTTTCGACACGGTGAAGGCCACGGCGCTAATTCAGAAGGCCGGCGGCGGCACCGGGTTCGCCTTTGACCGTCTGCGCCCGACCGGCGACTGGATCAAGTCCTCCGGCGGCACCACCTCCGGCCCGATCAGCTTCTGGAAAGTCCTGAGCGAAGCGACCAACGCGATTCAGCAGGGCGCGTTCCGCCGCGGCGCCAACATGGGCATGCTCAAGATCACGCATCCCGACATCCTGAAGTTCATCTACGCCAAGCAGGATCTCTCGCGCTTCCAGAATTACAACATCTCGGTCAAGGTCACCGACCCGTGGATGGAAGCGTACCGCAAGAACCCCGACCAGCCGCATCTGGTCCAGAATTTCCGCTCCAAGAAGGAATATGTCCTTCAGAAGAGCCTGAAGATCGAAGATTACCAGTTGAACGACCTGATGCCGCTGGAAGAGTACCTCGCGCTGCCGGCCGAAAAGCGCCCGTCGGTGTGGAAGATGAGCGACGTCTGGGACACGATCGTCAACCATGCCTGGCAGACCGGCGAACCGGGCGTGATTTTCATCGACCGCATCAACCAGTTCAACCCGACCCCCAACGTCGGCGAAATGGAAGCGACCAACCCGTGCGGCGAGCAGCCCCTGCTGCCGTTCGAAGCCTGCAATTTGGGCTCGGTCAATCTCGGTCTCTTCGTGAAGGACAACTGCGACGGCAAGACGCCCGAACAGGCCGTCGACTGGGATGGCCTGCGCAAGGCCGTGCGTCTTTCCACGCGCTTCCTGGAAAACGTGGTCGAAGTCAACAACTACGTCATTCCTCAGATCGCCAAGGTCTGCACGGAAAACCGCAAGATCGGCCTGGGGATCATGGGCTTTGCCGATGCGCTCTACAAGCTCGGTGTCGGCTACAACACCCAGAGCGGCGTCGAATGGGGCGAACGCTTCATGAAGTTCGTCAACGACGAAGCGCACAACGAATCCGAACACCTGGCCGAAGAGCGCGGCGTCTTTAAGAACTGGAAGGGCAGCCGCTGGGAACTGGAATGGAAGCGCAAGCAGCGCAACGCCTGCTCCACGACCGTCGCGCCGACCGGCACGATCTCGATCATCTCCAACTGCTCCGGCGGCGTGGAACCGCTCTTCTCGCTGGCATTCTTCCGCCACGTGATGCGCGACCACAAGGGCGAAGCGCAGCGCATGGTCGAAGTCAACGACGCGTTCAAGGCCGTCGCCAAGGCCGCCAACTTCTGGGGCTATAACGAAGCGGAGCTCTTTGACCGCATCGCCACGGAAGGCACGCTGCACAACATCCCCAACATTCCCGAAAAGGTGAAGCAGACGTTCGTCTGCGCGCACGACATTTCGCCGGAATGGCACATCCAGATGCAGGCGGCTTTCCAGCGCCACTGCGACAGCTCCATCAGCAAGACGACCAACTTCCCGTCCCACGCCACGCCCGCCGCCGTTCGCGCCATTTACGAACTGGCGTACGACACCGGCTGCAAGGGCGTCACTGTCTACCGCGACGGCTGCCGCAAGGGCCAGCCGATGGCGCTGAAGGAAGAGAAGAAGAAGGAAGAACCGAAGCCAGCCGCGCCGGTCGCGCACACCCTGGCCACGCAGCCGGTCATCAAGCCGGTGAAGACGCCGACGATTCTTTCGGCCGTCCGCATCCGCTCGAACACGCCCTTCGGCCACATGCATCTGACGATCTCCGTGGATCCGAAGACCGAACGCGAGTTGGAAGTGTTCGCGCAGCTGGGCAAGGCCGGCGACGTTGCCGCCTCCGACCTGGAAGCGATCTGCCGCATGGTCAGCCTGTTCCTGCGCAGCGGCGGTTCGATGGACCTGGTGATGGATCAGCTCGAAGGCATCGGCTCGCACCTGTCGATTCCGACGAAGGACGGCCGCGTCATGAGCCTCGGCGACGCGCTGGGCAAGACGATCCGCAAGTACTGGCAGGCGAAGAAGAGCTACGGTCTGAAGGCGATCCTGCTGGGCGAAGTGGACATCGACGCCCCGCACGGCGGCAACGGCAATGGTCATGGCAACGGACATGGCAATGGCCACGCCAACGGCCATCCCACCGCCGCCGGCACGGAAGCGCCGAAGGCCTCCGCGACGTCGATCATCGCCGAAGCCGTGGCGCACGCAGTCGCGCCGCGGTCGGGCAATTCCAAGACGACGATCAGCGACGAACTGCTCACCGGCTACAAGTTGAAGTGCCCCGAATGCGGCGCCGGCACCCTGGCGTTCGTTGAAGGCTGCGTCAAGTGCGCGGCATGCGGGTACAGCAAGTGCTAAGTTCGTAGTTCAGAACGATGAATGAACAGAAACGCCCTCCGAGTGGAGGGCGTTTTTGTTTTGTTGAACCCGGAGTGTTAATAGACATTAGCCGGCATAGACCTAAGTTTAAAATTTATGTATTAAATAATTGACAAACCCTAATCCACGGTCTATTATCAACCGATGGAGTGGTCTGATCTCTGACAACCGCATAGTCCATTCAACACCCGCGATCGGGCAACCGCGCGCGATCCACGCACGGACGCGCCGTCGTAATTCCCAACTGCCGACATCGCATACGGTTGAGCAACCCTTTGGCGTAGTACAACAATATTTTTGTACTGGAAAACACTAGGCACCTGAAAATGCGTAACATTATGTAACATTTTGTAACATTCGCCTATGAACGCGGTGTGGTACTTCACCCCGTGCAATCGAGCCCAATGTTACATCGCCGGACAAACGTTTCTCATTCCGGCACCACGCTCACCGACCACTCGCCATTCGCCTGCTTCGTCGCGGTGCTCGTGAAACGGCCCGTGCGCTTCGTTCGCGCGGCGAACTGAGCAATCAGCATCTGCGCGGCCTGGCTCGGCTGAAACGACTGCTTATTCGGCCCGTAGATGCAACACAGGTATCCGCCCTGCGGATCGGGGGCGACGGTGAACTTGAAATTCGTCCAGCCCGGTGGCGCTTCGCGGATCAACTGCGATCCGATCGCTTGCGTCAGCTTCGGCATCTCGAAAATGTCGACCGGCGGACCTCCCGCCGCAGGGGCGCCCTGCAATGACGCGCGGATTATCCCGACGGCGATCCCGATGCTCACCAGGCCACACGGAATAAACACGGCCGACTCGCTGCCAAACACCGCAACATAAATCAACGCCAGACCGAAGAGTCCAAAAAAGCCGCCCGCGAGAATGCTCGATATGCGTTCGCCCATGGAAAGCCCCTTCAATAATGTGTTGGGACAGCGTATCTGGAACGGATGGCAATTTTCAAGCCCCCTGTACTTGACAACGTGTAAAATATACACTATGATTAAGCCGTCGCTCAAATGTGGAGAACAAAAATGCCGTTTACCTACGAGTACGCCCGGCCCAGCCTGACCGTCGATTGCGTCATCTTCGGGTTGGACGAGGAGAATCTGAAGGTGCTGCTGATCGAGCGCGATCTGGAGCCCTTCAAGGGCAAGTGGGCGCTCCCAGGCGGGTTCGTGCGACTCGACGAAACGCTCGACGAAGCCGCGCGTCGCGAACTGCGAGAAGAGACCGGCGTCGAGAATGTTTTTCTCGAGCAACTCTACACGTTCGGCGAACTCCACCGCGATCCACGGGAGCGCGTGGTCACCGTGGCGTACTACGCGCTGATCAACTTGAGCGACTATCAGATCAAGGCGAGCACCGACGCGCGCAACGCGGCCTGGTTTGCGCTCTCGGATCTCCCCAAGCTCGCCTTCGATCACGACAAGATTTACGACACGGCGCTCAATCGCCTGAAAGGCAAGCTGCGTTACCAGCCGATCGGCTTTGAACTGCTGCCGCATAAATTCAAGCTCTCGCGGCTGCAGAAACTCTACGAAATGGTGCTCGAGCGCCCGCTGGATAAGCGCAACTTCCGCAAGAAAATCCTGAGCATGGATCTGCTGATCGAACTCGATGAAATCGAACAGGACGTCGCCCACCGCGCCGCGCGTCTGTACAGCTTCGATGAGAAGAAGTATCAGCGCCTGGTGAAGAAGGGCTTCAACTTCGAACTGTGAGCGCGCAGTATGTGGAAGAAGGATGGGTGAAGGCGATGGCAAACATTATAAAATTCTACCGCATTGGCGATGAGTACGGCTGCTTCTCCAACTTTGCGGCGTACCCGATCAAACTGGATGGAAAGACGTGGCCAACGAGCGAGCATTATTTTCAGGCGCAGAAATTTGTTGATCCCCAGGACGCGGAAGCGATTCGCGACGTGAAGTCTCCGATGGTCGCCGCAACGATGGGGCGTGACCGCAAGAAAAAGATTCGACGCGATTGGGACAGCGCCAAGGATGAAATCATGTACTGCGCCATTCGAGCCAAGTTCTCCCAGCACGCGGATATTCGGGAAGGGCTACTGGCAACGGGCGATGCGAAACTGATCGAACATACCGCCAACGACAACTACTGGGCCGATGGCGGCGACGGCAGCGGCAAGAACATGCTGGGTATTCTCCTGATGCGGTTGCGCGACGAACTGCGCGTGGAGGCGGCAAAATGAACGCGTTAATTCTCGTCGATCTTCAAAACGATTTCATGCCCGGCGGCGCGCTCCCCGTGGCCGACGGCGACGCGGTCGCGCCGATTGCCAATCGCCTGCTCGCGAAATTTCCGTTCGTCGTCGCCACACAGGATTGGCATCCGGCGTCGCATGGCAGTTTTGCGGCCAATCACTCGGGCAAGAGGCCGGGGGAGATGATGGAACTCAACGGGCTGCCGCAGGTGCTCTGGCCGGTGCATTGTGTTCAGCATTCCCCGGGCGCGGCTTTTGTGCAGGAACTCGATACCACGAAGATCACGCGCGTATTTCAAAAAGGCACGGACGCAGGCATCGACAGCTACAGCGGGTTCTTCGACAACGGACACCGCAAAGCGACGGGCCTCGGCGATTACCTCAAAGCACAGGGCGTCGACGCGGTATGTGTGCTTGGCGTTGCGACCGATTACTGCGTGAAGTTTACGGCGCTTGATGCGCGTGAGCTTGGGTTTAAGACCACGTTGATTGTTGACGCCTGCCGCGGCGTGAACTTGAAGCCCGGCGACGTCGAGGCCGCAGTTATGGAGATGCAGCGCGCAAGCGTGACCGTCGTGAACAGTGCGGACATCAAATAACGAGGAGTGATACCCATGGCGACGCCAACAGACAAACCGGACGACGTGCTCTACGACGGAAAATTCCTGCGGTATGTGCGGCGCGGGAATTGGGAGTTCGTGCAGCGCAAGAAGGTCTCGGGCATCGTCGGCATCGTGGCGGTGACGGCCGAGCGCAAACTGCTGCTCGTCGAACAGTACCGCGTCCCCGTCAAATGCAACGTGATCGAAATTCCCGCGGGACTGGCGGGCGACATCGCCGGCCAGGAAAATGAAGCGCTCGAACTGGCCGCCGCGCGCGAACTGTTCGAAGAGACCGGCTACGAGGCCAAGAAATTCACGCAGCTGACGGCCGGCGCCGTCTCAGCGGGGCTCACCGATGAATTCATCACGCTCTTCCGCGCCGAGGAACTCAAGAAAGTAAACGCGGGCGGCGGCGACGGCACCGAGAACATCGTCGTCCACGAAATCCCGCTCAGCGACGTCCGCCGCTGGCTCGACGAACGCCGCCGCGGCGGCACGATGATCGACTTGAAGGTGTATTCGGGGTTGGCGTTTTGTCCGGAGAAGTAGTCATGAACACCATCTACTACCTCAAAGGCGACGCTACGTCCCCCAAGGCCTCGGGCCGCAAGCTCATCGTTCACATCTGCAATGACATGGGCGGATGGGGCAAGGGCTTTGTCCTCGCCATTTCCAAGCGGTGGCCGGAACCGGAAGAACACTATCGAAAATGGCACCGCGAACGCAATCGCAATGATTTCGCGCTGGGCTCGGTCCAGTTCGTGCAATGCGAATCGTACATTTGGGTCGCCAACCTGATCGGCCAGCACGGCATGAAAACCGGCAGCGAGGGTCCGCCGATTCGCTACGACGCCGTGGAGACAGGACTCGCCAAAATCGCGGCGAAGGCGGCGGAAATCAAGGCGAGCGTGCATATGCCGCGCATCGGCTGTGGCCTCGCCGGCGGGAAATGGGAGCAGATCGAGCCGCTCATCGAGCAGACGTTGCTCGCCGCGGGAATCGATACATATGTCTACGATTTTGGATGATCGTGTTCGGCCTTTCGCATCAGCGAGCGTCACGTTTTCCGTTCCATCCCATCGAGACCAGATTCGCGGCGCTCGTGGGATCGCCGCCGGCGGCGGTGATCGCTTTGGCGATCAGCGGCAACAGCTGTCCGTAAACGGCAGGCGTGACGTAAATCTGTTCCAGCGCGGTTTTGTCGTTTCGCCGCACGTCGATCAGGCCGCGGACGGCCCGCAGGTAACCGTCGCGCAAGTCCTGCAGCGCCTCCGCATCGCGCGTCGCGTACCACGGATAACTCATGACTTCAAGATACCGCGCATCAGCTCCGGCATCGTTCTTCATCACGTGGCTAAGCTCGCCGGCGGTGACGCCGCAAGCAATCTTGCCGCGGTCGCAGGCCAGACCCATGCGGGAATATTCTTTGGCGGCGGCGTCGAAGACTTCGACGGCGTCTCCGTACTTGCCCTCCAGATTCAGAAGTTCAGCCTTGGCCCGCAGCAACTCGGCCACGAGCTGGGATTGGTGTTGAAATTGTTTGACCGTGGAATCGATGAATCCTCGCGTTGCCGGGTAACTTTGCACGCCGGACTTGACCGACGCCTCGCCCTCGAATCCGCGGAACGCGCTGAGGCACGCGAGCACCGTTTGATCGGTAACCATGCGATCGGCGTCCACGCGTGTCGACAGCGCAGCTCCCAATTCTCTGGGATCTTCGCCGGGCTTTCGCGTGTCCCGGCCGTGCGTCATCCACGTTTCAAATTCAGACGCCTTCAAGTCCAGCGCGGCACGGCTCTCCGCCGCGATCGCCGCTGCGCCACTCGATGCCAGAACCAGGACGACCACGACCCACATGCTGCGATCCATGCCGATGACCTCGTGAGAGTTGGAAATTTTGACGCCTCGGACTGCAATCGGTTTCGCCCAAAATTCGTGCAACCTGCCTTGGGCTGCTGAGTCTCAATACTGTCCGCTCAAAATACGAATTCCTGTGCGACTGCCTGGAGTGCTGAATGATGAAGCGATCGAATGGTCTCCTCTGGTTGTTTTTGATGATGCAACTTCCAATCAGTCTGGCCGGAGCGAAAGAAGCGGCCGGACTTTGGCCGTATGTCCATTCGGATCTGGATGACCGGTTCTACGCGCGCTGCATTCCTGCTGGCGATTCTGGAGACAAAGGCGCGACCACGATTTTTATGGTGAAGCGTACGGACGACGAACGCGTTGACGCGTACGACTGGTACAACCGAAATGGTGTAGTTCTGGGTTGGAGCCCCATTGCCGGAAAGGTCGCGGTCTGGCGGTTGCGCCAGGACGACTCCAAACCCGATCCGCAACGCGTGGAGTTCAGTTTCTATCTGGGCGGCAAGCTATTGAAAAGCTATACCGCTCAGGAACTCATCGACCGCGGGTCAAAATTCCAAGACAGACTTCCGCGGCTGGATCATGCGCCCTTGGACTACCGTGTTCTGGGTTGTCAGCAGGTTCCGGGAACCAACGATTACAACTTCAGTATTGAACTACGCGACGGTACTCCAATCCACTTCGATATTCTCACGGGTGAAGAGCGTAAGAAGTAGCCGCTCTATAGGTAAACCAAACCCGATCGTGGCAGTTTCTGCCGATTGAGCGAAGTGTATAAACTCGTGCAGATTTTCGTTTGTTTTCGTCGTCTACTCCATGCACACTGTGAGGATCATGACAATCATTGCGGGCCCTTGGCCTAAGTTCCCATTAGTTTACGAGATTAACACACGTATCTGGCTGAATGAACTTTCGGCTCGCGCTAACCGCGGCCTGTTCCTGGATCAGGTGCCCAACGAAGAACTCGAACGCATCGCGCGGCTGGGTTTTCACTGCATCTGGCTGATGGGCGTATGGACCACCAACGACGAAGCCATCCGCATTTCGCGCACCGATCCGGACCTGCAGAAGGACTACAAGAAGGCGCTGCCCGACGTCGCGACTCAAGACATCATCGGCTCGCCGTACGCAGTGTCGAAATACGAAGTCTCGCCGAAGCTCGGCGGCCGCCAGGCGCTGGCGGGCATTCGTGAAAAGATGGGCCGCTACGGTCTGCGCCTGATGCTCGACTTCGTTCCCAACCATTTTTCACGCGACCATTGGTCCATCGCCGAACAACCCGATGTCCTCGTGCAGGGCACCGACGACGATCTGGCGCGCAATCCGAAAGCGTTTTTCAAATCGCCGTCTGGAAAAGTAATCGCCTGCGGCCGCGATCCCTATTTCCCCGCGTGGGAGGACACCGCGCAGATCAACTACGCTCAGGCCCCCGGCCGCGCGTTGATGAGAAAGAAGCTGCTCGATGTCGCGTCCCAGTGCGATGGCGTGCGCTGCGACATGGCGATGCTGATCCTGCCGGAAATTCTCGAGCGGACGTGGGGCCCCAAGCTCGGACCCAATCCCAACAAGACCAGCTTCTGGAAGGAAACGATTCCCGAAGTGCTTAAGCAGGAGCCGCATTTCCTGTTCATGGCCGAAGCGTACTGGGACCTGGAATGGCGGCTGCAGCAGGAAGGCTTCAATTTCACCTACGACAAGACGCTTTACGACCGCCTGCGCAAGAGCGATTTCAGCGGCGCGCGTCAGCATCTGCAGGGCGACAAGAGTTTCGAAGAGCGCTGCGCCCGCTTCATTGAAAATCACGACGAACCGCGCGCCGCCGCGAGTTTCGGGCCGGGCCGCGCACGCAGCGCCGCCGTCGCCACGTTTTTCGGGCCGGGACTGAAACTGTTTTACGAGGGCCAGCTCGAAGGCCGCAAAGTTCGCCCGCCCGTGCAGCTCGGCCGGCGCCCGCAGGAACCCGAAGACATCGAAACGGCCATCTTCTACGAGAAGATCCTCGACGTGCTTCACGATCCGATTTTCCAGGATGGCAACTTCGAAGTCCGCGACGCGCAGTCCGCCGGCTGGGGCGACGTCTCCAACGATGCCATCCTTGCGCTCTACTGGACGCCCTCCGCGCGCGCCACGCAGCGTTACATTGGCTACCTGATCGTCGTGAATTTGAATGGCCTGCGCGCCTACGGCCGCATCCCGCTGCCACAGAATACGTACCTCTCCGGCAAGCAGTACGTGTTCTACGACCGCTACGACGCCAAGCGCTACGAACGCGACGGTAACGAACTCGCCTGGCCCGGCCTGTACGTCTCGCTCGAAGCACATCAGGCCCATCTGTTTGAGATCACGGCCAAGGCGTAGTGCTCAACAGAGTCATCGGTCATTTTTCAGTGGTCATCGGTCATTTGTCATTTGAACGGCAACAGCGCTCTCGTCTATCGCGAGAGCGGCTTGAATTCAGCACACGCTTTGAGAAGATCAAGTCTTCGTGAGTCCCAATCCGCGACAGCGCCAATGAAACATGACCGATGACCAATGACTCCGTTCCCGATCTTCTCATCATTGGCGGTGGCGTCATTGGCCTGAGTCTGGCCGACCGCGCGTTGCGCGATGGGTTGCGCGTGAAGGTGCTCGATAAGTCCACGCCCGGCCGCGAGTCGTCGTGGGCTGGGGCGGGGATGATCACGTGCCGGCCGCGGCCGCGCGTGCGCGAAGGCATTCCGGATTATCACGATCTCACGCTGCTGGCGGCGAAGCTCTACCCGGAATGGACCGCGCGGCTGCAGGCGGAGACGGGCATCGACACGGGCTACCGCGTCTCCGGCGCGCTGGAGTTACTGCCGCAGACGCTGCTTGATGAAGAGGAACAGAACGTCGCGTCGCTGATCGCGGGAGGCCGTGAACGCGGCATGCCGGCCCGGCGCATCGACCAACTGGAGCTGCGCCAGCGCGAACCGGGATTGAACGCGGAGATCTTCAGCGGCGCCGTGGAGTACACCACGGAAAGCCAGATCCGAAGTCCGTGGCTGGTCGGCGCGCTGCTGTCCAGCATCCAGAAGCGCGGCGGGAGCGTCGAGCCGGAGGCTGCCGTCGCCGACGTGACGCTGAGCACCGACGGTTCGCGTGCGACCGGCGTGGTGCTGAAGTCGGGTCGGGAACTACCGGCCGGCGCGGTGGCCGTCTGTTCCGGCGCGTGGGCCGCGGAACTGCCGGCGCTGGTGAAACTCGCGCCGGCCTGCGGCAAAGTTCATCCGGTGAAGGGCCAGTTGCTCTGCTACAACGCCGACCCGAAACTCGCCCGGCGCGTGATGACCTGCGACAAGAATTACATCGTGCCGCGCGGCGACGGCATTTATCTGATCGGCGCGACGCACGAATTATCCGGCTTCGAAAAGACGCCGACCGAAGCCGGCCGCGAGCAGTTGACAAAGTTTGCGCACGCGCTGCTCCCCGGACTGAAGAATTTTGCCCCGATCAAAACCTGGGCAGGCTTGCGCCCCGGCATCAAAGGCAAACACCCGCTGCTGGGCGAAGTGCGGAGCACCCAGCGCCTGTTCGTCGCCTGCGGCCACTACCGTAATGGCCTGACCCTAGCTCCCGCGACGGCGGAGCTGCTCAACGCTGCGATCCAAGGTCGCGAGACTGCCGTGGGGATTGAGGCGTGGCGGGTGTAGCGGATAGTTATTGCGTTGGAACCCAAGGCGTGCCGTCTTCATTCAAATAGTCCGGTCCCACTGACATATGAATCCAGAAGTTTCCAAGATCACAGGTAAGAAGCTCATCTGGCGGACCGAGATACCCCGGCGCACCAAAACTACTCATTATGAATTTGGGCGGCGGGCGAAGTTTTGCGATTACCCTGAGTAGATTTGCCGTAACAGTTCGACCGCGAGCGTATGAAAAGAGACGCATGCGCTGAGGCGACGTAGTTCCCATCTCAATGTAGAGTGTATTTTGAGGCTTTTGAAAACCGAATTCCTCCACCTTCGATTGAAGTAGTTTTTTCTGTTCGAAGGAATAGCTTGGAAAATGGGTGGTTATTGCTCCAATGAGAGTAATTAGAGCGACGATGATTTGTCTGCCCTTCTTCAGCGCTGGAATATCGCTCATTGTGTCGGCACCCAGTTTGTATCGGGATCGAATTCGGTCGTTGCCGCAGCGACGAAGGGTGTGTTTGGACCGAGATCGCGCTCAAAGATGGTTCCGTTCTGATTGATGATGTAGCAAACTCGCCCGGTTTCAGTGTATTTGGATGGAATCGCAATTAGCGCGTATCCAAGCGTCATTTTGCCGCTGGCATCAATATACGAACGGCGTCCGCCTGGAGCACTGGGGCCTTGGGCCGTGAGTACTTTGAAATAATATCCTGCCTTGGGTTGCATTTTTGAGCCGCCAATCTCCGCGTGCGCGAGCGACGAATCAATGAGCGATAATTTGCCCTTGTCGCCCCATAAAATATTCAGAGAGGTGGCATATTGGATGCCCGTTTCGGAATAATCGGTGCGATGATAAACTTCCTGTGCTTCCGCGAAAGCGCTGCAATCCCATGAAGGTCCTCCACAACTGCACGCATATCGCCTCAGCAACAGAGGTGGCGCGATTGTGCATAGTATTTCACCATACATTGCAATGGATACGAGAAAGAGTGGTAGCTGAGGAACATTGCGGGAGCCGTCCACGCGAGATCGGAGCCTGATCGTGTATCCTAACAAGACGAAGAGCGGAAGCCCCAAGAGAACAACCTTGAATGCGCGTTCGTGCCAGCCGGTGGAAACAGCGTGTGTGATCACCACTATCCAGAACGTCAGCATCCAACCCGTAAGGATGCCCCCGATAAACCACATTTTCCGATTCGAACACCCCGATGAACAGGCGATCAAACCTATTAAAGCACCGACTCCTGTTCCAAGTATGACAATTAAGCACGCGAGTATTCGGGAGTCCTTACTAACGGTAGGTTCATAGAGCGCCATGCCAAGAAATGTCATCGCCACGAATAGCAGTAATTCCGCCAGTGTGAATTGCAGCCGTGCACGTTTGTTCTTAATAGGTAGCGAGTCGACATTATTTGTCATGACAATTAGTTATTAACAAATGCGTTGCCAAACCGGAGGCAGTGCCTTGGCAGGAGTGAAAGATATCGGTAGATTGGTGAACCATGGCAAGAACCTTGGAAGAATTGATCGAAACAAACGATCCCGCGTGGCCCGTCCTACAGGAGTGGATCGCGACCGCCGAAGTGCCGGTCGAAGTACTCCCTCCGGATTTAGGGGCGCGCGAGACGTGTTTGCTGGAGATACAAGTAACCACACGCAGTCCCATGGGCGCGGTCGTCTATGAAACCGGCGGGCTGCTCATTGATCATGGCTGGCTCCGCGTTCTCGGTTCCGGTCATCCTCGTTTCCCGCGCACACTTCCCGGTTGGAACGCTTTCGCGCGCAAAGAATTGGAGGCGGATGATCCCGGATTCCTCTTTATTGCCGACGATGTTTTGGGCGGCTTCTTTGCATTGGATTGTGGCGGGTTGGGTGACGCTAAGGGCGAAGTGTTCTACTTTGGACCTGATACGTTGCGATGGGAAAATCTGGAGGTGAAATACAGTGCCTTCCTTCAGCAGATGATGAGCGCATCATTACAAAAATTCTACTCAAACGTGCGGTGGGATGGTTGGGAAACGGAAGTATCCAGCGTTCAAGGCGCGCGATCAATCATGATGTATCCATTTCTTTGGACCACGGAAGGTAAAGATCCGTCGAAAAATAAACGATCAACCGTTCCAATCACTGAAACGTTTGGATTGCACCTCATTGAATTTCCTAAACAATTGGGCTCCTGAATGCTCTGGAGTTACGCATTCCCACGGCTCACGCCGTGGGCTACTTTATTTCGCCACTCCGTGGCAAATGATGGATTGTTTTCTCGGAGTTAATCGCGATTCCACTGCGATCGCACTGGCAAGGCCGGAGTTTCGCTTCGCTCAAATCCATCCGTGCCAGTGGTACCAGGATCTCTCGGTAAAGCGGTGACTCTCCGCTCCCAAGAGCCACGAGCTAACAGCCAAGAGCCGCCGCTACGCACCGACCATTGCGCGGCCTACCGCTTCCTTTGCCACGCCGCGGGGGCCGACTTCTTTGATCTTGCCGCGGTAGAGGACGCTGACGCGGTCAGAAAGCAGGAGGATTTCGTCGAGGTCGGAGGAGATCAGTAACACGCCGGCTTGCTGTTCGCGCGCGGCGGTGAGCAGACGCTGATGCACGTCGCCGGTGGCCCCGACGTCCAGGCCGCGCGTCGGATTGCAGGCGACGATCAGCGCGGGGGCGCAGGAGAGTTCGCGGGCGATCACGACTTTCTGCTGGTTGCCGCCGCTGAGTGAACGCGCGGGAAGATCGGGCTCCGGCGGGACGGCGCCGTAGTCGCGGAGCAGCTCGGCACCGCGCGAGGTCATCGCGGCGTGATCGAGAATCGCGACGCTGGCAAAGTTGCGCGTCAGTTGCTTGCGCGCGAACAGATTTTCGCTCAGCGAAAAATCGAGCACCAGGCCCTCGTGATGGCGGTCGGACGGAATGTACGCCAGCCCCGCGTCGCTGCGCGATTTTACGGAGAGCGCGGCCAGCGGTTGGCTGCGCATGTCGATCGCGGCACTGGAGTCAAGTGGGTGAGGAAGCGTGCCGGCGATCGCGGCGGCGAGTTCCTCCTGGCCGTTGCCTTCGACGCCGGCGATGCCCAGAATCTCTCCGGGGCGGATTTCGAGCTGATCGATGTCGAGTACCCCAGGAAGGCGCAGGTTGCGGACGGAGAGCACCGGTGCCGTGTTCGGCGAGACGGATTGCGTGGCGACTGGCGTGGTCGGCAGCGCGCGTCCGATCATCTTTTCAGCGAGGGTCGCGGGCGTCAGGTCGCTGAGCATGCCGGAGAAAACCGTCTTTCCCCGGCGCAGCACGGTCGTGGCGCTGGCCAGCGCGAAGACTTCGTCGAGCTTGTGGGTGACGACGACGATGGTGCGGCCGGCGGCGCGCAGACCGCGGAGCGTTTCAAAAAGCGTCGCCACTTCCGGCGGAGCGAGCACGGCGGTCGGTTCGTCGAGGAGCAGAATTTTGGCACCGCGGCCGAGCGCCTTTAAGATCTCGACGCGCTGCCGCAGGCCGACGGGCAGGTCGGCGACGCGCGCGGCCGGATCGATCGCCAGGCCCGTCTGCTGCGCGAGCTCGGCGACGTGCTTTTCCGCGGTGCGCCGGTCGAAGCGCAGACCCAGCGGACTGGCGCGGATGCCCAGCGCCACGTTCTCGGCGACGGTGAGCGCATCGGCGAGGAGGAAATGTTGATGAACCACACCGATGCCGGCGGCGACGGCATCCAGCGGCGAGGAGAAATTCGCGGTCGTGCCGAAGACGCTGCAGGTGCCGGCGTCGGGCTGGAGCAATCCCGAGACGATGCCCAGCAGCGTCGACTTTCCGGCTCCGTTCTCGCCGACGAGCGCGTGAATCTGCGCGACTTCGACGCGCAAACTGGCGTCGTCGAGCGCCGTGTTGCTGCCGAAGCGCTTGGTGATGCCGGTGCAGACGAGTGCGGGCGCGTCGCTCATTCGTTGCGCCGTTCATTCAAAACCGCGTTGGCGACGCTGCGCGGTAAGTAAATGTAGCCTTCGTCGGCGGCCTGTTCGGCATTCCAGCGTTTCAATTTATACTGCTCGATCATGAACTCGACGAGGCGCTCTTTGTGCCAGGGTTTCGACCAGACGACAGCCTGATCGAATTCCTTCTGCTGGAGCGCCGTGTCACCGGCGTCACCCGCCAGCGCGCCCATGTGAAGATGATAGTACGGGCTGAAGATCGTCCAGCGCGCGGCGGCCACCACGCTTCCCAGCAGGACCGCGACGGTCAGTACAAGCGGAAGCGCGAGTCGTCGCTGCTTTCTCCAGATTTCAAAGAAGCCGCCGATGATCAGTCCGAAAACCAGTCCCCCGAGATGGCCCCAGTTGTCGACATTGCCCAACATTCCGCACACGCCGGCGAGGTACATCAGGACGATCCAGAACGTATGCCCACGGACTTCCGAATTGCGGTACGCGTACTTGAGCACCGGTACGCGCAGAATCGTCAGGGCCAGCAGCGCGCCCATCACGCCAAAAAGGCTGGTCGATGCGCCGATGGAATGATGGCCGCCGAAAATCTGGCTGAAGGCGATTCCTCCCACGCCGCTGAGCAGATAGAGCGTGCCGTAGTTTGCATGGCCGTACTGGACCTCCGTCGCCGGGCCGTAGCGGTAGAGGGCGATGGTGTTCAGGGCGATGTGCCAGAATCCGCCGTGCAGAAACATCGGCATGATCATGCGGAACCATTCGCCCTGCCAGACGCGTTCGCGAACACTCATGCCCAGGCCGAGCAGTACGTCACTGTTGACCGTGCCGAGATTTCCAGAGGCGATGCCGCAGTAAATGAAAAGCAGAATGTTGACGCTCAGCAGCAGCATCGCAACGGGCGCGATAGCGAACAGATCGGCGTTGCGCGAATTCATTTTCGGCGCGCATCCCGCAGGCGCTGCGCGGCGGCAACCTTCAGCCCGGCCAGCCAGATCGGAAACGACGCCAGAAGACCAAACAGACTGCAGTACAGCCATGCGTTGGCGTTGACAGCGGCGTTGGCTATCTCCATTGTTATTTCCGGCTGCCCGGGTTGGATGTGCTTGTTGATCTCGGTCAGCATTTCAGGGCTAATTCTGAAGACGTAGCCCAGTTGCGAGAGCAGCGGCATTGACAACGCGACCGTCAATCCCGCCGCCAGAAAAACGGTGAACGGGCCCGTGCGCATTTGCATGCGGCTGAAGGTCAGGCCGGCAATGAGCACGATATCGAAGACGACGGCGAATCCCGCGATGTCCTCCTGGCCGAGCATCATCACCATCAAAAAAATCATCCACGACGTCGTGGCCATCACCGCGAAACGCGCGATGGAGCGCCAGATCGCGTCGGGTTCGGCCGGAGCACGGGGCCTGGGATTGAGGCGCGCGGGTGAAAATTCCTGGCCCGGCTCGCTGGGCGTCATCTCCACAGGCTGGGATGTTTGCGGAATGACGTTGCCCGTGCGGCATTCGGGACAATTCACGTGCTGACCCGCGAACTGGTCCTGCGCAAACATTTTCTTCCCGCATTTGGAGCATGTAAAATGGATTGGCATTGGATACGTGGGTCTCACCCGGAGTTGGACTTCCGCTTCATTATCTGCGGCGGGTGCGGCGTGTCGAGTGGGGATGCTTGTTGGAGGTGTGGAACCTGGGGACGAATTCGTCTCCAGGTCTATTTGCGTCCGAAGACGAACACTTCCATGTGGCGCAGCGATTTGACCGCGAGATCGGCGAGATTGGCCAGGCCGATGGCGCTGAGTTCTCCCTTGTCCAGCGCGGCCGCGTTGTCCTTGTACGCGAAGGCGATGTCGACCCACGGCGCGCCGGTCTGCCTGCTGGCCGTCGCGGCGGCGGAATAGAGTCGATCGAGATTGGTGCGGTCCTTGGCGATGGAGGTCATTCCCGGCGGCGCGTTGCAGACGATCGGAATCACGCCGCTTTCCAGGGCGCGCTCCTGGATCACGCGGATCGTTTCGCTGCCCGGCGTGACTCCGTCGGCGACATCCGAATGGCCCAGCACCAGCAGCGCCATTTCCGCTTCGCTTTTTTGAAGATTATACTGGAGCAGCGTGTGCATGTCCTCCAGACCGGTGACGGGCGAACCGTCGGGAGCTTCGGCGAAGACAAAGCGGAATTCGGATTTGGCTTTCGTCTGCGCGGCGGTGAGCGCAGCTTTCAGCGGCTCGACGTCTTCCGTGCGCGACGCGAGCACCAGCACGGTCTTGGCCTTGCGCTTGCCGCGGGGAGACTTGATGGCGTTCTGCAGCGCTTCCTGTCCAATGTAGTTGAACGAATATCCATCGCGTGGGGCCATGCGGAAGACTTCGCTGCGCTTGTTTTCCACGGCCAGCAGGCGCGGCAGGACTTCGGGCGGCCGGAGGCCGTTAATGATCACAAATTCGTCGATGTAGACGGCAGTCTGCTTCGGTGTGTTCGGTTTAAACGCCACGCGGATCTGATTCAGAACTCCGGTTTCCCTCATGATCTGATGGCCGTTGTACAGTTCGGCGAGATCCATGCTGATCGTCGTCCACGTCTGCGCTTTGCCGACGGAAGTAGTCTCCGAAAACCAGCCCTTGTCGTCGCCCATGCTGGTGACGACTTTTCCGGTGGCCTCGGCCCAGATCATGAACTGCAGTTTCACGTCCGACGGGCGCAGCCCGCCCATTAGATGGAACGGACCCAGGCCGGAGATGTTGGCTTCGCCGCGGGTGCTCTGTTCTTTTTCTTCGAAGGCGGCGAGCTTGAGGGCGTGCGAGCCGGGTGTCTGCACGACTTTGTCCTGAATCGTGCCGATGTTCCAGATGCCCGGGCCTTCGCCTTCGAAGGATTCAAAATAAAGGACCTCGGGTATTTCCTTGTACGGGCGCCACGGTTTGGGCGGATCCTTTTTCACAGGCGGATCGTCGGGCGGCGGTGTCGCTCCGAAGACAGATAAGGGGAGCGCGGTCAGCGCCAGGAGAATCGCGGCGAGCAGGCGGCGCGGCATCATTCGTCACGCACCTTTCCCGCGCCGCCGTGCGTTTTGTCATCCGGCGCGTCTTTGGAGTCGCGGCCAAAAATGTGCTTCGCGGCCAGCATGGCCAGATCACCGATGCGCGCGGATGTCGCTCCGCCGGCCGCGCCTAATTCCATCACGGGGCAGTGCACGACATCGGCGGCGTGTAGCATCGCGGCGCGGACGACATCCTTCTCTTCGTTATTCACACCGACCGGCACGACGAGCACCGGAACAGCGCCGAGGCGCAGACAGACCTTGGCGAGATCCTCCCAATCAATCCGTTCCAGGCCGGGAGGTTTGCGCGTGGGGTTGCCGTCGCCGATCAGGTAGACGATTTCCGGCTTGTCGCGGCCGATGGCTTCGGGCAGCACGGCCAGGAGCGTGCGTGGCGTCGCGTCGAGTTCCTTGGCGGTCTTCGCGGTCCAGCCGGCGGGTGGTTTGCCGTCGAGTTCCGGAATCGGCAGCCCGGGTCCGGCAAACATCATGACGCCCGGTGTGGCCTTGCTCTTTTCATGGCCCTTCTGCATTGCTTCGGCCACATCCGGTCCGAACGCGACGCCGCCCATGTCCATCTTGCGGGCTGGCGCTTTCGACGCGGCTTCGGCGAGTTGTTCCTGGCGCGTGTCGGGATCGATTTCCACACTGACAGTGCCGAACTGAACTTCACCCGCGGCGAGATTGAGCGTGAGATTGACGCAGGCCATCGCGGAGTCCTTGTCGACGGCAGCCAGCAGCGAAAGGCGCTGCCATTCCTTGTTGTCGGACGCGGGAACCTTGGTCAGCACCTTGTCGGTGCCTTCGTGGTCCTTGGTGATGAACTTGAGCTGCGGTACGCCGTCGGGTTTGCCGTCGACCGGCTTGAGCGCAACCGGCACGCGCACGAACGCCACGATGCGAAGGTTGTGCCCGGCGACTTTGTTTAGATCCAACTGCATGGAGAGTTCCGGGTCGTCTCCGCCGCGCTGTGAGATTTTGAGCACTTTGCCACGGGTCGCGTCAGGAATGATCGCGAACTCGCCACGGAAGGTGGAGTAGCCGGTCGGGAGCGCTTTCAGATCGAGCTTATCGAAATCTTCATTAAGCACGATCTCGCCTGCGCTGAGCGTGCGAAAGAGCATAAATAGCGGAACCCACGCGAGAATTCTCATTGGCTACGACTGTAACCTCGCTGGGGCCGAATGGCAATGGTCCCGTTCGTAGTCCGGGCGTCTGACGTCTTCGTTGGAAAGTTCAGGTGGATTGCGAAGCAATAATGAAGCGTGCTTTCGCGCAAAAGCGAGACTTTCGAAAGGATGTCGCTTCGTCGCAAAGGCTGCAGTTAGACCGGGCGAGACACCCGGACTACAAAAAAACTTGCGTTCCTATTTTAATTTTGTGTCTACTACCTTGACAATGCCGCACAAATAACGTTATTGAAGAATCTTCAAAACGCATGCGCAGCGAACTCACTTTTCCGCGGGCAAAATTGCCGGCGCAGGCGCGTGTTTGAAGGGTCCGGGAAGTACGGAGGCTTGAGAAAAACCGATGAAATTCGAAGGCAAGATTCTGGTGATTGGGCTCGGCGCGGTGTCGCGCTGCACGCTGCCGCTGCTGTTCAAACACATCGAAGCGCCGACCAGCAGCTACACGGTCATCGATTTCGCCGACGTGGATACCAATGCGCGCTTCGTCAAGGAAGCCGGTGCACACTTCGTCAAGGATCGCGTCACTCGCGAGAACATGGGCGAACTGCTCGGCAAGTACGTCGGCTCCGGCGACATCATCATCGATCTGGCCTGGAACATCGGCTGTACCGACATCCTGCAATGGTGCTACGACAAGAACGTCCGCTACATGAATACATCCGTGGAGCTGTGGGATCCGTATGAAGGTTCGCCGACGCAGCCGCCGACGGAACGCACGCTTTACGCTCGCCAGATGATGATCCGGCGCATGATCAACAACTGGAAGCCCAAGCGCGGCGCGACAGCGGTGCTCGACCACGGCGCCAACCCGGGGCTGGTCTCGCATTTCACCAAGGCGGCGCTGGAAGATATTTCGCAGAAGTGGCTGGCAGAACACACGGAAGTCAACGAACGGCGCAACCTGATCGAAGAAGTCTACAAGAAGCGCATGTACAACCGCATGTCGCAGCTGCTGGACGTCAAGGTCATCCACATTTCCGAACGCGACACGCAGATCAGCAACGTGCCGAAGAAGATGAACGAGTTCGTCAACACGTGGTCGATCGAAGGATTCTACGAGGAAGGCATCGCGCCGGCCGAAATGGGCTGGGGGACACACGAACGCACGCTGCCGCCGACGGCGCAGATGCATCTGGCCGGGCCGCTGAACCAGATCTGCATGGCCAACATGGGCGCTCGCACCTGGGTCCGCTCGTGGGTGCCGTGCGGTGAGATCGTGGGCATGGTCATCCGCCACGGCGAAGCGTTCTCGATTTCCGAGAGTCTCACGGTCAAGGAAGACGGTCTGCCCGTTTACCGTCCGACGGTCCATTACGCCTATTGTCCGTGCGACGCGGCGATTGCCAGCCTGCATGAACTGCAGATGCGCCATTACAAGCTGCAGGACAACCAGCGCATCATGACCAACGACATCGTCGACGGACGCGATGAGCTGGGCGTGCTGCTGATGGGCCACGAATACAAGAGCTGGTGGATCGGCTCGCTGCTGGACATTCACGAAACGCGGCGCCTGAATCCGGATCAGAACGCGACGACGCTCCAGGTTGCCTGCTCGGTGATGGCCGCGGTACTGTGGATGATCAAGAACCCCAGCCAGGGCGTGTGCGTGCCCGACGACCTGCCGCACCGCGAAATTCTCGGCTACGCCAAGCCGTACCTCGGGCCGTTCATTTCGCAGCCCGTCGAATGGACGCCGTTGAAGAACTGGAACAGTTCCTTCGAACGCTACGGTACGCCGCGCCCGTCGGAGGAGGACGTGTGGCAGTTCAACACGTTCCTGCACCGCGGACTGACCTGAGAACGGCAGTTTTGAGTTTCCACAATTCAAAACTGCTGTTCAGAAGCCATTGTTCTTCAACGTGTTCGACAAATTGCCGTTGTTGTATTGGTTGATGGCGTCTTTGTAGCGCGAGTTGCGGTACTGCTGATCGCGCTGCTTGCGCTGCTGCTCGTCCTGCTTGGCCTGTTGGGCTTCCAGTTGAAGCTCCTGCGCGAGCTCGGCTTCCAGCTTTTTCTTCAGCGCAATGGCTTCTTCTTCGGCCTTCTTCTTGGCGGCGGCTTTTTCTTCGTCGCGCTTTTTCTTGGCGTCGGCGATCTTCTTTTCGTCCGCGGCTTTCTCTTCGGGCTTGACCCACTTCCCCTTGTATTGAACCTTGCCGGCGGCGATGGCCTTTTCGGTCTCTTCCTTGAGCTTCTGCGCGCGGGCCTCGCGCTCGGCGATTCTCTCGGGCGTATCGGTCTCGATGCGCAGTACCTTTTCCATCGGGACGCGCATCGTTCCAAATTCGACCTGCAGTTCGATGTACTCTGCGTTCGATTTAACGATCGTGCCGTCGATGGTCTCGAGTGTTTTCATCACGACCGTGTCGGCGCGGGCGCTGAGGCCTAATAAGGTGGTGACGAGCACGAGGGCGAGTTTTGAAATTTTCATCGTCTATTCCTGAGACGTTCACGCGGCTTCGAGATCCCGTCGCACTCCTCCAACTAACTATGCAGCCTAGTCTTAGGTCACCTAAAAAGCAAGAGGCAGGGCGCGCGGGGAGCTTAGAAAAAAATATTCAAGAAGTCTATAATAAGTGTGCCACATATTAGTTTTATGGGTGGGACCTCTGAAGAAAGGCAACCACCATGAACGAGATTAAGAGCAAGGCTGGCCGCAAACCGTTGGGTGATCGTCCGATGGACGCGGTGATGCATGTACGCATTACGCGCGATGAGCATTCGGCGCTGAAGGCGTTGGCGGCGCAGAAGGGTGTATCGATTGGCAGCCTGTTGCGCACCGCCGTCACCGGCATGGTGGGCAAACCGGGCTCGATGGCTGCGGTTGCGGCTCCGGCAGTCCTGGAAAAGACCGTGTAGTTCACCCTGTTGCGTTTCGATTCGTTTAAAATTTCGCAGTGGTAAAGTTTACCCCGGTTTCAAATTTGAAGCCGGGGTCGCACACTCAAAATTCCACGAAAAAATTTCAATCGCAACTTCGAACAGCGATGTTCTGATGCGTCACGCGCAAACCCAACCCGCAGGCCCGCTTCCTTGAAAGGAGGCGGGAAAGTGGATCGGCGTGCGCTGTCGATTGATCCTGCTTTTGGCGCGCGTTCAAAAAATTGAGCTGCGCGGTTTTCAAATTTCGGTGTTTCCATAACTGGAGGACACCGGAATGAAAAACTGGCGCGTTCGAATTTTACCAGCGGTACTTTTCCTTGGTTCGGGTCTCGCCGCATGCGCGGAAAATGCGCCGCGCGTGATCGGCGATTTCGAATCGGCCGACGCGATCGCACTGATTGCAAAGAATGCCGAAGCGGCGAAAGCGGAACTTGCCACGAACAAAGGTGTGACCCACGGCAAGGGCGCACTGAAAGTGGCGTTTCAAAAAGGCGCGCAGTGGGCCTCGCTGGTATTCGACGGCGACGCGGTGAAGGGCTGGGATGCGGCGGAAGCCGTGAGCGTCGATGTCTTCAGCGACGATGAGAAATCGGTCGAACTGGTCTTCGAACTGTTTGATGCGCGGAGCACGAACCACGGTACGCGCTGCACTTTTCCAGGAATGGCCATCGAAAAGGGCCAGCGCACACTCACGTGGAGTCTGCTGAAAGCGCGCCGCAACGAGAAGGAAAACGCCGACTGGGAATCGCTCTCCGACGCAGACAAGATCGAGCTCAAAGCGCTGACGCGCATCAAGTTTTTCACGACTCCGCCGGCCGACCACGATGCGGTTGTGTACTTCGACAACCTGCGCCTGATCCCCAAGAGCGCCGCGCGGCTGGAGGCTGAACAGAAAGAAGTCGCCGCCGCGAAGAGCGAAAAAGTCATCTACTTCAATGATTTTGAGAACGGCAAAGGCTTGCGCGGCGAAGGCGTTCCCTTTAAAGGCAGCTGGGGTCCGCTCGACGAGAATGGCCAGGCGGAAATCGTTGCGCCCTTGGGAAAGGGCAATGATTCGCAGAAAGTGCTCTCCGTGAAAGCCGTGAAAAAAGCGCCGTCGATCTGCATGGAACTGCCCATGCATCACACGGTCTGCGAACCGGAGCATTGGGACGCGATTGTTTCGATGCGGCTATTCAACGAGAGCTTTGACTCGTTTGAGATGACGTACTCGCCGATCATCCCGAGCGATACGACGTTTCATCGCGTCGCGTTCAAAGCGCCGAAAGGCGAATGGACCACCATTGAAATGCCGCTGGATAAATTTCTCTTCCAGGGCCGGCGTCCGCGGCGCGGGTGTCCGCTGGAGTACCTCTGCTTCATTGGCATCGGTCCGGAACACGAAGGCAGCAGCTTCCAGCTCGATGATTTCAAAATCCGCCGCGTGATGCGCACGGGCCAGCCGGAACCGAAACCCAAAGCGGCGCTGAGCGCCGGGATGATTTATCGGCAGGACTACAATGACCCGCAGGATTTCGACATCGAAGGCTACTACCCGTTCACGAAAAACTGCAACGTCTTCCGGATTCCTGGCGGTCTTGACGGAGCAGGAAGAGCAGTCGCGCCGACGAAGGAAGACGAAGCCGCGTTTCCGTTCGGTTGTTTGACCGTCGAATGTTACGAGCCGGGACAGAATTTTCTCGGCGGGCGGAGCCTGGATTTTCCGGCCGAGGGCAACGTAATCGAATTCGATTGCCTGATGGAAGGCGCCGTCGATCTGGCCGTGGTCACGCGCGGTCCCAAGGGAAAATGGCGCAACTATCCCAAGCCGTTCCCGGCCGGAACATGGACGCATGTCGTGGTGGCCGCCGACGAATTCACATTCTTCGGCCAGCCGATCAAGGATCCCGCGCAGACCAAGCCCAGCAAGGCCGAGCGCTTTACCGCGCTGTTGTTCAGTGCGACGGCGGACAAATCGGGAACGAGTCATGTGCTGATCGACAATCTCGTCGTCCGCAAAGCCGACGCGCCGAACGAGAAGGGAAAGTAGCCAGCGGCGGGAAGTCCGTTAGGATGCGGCAGTATGAGCATGCCCAAACTTCCCCAGCGCGGTTTTGAACGCGAAGATGAATCGCCGGATGCGCTGTTTTATCTGCAGCCGCGCCTGGTCACGCACATCGACGACGGCGCGATCGCGGCGGTCACGCAGCTCTATCGTGAATTTCTGCCCGCTGGCGGCACGATTCTCGATGCGATGACCAGTTGGATCAGCCACCTTCCGCCGGAAGTGCAATATGCGCACGTCGCCGGCCTCGGCATGAACCACGCGGAACTCGCCGCCAATCCACGCCTCAATCGTTTCGTCGTTCACGACCTGAACCGCAATCCGGTGCTGCCCTTTTCAGATGCGGAGTTCGATGCGGCGGCGATCTGCGTTTCGATCGATTACCTCACCGATCCCGTCGCTGTGTTGCGCGATCTCGGCCGGGTCGTGCGCGCGGGCGGGCCGCTGGTGATCACGTTCTCCAACCGCTGCTTTCCGACCAAGGTGATTCGCGCGTGGCTGCGCACCGACGACGCCGGCCGCATCGAGCTGGTGAAAGCGATGCTGCGCGGCGCGGGGAATTGGGATCGGATCGAAAGTGTCGACCGCAGCCCCGCTCCGGGGCGCAGCGATCCCTTGTATGGGGTAATTGCGCGAAATATGGGTACCGTCGTGTCTTGATCGCGCAGCTTCATGCACGGATTTTCAGGCGGGACGCCTGCAAAAGTTTGCCGGACAGACACAGCCCGCCGTTGCTTGATTCTAATTCGCGTTCCTGCTCTAATACGAACAGCAAGTTAACCACAGTGCCGCAACCGATTTCCATACTGGAGTGATTCATGGCCGGACATTCACACTCAGCCAACATCGCCGTTCGCAAAGGCAAGCAGGACGCCTTGCGCGCACGCATGTTTGCCAAGCTTTCGAAGAACATCATGGTCGCGGCGCGCAAGGGTCCGGATCCGGATTCCAATTTCGGGCTGCGTCACGCGATCGAACTGGCGCGCGCGCAGTCGATGCCCAAGGACAAGATCGACCATGCCGTGAAAAAAGGTGCGGGCCTGATCGAAGGCCAGAAGTTGTCGGAAGTCACGTACGAAGGCTTCTACGGCAATGTGGCGATCATCGTCGAAACGCTCAGCGACAACCTCAACCGCACGCGCCCCGAAATCGCCAAGATGTTTGAGCAGGGCGGCGGCCGCATTGGTGCAGCGGGCGCGGTGATGTGGATGTTCAAGCGGGCCGGATTGATTGCCGTCAAGACGGACAAGATCGCCGAAGAAAAGCTGATGGACATCGTGGTTGAAGCCGGCGCGGACGACTTAAGCACCGCCGGCGATGTTTACGAGATTCTCACCAGCGTGGAAAAGTTCGAATCCGTACGCAAGGCGCTGGCGGCGAAGAATATTCCGACCGAACTGGCCGAGCTGAAATTCCTGGCGGAAAACGAGACTGAAGTCGACGTCAAAACCGCGCGCAAAGCGCTGGAACTGATCGACGACCTCGATGGCCACGACGACGTCAACAACGTCCACCATTCCATGAAGCTGACCAGCGAACTGATCGCAGCTTTGAAAGCTGAAGCATGATGTGAATGCAGCATACCTGTCGAGTGGAATGGAGCCGGAAGCATTGCTTCCGGCTTTTTAATTCCGGCCGTGCACGAATTACGCCGATAAATAGATCGTCACCGGACTACCGCGCACCACTTTCTGAGCATTGCCAATGGCGTTGGACGGAATCTCGATCGATGAATTTCTGGCCATGACATCCAGCAAGGGCGGGAAGCGGAGTAAGCGCTCTGGTGCGGCGGCGTTGCTGCCGTCGACATCGCTGCTCCCGCCGTCGGCGTCGCACCATCGCCAGACGCTCGCGCCCTCGAAACTCGCGCCGCCGCTCAAGCCGCTCCGGCTGATGGGCATCGATCCCGGCACGCGGTTCGTGGGCTGGGGCGTTGTTGAGATGCAGCCGCGCGATCGCTCGCTGCGGCTGATCGACTGCGGGTGCATCGCGCCGTCGGTTAAACTGGAACTGCGCTTCCGCCTCCGCGCGATTTTCACGGACCTGGAACTGATTCTCGCTCAGACCAAACCCGATGCAGCGGCGCTCGAAGAAACGTTCGCCGGCGTGAACATGAAATCCGCCATCGCCATGGGCGAAGGTCGCGGCGTAGCGCTGCTGTGCTTAACGCGCGCCAATCTGGACGTACTCGAACTGTCGCCACGCTCGATCAAGCAGGCTGTTACGGGCAGCGGCGCATCGGGAAAAGCTCACGTCGCGGCCATGGTTGCGGCGCATCTGAAACTTCACAAAGCGCCCGAACCCGAAGACGTCACCGACGCGCTCGCCGCAGCCATCGCGCTGGCTCAACGACTGTAGATTTGAGAGTTTTGACTTCTAACCACATGGCCAATTGGCCATGTGGTTAGAATCAGACAGTTTCGATCATGATCATTAGAAAACGACTTGGTTTTACGGCTCGAAGTCTGCCATCACGCGCCGCGCCGGGATGCCGTGGTGGAGCAGGAATTGAATGTAGTCGTCGATCAGCCAGGAGTACGCGCGGTACGATTCAGTCGTCAGCTCCGACGTAAAATACGTGAGCGGAATCGTGAACGAATCCGTCTCGGAATGGAGCGCGACACCGAGTTCAAACGAACCGGTGTCGAGCCCGTCCTTGTACATCGAGACGATGATCTTCGGCGCGTCCTGACCAGCGATGTGTTCGCGGCACCATTCCAGCGCATCGGTGTCGATTTCAACCATGTCCGATAATGTAGGGAGCTTTTTTTCGCGCGCAAGACGTATTGATCATGGTGCAGCGCAAAACTTCTCAGGGCGCTTTTTCGTCGGGCTTGGCGCCCAGTTTCTTCACGAGATTGCTGGCTTCATCGAGCGTTTTTACCAGCGTGGCGGTCTGGTCGTGAAGCTGCGCCACTTCGGCGCGCAGTGACACCAATTGTTTTTCAGCATCCGCGAGCACTTCGGGAAGCGAGGCCGTCTTCGCTCTCGGAGCAAGCGCGGCCCCGGCCTCCTCGATCTGCGTTTCACCCACCAGTCCGGCGCGCTTTCGCATCATCTCGGGCGAGACGACCGAAATGGACGCAGGGGCGGGCGCTGCCTGTGGTTCAAGCGCTTTCATCAGCAGGCGGGCGCGGATCTGGATCTCCGGCTTGTCGTCGCGCGCGGCGATCTGGCTGAGGACTTCGATCGCCGGCGTTCCCAGCGCGAGCAGCGCTTTTTCTGAAGCGGCGCGCTTGTCGGCGTCATCGAGACTCAGGTCCTTGGCGAGTTTCTCCGCTTCTTTCGTCGCATCGTCCGGATCGTAGTGCATGCCGAGCACATACACATCGCCGGCTGCTTTCTGGTTGTAGACGAGCAGATCGATCGCGCGCACGTCGCCAGAGGATTCGACGTCCTGCGTGTAATTCCAGTCGCTCGACGCGGTCTTCCAGATCTTCGCGGAGACGTCGAACTCGAGTTTGTTCCAACCGGGCTTCACCGCGACGCGCTTGGCCTCGTGATAGATGTACGCAGGGGCCGTCGACAGGGCGAGACTGACGTCGATTGCCTTCTCAGAATATACCTGCAGCGTGAACTTTCCGTTCTTCGGCAGACCCATACCGGTGTTGTGGCGGAACGCAGCTTTTTCCTTGCCAGCGGGAACGAAGATCAGTTTCATCAGTTTGCATTTCTTGGCGTCAACATGATCCACAGCGCCGGGATTGCCCCAGCCTTCGACGAGCCACTCGCCACTTTCCGGGCCCGGCGCGGCGTCGGGAACATCCGGGATCTCGATGGCCAGAACCAGTGGAGTTAAAGAGACAAGGAGCAGCAGCAGGGCAGCGCGCATGATCCATTCCTTTCGTTGTGGTGAGTTGACGAAGCAGGTCCTGCTCTACATTGAATGAGCGGGCGCCAACGTTTCACAAATCATAAAAAAAACCGCGCAGGCCGCGCGGTGAACTTCAGGACCGGGACTCAAAGTCTCCGTCGGCTATTCGCTGGGCGGGGGCAGGGAGGCTTCCTTGATGCGTGCGCCGCAGGCGATGCGGACATTATAGCGACCCCGATCGCGGCCGTTAACGTTGCCGTTGTTCTGAAGGACTTCGTCACTGGCGTAAATGCGGAGGAAGAGGCGCTGGTTGCTATCGGGCTTCCACGTCTTTTCGTCGCCGATCAGAAACGGTTCGCCGTCCGGCCCGAATTTTCCAATCACCGCGCCGAAGGGGAAGGGCTGGTTGTCCTGGTTGGAAATGCCAGTCGGCGTGATCTGCGTGTTGAAAAGCGTCGCATTGCCGCTGCAGTTGACGGTCATCTGTTCCCCCACGATCGAATCGATGCCGGTGTCGGTCCAGTCGCGCACGGCGACAAGCGCATCGAGCTCCAGGGTTTCCAGATCGCCGTGGGCCACCCAGCGGACGCTGGCCAGATCGATGAGCTTGATTGAGAGGTCGCCGAGCTTGCTGCTGACTTTCAGCGCTTGTATGGCCAGCGTGCCGGCGGCCGTGAATTCGACCGTGCGGACGGTGTCGCGTGCATCCGCGTCCTCATCGGCCTGCTGGTAGATGCGCTTGAGCAGGTCGTCGAGACGCGGCTTGAGTTCCGGGGACGCGCCCGAGCGGAGCGTGAACAGCGGATCGAGACTGTTTTTGCCGGCATCGAGGAGCAAGCGGTCGGCTGCGGCACGCTTGACCAGATCCGCGCCTTTGAAATCGTCCAGCGTCACCGCGAGCTGCTTTTCGTCCAGCGGCGCGATGCCATCGCCGTGGGAGAGCTGCAGCAGCGATTCCATGGGAAATTTCAGCACGCCGAAGCTGGTCTTCAGGCTGATCGGTTCGTTGCTTTTCAATTCACCGCGCAGCGAGGAGCCATCCTTCAGACGGATTTCGACGGTCTGGGGATTCATGCGCTCTTTTTTGGAGGGTGCCGGAGCCGCGACTCCCGACTCCGCCGGATTTTTAGGCGAGGGCGGCTCGAGGTCAGGCATTTTCGGAAGGGTGGGCGCCGCTGCATTCTGGATCGGATCCAAATCCGCCGCGAAGAGCAACGAAGGCGCGAAGAGCAGCGTGGGGACGGCCGCCAGAGAGAGAGATAATCGGGTGATAGTATTCATGAACGGATCCTCGCTAACTTTTCCGCCATTCGCACAGTGATGGGCCTTACCGTCTCGCTCGAAGGCGAGCCTGATGATTGGGAGTTCCTGTCGCGTCGCCGGAAGTCGCGGTTTCATCGGACCAGACGCCGGTGGCCACGCGAACCTTGAATTCACCCGTGGACTGGTTGGTATTGTTGTTGGCGGTGTTCTCGGCGCAGAAGATTTTGACGTACAGCCGCAGCTTGTTGGGCGTGGCCCACTGCTTCGTGGCGCCGATCAGGAAAGGCTTGCCAGTGTCGCCCAGCTTCCCAACCACCGCGCCGGTCAGAAACGGCCGGTTGCCCCAGTTGGTCGTGCCTTCTGGGCCGGTCTGGAGGTTGCCGAAGAGGTTCACGGTGCCAGTACAAGTCACGGAGATCTTTTCGCCGGGTGTGGAATCGACGCCGGTATCGAACCAATCGTCCATGCCGGTGCTGGCGTCCAGCGTGAGGCTCTTGTCGGAACCATTGGCGAGAAAGCGGATCGAATCCAGGTCTTCGAGCTTCACTTTCACGTCGCCGATGTGGCTCTTGACTGTCACAGTCTCAAATTGCAATGTGCCGGTCGCCTCGAATTCATCGGACTTGATCGAATCGTCGAGGACCAGTTTGGGATTGTTGTCGCCGATGCGCTTGAGAATCGCATCGATGCGGCTGCGCGCTTCGGCGGAGACCTTGCCTTTGACGTCGCGCAGCACGGAAGCGGCGGCCGCACCGCGTTCTTCCAGCCGCTTCTGCGCCTGGCCGCGGACGTTGAACTCGTCACTGTCCAGATCCTTGATCAGGGCGAGGATGTCCGTTTCGTCCTGCTTGGCCAGACGGAATCCCGCGCGCACGCGGAGCACATGATTGAGGGGAAAGTTAAGCGTGCCGTAGGGCGTTTTTAGTGAGAGCGCATCGACGCCGGAAATTTCGCCCAGGAGCATCGAGCCATCGCGAAGATGAACTTCCACCTGGTTGGGCGCGAACTTTTCGTCTGGAGTATCGTGATCGGTGGCGCCGCCGGCGAAGGCTGGAACGCAGAACATAAAGGCGGAAATCAGCAGTGCCAATCGCTTCATATCACATCCCTCCAATTTGTATCGGCGTGTCGTTTAAAACCTCGCGACCTGTTTTGATGAATTCGAATTTAAACTTTTCTAAATTGGACTCCATGGGTTGACGAAAGTTACGATCGCTCCTTCAATTCGAAAATAGTTTCTTTGCTCGCATTTGATCTTCCTCGAACAATACACAATAAACAGCTCGTTCATAAGCCCCTCGGCAAACGCCTCTACAGCCAGGCGTTTCACGGAGAACATTGGCAGAATGAAACTTTCCCCCGAGCTGTTAGATAAGCACCACAGTCACGTGGTTACACAAGTTCAACGAGAACTGACACGAATAATTACGCACTTTTTGACAATTGCTTTGAGCATAAGTTCGTTGTCCAATAATCACATGCGCATCATTTTCTGCGGAACTCCTGAATACGCCGTACCCTCACTCCAACGCCTCGCGGCCCTTGCGCCCACGCATGAAGTTGTGGCGGTCGTCTCTCAGCCGGATCGTCCCGTCGGACGCTCGCGTGCACTGACGTCACCGCCTGTAGTACAAGCCGCGCGGTCCTTGGGAATTCCGCCCGAGCGCATTTTTCAGCCCAAAAGCATCAATAAGCCGGACGTATTGAATGCCCTCAGGGCGCTCGATTCCGATCTGCTCTGTGTCGTCGCCTACGGCAACCTGCTCAAAGCCGAGGCACTCGCCCTACCCAAACTTTACCCCATCAACGCACATGGATCGCTATTACCGCGCCATCGTGGAGCTGCTCCGATTCAGGCCGCGCTGCTGGCCGGAGACGCCGAGACCGGCATCACGATCATGCGCATGGAACTGGCGTTGGATTCCGGGCCGATGATGCTCACGCGGTCAATTCCCATCCGACCCGAAGACGACGCCGGGACGCTTCACGATACGCTGGCGCAACTCTCGGCGGCGTGTTTCGTGGAGGCCGTCGAGCAAATTGCCGCGGGGACCGCGCAGTTTACGCCGCAGGACGAAGCACGGGTGACCTACGTTTCGAAGCTGGAGAAGGATTCCGGACAGATCGACTGGAACAAGGACGCCGAATTCCTCGGCCGCTTCGTCCGTGCGATGAACCCGTGGCCGGGCGCGTGGACGCGCGTGAGCGCCTCCGACGGCAGCGCGACGCTGCGCGTGCGGATCGCTCGGGCGCTTCCGGATTCCACGCCAACCGGCCCAGCCGGCGACGGCGTTCTGGAGGGAACCGGCGACGCGACCGTGTTTCGCATTGCCTGCGGTTCGGGAAGTCTGCGCGTCAGCACCGTGCAGCCGGAAGGCAAGCGCGAAATGCGCGTCGCGGAGTTCGCGCGCGGATCAGGGAAGAAGTTCGCGCCGCATTCCAAGTGGGCTTAGAATTCAAGCATGCGTACCTGGCTTCCCATTCTGGTGATCTTCAGTCTCTTCCTCGGCGTCTATACGTGGCGGCGGGCGAAATCGCAACCTGTGCCCGTGGCGCGCGCGCCTTTTCCGGGAGCGCAAGTGCCTGAGGGCGCGCTGCTGCCAGGCAGCCAGGTCACGGCGCGGATGATTCGCGGCGGGTTGCTGGTCGACGGCGATCTGGCCGATCCGCTTCAAGAGATCGACGCCGTCCGCGTCGGCACGCCGGAGAAACCGGAAGAGAAGGTGACCTTCAGCGGCGGCTGGACCTCGCCCGTGCGCGCGATCTGGTTTTTCGACGTCGATCCGGCCGCGAAGTACCGCGTAAACATCCGCACGCGCCACCGTTCCATGGCGGAGGTACTGACACCCGGAAAGACCGAGCCCCTGGAATTGCAGCGCGTCCGCGTGCATGTCAAAGCATCAGAAGGTGGCGGCAAGGCCGTCGTCGCGAACTTTTCTCCCGATGGGGCGTGGCTGGCTGTTGGCACCAACGCGGGGGATTTGAAGCTGGTGTCGACGCCGGGAGATCAGACGCGGATTGATCTGCATGGGTTGGGGAAAATTGCGCGCCTTTTTTTTGCGTTCGATTTCAAAACTCTTTTCGTGTTTTCGAACGACAACGAATTTCGCACATTCGACATCGCCACTGGAAAGGAGTCACCCGAAAAGGTTGCCTTTCCTAAAATCAGTTTGACCATTCAAACATTCGACGCGAACGTGATCGGGCATTCCGACGATGGGCGCTGGCTGGTCAAGACAGGAGCAGCCGCAGGCTCGATGGCGTTGTTCGATACTAAATTGGATAAACCGACTAAACCGGTCTACGCCATCGCCCACCCGTTCGCGGCGCTGTCGAGCGACGGACGTTATCTGGCCGTGATCGACGAGCGCAATCTCGCCACGGAGCCGGAAGAAGCGGATGTGGATGTGATTGTCGAGCACTAAGAATTGGGAAGGGCGCCACCCTGTCACGAATTCGTTACAGGGTGTCTACTTTTAACGAGCGCGTAAATTTTCACACAGCGTTCTGCAACTCGAACTCGTATTCATCACTCATCATTCAAAATTCATCGTTTAGTTGTTACGCGCTTTGTTTCACCAATTGCGCCACGACTTCCGTCAGCGTGGCCGGCTCGACGGGCTTGGCGAGGTGCCGCTGGAAACCTTCAGCCAGCGCGCGTTCGCGGTCTTCGGTCCGTGCGAACGCCGTCAACGCCACGGCCGGCATGTTGAAGCCGCGCTGACGCAGTTTCTGAATCAGCACGTAGCCGTCCTCGTCGGGCATGCCGATATCGCTGACGATGATGTGCGGCGTGAATGTGTCGAGGCGTGTCAGGGCGGCGGCGACGGACTCGGCGTGCAGCACTTCAGCGCCATACTTCTGGAGCACGAACGAGACGAAATCGCGCGCGTCGGGTTCGTCGTCGACCACCAGCACGCGCACGCCGGAGAGCACCGACTTGGCGTGCTCTTCGGTCATCAGGGTGGGCGGAGGCGCCGGATCGAGGTTGACCGCAGGGATCGGAAGGCGGATGGTAAACGCCGCGCCTTGGCCTTTTCCGCCGCTCTCGGCGGACACGCTGCCCCCGTGAAGTTCAATCAAATGCTTGACGATGGACAGGCCCAGTCCCAAGCCGCCGTAGCGGCGCGTGGCGGAACTGTCGAACTGGCTGAAGCGGCGGAAGAGCATCGGCATATACGACGGCTCAATGCCTTCACCGGTGTCGCTCACGCGCATAAGAATGTGGGATTCCTGCCGCGAGAGGCGCACTTCGACGTTGCCGCCGCGGGGCGTGAACTTGATGGCGTTGTTGAGCAGATTCCAGACGGCCTGCTGCAGACGGTTGAAATCGCCGCGGATCGGGCCGACGGATTCTTCCATTACGAAGCGGACTTTGATCGCCTTGGCGTCGGCGGCGGAGCGGACGACGTCCATCGCGGCTTCAACCACCTGCGCCAGACCGACGGGCTTGAGATCGAGCTTGAGTTTTCCCGCGACGATACGGCTGACGTCGAGCAGTTCCTCGATGATCGCGGCCTGCGCCTTGACGTTGCGCTCAATGATGCCCAGCGCGCGTTCCAGCTGCGGATTGCCGTGAAAATCCTCGAGCAGCACCTTGGTCCAGCCAAGAATGGGCGTGAGCGGCGTGCGCAGTTCGTGGCTGACCACGGCGAGGAATTCATCCTTCACGCGGCTGAGTTTTTCGGCTTCGTCGCGCGCGGCCTTGGTCTCGCGGAGTTCCAGCGCGCGCAGGTAAATTTCCGTCTCCATCTCCTCGGCGCGGTTTTCGAGCTCGTTCTGCTTGGCGCGTTGAGCGGCTTCCTGTTGCTTGAGCAGCACGTACTCGGTCACGTCTTCCACGCGGTGGATGATGTAGATGACCCGGTTGGCGGCGTCGAGCACCGGGGAATTCCGGGGACTCCAGTAGCGCACCTCAAACGTGCCTTTTTCCGGCGAACGGATGTCGTACTTCTGCACCGGCATGATGTCGGAGACGCGGCTGGCGATTACGCGCTGCAGCGAAGCGCTCAGGTTTTTGACGCCGCTGGCGTTGGGGTCGTTCGGGTTGTCGGGGAATACGTTGAACAGATGACGCCCGATGATCGCTTCGCGCGCCGTCATGGTGGCGCGCAGGTAGGCCTCGCTGACCGCGACGATGGTTAGATCGGGCCGCAACACCAAGTACAGCCCCGGGGAGGATTCAAACAATCGTTGATAATCAGTCGAAGGAAGGGGCGGTAGCGCCATGGTTTCATCCCGGGTGAACAGCCATTCCGACTCCAGCGGAGTGTATCACGAGGGTGAAAAATGCAAGAAGTTCGTAGAACCCAGCGGGGTTAGTCCATTTCTTCCGCGGGTTGAATGTAGGACGGGAAGTTGCCCTTGTATGCGTTCCAGGGAAAGCACTGGCTCGCAAAATTCTTCAAGGAGTTGCTCTTCGCGACGATAATTTTTGGGCGCAGCACCGCCGCGTACGTGTTCAAGAGCGCAATGGCATCCAGCAGCGAGCGGTACCCGCTCATCCCGGACATGTCGATATATATTTTGGTGAACGGCATCCCAAAATCCAACGCCGCGCGGACATCGAAGCCGTCGAGCACTTCAAAGCGCACGTGCGGATACTTTTCGCGCGCTCGGTCCAGGCATTCGGCGCTGATGTCCGTGCCGAGAACCTCTCGCGAAGCCTCCGCCAGCAGCGCCGTGGTGATGCCGAACTCGCAACCGATCTCCAGGACCGTGTCGTCCTTGTTGACGCAGGTGGCGATGGTCTCCCTGTATTCATGCACGTTCTTCGTCGCGACGAATTTCGTGCGAATCCGGTACGGCTTTTCGGGTGTCATGAAAAAATTCCTTGGACGAGCTCACTGCACACTAGCGGTGGTTGTCGAAGATCGTGCCCTTGAACGGATCGGTGGGCGTGCGGCGCTTGGCCGCATGCTTGCGCAGCTTCGGCGGCGGCGCGGGCTGTTCACCGCGCGCGAAGCGGTCGAGCATGTCTTTAAGTTCTTCGCGCAGGCTGGGCTTTTCAATCAACTCTTCGCAATCCTTTTTCGGCACGGTCTGGTCCGCGTCGGAGAGCTGCACAATATAATTCTCGCCCTTCTCGTCGAGGCGGATGCGGCCGTGGAATTCCGTGCCATCCTTCTTGACCAGCACTTGCGTGTGGAACATGCGGGGATCGCGGTAGCCGAGCTGCGCGGAACGGTCGAAGGCGTTGAGCGCGATGTGGCATTCGCTCTCGTCGCGCTGCAGGGCCGCCAGCGCCGTGGCGAGGCCGAAGTTCGCCGATCCGGAATCGGGATCGAGGATCAGAATCTTTTTGAACACCGCCGCGGCCTCTTCCCACTGCCCGAGTTCCAGCAGCACCGCGCCCTGTTCATTCAGGGACGCGAGATTGAACGGACTGGCCACGATCGCCGCTTCCAGATATGTCCGCGCCGGGGCGTAATGTCCGGTGATGACGTTGCATAGCGCAAGTTGATACGCGGCCTGATGCAGGCGGGGATAGATCTGCAGAGACGCCGAGAACCACTTCAGCGCTTCTTCCCACGTATCGAAGCTGGGCTGATTGCTGAGTAAATCTCCCTGTTCGCCACTGCCCCAGCCGCTACGGTCGCGCGCCATGGCCTTGACGAAGCTGGCGTCTTTCAACGCGCGGTCCTTGAAGTTCAAGCCTTGGTCGAAGTCATAAAGCGCGCGGGCCATCTCTTCGCGTTCGTCGGGAATCAGCGGCTCGTGCTTCTTCTTGCGTTCGGCGTTTTCTTTTTCGCGCGCAACGGCCTTGTCTTTCAGCGCATCGAAGAAATCCTGCAACCGTTCGATCGACAACGACGCCAGGTCTAGCACGCCCGTCGTATCCTTCGGGCCGGCTTCAAGAGCAAGTTTGCGGGCGACGGTGTAGCTTTGCAGCGCGTCTTCGTAGAAGCCGGTCTCTTCCTGCGCCACGGCCAGCGTGTAAACGCCCAGCGCGCGAATCTCCGGTTGTTTCGGCACGCCGACGCCCTGGCCGTCCTCGTTCCATCCCTTGAGGAGCTTGATTGCTTCCTGCGGTCGGCCGTACGCGGCCAGCGCCACGGCCAGCGAGATGCGCGTCTTCGCATCAGTCGGGACCAGATCGAGCGCCTGATAATAGGAGACGATCGCCGCGTCGGTTTCTCCCGCGCGTTCCAGCACCGCGCCGAGCGAGCGTCGCAGATCGGCTTTGAACTCCGCCTTCTCCTCGTCGGTGTAGGCGCTTAAATGTTTGAGCGTTTTGTCGTCGGCGTACTTCAAGGCCATTTCAAGCGCCGCGCGGGCATGGACAAACTGGCGCTGGCCGATCCAGAAGCGCGCGTACTCCGCGAGTGCGCGCGGGTTCTTGGGGTCTTTCTCCAACGCGGCGCGGAACGCTTTCTGGGCGTCCTTGTAACGGTCCAGCTGCTGGTCGCGCAGCTCGATCTGCTGCTCGGGGTTGTCGATGGAAACTTTGTGGGCCTGCTCGCCGAGGCGGTCGCCATCCAGCGCGGCCTTTCGCGCAGCGGCCAGGTCGTCGGAGATATCGGCGGTCAGCGGTTCGCTTGTCTGCGCGGCGCGGGCCACAGTGATGCTCGCACACAACAGAAACGCGGCAAGTACTGCCCGGCGGAGTTGCAGAAGTGAAAACACGTTGGGCATGGGAGTAAGGCTACTCCCATTTTCTTCTTGTCAAGGCGCGTGAAGAGGGATACTTAACGTGCATGGCAACAGCGCCCACGTCACCTTCCAATCCAACTCCAGGTTCCGCCGGTTCCGGAGGCGGTGGCGGCGCACGTCCCGCCGGCCGTCCAAATGCGCCCGGGGCTGCGTTTCGCCCTGCGACGAATGCGCCCGGCGGCGCGCGTCCGGCCTCTTCAGTGCCCGGCTCCAGCGCACCCAAACCGGACATTAAACCGGTGGCGCCCGACGCGTCCGATAGCGACCGCATGCGCAAGCCCGGTGCGGCGATGCGAAACAACACGGCCAGCACCGCGCCCACGGCCAAGCACCCGCCGGTCAATCCCAACGCCATCTCCGGCAACTTGCCGAAAGCCGTGAATCCCAATTCTGTTTCCGGCACACTGCCGAAAGCGGTGAATCCCAATTCCGTCTCGGGCAACTTGCCGAAAATCGGTGGGCGACCGCCGTCGGGCAAAGCTCCGCCGTCCGACCTTGCCGCGCGCCGCGAAGCGCTCGGACTTTCTTCAATGAAGCCCTCCGAAATGATCGCGGGCCTGGATGAAGCGGCCGCACGCGCGGAGAAGCTCGAAAAGCGCGAAGAAGCCAAACGCAAAGGCGGCGGCAACACCCTCAACACCGCGCTCCACGTCGACGACACCGGCAAGAAATGGTCGCGCATGGTGTTGCTGTCGCTGGCGGGCGTGATCGCGCTGGTGGTGCTGATCGGCGCCGGGATGATTTATCTGTCCAACCGCAAGTCGCTCTCGCCGGCCGAAGGCAACCAGTTGACCCGCCAATGGGTGCGCGATTTGGGCCTGATCGCTCAAAAAATGAAACCCTTCGAACTGGATGAGAAACCTCCATTGGACAAGGTGAAAGAGCGCCTGACCGAAGGCATCAATGCGGAATTGGACGATGTCAAAGCGACTATAAAGGCTCAGGAGGACGTGCACCGGCCTCCCAGCAGCCGCGACATTGAATGGAAGGAAGAACTGCTCGAATTGCAGAAATATCAGGATGCCTGGGCTCAACCGTTCATGTTCAATTTGGACGACGACAAGCTGACGATTTCCGCCAAGGGCAAGTCCGAGCCCGGGCGTTCAATCGACCCGGTAATCGTGAAGCTCCCCCGCCGCAAGCCGTCTAAATAGCCGTGCTTCCCAGCCCGAAATTCATGAGGATCGCCGTCTCGTTGCTCGCAATTAGTGCGAGCGCGGCGTCGTTTTCCTGTGGTGCCGAAAAGTCGCCCAAGCCTGAAAAGCCCGAGAAACCTGACAAGAGCGACGCCGACAAGGCGGAAAAGGAAAAGGCCGACCGCGAAAGGGCGGAGAAGGATAAGCCGAAAGGTCCGCCGGAAATCCGCATGGACGCCGACGGCCATGTCGTGCTCAGTCGCGACGGCAGACTTCTGGCGGTGCTGGTGCTGCGAAAAGTGACGGCCGGCGAGCAGTCTCCGGCGGTGATGACGCCGGATGCGGCTCAGGCTCTGCTGAAAGATGCGAAACTCGCGCCGCTCAATGATGGCGAAGAAAAAGCGTGGGCTCTGGAAGTGCCACTGCCGACCGGCGACCGCAAAGACACCGTCAGCGTCATGCTCAACGCCAAGCGCGTGTCGCAAGGTACGCGCATTCTGGTCAACAGCAACGTCTACGGACTGGCGCGCGCGTATCTCGCCCCCGGGGAATCGCTGCCGAAAGCTGAAGAGCTGGAAATCGCGGTGCAGCTTTTTAAAGACGCCGAAGGCGCGCTGCCAAATCTGGCGAACTTGAACGGAAAGCGCGGCCCGGCTCCGCCCGAGACCACGGCGCTAGTCCGGAATCGCTTCTGCGACTTCGAAGGGAAGGGCGGCTACCGCGTGAATCTGACGCGGTCGGGCCCCGCGGATTGGTCGATCCAGAAATTGCCGGATAGTATGGTGCTGCGCTCGAAACTGCGCCCCGATCCGCACGAACTCGGCGCGTTCGGTTCGTTCATCGTGTACCTGGGTGGCGGAGCCGATGAAGCGCCGCCGGAACTCTCGACACTCAAGCTGACTCACGCCCTGACGCCGGCGCGCGATTTTATTGAAGGTTACATCCGGGTCTACGCGTCCGGCGCCAATCCGTACATTCTGTCGGAACTCGCCGTGGTCGCGGAGATCGCCTGCCCGCCCGCCACCGACGGCACCGTCTCGATCAAACGACTGCCATGCTTTTTCTGGGAAGCGCCGTCCAGTGACCCGGCGGAAGGCGAATTCCGTTTCCGCTTCGCCGCGCCGACGGAAGACCTGTACGGCGCGCGGCTGGCCGTGATTACGAACACCGGCGAAGCGCACGCCGACGCGCTGCCGCTGCGTTCAGGCAGCCCCGCCTCGCGCGGCTTCGCACGACTGAAAGGCTCGGCGTTGAAGCTCGACGACGGTTCGCTTTTCGTGCCGGTGGGCTTCAATCTTGATTTTCCAAACGCCACGCCCAAGCTCGACGACTACCGCACGCAATTCACCGCCATCGCCCGCGCCGGCGGCAACTGCGTGCGTATCTGGCTGACGGACCGCGGGCTCTCGCTGGAAGGCCCGAAAGCGGGCAATTTCGATCCAGACACGATGGCGCAGATCGATGCGGTGCTCCGCGCCGCGCAGGCCCGCGATATCCGCGTGATTCTCACACTCGAAAGCGGCACGCGCCTGGGCAAGCGCTCCGATCAGCATCCGTACTTTCACGAACTCGGCGGACCGCTGCTGGCTGCGCCCGAGTTCTTCCGTGACGTGCCCGCGCGCAAGCTCTTCCAGGCGCGGCTGACCTACGCCGCCGCGCGCTTTGGCGCCTTCCGCTCGGTGCTTGCGTGGGAATTGATGGACGACATCGATCAGGCCTGGGCGGCGCTGCGCAACAATCCCGAAAACGTGAAACTCTCCGCCAGCGAAATGGATCTCGCCCGCCGCGCGCGCCGCGATGTTCAGGACTGGGTCGAAGAGATGGCGCTGCATTTAAAAGGGATGGATCAGTTCGAACATCCCGTCGGCGTCTCGACGCGCACTTCACCCGACGCGCCGTGGAAGGCGCTGGAATCGCTGGAGCATCTCGATTTCACCAGCACCGAAGGCCTGACCTTCAACGCCGACGAAAAGCGCGACGGCGACGAGGCCGCGCGGCTTTACGCGTGGGCAGCCGCCGCCAAGGAACCGGGTCGCGGGCACAAGGGATACTTCGTCGGCTCGCTGCTCGACCGGACCACGAAAGCCGGCGAGAACGCCGCGCTGCTGGAACACAACGCGATCTTCGCCAGCCTCGCCTGCGGGCATTTGCTCGTGCCGCTGCTCGATGACAACTTGATCAAACCCGCGGCTGAAAATCCGTCCGATGTGCTCGCCGCCACGGAATTCGCGGCCGGACTTTCCGAAATTCAGCGCGGCACTCAGAAGGAGCCGCCGCGCGATATCGTCAGCGCCGCCGATGCCGCGGACGGCGCGCATCTGCGCATCGCCGGACGCGTGGCGCGCCGTGGCCTGGCCGTGTGGATTCAGGACGCGCGTTCGACCTGGGTCGAGGGTGCCGAGAGTCCGGAAGTGGCGGAGACCGAAGTGCGCCTGCCCGCGCTGTCGGAAGGTTCGTACGGCGTCTACTGGCTCGACACGCGAACCGGCGCGTACATTTCCAGCGCGACGTACGCCGCGCCGGCCAAGCAGATCGACCAGGCGGCGCAGCCGTTCGTGATCAAGACGCCGCGCTTCAAGCGCGACATCGCACTGATCGTGACGTTGAAGCCGTAAGTTCAGCGCTCATTGCGTTCGGAGAACGAACTCTCCGGATCGCCGCAGTAGTCGACGTGCTTCAGGAATTTTCCATCACCGATTTTCTTCCCGGCTTTCTTCGTGACAAACAGCCGCACGACCGCGCAATTTTTGTAGCCTTCCAGCGGCACGTAGATCATCGTGCCGTCGAACTTGAATTTTACCGTGCGCATCTTTTTGTCGCCGGGCGTCATCACGCCGGCTTTCGTGACATCGTGTCCGCGTGCGACGCGGAAGACGGCGTACGGCGTCTTCTTGTACGCGATCTTGTCGTCCTCGCCGCCGAGGTCCGAGATGATTCCCGCCACGTAGTCGTCGCCAATGGTAAACAAACGTCCCCGTGAAAAATTCGGCGCGCGCAGGGGATCGGGCTCGAAACACAGCACGCGGCGGCGGAAATGTTCGTACAACGGCAGATAGCGCTGGAAGAGCGCCTTATTCTGCGCGTAGGACTTTTTCGGATCGGCGTCGTACTTCGGAAAGCTGCCCGCGTACACGGCGCGGCGCAGATTTTCGTCGATGGGCTTGGCATTGCTCGTCCACATGAAGAACAGCGGCTTGGCAATGCACGCCCAGAAAAACTTCTCTTCGTGGATGTTGCCGTCGCCTTCCAGCAGCACGCCGTCGGAAAAGCGCATCGAGCGGATCGACTGCGGTTTGTTGGCGAACGTCGCGCGCGTTTTCTTCGTGATATTCTTGCGGATAAACGCTTCGATGTCGTCGTATGAAAAGTTCATGCTGTAAGCGGGCTTGTGATTCACGACCGTGATCCCGTCGTCGTGGGCAAAGTCGATTTCGAAGTGCCGGAAACAATCGAGGAAGAAGCCGTTGAGCATCGGGTAGGTTTTGAAAATCTTGTACGCGCTGTCGATCATGAATTTTCCGAACGAGTACTTCGGATCGGCATTCATATTGTGGCTCATGTGCCAGCCGCTGGGTTGATACGAGCCGTCTTCGTTGCGCGCGATGGAGTCGGGAAATTTCGGCTCGACATTGGCGCGGAATCCGTCGGTGTAATTGAAGTACCAGTAAAGCCCGATCCCCGCCTTCGCCAGCTTGGCCAGCCGCGCTTTAACATCGGAGCGTTTGTGGCGCACGCGGCCGATGGCAATACCCAGGTCCGCGGCGATCTGTTCGTCGGTGTGCGTGTCGAAGTATTTCTGGATCTGGTACGCGTCGGCCTTCTTTCCCAGCTTGTGAAAATAACCTTCTTTGGTTTCCAGCGAGATCCAACTGTCCTTGCCGTCCTGAAAGTAATCGCTGTAGTGTTCGAAATGTCCGTGAACTTCCAGTGTCTTGATGCCGAAATCCTTGCAGCGCTGAATTTCGTCGGAGGTATGAATGCCTTCGCAGGTGAATGTGCCTTCATATTTGTAGATCGTGTCGGAATTCGGCACGAAGAACTCTTTCCACTTCTTGAAAACCTTGCCCACGCCGGGCCGCCAATCACCCTCGTGGAACATCAACATCACCTTGGTGTTCATCGGGCGGTCGGCGACCAGGCCGATGTAATAATTCACCGCTTCAAGCACCGGCACGGAACGGATGTCCTTGGTCATCGAGCCCCAGTTGAAACACTTTTCGCCATTGGCGAACTGGAACTTCGCGGCCGGCACTTTCGCGTCGATTGGCTCCATCATCGAGAAGCCCACGTCAAGCTGCGGGTTGTAGTGCGAGACCATCGGCAGCAGCATTTCCTTGTTCGAAACGTACGGCAGCTGCACGTACATGTACTCGAAGGAACTCATGCCATCGAACGTGAACTGTGCGTCGAATGCCGGCGCCCAGAAATCCCAGCCGGCAATCAGCGGCAGGAAAAAATAGACGCGCAGCGAGCGGTCGGAAACGTTGGTGCCGTTCTTCACCGCGCCGACTTCCCAATGGAGCGCGTCGGCTTCGAGATTCAGCGTGATCGTGAGCGTGAAGGGCGCTTCGGAGAATTGCTTGGTGAAGCTAACGGAGTTGCCGTTCTGCTTCGCGTTCGAAACGGTGAAGGAATCGTTGAGGTCGCTGTACCAGCGCTCATCGCGTTCGTCGTAAATGCGCAGGCCGCCGATGTAGCCGGGCAGATTCTGGCGGACTTGCTTAAAGAGGTCGACGTTCTTCGCCTTAAACAACAGCGAGCGGATGTGGCCGGTGTCCTTTTCGATGTCGAGCGAGACGTCTTTGTTTTCGATTTTCCAAAGTGCGATGCTGTCGAGCGGTCGAAGGCTGATGGCGGGCACGAAGGTTCTCCTGAAGGCCGAAAAAATTCGCAATCAAATGTGGTAGCAAGTACAATTTACCTCATCGCAGCGGGGAACGCAAATTTTCGCCATAACTCGAACGAGGACCTTGAGATGACGGGTGAAACCGGAGCGCTCGAACGGAACGCGTGCCTGCTGGCGACGGCACAGAGCAAAGTCGGGTGTAGCGAACGCCCGCTGGAAGCGCTGCCGTCGGATAAAATTCGCGTCAAAGTCGAAGTCTCGATGGTCAGCACCGGCACGGAGCTGTATCACATCCAGCAGACGCACACAAAGTCGTCGAGCTTTCCGCGCTCCACCGGTTACATCTCGGTGGGAAGGATCGTCGGCATCGGCTCCAGTGTTACAAATGCCACACTCGGCCAGCGCGTGCTGGTGCAGCAGGGGCATTTCGCGTTTCACAACGCCGATCCAAAACAGGTGAAAGCCGTGCCGGAAGGCGTGAGCCCCGAAGACGCATGCGCGGCGATACTGCTGGGAATTTCCCTGCGCGGCATCCGCGGCGGCCAGGTGCGGCTGGGCGATTCGGTGGGCGTTTTCGGCCTCGGCGTGATCGGCCAGTTCGCGGTCCATCTGGCGAAGATTTCCGGCGCGTATCCGGTGATCGCCGTCGATCCCGTCGCGAAACGCCGCGACATCGCCGCAAAAATGGGGGCGGACGTGACGCTCGATCCCTTGCAGCCCGGCTTCGCCGCCGCGTACCGCGCCGCGACGTCCGGCGAAGGCACGCGCGTTTCCATCGACGCCAGTGGCACGCCGCGCGTCATCGCCTCACTGCCGGACGTGACGGCGGAATACGGACGCGTCGTGGTCCTCGGCGGCGTGCATGGACTCGTCGAGTTCGATCTCTACACGCGTTTTCAGAAAAGCAACCTGACCATGGTCGGCTGCGGCTCCGCGTACCCCACGGATTTCCCCCACGACGCCGAACGTAACGAAACGACACTGCTGCAGATGATGAAGGCCGGAATCGTCCGCCCGCGCCCGGTGCTCACGCATTTCGTGCCGTGGCGCGAGGGGCCGGAAATGTACCGCCTGCTGATGGAGGAGAAGGACAAGGCGATTGGCGTCGCGTTCGATTGGTCGGCGCAGGACAGTTGACAGGCCTGCAGCGCTGAACTACAGACGAGTCATGGCCCACCTCGTCCCGTGCTTGCTGCTGCCCGAAGGAACTCCCACGTTCAGCAATTCCATGGGCCGCTATGTCACCGCGCCCGGGGAACTGCCGGTCCAGTTGCTCCATCACGACTACGATATTTTCTGGGTGCAGTCCGGCGAAGCGGAATGGAAATTCCGTGACGGAACGTTCATCCGCGCCACGAAAGACCAGTTTATGGTGCTGCCGCCGTACGTGCCGGTATGGGTCAACGAAATCCAGCCGCCGATGACGTTCTGGTATTGCCACTTCGCCTTCCGCCCACTGCCCGAACGCCTGCCGCCGCAGCGGCACCCGGATTTCGCCGGGCCGGGAAAGCAGGCCAGCGTGCCGATGTTCTTTACGCGCAAGGACGCGCCGAAAGTCCACCGCGCCTACCGCGACGCGACGGAATTGAGATTCGACCCGCTGCGCGAACCGTGGCAGCTGGAACGCGCGATCATCACGCTGATCGCGGAACTCGCCAAGTTTGCGCTGAGCCTCAAAGCCGAATCGCCGTCAGCGCCGTCGCGCTTCGAAACCGAGCCGCTCGACGCGCGCGTCGCAGAATTGCGCCGCATCATCGACGAGAACCCGACACGCTCGTGGCTGGTGACGGAACTGGCCGCCACCGCGGGCATCACGCCGGGTCATCTTCACGCGCTCTGCCGGCGCGTGCTGGGCAAACCGATCAAGCGCTACCTGATCGAAGCCCGCCTGCGCCACGCCATGAAGCTGCTGAAAGAAAAGCGCAACGGCGAACTGCCATCCGTTTACGACGTGAGCGAAGCGTGCGGCTTCTCATCGCAGCACTTTTTCAGCCGCCAGTTCAAGGCGTATTTCAACATGACGCCGCTGGCGTTCCGGAACGGCAGCACGCTCTCGTAGCGTCGATCGAATTAAATCTTCGGCACTGCAATCAGCAGTGCGCCGCCGAGGGTGTATGCCGCCAGCACGACCAGAAGCACGCGCGGTCGATTTTCTGCGACAACTCCACTTTGCCCGCGACAAACAACCGCAGCGAGACGATGGAGACGCAGACCGAGACGAAAATCGCCGAGAGCGCCAGCACGAAGAACATGTCGGCGGTGGTCATGCCCGTGTCCTTGGGCAGCGCGTTGGAGATGACGTACGCGTTGGCCATCGCCGCGAAGAGCGCGCCGGTGCCCAGGCCGAAACGCGGGCCGTCGGTGGGCTTCAGAAACATCGGGACCAGCGCGATCAACATGGCGATCAACAGGCCCCAGCAGAGCTTGAAAAAGTAACCGTAGCCGGCGCGTTCGGCGTGAATGTTGACGCAGAAGCGCGACCAGACCGATTTGCTGCCCGAGGGGAGCGAGGTGTCGCCGTAATTTGAATTGTACTGATGCTCTTTGACTTCATAGGTCGTGTTGGTGATCTGCCAACCCGGCAGCCGGACGCTCGGATCGATCGCGCAGTTTTCCGTGTCGGGCAGAAAGATGAGCGTGCCGACGTCGTTCTCGTTGTCTTCAAATTCCAGTGCCAGGTTCTGCTTGTCGAACGGAAAGTTGCGCAGATCCCAATGCTCCTGGAACGTGGCCGTCACACGGCACGAGGCGTAATTCCAGTCGCCGATTTTCTTCTCGACGACGCCGTCTTTCTTATTGATGCGGCCGTTGGCCGTTTGAAACGTGGTGAGCGGCTTCAGCGCGCCCTTCCAGCGGAACCAGATGTAAACATCCGCGTCGAATTTGTAGTCGGCCAGGCTCACGCCGAAGATGTCGTTGATGTACACGCCGACGTAAACTTTCTGCGCTTCGGCTGGGACAGCGGGCGCGGCGGGTTCAGCGGGTTTTGGCGGCGTCGCTTTTTCTTCTGCCGCGAAGGTGGAGCTGAAAAGGAGTGTGCCGAAAATCAAGGCTGCCACGAACTGTCGCGGTGTGGAAATGCTCAAAGCGTGCTCCTTGCCAGAGTCGGAAAGCGAATGATGTTTGGACGCGCTGATTTATCACAAACAACGGCGGGAAGGGCATTAAGAATCGCTAAAATCGTCGCACGAGTGCAGGGGAATTTCCTCGCGGGAACAAAGCCTGGTTTTAACCGTCGCAAATTTGAGAATTGGTTAGGAGCCAGCACTTTTAAATCGGAATTTCAATCCGCGGGCAAATTGAACCCGACTTCGAGCAATTTGCTCCGCGCCGCCTGCGAATTGACACGGTTGGATTTCTTTCTGACAGGTCGAAATGTTTTCATCTCGACTGATAATCCCTCAGCAGAAACCAATGTTGCTGGGAGGCACCATGATCATGACCACCGCAGAAAAGTTACTCGGACTCACTCGAACGGACAAACCGACCGTGATGATGGTCGACGACGAAGAACTCTTGACGGACATGGTTTCCGAATCGTTGAGCGGACACGGTTACTCAACCGTCACGTTCAACCACAGCGCATCGGCGATCCAGTTTTACGAAAGCGAATTCCAGCACGTCGACCTGGTCATTCTCGACATGATGATGCCGAACATCGGCGGCAAGGCCACGTTCGCGGCGCTGAAGCGGATCAATCCCCATGTTAAAGTGCTGCTTTCGTCCGGGTATTTCGCCGGTTCGGAAACAGAAGAGTTGCTGGCCGCCGGCGCGGTGGGATTTCTGCAAAAGCCGTTCAAGTTGTCGGACTTGGTGCTGCGGATCGCGGAACTCTAAACGCATTCGGGACTACTCGTAGCGCAGCTTCCAGATTTCGCAGCAGGCATCCGAATAGACCACCGTCGCCAATTTTTGCAGCTGCGCGCCAAACCCGCGTGGAATTGGCGACGTGCGCCGCCAGAACACGTAGTCGGGGCGGAAGTGTTTCAGCGACTCCACGTAGGTTGCAACCGGCATGGTCATGCCGAAGGTGCCGTAGTGAAGCATGGTGGCGTTGTGCAGATCGGTCGTGCTGATCGAATTGACGTAGAGCCGCTCGGTGTAAACGCAGCGCCGCCGCGCGACCAGCATGAACATCTCCGCGCGATCCCAGGTCAGCGTTGCGGCGTAGGTGCGGAACGACACGTCCTTCTCGACCTTGCTCCAGTCCAGGCCGTCATCCACGAGAAACAACGCGTCTCCGGCCGTGTTCGCGGCCACCCATTTGTAAGCGGAGACACAATCGGCATCGATTTTTAAGATCAGGTGATTGGAATTGCGGTCCGCGTCGAAATTATACACTGCTGTGCGCGCCGCCACCGCCGCGCTTGCGACCAGCGCCGCCGCCGCCAATCCACGCAGCCAGCGAATCAACGTCTTGTGTCCGGCGTGGCCGCGCCACGATTCGCTTGCTTGCGCCACGAGAAATAGGCCGGCGAGCAGCAGGGCCGGAACAAACAGACTGCCCCAGCGGTCGTAGATGTTCAGCATCTGCACCCGCAGCGGCATCATCCCGCTGATAAACGGTGCGGCCGCTGCTGTCAGCGCCAGGGACACGACAAACGCGCGCCACGGATTGCGCAGGCGCCACCCGGCGACTGCCAACACCGCCGCGACCGCCAGATGAACCGGCCAGCGCGAATGAACCTGGTACCCGCCGGCGCCGCTGAAGTAGCGCGCCAGCCACGTTTGATATTCCGGCGAGAGTCCGTTGAGGTGCATGTGCCACAGCATCGGCAGCAGCAGGATCAGAAAGGCCATGCCCGAGAGCAATGTCGTGCGCCAGAGAATGACGCCTCGCAAACTTAGATACAGCACCGTAAGGGCCACCGGCGGTCCGCAGCCCACGACCGAATAAGGCCGCGCATACGTGAGCAGCGTGAGCATGGCGATGACAATCAGCGCGCGCGGCAGTTCCGGCTTGCGCAGAAAAAAAACGAACACCGCGAACAACAGCACGGTTAATACAAATTCGATATTCGTGGGGATGCGGTCCAGGTACGCATGCATGGGAAAGAACGGCATGATGCAATCGTAGATAAAATAGAACAGCGGCCACACGGCGGCGGCGGCAACGAAGACCATCGCCCGGTGCCAATGCTTGTCGGTCCGGCGCAGACAGGTCGCCGTCATCAGCAGCAGGCTTGCACCCATGGCGATGGGAAAAGCGAGGCGCCAGATCCAGAACAGCGTGATCGCGGAGACACCGGTCACCGTCAGCATGCGGCGGAGCAGCATCTCCAGGTAGAATTGCGGCGTGAATGTATTCTCAGAAAAGCCGTTCGACCAGTTGGCGTCGTTGGTCTTTTCCATCAGCGGCGCGAGATGCTGCGCGTACACGCATTCGTCGGTGACGTACGAAAAGTTGTAGTAAGACGCACCGGGCTCCGTGGCGAGGCGGTAGGGAATAATCCAAAGGGAAATAGTAGTAATAAAAATCAGAAACAGAACGGTTGATAGTACGCGCGCTTTGGACATTAAATCTCAACCGGAATAATTTTTCAAAATGATACCGGTTTGAGCGGTCAATTGAAGGCTATTTTCAAACGGTGAGGCGTCTCTGGTGCTCCGCGGTCGTCTGCTGCGCTGGCAAACGCGCTGCTTCCTGATGGCGCTCGATTCCACTATGAGTCAGCATGATGGCAAGCCGTCGGTCTAAGATCAATTTCTCATCGCGAAGCTTTGCCTGTGCATCCAACACTTCGATTTCCAGAAGTGAACATCGCTTTTCGAGTGCCAGGCAGCGCTCGTGAGACCTGCCCCATAGAATTCCTACGCCAAAGATCATCAGTCCATAGATCAGTTCCATTCAGCTCCTTTCGTTGATGCCTGTGCCACGATCTTTACTCCAGCTTCAATGACAAAACCATACCCACATGCGCAAAGCAATGGACCAGGAAGTGAATGTTCACTTCTCACCATTCCTTAACAATAACCGGGCCTGTGCCCGCCGCTGCGTGTCGGTTCGCAGCGGCGTTGCACAGGTCCCGGCTGGATTCCAGATTCACGATACACTTCAGCAGCCCGTTGATTAACCCTTGGCCTACGCCGCGAAACGCCTTTACTGCCAGGCGTTTCACGGTGAAATCTAACGGGCTGCTAGTTCACGGTCGCGGTCAGCTTCGGGACTTCCTTTTCGCCGGGCAGCGCGGCCGCAGGTTCCGCGGCCGTGCCGGTGGCGTACTTCTTGGTCAGTTCGCGGGCGAGGGTTTCCAACTCTTCCATACCCTTGCCGCCGTCGCCGATGTTGACGCCAGCTTTCTCCGCCAGCAGCAGCGAGACCAGTTGTCCCATCACTCCCGTCGGCGCAACATCCATGCCGCCGGAATGACCGTTACCGTCGCCGTTCCCGTTCGAACCTCCGCCGCTGCCGCCGACCATGAAGAGCCGTTCGGGGACCAGCGGTTGAGCGCTCTTGGAGAACTGCTCGCCGACCAGGTTGAGCGCGAACAGCCTCGGGTCGCCGTAGGCGCGGATCTTCTGGAGGAAGACCGCGGCTTCGGAAAGTCCCGTCTGAGCGATGCGCGCCGCCTCGCCTTTGCCGATCAGTTCCTTGGCGCGGGATTCCGCCAGCGCCAGGTTGGTCTTCGACGTGGCTTCGGCTTCGGACAGCAGCACCTTCATCCGTGAATCGCCTTCCGCCAGCAGCACTTTCGTGCGGGCCTCGCCTTCCGCTCGAGCGATGTCGCGTTTGGCCAGGCGCTGGGCTTCCGCTAACTGCGCGTCGGCCTTATTCCCGGCGATCTCGACACCGATCTTCGTCTGCGTCAGTTCGGCCTGTTTGTCGGCGGCGGCCTTGGCGTTGTTCAGTTCACGCTGCTTGACCGCGGCCTCTTCCTGCTTGGCGTACGTGGCGATCTGTTCCTCGGCCAGGCGCCGGACGCGCAACTGGTCAAAGAGCCTTTCGATCGGATCTTCACCCATCGCCTGACCGGCACGCACTTTCGATTCCGGGCGTCCGATCAGCACGGCGATGCAGTTGATGTCGTAGAGCATGAAACGCTTGGCCAGTTCTTCGGTCGCGCGCTTCTGGATTTCGTCGCGCTTGGTCAGCAGGTCCAGCATGTGCGATCCCTGCGCGATGTCCCGGAAGTAGCTCGACAGAATCGGGTCCAGCGTCTGGTTGATCAACCGCTTCACATCGCCGAAGCGCTGAATCACGCTCGGCGCCTTTTCGTAGTCGATGTGCAGCACCAGCGAGAGCGGCAGTACGGGTTCATAACCGTCGGCCGTGATCAGGTCGATGCTGTTCAAGTCTTCGTCGTAATGGTGGGACTCCACTTGTCCCGTGATCCAGCGCAGCACGAAGTTGACCGTCGGGACCAGCTCGATTTTCTGCGCGTAAGGATTGAGCGCGTACTTGCCCGGAGGCAACGCCCGCTTCCACACGCCTCGCTGGCCCGGCTCGACCTGCTCGCCGTAGCGGAACCCCGCTCCGGTCAGATCCTGTCCGGCCGCGCCGTGGTAGGAGACCACCACGCCGACGTAGCCGATCGGGACCATCGTCTTGGGATGAATTTCCACGGTCGCGAACCAGCGGTTGATGAAGTACGTGCCGTCTGTCAGCACCTGCAACTGCTTGCCGCGCCGTCCGTTCATCGCCAGGAACGCTTCGGGGTCCTGGAAGTAATTGTGGTCTTTCTCTCCTTTCTCGTCTTTGACTTCCGGCGCGATGATGTCGCCGGATTCGATCGAAAAACCGTCGTGAACCGTGACGACGCCGATGGTGTCCGACGGCATCAATTCACCCGTGGCCGGAGCCTGTGTGGTCTCGCCCTGGATTCCCGAATGTCCGATGACCACGGGAAAGAAGGCGTTGCTCTGCTGCAGTTCTTCCTGCCACGAGAGATAGCGCCGGTCGTCGGCGTCGCGGATGGGACCGGTGTAGACCCGGTCTTCCGTGATCACCACAAACAACGCCGTGTTGATGGCGTACACGCCTTCGCGCAGAATCGCGCGCTGACGTCCGCGCTGTCCGCCACCTCCGAGGAACGAAACCGCGTCCTGGAACGAATTGCAATTCACGCGGTGAGCCAGCGTCTGCGTCGGCGACAAGGGCGAACCGTCGCGCGCGTAGACGTAGCCGATCTTGCTTTCGCTGATGACCACCAGCGGTTCGGTGTGCACGCGGTACTGCCAGGGGAACAGCCCCCACTGCAGGCCGCCGCGCAGGATCTCCGCCTGGAGACCCGCCCGTCCACCGACGGCGATGATCTGGCCGCTCTTCAATGAGCCGTTGCCGGACCACAGCTTTTCGACGATGCCTACTCTGTTGTGCGGGATGTACCGGATTCCCAGCAGCCACGAGAGAAACATGACGGCGGGAATACTCCCCGCGAGGCATACGGCGATGACGACAAGAAAGTCGTGCATAGAACCCTCCCTTCGAGAAAGTCCGTGCGTTCTTGCGTGACTACGCAGTTGGACTATGGCCTGATGGCTACAGTCCAAGTATATCACGCTGCGGCGGACTTTGGTTTTTGTGGGTAAAGTTGGACGGGCAGAGATGCCCGGCATGCGGCGAGGAGGAGGAGCCGTATGCCGGACGATCTCTACTCCGCCAGATTGGCAATACGCGGACGACCTGGGCTGGGAGTCCCGAGTCGGCCAGTGCCGCGCCGCGAGGTGTGTGCCCGCGACGCGGAGTTTGCGCACTGCCACAGCCGGCTCAGAAGCTTTTGGTGGTTGCAATCCTGAGAATGCCGAAGGCATCTCTTGATTGGGGGCTTGATTTGAACAGGATGGAGCCCACATCACAGGCGGAGCGCCTGTGCCACAGAAGCCTCTGAGGATTAAAAGTGGGCGCGAACGTTTGTTGCGACGCCCTGAACAAGCCTACGAGGTTAGCTGACGGGTTAGGGACTTCAGGTACCCTTCCTGCTTAAAACCGCAGGATACACCCCAACTGATTGGTTCCCCCGTTTCAGCCCTACGAGGACTGAACTCGGCGCTGTTGTGTTACGTCCGTAAGAAACCACGATTCCGATCTAATGTCAATATAATAGTAGGGGCTTGTTTGTAATCGCTGTGCACGTGTGGTGTAGCGCGACGGGACTTCGGATAATCCTTGCTGATTGTCACACAGGAATTATCGTCGACATCCATGCAAAAACTCACCGCGGCGGTCTTAACCATGGTCTTGTTCCTCGCTCCGAATCTCCGTGCCGAATCCGCTCCAACACCGCCGGCGCTCACGCTGCACACCCTCGACAATCTGAAAGCCGGCAAGCCTCAAGTCATCGTGACCTACGGCACCAGCCTCACGGCCGGCGGCGCGTGGGTCGCGGGTTTGGATGCGGCGTTGACCCAGCGCTTCGGCAAAGCTTCGAAGGTCGTCAACTGCGGCATGTCCGGCAAAAATTCCGACGATGGCGTCAAGCAGATCCAGACCGTGCTGCAGGCCAACCCCAATCTCGTCTTCGTGGAATTCGGAATGAATGACGCGGTGCTGCGCTTCAACATCTCTGTCGAAGACGCGCGCGCCAATCTGGAAAAGATCATCGAGAAACTACGCGCGCAGAATCCCGCCGTGGAAATCATCTTGATGACGATGAACCCGCCCATCGGCAAGGAACGCGACGGCAAGCGGCCCGAGATCGAAAAGTATTATCAGATGTACCGCGACACCGCGCAGAAACTGAAACTGCCGCTGATCGATCACTACGCGGCCTGGCAGAAGCTCCTGACCGATGACCCGAAGAAATTCAACGCGCTGGTTCCCGACGGCCTGCATCCCAATGCCGAAGGCAGCACGACGATCACACTGCCGGCGGTGAAACACGCGCTGGGATTGTAGATGCTTCAGCTGCGGCGAATGTAGATCCACCACGTCTCGTCGTCAGGTACGTCGCTCTCGATAATCCGCACGACTTCCAATCCCGGCCGGTCCGCGACGGCGTACGGCACTTCGAATTTGCTCCCCGGCCAGTCGCCGACCACTTCCAGAATCTCGCCGGCCGTCATCGCCTTGCTCCGCTCCAGACTTTTCAGCGCCGGCATCGGGCAGGTCATGCCGCGGCAGTCCAGGTGTTGCGTGATCGTAAAGAGTTTACCCTCGTCGTCGGTCTGTTCGCCGTGGAAGGGCAGAGCGGGGGAGTCCATGCTCACTTTCCTTCCGCCGACGGTGTGGAGGGCGGCGGCGGCGCTTTGGGCTTGGGTTTGAAAAGATTGGAGATCACGTTCTTCCCCGTGATGCACGCCACGCCGATCGACGCCGGTTCTTCCACGGGTTTGGGTGGCGGAGGCTGGGGGACTGTCGGCGCCGAAGTCGAAGCCGCTCGTTCCAACTGCTGCTTCGCCAGCTGCACGAGATAGCCCTTGCCGGAATCGGCGAAGCCGGTCATCGCGTTGATCTTTCCCGGCTCGTGGATCAGGCCATGCAGATTCACTTTCGCCGGCGCCCACGGAATTTCCTGATCGAGCAAGCCTTCGACTGAAGTGGTGATCGCATCCGCGAGCTTCGCCGACTCCGCCACTTCCGCGGGCGTGAGGTCCGGCTCCAGGCAGTACGTCTCGCCATTGAACGCCGGATCGAGCTGCGCGAGGTCCACGTGCGCGACCGCCGGAATGCCGTAGTGCTCCGCCGCCACCGACGCGCAACGCAACCCGCAGCCGTTCACCGCGACGCTCGGAAACTGCTCGAGCATGTCGACGTCTTCCTGTACACCCGCCGCCAGCGCCGAAATACACAGCACCTGCGAGCGCCCAAGAAAGCGATCTTCGACCACCGTGTACGCCGCGCGCTGCGTAATCCGCCCGCCCGTGCGCTTGATCCCCTGGCACGGAATCACCGTGACCGATTTCACCCGATGCTTGCCCGTCGCAGTCTGCTCACCAGCCGGTCCGCTCTGGCACACGCCGGTTGTGGCGGCGGCTTCGGCGATGGCCGCGTCTTGTTGAGCTCCCCCCTTCGCGCTGTTTTGCAACGACGCATCGCTACTCAAAAACGCAACTGGCCGATGCGGACACCCTGCCCCCGCATCCGGCGGAGGTTCGGAGAGATCGTCGACGGGCACGAAGCTCGCCTCAACGCCCGCGTCATGCAGCGCCTGCAGCACGCGGTCGGCGGTGAAATCTGAGAGCCGCTTGCCAGTCTCTTCGAGTTCCTTGCGCGTCTTGCCCGGGCCGAGCTTCTTCTCTTTCATGACCTGATTGACTTCGACTTTCGCGACCGGCTCAACGCCAAACTGTCTGAAGATATGCGCCGCGCAGCGCAGCGCGCAGCCGTCGATGGCGATCACCGGATGGTTCTGAATCAAGTCGCGCTCGTGTGGATCGCCCGCCAGCAGCGCCGGCAGCGAGAGCAGTTCCACTTCATCCGGGCACTGCGCCTGAATCAAATACGACGCGCGCCGCGTGACATTGGCCACGATCTTGCCCACACCCATGCAGGGGGCGAGGACGGTCTTTTGTTTGGGGGGCGCGCTGTTATCCATGCGATGGCGCCTTTGCAAGAAACGGGAAGATTGCGGATTGCGGATTGCGGATTGCGGATTGGACGGCAAAGCTCGCATTGAGAACCATACACAGTGCTCCGAAATTTCTTGCACGCTCTTCTGTCTTGAAGCTACCGCATTCTAATCCGCAATCCGCAATCCGAAATCCGCAATAAAAAATCACGCCTGGCCCTTCAACATCTTCACCGTCTCTTCCCAGCCGCTCGCAAGGAACGCGACGTAGGCAGCCGCGTCCAACGGCCGGTCCGGCTTGCCTTCGAATTCCAGCAGCCAGTGTTCGTAAGGATCGACGGTGAGCAGCGACGGGTCGTTCACGGCGGCCTGATTGATGTCCGCGAGCTTCCCCGTCAGCGGCGCGTAAAATTCCGATGACGCCTTGGTGCTTTCGACTTCCCCCAGCACCTGCTCGTACTGAATCGCTTCGCCGACGTAGACCTTCCAGTCGATGCGGAACAGATCGGAGAGCAGCCGCGCCGCGTATGCCGAAATGCCGCTGCGCGTATTACCGTTGGGCAGCGTCTGAAACCAGAAATGGGACTCGCAATACTGCAAGTCGACCGGAAACGTCGCCTTGTACAACCCCATTTCAAACGTCAGCCGTTCCGCCGCCATCGCTGCATCCCGAACCGGGTCTACATTTTTACGTCGAACCGTTTCACGGACATCGGCGCCAGCTCAATCTCGATCTTCCCGCCCTTGACCGCAAGGTCCGGATCGACCTGGATCGACTTGGGCGCCGTGTCGTTATATTCATACACCGGAACGCTCTGTTCGGGCAGCGCGTTCTTGAGATTCAGCACCACTTTGGCGGGCTTCGTCCCGCGCTTGTTGATGAGGATCAGCGTCAGCATCCCCGTCTTCGAATCCTTCGCCGCATGCACGGAGACATCCTCCGGCGCGCTGACCGTCGCGTTCAGGTACGTATCGCCGAAAGCTGTGTGCCGGCCGTCGGGGTTGCGGAACATGCGGAAGCCGAAGTAAATCGGCGTGCCCTTGTTTGGCGCGAACCAGTAGAAGCCAAAGTCGAGCTTCTCGCGCGCGAAGACGCCCAGCAGTTCGGCCTGCGTCACGCCGCCCGACGCATCGTCCTGTCCTTTGAAATCGTACTCGCCGATCGCCAGCTTCATTCCCGGATTGGCCTCGGCGATCCAATCGCGCATTAGCGGAATCACGCGCAAGACCTTGCCGGTCTCCGAACCCATCCAGCTCGAATCCTTGAACGTCGGATCCCACATCACGCGCGTCTCCTGGACGCGCTTTTCCATCACCGCCGGATCGTGCGGTTTGCCGTCGACGTTGGCCTGCGGATAAAAATGGAAATCGAGAATGTCGACCAGTCGCACGCCATTCTTTTTCTCATACTCGTTCAATTGCTGGAGGTACCACTTCGTCAGCGGCACTTTTCCATGAGCCGTGAAATCCGGCGGCTCGTTCCACGTTCCCTTGCCCTGTCCAATCAGCTGCGCGTCGAGCCCGGAGTAAAAATACTCCGTCCAGCCCCAGGAGGTCGGTCCGGCGAGCTTCACATTCGGATCGATCTTCTTCAGCGCAATCGCGTAATCGCGGGTGCGCTGCCAGAGTTCATCGTAGCCGCACGCTTTGGGGTGCATGCCGAAATGCGACGTGTGCCAGAGTCCCGGCTCGTTATCCAGCGCGATGTAGTTCACGCCACCGGCACCGGCCTTGCCGAATTTCATCTCGTTGATCGTGAAGTCGAGCAGCTTCACCTGCTCCTCGAGCGGCATCTCGACGGACGTGTCGTCGGGATTCGGCTCCAGCGCCTTGATGATCGGCTTGCCCTTGTCGTCGAGCTTCGGCGTGCCGTCCTCGCCGACTTCAAACTGCTTACCGTTGCCCGCGTAGGCGTAATCCCAATCTGCATGTTCCTGCCCGATCCACTTTTCCTGATGGGGATATTTCTTGATATCGAACGCGACCGACGTCCCATCCTTCGCCACGCGCCCCATCATCGGAATCGTGAGGTAACCTTCCAGCCCCGCCTCCTTGTTGCCCTGATGAAACGCGACCCACCAATTCTTCTCCGGCCCAACCGGCTTGCCCGTGTTGACGTACCACCAGTCCGCGCCGCTCGAGGTAAAGCCCGCTTTCCAGTTGTACGGCGTACACGGATTGCCGCCGAGCCGCCGCACCGACACGCCCATCTCCAGCGCCAGCTTCGGATCCGCCTGGGCGATGCCGTAAATGTACGGACTGATCGGCGTGCCGGCCGCGTCCGTATCGAGCTCCACGGTCACAACTTCAACCGCGGGCGGCGGCGCTTTCGGTTCTTCCGCTGAGAGTATGGAGCCGAGGGAGCAGGCAACGAGCACGGCGGCGAGCGCGAACGCATGACGCATTCAGGAGTTCTCCGGAGAAGGATGCTGAAATTGTGAACACCGATTCTTCAGAGATGTTGAGGCAATTCCACCGGAGAACGCAACGGTTTCACCGGCGGAACAAAGTGGAGCGCTGTACTCAGGCGATCAGATCGCCATCTATTTCGTCGCTGCCTTCCACTTTCAGTCCGCGGCGGAACGCTTCTTCGCGGTAGTGGCCGGCGAGATTCCAGAGACCTTCGTTTTCAAGCTGCGACACCAGCGCTTCGATTTTCGATGGGCTGGGGTTGCTGCCGAGCACGCGGTCGAGATGCGTGATCGCTTCGCTGTAGCGCCGGTCGCGGGCGAACGTCAGCCCAATATGCAGCGCCACCTTCGGGGGATGCGCACCCAGCTCCAGCGCGCGCCGGAACGCCGCGTGCGCGTGCGCCGACTGATTGGTGTTGCGGTGCATCTCGCCCAGCACCAGCCACCAGTACGATTCCTTCGGTTCGAGCACCGTCAATTCCTGCAGTAGCTTCGCCGCTTCGCCGTGCGCCTGCCGTTGCATCAGGCAGAGCACCAGGTTGTAGCGCGACGAGAGTTCCTTGGGCTGCTCAGCCAGCGCGCCGCGGAAATGCTTCTCGGCGTCGCCGTCCTTGTGTTCGGCCAGCGCCGTCAGGCCGGAGCAAAACGCGCGGTCGTGGCGCAGGTACGATTCACGCACCGTCGGCCACCACTTCTGAAACACCTCGCGCGCCCGCAGGCGTCCAAAGCTGCGCCCAGTCAGCGTCTTCAGCAGCCACGGCATGTCGAGGTTCAATTCCAGCGGGTAGCGCGTCCACAGGTCGCTGATGTAATCGACCAGCAGCACGCGCTGCATCAAGCGGCGCGCGACCTTGCGGACGGGCATGCCCAGATTTTCGAGCACGTGCGAGTCGGCGTGGAGCAGGCCGAAGGCGTCCGTGCATTCTGGATACAGCAACAAGCGCTGCGGCTGCCGGAAGAACGTGTCGACCGGATCCTTCTCGCGCAACGCCCGCTGCATGCCGTTGAGAAAGAGAATCTGCGCCGAAAGTTCCTTCAGCAGCGGCTCCTCGGCGGGGCCGGCCATCTTCTGCGCCAGCGCGTCAGCAGCCGCGTCGCAATCCAGACGGATAAAGCGCGCCACGATGGAGACTGCGGCCGAGTCGCCGGTCCAGTCGTCGCGGCGTTCGTCCCACCATGCCGCCCAGTTGTCGCCGGGATTGAAAGCGAAGGCGTGTCCGGTGATTCGCGTGAGAATGCTGTCGGCCTGGTTGTGGAAATGGCTGGCCGGATCGAGCCCCGCCGCGACGAGCATGTCCATCAGCGCCGTGCGCGCATCGATCAGCACGCGCAGGCTGTCGCGGTTGGATGCGGTAACGAAGGAGGTCATTGTCTTCGCGTCGATCACGGTGACTTTAAAATCGTGGTCCATCATCAGGCGGCGGAAAGCGCGCGCCCCGTCGCCGGGCCGGTTATCGACCAGCGCGGTCCAGTCCGACACGGCGCTCAGCAGCCGCGTGGATTTGTGCGCCAGCGCTTCGGGCGAGAACATGGCCAGATGGAAATTAACCGATTCCATGTCGCGGTCGCTGAGCGCCCGGCAGGCCTGCTGCCAGGCGTGTTTTTCCGCGGGCGGAAAACCCGGTTCGATGCGCGGGAACCAGCGCTGCCATTGCTTGCGCGCGCCTTCTTCCAGCAGCAGGCTGTACAGCGCGTAGGTGGCCACGCCGGTGCTCGCCGCCAACCCCAGCGGCGCTCCGGAAAGCCGCGCCAGCACTGCGGCGACTACGCCGAGACTCAATTCCAGCACATCCAGCAGGCAGAGATTGAATTGCGTCCGCGAACGCGCCGGCGCTTTCTCGTCGGGCGTCTTCCGCGCGCTGCAGCACAGCCGCTCCGTCGAAGGGCTCTGCAGATACGTGATCATCCACGCGCAACCCATCGGGTATGCCGCGTGCAACCAGAGACTGCCTTCGCGCGGGCCGGAGAAAAGTTGAACTAAGTGATCGAGCGCCTGAACGCCAAGCAAGGTGAGGCAGGCCAGCCGGCCGATCTGCACAAACTGGAGCAGGAGAAACGTCCCGACTAGCAGCGCCGAAGCCGACGCCGCCAACACCGCCAGATCGAAAGGCACATGGACATGCGTGCGAAGGGTGAATGCATCAGCTGCAGAGATCAGGCAGAACGCGCTGACCCACCAGAACTCCATTGGACGACGCCGCATAATGGTAGGAAGCCCCGCACTGGAACCCGCACGCGTGACTGAAACTGGCTCGAATTAAGATAACGCCCTTCGCACCGTGAGCAACACTTTCATCGTGAAAAGATCATCAAAAAGTGAGTCGCCGATAAAAGCTATAAAATTAGCGGCAGGAACTATGCCGTAGATGCCCACGCCAACGATAACAGATGGGATCGGGGATCTGGCATCGGGCATCTGCTTTTTGGGAGGCACGTCCGTAATGCCCAATCGGAGAGAAATAACGTTGTAATACGGTGCGCCCACAAAATGACCGATGCCAGATGCCCGATCCCCGATGCCATTAGTTGGCGTCGAGCCCGACCCCTTCACTAGAATCTTCCCCGCCATCCGCTATCTTTATCGTTTCCGTCGCGACACGACGGCACAGACCATTTTCACTTGGAGAAGCCATGGACGCTGCACTTCGTACGGCGCTGATTCGCGCCGCTGAAACCCAGGGGACGCCGGTTTACGTCTACGACAAAGCCACCATCGTCACGCGCTGCGAGTCGCTCAACGCCGCGATCACCTACCCCAAGAAGAAGCTGCTCTACGCGATGAAAGCCAACTCCAACCAGGCCGTCGTCAAGACGATCCTCGGCACCGGATTCGGACTCGACTGCGTCAGCCTCGGCGAAGTGCAGTTCGGCTTGAAGCTCGGCGCCGATCGCGTGCTCTACACCAACAACAACGTCTCCGACGAAGAGTTCAACGCCGTCGTCAAGATTGGTAAAGAGACCGGCAAGATCTGGATCAACTGCGACAGCCTGCAGCGCCTCAACGACCTGCCCGAAGGCACCGCCTGCTTCGTCCGCATCAACGGCCCCGTCGGCGGCGGACATCACGACCATGTCATCACCTGCGGCCCGGAGAGCAAATTCGGCGTGCCGTGGGAACACGTCCCCGACGTCCTGAAGATCGTGACCGAACGCAAGCTCAAGCTGATCGGCGTCCACCAGCACATCGGCTCGGGCATCCGCGAAGTCGAGAAATTCGCCGAAGCGATGGAAGTGCTCCTGAGCGTGCTGCGCAAGAACAAGCTCCCGGATCTGGAGTTCGTCGACTTCGGCGGCGGCATCGGCGTACCGTACCGGCCGACGGAAAAACCGATCGACCTGAAAGCCTTCGGCGCGATGCTCTCGACGCGCTTCACCCAGTTCTGCAAGGACGCCGGAAAAGAGCTGACCCTGGTGCTCGAACCCGGCCGCTTCCCGGTCGCCGAGAGCGGCTATCTCGTCGCCAAGGCCAACACGATCAAGGAGACGCCGTACAGCAAAACCTTCGCGGGCATCAACACCGGCTTCAACCATCTCGTCCGCCCGACGATGTACGGCAGCTACCATCACATCACGAACCTGAGCAACCCCGACGGTGCGCAGAAGCCCTATTACGTCGCCGGCAACATCTGCGAAAGCGGCGACATCTTCACGCGCGGCGACGGCGACGAAAACAGCGCCGCCTCGCGCACGCTCCCCGAAATCCGCCGCGGCGATTTCCTCGCCATCCACAACGCCGGCGCCTACGGCTACGCGATGGCCTCCGAATACAACATGCGCCCTCGCCCGGCCGAACTGCTGCTCGACAAGGGCGAACTGATCGTCGCCCGCAAAGCCAAGAGCGTGGAAGACGTGGTGCGGGAGTTCATGGGCTGAGCGCGCTTAAGCGCGCTGACGCGCTGACGCGCGAGGGCCAGGGGTCAGGGCCAGGGGTCAGAGATGGGCGCGCGCAAGGGCACTTGAAGGAGAATCAGCGCGCGATGGTGGCCGCGCGGATGTTGCCGCACTTCGAAGAGGAAGCATTCCTGCGCAGGAATGTCAAAGGAGTGGTCAAAAGCCAACATGGGGACTGTAGTCCCCATCCTGACCACGGTCGAGCGAAGGACCACGCAGGAAGAGTCCTTAACATTTCCGGTAAGAGTGTGAGCTTTGCACGCAATCTCTTGGACCATGGCATCCCTGCTCGACCGAGGCGTGGTCGTCATCCGCAGCGACGACGCGGAAAAGTAGCGTGTCTCTATGAACGTTGAGTAAAGCAGACGACGGGTGGCCCGGCCTCTAAGGCCGGGTCGCTTGGCGACAAGAGGCTCCAGGACAATCGTTGCGATCAATAGAGCGCAACGATTGTCCGCGAGTGCTTCGAAGTCGGATAACTTTTCGTGCGCGCCCCCACCTCTGGCCCTGACCCCTCGCGCGTCAGCGCGCCGCGCGCGCTAGAGCTTCGTCTTCAGGTCCACGCGCCGTCCGGTCTTCGCGGACTCCAAACCGGCGAGCAGGATCTCGGTGATGTGGCGGGCGGTGCGGGCGGTTTCGAAGCCGACGGGCGCGCCGGTGCGGATCGAGTTGATCCACTGCAGGTGCGGGTCGACGTAGGCGTGCTTCTTGCAGTCGATATCTTTGCGCTTGGCGGCGACGTCTTCGGATTTCTTGCTGGCTTGCTGGTAGAGCGAGATTTCGGCGCCCGCGTAGCCGGGGAATTCGGCGCGACCCAGCGTGCCGTGGACCATCAGGCGGCCGGAGCGCGCGCCGTCGCACCAGCCAGTTTCGGCTGAGGCGATCGCGCCGTTGGCGAACTGGATGATCAGCGTCGCGGTGTCTTCCACCGCGCTGGGCTTGTCGAGAATCGCGGTCATGCCCATCACGGATTTGGCCGACCCGAGAATCGCGACGAGGCGCGCCACGGCGTAGACGCCCATGTCGAAGAGCGCACCGACGGCGGCTTCGCCGGCTTCGAAGAACCAGAGTTTCTCGCCCGGCTTCAGCGGCGGTTCTTTCAGCAACTGGCGGATGCCGGCGTAGTAAACTTCCGGGCCGCCGTGCGAGAAGCGGCAGTGCGCGCCGGAGATTTTGCCGAGCAGGCCTTCCGCGATCAGATCGCGCATGGTCAGAATCTGCGGAAACGTGAGCTGCGGCAGGCAGTAGACGACCTGCTTCGAGGCTTCCGCGGCCTTCACGAAGCGGTCGGCTTCGTCCATCGTCGGCGCCAGCGGCTTCTGCATGAAGACGTGCTTGCCGGCCTTGAGCGCCGCCAGTCCGAGGTCGACGTGATGCGGATGCGGCGTGGCGATCACGACCGCGTCGATCGACGGGTCTTCGATCACGGCGTTGTAATCGGTGAACGCCTTGCCGCCGTGGCGGTCGGTGAGCACTTTAAGCCGCGACATTTTGCGCCCGGCCAGCGCGGCGATCTTGACGCCTTTGATTTTTTCCAGCTGCGGCAGATGCATCTTCGCCGCGATGCCGCCGGCGCCGATGATGCCGATCGAAATGGGCTCGTCCAATTCCGCGGGGATCCGGCGTGACGCTTTGGCCATGCTGTATTAGTCCTCGACTAGCCTGTTTTGGAATGCGAAAACGCGATGATAGTGAAATGCGCGTGCCCCGCAATCGGTGAAAACAAAACCGGCAAGCGCGTATGCGCTTGCCGGTTTCCACTGCTCAACTTTCACGACTCAACTCACTTATCCGTATCGACGCCCGCCTGCTTCAAGAGATCGGCCAGCGACGTGCCAGTCGACTGCTGTTTGCGCATCACTTCGCGGACTTCGTCGCGGGAGGCGCCGTCGGCGTTGCCGGGGCGCTTTTCGCGTTCCTTTTCTTTGCGCTTGCCCTTCACGAAGAACTTCGAGTAGTCGGGCTTGCCGGGCGCGGGCTTCGGGGGCGTGCGTTCGTGACGTTCTCCGCCGCCACCACCACCGCTGCGACCTCGTCCGCCAGCACCACCACCGCCGCCGCTACCGCCGCCAGGACCGCGGTTGCGGTCAAAGCGCCGTGCGCCGGGTTTCTGTGAAGCATCGGCCGGAGCGCCGGATCCGGGTGCGCCGGGCGTGCTGGGTGCGCCAGCCGTTGCGGGCTGACCGGGTGTGCCTTGACCTTGTCCCTGGCGTGGCGGACGCGAGCCACGATCGAAGCGACGCGGCGGCCGGGACTGTTGCGTCGACGCGGTGCCTTCCGCACCCGGCGTTCCGGCAGCAGCCGGAGCGCCAGCGACAGCCGGCGTCGTTCCGGACGTGCGCGCGGGGCGCGGACGCGGAGCGGGCTTGGGCTTGCGCGGTTCGCGGACCGGCGCTTCCTGCAGCGCCTTGATCGAGAGGCTGATGCGCTTGCGCTCGAGATCGACCGAGAGCACCTTCACCTTCACGTGCTGGCCGATGGCGAGGGCTTCGGACGGATCGCGGATGAACTTATGCGTGATCGCCGAGATGTGGACCAGGCCGTCCTGGTGGACGCCGACGTCGACAAACGCGCCGAACGCGGTCAGGTTGGTCACGACGCCGTTGAGCGCCATGCCTTCCGTCAGGTCCTTGACTTCGTGAACACTCTCGTTGAATTCCGGATTGACGAACTGGTCGCGCGGATCGCGGCCGGGCTTCTTCAACTCCTCAACGATGTCCTTTAAGGTGTAGTCGCCGATCTGGTCGGACTTGAACTGATTCAGATCGAGCTTGGCCAGCGCATCGGCGTTGCCGACGAGTTCCTTCACGCCCACGCCGGCGGCCGCGGCCATCTTTTCGACGACAGGGTAGGCTTCCGGATGGACGGCGGAGTTGTCGAGCGGGTTTTCACTGCCGCGCACGCGCAAGAATCCGGCGCACTGTTCAAACATCTTCGGTCCGAGGCCCGGGATCTCCAACAGGTCCTGGCGCGACTTGAACCCGGACTTGGCGGTGCGCGTGTCGATCACGCTCTTGGCCAGCTTCGGTCCGATGCCGGCGATGTAGCGCAGCAGCGGCGCGCTGGCGGTATTGACGTCCACGCCGACATGATTTACGCAGCTTTCCACGATCTCGTCGAGCTTCTGCTTGAGCAGCGTCTGGTCGACATCGTGCTGGTACTGTCCGACGCCGATGGTTTTCGGTTCGAGCTTCACCAGCTCGGCCAGCGGGTCCTGCAAGCGGCGGCCGATGGAGACGGTGCCGCGGACGGTGATGTCGACGTCGGGCAGTTCTTCGCGCGCGACGGGCGATGCGCTATAAATCGAGGCGCCCGATTCGCTGACGATGACGCGGATGATGCCGGTGATGCTCGCCGATTTCAGCACGTCGCGGATGAACGCGTCGGCTTCGCGGCCGCCGGTGCCGTTGCCGATGGCCAGCGCCTGGACGCCGTGTGCCTGGATCAGCTTCAGGATCGTTTCGCCGGCGGTCTTGCGTTCCTCGTCGCTCTTGTCGGGGTAGATCACGGCGTGTTCGAGCAGCTTGCCGCGCGGATCGAGAATCGCGATCTTGCAGCCGGTGCGCAGGCCCGGGTCGATGGCCAGCACCATCTTCTCGCCCAGCGGAGCCTGGAGCAGCAGTGCGCGCAGATTCTTGGCGAAGACTTCGATCGCTTCGAGGTCGGCGCGATGCTTCAGGTCCTGGCGGAGTTCGTTGTCCATCGACGGGGCGAGGAGGCGGTCGTAGCTTTCCTCGATCGCCAGCACCAGTTCGGGGCGCAGGATCGCGTCCTGATTTTTGACCACCAGCGTTTTGATCTCGCTGAGGATTTTTTCGCGGGGCGCTTCGAGCACCAGCGAGAGCTGTTTTTCCGACGCGCCGCGCATCACGGCCAGAATGCGGTGCGCGGGAATCTTGTTCAGCGGCTCGGAGAACTGCGCGTAGTTGGCGAACTTGCCCTTGGCCAGGTCGACGCCTTCGCGGGCCTTGGTGACGACCTTGCCTTCGTTGATCAGCGCTTCGCGGGCGATCTTGCGGCAGGGCGCGTCTTCGGCAATGCGCTCGGCGACAATGTCGCGCGCGCCGGCCAGCGCTTCGGCCATGTCCTTGACGCCCTTTTCGGCGTTGATGAACGGGGTACAGATTTCTTCGGGGCTGCCGGTGGCGACTTCCTGCTTCCAGATCAGGTCGGCCAGCGGCTCGAGTCCCTTCTGCTTGGCGGCCGTGGAGCGCGTGCGGCGGCGGGCGCGGAAAGGCATGTAAAGGTCTTCGAGTTCGACCTTGGTCGTCGCGGCCTTGACGGCGGCTTCGAGTTCCGGCGAGAGCTTGTTCTGCTCGCCGATGGTTTTCAGCACCAGCTCGCGCCGCTGTTCCAGCTCGGTCAGGTACTTCAAGCGGTCCTTGATCTCGGCGATCTTGACCTCGTCGAGCCCCCCTGTCCTTTCTTTGCGGTAACGCGCAATGAACGGCACGGTGGCTTCGTCGCGAAGCAACGACACCGTACCCTCGACCTGGGTTCGTCCAAGTTTCAACTCACTTGAAATGCGATCAATCACGTCCAGCATAAGCTCTATTCTTCCCGTACGGCGTGGCGCGTCCGAAAGTGGTGCGCCGAAGCGTGCGTACCCTACCACAGTGACATTGGAGATTCGAGTTTCGATTTGGAACGGGCGGTTTTGGCGGTGCGCAAGGGGGTTGCCGGCGGGACCTGTACCACAATTGTGAAGTGCGCCGCCGCGTATTGTGGTGCAGGCGTCCCGCCTGCAAACGTTACGTGCCCCCAACTACTTCCACGCTTTGCGCAGCGCCTGGGCCAGCGCGCGGAAGGCGATGCTTTCTTCCTTTCCCGAACGGTAGAGCAAGCCGAACGGCAGCGCGCCGCCTTTGAGCTTCGTTGACATGTCGTACGCAATGGTGTGGGGCTCGCGCGGGAGTTCGGATTTGGCGGGCATGCCTTTTACGCCGCTCAATAGATAAGGGACGAAAGCCGGCGCGACGCCTTCGCGCACCAGGCCGCGCATGGTCTGTGAGAAGGTGACTTCGGCGGCAACTTTCAACGTGACACCGGATTCGCGGAAGAGGCGCTCGGTAAGTACGCGGCGCGGCGAAGTCGGGCCGTAGACGATCAGGGCGTGCTGTGCGATTTCGGCCGGCGTGGGCAGGCGGCCGAGTTTCGCCAGCGCGTGGCGCGCGGGAATCAACAGTGCGACACCGATGCGGCCGAGCGGTTCCCAATTGATGCCGCGCGGCGTGTCGGAAAGATGGACGAGTCCCGCATCGGTGTCACCCTGGACCACGCTGCGAAGAATGCCTTCGCCGGTCTGCTCGTCAATGCGCAGGCGGAAGTCGGGATGGGTTTCGCGCAGCGTGTTGAGCACGGCGGGGAGTGCTTCCATCGCCAGGAATTGATCGGCGGCGAGAACCAGCGGCTCGGCGATGGCGCCTTTCATCCGCTCGACGAGGTTCGGCAGTCCATCAAAGAAGGGCGAGATGAATTCGTAGAGCGCGCGGCCTTCGGGCGTGAGTTCCGTGCGGCGCGGCCCGGCCTGGACGACCAGCGTCACGCCGAGGTCCTCCTGAAGACCGCGCACCTGCTGGTAAACGGCCGGCTGTCCGATCGGGTACGAAAACGCCTGCGTGGCCTTGGTGTAGCCGCCGTGCCGGGCGACGTGAAAGAAGCCTTCGAGCTGGTGCAGGCGGATGCTGGCCATTCGTATTCCTCCGTTTGAGAATGTAGTGATCTATTCATTAAAGTGATAATACTATTAATTTCAATTGAATTTCAATCGGCGCTCTCCGTGGTTGAATAAATATGTGAACAACAGCGGAGGGGTGCCGCGATGGACAATTTCTTGATCGTGATGGTGGTGCTCGCGTTTTTAGCGTGCACGGTAATCGGGTTCTTCTGGTCCGTGGTCAAAATCCTGGGCTTCCTGGGGAAGCTTCTGGAGGGTGGATCGCCGACAGTTTCCACCCCGGCTTACGTGAAGCGGCCGGCGTCCCCACCACGGCCAGAAGTCCCGGTTTCCTTCCTATCGTCCACACTCGCGCGGAGCGAAAACGATGCCGCGCGGCACACGACGCGCAAACTGGCGCTGCAGACGGTGCGCTTTGAAGTGCAGCGCGCGTTCAATCTCGGCCTGATCCCGCGCGACACGTATCTGGCGATGGGCAGGTATCTCGATCGCGAAAAACTAGCCGTGAACGGCGGCGCCGAGATCGCGCCGACGCCGGACGTGATCCCAGAGTCGCCGCCGCAGCCCCAGCCCATGGCGCCAGCAACGGCCTCGGCTCCGGCCGACCCGCTTCCCTTATTGGAGCTTATGGAGACTGCCACACCCAGTCCGACTCCGGAACCGACACCGGAGGCCGTACCGCCCGTGCCCGTTGCAGAAACCGTTCCCGCGGCGCAGACGGCTGCGGTGCCAGAATTGCAGCCGGTGCAGGAATCCGCCGCACCCGTCCCGGTCCCGTTCGAAGATGAAGCATCGGCAAAAAACCTGGCGCGCGTGCGCTCGGCGATCGCGAAACTTCACGAACACGCGCAGGCGCCGGAGGAGCCTGCGGCATCTCTCTCTCAAGACGCGGAGGCGATGGAGGCGCGCGTTGCGATTTCGGAGTCGCTCGCGCCTTCACCGCTGCCGCAGCCGGCGGAGAGGGAGGTGCCTGCGGTAGCGACGCCGGCGCCAGCTCTATTTAAAGGTGAGAAATCGTCGGCGATCAAAAAGTCGTGGGCCGAACGCCTTTTCACGCCGGAGAACGTGCGCATTCTGCAGAGCCTGGGCATCTGCATCATGTTCATCTCCGCCGTCGCGTTTGTGCGTACGCAGATGTGGAACGACGCGCTGCCGCTGACGCGCATGCTCATTTTGCTCGCGGGTACGGTCGCGTGTTCGGGCACCGGCTATGCGCTACGCCGCTGGCTCAGTTTGCGGATCACGGGGCTGGGCTTCCTGATTCTCGGGCAGCTATCAGTCGTGCTCGACGCTTACACGGTCCTGCTGACTCCCGCCATGAACGGGCATCCGATCTATCCGTATTCTCCCGCGTCGCTCTGGACGGTCTCGTTCATCGTCTTCGCAATCATCGCGGCGGTGAAAGCGCGCGTGCTGAAGGAACCGCTCTTCGATGCCTTCGCGTACTTCGGCGGATTGGCGGCGTGGGGCGCGGCGGCCTTGTGGGCGGGCGTCGATCCGTACTTGCTGCCGGCGACGTTCGTGCCCGCGCTGCTGGTCTCCGCGCTTCTGGCACAGTTCGTGAAGCCGAAGAGTTTTCCCGCCAAACCCACCGGAGCGGACGCGGAGAACGAATCGGCCGAACCGGCGCTGCGCGTGCCTCGCTGGTCGATGCCGTGGTGGCTGGCGGCCGGCTTTGAGTTCGGCGCGGTGCTGCTGGCGGTGATTCTGCCCGTCGCCGCCGAATTGAGCGGAGCGCGCGCGTTGTCCGCGCACTTTGCCGCGCACGCCAGCGCGATGGTGGGACTGGCGCTCTCGATCTTCGTCGTCGCGCAGGTCCAGATTCGCAACGGACAGCGCAAACTTCACTCGTCGATCTTCCACGCGGCAGCGCTGCTCCTGCTGCTACCCGCGCCGATGGCGGCATGGGCGTTCGCGTGGAAATTTCCGGAACTGACGGCGGCGTTCGCGCTGCCCGGCGCGTGCCTGGCCCTGGTGGGACTGGGCCTGCAGCGGCTGTGGAAATCGGAAGCGAACGACACGCCGCAGGCCACGCTCGCGCCGTGGGGCCTGGCGGCGACGGTGCTCGGCGTCGCCGGTGCGGCGGTGTTGCGTTGCCAGGGCCATGCGGATCCGGCGCTGCTGCTGAGCGCGGGGGCGGCGCTGAGCGTGGCGCTGGCCTTCGCACTCTGGCGCGATGAAATGTGGGGACCGTTCCTCGCGACCTTCAGCGCGGCGCTGATGGCGTCGATCGTTCTGGAGCGCGCACATCTGCCGTCGACGTGGATTCCCGTGGTCGGCGGCGTGCTGGCGTTGCTGAGTCACGCGGGCTGGACGGCGCTGAAGCGGACGGTCTCGCCCGAAGGTCGCATGTCGAGCGACGTTGTGGCGCTGCTTTCCGGTCTGGCGTTGCTCACCTTAGCGCCGTTCTTCCCGACAGGAACTGGCGCGATGGTGGGTGCGACCGCGCAGGTCAGCTTCGGCTGGCTGGCGCTCTTCGCGTTCGTGCTGGCGACGTCGCTCTGGGATTTCACGCCGTTCCGGCGCGGGCTGGGCATCGCGCTGAGCGCGCCGGCGCTCGCGTACACGTGTTACCACGCGGGATTTCTGTACGGCAGCCCCGCGCCGTGGCTGGCGGTGCTGGCGCTGGCGGCGGTGGTGCTCTGCCACTTCTTCTCGATCGACGAAGGCAGCGGCTTTGGCGTGATGGCGATCTTCGCGCACGGCACTCTGCTGGCCGGGTATCAGTTCGTGAACGGGTTTTACGCTCCGGCGGCGCTCTCGTTCGGGTTGTTGGCGCTGGCGCTGCTGGTCCACTCGCAGTTCCAGCGCGCGCGGCACAAAAACGCGTGGGCGGCGATCTGCGAAACTGGAGCGCTGGGCTATCTGAGTTTCTCCGGCGTCTGCTTGACGGAATGGTCGGGACTCGATGCACTGCGCTGGCCGCTGGCGCTGACGCTGCTGGGCGCGGCGGTGCTGGTGTTCGCGAAGATCGGCGAAATCCTCAGCGTGAAGTTGCACGCATCAACCCACGAAGGCGAGCGGCCATTCCGCGCGGCGGCTCCGATTGTGGCGCTGGCGCTCTCCGCGGCGGCTTTTGTGAAGCTGCTGATTCTCTACAGTTGGAGCATGAGCGATTCTGCGATGTTGCTGACGCTGTCGTGGAGCTGCGGCCTGCTGCCGCTGTTCATCGCCTTCCGCACGCAGGTCTTTGAGACGCGCAAGGTGTGCAAGGTCTCCGCGGATGCGACGCTCTCCTTGAGCGCCGTCGGCGGCGCGCTGCTGGCGGCGGCGTTTGGATTCGTGGCGACGTTGCAGCTGCTCCGAGCGGAATTCTGGCTGCCGATGCCGGCGTGCACGCCGCAACTGCGGCTGGCCTGCGCGGCGTACCTGGCGGTAATTCTGCTCGTGTCGGTGCTCGGCACATTGAGGAACGTGAAGCCCGCAGCGATTCCCGGAATGCTTGCGTCGCTGGGTTTGATTGGTTGCGCCTGCGGGCAGTGGACTGTGCCGGACCAGATCTTTGCGCTGGGTGCCGCGATGCTGGTCTATGCGGCGACGTGGTTGTCGTGCAGGGAGAACGAGGCCGAGCAGCACGACGCGAGTTTTGAAACCGCGGCGTGGATCGCGTCGGGCTTCGCGCAGTTCAGTCTGACGGCCGGCTTGCTGTCGTGGTCCGTACGCGGCACGCAGTACCTGGCGGTCGCGGCGTGGCTGGTGCTCGCGGCGGCGCGCTGGCAGAAGGCCGAGAAACGGCGCTACGCGGCACTGGCGATGGCGGCGATTGCTTTCGCAGTTGCGCACGGCATGCGCTGGATGGGCTTGGAATTTCACCAATTCGGACCGGGACTGGTCGGCACGGCGCTGCTGATTCTCGGCGCGGCCGAGGGCATTCGGATGTTCGACTGCGCCGCCGCGGTCGACGAGCCGCGCAGAACCGGGCCGTCACGCGCGAATTCCATTATTCTCGTGGCGGCGCTGACAGGTGTGGCCGGAACCGTACTCGGCTTTGTCGGCGGGATGAAGGGCCAGATGTGGCAGTGGAGCGCCACGCTGCTGGAATGTGCGCTCGGTGTGGCTGCGGCGACATTGATCGTCAGACGCAATCAGGCCGCATCTGGCAACGCATTGCCGGAGAAGCGCGTGCTGCTGCTGGAATTGAGCGCGTGGCTGCTCCTGACGTTCTCACTGATCGCGGCGGCGAATGTTAACGCCGCGAACATCCCAGTGTCCGGGCCGACGTGGGCGCTGATCGCCGCGGCGTTCCTGCTGCTGGGCATGGCGGCGGAAGCGATCGTCGGTGCGCTCACCGGCGCGCAAGATTCCCAGAAGTCGCCGGCGTTTCTGGAATCGCGTCATCTCGCGGCGCTGGGCATTGGGGCCGTCGGTCTGATATCGGCGTTCTTCCATGGGAACGGCGGCGATATCCATCTGCTCTGGCGCACGTTGCTAGCGCTGACCACGCTGGCCGTCTATGGCGGCTTCGCGCGCATTTCTTCCCGGGAAAAGTGGAACGATCTGGCGCAGAAATTCAGCGGCGGCTTGGCGTACGTGGTGCTGCTGCCGCTGGGCTATCTGAATTTTCTGAACGCGCATTCCAACGGCGGGCCGTGGGGCGGGATGTACTTTATGCTGCTCTGCCCGATCTTGCTGGCCGCGCAGTATGTGCTGCGTCGCGAAAAACGCGACGACCAGGCCGCGCTGGCGAATTTCGGCGCGTGGATGGTCAGCGCCGGAGCCGTGGTGCTGGCGTTCGTCGGAAACCGGCAGGAACTTTCTGCGGTCCCCGCCGCGGTGCTGGCGGTGTTGGCGCTCCAATTCCTGGCGACGCGCGCGATGACCGGCAAGCGCGGGTACACCACGGCGGTGTGTGCTGCAGTCGTGGGCTCGACGTACTTTGCGCTCCAGGCGCTGGTCGGATTCCCGCTCTTCGGCAGCCACAATCCGTGGGCGTGGCAGATGCCGCTGCTGTCGCTGCTGGGCGTGGCGATGATCATGCTGGGCGGCAGCGCGAAGCTGGATGAAATTCCGCTTGAGAGTGGCGTGCGCGGTAAGCCGGCGCAGGGGAGTATCGTCGCGCTGAGTGGATTGGCGACCACGGGCCTCGCGCTGATGATGTCGGTGTTGTACGTCTTCGGATTCGGAGTGCGCGCACACTTCCCCTTATATGCAAACATGGGCTATCTCGACGCGGTGATCGCGTCCACGCTGCTGTTGGCAGCGGCGACGCTGTGTGCGAAGCGCTGGCTGGCCGACTGGAGCTCGGTGGAATTCGTTGGCAAGTATCTGCCGCCGGTCGCGACGCTCGCCGCGTACCTGATGTTCGTCCTGAAAGCTCCGCCGCACGCGGCCGAGTGGTACAGCGTGCCGATGGCCGTGTTCTTCTTCAGCTGGGCCTGGCAGTCGATCGCCGAAGCGGAAAAGCGCGCTGAATCCCGGCATGAAAAACACGACGAGCGCGAAGCCGCTGTGCTGCTGATGATCGCCAGCGCGCTCACCGTGATTCCATCCTTCATCCAGGAACTGCCGAACAACGCGGAAGGCACGCATCACTTCTTCGCGATGCTGGGGCTCTCTATTGCGATGGTCTTCGGCGCAATGCTCTCCCGCCGCAAAATTCCGCTGCTCGGCGGCAGCGCGGGCGTGGTCGTCGGCACGATCATCAAGTGCGCGCAGTGGGCTCATCATCACGACGGCGTCGGCCCGTTGTTGGGCATCCTGGTTGGCTTGATTCTCGTCGCCGGCTCCACGCTGCTCGAATCGCGCATGAATCAGGCGTTCCGGAAGGTTGTCGACCGCGCGCGGGCGGAAGCGCGGATGTTCTGGGTCTCCTGGCAATGAGCGCGGTGATGCGGAATGGGAACAGAATTGCGGATTGCGGATTTCGGATTGCGGATTAGCGAAGGGGATCGGTCCGTTTTTGCGCGGGAGTCATTCGAGATCGGGAGCAACGGAGACGAATAAAAGAAAAGCGTGCGCGCTAAAATTCGTGGGTAGGATTTTGATCTCGGAATTCACCCCGCGTAACGGACCAGCAACCGTCGCTAATCCGCAATCCGCAATCCGAAATCCGCAATGCCGTTAGAGGTACCCGAGGTCTTCCAATCTCTTCTGAATTTCCTTTTCGTCTTCGACGCTGTAGCCGCTGGCGCGGTCGACGGTGGATTCCAGGCGTGCGCCTTTGAGCGTCGCGGGGGCTTCGACGTTGAGCCAGGCGAGGACCGTGGCGAGGACGTCTTCGATGGGGCGTTCTCCGCCGTCGCCGGACTTGAGGCCTTGGGTGTGGCAGAGCCACTTCGCGTCACTCATGCCGCAGAGCGTAATGACGGTGCCGACGTCGGTCGGTTGCGCGGCGAGGAACGTCGCGAGATCCTTGGCGAACATTTCGGCATCCGCGGGAAGCGGCAGGGAAATTCCGAGGAGATCCCACGGTTCTTCGGCGGACAATTTTTGCGCAACGGACAGCGGCGTGGGTAATGCTGCCAGCGTCGCGGCGACGCGCGCTTCACTGCTGGGCTGCAGGCAGCGCCATTTTCCGTTCTCAGTGAACACCGCCAGGGCGCGCGAACGCACCGGCGCGGCGTCGCGCCAGTCGGTGCCGACGGTGACGCGCGACAAGCGCGCCGCGGCGACGGCCTGGATCCATTCGGCGCTGAACAATCTGCCGCGCGCACTCGCGCCGGCCAGCACCGTGCCGCTCAGGCTGTGAACGGAGAGCTGCTGCCACTGGGCCGTGAAGTCCGACGGCTCTCCGTGTACGACGACAAAGATGACGCGCTGCGGCATCGAACTCGCTCCAGGTGTGACTGTCCGCGGGCGGTCGCGATCGGCCCGTTATTCCGGACAGTGGAATGCCGCGCTACTTTACTTCAGATCGTCGTGATCGGCCATCGTCTTCACGGGACCGACCTTTTCCGGCTCGCGGAAAAGCTTCGAATCCTTGGGCACGGCGGCGTCCATCTTGCCGATGCGCCGCAGCGGAATCGGCTGCGTGGTGAACGGATCCTGCGGAAGCCCCGTCGCCTTCAAGCGTGCGGCGACGTACTCTTCGAGCTGCTTGCGAAATTGGGCGGTCTTCTCCGGAAGCTTTGTGGCGAGGTTGTGTTTCTCGCCGGGGTCGTCGGTGAGATTGTAGAGTTCCTCTTCGGGGAATCCGTGGATGTCCGGTTCCAGCGCGCGGATGTACTTCCATTCGTGCGTGCGGATGCCGCGCTTGCGCATCCACGTGTTCTCGGTGATGTGAATGAAATCGCGCGTGCCCCGCGAGACCGAGCTGCCGTTCGTCACCATCGGCAGTACCGACTTGCCGAGCATGTTTTCCTTGGCCGCGAGTTCCGTCAGGACGACCGCGTCGAGCACCGTCGGCGCGATGTCGTAGAGCGTCACGAAGCCGCCCGGCCGCGAGCCGGCGGAGATCTTGCCCGGCAGATGCAGAATCAGCGGGATGTGAATGTTGGTGTCGTAGAGCCCGTGATGGTCGAACCAGCATTCGTGCTCGTCCATCTCTTCACCGTGGTCGGCGGTGAAGATCAGCAGCGTGTCTTCCATCAGGTTGAGCGCCGACAAGCGCGCGAAGATGTGCGCCAGGCAGGCGTCGAGGTACGCGATTTCGGCGTCGTACTGCGCGATCACGAATTCGCGGTCGGTGACGCCCGGCATCCATTCGTGGAAGTACCATTTGAAATTCTCGAACGTCCACATCTTGTCGAGCGAGTGGTTGGAGGGATCCTTTTCGTTGCCTTCGTAAAACATGCGCGAGAACGGCGGCGGCGGAAGGTAGGGCGTGTGCGGATCCCAATAATGGAAGAAGAGGAAGAACGGCTTGTCCTGCGCGGCCGCGGAGTTGATCACTTTCAACGCCGCGCCGTTGACCGCTTCGCCTTTGCGCCATTCGTCTTTGACGTCGGTCTTCCACGAGTACGGTTCGGTTTGGTGGAAACCGTTTTTGAACCAGCGCCCGAGATTGTCCGCAGCGCCGCAATGGAAACCGTTCTGCGCGAGGAGTTCGGCGAGCATCTTCACGTTCGCCGGCGGCGTGTAATTGTCGCCGGACTGCCCGGTGATGTTGTGCGCGTACGGGTCCTTGCCGGTGAACATGGTCGTGTGGCCGGGGTACGTGGGAATGTGCGGACTGAAACACTCCGTGAAGACCGCGCCGTTGGCCGCGAGCTTGTCGAGATTCGGGCTGGTCGGCCGCTTGTAGCCGTAGCAGCTCAAGTGGTCGGCGCGCTGGGTATCGAGGGAGAAGAGGATGACGTTTTTGGCGAAAGGTTTTTTCATGGCGCTCCGTTTCGTAGTCCGGGCGTCTCGCCCGGTCTTCTTGAAAATTCACATGTTCCGTCCCCGACGACGCGACTCTTGCAACGACGCGTCTGTCCGACGCAGACCGGGCGAGACGACTGGTCTTTTTAATTCCGATTCTCCTATCGTCAAGCGCGCACGCTCGCAAATAGAGGAACAAAAGAGTAGAACATTAAAACTTCCCGGTTATAGTCCGTTTGGCCGAGCCAAAACGGAGTTAACCGATGCCGAAATTGACAGAATATCCCGGCGTGACGTTGGGACAAGCCAAGAAGGCTGGTTATCCCTTATCGCTGATCTGGTTCCATCCTTTGCTCAATGGCGCACGCGTCAAACGATCCATCAGGA
>JBBRPR010000028.1:0-104558 GCA_038227875.1 Planctomycetota bacterium
CGCCGCTCCGCCGCTATCGTCGCCGGCCGAGCTGGTGAGTGCGACCGACGCCGATAGCGACGGAGCAGCGGGGCTCGAGGGGAGCCCTGTTTTAGGAAAAACTCTCATAACGGCTGGTACATAAAACGGGGGCAGGTCAGGGATAGTAGTGAGGTTTAAAAGTTTAGAAGACATTATTCTGTCTTGGTTTATGACGCTGTGAAATTTCGCGTAAATGCCTTCTCAATCTTGAGAAAGGACGTGCGCTTTGCGGCTCTTGTCACTAATGGAATTCATGTCGATGGCTGAGCGTAACGCACGGATGAACGAATTTCTTCGCTACGCTTAGAAATTCGCGCATCCGTGGCACCATTTTTCGCGCCCCCATTACTGCCTCCGCCACTGCCCACTGCCTTCTCGCCACCACCGCGCGGGGCACATGAAAACTCAAACCGTCCCGCCCATCTCTGACCCCTGGCCCCTGACCCCTGACCCCTCGCGCTTTAGCGCGCTCGCGTTGAATTCGTCGACCAGCGCTTTGGTCGAACCAGTGGAGATGCCGCCGTCGATCAGGATCGTTTGGCCGGTGACGTAGGCACTGGCATCGGAGGCGAGGAAGACGGTGATGCCGTCGAGGTCGTTGGGCTGGCCGGGGCGCTTCAATGGGATGCGGTCGACGAGGTATTCGACCCATTCTTTGTGCTCATACAGTGCGGCGTTCTGCGCGGTCTTGAACCAGCCGGGAGCGATGCAATTGACGTTGATGCCCCAGCGGCCCCAGTCGTCGGCGAGGCTCATGGTCAGCTGCCGCACGCCGCCGCGGCTGGCGCCGTAGGGCCCCAAGCCCGCATAACCGAAGACCGAAGTGACCGAGCCGACGTTGATGATGCGGCCGTACTTGGCCGGAATCATGGCGCGCTTGGCGATGGCTTGCGAAACGAAAAACGTGCCGCGCAGATTTGTGTCGAGGATCAGGTTCCAGTCGTCCCACGTGACGTCTTCCGCGTGCTTGCGGACGTTGCAGCCGGCGTTGTTGACGAGGATGTCGATGCGGCCGCAGCTTTTCAGCACGGAGTCGGCCATGCGCTGAATGCTGTCGAAATCGCGGACGTCCAGATCGACGCACGTCGCCTTGCGCCCGAGCGCCTCGACTTCCTTCTGGAAATCGGCGAGCGATTCCTTCTTGCGGCTGGTGATCACCAGGTCCGCTCCGGCGCGCGCCAGGGCACGGCCGAAATACTGCCCGAGACCGCGGCTGGTCCCGGTAATCAGCGCCACTTTGCCGCTCAGATCGAAGAGCTTGTCAGCCATGTCGCGGAATTCCTGTAAAGTTGTTCAGCCGAATCAGACCGTTAAGACGACTTTGACGAGACCCTTTTCTTTCGCGTGCAGACGCTGAAACCAGCTGGCGCCCTCGGTCAACGGAGCTTTGGCGCTGATCAGCGGTTTGACATCGACGGCGCCGCTGGCGATCAGGTCGAGGCAGACGGGGTATTCGCCGCAGGAGGCGCACGTGCCGCGCAGAGTGATTTCGCGCGTGACGACCGACTGCAGCGAAAGATCGATCTGCGGCGACAGATTGCCGACCAGCGTCAGCGCGCCGCCTTTGCGCAGCGCGAAAATCGCGGTCTTGATCGAAGGCGTGATGCCGACGGCTTCGAAGGCGATGTCGGCGCCGCGGCCGCCGGTGAGTTTCTGTACGGCGGCGACGGCGTCTTCGGTATCGGACTTGATGCAGACGTTGGCGCCGAATTTCTGCGCCATGTCGAGCTTCTCGCGGTCGAGATCGATGGCGACGATGCGGCCGACGCCGCTGTTGCGCAGCACCTGGACGATCAGCAGGCCGATCATGCCGCAGCCGACGACCAGCGCCGTATCGCCGAGACTACGCGGCGTGCGGTTGACGGCGTGAACGGCGACGGAGAGCGCTTCGACCATCGCGGCCTCTTCGAAGGGCAGGCCGTCGGGCAGGCGATAGAGAATGTGCTGCGGCACGGCCACGAATTCCGCGAACGCGCCGTGGCGGCGGTAGTCGTCGCAGGAGACGCCGAGGACCTTGCGGTTGTCGCAGAGGTTGATCAGGCCCTGCCGGCAGAACGAACACGTGCCGCAGTAGACGGTCGAATCGAAGGTGACACGGTCGCCGGGCTTCCAATTCTTAACCGCGGAGCCGCACTGCGCGATCACACCTGCGGCTTCGTGGCCCATGATGATCGGCGGCTTGCGGCGGCCGGTGGAACCGTCCATGCCGTGAACGTCGCTGCCGCAAATCCCGCACGCGCGCACCTGCACCAGGACTTCGTCGGGAGCGATGGCCGGTTCGGGGAAGTCTTCGAACGTGAATTTGCACTTATCGACGAGCATCAGGGCTTTCATGCGCACCTCTTATAAGCAGTGAACAACAGGTTGATCAAAACCGTACCGCAGCTCGCGAACCGTGCGAATAGAGAATCGGACGCCGAAGTCGGTCTCTCATGTCACACAGAATTTTCACTTCTTTCCGGTGACTTGACTTTCAATATTGTGTTGACGAAACATGGTTTCGATGAATTTTACGCGTCGGAAAGTGATCGCGGGAGTTTCCTTCGCCCTCATGCTTGGCGGCACGGTTCTTTTTGCCGTGGTCGCCATCGACAAAGGCTTGCCCAAAGGCCGTGAGGTTTGGATCAACCTATGGCCGGTCATTACCGGAATCGGCACGATCGTCTCTTACCTTGCGCTGCGCAAGAACGACCATCAGCTCCCGTCGCCGCCGGGATCGTGGCACCTCTCGCTGAACGACCTGCTGGCCGCTTCGCTGACCTTCGGCGCGTTGCTGGGCATCGTTCGCGCTGCCTGCGACGATTTGGATTTTGTCCAAGCCACGTTTATTTCAGCGTTGATCACGGCCGAGATGATCTTCGGATTTTTATGCGCCAGTCGAGCCCAAATTCCGCGCCAACGACGAGCGTTGTTCGGGCTCACTTTCGCGCTTGGAGCGACGGGTCTGCTGATTCTCGGCGGTTGGGCTTCCGTCGCGATTTTGCTTCTCATTCTGCGTCGCGGCCAGTTTGAACTATCGGAACTCTGGCCGCATCAAAGCAGCGCGCGACTGGCATTCTGTGCGATGCTTATCGGCCTGCCTGCGGCGCGTTATTGTTACCGCATGTTTTGCGAATCGCAGACCACCTCCGAATCCGACGGCGAACTGCCTGGCGGTACCGGCACGGAAGAATTGAAGCGCGTGGACCGCTCCGGCGTACCCGTAACGCGGCACGAGTGAGCGGCGTTTAATTTTTAACTTTTGATTCCCGCGCGCGCATGCACTGAGTATCATGCCTCCGTCTTAGAGTACCGGAGAGCAGCAACGCGTGACGCAGACGGCACGGTCGACATCCGTTCGACGCAAAGCCACACCCGGCCGCTGGGCCATGCCCCCGGAGGACGCGGAGTTCACGGCGCAAGCGGCGCGGCTGGCTTCCGGGTTGCAAATCTCGCCGGTCTGCGCGCGCATTCTGCTACGCCGCGGTTTCACGACGTTAGAGTCGGCCACCGATTTTCTCACGCGCCGCATGGATCTGCTCCACGATCCGATGAAGCTGCCGGACATGGCGCTGGCCGTCGCGCGCATCGCTCAAGCGGTCGACAAAAATCAACGCATCGTCCTCTTTGGTGATTACGACGTCGACGGCGTGACCTCGACGGCGCTGCTGACACGCTTTTTCCGCGTGCTCGCCAAGCACCGGCGCACGGAAATCGACGTCCATCCCTGCATCCCCGAACGCAAGGACGGCTACGGGCTGAGCCCCGCGGCGATGGAACGGTTGCTGGCGATCAAGCCGGACCTGGTGATCACGCTCGATAACGGTACGGCGTCCTATGATGCGGTGGTCGAGTTTAAACGCCACGGCATCGACTGCGTCGTTGTCGATCATCATCACATCGGCACGGCGCTGCCGCCCGCGGTGGCGACGATCAACCCCAAGCGCCGCGACGGCGACTGCGCGTATCCGTTCACGGAACTGTGCGGCGCGGGCGTCACGTTCAAACTGGCGTGGGCGCTGGCGGTGCATTTTTCGCAGAACAAACGCGTCACGCCGGACTTCCGCACGTTTCTGCTCGACGCACAGGCACTGGCTGCCATGGGCACGCTCGCCGACGTCGTCCCGCTCGTGGATGAAAACCGTGTGATCGCGCACCACGGACTAACGGCGCTGGAACGGACGCAAATGATCGGGCTGCGCGCGCTGATCGACATCTGCAAGATCGAAGGGCGGCCACGGCCGTCGGACGTCACGTTCCGCATCGCACCGCGCATCAACGCGGCCGGGCGCTGCAGCGACGCGGCTCTGGCGCTGGAACTGCTGCTGACGGAAGATTCCGCGCGCGCGAAGGAGTTGGCCGGGGTTCTCGACGGACTGAACGCCGAGCGCCAGACGATCGAAGCGAACATTTTGGACTCCGCACGAGCGCAGGCTCTGGAGCAGCTGGCACGCACTCCGGATTGCCGTGCGTTTGTGCTGGCCGCCGACGACTGGCACATCGGCGTGGTCGGCATCGTGGCCTCGCGCATCGTCGAAGAATTTCACCGGCCGGCGCTGTTGCTGTGCATCAATGCGGAGACGGGGACAGCGCACGGTTCCGGACGTTCGATCCGCAAACTGCAGCTCTACGAAGCGCTCGATACACAGCGGCCGCTGTTGAAAACCTTTGGCGGTCATGCGGCGGCGGCGGGATTGACCCTGATCGCGACAAACATCGATCCGTTCCGCGCGGCTTTCCAGAGCGCCGTGGCGAACGTGCTTTCGCCGGAGGACATTGTTCCCGTGCAGCACGTGGACGAGCGCGTGGAGATGAGCGCTCTGACCGTGGCGCTCTGCAACGATCTGGAAAAATTTGAACCGTGCGGCGCCGGAAATCCGCGGCCGATTCTCTCGGCCGTGGCGGCGACCGTTCCCGCGCCTCCGAAACTCTTCGGGACCGACGAGCGGCACCTGAGTTTCTTCGCGCGGCAGGGCAACGCGACGCGGCGCGTGGTCTCGTTCAGCGGCGCGACGCATTTCAATTCGCTCTGCGATTTCACCAGCGCGTCGGGCAAGATCGATCTGGCCTTCCGCCCGCAGCTCAACACGTTTCGCAACGAGACGACGGTGGAACTGCATCTCGAAGCGTTCAAGAAGAGCGACGTCGGTTGAAAGTCTTCGCAATTTTCCTTAGTTGTTTGCGACTCATATCGTCAATCGATTTGACTTGACATGCAACCGTTAGGTTGCATAATGACGGGTGTGCCAATGAAACGCGTTGATGATTCGAAAGTTTTCAAGGCATTGGCCGACAGCAGCCGTCGCGAGTTACTGGACCGGTTGTTCGCTCATAACGGCCAGACTTTGGGCGAACTGTGTGGCGATCTGAAGATGACGCGGCAAGCGGTCTCAAAACATCTGATCATCCTGGAGAAGGCGAACCTGGTCTCCATTCATTGGCGCGGACGTGAGAAACTGCATTACCTGAATCCGGTGCCGATCCATCAGATTCAGACGCGTTGGATTGCCAAATACGAGACGGGGCGGCTGCAGGTGCTGGACGATTTAAAACGTGGGCTGGAAAACAAAGAGTGAGCAGAATATTTTTTGGGGGGCAAGTCATGAAAGATCCTGATTTCATCTATATCCAATACATCGGTGCCACGCCTGATAAGGTGTGGGAGGCACTGACGACCAACGATTTCCTCTCGAAGTACTGGACGGGTCCCATTGAAACAGACTGGAAGACCGGCTCGCCTCTGACGATGCACTTCCTTGACGGCAAGGTGGATTGGGATGGTAAGATTCTCGAATGCGTTCCGCCGAAAAAGTTGTCGTATACATTCCGCATCCATGGTTACCAGGAAGAATCGTCGCGCGTGGTCTTTGAACTTGAGCCGGCGGGGCGCAAGGCTACTAAATTGACCCTGTCTCATTACGACATCGAAGCCAAGTGCCGCAAGGGCATCGCGGAAGGCTGGTCGTCCTTGTTGTCGGGCATGAAAACGCTGGTGGAGACCGGCGAGCTGCTCGATAGGTCGGCGTAATGAATGACTCGTGAGGCCGTACGCCGCGATACGTTCAAACGTGGTCTGGCGATTGAGACGACGGTGGAACTGAAGAGCGAGTAACGGGAAATTACAGTTCTTTCAGGCGCGGGTCTTCTTTGCGGAGCAGGCGCGTGGTTTTGCGGAGCAGGCGCGTGTTGCGGCGGGCGGGTTTGATGGGCGTGCCCGGTGTCGCGGGAACAGCCGGCACGGTTCCGCCGGACAAACTCGCGGGTACGTTGGCCAACGGGCTAACCGCCGGAGCGCCGGCCGTCGACGCCGGCGCGGAGTTGCTCAGCATGCTGGTGAGGCCGCCACGGCGCAGGTACTTGGTCAGGAAGACGACGTTGCCTTTGCGGTTGTAGGTAACTTCGTCCATGACTTTGCGCGTCAGAAAAATGCCCCATCCTCCCATGCGCTTGCCGGAGTGGCGCCGGTTTTGAATGTGGCCCATCGGATCGCGGCTGGGGTCGGGAATATCCGTCGGCGTGAAACCGTCGCCTTCGTCTTCCACGCGGAAGGTGATGCGGTCGGGCATCAAGCAGTAGGAGAGTCGCAGCTTTTTGCTGCGGTCGCGATTGTTGCCCCACTCGATCGCGTTCTGCACGATTTCTTCCAGCGCAAGATGGAGATCGTTGCGTTCTTTGTCATTCAAACTCGAGGCCAGCAACCGGTCGACGAAGCGCTGGAAACGGCCGGCCTGGTGCGAATCGGAAAGCGACGTCAGTTCGACGAAGGTCCCGCCAATGTTGGTGACGGCCGCGGGAGCCGCGGGCAACTCCGCGTCGGAGTCGCTGTCCTTGCGTTCGGCGTGCTGATCGACGAGGAAGGCGACGGCGCGGCGGAGTTCGCGCAAGTCGACAGGCTTCTGCAAATAATCGTCGGCGCCCGATTCCAGCGCCTTGGCGACGCTCTGGTCGGTCTGCATCGACGAGAGCACGAGGATCGGTACGCGGCATTCCTGCGCGCGAAGTTTGAGGATGAAATCAATCCCGCTCATGCCGGGCATGGTCAGGTCGGAGATCACCAAGTCGTAATCGGGGCTGCTGGTGTAAAGCGCGAGCGCTTCGTCGCCGCCGTGCGCGGTAACGACTTCGTAAACGCCATCCGACGTCAGCGCGGCGGAGAGCAACCGGCGCGTTGGCGCATCATCGTCCACGACTAGAAGGCGAACGGGCTTATCCATTACAGGTGACTCCTGAACGAAGCCTATATAAATGGCCGCGTCTAGGCAAGCATTTCAAATCACAAATGACAATGCACTATGTTACCTAACGAGGTGCGCCTGTCAAGGACAACACGGTTTCCCATTCTTCCGGTCGAACGGGCTGGATCGACAGGCGGCTGCCCTTCTGGAGCAGCACCATCTTACTGAGCGCCGGCACCTTCTTAAGATCGGTCAACGGCAGCGGGGTTGAGAGTTTTTTCACAAATCGCACGCTGACCATCATCCAGGTTGGATTTGCCGGATCGCTCTTCGCGTCGTAGTACTCGCTCTTTTTGTCGAATTGCGTGGGATCGGGGTGGGAGGTCTTGCTGACTTCCGCGATGCCCGCGATCGCCGGGACGTCGCAACTGGAATGGTAAAAGAGCACGCCATCGCCCTTCTGCATGGTGTCGCGCATGAAATTCCGCGCCTGGTAGTTGCGCACACCCGTCCAGCCGGCTTCGCCGTCTTTCTGGAGTTGATCGATGGAGAAGACGTCGGGTTCGGATTTCATCAGCCAGAATTGTTTGGGCATTGATGTTTCCCCTAATTATTGAGCGGCTCTTAGCTCTTGGCTCTTGGACCTGTCGGGAGAAAAGCGCGTCTAGCCCGTCCGGCCCAAGAGCTAAGAGCCCAAAGCCGCACTCTTCTTCGCGGCGTTCTCGCCGGCCAAATATCCCGTCGAAAACGCGGCCTGCAAGTTGAAGCCGCCGCAGCGTCCGGTCAGGTCGAGAATTTCGCCAGCGAAAAAGAGGCCGGGGTTGAGCTTGGATTCGAGCGTGACGGGATCGATGCCGTCCCATTCGATGCCGCCCGCGGTGACTTCGCCGTATTCGATGCCGCGGGTGCCATTCACGGTCAGGCGGGTGCTCTTCATCACGTCCAGCAATTTCATGCGCGCGGCTTTGGGCAGACGGCAGACGGAGGTCTCGGCGTCGTTGCCCAGCGTGTGTTCGATGTGTTCGAGCAGGCGGTTGGGCATCATGCCGTCGAGCGCGCGACCGGCGGTGCGGTTGGGGAATTGCTTGAAACGCTCCTGCAACAGCGCGTCGAGTTCCTCGCGTTTCATGTCGGGAAAAAAGTCGAGCAGCAGTAGCGCGCGTTTCAAACCACTCGCGACGTAGGTGTTGGAGACGTCGAGAATCGCCGGGCCGGAGATGCCAAAATGCGTGAACAGAATCTCCGCGCGTTCCTTGCAGAGCGGCTTGCCCTGCTGGGGAATCGGGAAGAGCGTCGCTTCGGTGTCCGGCCAGGCCAATCCTTGCAGACCTTTAGCCCAGTCGTCTTCGACCGTCAGCCCCACCAGCGCGGCGCGGAGCGCCGTGACCTTGTGCCCGAGATTGCGCGCCCAGGCGTAACCGTCGCCAGAGGAGCCCGTCGCGGCGTAGCTCAAGCCGCCTGTGCAGACGATCACCGTGCGCGCGTGATGAACTTCGTCGACTTCGGCGAACTTGCCTTCAATGCGGAAGAGTTTCTCGGTGTCGTCGGCTTTCGGCGGCGTGATATTGGTAATGCGCGCCAGCGTGACGAGTTTGCCGCCGGCCTTCTGCATCTCGGAGACCAGCGCGTTGACGACATCGCCGCCGCGGCCGCTCTTGGTGTAGAGGCGGTAATTTTTCTCCAACTGCCCTTCGACGCCGTAGCGGGCGAGCATTTCGACCAGCGAATCGCGGGAAAACGCGCGGAGCGCGTGGCCCAGATGGCCGGCGTTTTTGTCGCCGAAGAGTTTCACGAACTGGCGCGGGTCGAGCGTATTGGAAAAGTTGCAGCGCCCGCCGCCGGAGATCGCGACCTTGCGCGCTGCGGTCTTCATCCGTTCAAACACGACCGTCTGCGCGCCCGCGCGTGCGGCCGCCAGACCCGCGAGCAGGCCGGCGCCGCCAGCGCCGATGATGGCGACGTCGATGACGGAGCGGCTCTTGGCTCCTGGCTCTTGGCTCTGGGACGCAGGCGTTTCGGGAATGGAATTCATTGATGACCACGTGACTTTCAAAAAAAGCGCGACGAAGCGCTTGCGTCCAAGCCAGGAGCTAAGAGCCAATAGCCGCCGTTATTTCTTCCGGGCGATCAGTAATTTGGTGCTCGGCCCGTTGAGGAACATCTTTGAGAGCATCAGCTCCGGCACGTAGAGACCCGCGCCCATGGCGCTGCCGAGCATTTCACCAATGCCAACGTGTTTGCCGAGTTTGTAGGGCGTCTTGACCAGCGACCACGAGGTCTTGAAGGCGAACTTGCCGACGCCGCGCAGATCGGTCGGGGAGTTCATCAGGAAGAAAATCGGTCGGACGGTCAGGATTTCGAAGCCACGCTTGGTCAACGCGTCACGATAGGTGTTGAGCGTCCGGCGGCGGACGTGGCTGATCGCGTTTTCGATCTGCTGGTATTTGTCGAAAATAATGGCGTGTCCGCCGGGCTTGAGCGCGCGGGTGATGTTGTCGAGTGCGCCGTTCCAATTCTGGTCTTCAACGAGATGGAAGAGCACGTCGAAGGCCGTGGCGACGTCGCATTTGCCTTCGGCGTCGCCGAGGTCGAGTTTCGCGCCGATGTCGGCTTTGTTGAAGCGCCAGGACGTCGTCGCGCCGTTGCCGAAGCGTTCACGCGCGGCGTTGACGGCGATTTCGGTGATGTCGAAGCCGACCACCTGACCGACATTCTGTTCGCGCCAGAGATCGAGGTAGTAGCCGGTGCCGAAACCCAGTTCGAGAATGCGCGCGCCGGAGATTGGAACTTTGAGCTCGCGCAACGCGCGCAGCAGGACGCGCCGCCGCACCTTGTACGCCCAGCGATTGAACGCCAGCCCCACGCCCGCGTGTCCGACACCGGCGAGCGTGAATTCGCGCTCGAGCCGCTGCGTCCAATAACGGTCGTTTTCGTAAACAGGTTTGTCCGGCGTTTTCGCCGCTTCGCTGGCTGACATGGGAAGTATCGTCGTCTCGGGGGGAAAAAAGTCAAGGAGACCGGAACGGAGTCATTGGTCACTGGGTATTGGTCATCGGTCATTTTTCATTCACGAGGAGCGTGGTGGGCAACCTGTCAACCCTGCTCCGCGGAAATGACCCATGAAAAATGACCGATGCTTAATGACCAATGACTCTGTTAGAGCACCCACTTCTCGAGCGCCTCAGCGACGCCATCTTCTTCCTGAGAGCCGGTAATGACGTCGGCGGCGGCCTGCACTTCCGGAAGGGCGTTGCCCATCGCGACGCCGATGCCGGCTTCGGCGATCATGTCGAGATCGTTGAGTCCGTCGCCGATGGCCATCATTTCTGACGGGTGCATGCCGAGATGTTGCGCGATGGCTTTCAAGCCCTGGCCTTTGCCGGCGCGAAGCGAGCAGATTTCCAGGTACCAGTAATGGTGGCGGTGCGATTCAATCACGACCATCGTGGGCGGTAACTTCAGGCGCAGCAGTTTGGCCAGCGGGCGCATCTGCTCTTCTTTGCCGAAGGCTTCGACCGACGTCGGCTCAAAGGGAATCGATTCGCAGAGTTCCGGCCACGGCGTGTGGCGCTGGGAGATGTCCTTGGGAATCGGGCGGTCGGGATGGAAAAGAATACGCGCACTGTGAATCGCGTCCTCGTAGAGGCGCGGCGAGAGTCCGGCCTCCCAGATCGCGCGCGTCGCGATGATCGCCTCGTCGTGCGTCAGGACGTTGCGCTCGATGATCGTGTTTTTCTCAAGATGCATCACCACGCTGCCGGTGGCGACGATGCCGTAGCCCAACGGTGGAATCTGGAAGGCGATGGGCATGGTGGTGTAGCGTGAGCGGCCGGTGGCGATGATGATTTCCACGCCGCTGGCGCGCGCTTTCTTCAGCGTTTCGCAGACGCGCACCGAGACCAGCTCGTCGCGTCCGACCAGTGTTCCATCGATGTCGATGCAGACGGCGCGGATCTTCCGAGGCTTGCTTTTCATGAGAGGATTATCGAGAGTGCACGCCGTGGCGCAAGTATCTTGCCTCAAGAGGGTTCAAGGCTTATAACGCGCACTCTCATTTTCGTTAGCACAGCATTAATCAAAGGTTGTAATTTTCACCAGGAAGATCATGGCAAAAAAGAGTTCGAAGACCTCCAAACCCAAAGCAGTCAAGACGGATGCTGCACGGGAAGTTTCCTCGGTCGCGGCGGCGCCGGCTTCACACAGCCATCCGGCCAGCGTGTATCAGAGCCACTTGATGAACGAGGCTGACGCCAAGCGGCAGAAGCTCCGCCCGATCAAGAAACTGCTCGTCGCCAACCGCAGCGAAATCGCCATCCGCGTCTTCCGCGCGTGTAACGAAATGGGCATCGCCACCGTCGGCATTTACAGCGCCGAAGACAAGCTGGCCTTGCATCGCTACAAGTGCGACGAAGCCTATCCGATCGGCGTGGGCAAGGGTCCGGTCGCCGCGTATTTAGGCATGGATGAGATCGTCAAGCTGGCGCTCGACAAGGGCGTCGACGCGATTCATCCGGGCTATGGATTTCTGTCGGAGAACGCGGAGTTCGCCGAACTGGTGATCCGCGCGGGACTGATCTGGGTTGGACCGGATCCGTCGGTGATGGGCAAGGTCTCGGACAAGGTTTCGGCGCGTACGCTGGCCATGAGTCTCGGCCTGCCCGTGATTCCCGGTACCAAGGGACCCGTCGCGAATGTCGACGAGGCGCTGAAGTTCGCCAAGGACTGCGGCTACCCGGTGATGATCAAGGCCAGCCACGGCGGCGGCGGTCGCGGCATCCGGGTGGTCAACAACGAAGCGGAAATGCGCGAACTACTTCCGCTGGCGCAGCGCGAAGCACTGACGGCGTTCGGCTGCGATGAATGTTTCCTCGAGAAGCGCCTGATCCGCCCCAAGCATCTGGAAGTGCAGATTCTCGGCGACCATTACGGCAACGTGCTTCACGTCTTTGAGCGCGACTGCTCGATCCAGCGCCGCCATCAGAAGGTCATCGAGTTCGCACCCAGCCTGCAGCTCAACAACGAGCAGCGGCGGCGCCTGTGCGACATGGCGGTGACCTTCGCCCGCGCGGCCGGCTACCAGAACGCTGGCACGGTCGAATTCCTGATGGACCAGTCCGGTGAGATCTATCTCATCGAGATGAATACGCGCATCCAGGTCGAACACACCGTCACTGAAATGGCGACGGGCGTGGACCTGGTCCAGGCGCAGATCCGCATCGCCGAAGGCTACAAGCTCAGCGATCCCCAGACGCGCCTCCCGGCTCAGGACAAGCTGGAGCTCAAAGGTTTCGCGATCCAAGCACGCATCACGACGGAAAATCCGGCCAAGAGTTTCACGCCGGACTACGGACGTATCACGACGTACCGCTCGGCGGCGGGATTCGGCATCCGGCTCGACGGCGGCACGGCCTTCACCGGCGCGGTGATCACGCCCTACTACGATTCGCTGCTGGTGAAGGTGACCAGCTTCGGTCGCGATTTTCTGGAATCGGCGGCGCGCCTTCATCGCGCGCTCTCGGAATTCCGCATCCGCGGACTCTCGAACAATATTCCGTTCCTGATGAACGTGCTGCGTCACCAGACGTTCCTGGCCGGAAAGTGCGACACGGGATTCATCGAGGCCAACCCGGCGCTCTTCACCTGGCGCGAGCCGCGCGACCGCGCCAACAAGCTGCTGAATTTCCTCGCCGACGTGATCGTCAACGGCAACCCGATCGTCGGCGAAGGGAACAAAGCGCCGGCCTCCGCGGTAACACCCGTTGCCCCGAGAGCTCACGCTGAAGCAAAAGCCGCGTTGGTCGAAGCGCCCCTGATCAAAGGACAAGGCCCGGGCGTCGGCATGCTGCCGGGCACGAAGCAGATTCTCGACAAGAACGGCCCGGAAGGCCTGGCGCGCTGGGCACGTGAACAGAAGCGTCTGCTGGTGACCGACACCACCTTCCGTGACGCGCACCAGTCGCTACTGGCCACTCGCATGCGCAGTTACGACATGCTGGCCGTCGCCGATTTCTATGCGCGCAACTGCAATGGACTGTTCAGCCTGGAAATGTGGGGCGGCGCGACATTCGACACCTCGATGCGTTTCCTGAAAGAAGACCCTTGGGACCGGCTGGTGCAACTCCGCCAGAAAGTGCCGAACATCCTCTTTCAGATGCTCGTGCGCGGCTCATCGGCCGTGGGCTACACGAACTATCCCGACAACGTCGTACGGGAGTTCATCAAGGAATCGGCGCAGGCGGGAATGGACATCTTCCGCATTTTCGATGCGCTCAATTGGATCCCGGGCATGCAGGTCGCCATCGACGCGGCGCTGAAGAGCGGACGCATTTGCGAAGCGGCGATCTGCTACACCGCCGACGTCAACGATCCGTCACGGCCGAAGTACGATCTGAAATATTACGTGACAATGGCCAAGGAACTGGTCAAGCGCGGCACGCACATTCTCGGTATCAAGGACATGGCCGGATTGTGCAAAGCGTACGCGGCGGAAAAGCTGGTCAAAGCGCTGCGCGACGAAGTGCCGGTCCCCGTCCACTTCCACACGCACGACACCGGCGGCGTGCAGGCGGCGGCGATCATCAAGGCTACGGAAGCGGGCGTCGATATCGCCGACATGGCGATATCCAGCATGAGCGGCCTGACCAGCCAGCCGAACTTAAATTCGATCGCGGCCGTGCTGCGCGATCATCCGCGCGACACGAAGCTCAATGTCGGCGCGCTGAACCAGATCGGCGATTACTTCGAGAACGTGCGCAAGTTCTACTATCCGTTCGAGAGCGACATGAAGGCTGGCACGGCGGAAGTGTGGGAACACGAAATGCCGGGTGGCCAGTACACGAATCTGCAGCAGCAGGCCGCGTCAATGGGCCTCGGCGACCGCTGGGAAGAGATCAAGCGTGAGTACCGCGCTGTGAATTTCCTTTTCGGCGACATCGTGAAGGTCACGCCGAGCTCCAAGATTGTCGGCGACATGACGCTCTTCCTCGTTTCCAACCGCCTACAGGCCACGGACGTGATGGAAGCGGGCAAGCGCTTGAGCTTCCCGGAATCGGTCGTCCAGTTCTTCGAAGGGCACATCGGTTTCCCTCCGGGCGGATTCGACAAGAAGCTGCAGCAGGTGATCCTGAAGGATCGCAAGCCAATGGCCAAGCGCGCCGGCGAGCTGCTCAAGCCGATCGACCTGGGCAAACTGCGCGAGCAGCTCAGCGAAAAACACAAGAGCACGATCACCTATCGCGACACGCTCTCGTCGGCGCTGTACGACAAGGTCTTCGACGAATTCGCCGCCAGCCGCGAACGCTTCGGCGACGTCTCGCCCGTGCCGACCAAGAATTACCTCTTCGGCATGGACATCGAAGAAGAGATCACCGTCGAAATCGAGCCGGGAAAGACGCTGATCGTGAAATTGATCTCTGTCTCCGAACCGGCGAAGGACGGCACGCGCAAAGTCTACTTTGAGCTCAACGGCATGCCGCGCGAAGCGATCGTCAAGGATCGCAGCGTCAAGAGCGCCGCGAAGGAACGGCAGAAAGCCAATCTGTCGAACCCGCATCACCTCGGCGCGACGATGCCGGGCCTGATCGCCGAAGTAAAGGTCGTGCGCGGCGCGGAAGTGAAGGCGGGCGCGGTGCTGATGGTCCTCGAAGCAATGAAGATGCAGGTCAATGTCGCCGCGCCGAAGGACGGCGTGGTGGTCGACGTGCCGCTCCAGAAGGGCGACATCGTCGAGGCCGGCGACCTTCTAGCCGTATTCGAGTGATATATGGGAAATGATCGGGGGTGTGCCGAATTCGGCACATCTCCCGCAGGAATGTTCACCGAACCGCGTCTAGTTTCGGGAGCAGATTCACTGAAAGTTCACGTTTGTTAAAATTAGCCTAAACCCTGCTCCCCTCGCGATCACTAACACCAAGTCGAAGTATGTCTGAGCGACGGGTCATGAGCCGGGATGCATGCGACGCGATAAACGCCTGAAAATCTGGGGCTGGGGTGCGGCCATCATCGGCGTCACGCTGCTGATGGCATGGCTGCGTCGCGAGCAGAAATCTGAAACTATCGTTCCCAATTTTGCAACGCCGGTCGCGCAACAATCTCCAGAGCCCCCAAAAGCTCCGCCTCTGTCGCTGGTTCCCACGCGTTTCCGCCATGACGCGGATTTCTGGCCGCAGCAACCGCATTCCGTGGAATTGCGTTACCGCACGCTGATGCCGGATATCGTTGGCCACGACGACGGCCAGTCGCACGTTTGGGTCGCGCAATTCGGCGGACCGCTGGACGCGAAGGGCCTCGAGCGGCTGCGCGCGAAGGGCATCGCAGTGCTCTGTCCCACTGTTGCGAATGCGTTCCATGTGCGCGCCACGCGGCGTGCGCTGCTCCTCGCAACGGAATCGTTTGTCCCCAAGCTTCTCGGCTGGGCGACGCTGTTGCCGGAAGACAAGGTATTGCCGGGGCTGCATGAGCACGAAAAAGCGTTCGCCGAAAAAACCGATCGCCGACGGGACCCCGCGACGGAACTGCGCCTGGAACTTTATCCGGATGCCGATGCGGAGCGTGTCTCGGCTGCGGTTGCGAATTCCGGCGGTGCGGTGCGCGCTTCCGGGCGCGACTGGATTGAAGTTCAGGGACCGGCCTGGCGGGAGTTCGTCGCGGCGCTGGCGTCACTGGACGATGTCTACGCGCTGGACATCGCGCGGCCGCGTCTGAAGAGTTTCGATGTTGCTTCCGCTAACGCCTCGAACATAACGATCTGCCAGAACGTGCCGCTGAACCTCGACGGCACGGGCATCAAAGTGCTGGTCCGCGATCAGGGGGCGCTATTCGCTCATCCGGATTTCGGTTCGCGCGTCACCCCGGGACCTGACGTTGTCGGGCAGCCGGCCGTGCTCCATTCAACGCATGTCGCCGGGATCATCGGCGCGACGGGCTTGGCCGATCCGAGCAAGATGGCCAAAGGCATGGCGCCGAATTGCGGCTTGGTAGTCTACGATCTGAACGGCGACGAAGCCGCCGAACCGCTGGACGCGCTGCATACGTTCGGTGCGCTGCTCTCGAATCACTCATACGGCTTCGAGACGGGTTGGGATTCCGGCATGTTTACGGACAACCAATCGTCCTTCGGCACGTACTCGTCATTCTCGCGCAATTGGGATTCGATCGTGCGTTCCGAAAATCTGATCATGGTGAAAGCGGCGGGAAATTTCCGCAACGAATCCGGGCCCGGACATCCGCCCAACGGAATGATTGCGCCGGATTTTGATTTCTACACGACCGTCGACGCCTCTTCGACCAGCAAGAACGTGATCGTCGTCGGCGCGGCGGCGATGGGAATTCAAGCGGGCGTGCCGACGTCGTCGACGGCGGTACTCTCCTTTTCCAGCAGTGGACCGTGCACGGACGGGCGTCTGAAACCCGAGCTGATCGCCGATGGCGACCAGATCGTTTCGTGCAACACCAGCGCGACCGCGGGCAACCAGTACACGACGCTTTCAGGAACGTCGATGGCCTCGGCAGTGGTCACCGGTGCGGCGGCGCTTTTCCTGCAGCACTACCAGCAGCGCACGGGCTCGATCAATTGTCCGCCGCATTACCTGCGCGCGGTTCTGGCGCAGACGGCCACGGACATGGGTCGCCCCGGTCCGGATTTCCTGCACGGCTTCGGCATGCTCGATCTCCAGGCCGCGATCAACCTCTTCGATCTCGACAACAACACCAATACGCGCGTGGTCAACAGCGCGATTACTGCCACTGTACCGGAGCGTTTCTTCCGGCTGAACAGCGACGGCGTCACGCCGATCAAAGTCACCCTCTGCTGGACCGATGAATTCGGCGACGTGCTGGCGAAGAACGCGATCATCGACGATCTCGATCTGCGGCTCGTCCGCGTCTCGGATCAAGCGGTGTTCTTTCCCTACATCCTGAGCTCCACGCGGCCGGATCTTCCCGCGACAACCGGCGTGAATTCCGTTGACACCATCGAGCAGGTGCAGCTCGCCGCGCTTGCGGCGGGGAGTTATCTGATCGCGGTGCGCGCGCCAAGCCTCGCCAGCAACACTAATTTCGCGCTCGCCAGTTCGCACGTATTAACTGAGGACGCCGCGCCCGTGGCGAAGATCAAGGCGAGTAGTACGTCCGGTCCCGCACCACTATCGGTGACCTTCGACGGCACAGGCTCGACGGATGCCGATGGGAGTGTCGCGCAGTTCTTCTGGAATTTTGGCGATGGCGCCACCGCCACCGGATCGATCGTGGCCCACGTTTTCCAGACCGGCAGTTTCACGGTGACGCTGCAGGTTCTTGATGATCAGGGCGCATCGGCGACGACCACGGTGCTCATCGGCGTCAACAACATGCCGCCAGTGGCGTCCGTCAGCATATCGCCGTCGTCGGGGCTGCCGCCATTCACGGCGGTCTTCAGCTCCGCCGGCTCAGTCGATCCTGACGGAACGATTGTGAACTACACATGGACTTTTGGCGATGGCACGACCGGTTTCGGGCCGCAAGTGACGCATACATTCAACGCACCGGGATTGTATTTCATCAGCTTGCTCGTCACCGACGACGGCGGCGCGACCACGCGGACGTCATCGACGCTGCTGGCGGGAAAAACGCTGACCGCTTCATCGTCCCGCTTCAGCCTGAATTTCGCGAAGCTCGGCGCCGACAGCTTTTCGCTCACGTCCAAAAACGTGACCGTCGACCCCAACCTCAATCCCACTGGCCTGGGCGGTTCAGTGCGGATCGGTCAGGCGCAATACAGTTTCAAATTCGATTCGAAAGGCCGCTTCAAAGCGCCGCCGCTTTCCGGAACGCTCAACGCCAAGCGCTCGCAGTTCACGGTGACGATTCGGAACACCAATCTAGGCGGTGCCCTCACCGGAACCAACGCCACCAACCGCACTGCCAAAGCGGAACTCGTACGAATTCCATTCGCGCTCTACTTCGACACAGGCGACGTCTTCGGCTCGACCGGCTTCCCGTACCGCTACACCTCGACGCAGGGTAAACGCGGAGCGGGCTCGCTGCTGAAGCAGTGACGAACGGAGCATTTTCCATTTTTATCGCACGCGCGATCCCCGCATGCGCGATGGAAAATGCTCAGTTCGCGCCCAGCACAACCGCCGCGTTCGTCCCGCCGAAGCCATACGACGTCTTCAGAATGGTCTTGTACGCGCCGCTGAGCGGCTGGCCCGTGGGTACGCGCAGATTGCAGGCGGGGTCTTGTTCGGCCGGATCGAGGCCGACAACAGGTGGCACCTTTCCGTCGCGCAGCGTCATCACGGCCGCTATGGATTCAAGCACCCCCGCCGCGCCCATCGTATGGCCGATCGAACTCTTGACGCTGCAGACTGGAATCTCCCCGCCGCGCTTACCGAAGACGGCGTGAATCGCCTTTGTTTCAATCGCGTCGTTGTAGGGCGTGCCGGTCGCGTGAAGATTGAGGTGATCGATCGAGTCGGGACTGGTCTTGGCGTCTGCGAGCGCGGCGCGCATCACGGCCTGGATTCCGTGCGCTTCTTGTTCGGGCGCGGTCATGTGGTAGGCATCGTTGTTCATAGCGCGGCCGAGCACCTTCGCGTAAATGTGCGGCGCCTTGCGTTGGGCGGCGTGCTCGGCGCTCTCGAGAATCACCGCGCCGGCGCCTTCGGAAAAGAGCGTGCCTTTGCGGCGCTTATCGAAGGGCCGGATGGTATCCGGCGTGATCGCGCGCAACGCCGAGAGACCCGCGTAAATGTAGAGTGACAATTCGTCGTAGCCGCAAGCGAGCACCACTTCCGCGCGGCCCAGACGGATCTGGTCGAGCGCCAGGCCGATGGCCGCGGTGCCGGACGCGCAGGAGAGCGAGAGATTGAACTGCGGACCGCCCAGCCCGAATTTCGTGGCGATGTTCGCTGAAGCTGTGCCAAAGAGGTAGCCATTCAGTCCCGCGAGAGAAATATCGTTCGCGCCGTCAACCAGCGCACGCTCCGCGCCGGACATGCCGCCGAAATTGCTTCCGGTGACAATCGCGCCGTGGCGCAGCGGGCCAGCGGTCACTGTTCCTGAGGGATCGACTCCCAACGCATCCGCGAGCGCATCGGAGACCGCATCATTGAGCATCCGAATGGCGCGCGCCGGATTTTTCGCGTCGGCGTTCGCTGCATAACCATCGACCACGCCCGCGAGCGGATTTCGGAACATCGATGCGTCAAAGAGCGTCGGCGCAGTGAATGCCGTCTTGCCAGCGAGCAGATTGTCCCACAGCGCCGGCACGCCGCGGCCATGGGGGGAGACGGCGCCCATTCCGGTAATCACCACGTCCATGCTTGGCGCTCCCGCGGATAATTTTGAATTTAGAATTCTTAATCTTGAATTGAGCTGCCAATTCGCCTTGTGCTCAAATTCAAAATTAAGAATTAAAAATTGCCGTCCTCACTCCACGTCCTTCACGCAACGGAATCCCAAATGCGCTTCACTGCATTCGGGCGGAATGTATTGGACGCTGGTGCAGCGCGCCAACTCGGTGGAACCGTCCAGGAAACACGCGCCTTTGACCGCGCGGAAAAGCCGTTCGCCGGCGCGGCGCGCGGTGCTGGTCCACTCTAGAACATTGCCGGCCATGTCGAGTACGCCAAACGGGCTGGCTCCGGCGGGAAAGCTGCCGACGGCCGAGGTGCGGCGGTCGCCCTCTCCGGCATTGGCGCGCAACTTTCCGCAACCACTCTTGAATGTATTGCCAAACGGGAATTTGCGCCCGTCGCTGCCGCGCGCGGCTTTCTCCCATTCGTACACCGTGGGCAGGCGCTTCTCGTAGTGTTCAGCGAATTCGTTTGCTTCGTACCATGTCACGCCGGTGACGGGATGATTGTCGTAGCGCGGCGGCCGTGAGCCGGGACCATCGGTGCGCGGCTGCGCGCTGATTTCCATCAGGAAGCGCTTGTAGTCGCCTTCCGTCACGGGCGTCGTGTCCACGGCAAACGCGCGCAGCGTGCGGGGAATTTTTCGTTCTCCGGAGAGGAAACTGCCGCTGGCGATCAGCGTCATGCCGATCGGCGCCACCACGGTCGCGGCCATTGCCGAAGAAACACCGGCGGAACGTTTGTAAATCGCAGTCGTCCCGCGTTTGCTCGGGCGTGAACCCGCAGATCCGCCGTCCCGCGGATTCACCACCGGCACGGGTGCTTCGCGGCCACAGCACGGACAGACCGGAGTTCCTGCTTCACCGCGCACCGGCGAAAAGCCGTTACCGCATCCGGCGCAGGGATTGTCGATTCGCGCCCAGGCCGCTTCGCTCAGTTTTTTCAGCCCGGAGAGCAACTTGCCGGGATACGGCAGCCGCCGCGACGCCCGCCGCGCCAGGCAGCGGCCGAGCAGATCGTTGAGTTCCTCCGGCACGTGCGTGGAGCTGGCGCAGCTCTGAAATTCCCGCGCCGGATCGCGCTTGCCCGAAGCCCACGCGGCAATCTCCGCCCACGCCGCTTCGTCCGGCAGCGCTGGAAGAATGCGAACGGCAGCCAGCACGGCGTCGGAGCCGCGGACGGCGCGCACGGCTTCCGTGCGCGCACAACCGATCAGAAACGCGCCGATGCGCGCGGCGCCGAAGATCAGCGCCGACGGCGACGTGCGCAATTCGGTGTAGAGTTCCGGCGCCAGAAAATCGCTCCACACTGACCACGCCGGCAGATGGGAGAAGTCGTCGTTTTCAGCCTCGGGGCTCAGCCCGCAGTTGAACATCACGCGGCCGTCGCCGGCGCGCATGCAGAGCATCTTCGGGTTGAGCAGCCGCGCGAGATTGCGCAGCAGTTCATCGCCGGCCATCGGGCGCGGAGAGACGGCGCTGATCATCGTCAACAGCGCGTCGAGTGAGCGCACCAGGTCCAGCAACGCGGGGAGCAGTTGCGCCGGCGTCAGCGGACCGACTTTGCGGACCAGGTCGTAAAGCGAGATGGCCTGCGGAGCGGCCACGATCGCGGCGCCGCCGTTGCCCGGGTCGCCGATCCATTCGACGTGGCCCAGCAGCGGCAGATTTTCGATCGACGACGACTGCCGGCGGCGGTGATCGTCTTCGATCAGCACGAGTTTGTGGCCGCGGGCGCGGCGCGACCGGCGTGCGGGGGCCTGCTGCTGCGGAGCCTTCAGGTGAAGCAGTTTTCCAGCCGCCGTCAACACCGAGGCCAGCGGATGCGTGGACCCGGCGTGGAGCGGCACGAGTAAAAATCGCGTCGGCGCGGGAACGTGCGCGGTGTGGACGAGCGCGTGCGCGTGAGCAGGGGAGGGGGCAGGCGCCGGGGGATGTGTCGATACATTCAGCGGCGAAAGCCAGGCGCTTTCACAACCGCCCGCCGCCACTTGATCGACTCGATACCGATCCCACAATTGATCGCCGGGTAGAAGTTGCATCATAGACAGGATTTTATCAGCCAGCTCAAGGCGAAATGACCAGATTGGCGAACTTGATCGCGACGATCTCACGCGAGACGGTCAGGCTGTCGGCCAGTTTGCGATAAAAATCAGCTTCCTTCTGGGCGTTCAAGGCGACTTCCACGAACGCCATCGACAGCACCTTGCGCTCTTCTGCATCCAGCACGCCGTCACCGTTCACGTCGAAGGACTTGATGCGCGTATTGGGAATCGAGGACGCCTGGTGTCCCGCGATGCGCGCTTCCGCCGCATCCTTGGGAATCAACTTCGCCGCATCAATTTCCGCTTCGGAAAGCAGGCCGTCATTGTTTGAATCAATCTGCTGAAAGAGCTTGGCCGAGGCGATCACGATCGCGCAGGCGTCGGAATATTCTTCGGCCGACAGTTTGCCATCGTTGTTGCGGTCGAGATGGGAGAGCGTTTCGACCACGTCGTCGGCCAGCGCCTTGCGTTGCTTGCAGAGGTCCGCGGCGCGGCGGCAGGTTTCGATTTCCGGCACCTGGAATTCCAGTTTCACGCGGATCGTGGTCTGCTTGCTTTCCCGGCGCAGCAACTGCATGTCGTCGTAGGTGGCCAGTTTGGCCAGACGGCGCTGACGTTCCTTTTCCTTCGCCTTCTGAGCCTGATCTTCTTCCTGGACCTTCTTTTTCAGCTCATCGACTTCGGCGTCGGCCTTTACCTTTTTCTTGGCAATGAACTCGGAAACCCATTGTCCGGATTTGGTGGCTTCGGTGTCTTCCTTGCCGTCCGTACCTTTAAGCAGGAATTCGCGAGTGGGAATGCGAGGCAGTGCCATTTGAGCCAGCAGTTCCTGCACGCGCTGATCTTGAATGGCTTCCGCCTCTTCCCGGTCAGTGGCCGCCGATGCCGTCTGCGCCATCTGAGGCACAGTGAGCATCACGGCTGCAAACGCAACGAAGCTTCGAAGATGCATGGTACCTTGGCCTCCGCGACCGAAAGGCGAACCGACAACGACGCTTAAGTCTCATGCATGTTCACAATCTGTCAAACTACAACCCGCAGCGTAAGGCAAAGATTTTGAGCACCTGTGCAGCGGGGACGGAAGGTCTGAGGGCCGAGGACTGAGGACTGAACGTCGCGTCGTGTCGCTTCGCTTTGAAGAATGTCGCGCGTTCGCATTGTGCTCAATTTCGTGGTTGCAAATTTGCAACCACGAAAAACCACATCAGCTCGGTTGGGTTGGCAAACAAAAACTCCCCGCGTAAGCGGGGAGTTTTTGGTCCTCAAGTCCTTAGCCCTTCTTTTATTTCTTCACGAGCTTGTTGAACGCTTCGACGGCGGCCTTCGCCACTTCGTCGTCGCGGCCGACGGTGTCGCCGCTCACGCCGACAGCGCCGACGCAGTTGCCCTTGGCGTCAAACAGCGGCTGACCGCCCGGGAAGCTGATCAGACCGTCGTTCGAGAATTCGATGCCGTAGAGCGGGCCCTTGTCCTTCAGTTCCGGGCGGGAGAGATCGCCAATCACGCTCGACGGAAGCTTGAACAAACGTGCGGTCTTCGCCTTCTTCGTGGCGATGTCGTCGCTGCCCGGCCAGGCGTCGTCGGCTTGGGTGGCGTAGAGCAGCGTGCCTTCGGCGCCGATCACGTGGATGTGCATCTTTGTTTTCTTGCCGGTGTAGATCGGGCTTTCCAGCTCCAGCGCTTTCTTCGCGGCAGCTTCGGCGATTTCCGCCGCGGCGACCTGCGTGATGGACGGCAGGTCGGCGGTGGCGTTCTTCAGCGCCTTGAACGCATCGACGCCGGCCTGCGCAACCTTCTCGTCCATGTCGACGGTGTCGCCGCTGACGCCGATGGCGCCGACGAGTTCATCGTTTTCGAAAATCGGCAGTCCGCCGGGGAACGTGATCAGTCCGCCGTTGGAATGTTCGATGCCGTAGAGCGGACCCTTGTCCTTCAGTTCCGGGCGGGAGAGTTCGCCGATGGTGCGCGTCGGGAGCTTGAAGAGGAACGCCGTCTTCGCCTTGCGCGTGGCGATGTCGTCGCTGCCCGGCCATGCGCCGAGCGCCTGGCTGGCGGCCATCAACGTCGCTTCGCGGCCAATGACATGGATGTGCATCTTCAGCTTCTGGCCCTTATAGATGGGGCTTTCGAGCTTCGAAGCGGCATCCTTGGCGGCGGCGACAATGGCTTCGGCCGATTCTTGAGTCAGCGTCTTGTACGCCGAAAGCGGTTCGGCGGCCAACGCGGTGGAGCGGACCGCCGTGACCAACAGCAGCGCCGCGAACAGGGAACAGACTTTCTTCATCATCGTGCTTCCTTTCCAAAAATGGATTGTGGGTGAATGAGGTGGAGAGTTTGCGTGAGTCGCAGGGAAAGTCAATTTCCGTTCGGACGCCACGCGTCAATAGAAACCGGTGGTTTCGGTTTGCGAAACCACCGGCGTTTTGGTGGGTTTTAACCAGGGCACCAATTGGTGCCCTGGTCAAACCAAGCATTAAACAACCTTGCCCAGCGCTCGCAGCGTATCGTGCACGTAAATGCCCGACGAATGTCCGTCGCTGAAAATCAGGTTCAGACCGTAGCGGCCCACCGCGCGCGATTCCACCAGCTTGATGTCGGCTGGCACGTCCTTGTCTTCCAGGATCTGCTCGCCGGTCATTTCGTTCTTGCAGGCGGCGCACGGACAGGCCAGGCGCAGCTTGCGGACGTCGTAGAGCATCACCGTGCCGTCGTCCCAAACAATCTTCGAGGGGACCTTGTCGAGCTGCACGTCCTTCGGGCGGTTCTTCACTTCGCTTTCGCGGGTGTTGGTGATCGAGACCTGAGCCGCGAGCGTCTTGGCGATCTTCATGAACGCCTTCGCGCCGGGGCTTTCGCGGTCCAGTGAGACTAGCGGCTTGCCCATGTCGCCAGCTTCCACCATCCGCGCATCCAGCGGTACCGAACCGAGAAACGGCACGGCCATGTCCTTCGCCGTCCGTTCGCCGCCACCGGTGCTGAAGATATTGTGAACCGTATTGCAGTTTGAGCAGATGAAGCCGGCCATGTTTTCAATGATGCCCAGGATCGGCACGTTCACCGTCTGGAACATGCGCAGGCCGCGCCGCGCGATTTTCAACGCGACGTCCTGCGGAGTGGTGACGATCACCGCGCCATTGATCGGCGCCGACTGCGCCAGCGTCAGCTGCACGTCGCCGGTGCCGGGCGGCAGATCCATCAAGAGGTAATCCAACTCGCCCCATTCCACCGCGCCGAGGAACTGTTGCAGCATGCGGCTGGCGATCGGGCCGCGCCAGATGGCCGGCGCGTCTTCGCCAATCAGCATCGCCACGGACATGATCTTGATGCCAAACGCCTGCGGCGGAATGGCGCGGCCATCAGCGTTGGCCTGAGGCCGTTCGATGGTGCCGAGCATCTGCGGGATGCTGGGGCCGTAGATGTCGGCATCGAGAATACCGACCTTCGCTCCGGTCGCCGCGAGCGCCAGGGCGAGATTGACGGTCGCCGTCGACTTGCCCACACCGCCCTTGCCTGAAGCGATCGCGAGCACATTCTTCACGCCCTTCAACGCATCGCTGGCCGGGGCCGCGCGTCCGAGCGTCTGCGCGGTCATGTTCACGTTCACGGCCGTCACGCCGGGAATCGCCGCGACGACATCGTGCGCCTGCTGCTTGAGCAGGTCCTTGACGGGGCAGGCCGGCGTGGTCAATTCCACATCGAACCCGATCGCGCCGCCGCAAATCTTCAATTGTTTGACGAACCCGAGCGTCACGATGTCCTTGTTCAAATCCGGGTCGTTGACCTGCCGGAGCGCTTTCAGCACCTGCGCTTCCGTAACTACTGCTACTTCTGCCATTCGTATTATCCTTTGTCTGGTCGTGGTGAGCACGTGGCTTAATACTCCCTATCATACGGAACCGGGGAAGACGTGCGAGTGTCGAATGGCGTTGCTGTTTGTAGTCCGGGCGGCTCGCCCGGTCTGACCTCACCAAACAAAGAAAAGATGAACTTTCGATTGGCGCATGCTCTATTGCGAAGCAAACGGATGTTGCTTCGCAAGAGAGCAAAGTCATCGATCGAATTCACCGGATCCGCGTGTGGCGAGGTTAGACCGGGCGAGCCGCCCGGACTACAAACGGCACGGTCGCTCCGCGGAAACAATGCAACCGACGTGGCTCAGACCGTGCTTAGCTCATATATCACAATCTTCCGTAACTACTCGTCGGCGCTTCCCAAAACTTCCGCGCAGGGGTAGAGTCGCTCTCCCCGCGTGGCGGCCGCCACGCTTATGTCAACTCAATGGAGACACCTGCCATGCCATCCGCTACCGCAGCCGACAATAAGGTGAAGATCAGCGCGACGAAGCTGCTGATCAACAACAAGTGGGTCGACAGCGCGTCGGGCAAGCGCTTCAAAACCGTCAATCCCTCCGATGGCGAAGTGATCTGCGAAGTCGCCGAGGCCGACAAGGCCGACGTCGATCTTGCCGTCGCCGCCGCGCGTACCGCGTTCAACGGCGAGTGGTCGAAGATCTCCGCCGCTCAGCGCGGCAACCTGATGTACAAGCTCGCCGACCTGATCGAGAAGAACATGGAGGAACTCGCGCGCCTGGAGAGCCTCGACAACGGCAAGCCGTTGCGCGATTCCATGGCCGCCGACCTGCCGCTGACCATCGCCTGCTACCGCTACTACGCCGGCTGGACCGACAAGATCCAAGGCAAGACCATCCCGATCAACGGGAACTTTTTTTGCTACACGCGCCACGAACCGGTGGGCGTCGTCGGTCAGATCATTCCGTGGAATTTCCCGCTGCTGATGCAGGCCTGGAAACTCGGACCGGCGCTGGCCGCCGGTTGTTGCGTGGTGATGAAGCCGGCCGAGCAGACGCCACTCTCCGCGCTGCGCATCGGCGAACTGATTGTCGAAGCCGGATTCCCGCCGGGCGTCGTCAACATCCTGCCGGGTTTCGGTCCAACCGCCGGCGCGGCGATCGCGTCGCACAAGGACATCGACAAGGTTGCCTTCACCGGATCGACGGAAGTCGGCCACCTGATCATGGAAGCCGCGGCCAAGAGCAACCTCAAGCGCGTCACGTTGGAGCTTGGCGGCAAGAGCCCCAACATTGTTTTCGCCGACGCCAATCTCGACCAGGCCATCGAAGGTTCCCACTTCGCGCTGTTCTTCAACCAGGGCCAGTGCTGCTGTGCCGGTTCACGGTTGTTTGTTGAAGAGAAGATTTACGATGACTTTGTCGAAAAGAGCGTCAAGCGCGCCAAGAGCCGCGTGGTGGGCAATCCGTTCGACCTGAAGACCGAGCAGGGACCGCAGGTCGATCACGACCAGTTCGAAAAAGTGATGGGCTATATCGAGGCCGGAAAGAAAGACGGCGCGAAGATGCTCTGCGGCGGCGGGCGCTCGGGCAAGGCCGGCTACTTCATCGAACCCACGGTTTTCGCCGACGTGAAAGACGAGATGAAAATCGCGCGCGAAGAAATTTTCGGACCGGTGATGAGCATCATCAAGTTCAAGAGCATCGACGAAGTGGTCCAGCGCGCCAACGCGACGGCATACGGCCTGGCCGCGGCGGTATGGACCAAGGACATCAGCAAAGCGCTGGCGATCTCCAACCGCGTCCGCGCGGGCACGGTCTGGGTGAACTGCTACGACGTCTTCGACGCCGCAGCGCCGTTCGGTGGCTTCAAGCAGTCAGGCATCGGCCGCGAGCTCGGCGAATACGGTTTGCAGAATTACATCGAAGTGAAGACGGTCACGGTAGCATTGTAAGCACAAACCATGTCACTTTTGCGTGAGAGGGCGGGCTGAAAAGCCCGCCCTCTTTTTTGTGCGAATGGTGCCACGGATGCGCAGACACTTGAGCGTAGCGAAAGTGGCTGTTCATCCGTGCGGCGCGCGCTTTCCCGGACGCGCGAGCATGCGCGAATGGCTACGCCCAACGCACGGATGAACGAATTTCTTCGCTCTGCTCAGAAATTCGCGCATCCGTGGCACCAAGTCTGCATTAACCCTTGATTCCAGAAAATGCCAACCCCTGAATAAAGTGTCGTTGCGCGACGAAGAAGAGCGCGATGACCGGCAGTGTCATCAGTAGACTTGCCGCCATCAGCATGCCTTGATTTCCACCCGCGACTGTTTGGAAGGCGAAGAGGCCCAGCGAGAGCGGGTATTTGCTCTGATCGCTTAAAAACATCAGCGGACCCATAAAGTCGTTCCACGTGCCCATGAAGGTGAAGATGCCGATCGCGGCGAGGGTGGGGCGGACCAACGGGAGAATCACGTTCCAGTAAATCTGCCAGTAGTTGCAGCCGTCGATTTTTGCGGCGTCTTCCAGATCCTTCGGGATCCCTTTCATGAATTCGCGCAGCATGAAAATGAAGAAGACGCTGCCGAAGGCGTGCCCCACCCAGAGCGGCTTGAGCGTGTTGAACCAGCCGAGCCACTTGATGATCAGGAACGTCGGGATCAGCGTCACCTGGCCGGGAATCATCACGGTAGCCAGCAGCAGCGCCCAGCAGTAATTCCGCCCCGGCCAGTTCAGCCGCGCGAATGCGTAAGCGACCAGTGAACTCGAGAAGATGCTCAGGAAAATATTGATGCACACCAGGAACAGGCTGGTCAGCACGTAGCGCCAGAACGGAATGTAGTGCAGCGCCTGCCGGTAATTGTACGTGAACTTGTCCCAGGTTTTAGTCCAGCCGGAGGTGTTCTCGACCATCACGGTCAGGTATACGCGGCCTTTGGTGTTGAACTTTCCAGCCGTTTCACGAGTCGTGATCCAATCACGGATGAGCAGGTCGTTGTCGTCGTCGGGGCTGGGGAGTTGGAAGAAAACCTCGCCGTAGCGTTTGCCGAAGAGCAGGTATGGCGTTTTCGATTCGTAACGCTTGCCGTCCACTTCCAGCACGGTCCAGAGTCGGTTCCACGAGGCGTCACCCTTCAAGCGCAGCGAGAACGTCTTCAAACTCGCGGTATTCTCGAAAGGCAATTCGGTCTCCATGCCGATGAAACCGCCGGCCTCCTTGAAGTCGTAGTGAAGTTCCGTATCGATGCGGCCTTTCTGCGTCCGGCGGGAAAGCGTCGCGGCTTCAACGGCTTCCGAGATGACCCAGTTGGCGTCGACAGGGTCCGTCGCGCCGGGGATGTTTGCACCGACTCGCAGAAGCACGCCCGACTCTCCCGCCGCGCGCAGCGAGACGGTGCCGATGTCGATGGCGCGGAAAATCCGCGTAAGCGATTTGTCGACCTGGTCGGCGTCGGCAAAGCGCGCGATTTCGGCCGGCAAAGCTGCGGCGGTGAATTTGTCATCTGGGATCTTTCCGGCGATGTCCTGCCACAGCGCCGCCGTCAGCAGTGCACGGCCGGCGGCCTCCGGCGTCGTTCCGAATTGATCGGCGGGCACGGCGTTGACGACGGGCGCGAGCGCCGGGGCGATCAGCGCTTCGACGGCGCGCCAGGCTTCTGGGTTGACGCCATCGGGTTTGGTCAGCGCGGTGCCGCCGCGCGAATCGATGTATGGACTTTGGGGGCAAGACGGCGGCAAGCGCGGCACCCAGACCACGTCCTTTTGAACCTGCTCGTCGTCCTCTTTCAAGCTCGTCGAAATCATGTACGCGAACGGAATCGAAAACATCACCGCGCCGCTGATCAGCGCGCCGTAGATTCCCAACCGATACGCATTACGCGAAAACCGCGTCCCATATTCCTGCACAAAGACTCTCCGAAGCAAAATTCAAAATTAGGAATTCAACATTAAAAATTACACGCATCAATCTCCCTGGTAATGCACCCACCGCTTCGAGAGCCGCAATTGGTAGAGCGTCAGCACGAAGACGATCGCGAACAGTACCCACGCCAGCGCACCGGCGTAACCCATATGCATGAAGCGGAAGGCCTGGTTGAACAAATAGTAGGCGTAGAAGAGCGTTGAGTTGACCGGGCCGCCCTGCGTCATCAGGTACGCGGGTCCGAATATCTGAAACGTGCCGATCAGGCCCATCACCAGATTAAAAAAGATGTACGGCGTGAGCATCGGCAGCGTGATGTGAAAGAAGCGGCGAACGGGGCCGGCGCCGTCGATCGCGGCGGCTTCGTAGAGGTCCGGGGGAATCGCTTTCAATCCCGCCAGCCAGACGATCATCCCGGATCCCGCGCCCCACAATCCTTGGACGATCAGCGCCGGCTTCGACCAATTGGGATCCTGCAGCCAGTTGGGTCCGGCGATGCCGATTTTCGCCAGGCCCCAATTCAAGATCCCTTCGTTGGGATTGAAGATCAGCATCCACAGCAGCGCGGAAGCCACGCCGGGCACAATCGAGGGCAGATAGAAGAGCGTCCGGTACACGGCGATGTGACGGATGTTGGCGTCGAGCAGCATAGCCACGCCCAGGCCGACGACCATCCCCAGCGGCACGCCGAGCACCATGAAGACGGTGTTGTAGAGCGACTTCCAGAAGAGCGGATCCTGCGTGAAGACTTCCTGAAAATTCCGCACGCCGACGAAATGCGACGGTGCCAGCGCATCGTACGTACAGAAAGCCATGATGAGCGAGCAGAGAATCGGTCCGCCAGTGAAGACGACGAAGCCGATCATCCACGGTGAGGCGAAGATCCAGCCGGCGTAAGCTTCCGCGCGCGCCTGGCGGTTGCCGGTGAAGCGCGTGAAAAACCAGATCGCGAACGCGATCACGCCCAGCACCAGCACGGAAAAGTAGATCGCGGAGATCACCGGCCACGACACTTCCGGTCCGTTGTTAGGGACCACGATGCGGTCGAGTTCGCGCTGCACGACCGCAGTCGATGCGTCGAGCGCCGATTGCGCCGTCGTGCCGTCACCGGGCTTCGCGAAGATGCAGTTTTCAAACGCCTGGATGTGCTGATTCCACAGGAGTTGCCCGACCGGTGTCACTGGGCGGTACTTGCTGTGCGGCAACAGATCGATGAAGACCTTCAGCCCCGCCGCGAATTTCGGATCGACGGACGGATCGTCCTCCATGTACTTTTTGAACAGCGCCTCGGTGACTTTGCGGTTGGCGTTCAAGCCGGGAATGAAGGGCCGGCCCTGGCTGACTTCGTTGCGGCGCGCGACTTCGGACATATGCAGCGCCGTCTCGACGCTGGCCATGCGGCGGATGAGATCCCACGCTTCCTGCGGGTGCTTGGCGCCTTTCGGAATCACCCAGGCCCAGCCGCCGAGCCACGAGATCGGGTGATCGTTCTCGTCCTTCATCGGTGCCGGGGCGATGCCGAAGTTCAGATCCGGTTTGTACGCGGCGATGCCGCCGAGCGTCCAGTTGCCGTCGATTTTCATCGCGACCTTGCCGGTCAGAAACGGATCGCGTTCGCCGCCCTGCAATCCGGATTGGAACGCGTAGACCTGTTCCGCGCCGCCGAGGTCGTCATAGATGTCCTTCATGAATTGGAGCGCTTCGACCACGGGCTTGTCGTTGAGCAGACAGGTTTTTCCATCGTCGCTCATGAACTTGGCTTTGTTCTGCCAGCCGTAGAGGTAGAGCCAGGCGTTGCCGTAGTTCGGGACGAAACCGGCGACGGTGAGTTTGCGTTTAGCGCCCTCGCCCTCCCATCGTGAGAGCTTGGGGTTCTTTGCGTACTCGCGAAGCTCTTTCCAATTCTTCGGCGGCACGGCTTCGTTCTTCCCGTTCACATAGCCGGCCTTGATCAGCATGTCCTTGTTGTAGTAGAGCGCGCGGTCGTCGGTGCCGATGGGAATGCCGTAGACCTTGCTTTTGTATGTGGCCTCGTCCCAGCAGTTGGCGTAGTAATCGTCCTTTTTGATGCCATCGGTCCGGCCGGCGTCCGTGGCGATGAAATCGTCGAGCGGCATGAAGGCGTTGCGCGCGGCCCATTCGCCCACGGCGTAGCGGTCGAAGACAATGATGTCCGGTGGATCGCCGCCGACGATCGAGCAGAGCACGCGCTGCGGGTCTTCGACCAGATTGCGCGCCGCCGATTGTCCGACCACGATTTTCACGCCGGGATGTTCGCGCTCGTAGTTTTCGAAGGTCTCGGCGCTGGCGCGCATGGAGGCGGGGTCGGTCCAGTATTGCAGGCGGATTCCCGGACCACCGGCGTTTTCCCCGCGCAGGGCGAAATAGATCGCCGCTGCCGCCAGCAGCGCGCCGAGCCAGAGTAAACCGCGCTTCAATCGTCCCAAGGTTCTATCCGCATCCAAAATTGTACTTTGTATTCGAAGTACATCGCGTCGAGCGAGGGTGAGATTCTCGCGGCTTTTCGCACGCGTGTCCACGGTCTTTGCCAAACAGCGCAGCTTACAAACTCGTTACACATCCCCAGCAAAGCAGCGCTTATAAAACCATAGACTGGAGGTCTGTGATGCTGAGCGCACTGAACTGGAAGAAGTGGCTGCGGATCAGTCTATCGACGTGGGTCGTGGCGGTGCTGACGGCGTCGGCGTTGGTGGGGATCAATGTACGGCCGTACGCATTTTACTTCCCGAGACCACCGTGGGTCGCGGAACTCAAAGACTTCGTCGTCGATCAGAACAAGCCTGATCCGATGATTCAATGCGGACTGTACGGCTGGCCCGCGCCGGCGTATCCGTCGTGGAACTGGTTCGGCAACGGCGTTCCGGAAGGCGAGTTCCCTGCGCTGGCGCACTACACCGCCGAGATGTCGGACGCGCATATCGCGTGCAATTTTCAGAAATGGAATACACGGGCGCTGATTGTGGATGGCGTTGCGAACGCGATTGTTTTCACGGGTGTTATGTTGCTGTGGTTTGCCACTCGGAAGCTCGTTGGGGGATTAAAATCGGTGACGTTTTGGCGGCGCTGGCTGCGCTTTGAGCTCTCGACTTGGATTGTCGCGGTGCTGACGGCGTCGGCGCTGTTGGGGCTGAATCTACGGTCCGCACAAAATAAGCGGCCGCCGGAATGGCTTGAAATATATTGCGCTGTTCATCCGAACGAGATCTATGGTTGGCCCTGGCTGGCCTATCCCACCTATAGCACGGTTACCAAGTCATGGTCGGAAAGAATGAAAGAAGATATATTCTTCCAAAATCGATGGAACGGATATGGAGATGCCCATCTATTTTGGAATTTAGGCGCGTTGATTCAGGACATCCTGTTCAATCTATTGATTCTAGCGATCGTTGTAACCCTATGGCGAACTGGTCTTACGATAATCAAAAAATTCTCGATCCCACGGAATACGGCCGCCCGCTCATACATCTAATAAGTGTCCGCTTCGGCCTGCGGATCCCAGATGCAGGGAACCCCTCCCCCGGCATAGGGATTCACAGACCGAAGCGGCGTTTTTATTGAGCCACTTCGAATCGTAGCGGTAGACCTTTGGGCACAAAGGCCTGTCCCAATCCATGCAATTCAAAACCAAGCATTTTTAGCGTGACGGCCGGCAGTCCAGCGCGGGCATGTCCGTGTCGCTGGAGTACGGGAAGTGCGGGACGCGGTCCCAGCCGACGGCCAGATCCGGCGAGGGGTGGTTGACGCCGCAGTGCTTCAAAATGTAATTCACCATCGAATTGCTGTTCTGTGCGGGTTTGTAGGCCGGGCCACCGAGGCCCACATTGCGCTCGCCATGTCCGCCCGTGCCGGGGTCGCCGGGATGTGCATACTTGGCGGCGTACTGGCGCAGTTCGGCTTCGACTTGGCGGTAATCGCAGTTCACAATTTCGTCGATGGCCATGTCGATGGGCTTGCCGTGCGAATCGACATCGCGGGGCTGGCGGCCGGGTACGATGTAGATGCCGTAGGCGTCGTACGCGGTCCCAGGGAATTCGCCGTAGCCGACGCGGAAGTTGGCGGCATTCTCATCGAAGTGCGTCGAGCGCAGTTCGCCGCGCCACCATTGGCCCTGATCGTCGCGCCATTCAAACATGCAGTGCACGGCGACTTCGTGTTCGCGGAACCAGCGCCGCCAATTGGTGAACGGCGGAAACGGGAACGGCGGCACGATCCAGCGGTAGCGCTTGGCGATGTCGGTTTTCAGCCCCAGCAGATGAACTTCCGGACCGCCAGAATCCTTCGCGGCTTCCTTGGCGGGAGCAGGCTTTTCCTCGGCAGTCTTTTGATCAGCAGGAGCCGCGGCCGGAGCTTGTGCGACGAGGACGTCCGGCTTTTTATCGTCAGGCACAGTCGTCGGTTTGGCGTCGCCAACGACCGGCGCGCTGTCCGCGGCGCTCAATATGTTCGAATGAAAACTCAGCATCAACGCGATGCCAAGGATGAGAAAGCGAACCCAGAATCGCGACATCATCACCACTCAAGGAGAAAAGTCAGTAGGCATCGGTGAAGGGCCTCGCGGGCCCTTTTACTCTGCACTCCGGTCTTAAACGGATGGTGCGTTAATACGCCATTTCTGATGGAATGGAATTGAAAAACCACACGCGTGCAGAGTTGAATCCGTGCGCGGAAAAAAATGGAGATGCTTGCAACGAAACGGCTTGCACGATTGCGAAACACAACGTGCAAGCCGCGAGGTGCTTTTTTCTCAAAATTTACTCGAACGCGAGAGTTTCGCGCACGACTTCGTCGATCGTGGTCAATCCGTCGAAGATTTTCAGGATGCCGGCTTCGCGCAAGGAGCGCATGCCCGCGGCCTGCGCTTCGGCGCGGATGACTTCCGTCGACTTCGACCCCAGGATCAGGTCGCGCATCTTGGAATCGGCTTTCATGATTTCATAGATGGCGTTGCGGCCGCGGTAGCCGGTCTTGTTGCAGTGGTCGCAGCGGCGTCCGAAGAAGAACTGCTTGCCTTCCACGTCGTCGGGACGCAGGCCGATTTCCATCAGTGCTTCTTCGGTTGGATGATAGGCGTCCTTGCACTTCACGCAGATGGTGCGCACCAGGCGCTGCGCAACCACGGCGTAGAGCGTGGCGGAGAGCAGGAACGGTTCGATGCCCATATCGAGCAGACGCGTGATCGTCGACGGCGCGTCGTTGGTGTGCAGCGTGCTGAACACCAAATGTCCGGTCAGCGAGGCTTCGATGGCGATCGAGGCGGTTTCCAAATCGCGGATTTCGCCGACAAGGATCTTGTCGGGATCTTGACGCAGGATGGAGCGCAGACAGTTCGCGAACGTCACGTCCAGTTCCGGTTTGATCTGGCACTGGACGATGCCGTCGAGGTCGTATTCGACGGGGTCTTCGGTGGTGATGATCTTCACGTCGGCGGTGTTGGCGGCATTGAGCGCCGAATACAGCGTCGTGGTTTTTCCGGAACCCGTCGGGCCGGTGACCAGGCAGATGCCGTTGGGCTGATTGATCGCGCTATGGAAGAACGCCAGTTCTTCGTCGCGCATACCGAGGCGTTCGATGTCCAGCGAGACGACGCTTCTGTCGAGCACGCGCATCACGATCGATTCGCCGAAGTAGGTCGGCAGCGTCGAGACGCGCAAGTCGATGGGGTTGCCGCCGACATTGAGCTCGATGCGATTGTCCTGCGGGATGCGGCGCTCGGCGATGTCCATGTTCGCCATAACCTTGATGCGGGAGCAGAGCGCCAGGGCCAGTCCGCGCGGCGGCGGCGGGATTTCCAGCAGCGTGCCGTCGATGCGGTAGCGGATTTTGAATTCCGTCTCAAACGGTTCGAAATGGATGTCGGAGGCCTGATCGCGGATGGCGGTGAGCAGCACCAGATTGAGGAACTTGACGACCGGCGCGGCATTGACCATTTGTTCGATGTTGCGCTGGTCGACGGCGCCTTCCTGGCTGAACTCGGCCAGCTCGTCGCCGGACATGGTTTCGAGCAGTTCGCGGATCGATTCCTTCTGGCTGCCGTAGTGGCGTTCGATCGCTTCGTTAAGCTGCGCTTCGGTGGCGATGGCGCCGCCGATTTCAACGTTGAGCATGAAGCGCAGGTCGTCGAGCGCATTGATGTTCTGCGGATCGGCCATGGCCACGATCAGCAGGTTGTTCTCGAAGCTGATGGGGATGATGCGGTAGACCTGCGCCATCGAGACGGAAACCATCTTCAGAACTTCTGGCGGAATCTCGATCTGATTGAGATCCACCATCTGCATGTTGTTCTGGATGGCCAGGGCCTGGAGCAGGTCTTCGGCGGTGATGGCTCCGCCTTCGATGAAGATCTGGCCGAGGGCGCCGCCCTTTTCGGCCTGGATGGTAAGACCTTGTTCGAGCCCAGCCTCGTCGATGAGTCCCATCTGAATGAGAATCTGGCCAATCGGCTGCCGTTCGGTCTGATCGGGTTCCATCAGGGTTGCTGACCTCGCCTTGTTGTCCTGTGCCACACGTCCCCCTTTATCGTACAGCGTTGCGCCGGCGGTTTACCGGTGCGGGGTTTTTCACTGGTACCGCGGGCGTCCCGCCCGCGTGTCGCTTTATTTTTCCTGACGTGCGGGCTGAACGCCCGCGAAACTACGGTTTCTTCTTGCGCATTTCCTCGGTGTACGTGCGGACCTTGGTTTCCAGCGCTTCGGGGTCCTGGCTGCGGCGCATCATTTCGTTGTAGGTCACCTTTTGCGACGTCCAGAGATTGAAGAGGAAGTCGTCGAGCAGGATCATGCCTTCCTTGCCGGACGTCTGGATGTGCGAGTTGATCTTGTACGTTTCGCCCTTGCGCATCAGCGCGCGGATGGCGTCGCTGGCGAACATCAGTTCGAACGCCGCGATTCGGCCGGTGTTGTCGGAGGTCGGCACCAGCGTCTGCGAGATCACGGCCACCAGCGTCGCGGCCAGCTGCGTGCGGACCTGCGCCTGCTGATTGGTCGGGAAGACGTCGACGATACGATTGATCGTTTCGGCCGCGCCGGTGGTGTGCAGCGTGGCCATGACCAAATGCCCGGTTTCAGCGGCGGTGATGGCCGTTTCGATGGTCTCGAGATCGCGCATTTCGCCGACGAGGATCACGTCCGGGTCCTGGCGCAGCGCGCGGCGCAGGGCTTCGGCGAAGGTGTTGACGTCGACGCTTAGTTCGCGCTGGGTCACCACGCACTTTTTATGCTTGTGATAGTATTCGATCGGGTCTTCGATCGTGATGATGTGGTCGGCGCGCTCGGTGTTGATGAAGTCGATCATCGTCGCCAGCGTCGTCGTTTTTCCGGAACCCGTTGGGCCGGTGACCAGCACCAGGCCGCGCGGACGATGGCAGACGTCCTTGATCACCGGCGGCAGGCCGATTTCTTCAAACGTCTTGAGCTTGTTGGGAATCTGGCGCAGAACGAGACCGACGCAACCCTTCTGCTTGAAGACCGAGACGCGGAAGCGGGCCGCTTCACCGAACGCAAAGCCGAAGTCCGCGCCGCCGCGCTCGCCCATTTCCTGCTGATGGCGTTCGGAGGTGATCGACTTCATCAGTGCCATGGTGTCGTCAGGCGTCAGCGGAGTTTTGCCGAGGTCGCGCAGTTCGCCGCGTACGCGGGCGACCGGCGGTCGGCCCACGGCCAGATGCAAGTCGGAGGCATCGTACTTGATCACTGCTTCGAGCAGGCGCGCGATGTCGAGCTTGACCGGGGCGCTCATCCCGGTTGCCGCACCCGGCGTGGCCGCTGCTGCCGGGGGAACGGCCACCGGACGCGAAGCCGCGCCCATGCCCATGGCTGTACCTGGAGGCCGGATTGGAGCCGGACCGGACGGAGTTGCACCGGGAACGTTACTCATTTAATCGCATCGCCTCCATTGCCTTCTGCCTACTACCCTTTGCACGCGCTGAAACCTCAATCCGTACCAGAGCACCGCGTCAGTTGTAAATCTTCGCTTCTGCCAGCACCTCTTCGAGGGTCGTCCAACCGTCGAGGACCTTGCGCAGGCCGTCGTCGAGGAGGGTGTTCATGCCGTCGCGGCGGGCCTGATCACGCAGCGCGTCGGTAGTGGCTTTGCGGAAGGCCATTTCGCGCAGGCGGTTGTTCATCAGCATGATTTCATAAATGCCCTTGCGGCCGCGGAATCCGGTGCCGCGGCAGGTATTGCAACCGGCGCCCTTGTAGAGCTGGCGGCCTTCGAACTGTTCTTCGCGCAAGCCGACGGACTTCAGGCGGCTGACTTCCACTTCATCGGGAACCTTGCAGTCCGGACAGATCATGCGCACGAGTCGCTGCGCCTGCACGGCCTGGATCGAGCTGGCCACGAGGAACGGCGCGATTTTCATGTCGATCAATCGCGTGATCGCGGCGGGCGCATCGTTGGTGTGAAGCGTGGCGAAGACCAAATGTCCCGTCAGCGCGGCTTCGATGGCGATGTGCGCGGTTTCTTCGTCGCGGATTTCGCCGATCAGGATGACGTTGGGCGCCTGTCGCAGCATGGCGCGAAGTGCTTTTTGGAAGGTCATGCCGGCGGAGACATTCACCTGGCACTGGTTGATGCCGGAGAGCGTGTATTCAACCGGATTCTCGACGGTGATGATCTTGCGGTCGGGCTTGTTCAATTCAGAGAGCGCCGAATACAGCGTGGTGGTCTTGCCGGAACCCGTCGGGCCGGTGATCAGCAGAATACCGTTGGGCTTTTTGCACAGGCCGCGGAATGTCTTCTGGTCGTCGACGTGGAAACCGAGCTGGTCGATGCCGAAGCTGATCGAGGCCTTGTCGAGGATACGCATCACGACCGATTCGCCGTGGTACGCCGGCAGAGTCGAGACGCGCAAGTCCAGGTTGCGGCCGAGGACCTTGAGCGGAATCTTGCCGTCCTGCGGGCGGCGCTTTTCGGCCATGTCCATCATCGCCATGATCTTGATGCGCGCGATGATCGAGCCCTGCAGACGCTTGGGCGGCGCGTCCATTTCATAGCAATTGCCGTCGATGCGGTAACGCACGCGCAGGCGGTCGAGCATCGGTTCGATGTGAATGTCGCTGGCCCGGCTCTTCACTGCTTCAGTGATCAGCAGCGTCACCAGGCGGATCACGGGCGCGTCGTCGTCGTCCACGAGCTGTTCGGCCGAATCGCGGATACCTTCCGTATCGACGACATTGATGTCGCTCTGGCTCAAGTTCATGATCTGGCTGCGCAGCTCGTCGCCCTTGCTGTAATAGCGTTCGATGGCCGCGTCGATCGATTCGCGCGTGGCGAGCACGGGGTCGACCTGGCTGTTGATCACGAAGCGGATGTTGTCGAGCGACTGCAGGTCGAGCGGATCGGAGATGGCGACCGCCAGCACGCCGTCCATCAGGCCAATGGGCATGATGTGATTTTCACGGCACTGCTCTTCGGGAACCATGTTGATGACTTCTTTGGCGATCTCGAGGCCTTCGATATCGACCATTTCCATCTGGAACTGTTCGGCCAGCGCGCCGGTGATGTCGTTGGCAGTGCAGAGCCCTTCGGCGATGAAAATCTCGCCGATCTTGGCCTTCTCGCCGTTCATCTGTTTTTCAAGTGCGGCTTCGATGCTCTCCTGCGTCACGCAACCCATATCCATCAGGATTTCGCCGATGAAACGACGCTCGGACATTGGAACCCCCGTTCACATGCAGATGATTGGCAGCCGTCGAAAACTTTCTGTTGCGCAATGCGGCGCACGCCAGCTCGTGAAGCCGGGTGACGCCTTAACTTTCGACCCCCACCTTTGGTCGTACGTCGAAAGGACAAGTGTACTTGCATCCAACATTTCCGGCAAGACTTCAAACCCCATCGGAGACGTTGGAAATCAAAATTCTTTCACTCCTTACAAAGACTGCGAAACTTGCCGTCCTAACGCAGTCCTAAACAGCGGGGAGGTCGAAACACGTCATGTGGTTTCAACCGTTCAGCTCGCCCGCAGGACACGAGCGAAAATTGCCGCACGCTAACGTTCGGGCGGTTTGACCAGTTCGTATTCCGAGAGATGCTGATCGTACTGCGCGCGCTCGTCATCCGACAGATCGGGCGGGATTAGCGCGATCGCCTGCTTTTCCAAAGCCAGGGCCTTGTTGACATCATTGTTATGGAACCACGCCAGCGCCAGCGTGTCGAGGATCGCGTAATTTTTCGGATCCAACTCTGCCGCGCGCTGAGCCATGGGCAGTGCGGCCTTGGGATCACGCAGCGATTCGTCATCGCTCATCAGGAATTCCCACGCCGAATCGTTCAGGGCCAGAGCGCTCTTGGGGTTGGTCTTGATCCACTCCTTGCAGAGTTCCATTTTACCCTTGGGATCCCTGCGTGCGCCGTAGATCAGAATAAGATTTTTGTAGGCTTCTTCCGATTCATTGACCGTATCCATTTGGATTGCTTTACGCAGATCGGCTTCGCCCTCGGACAGTTGTCCTTTCAGCGTGCGATAATATCCGCGCTGGAAAAATTCATGAGCCAGCTTCGGCTCGCGCTTCTCCAGCCGCTGTCCCTGCACGATCGCCCGACCGCGAAAGGCGGCATCGTTGACCCACCATTTCAGTTTGCGTTTGTAGGCGTCGTCCTGGTCGCACATCCTCATCATCTTCGCGAAATCGACGTTATAAATAGTGTCGCGTCCCAGCGCATATCCGGCGATGGCGGTCAGCGAGAGCGGGGTCCAGATTTTCGGGTCGACGTCGGCAGCCCTGGTGGCGTAGAGCAGACAGGCGTCATAATCTTCCACAAGGCGTGCAGCTTCCGCTCGGGCGACCAGAAGCGGCGCATTGACGGGTTCCTGCTTGATCAAATCGTCGAGTTCTACAATCGCGTGGGCGTAGTCTCCGGCGTTGACGAGCCCTTGAATCCTGTTGGCGCTGAGAATCAGCGGACTGGCCACCGGTGAGTACGATGCGGCAGCGCGTGGCGTCTCCGGCGCTTCCAATGCGGATGATTTGGGTGGCGAATCTGTTGGCTTTTTATCCGGAACATTCGCCACTGCTGGCGGCTCCGGCTTTTCCAGTTTCTCGCGCAGCGTCCGCGCACGCGAGGCGACGATGCTGTCGTTCCACTTCGCCAGGTACGCGTCGATCAAGGCGATCTTTTTGTTGTTCTCTTCGGCGCAGCACTGCGCCACTTCCTTATCCAACACCTCGAACGCCGCGGTCGCGGCCTTTTCGTCCAGAACGGGTTTGACCGGGACGACGGGATCGGGCCGGTCGCCCATCACGGGATGCGGGGGCGCCGAAATATGCGTCGGCGCCGGCGTGAGGTTGATGTTGACGAGCACCACGCCGGTGATCAGTAGCAGCACGCCGGCGATCGTGGCGATGCGGATTTTGCTCGACCCCGCGCGCGGAGCGTTGCGGGCCCTGCGATGCGGACGCTCGTCTTCCGCTTCAGCTTCGACGGGCTCCGGCTCGGGCGGAGGCTGGACGGTATTTTTACCCGTGGACTTGCGGCGCAAGCCTTTGCTCGACGGACGCACATTATCGGGTTGGACCAGCTTGGCCGCCTGCCGCGTGCGATCGGCCCGGTTTTCCTTCTTGAGGCAGTCTTTGCAGTAAACAAGCGTGGTGGTGCTCAGACCCGTGACGTTGCCCAGGTCGGCCTTGGTGACGCGCGCGCCGCAGGATTGACAGAACCAGATCTGCATAGGTCCGGCTTTCGTCCAAGATTCCGTAACAAGTTTGCGCCGTTTTGTACACGAACACAAGTGCCGAGTGCCATACTGTCACAGCAGCCAGACTCGATATTCCGGCTGGGACCTTAGTGACAGCTGTCGCTAAGGTGGCATTGCTTGACAAACTGGCATATGGCGCGAAGGTGGCAGCCCGCTTGACAGTCCTTAGTGAATGTAATCGAGAGGAGACCTCCCGTCAATGCACCTTGTGCGTTTAACCTGCTGTCTGGCACTAACCTTATGTATCACAACGTTTGCAGCGACAGATTTTAAAGTCGGACCGGACACCACGGTGGACAGTCTGGCCGTGTGCGCCGGGCAGACCAACTACCTCGTCAGTTGGCGCGACCTGCGCAATGGTCCGAGCACCCCGCGCATTACCGGCACGGTCGTCACCACCACCGGAACGCAGATTCCTGATTTTCCGATCTCCGATGTCGGCGGGCAGCCGGTCGCCGCGCCCGTTCAGCGCGCGACGTCGGCGTTCGACAACGCCAACTATCTGGTGGTGTGGGCCGACAACCGTTCCGGCGGCGCGGGAATTCGCGGGGCGCTGGTCTCGCCGCAGGGTGTCGTGGCCGGCGGGCATGATTTTCTGATCGCGCCAGTCACCACGTTGAACAACAACAATCCGCAGGTCATCTTCGCCGCGGCCGATTATTGTGTCGCCTGGCAGGACACTCCGGCGGGAAGCTCCGGTGGCACCCAAATCTTCTACACGCGCATTTCGTTCGCCGGCGTGGTTCAGCCCGTGGTGGCACTGCCGCTGAATTCCGGCACCACGTCTTACAATCAGTCGCTGGAATTTCTCGTCCGCGGCCTCGATGCGGAAGTGCTGCTGGTCTACCAGGATCTCGCCGCCTCACCGGCCGCGTGCATGGGTGTGCGCATCGCTGCCGACAATACCATCGCCGCGACTGCGGGCGTCAGCCAGACGCTGCTGTTCAAGCGCGAGATTGCCGACAACGGCTTCGGTGTGCCCGTCGCCGTGGGCTACGACGGCACGCAGTACATCGTGCTCAGTTCATTCGGCGCCCAGATTGATTCGACGATCTTCCAGACGCGTTTCCGCATCGACGGCACGGTGCTTCGCCCGGCCGGCAGTTTCGCCGAGATTGCGCAGGGCGCGACGGGTCTGGTCGAAGATGTGTTTCCGCGCGGGATTTACAATCCGTCCGTCTCGAACGTGCAGATCACGCCGAGCATCGTCAACAACACCGCGACGAGCGAATGGCTGTTCCTGCGGAATATCAAAGCCAGCGACACCGCGTATCATATTTTCTTCGAACGCGTGCTCAACGACGGCACCAACCGCGACCTCAATCCGGTGATCCAGGACAGCGCGCAGCAGGGCATTTTGAACGGCGTCGTCGCCGCAGTGATTGGGACGCAGTACTTGATCGTCTGGCAGGACGGGCGCCGCCTGCCTTCGCAGCCCAGCGCCGGCGGCAACATCTACGGCGTGCTTTACGACGACACACAACTGGGCGACGTGACCAAGCCGTTTCTGAAAGCCATCGCGCGGGCTGGCCCGATCAGTGGTGTCGCGCCGCTGATCGTGCAGTTTGTCGGCGATTCCTCGAGCGGCGCGGTCGATTCGTTCGGCTGGGATTTTGGCGACGGGACGTCCGTCGCCACGCTGAGCCCCCAGCACACGTACACCGCCGACGGCACGTACACGGCGGTGCTCTCGCTGCGGCGCTTCGGCTATCAGCTCCACGATTTCATTCGCATCGCCGTGGGCGGAACGCTGCTCGGCGGCGGCGGCGGTCCGGCGCAGTCGACAGCCGGAACGCTGGGAGCGAATAGCAGCGGCGTCAATCCGTATCTGCTGGTTTCGAACCTGGTGCTGGCGGCCGATTACAAGACCGCCAACAGCGACCAGTTACGCTTCTTCGGCTATTTCGATCCCAGCAACCTGCCGATCTCGCTGAAGGGAACCAGCGGCGTGCTGAACATCGGAAGCAACACCTACGCGTTCAGCATCGATTCGACTGGCAAGGTCGTGGTGCCCTCGACGGGTGCCAAGATTGTTTTCAACATCAACCTGACCTCCGGCGCGTTTGTCGTTTCCACCACCGCCGACAATCTGGCCCCGGTGCTCTCTGCGGTGGGCGCAAAAAACGAGACGGTGACCAAGCCGGGCAAGACGATCACGATTCCCGTCAGCTTCACGTTCGCGAATCTCAGCTACCAGGCCAACGTCACGGGCAATTACCTCGCGACGGCGGGCAAAAGTGGACGCTTCAATTATCAGTTCGCCGTGAAGGATCAAGGCGCGACGGACGCCGGGTTCATTCACATCAGCGGAGCGGCCGCGAAGGAAGGCGGAGCCTCACCCAACCGCACCGATTCATTTGGCGTCACCGGTACCGTGGGCGTCGGCACGACGTACGGCGTGATCAAGGCCGCCAGCGGCAACTGGACCATTGCACTGGGCAATTACACGGAGTCGATCCCTGTCAACCTGCTGACGACGACGAGCAAAGGAACGATCTACACCTACAAACCTCCGACGGGAAAGAAGACGGGCATCGTGGTCTTTCAGTACGACACCGCCAGCGGCCGCTTCGCGCTGCAGGTCAAAAATATCCCCGCCGAAGGCGACGCCGCGTGCGGTTTGCCGCTGACGACCGCGACCGCTAACCGAGCCGACATGGCGTTCTCGGTGACGTTCGCGTCGGCGACGGGCTCGGATTATCAGTCGAGCATCTACGTGCGACTGGCGCGCAAGAAGAGCGGGAGCAAGAGTTGGGTGCTGCGCTGAGTCAGCGTTTGGTGCTGAGCTTTTCTACCAGCTTTATGACCAGCACAATCCACAGCACTTGGAGTACGGCAAACGAGATCCACGCCAAAGGACCCCACGGGCAACCCGCACTCGTTTTATTATCGATCAGGCTACCGAAGACCGCCTGATTGACTAAGTAGGGAACCATCAGCCATTTGATGATGAACCACAACGCGCGCAGTCGAAAATACATTTTTGATACCTCCGCTTATACTCGTCACGCAACATGAACGCGTAATCGAGCTGAAAGTGAAAATAGATCCTATAAAACATCTTAACAGAAGTGTGAAAAGGCTATTTCAGTGCGAAGGGCTTTCAATACTTTTCCGAGGCAAAAAGTTACACATGTGACTGGCGGTGAATGCGTTTACAACTCTCGCTTCAACACCTTACCCGACGGATTGCGCGGCAGCTTCTCCATCAACTTGATCGTGCGCGGTTGTTTGAAACCGGCGACCCGGGTGCTCAGGAATACTTTTAACTCACGCTCGGTCAGCGTGAATCCCGGGCGCGCGACGACGGCTGCGTGGACGACTTCGCCCAGCGCGGCGTCGGGGCGACCGTAGACGGCGGCTTCCTGTACGCCAGCGTGTTCGCAGAGCGCGTTTTCGACTTCAATCGGGTAGACGTTTTCGCCGGCGACGATGATCATTTCCTTTTTGCGGCCGCGCAGGAAGACGTAGCCTTCCGCGTCGATGAACGCCGTATCGCCCGTGTGAAACCAGCCATCGACGATCGCCTGAGCGGTCGCTTCCGAGCGTTTGAAGTAGCCCAAGAAGACGCTCGGACCGCGGATGCACAGTTCGCCGATTTCCCCGGACGGCAGCGTCTTGTTCTTCTCATCCAAAATGCACAGTTCCAGTCCCGGCGGCGCGCGGCCGATCGATTCGCTGCGCGGAATCGCCTGGCTGTCTTCGAGCACCGTGGAGACCGACGTTGTCTCGGTCAGTCCGTAAAAATTATGGAGCTCTACGCCGGGGAACATCTCGCGCAGGCGCTGGATGGTCAGCGTCGACATCGGCGCGCCGGAGTAGCAGATCAAGCGCAGCGACGGCGCGGGACTTTCCTTCGCGCCGCCGGCCGGAAGCGCGTTAGCCAAGAGGTAAAACGTCGTCGGCACGCCGAAGAACGTCGTACATTTGAACGCGTTGATGGTGTGGAGTAGATCTTCCGGATCAATGTTCGATGAGACGACGAGCACGCCACCCTGGCTCAGCGCCGTCGGCATGATCGTATTCAAGCCCGTGACGTGGAAGAGCGGCACGACCAGCAGGTGAATATCCGATTCCACCAGCCCGTGGCCGGCTTTTGTGGCCTCAATGTTGAAGAGCACGTTGCCGTGCGTGAGCATCGCGCCTTTGGGCTGGCCAGTGGTGCCGGAGGTATAGATGATCGCCGCGACGTCGCCGGGCGCTGTCAGCACGCCGGTGCTGGCGGAATCCAGTTCCGTCGGCAGCGGCGCGCGGTCGAGCAATTCCTGAAACGGAACCGTGCCCGGCGGCGGAGTATCAAATCCGACGGCGACGATCGGCTTGGTCCAGTTCAGCGCCGCGAGCGCCTCCTGCGCCGGTTTCCATGTGGCCGGGTGGACGAAGACGGCCTGCGCTTCGCAGTTGCCGAGGATGAATTTCAGTTCTTCAGCTTTCAGGCGCGCGTTGACCGGGACCGCGACGCGGCCGGCGCGCAGGATTCCGAAGTAGACCGGCAGCAGGTCGATGCAATTGGGCATCAGAATCGCAACGTTGGCGCGGCGTTCCGCCACGGAGAACGAATGGAATTCGCCTGAGATGTCCGCTCGCACCTTAAAGCGGTGAACCAGCGCGACCGCGACGCGCAACGCCGCCTGCTGCAGCCCGGCGAACGTGTATTCCGCATTCGATTCTGCATCGACGGCAAAGCGCCGGTCCGGCCACTTTTCAGCGGCGGCGTTGAGCAGGACGGTCAGGTTTTTCGGCGTGGTTTGCATGGCTACAGCGTACCGCAGGCTTCCAGCCTGCAAGTGCGTCTGCGTGAAAGCTTCTTGCGGTAAAAGACAATTCCTCTCAAACTCCCCTATCATTTCATTTTCATCGCCGAATTGTTCTTTGTGAGGAAGGATTTTCATGAAGCAGAAACCGGTCTCGTTTGCCCAGGAAGCCGAACAGATCCTCGCGCTATCGATCGCGCACCGCGTCAGCAAGATCGGGGGCTACGGTCCCGCGGGCGAGGTGATATACGAAGGCCATCCCTTCGGCTGCCCTTCCACGCTGGTCACCAATCGGCGCAGCGCCAAGAGCACGTTCATGTCGAACGGTTCGCTGGGCTTTGAAGTCAAGTTGCCCAGCGGCATGGACATCCGCGTCCTGAGCGACAGTTTCGACGCGACCGAAAAACGCGAGACCGGCGTGCCCTCGGCCAACGTCTGGCTCGACGTCTCAAGTGGAAAACTTCCCGTCATTACGTCGCTGATCAATCCGCGCTCCAATCTGAACTGCGAGCCTCAGGCGATCAAGATCGTCAAGCTCGGTGATCCCGGCCGCTCGATGTGGTACTGCGGCACGTTTGCGCCGGTCAAAGGCACTTCCTTCCAGACAGCCGTGAAGCTGTCGCTAGTGGACACGGCAAAAGGTCCGGCGCTGCTGCGCGAAGTCTTCGTCAAGAACACCGGCTCGCGTGTACTGAAGGGCAAACTCTGGGCCTTCTTCAATCTGCACGGCACGCAGCGCTTTGTGTACAACAAGGAAATCTGGTACGACTCCGGCCTGCCAGTTTCGCTGAATGAAATCGTGTCGGCGGCGACCGTTCCGTACACCAATATCGTTCAGATCAAATACATCTCGAACGCCGCCACCGCCGGTCTCAAGGCCGTCGACGCGACCTGCGACTACTCGGCGTTTGTCGGCGACACCGCGGCGTTCGCCGCGCTGCCGCAGGCCGTTCGTGATGGCGCGCTGATCCCCGGCGCGGGCCAGCGTTTTAATCGTTTCACCATCGCCACGATCTCCGCCAATCAGTTTGCGCTCTCGCTTGCGCCCGGCAAGAGTGCGCAGTTGACGCAGAGCCTCCTCTACATCACCGACGAAAAGTTGATGGAGTCCTTCCGTAAGAAGTCCGCCTGCCGCTACCCCGATTATACGCTCGTCGCGAAGGCGTTTGTCGACGCCGCCAAAGACGTGATCAAGAATTCGCCCGGCGCAGCGCGCATTTCCGCGGACACCCGCGCTGCCAAAAAGGAGCTGGAGCGCCCGGCCTTCGAGCTGACGCTGCCCAAGCAGCGCGTCGTCTCCGAGTACGCAAAGTCCGTCTGGACCGGGGTGCAGGAATTGTACGAGAACTGCCGCGCGCACGGCGCCAAGCTGGCCAACGGCATCGAACTCGGCACGCGCGATCGCGGTCAGGACATGTGGCCAAAGATGAAGGAAGACGCTGGCCGCGTGCGCGCCGACCTGGTTCACGTCATGAGCCTGATGTGGGTGACCGTTGAGCCCGGCCACAAATGGAGCACGCCGCTGACCCGCGTCGAAAAACTGCATGGCATGTTCCCGCGTCAATACCCCAGCCGCTGGGACGATCGCACTCAGGAAGTGATGTGCGACAACCGCCCCTACTCCGACAGCCCGATCTGGCTGATCGATTCGTTGAACATGTACCTCCGCGAAACCGGGGACATCAGCATTCTCACTGAAAAAGTGAAGACCGTGCGCCTGACCAACCCCGATGCGCCGGAGCAGTCGGGCATCGTTGGCCACGATCGGGAACACACAGTCGCTGAAGTGATGCTGGAAATCTTCGAGTGCTTCCAGCGCCACATCGAAGATTCGCCTTACGGCATGACGCAGGTGATGTACGGCGACTGGTGCGATCCCATCGACATGTTCGGCACCTCAAAAATCGGCGACAGCACAACGCGCGGAAAGGGCAGGGGCTCGCACGTTCGTCTGAGCGCCCACATCTTCAACAGCATGATCGCCATGATCGATGCCTTTGAAGCCGGCAAGGTCAAGCAAGCGCTGAGTGGTCTGGCGCTCACGAAACGCATCGACAGCCTGAAGTCCGTCGCCAACCGTCTGCGGCAGAGCATTGTGCGCGTCGCATGGGAAGCCGGAACGCGCGGCGTCCCCGGCGCGTTCCTCAATGTCATTCACGAACTCCATCGCGACGGCACGCGGCCGGACTACGCGAAAGGCGAGATCGGCTACACGATCGGCTCGATGCGCGGACGCGATTTTGACGGCATCAATCGTCGCGAACTGCTGACGCAGGCGCATTGTCTGCCGATGCTGCGCACGGTCCGCGCGTACCTCGAGCCGATTCCCGACGCCGACGCGTTGATCAAGGACATCTTCGCGACCACGGACAAGGTACTTTACGACGACAAGCTGGGCCTGAAGTTGTTCGAGCCGCCGATCGCCAACAGCCAGCATTCGCGCGACTTGGTCGGCCGCATGGGAATTCTGCCCGCCGGTTGTGCCGAGAACGGCGAATACCACCACGCTCAGGTGATGATGCACCGCTTCCGCATGCAGGTGCCCGGCGAAGCCGACACCGCGTGGCGGCAGTTCACCCGCATCGTTTCGGCGATGCGCGACGAATCGATCGCCGGCCCGTTCGAAATGCCGTGCACGTCCTACGCCTCAGACTCCGCCGATCCGCATTTCGGCAAGGGCATGTACTTTGGTCTCTCCGGCTCGACGGACTGGATTGTCGAAGTGCTTCAGGAAATCGCCGGCCTGCAGCTCAACCTGCACGACGATGCGCAGCCGGCCGTGAAGATCACGCCGCATCTGCCAAAGGATGTGGAAGAGACGCTGACGTTCCGGCGCCCGATCCACGTGGCTGAAGCTGGCGGCGTTTTCCGGAGCATCGTGCTGACCGTCGAAATCAACCGCGAAGGCAGCGGCGCGAAGCTGCTTGAGACGCGGATCCGGATCAACGGTAAACGCGCCGAAGCCGCGGAGATCGGCAGCCTGGAGGGCGTGAAGAAGCTCGACGTGGCCATCACGTATGTGCGGGGGAAATAATCCACGCCATGTCTGATACCATTTACGCGCGGCCGGTATTTCGCGTTCGGGACGTTGCGGCCAGCATTGCGTACTACGAGTCGAAGTTGGGCTTTGCCAAAGCGTGGGTTCATGGCGATCCGACACTGATCATCGCTCAAGTCGGACGCGATGGCTGCGATATTATTTTGGATTCCAGCAGCGTGCTCCCCAAGCCCGGCACGACTTCGGCGTTGAGCCTTTCGGTAAACAACCTCGGCACGTTATATCGCGAACTTAAAGATCGCCGAGCAACCATTGCCGCGCCGCCGTTTTCGACGGTGTGGCAGCGCAACGTGTATCAGTTCGATGTCATCGACTTGGATGGAAATGTGTTGATGTTCTGGGGGGACAAGAACGAATAGAAACGGTCAGGTTCTCGCCTCGGTCTCATCCCGGTTGGAAATCAGGATTCGCTCGGCTACTCCCATCTTATAAGCGGAGAGGGCATAAATTTTTCCATTTTTTCCGCGTGATCGCGCCAATTCCTACGCAATAGTGGCAGACTCAAGAGGTGTGAGGGGCGATGGAACAACTGGATACGACAGACTTTAAGACATTGCGGGCCGAGCTCGAAGCCGGGGTCAAAAACGGCGACGATACGGTCCTGCAGCGTTTTTATAATGAGTACTTCGACTTCGTGTACCGCTACGTGCTCTGCCGCGTGGAATACAACCACGCCGACGCGGAAGAGCTGGTCGAAGAGATCTTCTTTCAGACCTTCCGCGACATCAAGCAATACGATGGCGCCCAACCGCCGTGCCGCTGGATGCTCGGCATCGCGCGCAACCGCATTGTCGACCGCTACCGCCGCAAAGGCCGCAAGCCGGTCGTCGAGCTGCTCTTCAGCCAGTTCGACGAACAGTTCGCGCGGCGGCTGTTCAATCTGGAAGCGCAGGAACTTCCCGATACGGAGATGGAACGCTCCGAGCTGGCGGTGATCGTCGAACTGATCCTTTCCCAACTGCCCAAAGATTACGAACGCGTGTTGCGCCTGCGTTATTTGGAAGACAAGCCGGTGAAGGAACTCGCCGCCGACTTGAACACCACACCGAAGGCCGCCGAAGCGCTGCTCTTCCGCGCGCGCAACACCTTCCGCGATGCCTTCCGCATCGCCGAGAAAAACCTCGCTTTCTAAAATTTGAATTCACGACTGGAGCTCGACCATGGACGGACCGCACGAACCACAAGACCTTCTCGACAAGAACATCACCAAACTGGTGCGCGGCGCGAAACCCGTCGAACCGGCGCGCGCGGGCGCTCAGGAACGCGTCTTCGGAAATGTGATGAACCGCCTCGGCGCGTCGCAGCGTCGCCAGGCCAAATCGCAATTCTGGACCATCGCCGTCGCCTCCGCCGCGTGCCTGGCACTCGGCGCGCTGTTGTTTACGCAGTTTTTTGCGCGCAAGGACGATACGTACGGCGCAGTCCCGGTGAGAGCGCCGCGCAAACTGGCCGTTCAGACCGTGCCGGTGACGCCCACACCGAATCCGGCGCCGACGCCTGAACTCGCCTCGACAGCGCAGTCGATGCAGATCGAAACGCTCGAAGAGCAAACCGCTCAACGCAAGCTCAGCGACGGCAGCGTGCTCGACGTCGCGGCCAATAGCCGCGTCGAAGTGCTCACGCCCGTCGATCCCACGCAGCGCCCGGAAGTCCGCATCCGTTCCGGCGAAGTGAGCTTCAACATTCCGCGCGGCAATGGACGCGTGCTGATTCACTCCTCCGCCGGCGATGTGCTAGTCAACAACGCGCAGCTGAAGGTGGCCGTGGCGAAGACTACCGCACCGGTGCTGGAGCAGAACTTCAACGGCCCGCCAACAATGGCGGCGCTGGCCTCATCGGCGCCGAAAGTCGCGATGAACGTCGCGGTAATCCGCGGCGAAGCGATTCTGCGTGAAACGATCGGCAACGAAAAGCTGCTCGTCACCGGCGATACGTCCACCGTCGGTGGACAGAACGAAACTGCGTCCGCGGGCGTCGAGCACTGCCGCAGCGGTTCGCTGGTGCCGAAGCTCGAAGACGGCACGCAGGGCCAGCCGTTGGAAGTGCGCCGGCACATCGTCAAAGCTTCGATCACCGAACAGATTGCGCTCGTGGAGGTCGACGAGACCTTCTACAACCCGGGTAACCAGCGCATCGAAGGAACATTCGTTTTCCCGCTGCCCCACGATGCCACGATCTGCCGCCTGGCGATGTACGTCGGCGACAATCTGATGGAAGGCGAAATCGCCGAAGCGCAGCGCGCACGCCGTACATTTGAAGCGCTGAAAGTGCAGCAGGTCGATCCGGCGCTGCTGGAATGGGCTGGCGGCAATATGTTCAAGATGCGCATCTTCCCGATTGAACCGAAGAGCGAAAAGCGCGTCCTCATCAGCTACTACGAAGTGCTGAAGAAGGACCACGGCCGCATCAACTTCAGCTACCCGCTGGCGTCGGAAGCCACGCAGAAAAGCCCGGTCGGCGAAGTCAACGTTTCCGTCACGGTCGACTCGACGCCAGAGATTCAGAACCCGACCGTCCCCGGCTACGACACTGCTGTGCTCAAGGCTGCGGCCAACCATCTCGATGTTTCGTACGTCGCCAAAGCAGTGACGCCCGACAAGGATTTTTCGCTGACCTACCAGACAGGCAAGAACGCGCCGCTGGTCACGGTGCCCTACTGGCATGCCAAGCGGAACGAAGGTTACTTCGTGATGATCTTCTCTCCGGAACTGGAGCAGACGTCGTCGGAGAAACATCGCCCAAGCAACTTTGTCTTCGTCGTCGACAAGTCCGGCGGACTCGGCGCGCGCCAGCTGGCGCTTGCGGTGCGCACGGTCAAGGGCGCGCTCACCTACCTCACGCCCAACGATCACTTCAGCATCGTCGCCTACGACACCGCGGCGAAGAAATTTCAGAAGGAGCTCGTGACCGCGTCGCCGAAGTCCATCTCGGAAGCCAGCACGTGGCTCGACAGCCTGGAATCGTTCGGCGCCAGCGATCTGACGCAAGCCTGGAAGGCCGCGTCCGATTTGACCACTGGCGGCACGACGCAGATCGTCTACTGCGGCAGCGGGCTCAGCTCGCTGACCAGCACGCAATCCGGAAAACTGCTGGCCGATGCCGATGCCGCCTTCACGGGAAAAGACGTGCGCGTCCACTGCCTGCCGCTGGGGACGATGCAGGACCTGACGTTTCTCAATGAACTCGCGAAGAAGTACAGCGGCACGGTGCGCCCGATTAAAGATGCCGACGACGCCACGACCGCGACCTCGGAACTGCTCGAAGATTTCGCCTGGCCGCTCTACAAGAATGTGCAGCTGGCCTTCGACGGCATTTCCGTGGGCGAAGTGTATCCGCTGGCGCTGCCCAACGTGACCGCCGGCCGCCAGTTGCTGGTCTTCGGAAAATACAAGAACGCCGCGAACGGCACGGTGAAGCTGACGGCCTCCCGCGACGGCGAACCGTTCACGCAGGAATTGAAAGTGAATCTGGGCCTGGACGCGACGCACAACTTCGTGCCGAAACTCTGGGCGACTCAGCGCATCGCGCAGTTGCAGCTCGACGTGAGCAGCGCGGCGCCGGAGGACGCCAAGCAAATCGTCAATGATGTGGTCGAGACGTCCAAGCGCTACCGCGTGATGAGCCAGTACACGTCCTTTCTGGTGCTGGAGACGGCTGAGGACTATCTGCGCTACGGCATCGAACGCCGCCCCGACGAATTCGATCCCAATGCGACACAGGATATCATTGAAGAATTGTCGGAGTTCGCGGGCGCTGCCGCGCCGCCCAAGCCTGCCGCTGCCAACGGTGAGTTCGGTGGCCTCAGGCAGCAGCAACTCCAGGGCGGCAAGGCCGGCAATGCAAAGAACGATATGAAGGATGAGCCCCAATCGGATGAATCGGAACGCCGACAGTCCTCTGGCTCCGATCGATTCGCAGCCCAGGACGCGCTGAAACGCTTGTCGAGCAACGACGGTGTTGAAGCGGGAAAATTCAAACAAGCAAATCTCCATTCCGCACTGCGAGAGACGACAGAAAAAGAGGCCAAAGCACTGGAGTGGTCCGACAGCGACAAGTCGGCCAACCGTCTGGAAGGCGGCGACGATGCCAAAGCCGAGCGTCGCAAGAGTGCAGCGGCTCCGGCACAGGCACGTCGCGGGTTGGCGCTGCAGGACATCGAGACGCTGTCGTGGGAACGGCAGGATCTCTTCCCGGTGATTGACCACGCCACGCTGCCGGCCTGGAATCAGCGGAATGCGCACAGCACCGAAAAGGCCATGAAGATCCTGAAAGGTCTGAGCAGCCGCTTTGACACGCTCTCGCTCTCGGTTACGGCCTACACGCTCGACGCGAAAAAGCAGGAAGTGAAGCAGGGCCGCGAACGCGCCATCGTGCTGGACCGCACGACCGGTGCGTTCAACAGCCGGTTCATGGGCGCGGATTTCGCCGACATCTGCGACGGCAAGATCTACTACCGCCTCTTCCCGCAACTCAAGTACGCGGTGCGCAGCGCGGCGACGGAGAACGATCTGTCCGCGCTGGGCAATCAGCTTCCGGGCTACCTGATGCCGTGGGCCGAAGCGCTCGATCAGCAGTTCACCGTCAGCGTCGATCAGGATACGGAAGAGGGCGTGATCCTGCGCCTGGTCGATCGCAGCAACATCAACCGCTACACGCTGGTTTACCTTACTTCGAAGACCGGCCCGTTGACGAAGATCGAAACGTTTGAACGCCGGCGCGTGAACAACGATTTCAAAGTCGTCAACACGCAGACGGTGCTGTGCGAAGACGTCCAGACGATCGGCGATTACAAAATGCCGCTGACCTTCCGGACCGTGCAGCATAACGACACGGATGTGGTCTCCGTGGTGCGGCTGACAAATGTGAAGATCAACGAGAAGCTGACCGCCGAATCGTTCAAGCCTGAACTTAGCGCCGACTGGGCCATCCGCGATCAGGACACCCGCCCGGCGCCCGGAGAACAGCGCAGTATCAGCCCGGCCGTAAACCCGTCGCCGAATTTCGGACCGCGGCGGAACTGAAGTTGAGCGTGTATGAGCCGGCCGCGCGAACGGGTGTTAAGCACCCGTTTGCGCATGAACGAACACTCCACGAGGAACTGCGATGCGAAGCCTGCGAATTCTACACCTGCTGTTTCTGATGAGTGGCGTCGCGCTGGCGTGCCCTCTCGCGCGTGCCGAATCGCAGGCCGGAGCACAGGCCAAGCTGGCCGATCCGGCGACGGAGGCCAATGCGCTCTTCTCGCTCACGTTCTTCTTCGAACAGGCCGGCCGGCCATTCTCGGCGTTGAAAGCCATTGAGAAAGCGATTGCGAAGGACGGCAATATTCCGGGTTACTATGCGCGGCAGGGCCAGTTGTTCTTGTCGCGCAAACGCACGCGCGAAGCGGCGGCGGCGTATGGCCGCGCCGCGGACATGGATCCGGCGACCAAATCGTTCCGCGCTGCGCAGGCGCGCGCGCTGGTGAGTTGCTCGATGTTTAAAGAAGCTGCGGCGGCATGGGATCAGCTGCTGCAGCCAGCGACCGATTCAAAGGAAATTCTCGACGCCGCGCGCAATGTCGCGGAATTGCGCCAGAAGACCGGCGACCTCAGCGCCGCTGAAAAGGCATGGCAGACCGCGTTTGAAAAATTGTCGAACTGGGACGAACGGCTCCAGGCCGCGGATGCCGAGGCCGCGATCCTGATGCTGGAACGGGCCGAAGATCGCGCCGTGGCGTTCTGGGGCGCATGGCAGGCCAGCGAGACCGACTGGCAGAAGCGCTCGACGTTAGCAGGAAAAATGGCCGCTTGCGCGCAAAGCGCCGCGTCCGCCGAATCGCGCGAGCACATCCGCGCGGCGTGGGCGGCGCTGCTGGCTTCCGCGCCCAATGCCGGCAACAAACAGGCGGCCGCCGGCGAGCTGGGCAGCCTGCTGCTTAAGGACAATCAAGCCGCGGAAGCGCTGAAACTCGTCACGCCGCTGATCTACGGCCCGCCCGCTGTAGACCTGCGTCTGGCAGCCATTGCGGATGTGGCGCTGGCTGAACAGGGCGACACCGCCGCGCAGATCATGCTCTGGCGCGACTGCGTCGCCGCCAAACCCCCATACGCCGTGCGCAGCGAGGCCATCAACAGGCTCGTGCCGCTGTTGAAGGATCCCGTTGTCATCACTGCGCTGCGCCGGGAGGCTGTGGCTGCCTACCCCAACGATGCGCCGCCACAGTTGGACCTGGCGCAGGCGCTGACGACGGAGAAAAAATTCGCCGAAGCCGCCGACGTCACGTACGCGGTCTTTGCGCAGGCGAGATCCGGCAACAAAAATAACTCCCGCAATGAAATCCAATATTGGGACACCGTCGTCAATGCCTTCGCCAACGCTCAGGATACGGCGCGGTTGGGTAAGGTAATTGGCGCGGAGTTCCAGGGCCTGGATATGTGGCGTGTCCAGAATTGGATGAGTTCAATTCAATCGATTTGCGGAGAAACACCCGCAATCGCGCTGGCCGAGCAGCTCGCAACAGGGGCCAATGGCACGCATGGCATGGCGCGGCTGGGCGCAGCGCAGTACTTGCTCAACGTCTACCTCGACCACGCGCGCGTCCTGCTCGAAGCCATCGCCAGCGACACCCGCTTGCCCGTCGAAGACCGTCGCCAGGCGCTGGAACAGCTGGGAAATTACGCCATGACACCGGGCGATCACGTGGCGTTGCTGCTGCGCTCGGTGAACCTCGGCGGTGATTTCTGGCGGCGCTGGAATTCCTACAATCAGCTCGGCATGTACATGGGCATGGATGGGCAGATCGCCGAAGGCATTGAGATGGTGCGCGGTGCGCGCAAGGTCGCCGAGAACAACCAGACGCCCGCCCCCCAGGCCTTGCGGGCGCTGGGCAGTGGGATTTTTCAGAATCAGGTAGTCGGGCGCGGGCTGCGCACGACGGAAGGCCTTTCTGCGGCCATCGACGCGACGATCAAGTTTTATCAGGAAGCGTCGGGCGATCCATACTACCAGGGCTGCTTCGACGATCTCTGCCGCAACCTTGCCGAACTGAAATCGCGCCGCGGCGACACGGCCGGCGCAATCGACCTGCTTCACACGCTCTGCGGCGCGCGCGAAAATCCGGCGCTGCGACTGGCTGCCGCCGACCTGATTTCACGCCGCAGCGTCAACAACACCGAGGCGCTCTGGGCCGAGTATCTCGCTTACATCGACGCGTCGCGCCATCTCTACGCCGAAAGCTTGCGCGCCAACAACCGCAATCACTACTTCACCAACTTCGACGATCGCGTCGTGAAGTTCATTGCCAAAGAGAAAAAAGAGAAAGCGCTGGCGGACCATTTTGACGCGGTCTTGAACGATAAGCAGAATGGTGAACGCGAAGCGGCCGCCGATGTGCTGCTCTCCTATCAGCGCAACAACAATGCGCCGGCCGACATGGTCGCCACGCTCGCGCGCCTGAAGACTCTGGGCATCACCGGGCCGTTTTACGATCAGCAGCGCCAGTGGGCCGACGCGGCAGTGAAACTCAACAACGCTGGCAGCCGCGCCGACGCGCAACGCCGCGAGCAGCTGTTGAAAGACGTCGACAATTGGAAAGGAATCTTCGCGGCCAATCCGGAGGATTACCAGGCGGCCTTCAACATCTACAAATCGCTGCAGTTGCTCGGCCGCACCACCGACGGCCGGCCGTTCCTGGAACAGGCGCTGAAAGTCGCGCCCGGCGATCCGCTCGTACTGGAAATCCACGCGCGTGAGTTGATGCTCGACAAGGCCTACGGCGACGCGGCGAAAGAGTTGAAGCTTGCGGCCACGACGGCCGGACGGATTGACGACGTCGAAGCGACCATCGCGTCGGCGTACGAATTGTCCGGACACTCCATCGAAGCGATCAAGCTCTCGCTCGATGCCTTGGAACGCGGCGTCAACAACGGCCAGGGCATCCGCTCGACGCAGGAGCTTCAGGATCTTGCCGAGCGCACCAACGCCCTCGATTTCCTCAAGACGGAATTGACGCAACGCCTGCAGGCGGCGAAGGAGCGCAAACAGGTTCCGTCCGAAATGATGGCGAACCTCGCGTTGAATGTCGCATGGGAGCGCAACGATACAGCGTTGGCGACGCTGGCCGTCGACGCGGTGCTCACACTGGCGTGGCAGCCCTCGTACGAGTGGCAGGCCGAATGGCAATGGCAGCAGTTGGCCCAGACAGCGCAGGAGCGTCGCCATTTGGAGGACGCCATTCGCATCCACCAGGCGTTGCAGACAGCCAAAACCAACCGGCACGAGCAGCCCAACGAATACGAGTACCGCAACCTCGCCACATTGATGCTGCAGGCCGGGCATGCCGAGGATGCCGCGGAGTTGATGTTCGGCGCACTGGCGCAGGCGTCGCGGCCGCCGGAAGCTTTCGGCGAACAGAGCGGGCAGCCCGTGCTGTGGAATGTGAAAGGAAACGTGCGTCGCGATGAAGGCCGCCGCTCGCAGCGCAGCCGGCCTGCACCGCATCAAGCGGGTTCCGATCGCCGCGTCTGGATTGCCGGAATTATTGAAATGGCCGCGCGCGAAGTGGACGGCGGCGCCGACACATTCCGCAAGGCCAGCGGCGATCGTTTCACCGCTCTGATCGACGAAGAACTGAAGGACATCGCCAACAGTGCGCTGGCCAACGTTCAGAACGCCGTGCCGCTGGGTCTGCGTGACCGCGTGGAGACGGCACTGCGCGACGCGAGCCAGGCACCCACGGCGACGGCCGATACGTTTGTCAGTCTCGCAACGTGGCGCATGATGCTGGCCGACTACGAAGCCGATCACAAACTACCGCGCGCGATCAAACTCGAGGACATCGTTCCGGTCGGCAAAGCCGCCATCGATCACGCCGCTGACAGGGAAAAAGTGCGTGTCAGCCTCGTGATTGCGAATCTGTATCAGGCCCAATTCAATCGCGCTTCCGAACTGCGCCTTCCCGGAATCACCGCGGAATTGGTACTGAGCGCGTACGATGCCGCGCCGGGTCTTGAGACACTCCGTCCTGCGCTTCAGTTTGCGAAAAACGCCGGCCTCACCGCACGCCACCTGGCGTATGCGCAACAGCTCCACGCCACGTTCCCGGAATCGTTCTCCGACGCCACGACCCTCGCCGACGCTCACCTTCTTATGGGCGATAGCGCCAGTGCTGCCGGCGTCCTCAAGCCTTACCTGGAGAGCCGCAATCAGGAGGCATCGTACACACAGGCCGCGCAATTGTTTCTCGTGCCGCGGGGCGACAAAGTCGACGCGGGCACCTGGCCGGTTGCCGCCGAGTACTTCTCAAAGGCCATCGCGCTGCACCAGGCCGCCGTCGGCACGCAGTTGGACGCGCAGGGCAAAGTGCTACCCGACGCCGCGTGCGCGGAGCTGCAGAGCCAGCTCTGCACGGTGCTGGCGCACAGCGGAAAGTTTGATGCGGCGCTCACTACGCTCTCCGATGCCGCCGCCAACGACGCCAACAATCCCTGGCGCCACGACCGCATCGTGACGCTCGCGGAGATCTTCAAGAAGGCCGGCAAGCTGAGCGATCTGGCTGCGGCGCTCGATACCAACGTCTCCGCGCAGCCGCGCAACGTGGCGCTGCGTCTGGCGTGCGCGGATGTCGCGGAGATCTCCGGCGACGATGTTGCGGCGCTTGACGCGCTGAGCGTGGCCAAGGCGATTTCCCCGGACCTTTCCACCGTTAAACGCCTGATCGCACAGCAGCGCAAGATGGGCAAGAACGCCGACGCGCTGGCCGAATGCAAAGTCTGGTCGGCCAATTTCTCCAGCGATGAAGAAGCGCACCAGACGCTCGCCGCGATTTACAAGGACCTGCACGACGACGCCGGCGAACTCCAGGCGCTGACGATGCTGGTCGAAAGCGCGCCGCGCGAAGCCGTGCAGTGCCGCAAGGTCGCGGTGATGTTCGCCGCGCGCAATGATTACGTTCGCGCGCGTTCGTTGCTGGAACGCGCCGTCGAACTGCGCTCGGAGGAACCCTACCGCGTGATCGATCTGGCCGAAGTCTGTTTCCTGGCTGGCGATTTCGCGCGCGCTGAACAGCTCTGCTCGGACGCCCTGGCCCGCGATTGGACGAAGGGACTCAGCCCCGCGCTGCTGGCGCGGATGCCGCGCTGGAAGGGTACGTTTGAGGACCGCGCGCATGCGATACTCGCCGATGCGTACCAGGCGCAACAGCAGACCGACAAAGCCGCGCACGAGCGGATGCTGCTGCCGCCGAATTACCAGCGTCCGCCATTGGCGGATGCGGTGCCGGTGCTTGCGCGGAACGGCTTTGCGCCGCGCTGAGTGAATGAAAGCACATTTTAATAACGCAGCTTTATTTCGGGACCCTCCGGCAAATTTGCCGGAGGTAGAATCTACCACGCCGACCTTCGTTCAAATTTGACCGAAGTTCAACGCGTAACGCAGGGATGAATGAAGTTCTTCACTTACGCATAGAACTTCATGCATCCATGGCACCCTTGCCTTCCGCGTGCGTTTTTGAATTTTGAATTATTAATTTTGAATTCGCCGCACGCGCACGTCTATCTGCAAAGTTCAACCTGCGCCGGGACTTGCGGCACGTCGCCGCGGCAATTACAGTCTTCAGCTCAGGTGCTTTTACACATAGCGGAGATCACCCCACGCATGCCCGGTCGCACTGTCGTTCTGAAATCGATGGCTCTGGTTCTGATGCTGCTGGCCGTCGGCGCGCGCGCCGCGGATACGTCCGCGCCCTCGGCGACGCTCACCAGCGCCCCGAACGTGAACAATTCCAACGCGGCCAGCTACTCGTCCTCGCCTTACCTCTTTACGGTCACGTACTCTGACGACACCGCCATCGATGCGACGACGTTTGGCAACGATAATATTCTCGTCTCCGGAGCCAAAGGCTCGACGACGCTGGCGACGTTCGTCTCCGCGACGCCGGCCGGCAACGGCACGCCGATCATCGCCACGTATCAGTTCTCGCCCCCCGGCGGCGTGACGAATTTCGGCAACGACGACGCGTACTCGATTTCCATTCAGCCCACGCAGGTGAAGGACACCTCCGCCAAACCCGTGCCCACTGGCAAGCTCGGCGCATTCACGATCAGCATTCTCACCATCACCAGCGCGCCCACCGCAACCCCGATGACCGTACAGACCGGCCAGACGGTGCAGTTCGTCGCCGCCGCGTCCGGTCTGGGCAACCTGACCTATACGTGGGATTTCAGGGATGGCATCACGACTACCGGAACGCCGAGCCTGACGGGCACGACCAACACCACCAGCCACGTCTATCTGGTGACCGGCACGTTTCCGGTCCAACTGACGGTCTCTGATGCGTTTGGCCAGAGCGTCACCGACACGGTGACGGTCACGGTGACCACGAACACCGGCACCAATCCCGGCACGCCAGGAACGCCCGGGGTGCCCGTGGCTGGCGCGGAAGATCCCGATGCGGATGCCGACGCTGACGGCTTCAACAACGGCATCGAAACCGCGCTGGGCAGCGACGCGCTGAACCCCGCCTCGACGCCATTTTCGCTGAAAGCCAACCCGTTGCCCAACGGCGTCTTCTACATCAACCACCTGATCGTGAACCTGGTCTTCAACAAGGCCAGCAGCGACCAGATTTACATGACCGGAACGCTGCAGCGCACGAAACAATTCGTGTTCAATCAGACCACGGTGATTGTGGACATCGGCCACGTGGTCCGCGCGTTTCAGCTCGATTCCGGCGGCTCGGCGGTGAATTCGGTTTTCTCCAACGGCCAGGTGAATTCGATCGACGACTCGCTGGTGTTGAAGCGGCAGAAGAACGGCAAGAAGGTGAATTTTCAACTGCGCATCGGCAACGGCAATTTCCAGAAGCAGTTTGCGTCTGAAAAGACACCCGACCAGGTCCTGACGCTCGACCCCGGCAAGACGCACATCCGCAATGTCCGCGCGACAATCTATATCAACAACTTCGTCTTCCAGACCACCAACAAGGCGCGTTACTTCGTCAACGACATGCAGGGAAAATACGGGCGCTGATATCAGCGCTCGCGTGGCCATGATCCCGCACCGGTACTACACGCCGTCGCCTCCCGCTCCACCTCCGCCGCCCGACCGTTCACTGCAGACGTTCAATCTCGTTACGCGCATCGGCTTGGTGCTCCTGGCCGTCGGTTTTCTCTGGTTCGTCAAAGCATTCGTGTGGCCGGAAAGCCGGGTGCGCCACGCGCCGGGAATCCTCGTCGCCGCTGAGCCTGAACAGAAGGACGTGAAGCCGCCAAAATCGTGGGACGCCAACGGCTATCACATTACCGCGCTGGCGAGCTACTCCGTCGAAGCCGAAGTGCTCTCGAAAGCGCGTTACTACATGGGCCGAGAATGCGATCTTTCGCCGGTGGATTTCGCACTGGGCTGGGGGCGCATGTCCGATCAGGCGCTGCTCGACAAGCTGGAGATTTCGCAGAGCGGCCGCTGGTACAACTACCATTGGGACAGCGCGCCGCCGGCCGATCAGCAGGAGATCGTCCAGCACAGCGCCAATACGCACCTGCTTCCCGCCACGCCCGCGATCAGGGCGCAGTTGCTCGCCGTCCGGCCCGGCAGCATCGTGAAACTGCAGGGGTATCTGATTTCCGCGACCGGCAGTGATGGCTGGTCGTGGGCCAGTTCGCTCTCGCGCTACGACACCGGCAACGGCAGTTGCGAAGTGATGTGGGTCGAGAGCGTCAGCGCGCGGGATCAGTGACGGTAGCGTAGCGTAGGACCAATTGGTCGGACCCTAGCGCAAATTTGCGCCAGGGTTGCTCCCGCCGGTCAGGCTGCGCCGCACCCCTTCGCGATAGGCGCGGGGACTGACGCCGCAACGCTGCTTGAACAAGCGGCTGAAATGAAACACGTCGCGGTGCCCGACCCGTCCGGCGATCTCCTTGATCGGCGCGTCGGTTTCGAGCAGGAGCTGCTGCGCCGCCTGGATCCGCTGGCGCTGAACGTAATGCTGCGGCGCGAAGCCCGTGATCTGTTTGAAGACTGCGTGAAAACGCGATTCGGAAAGATGCATCGCGCGCGCCAGCCGAGCCAGGCTGATCGCGCCGTCGAGCTGCTCGCGGATCAGCGTCAGCGCCGGCATTAGCCGCTGGAGCGCGTCGAAGGCTTTGGCGCCCGACGGCGATTCCGTCGAGACTTCCAGCAGCGTCGCTAGCAATTCAAAACCGAGCGCTTTGCGCTGGATGCGCTGGCGGACATCCAGCGAGGGCAGAAACAGCGCCGCGAGGTCCGTGTTGATGCGCCCGATGCGCTCGGCCGCACTGCCGCGGATCAGCACGGGGACATCGAAGAGCGTCAACACGTCGATGCAGCCGAAGATCAGAAAATTCATGTGCGAGAAACGGCTGTACCCGGCCGTGTTGCCTGCCAGGCCGACGTGATGTTCGACGCTCTGCCGCACGAACACCGCTGAACCCCTCGGCGTGCGTACCATCCTGTCGCGCAATTCCACGTAGGCCGGATAATCCGTCTGAGCGCAGACGGCGAACGGCAGCAGCCGCCAGCCCATCGAATGCGGCGGATGGACTAGCAGCACGCCGCCGCTGTGGTAGCTGAAGTTCAGCGTGCGTTCGAGCTCCTCCATCAGCTTGAGATCGGCCATCTTAAAACCTCAATGCACCATCGGCAGTGGATTCCGACATGCAGACAGTAATCGCCGCTATAGCTAAGCGTTCATTCTCGGAGTAAATATACACACGTCGTTCAGAAAACACATCTCAAACCGGAGACCGATGAAGTCATGAAAACAGCACAGCACACGACGGAGATCATGGAACGCGGCTACTGCGCGCTCGAAGGTCTTTTCACGCCGGATGAACTTCAGGAAATGCGCGACCGGCTCGGCGCGTTCTACCGCGCGCAAGGCTCGCCGCCGATGAAGGGCTTTGGCTTCAATATCCATCCGCTGCTCCCGCGCATTCCGGAGTTGAAGCGCTTTCTGATCAACCCAGTGCTGATGCAGACGCTCGACGACATTTTCGGCGAGGAGGCGGTGCTGAAACACGGCGGCGCGCGCATGTCCGACCAGAATTGCGACGCGGCGATCGGCTGGCACGATCATTACTCATGGGATCCGTCGCACATTCCGCAGCGCACCCGTTGCGAACGGCTGCTGGCTGGAATTTACGTCGACGGCTCGAACGCGAAGTCCGGTCCGCTCACGGCCGTTCCGCGCCGCTTCAACGAACCGCTGGGCATCGCGCCCGTCGGCGACGACCCGCGCGAAGTCGCCGTCGATTGTCCGCCGGGCACAATGGTGATTTTCGACACGGCACTCTGGCACCGCGCCAAGCGCGGCAGCGCGCCGGCGATTCGCCATCTCTTCGGCGCGCATTACATGCCGCTGAGCGATAAGCGCGCGCATCCGGAAGACAACGACGTCGGGTAGCGAATTGATCGACCAGCCTCGCGGCTCTACACAAACGCGCCTGCTGTCTGCGCGCGGTATTGCCGGGGGCTCAAGCCGCATTTCTTCTTGAAGATGCGGCTGAAAAACAGCGCGTCATGCTGGCCGACGCTCGCCGCGATTTCACCAATGGAAAGATCGGTACGGATCAGCAGTTCCTGAGCTTTGCGCATCCGCATGCGCAGGATGTACTGCTGCGGCGCGAGGCCCGTGCCTTCGCGGAAGACAGCGTGGAAGCGCGCGACGGACAGATGCGCGCGGCGCGCCAGGTCTTCGACACGGATGCGCTTGCCGGTGTTCTGATGAATGTAGGTCAGCACCGGCAGCAGGCGCTGCGTGTCGCGCACCAGCGGGTTGGTCTCACGCCACCGCGAGACGCTGGCGATGGTATCGAGCATCGAGAAGCCGAGAACTTTGCGGCGTGCGATCGGCTTTAGAGTCAGCGAGGACTCGCGCGCAAGCTGCGCGAGTTCCGTGTTGATTTCGCCCAACCGCGCAGCGGCAACGTCGTAGACCAGCAACGGCGTGTCGAGCAGCAGAAACAAATCGATGCCGCCGAAGACCGTGAAGGTCGTGCATGACCATCGGCTCACGCCGCGTTTGGACAACAGCGTGCAGTTGTGGTGAATGCCCGGCGCGACGCAGATCGCGCTGCTTTTGTGGCCCAACAGCTTGCCGCGCCCCGCGACTTCGAGCATGCCCTTCGAATCGGTACTCGCGGTGACGAGATACGGGAGCGTGCGCCAACCGGTTGTGTGCGGTGCGATCATCTCCGTCACGTCGCCGTGATGGTACGTGAATTCCAGCGTGCTCTCGATGATCTTGATCAACTCAGCGTGCATGCGCTGCACCTCAAACAATAGAAAAGTCCATATACACACGAGTCCGCACCATAGCTAACATATTTTCGATGCGATATCTTATCTCCAGTACGTTCTCAACCAACAATTCTGTGGAGACTATCGAGATATGAGCTACGCCGCTGTCGAAGACGCGCCTGTTGCGCCTGCCCTCAAAGCCAAGCGCCATCCCTACGCATTGAACGAAGAACAATTGGCCTTCTTCGCCGCGAATGGATACCTGCATCTCCGCGGCGTATTGGAACCGGCCGAACTGGCGGCGGTGCGCGAGGCGGAAACGCGCGTCACAGGTCCGGCGATGACGCTGCCGCTGAAAAGTCCCGACTACAAATACCACACCGATCCGGAAACCGGCCGCCCGGTACTGTTTCGCGTCGAAGTACTGCAGCAGAAGGATCCGGTGATAATGAAGCTGCACGGCAACCCGCGCATCCTCGCGATCATGCAGTCGATTTTCGGAGCGGATTTTCTGCCCTTCAGTTTCAACATGGTTTTCAAAGCGCCGGGCTTCGGACCCAGCGTGCCGTGGCATCGCGACCCGGCGTACTGCCGGATCGATCACGGCATCAATTGCGGCATCTACCTCGACGACGCCGATGCGGAAAACGGCATGATCTCCGTAATGCCCGGCAGCCACAAACGTGCGTCGCGGATCCAATTGCAGGATGCCATCCACGAGCACGGTTTCAATCTTCCCGGCGCGGTTCCCGTTCCCGCAAAGGCCGGCGATCTGGTCATCCACAACGAGAACGTGCTCCACGGTTCGCGCACCGTCCGCAGCCAGCGGCAGCGGCGGGTGATCTATTACGGCGCCCGCTCGATCCGCGAACAGCTCGCGCGCGGCCTGGACATAAATTGGTGCAAGAGCGTTGGCCGCATCGCGAAATTCACGACGCGCCTGCGCAGCCGCAGTCCGGAATTCGCGCACGAAATCCCGTTCGACTGGAAACCCGACCGCGAAGATTGCCGCGTCGCGATTGGCGAAGACGAGTACGTGGAATTTCGGCTGATCGAGTAACGCGGCGCTTTTTGTAGTCCGGGCGTCTCGCCCGGTCTAACCTCGTCACATGCGAGTTGGAGAATTCGTTCGATGGACGTTGCTCTCTTGCGAAGCAACAGCCGGTTGCTCTCGCGGTGGAATACGCATTAATCGAGTAGGTCATTTATCTAACTTGGGTGAGGTTGGACCGGGCGGGACGCCCGGACTACAAAGGGCGCCCCACTACTTGCTTTGACCCATGATCTCCTTCGTATAGGCTGAAGTCCCTGAAGGCTCGGCCTCTCCGGAGATTTCATTCTATCATGGCTGCAAACACCGCCCGTCCGCGCACCCTCGGCGAATTGAAAAAGACCGGCTATAAACACCAGACCGTGCGCCAGGAATTGCGCACCAATCTGCTCGCCGCGCTGCGCGAAAAGCGGCCGATTTTCCCGGGAATCATCGGCTTCGACAAGACTGTCATCCCGCAGGTCGTCAACGCCGTCCTCGCCAATCACGATTTCATTCTGCTCGGCCTGCGCGGCCAGGCCAAGACGCGCATGGCCCGCCAGCTCACCGATTTTCTCGACCCGGAAATCCCCGTCCTCACCGGCTTCCCCCTGAATGAAGACCCGCTCGCGCCCATCACCAACAGCGCCAAGACGCACATCGCTGCCAACGGCGATCAGACCGAGATCCACTGGCTGGCGCGCGACGAACGCTACCGCGAGAAACTCGCCACGCCCGACGTCACCATCGCCGACCTCATCGGCGACATCGATCCGATCAAGGCCGCCAACAAGCGCCTCGATTACGCCAGCGAAGAGGTGATCCACTACGGCATCATCCCGCGCACCAACCGCGGCATCTTCTGCATCAACGAACTGCCCGACCTGCCCGCGCGCATCCAGGTCGGTCTGCTCAACATCATGCAGGAACGCGACATTCAAATCCGCGGTTTTCCCGTGCGCCTGCCGATGGACCTGCTGATCGTTTACACCGCCAACCCGGAAGACTACACCAACCGCGGCAGCATCATCACGCCGCTGAAGGACCGCATCGACAGCCAGATCATGACGCACTACCCGTCGGATCTGAAGGACGCGATGCGCATCACCGATCAGGAAGCGTGGATCCACCGCGGCACCGTGAAGGTATCCATTCCGCAATACCTGCGCGAAGCCGTCGAAGACGTCGCGTTCCAGGCGCGCAAAAGCGAGTTTCTCGATCAGAGCTCCGGCGTGAGCGCGCGGTTGTCGATCACGCTCCTGGAATCGGTCGTGAGCAGCGCCGAACGCCGCGCGGTGATCTGCGGCGAAGCGGAAGTCGCCGTGCGGCCCATCGATCTTCAGGCCGCCGTCAGCGCGGTGACCGGCAAGGTGGAACTCGTTTACGAAGGCGAACAGGAAGGCGCGCTCAATGTCGCGCGACATCTTATCGGCCGATCGTTGAAGAACGCCTTCGACCGCGCGCTACCCGACGCGTACAAGGCGACGAAAGAAGACGCGTCGTTCGGGCCGTACAAGACGATCATCAGTTATTTCGCGAAGGGCAAGAAGGTCGAGCTCGCCGACGACATGCCGACTCCCGCGGTGCTCAAAGCGCTGCGGCAGGTCGACGGGCTTGAAGAGCTGACCAAGCGCCACATCACCGCGCAGAGCGAGTCGCTCGACTTGGCCGCGGCGATGGAATTCGTGCTCGAAGGTCTCCATCAGTCACGCGTGCTGGCCAAGGACGAACTGGATGGCCACACGCATTACCGCGACATGCTCGGCAGCATGTTTGAGGGCATGGATCAGGGCAAGCCGCCGAAGCCGCCGCGCGAACGCGGCCGTCCGCGCGACGAATGAAGCGGCAAATTAAAATTCAAAAGTAAAAATTCAAAAACGCACGCGGCTGTCAGTGTGCCGCGGCAAATGTGTGTCAGAAGCAAGCGGCCGTATGCTTGCTCCCTGCTGTTGTGCGCGTGATTTTCGCGCAAGCGGTTTCGGTTTCACAATCGGAAAGCATGCTTTTGTTCAGTTGGATTGCACTTAGCAAGGAGCAAGCAAACGGCCGCTTGCTCCTTGGCACACAGTTGCGCAAGCCGAGCTAGCGGCTGCGGCTTTTGGTGGTGTCTTTGGATTTGCCGGTGGTGGTGAGCGATTTGCCGTCGGAACCTTCTTTGTTGACATTCAGGTCTTCCTGCCAGAGCAGGACGTGATCGTTGACGGCCACGGCGGTAGGGTTGTCACTTAGGTCCAGGTTGGCGACGACAGAATTCTTGGTCTTGGTCGACAGGTTGATCGTGGACTTGCCCTTGCGAACCACTCGGGCCGTGCCATCTACAACCAACACCTGCATCGTGCTGGTCAGCGCGTTGATGTTCACATCCACCAGGTCTCCGGAGCTCGCCTGCAGCGTGGTGGAATAATTCACGGTGACATTTCCGCCCTGCGGAGCGCGGTACGAGATCTCGCCGGAATCGAGCGTCAGGATCGTGTTCACGCCTTTGAGCTGCACGGTGACTTTCGTGCTCTTGTTGATCCACAAACGTCCGTCGCCGGGAAGTACCAGACCGAGACGCGTTCCGCCGGTGGTGATCGTCGTGTCGGTTGGCAGTTCGGCTTTCAACTGAAATGGCTGATCGGGCGGAAGCGACGGCGAAATGGTGACGTCATTGGGCTCGCGAATCACGCCCACCACCATTTTTCCATCGACGGCCGCGACGATGCTGTTGTCCACTGGCGGCGTGGGCGTCGGCGCGGGATCGGGCGTCTGGGTCGATGGAACAGCTGTAGGATTCACCGACTGCGTGCCCGGATTGATCGAGGTGGCTGCAACCTTTGGGCCTATCGCAACGTCGCCAGTGGTCGGCACGACCAGTGGTCCAGTTCCGTTCGGAATGGTGGGAACAATCGGCGGTCCGCCATTCGACTTCGGCTTGGAGTTTTCGACGACGGTCTGCTGATCCGGTTCCACAATAGGAGCGGGAGCAGGTGCAGGCGTGACATCGGGTCCGTGTTTGGGTTCAACCGGTGCGGGCGGATACGGCTTGTGCTGTACCTTGGGCACGAACGGCGTCGGCACGGTTGCGGGCGCTGTGCTGCGTGGTTCGGTCGGCGTGACTGTGTTCGGATTCACCGCGCCATTGGGCGTCGGCGGCGCGGGCGGAACGTCGCTGGAAAGCGACGGCGCCGGCGGAGTCGGAACGACGCTCTGCGAATTCGGCGCGACCGGCGTAATAGGCGTGATGGGCGTTTCGTCAGGTGTGATCAGCGGCGCTTCGGGCGGATTCACCGGTGGCACGCGCGGCTGTGGTGGAACCTTGGCGGTGTTGGAGACGCCGTCGTTCAACGCTTTCAGGCCGAAAATCGTGCCTGCCGAAAAGACAATCGCCGCAGCAACAGCAACCGCCGCACGTAGGATGCGCTTGCGCCACGGGCTTTCCTGCGCGGCGTAAATGCGCACAGTCGGCGCGCTGGTGTGAAGCTTGATCGCGACGGTTTCATGAGCACCCGGAAGCATCGGCGACAAGGCTTTCGCCGGCAGCTTGGCGCTCAAACGGTCGATGAGCTTCCGGCCGGCGTTCGCCGATGCGGACAGCTCCGCATTTTTCAAGAAGGAACTCATCGCCCGTAACGATGCCAGTTCGCGCCGCGCAGCCGGTTGTTCGGAAAGCAGTTGATCGACGGTGGCGCGTTCAACGGAATTCAGATCGCCGGTAATGGAGGCCGCAAGCAGTTCGACCGGCTTGGGCATGGAGCCTTCGACGCGGCGCTTGAGTTCGGCCAGCATCGCGGGAGTGACGGGGCGCTGAGCCTGTTTTAGGATCGCGGCGAGCGACTGCAATTCCGCCAACTGGTTGCGCAGGGCCGGGTTATTGGCGAGGCGGTGCTCCACGGCCGCGCGCTCGGAGGGCGTAACATCGCCCGCCAGATATGCGGAGAGCAATTCATCGATGTGCACCTCGTTACTCATTGCTTTCCCGCCCACAGAGACACATATAGGTGCGTAATGCCCCCAAGGGGATTACCACACCTTGGTCGGAACTCTCTAGATAGGACAGATTATTGGGCTTAGAGCGTCGAGAAAGTTTAAAAAGAAGGTCGAATATGAATGCACATGTGCAGGCCAGAAGGTGTCTGATTCTAACCAGGGAGCGAATTTGCTCCCGGGTCATGTGAGAAGCTTCGAGGTTGCAAGTCCATCAGGCTTGGTCAGAATGTCCGCATGAATCCGGGACTCTGCGCCACCTGCCGCCACGTCAAGCGACTCGAGTCGCCGCGCTCGGTCTTCTATATGTGCCTGCGCGCGGAGACCGATCCGAAGTACCGGCGCTATCCTCCGCTGCCGGTGTTGAAATGTGACGGGTATGAGGCGGCGAAAGACACTCCAACCAAATCGTCAAGCTGACGCTAAACCTGCGCCCCGCTCTCATCATCCGTCGGTTTCACATCGGCGCCGCAGGAAACGCAGAACGTGCGCCAGTAATCTTTTCCCGTCCCCAGTTGCAGTCCTTTAAGCGTCAGCGGACAGTACGGCATCCCGCAATGAACGCAGAAAGCGCGCGGACCCTCAGGCCTGCCGAGATTCTGTGCGCGTTCCGCCGTTTGCAGCACCTGCCAGTTCTCTTCCGAGATGCCGAAGACTTCGTGCGGCCGCTGCTTGGGCAGCAGCGCTTCCATGATCGAGTACACATAACGCCCGCCAGTGGCCGGAATCGCGACGAAGGATTCGGCATGCGCCCAGCAGCCGTACTGAATGGCCACGGTGTAATCGTCGCGATCTTCTTCGCCCAGGCGATAGTCTGTAAAATTCACAGATCCCGCCATCATGCTCGCCATCAGCGGACTGACGTTTCCGGACATCACGGCCGTGGCGGCGCCGAGAACGTCCAGCATCATACGGCTGGCGTTGGGGCTTTTCTCGAAGACGCGCTGCCAGACGGCCGCGCGATCGCACTGGGGTGACGAGCACCCGCGGATTCGACCGGTGTCGTCGCGCAGAATTTCCGAGAGGCGGCGCTGGCGGAATTCCGCGATCGATTCGGGCGTGAAGCGGCCGGAGTCAACAAGTTGCTTGACGGCCGCGTCGCTCATGGCGGTGCTCAGCGTCGCGCCGTCTGATCCAATTCCGCAGGCGGTATCGAGCAGCAGATCATCCATGGAAGGTCTCCGCTCGATTGCTGCCGGGACGCGTTATCTCCGCTTCTCGTTCTTGGTGATCGCGATGACCTGGGCGTGGAGCGCGGCGTTGCTGGCGACGGCGTCCTTGCCCCAGATCGTCGGGGTGCCGTCCCAGGTCGTGAAGTGGCCGCCGGCTTCTTCGAAAATCGGGCCGAAGGGCGCGCAGTCCCACGGGTTCATTTCCGGGTCGATCATCACGTCGGCGCGGCCGGTGGCGACGAGGACATAGCCGTAGCAATCACCCCAGGTTCGCTGCAGTTTCGTGCGCGCGACGAGTTTCTCCCACGCATCCGAACGCGCGTTGGCGTGCGTGATCGAGGTGGAGAGCAGCGCGGCGTCTTCGAGTTTCGAAACCGTTGAGACGTGTGCGCGGCGACCGTTCCAGTAGCAGCCGTGGCCGAGAGCAGCGGTGACCATTTCGTCGAACGCGGGCAAATAACAAACGCCGACGGACGGCTTGCCGCGCACTTCGACGCCGATCAGCACGCCGTAAAACGGCACGCCGCAGATGAACGTCTTGGTGCCGTCGATGGGATCGATGATCCAGCGGTAGTCGTTGTCGCCGGCCTTCGCGCCGCCTTCTTCGCCGAGGATGCCGTGCGTCGGGTAGGTCTTCAAAATCCGCGCGCGGATGATCTCCTCCGATTCGCGGTCGGCGCGCGTCACCGGGGTGTTGTCGGCCTTGGTTTCGACGGCCACGCCGGCGTTGAAGTAAGCCAGCGTCCGGCGGCCTCCGAGGTACGCGGCTTCAGTGGCGACGGCGAGAAGATCCTGCAGCGACGGTTCAGCCATGATTTTTTGAGTCAACTCCTGATTGTTTTGAGACGGCCAGTGTCAAACGCACCGGGTGGTGTCAAGGAGCAAGCGGCCGTATGCTTGCTCCTTGCTGTTATGCTTGCGATTCACGCGCAAGCGGCTTGTAGAACGATTCCGGGTGCGCGCGTTCAATTCTTGATGGGGCGCGTTGAGCAAGGAGCAAGCATACTGCCGCTTGCTCCTTGACACACTGATCCACCGCCTACTTCCGCGCTGGACCGTGACCCCTGGCCCCCGCCCCCTGGGCGGCAGGTGCGGCGTGGCGGACCTGCGAAAACGCGGCTTCCCAGATGCGGTGAAAATCGCGGCGGCGTGTCATGCAGCCGCGGTTGGGATCGGTGACAGGATAGACCTGGCCCACGCGCAGCGCTTCGAAGAGAACCTTGCGGCCGTCGGCGAGTTCCGGCTTTACTTTCAGCGCAAATTGCAATTCGGCCTCGGTGATGCCCACCAGCAGCGCGACTTTGACCGCGTCCTGCAACTGATCGGCGATGAGCTGATCGGGCGGGCAGATCAGCCAATGGGGCAGGGCGGCGATGCCGGGGTTCGGCGCTTTTTCGTCGCCTGCGGCGAGCACCGAGCCGTGGGTCAGCGGCGCGCCGGTTTCAATGGCGTAGCGCGCGGCGTGGGAGAGCAGCTTCACCGGCATCTTCGCGTCGCGCGCTCGCCAGTGGACGAGCAGTTCCGTGTGGCCGCCTTTGCCGTGCTCGGATAGTCCGTGCGTCACCGAGACCCAGGTCATGCGGTCGGTGCGCGGCGAAAATTGGAGCACGCAGACGCCGTCATCGGCGGCGGCGGTGAGCGTCGGGCAGGTTTTTTCCTGGGCGTTGAGCGCCAGCTTGCCCAGCACCGCGCCGAAGATCTCGACGAACTTCTTTTCGCGCGCGGCGCCGTGGCTGGAGAGTTTCGCCGGCGCCTTTTTCGTCGCCGTCGCGGACTTCTTGCCCGGGGATTTGGCCGCGGACGAAGACGACGCGGCCGCCGAAACCTTGCCCTTCTTCACCGGTTTCGCGTGCTTGGCTGCCGGCTTGGCCGCCGGTTTGTTGCGCGTGCGGGAGCTCTTGGTCATCGTCGCCATCTTATGCCTCGCCATTCTCCACGCTGTCGGCAGCCAACTCTTCTTCGGTGGCCAGTCCGTAGCGGGTCATTTTCCGGTGCAACGTTGAGCGATGGACGCCCAACCGCCGCGCGGCATCGGAGATGTTGCCTCCTGTAATCGACAGCGTGCGCAGGATGATGCGCTTTTCTTCCTGGTCCAGCGTCATGATTTCGCCGTCCTGCGGCGCACGGATCAACGCGGGGTCGATGTTCGAATACGACGTAATCACTGGCGCGCCAGGAGCTCCGGCCACGCCAGGTTGTCCCGCGACCGGCGGTGCCGCGGGTGCAGGCACCCCGGGAAGCGGCTGGGCTTGAGCGGCGCCCGCCGTTTGAGGATTGGGCGGCGCAGAGGGCACGGGAATCGACGATGCCGACGGATTGCGTCCCGATACCGGCACGGCTCCCGCCGGCGGCGCCATCATCGCGCGGAATTGTTCACTGGTGTACGTCTCAGTCAGCTTCGGTGCGGGCACCGCCTGCGGTCCGAGCGTGAATTTCAAGATGTCCGGCGGCAGACTGTTGGGCGTGATGAACAGGCTATCTTCGAAAACCACCGCGCGTTCCACGGCGTTGCGCAGTTCGCGCACGTTGCCAGGCCACGGGTATTTCATCAGCACATCCAGCGCGGCCTGAGCAAAACCCTTTGCGCGGGTGTGGCCTTCCTTGCGGGCTTCGTCCAGGAAGTGCAGCGCCAGCGGCCCGACGTCTTCGGGGCGTTCGCGGAGCGTGGGCAGTTCCAGCACCAGGATGGCGAGGCGGTAATACAGGTCGATGCGGAACATGCTCGTCTTGATGTTCTGCTGAATGTTCTGATTGGTCGCCGAGATCACGCGGGCGTTGACCTTGATCGTGCGGTCGCCGCCGACGCGCCGGATCTCGCGGTTTTCCAGCGCGCGGAGCAGACGCACCTGCATGTCCGGCCGCATTTCGCCGATTTCGTCGAGGAACAGCGTGCCGCCATGCGCCTGTTCAAAGCAGCCCGCGCGCCGCCCGATGGCTCCGGTGAACGCACCTTTTTCGTGGCCGAAAAGTTCGCTTTCGAGCAGGCTTTCGGGAATCGCGCCGCAGTTGATCGCCACAAACGGTCCGCTCTTGCGGCCCGAATTGAAATGCATCGCGCGCGCGAGCACTTCCTTGCCCGTACCGCTTTCGCCCAGGACCAGCACATCGGAGTCGCTGACGCTGGCGCGCCGTGCCTGGTCGAGCACCGCCTTCATCTGCGGCGAGTGGGCGATGATCTGGTCGAAGCCGTGAACCTTGACCAGCGCGCCTTCCAACTGCTGCACGCGCGCCTTCAGTTCGCGGAACTGCAAGGCGTTGCGCAGAATAGCCTGGAGACGGTCGAAGTCGAAGGGCTTGGTGAGAAAATCGTACGCGCCGCGCTTCATGCAGTCGACGGCCATCTCGACGCTGCCGGCAGCGGTCATCATGACGATGGGCAATTCTTTGTGGAGCGGATGAACTTCGCCCAGCAGCGCGCAGCCGTCGATGCCGGGGAGCATGATGTCCATGAGCACCACGTCGGGATCGATTTCCGCGAGCTTGGCCAGCGCTTCTTCGCCCGTGCGAATGATGAACGGCTCAAAGCCCTCGCGCTTCAATTGATAGCGGAGCAGCTCGCCGAAGCTGTTGTCGTCCTCCACCACCATGACGCGGCGGACGGCGGGGACTTCAGTGTGTTGCGCATCGCTCATAGACTTAAGACTCGCGAAGGGCCCGTATTATAGACTCATTCCGTAACTGTTGTCTACGCCGGACTTAAGCTCTGATGAGAATTCGTGGTCGCGGGGGAAGAAAGTCTCCACCACGTGCACGAAATCGGCCGTCGTCACACAACGACTGGCGTGAGCCCGGAAGTCGCGCGCGCCTCTGCGCCCCTGGGCGTAGCAGCACGAGTACTTGCGCATCAGCAGGTTGCCCCGCTCTTCGCCAAACCGTTCGACGACCTTGGTCTGGTGGCGTAACAACAAGTCCCGCTGCTCAGCGAGAGTGGGATCGGGCATCGGCGTTTCGCCCTTCAAGGCCGCCGCAACCTGCTTGAACAGCCACGGCTTGCCCAATCCGGCGCGCGCGATCATTACGCCGTCGACGCCGTACTTCACGAACGCATTCACCGCCTGGGCCGGAGAGGAAATGTCGCCGTTTCCGATCAGCGGGATGCGCTTCAATACGTTCTTGATCGCGGCGATGCGCTCCCAGTCGGCATGGCCGTGGAAGAAATCCTCGGCGACGCGACCATGGCAGGTCATCGCGGCGGCGCCGGCATCCTCGATGGCGCGCGCGACTTCCAGGGCCGTAATGCAGCTATGCGTGCAACCCAGGCGGATCTTGGCCGTCACCGGCACCGGTTCGCAGGCTTTGACGACGCGGGAAACAATCATGTTCACGCGGCTGGGGTCTTTGAGCAGGTAGCTGCCGCTCTGTGCTTTCTCGGAAACTTTGCGCACCGGGCAGCCGAAGTTCAAATCGACCACGGAAACTTTGTAATCGAACGCCAGCCGCTTGCCGACTTCCGCCAGCGTATCGGGATCGTTATCCCACATCTGAACGGCCAGCGGCCGCGGTTCGTCGCGCACGCCCCAGAGCCGTTCGACGGTGCCTTTCAGTCCGCCCACCAGATGTACAAAGCCTTCGGCCGAAATCATTTCCGTGGCCTGTAGACCCGCGCCGCCGAATTCGCGGACGATCTGCCGGTAGACGTAATTGGTGAACCCCGCCATCGGCGCCTGGAGCACCGGCGGATCAACGACCAACGGACCGATCTTGAGCGGCTTGGCGACGATGGATGTCGTGGGCAGCTCGTGGGTCGCATGATCGCTGGTGGGGATCGTGAAATTCATGACTCGGAGTATATCGGCAATTTCTTCAATAGCGACGGAGGAATCGTAGACAGAATCCTGCTGCTCCGCGCGACATATTTCTGCTGTTTTCCGGTAAAGGTCAACGGGTTGATTCGGAATATACGTTGTACGAACAGGGAGGCCAGGATGAGCGACGCGGTGAAGCACGACGGACAACTCTTGGAGCAGTTTGCCTTATCTGGCGCGGAAGAGCCTTTCGCCGAGCTGGTACGTCGCCACGAGTCATTGGTCTTTGGCGCTTGCTACCGCGTGTTGGGACAGACGCACGACGCTGAAGATGCGGCTCAGGCCGTGTTCCTGACGCTGGCCCATCGCGCGAATGCACTGAGAGGTTACCGCTCCGTGGCCGGTTGGCTTCACACCGTGGCGTGGAACATTTCGCTGCGTGCGCGGGATGCGTCACGGGCTCGCCGCAACCGGGAACTGGAGGCAGGAAACATGGCGATGACGTCACGCGAAGAAGCACCGGGCCGTCCCGGCAACGAGGAGTGGGCGCAAGTGGGCCCGCTGCTCGATGCTGAACTGGCGTCGTTGCCTGAAAAGTACCGCATCCCTCTCATTCTTCACCACGTTCAAGGCCACACGCAGCAGCAGATCGCGCAGCTGCTGGGTTGCACCGCCGGCGCGCTTTCCCGGCGGATGAGCCGCGCGGAAGAACTGCTCCGCGGACGGCTTTTGCGCCGCGGCATAGTGTTTTCGCCAGCCGTTTTGTTCCTGCTGATTTCAACGCACGCGCCCGCGTCGGCGCCTGCACATTTGATGGCATCGGTGGTACACGCAGCGCCTTTGATCTGGGCGGGGCATGCCGCGACGCCTCATCATTTTACGGCCCGGGCAAGGGCCTTATCCGAAGGAGCACTGAGAACCATGTACATCGCAAAATTGAAGATCGCGGCCGGAGTATTTGTTGCCGCCGGAATCCTGGGAGCGGCGGCGATCGCCATGTATCCGGCGTCGGCCGCGGAAGGGCCGGCCGTCCCTGTCGCTGCGCCGCTGGTCGCACGAACCGCTGTTCCGGTTTCTCCTGCCAAACGTGATCTGAAAGATTCAAATCCCGTCGCGCCCGTTTTGCACGCTGCGCCTGCCGCACCTGTCGATCCGGAGATCGCGACGTGGATTCAGCAGTTGGCACATCAGGACGCGGAAGTCCGCCTGGCGGCGATGGAACACCTCCGCAAGTCTGGTGAGAAAGCCCGGACCGCACTCGAAGCTGCCGCCGCGAATGGACCCGACGACATCAAGAATCGGGCGGCGGTGTTATGTGGCGTCTTGAAAACCGCGCCGCTGGTTCAGACGATCGCGGCGCAATCGCAACAACTGAAGAGTTATCAGGCTGACCTGGATTTCAATTGGATCATGGGCGGCGTTCCGGTTGCCTTGAAAGGGCGAGTCAAAGCTCTCCCGGAGAAGCGCTTCTTTGTGACGGATCTGGCCATGACGTGGGGGATGAACATCACCAGCCATTCCGTCTGCGATGGCAAAGCGGTCTGGGCGGAGTCCACGGTTCCAGGACCCGGCATGGCAACCCGCAAGCCGGTGCTCAAGACACTGCTGGACGATGCTGACGCCGATGCCAACCCGGCCAATTTTATGAGCTACGCCGGCAAAATCGATTTCACCGCCACGAAGGATGACGTGCTCGGCAACGTCGCGGTCCGCGTCTTGGACGGAGTCTTGCGGGACGACTATCGCAGTAAACAGCCCAAGGTGCTGGGACCGATTGGCGCGATTATGTCGGATCAGTACACCTCCGCCGCCCGCTGTACGTTGTGGGTGGGCAAGGATGACGGCCTGCCGCGAAAGCTGGAGATGAAAGACGAGCAGAACAACACGATTGTGACCAACACATTCACCGGCATCGTCTTTGGAATAAAATTGGACGACGCGCAGTTTGTTTACTGTCCCCCGCCCAACACTGTGGTGACGGACCTCGACGCCGTCGAGCCGGCGGAGAAGCCGGCCGACAGCGGTGCCGCCAGCAAGGGCAAGGATTTCTAGTCGCACGCGAAGTGCACGGTCTTACGGGATTCGGAATCCACGCGCGGATTCCGAATCTCGTTTCGCTGTATGTCAATGCTGAACACACTGCCAGCCGTGCGATACGAGCAGCCATTCGACAGCGTGATCGTCAGCGCGACGCCGCGGTCGTGCTTTGTGATTCCGATGATTCCATTTATTTGCCTCTGGTCGGGTGGATCACTGGGCGGGATCTACGGCTCGCAGATCATGAAGGGTCAATTCAATCCCGCCATGTCGTTGTTCGGTCTGCCATTTCTGGCTGCACGGTGTTTCTCGTCGGCTACGTCTTGATGGGTATTTTCGGACGCGTGGAAATCCGCCTGCGCGGCGACGACGGAGAAGTGTTCACGGCGTTGGTCTTATTGGCCGGACGAAGCGCTTTCAACGCCGCCGAATTCGCGGACGATCTGCCGGTAGACGTAATTGGTGAACCCCGCGATCGGCGCCTGAGCACCGGCGGATCGATGACCAATGGACCACAGCTTCCGGATTACTCCGTCCAAATGGCGGGTGGCGCAAGCCGTTCCCTTTGGCTGGCGCGCAGTCTAGCTTCCTGGCGCCGTTTGATAATGCGTTGACGCACAAATTCCGGCGTGAACTTCAGGCTGCTCTCCGGATCCTGATTGGCGATGTAAAAGACGAGGTAGACAACTAGGATGGTCAAGCAGATCACGGGAATGGCTTTCCATGAGCCGGGGAGCGAAAGCGTGAGGGCGACCAGTCCTGCGGTGCTCATCTGCACCAGGAACACGCCGCGCAGCGAAAATTTGCAGAAGCATACCGCCACCAGCAGCAATTGAAGGAGCGCCAGCGGTACCACTGCAATTAAGCTGCAGAAGGCGATCGGCAACGCTAATGTACTCAACGTTGCAATCCAGCTTGCGGCATACAGCCAGCCCGGAATAGCCCACAGCGGCTGCATGGCGTTTTCCAGAGCGACGCATCCGGCATAAATCATCAGCCACCCTATCGATCCGTACAGCACTGTTCCACTGAGGCGTCGAAGTCCCAGCACCCAGCGCCGCGAAGCCGGCGTGCCGGGCATCGGCTGTCCGGCTGGAGTTTTCGGCACGTCAACCACGGCTTCGATAAAGTCGAACAGATGCAGAACCATCAACGCCAGAGTGACGATGTCCCAGAGGACAAATGCGCCACTGAAAAGGAAAAGAAAAACACTTCCGGCGACTTTGTGGATGGGCCTGAATTCGTCAAGATTTCCGTAGGTCATTTGCCCGAGAAAGAACATTGTCAGCAGTATGCCGGCGGCCGCCGCAGCCCCGGCAGCGCAGCGGATCAGCATGGCCTGCGGGAGCATGACAATCAGGTTGCAGCGCGGATTGCGTACGATCGCTTTTTGAGAGATGCCAATTTCCTTGTAGCACGCCGGCGACCTATACAGGATTCCGACACACAACTGGAAGATCTGCTTCAGCAACGAAACGCAGATGAAATACAAGGGGACGCACGGCAGCCAAACCGTGAGCGGGGTAATCCACGGCGGCAAAATGTATCCGCACAACAGCGCGACCATCGTCAGGATCGTCCACAACTTGATGTATCTTGACATCGGTGAAGGCGGCGGAGCGGGACGCGTACGTAAAGGAAGTTTCACACGCTGTCGCGCGGTAGTGGCGGGCGGCAGAGGGGACTGATTGGGAACCACCAATTCCGGTTCTGTCACCGGAGCGACGGCCTGCGCTTCAGAAACCGGACCCGGTGGGGAATCGCCAGCGGGAGATGGAACATCGGACTCGATATCGGCCACGCGCGTTCTCCAATAATGTGTTTTTAACCAACCACCCGCCGCGGTTCAGGTCACCGGCTTCTGCACGGCACGTAATGACACCTGTCTCTGGCGTGGCTGTGTGGCATAGACTAAAACAGCCTCATGACCGCACGCTGCCCCAAATGTTCCGGCGCGATTGCCGAGGGCGATTTGAACGTCTCCGCCAACATCGCACGCTGCGCGGCGTGTAATGAGGTGTTTCCGCTCTCGGAATTGGTGACGGATAAAACCAGCGAGGAACGCGCCTCGGTTCTGGCTCCCCCTGTGGTCGATCTGAACACACCGCCAGCCGGGGTGCGGTATGAGCAGACGTTCGACGGCGTGATCGTCAGCGCGACGACGCGGTCGTGCTTTGTGATTCCGATGATTCCATTTATTTGCCTCTGGTCGGGTGGATCGCTGAGCGGAATCTACGGTTCGCAGATCATGAAGGGCCAATTCAATCCCGCCATGTCGTTGTTCGGTCTGCCATTTCTGGCGGGCACGGTGTTTCTCGTCGGCTACGTCTTGATGGGTATTTTCGGACGCGTGGAAATCCGCCTGCGCGGCGACGACGGAGAAGTCTTCACCGGCGTTGGACCCATTGGCCGGACGAAGCATTTTCAACTGAGCGAAGTGACCGGCGTGCATATGGAAGTGACGAAACGAAGTAAGGGCGGCATCACGAAACAGATTGTGATCGACGGCCCTACGCCGATCAAATTCGGTTCGATGCTCAATTACGCGCGTCAGGAATTTCTGCTGGCCGTCTTGAAGAAACTGACGGCCAAGCAGTGACACTCACGCCAGCTTGCCGTCTTTCAAGCGCACGGTCCGGCTTGCGATTTTGGCGGCGTCTTCCGAATGCGTGGCCATCACCAGCGTCGTCTGATGTTCCTTGACCAACTCTGAAATCAACTGCAGCACCACGACGCTGCTGGCGCTATCGAGATTCCCGGTCGGTTCGTCGGCCAGCAGCAAGACCGGACTGTTGATCAGCGCGCGGGCCAGCGCGATGCGCTGCTGTTCGCCGCCGCTCAAAATGTCCGGATGGCTCGTGGCGCGTGCACCGAGGCCCACGCGATCCAACAATTGCTTCGCGCGCTGTTGCAGTTCGCCTTCGGGCAATCCGGCGAGGCGGCCGGGCAGGACCACGTTTTCGATCACGTTCAGCGTCGGCAGCAGGTGGAAGAACTGAAAGACGAAGCCGATCCGCGAGCGGCGAAAGTGCGAAAGCTCGGTGTCGTTGAGCTTCATCAGTTCGCGGCCGTCGACGTTAATCTCGCCGCTGGTCGGCAGATCGAGTCCGCCGAGCAGATGGAGCAGGGTGCTCTTTCCCGAGCCGCTGGCGCCCATCAACGCGACAGCTTCACCGCGCGCAACGTCGAGATCGACGCCGCTGAGCGCCTGAACGGCGGCCGCGGTGGGACCGGCGGCTTCAAAGCGCTTGGTAATGTTGCGGGCGCGGATCATCAAGAAGCTTTATTGCTTGCCGAGTCGCGACAACGCTTCGCTCAGCCATTCCGACGGAATGGTGCCGCTGATCTTGATCTCATCCATGGCAATGCCGTCGCTGAGTCCCTGCAGCCAGAGCTGGCCGGGTTTCTCACCAAAGTTAGGCGGCAGCGTGTAGCCGGTGCTCTTCTCGTCGCGGGAGGACATCGAGGCGCGGTAGCCGCCGCGATCGGTCTTGATCTCCAGCCCGAGCTTCTCCGGCTTGTCGCTCTCTTTTCGCGCGGAAAGATTGGAACTGTGGGCGCGCGTGTTGTTCTCGCGCACCTGCATCACCGCGTCGCGGCTGACGTCGACGGACACTCCCCGCTCCGGCGAGTACAGCGCGCCAAAGGCGAGGCTCCGTTCCGCGCGGACATCGCGGTTGAGCGTCAGCGTCATCGAAATCGGTCCGGCGAACGGGACGATGTGAGCGAAGCGCGCGTTGGGAACGGCAATCGCGCCGTCCGGGCGCTTGGAGAGCGTGGAGGGTCCGGCCGGTTCGGGCAACCAATCTTCCGTGAGTTGCTTGGTTTCGCGGCCGTAGGTCAGTTCCACTTCGACGCCCGACGACGAGCGGCTGCGCAGCTTCACGCGTCCGTTGAACAGGCGCTGCAGATCCGCCTCGGTGGCCAGTTCCACGCGCCAGCCGGGCACGCGCGCGCCGACAACCGATTCGGTGCGGCCCTTGGGTTGACCGCTGCCTTCGAGGTACTTCGAGCCGGGGCCGAGCGTCGTGGTGACTTCCGTGCCCGCATGCCGCGAGACGACAATCGCGCTGCCGGAAACGACCAGCGCGCTGCCGTCGAAGGCGCTGCCGTTCTTGGTGACGTTGACGAACAACTGCGTGCCGGGATCGGGCAGGACCAATCCCAGGTCCGAATGGACGTCCCACTTCATCAGTCGCGGCGCGTTCTTGTCGGGGTTGGCCAGCGGCTTGTTGACGCCCAGTTCGCCGCTCTCCACGGAGATGCTGAACGCGTCTACGGAACTGGATTGCGGTTCCAGCGTCACGTGCGACGACGGGCCGATAAAGAGCGCCGTGCCGTCGTTGAGGTCGATGCGCGCGCGGCCGCCTTCGGGCGTGATCACCGTGTCGCCGGCGTAGATCGTCTCGCCTTCGTGCGCTGCGCGCGGTGAGCGGCCTTCGCTGGCGTTGCCGGTCTCAACCGCGCCGTTGACCAGCGAGAGCGCGCCGAGTTGCGTGTGCGGGTAGAGCAGACTGTTCTTGCCGGTAAAGAAAATCAGAATCAGTGCGGTGACGCCGATGATCAGCGCCAGCACCACGCCCCAGACGCGCGAACGGGAGACTTTTTCGCTGCGCTGACTGGCGAATTTGGTCAGTCGCGCGGCGCGGCGGGCTTCGACGCGCAGCCGTTTTTCCGGCGGCAGCGCGCGGATGATCTTGGCCGATTCCACCGACGCTTCCGCGCGCACCGCGCGCGAGAAATCCGGCGTGCCTTGAACGGGACGCATCGCGGGGACGGCTTCCAGCATCTTCCCTGTGCCCTTCAATTCGCGATACGCTTTCATACACGCGGGGCAAAGGTTCAGGTGCTCCTGGATTAACACCGCTTCGGCTTCTGGAAGTTCATCCAGAAGGAAGTCGGCCAGATATTCGGTGCACTTTTCACAGTCCATAGTATTGGCTTCGCGGCTCACGAAAATGAGTGAGCGATCCCCTTTTTAACTACACCGTCACAGTACGGGTTTCAGCATCTTGTACTATTCTCACAAGTAATCCTTGATGGACTTCCGCAGGCGCTCCAGTGCAGAATAGATACGCGCCCGCACCGTGCCCACGGGTACGCCGACGACCTCGGCGATCTCGCGGTACTTCAGGCCCTGAAAGCGGTTGAGGATAAGCACTTCACGTTCCGCTTCGGGCAGTGCTTCCAACGCTTTTTCCAGCCGCTGATCGCGTTCGCGGCTGACCATTTCGTCGAGCGGACTGGTGCCGGCCGATTGCAGGTAATCGCCGACGCGCGCCGAGTCCTCCCCGCCGCCGTGCGATGACGAGAGGCTGTCTTCGATCGAGACCGTCGGATGGCGCGAACGCCAGCGCAGCTCGTTCTTGCAGAGGTTGCGGACGATGGTGTAAAACCACGTCGTGAAGCTGCGCGGGTACTGGTAGCTCTTGGCATCTTTGAAAATGCGCAAAAACGCTTCCTGCCCCAGCGCCTCGGTGCGGCTCTGGTCGCCGACGAGCCGGTTGATGAACGACAGCGCCTGGCCTTCGTAGCGCTGGAAGAGGACCTCAAACGCCGCTTCGTCGCCGTCCTGGCACAGATGCATCAGGTCTTCGTCGGACATCGAATCGACCGATTGGAGCTCATCGATTTCCGGAATTTCCGACGGCGCAGCGGCAGACTTGCTCGGAGTTTCTTCCGGCACGCCCGCGGTTTCAGCCGGAACGTCGGCCGCCGGCTCGGGCGGAGGTGTGGACGGAGGCGAAGATTTGTCAGCGTGCTTGCGTGCGATAGCCGGGTCACTCCTGGCGATGAAGGCGCTTTAGGATATCGGGAAAGCGCTGCGTTTGCAATGGGCGTCGGTGCCGCGTCGCTGAACAAGCGCACTCGTGAGTCCAATTCCGTCCGGCTTGTGCGCGGGGTTTTTAACGCGCAGCGATTCGTTTCTGGACCAAGACTGCAATCAATTCGACGGCTGAATCCGGAAAGGGCGCAACGCTGCTGACGTTGATCTCGCACAGCACGTATGTATCCCGTCCGGACTCGTCACGTTTGCCGAGAAGGAAATCCGCATCCCAGAGGGCCGGAAGATCCTCTGTTGCGATGCCCAGGACGCGCTGCATGTCCGACACCCAGCGGCTTTCAAGCCGTTCCTTGAGCGCTTGAAACTCCGGCTTTGTCGGCGGGAAGTACAACCGGGGGCCCGGCTGAGGCGCGGCGCTTTCCGGCATACCCCGCGGCGCGGGATACAACGCGTTAATCTGCTGGTGTCCAAAGCCGGCCACCTGATTTCCCACCAGATAGCAGCGGATCATTCCGTCCTGCAGGCGCTCCTGAAACGGTTGATCGATCATGCGGCCCGTACCGGCGAAGTAGGGTTCGCAGGTCGCCAGGAATTCGTTCAACGTCATGAGCGTTTCGACACTACCACGTTTGGCATGGCGAACTCGAACGGGCAGAACTGTCCCGGAGGACGCCGGCCCCGGCGACTGTGCCTGAATTTTCCAGACGCCATCGCCGCCATTTCCGCGGTGTTGTTTGAGAACGCGGACTTCGCCGCGCGCCAGTCGGTCCGGCAATTGTCGGCGCAGTTCGTCCATGCTGCGGTACATCTGGGTGTCGCAGCCCCACTCCAGGCTGCGCGTTTCATACAACACTTCCTTCGTACCCATTTTTAGAATGACATCAGGATGAGCGCTGACGATCGTGCCGCGCGCCGCGATCTCGCGCAGCATCGCATCCAGTACCGAGCGATCGCGCCCACCTTCAATCGGATTGACCCAGACGAGGACAGCCTGCGCGCCCAGCAGCTGCGACTTGACGTCCGACACCCAGTCGTCGTGATAGACCACCGGTTCCGCGTCGATTCCAATCCCTGCCAGGGCGCGGAATATGGCGGCGAAGCGATTGTTCTCCGGAGTGGCCTCCTGCCTGACTTTCTGATCTCCAGGATAAAGGATCGCGACGCGATGTTTGGTGCTCATCATAATTTTGTCCTGAACCGTTACTTTCCGCTGTACGTGAAGTCGTCGAATAGCGTCACGCTGTCGGCCTTCGTCCATACGCCTACTGCGCCCGCGTCCGGGAAAGTCGCGTCCTCCGCTTCGATCACCACTGCGCCGTCGAAGGAAACTTTGAAACTGTTGCCGCTGAATTCCACTTTCAGCGTATGCCAGACCTGGGTCGCGACTTTCGTGTCGATGCTCTTGAAGGCGACGCGGGAGCCCTTCACGGTGTGATAAATGGTGACGTTGTCTTCCAGCGCATTGGCGCGGGCGATGTAATAATTGTCGCCGTCTTTAAAGCGCCAGACCAGCCCGCCCGCCTGGTCTTCCTTGCCCGCCACGGGTTTGAATTTCACTTCCACCGTACCGTCCTTGACCGCCGCGTCTTTCAGCACGCAAAACGGATAACGGCCCTCGCCAGATTGTTTGAGCACATTGCCCTTGCTCGGCGCTGAGTCGTCGGCCACGACGCTCCATTTTGGCGTGCCGCCACCGGTGACACCCGCCATCCATCCGTTGGGCAAGTCGCCCACCTTCGTCGCATCAAAATTCTCAGACGCAGCATGAAGTGAGGACGTGACGACAAGTAGTGCTAGTATGAAGTACCACATGGATATGTTCTCCTGCTGTCGCCTCAACGCTTCACCAACCGCATCGCATCCCCATGCCACAACGTCTCGATCCCATCGATGCCCCATTTCTCAAGGCCGATGGACGGGTCGCCCATCTCGACGAGATTGTTCGGCAGAATGCGGCTGAAGAGCACCGAATGCGCCACGCCCGGCGTCCAGCCCCAGTTCTGTTCGTAGCGTACGTCGGTGCCGGGCTTCTTGTCGAGCCGGACACTCAGGATCAGCGGGCCTTTCAGCTTGCCGCTTTTCAGGTCGTCGACGGTGCCGCGGAGCACCTCCACGTCGTAGGGCGTGCCGGCGGTTTTCAGTTTCAGGCCGCGGTAGAGGCCATACCAGAGCGTCCCGTTGGTGCGCGTCAGGCAAAGGCGGATCATCTCCTGCTCGGTGGTCCGGATGCCGACAGTGCGCAGCAACGTCGCGGCGCAGGCGGCGCTGCAGCTGGAATCCGACGACTGAATCGCGACGCCTTCGCGCGTCCAGTAATCGCCACCCTGCGGCACGGGTCCCACCAGCGGCGCGATCAGCGTGTAGGTGCAGGCGACGATCAGTAGCACGCAGTAGATCCCGCGGCGCAGGCGGCCGCCGGGGATGCGCTTGACCACCAGCCCTGTCAGCAGCCCGCCAAACAGGATCAGCCAGTTGCCGACGATGATTGCGTTGGAGAACGGTAGCATCCGGATCAGCAGCGCCGATTCGCGCAAGAAAATGGCGTACAGAAAAAGCCCGACAATGGTCAGCGTGATCGCCGCCAGCGACGCGCGCTGAGATAGTCGCGCGTCGGCTTTCAGCCCCAAAAATAACAGGACCGCGGCCAGGCTGACCATGATGCCGAGTCCAATATAGATGTCGGCCATCTTTAGCGTCTGCCTCTATAAAGCGGGAGATGAGCGAAACTTATAACGAATCTTGAGCACCGCAGCGATTCCGTTGCAAATCCAGTGTAATCAACTCAGCCCACGTGGCTCTTTATATCGGTTACGCGCCGCCAGCTCAACCAGTTCGGCGTGCAGAAGCTTCCGGATCTTACGACAGGTAGTGAACACGGGATGAAAAGACTTTGCTCCTGACTGCTGCCGGCCAATTTACGGCTGATGCCACCGAACGCGAGTTGGAAGGACTCTTCCAGCGCTACGCGCCAGGCCTGGGCAGCTATTTTCTGGCGCGGCTGCGCGATCCGGAGCTGGCTGAAGAGCTTACGGCGCGCGTGTTCGTCATGGCGGTGCAGAAGTTCGAGCAATGCCGCGGCAATCGCGCCGGCTGGCTGTGGGCGATTGCGCAGAGCGTCCTGTCGCGGTACGTGCGCGACCGCAATCGCGTGCCGCCGCCGCCGCTGAACGTGGCCGAACGCGACCCGGGCGAGGCGGCCGAGCAGCGTGAATTGCAGGCGCGGCTGCCGGAGATCCTGAGCGAATTGAACGAGCAGCAGCATGAAGTGGTCTACCTGAAATACTTTCAAGATTTGAGCAACACCGAGATTGCCGAAGCGACCGGCATGACGCCGGCGAACGTCGCGGTGGTGCTCCATCGAACGTTAAAGCGCCTGCGCGAGCTGATCGATGCGCCCGCGGCGCGGGAGAAAATGGCATGACCGACGGTGACCTGAATCCAGACGACGCGCGACTCGGCGCGCAATTGCGCGCCGCGCGACCGCAGCTTTCCGCGGCCGCGCTGGCGCGCGCGCATGCCGCGATGCGCCGCGAACTCAACATCCGTAACGAAACGCGCCGGAGCTTTCAGGATCGACGCCGCCCGCTGGTCGCCGCCATCGCGGCGCTCTTTGCCGTGGGATTGCTGATCGCGTGGTACGCCGTCACGGTGACGCCGCATGCCACGGAAATCGTGCAGGTGAAATCGCCCGGCGAAGCCTTTCACGCGGCGGAGCTCGAACAACGGCGCCGCGAGGAACTCAAGGCGAAGTACGCCCTCGCCAAATCGCCGGCGGAGCAGGCGGCGCTGGCCGCGGAGCTGGCGAAGATCACGCCGGATAATCAGATTCCGCAGTGGATGCGCTTCGACGCGGCGATGGGCCTGGTGAATCCGCGGCTGAAGTGGCACGCAGCGGGATTCGCGTACGGGTCATACTTCCAATCAGCGGACCGCCTTAAACATGCGCGCGCCGACCAATACCGCTTCGAGGCACACAATGGCGAACAGTGGATGCGGGACGCGATTCCGGCGAACGTCAAATTTGACCTCAAAACACATTCGAATGGCAGACTGGCACGGCAGGAAGCCCGGCTTCAGAGTGCAAACGAGCCGGAGTTTTTCTGGACCGTCGACGACCCGAAGTCTCCCGACGTGACGCGTGCCGTGGCGCTGCTGGGCAGCGTCCACGACGACGTCAGCGCACGTTGGGTCGACGCGCTGCGGATCAACAACACTGTGCTGACGATGGATGTGCGCGGCGGGTATGCCTCCGGCAGCGCCGCGCCGATTGTGCTGGACGCGCGCGCCGCCGACGAGATCACGTTCAAGCTCTACCGCGTCGCCGACGCCGCGAAACTGCAGGCCGCGGCGCAGCGCATCGGCACCGATTACATCTTTGCCGACCATGCTGAGATCAGAGCTGAGCAATTGGATATGGTGAAGTACGCCATACAGGATGAAGTCATGAAGGACCTTCGAAAAAAGCTCGATCCGCTGCCCGAATTCTCGAACGCCGAGCTGGCGGGGTCCTGGCACGTCGCGGTCGGTGAGATGAAAGCGCTTCACATTCAGAAGTATGAGTTCCGGGACCGCTGGTGGGACGACGCGGAAGAGAACGACGAGCCCGACGCCGCATACTTCGACGATGCTTGCTCGCAATTTGCCGCTCGGCTTCACCGTGAGTACTGGCCGGAGGAAGATGAACTCAGTGCCTGGACCTGCGCCCGCAAGTTCGAGATCCCCGCCGCCTCGCTCCAGCCTGGCGCATACGTGCTGGTCGCCGAAGCCAACGGCACGCGAGCCTGCGCGCCGATCCTCGTCGATTCGCTCAGCCTGACCCTGCGCCGCTGCCGCGACGGCGTGATGGTTGTCGCCAGCGACAATCAGGGCGCCGCGCCGGTCGCAAGAGCTCGCGTGCTCGCCGACGGCATGCTGCAGCCCAGTTCCACCGATGCAAGCGGCGTGGCGTTCGCGCGCGTCTTCGCGGCCGGCGACAAACCGATTCTCGTCGAAAAGGACGGCCGCTTCGCCATCGGCGGTTTCGGAAAAGTCTTCGACGGGATCTACAACGGTCCGGAGGAATATCAACGCGAACGATGGGATCTCGCCCGCTCGAGTTTGCGCCAGGCCCGCGCGACGGAGCGCGATCTCGCCTCGGAAGACGCCGTCGGACAGGTGTTCGAAGACCGTCACGTCGCCGCCGCATACACCGACCGGCCGACCTACCGGCCGGGCCAGGACGTTCAATTCAAGCTGATCGTGCGCACGCTCGGCCAGCCGCTGGATGTCGAAAAGTCCAGGGCCCCCGGTTTCCGCGATGAGGACTTCGACCGCGCCCGGCTGCTCCAATTGCCCAACCCCGGCACGACCGTGGCGTACGAAGCGCTCGACAAGAAAGGCCGCTCGATCGCCAGCGGCGCGATGGGCCTCAACGAATTCGGCACGGCCAGCGGCACGATCCATCTTTCCGACGAATGCGCGACCGGCGCCTGCGCGCTGCGCATCAACCTCAATGGCACGGCGCGAATCCTGCCCGACATCTTCACGGTCAAGAATTACCGCCGTCCCAACTTCGAAGTCGCGCTCAAAGGCCTGCCGGAAAACCTGACGAAGCTGGCTGGCCAGAAGCTCACGCTTGAGGTCTCCGCGAAGTACTACTTCGGCAAAACCGTCGCGGGCGGGACGGCTCACGTCCGGCTGGTTCACGCCGACAGCTGGCGGCCCCTGGCGGAGAAAGACGTGGTGCTTTCGAACACTGGCGACACCGTCGCGGTGCTTCAACTTCCAGAGAAATTGATCGGCGGCGCGTACCACGTGATCTGCGCGGTCACCGACGACAGCAACCAGACCGTGACGCAGACGGCGGCAGCGAACGTCGACCTGCCGCCGGCGGTGAAAGCGGACTCGCTGGCCGACCTCCCGCGCTTTGCTCCGGCCAGCGAAGTGCTGCACATTTCTGGTTTGTCCACGGAAGTCACGGCCAAGCACGGCGACGTCACCGCGCGCTTCACACCCGACGCGAAGGGCGTCGCCGAACTGAAACTGGGCACCGGTTGGTGGACGCTCAGCGCCGATGGCAAATCCGCATCGCTCTTCGTTTACGGCGAGGGCGCGTACATCTTCAGCAACTTGAATGATGAAGAAAAGGGCTTCGTCAACATCGCCAACTACGGCAGCGAAGAGAGCGGCATGACTTACGAATACAACGGCCGCAAGCCGGAACTGTGGGCGCTCTTCGGCCGCCAGCACGCCGAGGTCGGCGGCACGATCAAGGTTCTGCTTTACGCTCCCAACGCGACGCGCGCGCTGCTGACGATGGAAGGCCGCACCGTGCTGGACTACGTGATCGTCCCGCTCGACGGCGCCAGTTCGTACCACGTTGTCGAGATTCCAATCCGCGAGCGCCACGTGCCGAATTTCTACCTGCAAGGCTGCGCGATCGGGCATCTGCCGGGCAATATGGCCGTTGCTAAAGAGGTGGATGAGCAGCAAAAGCTGGCCGAGGAATTGATCGGCAACGAGGGCGAAGACCCGAAGTGGTGCCGCGTCGACGTGCTCGATCCGCACGCGAAGCAGGGCGGCGAAAAGCTGAACGTCGAAGTGCGCTGCGATGCGGCCGAACACAAGCCCGGCGACGAGGTCGGTGTGACCGTTCGCGTCACGGGCCTTGACGGCAAGCCGCGCGAAGCGGAAGTGAGCCTCGCCGCCATCGACGCCAGTCTCTACGCCTTCGGCGAAGACCGCTCGGGCACACTCGCTCAAACATTCGCCGACGCGCGCCCGGACCGCCGCTTCCTGCCCAAGGCCTGGAAGATCAGCACCGGCAGATTGTTTCACGAACGGGAACGGCAGAAAAACATGGAGATGTTGCGGCAGGCAGACCAGGCGAAAGCCCAAGCGGCAATGGCCATGGATGAGGCCTCGCAGAAGTTGGCGCAGAGCGCAAGGCTGGAGCGGGCGCTCGACCGCGCGCTGGAAGGCACGCCGTTGGGCAACCTGGGGGAGATGCCCGTCACGCAGATCCCGCTCACAGGCTGGCGCACCGACTTCCGCGAAACGGCCGCGTGGCTGCCGCAGTTGCGCACGGACGCTCAAGGCCGCGTCGCCGCGCATTTCAAGCTCCCCGATTCGCTGACGCGCTACCGCGTCAACGCCGTGGGCCTGACGCGCCAGACGGAAATCGGTTCGGGGCGCAGCGACTTCGTCGCCACGCTGCCGCTTTCGGTCCAGGTTTTCCTGCCGCGCTTCGCCGTCGAAGGCGACCGGCTGCAGGCCACGGGTTTGATTCACAACACGACGGGTAAGGACGTGACCGTGCCGTTCGCGTTTGAAATTCAGAACGCGACCTGCGCCGGGCCCGCCGCCGACACGGTGGCGCAGATGAGCTTCGATGGCGCGTCTACGCTCGTCCAAGGCAAGGTGCTCGTCGCCGCGCACGGTTCGGCGCATATCGGCGCGTGGCTCTCGATCGACAAGCTCGGTTCGGTCCGCGTGGGTTTGAGGGCCGGCGATAAGGACGCCGCCGACGCCGAGCAGCGCGACTTGCCCGTGATTCCCGACGGCCGGCCGCTGGACGTGGCGCTGAGCGGCGCGTCCAACGGCGAGATTCAACTGCCCATCGGTTACGTGCCGACCGATCTTCGCTTGAGCGTCTCGCGCAGCGTGCCGGCGGAAGCGTTGCAAGGTCTGGGGTATCTGATCGATTATCCCTATGGCTGCGTCGAGCAGACGATGAGCCGCTTTCTTCCTTCGGTCATGGTCAAGCACGCCTGGCAGCAAGGCGTCTGCGAGGTTCCCGCCGACGTGATGAAGCGTGCGCCTGACGTCCTGCAGAAGGGCCTCGAGCGCCTCTACAATTTCCAGCACACCGACGGCGGCTGGGGCTGGTGGGAGCATGACGCGACCAACGATGGCATGTCCGTGTACGTGGTCTACGGTCTGGCGCGCTGCAAAACCACTGGCACGCCGGTGAACGCCGACGTCTTCGCGCGCGGCTGCGCGTTCCTCAAGTCGCGCCTCAATGACGATAAGTTCGACCGCCAACTCTGGGCGCGCGGCTGGCAGGCTCTGGCGCTGGCCGGGACCGTTTCCGCCGACGAGTTGAAAGTGGCGCTGAAAAAAGTGGATGCCACGCTTCCGCCCGAGTCGCTGGCGTCGCTGGCGCTGGCCTGCAAGACGCTTGGTTTGGACGATGACGCAGCCGCCTTGCGCGCGAAGTTGCAAACCTGGGCGCCGCAATCCGCCGAGTCCCTCGCCATGAAGCTGAACGTCGAGACCGCGTTCGGCGACGTGGCTCCCGCCCGCATCACCGCAGATGCGCTGATGGCGCAGCGCACCGGTTTGCGCTGGCTCAGCACCAAGGATACGTCGTGGGCCATCGAAGCGATGACCGGCCTGGTCACGCATCTGCCGCCGCTGGGACCCGCGCGCGCTTTCAAATTGAGCATGGCCGGCCAGACGCTGATCGAAGCGACCACCGCCGCGCAGCTCACGAAGCGTGTCTTCGATCTGCACCTCACCGGCGCGCAGCTTCCGCTCGTGGAACGAGCGGTGCTGACGCTCAACGCGGACTTTCCCGAACCGCTCCACTACGCGCTGAATGCCACGGGTTACCAGCATCTGCAGAAAGTTGAACCGACCGGCACCAGCGTACAGATGACGCGCAAGTACCTCACGACCGACGACAAGCCGCTGGCCACGACGAGCAAAGTCGGCGATTGCATCGCGGTGCATGTCACGGTCAAGCTGGAGCGCCGCCAGGAGTACGTAATGCTCGAAGACCGCCGCCCGGCCGGCTGGGAATTCGCCGCCGATGTCCTGCACGGTGAAGCCGCCGGACACGCCGCGAACACGGAGTTCCGCGACGACCGGTTGTGTGTCTTCTTCGATGCGCTGGAAGCCGGTGAGCATGAGCTGGTTTACTACCTTCGAGCAGAGACGCCGGGAGTGAGCCACGTGATTCCGGGCTGCACGTATCCGATGTATGGTGAGAAGACGCGCGGCGAGACGGGGGCGGATGTGTTGGAGATTAAGTAGGGATTGCCTCTTTTCCGCGGCGAGCTGCCGGGCTTTTTGTAGTCCGGGCGTCTCGCCCGGAGTCGCAAGTATTCAGCACTAAAGATGAATTCGTTCGATAGCCACTTCATTTGCGAAGCACTAAAGCTGTCGCGGTAGACCACGAAACGTGACTGGCTTACCCAATTCGTGTCGCAGTTACTTTCTCCGGGCGAGACGCCCGGACTACAAAAAGCACAGCGCGCCCGCCGAATGCATTACTCCACTACATGACGCCGATACATGCGACAAACAGGCACGATCATCACCAACCACAACGTCCCCGCCCCACACGCCAGCACCGAATACGTCAGGTCGTTCACCGCGAAGCCGCCCACTTTCATTAACGAGAGCAGCCAGCCGGTGCTCCCCTTGCTGAAGCGGTAACCCCAGACATCGATCAACTCCTTGGCACGAAAACGGACGTCGTACGAGAAAGGGATGTACAGAATTTCCTTCCCGGCGCGGAAGACGGAGTAGTCCATCGTCTTGAACGCCAGCAGCGCCCACCACGCCGACGAGAGCGACGGATTTTTCCACGCGTAAAAACAGATGCTTAAGTTCACCAGCGGCATGAGAACGTGGACGAGCGTCAGCGGGAGCAGGCGGAGCATCAGCGGGCTGAAAATGAATTGGCCGACAGCGGCGGCGATGTTGACGTGGTACCAGAAGTCGCCCTGATAGGCGTTCTGCGCATCGAGGTTGGGAATCGCGTCCTGCAGGCGTCCCTGGAACGAAAGATCGAGCACCGAGGCGAGCGTCTGCGTGGAGAGGATGACCAGCAGCATCAGGATCAGCATCGGATTGGATTTGAAGAGCGTCAGTCCCAGCGTGTCGACATGGCGCGCCGCTTCGGCGGGAGATTCCTGCGGCTCGCCGCAGCGGTGATAGGCCAGATCCGCCAGCAGCGCGGCGGGGATCACGGAGAGCGCGGCCAGGATCAGCAGATTGGCGGTGCCGAAGGTGCCGGAATATTCCGCGACCATCTTCGCGCCGACAATCGCGCCGGCCGATCCGAGCCCGCAGATCGGACCGTTCCAGTTCTTGGCCTGAAGCGTGCCGAGACGGCTATTCAGGAACGACCAGTATTGTTCGACCAGCAGCACGACGTAGGCTTCGCGCACAAGATAGAGCGCGCCACGCGCCGGCCGGAATCCGGAGCGGATGAGTACGTAACACGCGGCCATTCCCAATCCGGACAGCAGCGACGTCGCCAGCAGCGTTTTGCGCGGGCCCAGCCACGTCAGCAGACGTCCGTAGCCATAAACGACCACCAGCACCGCCACCGGCACGAGCGCAATGGCGTAGGGCAACGCTTCTTTGCCGTAGCCCATCGGCGCGGCTTCTTTGAAGAGCGAGTTGGACGTCGTGCGGATGAATTCATAGCCACAGAACAGAAACCCCGCCGCGATGCCAATGGCAATCGCCGCAAACGGCGCATGATTGTCGCGTGGGCTGAGCGTGACTTCGGGCACGGGATTCAGGTTCCTAAAGATGTTGCGTCCGTTGTAGTCCGGGCGTCCCGCCCGGTCTAACGCCTACCGTGGAATTAAGCTGCTCTTGCTGGGCGCGGTTCGTATACTCGCGGCGTTCGCACCCTTACTGAGATCACTGACTATGCAACATTCACTTCGATTATGTTCGATTCTTCTGCTGTCGCTGCTCTGCGCCCAACTGCGAGCGGAGAGTGCGCCGGTTTTCTTTCCTGAAGGGACGACGGAGACGACGGGGTGGACCGGCCGGCTCGTGCGCGTCGACGAACACCTCGCGATTTTGACGGTGCGGGGCGGCGCGCCCGAACGCGGCGTGGCTCACGGCAAGCTGCTTAAGGCCGAGGTCGCGCTGTTGGTCAAGAGTGTCCGCGCGTATCTGACCGGGACCGCGGCTGACGGCGCGGAACACTACAAGCAGTGTCTCGACGGCGCGCGGACGATGGGCAAGTTTCTCGACGAAGACGTGATGACCGAACTGAAAGCCTGCGCCGCCGCGGCGGGCGTGGACAGCGACGAGCTGCTGCTGGCTCAGTTGTTCGGCGACGTCAATCGTGCCAAGGGATTCACCTCCTATTGTTCCTCGTTTGCAGCCTTTGGCGAGGCGACGGCCGGCGGCAAGCTGCTCGTGGGCCGCAATTTCGATTACGCCGGACACGGCTTGGAAGGCGGCGTGCCGTTGATTCTGCAGGAGATTCCTGATGGCAAAGGCGCCGGCCGGCCCTTCGTGACGCTCTGCTACGCCGGGATTCTCAATGGCTGGACGTCGATGAATGCCGATGGCCTCTGCGCGAGCAACAATACCTTGTTCGGTGGCAAGGGTTCGGATTCTCTCGAAGGAATCTCGACGTGCTTCCTGCTGCGCAAGATTGTCGAGCAGGCGACGACGGTCGAGGACGGCGTCGCGATCATCCAGAAATCCCCGCGCGCCTGTACGACCGGGATGCTCGTCGCCGGCAAGAACAAGCAGGGCGCGTGGGACGGCCGGTTCGTGGAATTTGATGCGAAGTCTGTCGTCGTCGTCGAGCCCAAGGACGGCATGGTGCTCGGTACGAACAAGCGGCAGATTCTCGCCGTGAACGGCATTGACCCTCCGAAAGTGGTGGAATGCGGGCGCTTTCAAGCGCTCAAGAAATACCTGACGGGACTGCACGGCAAATTGTCCTTCGATGACAAAACGCAGAATCCGGTAGCTGAGAAGGACGTCACGCTGACGATCAACCTGCACTGCGCGCTGCTCGACCCGGTCGGCCAGCGCATCCGCGCGGCGTTTGTCACGGGCGATTCCAAGCCCGCGGCGGAGAAGCCCTTTCGGGATTTTGAGGTGAAGAGCACGTCTGTGGTGCTGACCAAGAAGGAGTGAGTCCAAGTGGCCCGGGACCGGACCACCTTTCGACGTTTCGACATTACATCAATCCTCATTGCGCCACGGCCAGCTCCGGAATTCGTTCGATCAAGTAGTCGGGGATGGCGATCATCTTGGTCAGGCGGTCGTACTTGTCCTGGCTTAGCGCACAGAGATCGAACGCGTTGCGCTTCAGCGTGTCAAGCGGGTGGCGGGGGACGAAGTTCATGTTCAAGCCCTTGCGCACCTGATCGCTGCAGTTCTTGGTGCTCGAATGCCACGTCTTGCCACTGTAGACAGCGGTGGTTCCCGCGGGTCCGACGTTGTATCCGGCGACGCGGCTCCAGCCCATGTGCTCGACTTTCAGTCCCGGGCGTTGCTGGAAGAATTCCCAGCCGATGTTGAATTTGTGCGTGCCCAGCGCCAGCGCGAAGGGGCCGTTTTCCATCTTGAGCTCTTCGAAGTTCACCCACACGCAGACGAATGTGTCGCGCGCCTGCGGGACGGGGACGTCGGAGTAGACGCAGTGATCGGTGTGAAACGGCGTCGTCTCGGGTGTCGTCACGACGTCTCCGTTGCGTGGCGTGGCGACGACGGAGTATCCGGCGAGCTGGAATTCGCCGATCGTGTTCCGCACGATCTGTTGCACGACCGGATGCGTGGCGAGCTTCGCGAACGCAGGTTCGGTGTAGAGTTTGTGGTCGATGATGAAGCGCTGGTTTTCGAGCTTGATCGACGGGTCGGTGAAGAGGCGCTGCCAGGCGGCGAGCAGGTCGTCGAGTTCGGCGCGCGTGAGGTAGGGCGGCACGAATCCGGACTTCTCGCGCTCGATCACAGCGAGGGCTTGGTCGACTTCCGGAGAGAAGGTGGGCATGTAGGGCTCCTTGTTAAAAGATAACATTATTTATTTAAACTATATTAAATATACACGATCGATTGAGCGTTGCCACGGTTATGATCGAAATTTTGGACTGTTCTTGTAACTATAATGATATCAATGTATTGCGGTAGAGTTTGAACCTTTCAGGTGAGAGCGTGGAACTCCTTGGAAAGTTCGGCGACGGCTTCGGGGCTTTCGGGGGCGCCGAAACGGACGTCGGCGTAGTGCTGGGCGAAGGCGGCGGCGGCCTCGGTTTTGAAGGGCAGCGTCGGGTGCGTTTTGGTCAACACGCGGAGGTGTTCCAGCCACGTGCGGTGGGCGGGGCAGGGGACCTGGTGGGTCCTCAACAAGCGCTCGAACTTGTCGCTCAACGCAGCCAGTTCAGCGCCGGGCGACGCGTAGGCGAAGATCACCGGCCTGGTCTTGGAGCGCGCACGGAACGCGCGCAGCCATTGCAGGCCCACGACCAGCACCAGCAGGCTCAAGATGCCGGTCATAAGATTCGTGACGCTGATGTCGGCCATCCAATCGCGGATGTCGGTCCACGTGTCTTCCAGCCATTCCGAAAAACGCGTGAGCCACGGCACGGCATCGACGTCCTCGTTGGGGCGGCTGGATTCCGGCGTCGCATCGAGCGTGATCCAGCCGGTGCCGTCGATCCAGCATTCGGCCCATGCGTGGGCGTCGCGCTGGCGGATGATGGCCTGCACCTTGCCGATGGCGCTGAAGGCCGAATACCCCGTCACGTAGCGCGCGGGTAGTTTCGCCGCACGCAGCATCAACACGGCGGCGGAGGCGAAGTATTCGCAGTGCGCGGCCTTTTGCTTGAGGATGAAATTCGAGACCGGATCGCCGGTGCCCGGATCGGTGGTCAAACTGTAGGCGTTGTGCGTTTTGAGGTAGTCGATGATGGCGTCGGCGCGTTCGCGCGGTGTCGGGAGTCCGGCCACGATTGACTGCGACAGCGTGATGACTTTGGGGTCGACGTCCTTGGGCACCACCAGGCAGCGCCGCCTGTAATCTTCATTGGGCGGCTGGCAGAGCGGGCCCTGCCACTCGTCATCGCCGGAGAGCAGGACGTCGTGGCCCGAGGGTGCGGCAAGCCACAGCGCCGAGCGCAGCGGACCACCGTCTCCCATCGCCAATTCCATTGAACGCTTCGAGAGGACCACGCCGGAGCAGTGCAGCGGTGCGACGAGCAGGCGGGTGTCGTCGGTCAAACGCGTGATCTTGACGCGGTTGCGCACCGCGCCCTTCACCAGGTCTGGCGCGGCCATGGTATCGAAATGACGCACGTCCAGCGGCGGACCCCAGACGCCGTGGCCATAGGTGTCGTAGGCCAGTCCGCGCAGGTAGGGCTCATTGAGGGCTCCGTCCAGGCGCAGTGCGCGCGCCGGCGAGAGGTGCAGGTTGGACGTGGGGCCCAGCACGGGAATCTGGGAGATGCCCGCGCCTTCGCTCTTGCCCAGCGGCGCCATCACCCGGGTGAACCAGTTGGTCAGTTCGTAGTGCCACGACCAGATCGCCGTCGACGTCCCCAGCCCGATGCCCAGCACGAGGATAAAGGCGGCCAGGGCGGGGAGAACGCGGCGCATCGACCCACTACCCGGTGGATGGCGCGTGCGGTGCAGGGCGATCATGAGCAGGACGAAGTAGAGCGGCGTGATCCAGGGGATGACCGTGCGCGCTTCGGTTTTCGCGGCGGCCACAAAGACCAGGCCGGAGAGGCTGGCGATTACCGCGCCGCCGTGGCCGCCATACGGCGGTGACTGCCAGAATTGCAGCGCCATCTCCGTGGCCGTTAATTGGCCGAACAGGCCGATGTAGAGATCGATGTACGCAAAGGTTCCCTGGCGGTCGGTCTCCGCCAGCCGCAGCAGTACCTGTGCGCCCATCACCAGCAGCCGCACTGCGCGCATCGGCAGCGCGCCTTTTTTCAGCCGCGCATCGGTCGCGTACGACCCCAGGATCGCGATCGCCAGCGTGGTGCTCAACCACGCCGAGCCGAGGCAGAGCGCAAAGGCCAGCAGCGCGACCAGCGCGATCGCCAGCGCCGGCCACGGCAGCCGCGATTGCGGCTCAGCGGCCGTCGCTTCGGGAGTCAGTACCGCGGTCGTGACGCTCACAGTTCCGCCACCCCCAGTTCCAGATCGGCGAGGGTCAGGACGGTGCCGACCAGCGGATCGAGGGCCGGCTTCAAGGTGTTGCGGCCGTCGTCGACGACGATCACTTTGACGCCGACGCCCTGGTTGAGCAGCTTCTGGACGAACTCGCGCCGCGTCTCGGTCCAGTCGATGAAGACGCAGATGACGCTGGAGATCCGCGAGAGGGTCTCGCTCAGCTCCGGCTCGATGGTGGCGAAGGGTTCGTCCGGGTTCTCCTTCACGCAGGCGAGGATGTCGAGGATCTGGTCGAGGTAGGCGAGGCTGCGCCCGGCCATGAGATGGTAGAGGTTCGGACCCGCCGCGAAGAGGTCGACGATGTACTCCTGCCGCGCGAGGTAGTCGCCGACCGCCGCGCTGAGCGAGACGGCGTGTTCGAAGGCTTCGGCGCGCAGCACCGGCGCTTTCTTCGGAACGTGCGTGTCGAGGATCACCGCGACGCGCAGGAGGTACTCCTCCTTGTATTCGCGGACGATGGGCGTGTTCAGGCGCGCGGTGGCGTGCCAGTCGATGTCGCGGATGTTGTCGCCTTCGCGGTATTCGCGGTTGCCGACGAAGTCGACCGAATCGCCGAGCACGGAGGCCAGCGCCACGCCGCCGGGCTGGTAGCGCCGGCCGGAGGCCAGTTCCATGCGCGTGAGCGGATGGAAGCGCGGGTAAACCAGCAGCGAGCGCGGCCGGGAGAAGATGCGGTACGTGCGGAAGATGCCGAAGGGGAAGTCGGTCTCGACGCGGTGGCCCTGCAGCACGTATTCGCCGCGGTACTGGCACTTGAGCGCCAGGCGCACGCGGTGTTTCTCACCCTTGCGCAGCAGCGGCAGGGCCGCGCCTTCGTCGGGGACGACGTCGATGCCCGGCGGCAGGCGGTGGGCGAGCACCGCCGCGTCGCGCAGCGCCCGACCGCTCTGGTTTTCGAATTCGAAATCCACCGGGAGCAGTTCTCCTGCGCAGACGCGGTCGGCCTGATGGACGGTGAGCGCACCTTTGGGGCAGTAGTAGATCCCGAAGATCAGGGCCACCAGCCAGACGCCGAAGACATAGGAGAGCGGGATGAAGGTCTGGAATTCCAGCGACGCCGACGTGTACATCAGGAAGCCGAGCGTCGGCCAAACCAGCCAGCGCCCGGCCTGGGTGAGGCGCCAGACGTAGGCGCGCCAGACAAAGCGCATGACGACGCTGCGAAACATGGGGTGTCCGCGGGTGTCGGCGGTGGCGGACATCGACGGGAAGCTCATGAAGGAGTTCGCGTCGCGGGTCAGCCGGGGTTTGGGGGGCGCGGGCATCGGTTCTCTCTAGTGCTGTGGTTCAAGAGTATACGTACAGGGTTGTGGGAGAGTTGCGTTAGTATTGCGGATTTCGGATTGCGGATTGGGTGGGGTCGCGTGCCTCCGGGAGTGTGGGTTGTGGGATGGGGTTGTACCTCGTGCAATGTTACGGAATGTTACCAAATGTTACAGGGGCGGGGTTCTCCTCTATAGGTGCACAAGATGCTTGAGGTATCTGCACGGCTCGGAAATCTCTGTCCGGCGAAAAGTTGTCGGTGGTCGGTGGGGGGCGTGCGGCGTGTGCATGGTGGTGTCCTTTAAAATGTTCGTGTGCGAGGTTGGGGTTGGAGTCTGGCTAAAAGTGGTCGGTACGACGGGTGGCGCTTCGTGCTGGCGGCAGAAATGAACCGGGGACGGGCATAAACGACAGCATCGCATATTTTCCTATTGTATTAAGCAACTCTCGAACCCAAAAGTCAAGTGTTATTTTCTAGATTCGATATAAAGATTTTATAATACAGGATGTGCAGCAGTGCACGGGGTGAAGCGTGGCAAGCTCGCTCGATTGGAAGAGTTCCAAATCTCACGCTAAGCCGCTAAGCCGCAAAGAACTGCCTACTGCTTATGGGCGGAAGGAATGGAGCCTCCTCTCTTTTGCGTTTTGTGGGCTGTGGCGAGGTCGCGGGGTTTCGCATGTGTTTGTCGTCGGGTTGAGATTTTGGCGGCGCCACAGGCTTCTGGAGTGCGAATGTGGGGCCACTTGCGAGAGGGCGCGTCGCGGGCTGGTGATTGCGCTCTTTCAGCGCTCTGTGGATCTCCGGGGGCTTTTCCAGGGGCGTTGCCCCTGGCTTTCACATTGCGCCCCTTTGGGGCTACGGAACGGGCTTCATGCGAAATCGCGATTTTCCTATTATATCTATGCGGTCGAGAAATTCAAAAATCAAGTATAATCTTTAAAATTCATATGTAAAACTTAATTAATTTCGATCTTAAGGAGTTGTGAGAATTTGAGCGCTCGGGTTTTCATGGTGCAGTCTATTTCCATTTCCATTTCCAATGGGCTTGGAGTGCGGAGTGGTGATGAAGAGTGTCCATTTATAATAAGCGGTGATTGAACCCGAAAATCAAGGGAAATCTGGTGAATGAGCTAATTTGAGCTGAAATGAGCGTGTTTGAGCAGGAATGAGCGTAAACGAGCACGAATGAGCGTGAATGAGCAGCTTTTGTGTTGGATGGCGCGTGGCACGAATTCTTAATTGAGTAGCACGCGATGGGATTTCTGGCGGGTTCAGGCAGTGCAATCGATAGTTCGGGCTTTCAGCCCTTAACCGCGATCCGGCGCTGGTTCCTGGGGCGTTGCCCCAGGCTGGTATGGCGGTGGGCCTTTGGCCCTTAAACTCCAGGCGGCGCGGCGCGGCGATTGGATGAATTTCTTCTCGAGATCAATGGTGCTCAACAACGGCCGGAAAGACCGGCTGTTTGGTACCGCGTCTATTTCTTTTCCATTGCTGCGAGGTCGCGCTGTAATTCCTGTGCAAGCGCTTTATCCGATTCGCCAATCGGGGCCTTTAGCCTGCTGATTGGAATGCGACCGTATGGATTGTTGAGCAGTTTCAGCACTTCGGCGGCATCTACTTCCTGATACCGGTAGAATTTTTCCTGGAAAAAGAGGGTTTGAGTACCAGCGCGGATCTCATCCTTTGCGATGGGCGCACGCTCGGACTTCAATTCCCAGATGGAATCGCGTTTGTAGGTAATAATGACGACTGCTTCATTGTCCGTTGCGCTGGTCAACGGCGTGCGCGTCACAAGCAACGGAATGTAACTGGTCTCCTCGTACTTGTCGGCCGCCTTCACGGTTAAATAGTACGCGTGTCGCAGCGGCATTTCGTCCGCGCCCCGGAGGCTTGCCGTAAGTGAACTGCAACAACACAGGCCAAGAATCAGCACCCGCATTCCGATCACCCTCCATACAGCGGGCCATTGTACTGGCGGACGGTAAGCGCAGGGTAACAACCTTGTCACGGGTTAGTGATCAGGAGCGGACGGAGAGAGGCGATTGAGGGCGCGTTTTTAAGTTGTCCCTTCAGGACAACTTCGAAATCGGGGCGCTCTTTCCAGGGCGGCGGAGCATGGACGCATGCGCGTCCGTGCTCCTTCGCCCTTCGCTGATGAAAGCGGACCCGTTGGGTCCAACATAGTTTTCAAGATGCGCGGAATCGCGGAAGGGGCGGCCAACGACATCGAATCGCGCGGTGAGGTTGATAGTTCGGGCTTTAAGCCCTTAACCGCGATTCGGCGCTTTTTCCTGGGGCGTTGCCCCAGGCTGGTATCGCGGCGGGCCTTTGGCCATTGGAGGTGCGACGCGAAGCGCGGCAAATGTAATGTGGTGTCGCCAGCTCTGCGATTACAACGGCTGCGAGCAGTTGGGTTGGTCAGGACAGCCATCGGACGCTTGTTGTCCGTTCGACGTAGGCGATTGCATCCGTGATCGTCGGGAAATGGCCCGCTCGTCCGGAAAACTTTCCTTTCTCGGCGCTCGACTCCCATAAGACGTAGTAGCAGTCGATGAGGCGGTCTGTTTCGGTAGTTCCGTCGGGGTAATTCCAGTGATCGGCGGTATCGGACTTCACGATCCTGACTTCGCAGTCAACCGATCCGTCGTAGAGCCATGTACCGTGTCGGACGATGGGATTCGCGCTCATGGCTTGCGGGCCTCGCGGCGGCGGAGGAGGAATTCGGTGATGGCGGCGACGGCGGCGAGGATGGCTATTCCTGAAATCGAATTCAGGATCATGGAGGTTTGGTTCCACGTGACTACGGGTGGCAAGATTATTGATTCAAAATAGGTTTCGTGCGTCGATACAGCGCGATAAAAGTCGAGCGGCCATCCCTGCACGGTTGATTCAACGATCTGTGTGTAGGCGGGGTGACCCGTTTCGCCGGGCGGGAGCGGAGGTACGGTCGCCGGAATTTTATTGTAGTCCACCTTTTCGACGCGCCGCATATTCAACCCAATCAACCCGCCTGCCGTGAACATCAGCAGCACCGCGGTCAGGAGGTGGAAGCGAAGCCACTTGCGCGTGGAGGCATCACTCATGGCTTGCGAGCCTCACGGCGGCGGATGAGGAACTCGGAGGCGACGGTGACGGCGGCGAGGATGGTTATTCCGGAAATCGAATTCAGGATCATGTAAGTTTGGTTCCACGTGACTACGGGTGGCAGGACAGCGGTCATCTGCGGCTGCGCTGATTCAAAATAGGCGTCGTGCGCCGACGCAGCGCGATAAAAGTTGAGTGGCCATCCCTGTATGGATGATTCAACTACCTCTGTGTAGGCTGGGTGAAAATTATTGCAGAAATTCGTTCCGGCGGGCGGAAGCGGCGGTACGGTCGCTGGAATTTCCTTGTAATCCACCTTTTCGACGCGCCGCAGATTCAACCCAATCAACCCGCCCGCCGCGAACATCATCAGCACCGCCGTCAGCAGGTGGAAGCGGAACCATGAGCGAGGCGTGTCTGTCATGGTTAGAAGCGTTTCTTCGCAATCTCAGCGGGCTTCACTGGCTCTGGCTTCATTTCAATGCCCTTGGCCTTAAGGCTCGCGGCGGTTTGTTTCAACCGCGTTTGGAATTCGTCTTCGCTCATAAACACGTCGTCGGTCGAGCCGAGCAGCACGTTGCGGCCCGCTTTCGCTTGGGATTCTGGCGGGTTCTCATACAGCACGATATTGGAACTGTCGCCAGGAGTTGAGCCGGGGATGTAAATGTAACCTGCCTCCTGGCTCTCCCACCCCGGACGCACAAAACATCGGGTGTCTGCAACATAGTAGGGGTAAAGATCGCCGAGATGGACTGGATTAGAATTATTAAATGTCGGAACGTCTGCGTACATCAACATGGCCTTTCCAACCGCGTTCATAATTCGTCCGCTTTCGGACCTGTGCGCGGCCTCACGGGTGCGGCCGATTGCAGATATCGACCCAAGCAGTAAGGCCCCACCGACGACAAAGATAACTACAGCCGTTGATAAACGGAACTGGGACCACGAACGCTTGGGCTTCTCGCTCATGGCTTGCGGGCCTCACGGCGGCGGAGGACGGACTCGGAAATGAACGCCATAAATCCCATAGCCGACACGGCGATCCCGACATCGAGCAGCGCGACCAGTACTTCCGACGCCGCGCCTAATCGAGCATCGGCGTCATTGTCTCGTGTAGCCCAATAGAACTTTAGCGGCCATCCAACAATGAACACGGGGTCGGCATAAACATAATGTAAATTCTGAAAAATGAAGAACGTTGCAACGAACATCATCAGCACCGCCGTCAGCAAGTGGAACCTGAACCATGGGCGCATGGGGCTGGAGCTCATAGCTTGCGGGCCTCGCGGCGGCGGATGAAGTATTCCGAGAGGACTCCAAGTATGACGACTATTCCGATTGCAATGACAGCATTCAGAGCAACTACCCGCCAATCGGTATTTGGGGAGACATACGGCACCGTATAAACGTATTCATTGAACACTGTTCCGACAGGTTGCTTTACCTGAACAAGCGTTCGAAGAGGCCAGCCCCACTCGATGTGCCAACCGTTTGGTTCGTGCCAGTAGTCTCTTCTGGTGTTGATCCATAACATGGTTCCCGCCCCAACCATCATCAGCACCGCCGTCAGCAAGTGGAACCTGAACCATGGGCGCTTATCGTTCATGGTTTGCGGTCCTCGCGGCGGCGGAGGATGGACTCAACCAGAACTCCAGTAAAAATTGAACATCCAAGCGCAACGGCAATATCGATCAACAGTGCATAGCGGAGATTGATGGCAAAGTTTTGCCTTGTCCAAATGGTTTCGCGCAAATCATCAAACGGTCCACCGCCGTCAATTTCAAATTGGAGCGGCCAACCGCGCACACGCAAACTGTCGTCCCAGGTGGTTGAGAGGCCCCACGTTCTAATTTCATGTTCCGCACGCGGTATTGTAAATAGGAGCAGGAGGAGTCCAAGCGTCGCCGACGTTGCAATCGCCGTGCTGAGATGGAACTGCCAGAATTTTCGCTTCGGCTTTTCGCTCATGGCTGGCGGGCTTCGCGGCGGCGGAGGAGGGATTCGGAGACGAGCGCGACGGCGGCCAGACCCAATGAGCCAATGCAAACGTCATAGATGAGGTGTTCCGTCACATATCCGCTTGCGTTGTATTTATCCATCGTCCCCACCTCCAGCCCCAGGTTTCTCCCCAGCGGAGGATACTCGGTCTCGTATGCCGCAACCCACGGCCAGCCCCAATAGCGGTGGTGCATCACGCCCCTTTCGTTATAAAACTCAACCGCTCGTGTGGGCCCTTCATATCCTCTCAAGTTCGCCCACATAATACCGCCCGCCGCCAGCATCATCAGCACCGCCGTCAGCAAGTGGAACCTGAACCACGGGCGCCTGGTGTTATCGCTCATGGCTTGCGGCCCTCGCGGCGGCGGAGGAGGGATTCGGAGAGACAGGCAGGAAGCGTCCCACTGATTGTTGAAAATTGAAGAGCGTCCCGTGCCGATGAAGAAAGGTATGGGAGCGATGAAAATGGAAAGTGACGAGATAGTGGAAGAGGTTGGCAGGATGGGGCC
>JBBRPR010000029.1:0-100938 GCA_038227875.1 Planctomycetota bacterium
CTATCATGCCGCGGGTTGTTCGCGGTCTGGACGCATCGAACGGGCGAGCTTGGTTCGCGAGTGCGGGCACTGGTGGCTTAACGGCTAGCCACCAGTGGCACACTCCGGCGCTCTTTTTGCAAGACGGGCGTGACGGTCCAATTTGCAAACGCGATGTCCATCTTGCACTCGTCTGAGAACTGCTTCAGACGAGTGGCACCCGGGCTTGTGATTGGGCGCAAGATGCTTGGCGGCGCGGCTATTCGGTTTTCAAAGATCGGAGTTTCACGGACAGTTTTGTTGACGGCACGCGCTTCGAAATTCGAGAGCGCTTTGCACGGATGAACGGACATTTTCGCTGCGCTCTAATGTCCGCGCATCCGTGGCACCATCGTTATCCAGGGCCATGCGCAGCAGCGCTGGGTGTGGCGTTGGAATTACTGATTTGCGAGGGCGCTGAGTTGGCGCTCGCGCTTGGGCGGATCAAGCATGTCGTTGTGGGGCTGCTCGTGCTGTTGAGATAGGCGGGATTCGGAGTCTTCGCGGGTTTGCAGCGCGTGGTCGTGTGGCTGCGCTTCCAGGCTTTCGGCTTGGGTTTGTAGCTCGCGGGGTGGATGGTGATCGGGGCTTCGTGTTGGTTGACCAATTCTTCCGTAGCTTCCTCGACTTGGGCTTTGATGGTGCGCGTGGGGTCGAAAGGCTTCGGTTGGACTTCTTCGATGGGCTGCGGTGCGGTGACGTTCTTCGGTGTGCCGTCGTCGTGGACGGGGTTGTTCGCCCAGTCGTGGACGTAGTCGGGTTGGAAGCCGGCGCAGGCGCCGGGCTCGGCGCGGTCCCCTTCGGTTCCGGGACGGTCGGCACGGTCGCCGGGTTCGCGGTCCTTCGGATGGAAGGAGACTTTTTCGACGGCTTCGGCTTCCTGCAACTCGGGGAGCTTGTCGTTGAGCAGGCTGGTCGGGTTCGGCAGCTTCGCGTTGAAGCCCATCAGGTCCCAGAAGCGTTGCGTGTGGCGGAGGATCGCGGTGCAGCTCAGTCGGCGTTCCATGTCAGTCGTGTTGACCTTCAGGATCATGTGGCGGAGTTGCTGCGCGGAATCGAGTCCGCCTTCGATGAACGTTTGCGCGGTGAGCTGGACTTGCGTGCGCATGCCGGCCATGTTCTCGCCGACGGTTTTGCTGAGCGCCTGATCGAATTCGGGGATCTTCTTCCAGCGGCAGAGGGTCTGGCGGCTGATGTCGAGCTCCCGGGCGATCGAGTTGATGTCTTTTCCTAGCGACAATAGGACGATGGCGCGTTGTTGATTGACGTGCAGGGCCATGGGTTTTTCCTCCTTATTCTCATCCGTCATATTAGGGTTTTGTTCACATGTCAGAAGATTACACCGTAGGATTGGGATGTCAATAGTTATTTTTATTAAAAACCGGGAAAGTGATGTTTGGGGATTAGCGTGGGTTATTGCGAGGGCGCGTCGGACGGGCGGGGTTTTTCTGCGAGGGCGGCAGTGGTAAGGCTGAATCTTCGCTACGCTCTGATTCATCCGTACCAGTGGCACCAACTGCGATCCCATTGCAAACGCGATGTCTTTCGTTAGCCGAGGCTTCCCGGGCGCTAGGCTTTGGGGAGGGATTCGAATTCGGGGACGTTTACGCGGTAGACGTTGCCGTAGCCCAGCATGTCGCTGGTGAACAACACGGACGAACCGTCGGGCGAGAAGCGGGGGTGGACGTGGAGCTGCTGGATGTGGAAGGTACACTTGTGGCGGCAGAGTACGCGCGGTTCGGAAAAGGCGCCGTCTTGAAAGCGCCAGAGATACACAAACGGATTGCGCGTGTCGCCGTCGCCGACGATGTACTGCTGCGTGTTGGAATGGAAATGGGTTGAACCCTTGGGAAAGGGCGCTTCGATCAGGCCGGTATTGTCGTAGCGGATCCAGCCGTACACGTGCTCGCCCTTTCCGGCTTTCGTTTTGCCGTGGAAGCCCAGATGCAGGCCATCGGCGAGCCAGTATTCGTGGCCGACGTGTTCGTCGCGTTCGGTCGGGCGGACTTTCCAGACTTTGCCGGTGGTGCGGTCGAGCATCCAGATGCGGCAATCGACGCGGTCCCAAGGGCCTTCGTGACAGAAGCTGACCAGGTGCGATTGCGTCGGCGAGGTGTTGACGTGACCGATCCAATAGTTCTCTTCAAAGGCCACGCGCGAGCCGGAGCCGTCGGTCTTGATTTCGATGATGCGCGAACAGGGCATGGCTTCGAAGTATTCCGTGAAGCCGACGTAGCCGTGGAGCAGGTTGACTTTAAATTTCGCAGACAAGTCCTCGTAGATGCCGGTGAGCACCACGCTGCCGTCGGCGCTGACGTTGGTCATGTTGTTGCTGAAGCCGTCGGGCAGGCGGTAAATGGGGCGCTGGGCGAGGGTCTTTAGATCGAGCGCGATCAGGTTCCGTTGATGCCAGAAATAGACTTCCGGGCGGGTGGGGTTGAGCGAACTGAACAGGAACTGCTGATCGGACGGATATTTTTCGGAGGGCGGAAAATCGGTGAGCTGCGTCAGTGCCCCGGTCGCCAGTTCGATCGAATATAAATTGGGACTGTTCTCGCGGTCGGAGGCGACGAGCAGGCGGCGGCCCTGGTCGTACCAGCCGGAGTTGGTGAAGTAAAAATGGTGGCTGTGGCCGAGGTAGCCGGTCAGACGCTGCACGTCCAACCCGCTGACGGGATCTTTTTCAGTGGCGCTCTCGCTTTTCAGGACTCGACCGATTTTGGACACGAAGTCAGGCCTCCGGGAGGTAGATTTTTTAGCGCGGATATTCTGACGCAAAGCGGTGGGAGCCGCAAAGAACGAATCGGCATCGGACCGAGGGGTGGGATGCTGATTAGCGAATCAGGGCCGATAATCTTTTGAATTAATTTTTCAGACGGCGCACGAGCGCCAGCGAAACCCGCACAGAGACGCCCTAAAAGTCACCTAGTGCGCTATGATGAAAAGATAAGATTTCTCTATTGCACTTGTGCTTTTGGGAAAATGTAAAAACTGCCGGGTCTTCAAGATAGAACCGAACCGAATGATCCAATACTTCGTAGTGTCTCTGTTGGGAAGGTGATTTGAAATTGATCCGCGGGCGTATGCGGACGAGAGTGCGAATGCTGGTGCCGTGTTCGCTTTCTCGCGCCAATGCGGTGTAAAAACGGATGGCACCTGGTTAGGAGAAATGACCCATGATTCAAACCCGTCGACGTGGCTTCACGTTGATCGAACTGCTGGTGGTCATCGCGATCATCGGCGTGCTGGCCGCGCTGATTCTGCCCGTGCTGGGCCGAGCCCGCGAAGCCGCCCGGCGCGCGTCCTGCGCCAATAACCTCAGCCAGATGGGTAAGGCGCTGATCATGTACTCGGACGTACCGACGTACGCGACCTTCCCGACGACCAATCTTTCGGGTCGTTCTCCCAATCAGTTGGCCGCGCTGGGTATTCTCTATCGCGACTACGTCAGCGATTATCGCGTCTTTTCCTGCGCCTCCAAGCCGACCATCGCTCAGTTGAGCAGCCTGGTTCCGACGATTGGCGCCACGGTCTCCTCCAAGCCGCTGGACAGCACCATGTCCCACTACGGATACGATTCGGGCAATGCCGGCACGGGTAACGCGCCGCATTCTCCCAACGATTCCATGGCCATCGTGGTCTGCGATTTCAAGGGTGTGGGTACCAGTTCCGACAACCATGGTCCGAACGCGGGTCAGAATTGTCTGCGCTGCTCGGGAAGCGTGGAATGGTTCGACAACGAAAAGAACACCGTTGCGACCGGTGCGACGCCCGTGGTTGATACGAATATCTTCGGCGACGGCGAAATCACCGACGCCAACTGGAAGAACATGGAAAGCAACATCGGTCAGTAAGAGTTCGAAAAGTAGCTCGTCCGAACCGCCCTTCACTTGCGTGAAGGGCGGTTTTATTTTGGCTGATTGAATCCACGCCGATCACTATTTACTGTAATTTTCTGAAACAATTGGCTGATATTTCTGAAAAGTGGTGTATTCTGTACAGGGATAGATAAACAAACTGACCTTTAATAGGACCCAAGTATGGAAACAACCTTAGCGGATGTCGCCCGCGTCGTGGGCTGTTCGAACGCCACGGTCTCGCGCGTGATCAACAATATGGGGCAGGTGAGTTCCAGCATGCGCGATGCGGTTTTGCGCGCGATGAAGGAGCTCAATTACGTGCCGCGACCGGCCTCGGCGGCAGCGGCGGGAGATGCGGAGAGCGGCAGCTCCGACGTGAAGCCGACGTCGTTGCTGGAGGTTGTTCATTTCTCGGCGACGAGCTATGAACGCGTCTCGCTCGATAAAACAGATCTGAAAATCGATCCGTTGTCGGAGTATCCGCCGGAAGAGCGGCTCTCGGAAGGGAACTGGCTCTCGAATTCGTTCTACCGCACGATCGTCGATGGCATCATTTACGAAGCGCCGTTCTGGGGCTTCAAGCCGACGATTCAAGTGCGCTCCAGTTTGCTCGACGCCTCGTTCATTGCGGAAATCAACAAGCCGGAAGTGGGGGGAGTGCTGCTGGTGGGGGAGTACTCGGAGCAGCTTCCCGCGTTTGCGGAGGCGTGTGCGCATCCGCTGGTGCTGGTCGATCTGATCGTCGAGGGGCCGGCGCCGGTGGTGACGTCGGACAACTTCGGAGGCATCGCGAAGGCCTTCGATCATCTGTACGCGCTGGGTCACCGGGACTTAGGCTACCTGGGCGGGCTGCAGAACGTAGTGGCGTACCGTGAGCGGCTGACGGCATTTCGCTACAAAATGGTGGAGCGGAATCTGTCCCTGAACGAAGCGTGGGTGTACACGGGCAACCATCATGTCGCGACGACGTCCGAATGGGCCGAGAGCGTGTTGCAGAAGAAAAAGCGGCCGACTGCGTTTCTGTGCGCCAACGATTTCATGGCGATTGCGCTGATGAAGGCGGCTCACCGGCTGCAGATTCCTGTGCCGGGCGCGTTGAGCGTGGTGGGATTCGACGATATCGAGCCGGCATCGCTGGTGACGCCGGCGCTGACGACGATGCGCGTGCCGAAATTCGAGATGGGCCGCCAGGCGGTGCAGCAACTGTCGGTGCAGACCCAACTGGGTGCGCGCCGCAACCGCCGCGGTTCAAGCGTGCGGTTGTCGCCGGAATTGATCGTGCGGGAATCGAGCTCCAAGATTTAGGAGCCTGAACAAATTCCTTTCATGACGTTGTGAGCCGTCTTGCCTGCGCGAGGCGGTTCACGCTGGTTTCCCGATTCACAGCCGATTGACCTACAGGGGGCCGTATGAAGATTCTCGCCACAAGTTTGGTGCTGATAGGTTTGAGCCTCTCGGTTCAGGCGGCGGCGCTGACACTGACGGATTATGGTGTCGACGCCAATTGCGGGAGCATGGGGAGTTTCGGGCTGGCTTATCCGTCGTTGAAGCTGAAGGGCGGCAAGGAAAGCAAAGTCATCGAGAAGCACGTCAGTGCCAAGCTGACGACGCTGAAATTTGAAGGCGGAGCGAGCGTGGAACTGACGGTCGCCGGCGACGCGATCAACTTCACGTATGCCAATCTGCCGCACGACATTGAAGCGATGCGCATGGAGTTGCTTATCGACTTCGGTTTCAGCCAGGGCGGCAAGTGGAAGATCAATGACCAGGAGAAGGACTTCCCGAAAGAGAAGCCGGAGAAGCCATTTCTATTTCAAGGCAACGGGCGCTCGTTTTCGATCACGAATTTTGAAGGCAAGACGCTGGCGTACAGCATTCCCGAGTTTTCGTATCAGCAGCTGCAGGACAACCGTGAATGGAATTGGAAATGTTTCTGCTGGTGGTTTGCCGCGCCGGTGAAGCCCGATCAGAAGACTGCGACGATTACGATCACGTCGTCGGCGCCGAAAGACGGGAAGAAGATCGTGCTGGTGGATGAATTTGGCCAGGATGCCCAATCCGACTGGCCGGACAAGGTCAAGAGCGTTGACGAGCTGAAGGCGGACGTCGAAAAGGAGAAGGCCTGGTACGCGACGCTGACGCCGCCGACCGGCGACATGTACGGCGGCCTGCCGGAGAGCGGGGCGAAGCTGGGGTTGCAGAAGACGGGATTCTTTCACGTCGAGAAGAAAGGCGAGCGCTGGCAGCTGATCGATCCGGAAGGCAATGCGTTTTTCCATCTCGGGCTGTGCACGTTTGGAAACGGCGAGGACTACACGTATCTGAAGGGCCGCGAAAATATTTACGCGTGGCTGCCGCCGTACGAGAGTGAATTCAAGGGCGCGTATCATCCTGAACCGTACTGGAGCCACGACACCTTGTCGTTTTACGCGGCGAACGTGATCCGCAAGTACGGCAAGTTCGATGGCGTGGAGCTGGCCGGCCGGATGATCGAGCGGGTGCGCAAGTTCGGCTTCAATTCCGGCGGCGCGTTCTCGAGCATACCGCGCGTGAAACTGGAATCGGAACATTTTCCATTCGTGAGCTTTCTGCCGCTGGGCGGACTGGCGGAGGTGCCGGGAATCCGCGGGACGCTCGATCCGTTTGAGCCTGCGAACGTGACGAAGATGGATTCGAATTTCGCGGGCCTCGCCGCGAGCGCCAACGATCCGCTGCTGATTGGATTTTTTCTTTCCAACGAACCCAACCACGAAGACCTTGCGCGTGTGGTGCCGACGCTGCCGGGCAAGCACGCCTGCAAGCAGCGCCTGATCGCGATGCTCAAAGAGAAGTACAAGACGGTTGACGCGTTCAATACGGCGTGGGAGGTGAAGCTCGCCTCGTTCGAGGTTGCGGCGGACACGGGGTTGGCGGTCAAGACCAAGGATGCCGCGGAAGATGTGACGGTGTTCCACGGGATCTTCTTCGACGCCTACTACAAGCTGATCGCGGAGACGTTTCACAAGTACGACACGCATCATCTGCTGATTGGCAACCGCTGGCAGCCGCAGACGGCGAATTCGGCGCAACTGGTGAGCATCGCCGGCAAGTATCTGGATGTGATTTCTGTGAACTACTACGCGTATGGGCTCGACATGGATTACCTGAAGCGTGTGTACACGGCGTCCGGCGGCAAGCCGATGTTCCTGAGCGAATTTTACTGGGCGGCGCCGAAGGAATCGGGATTGCCGGGCGGCGGCAAGGAAGTGTCGACGCAGCAGGAACGCGGGTTGGGTTACCGGAACTATGTCGAGCAGTCGGCGGCGCTGGGTTACGTGGTGGGCATCGAGTGGTTTACGCTGATCGACCAGGCGCGGACGGGCCGGTTCTTCGAACGGTACGGCGGCGAGAACGGCAACACGGGCGTGTTCGGCGTCACGGACCGGCCGTGGAAGCCGCTGGTTAACGAGATGATGAAGACGAATTACGACATCTATAAGGTTCAACAGGGCGAGCGTGCGCCATTCGCGTTCGACAATGCACGTTTCACTGCCAAGGGTGGCAACAAACACGTGCTGATTCCGAAAGCGCCTGGGGCGATCAAGATCGACGGCCGCTTTGAAGGCTGGCCGGGAGTGCCGCCGGAATTGATTTCCAAGCAGCGCGTGGTCGAAGGATCTCCGGGCGAGACCGAAGCGGCGTTCCGTTTGTGCTGGGACGCGAAATTTCTGTATGTGATGGTCAACGTCACTGACTCGACGCCGCAGAAGAACACGCAGACGGGCAACGGACTCTGGCGCGGCGACGGCGTGGAATTGTTCATCGGCGCGGAGAAGTTGGACGCGCCGGGCGGACTGCAATTCACCGATCGCCAGATCCTGCTGGGCGCAGGCGAGAAGAAGGAATTTCACTTCGTCAACGCGCCGGAACAACCGGCGTGCGAGATGATCGTGGTGCCGGCGGTGGATGGCAAAGGCTACACGCTCGAGGCCGCATTACCGTGGGACGCGCTGAAGATCAAGCCGGAAGAGGGGCGCGAGTTTCTGTTTGATCTGGGCGTAGACGATAGTGCGACCGGCGGGATTCGCGCGCGGCAGATCATGTGGAATGGTACGGGAAATAATTCCGGCGACCGGACGTACTGGGGACGCGCGAAGCTGGGGCAGTGAGGAATCGCGCAGGTTAGCGCATGAGCGCTTTGACGTGCGCGGCGGCGGCTTTGCCAAGGCCGTCGAGGTTGTAACCGCCTTCGAGCATGCTGATCAAGCGGCCGCCGCAGTGTTTGTCGGCGAGGTCCAGCATCAGGCGCGTCAGGTCATGGAAGTCATCGTCGGTCAGCGTGAAACCGCCAAGCGGGTCGTCGATGCGGGAGTCGAAACCGGCGGAGAGGATGATCAGCTCCGGCTTGAAGTGTTGCATCGCGGGGATGAGCTGATCGGTGAACGCGCCGAAGATTTCGCGGCGTCCCGAACCGGCAGGGAAGGGGCAGTTGAGCGTGAATCCTGTTCCCGCTCCCGCGCCGCGTTCTGAGCTTCTGCCGGTGCCGGGGTAGAGTGGAGCCTGGTGTGTGCTGAAAAAGAAGACGCTGGGATCTTCGTAGAAAATATCCTGCGTACCGTTGCCGTGGTGGACGTCCCAGTCAGCGATCAGCACTCTTCCGATACCAAATTCTGATCGCGCATACCGCGCGGCGATGGCGACGTTGTTGAAGACGCAGAAGCCCATGCCGCGTTCGGCATTGGCGTGATGGCCGGGTGGACGGACCACGCAGAAGGCATTCGCGGCCTTGTCACCGCAGACCGCGTCGACGGCTTCTATTGCGGCGCCGGCGGCGAGCATAGCGACATCGAAGGATTTCGCGCAAACATGAGTGTCGCCGGTGCTCAACATGGACGCGCCGGAGTTGATGTCGCGTTGTGCGGTCTCGAAATACTCTTTGGTGTGGGCGAGGAGGATGTCTTCCTCAACTGCAGCGGCCGGTTGCAGCTGGAGTAATCCGGGAAGCAGCTTTTCGCGCTCGAGGGCGTCCATCACGGCGCGGTAACGTTCCGGCCGTTCCGGATGGCCACGGCCGGTGATGTGCTCCATGTATTTCGCGTCGTGAATCAACGCGGTCGGAAGTTTCGCTCCGGGCACGGCTACTCGGCTTTCTTCACCGCGATCTGCAAGTGGCTGGCGCGGCCCATGGCCGAGGGCAGGCGGCAGAGTTTCTTCTCGATCGCCATGATCCGTTCGGCCTGTGCTTCGTCTTCGAAGAGCGGTTCGAGTTTCTTGAACGGCAGCACGGTTTTGCCGAAGAGATCGAGGACTTCAAAGCCGGCGGTCTGGAAAAGATCGCGCAGTTTTTCCGGCGTGAAGGTGTGGACGGGGAAGCGTTCGCTGACGTCGTTGGCCAGCCATTCCATTTCGCCGCTGCGCACCAATCGCTCGAGCGTATCGAGCTCATTTTTCTCCGCGTAATGATCGAGCGCGGCGAGGGTCTGGTCGAGCGACGCGACGAGAATGCCGCCGGGGCGCAGGCATTTTCGCAGTTCCTTGATCGCCCGACCCGGATGTCCGGCGAACGAAAGTACGTCTCCCTGCGCGATCGCCAGTGCGAAATGTTCGCGGGGCAGTGCGGAGAGGTCCATCACGTCGGCTTTGACGAACGTGGTCCGGTCGAGAAGCTCTAACGCTTCCGCTTTCTGGCGGGAGACGTCGAGCATGCCCTGCGAAAGATCGGAGAGTGTGACGTGGTAACCGGACTTTGCGCAGCGCAGGCCGTACTTTCCCGTGCCGCACCCGACGTCGAGGATCGGCGCGCGCAGATCGCTGGGCAGGTGCGCCTTGGTCGGCGTCCACGAGAGGTCGTACCAGTAATCCCAGCGCACGCCGCGGTAGATGTCGTCGTAGCGGTGGGCGATGCGGTCGTGGTAGCGCTCGTTGGCGTCTTCTTCATGCTTGGGGTGCGACGGTTTCACGGAGAACCTCTTGAGTATCGTTAGCGGCGTGGACGGTAGCGGCGGCGTAAGCGCTTCTTTGGCGCGGGCGCAGCCTGGGGTTGCGGCGGCGTAGGCTGGGGTATGTCCGTCTGCTGGTGGGGCTCGACTGGCGGCAGAGGGATGAGGCGCGAGGGTAGCGCGTTCACGCGTTTTTTCACGCGCGGCACGTGGAAGAGGTGCGGTCCGTTCTGGCCCTGGACGGCTTGCGCGCCGTGGGCGTGATGCGGTTTCACCGGCAGCGCTTTCAGAGCGCTGCGCCCACCCGGTTGGGGGGTTAGAATTTTCTGAATCGCATCGACGACTCCACCGGCATCCTGAATGCGGAATTCCGGCTGCTTGACGAGCATGTGCTGGACGAGGACGGAGGTTTCCGGACTGATCTCCGCGCGCAGTCCGCGCACGTCGGGGACCGGCGCGGTGAGATGGAGATTCAAAATTTCGCGCGGGGTATCGGCCTGATAAGGCGGCCGGGCCGTCAGCAGTTCGAAGAGCGTCGCGCCGAGCGAGTAGATGTCGCTGCGGGCGTCGGACTCCAGACCCTGCACGACTTCCGGCGCGACATAGGGCGGGCTGGCCCAGAAGGTGTCTTCATCGGCGGGGTTGCGCGCGGCCTGTGAGATGCCGAGATCGGCGAGCTTCACCTGGCCATCGTGGGTGAGGAGAATGTTGTCGGGTTTGACGTCGCGGTGGACGAAGCCGGCAGCGTGCGCGGCGCGCAGGCCTTCGGCGGTCTGCTTCACGATTTCCAGCGCGAGAGGTTCGTCAAGGCCGGTCTCGGATGCCTCGGCGATGGAGCGGGCGGAGCCGCCGTCGATGAATTCCATGGCGAAGAAGTGCATGCCGTGCGAGCTGCCGGTGACGAAGCCCTGCACGATATTGGGGTGGCTGAAACGCGCGGTGGCTCGCGCTTCGGCCTGGAAGCGGCGCACGTTGGCGGGGTCGGCCGCGAAGTCGGAATTCAGGATTTTTAAAGCGACAGTGCGGTCCAGTGAAATCTGGCGGGCGCGGAAGACGGTGGCGTTCTGGCCTTCGCCGAGCAGATCGAGGATTTCGAAATCGCCGAGATGGGAGAAGATGGCAATGTCGCGCTTGGAATCCAGCGCGAAGCGGGCCAGCGGCGTCAACAGGCCGCGGTCGACCAGGAACTGCCCGAAGGGAAACTTCGCGCCCATGGTTTTGAGCTGCGAATAGACCGCCAGCGCCGCCGTGCCTTTTTCGGGATCGAGCAGCTTTGCCTGGACCGCAGCTTTCAGGAAAAGTGCATCAGACTCCGGCGCCAAAGGTGTTCTCCGTGGGGCTTGCGTTCCGTACTACGGTTAGTGTTCGTCGTATTCAGGCACCACGGCACCGGATAGAAGTTTGGTGCCGGGGGCGAGCAGTTTGTATTCGTAACGGCTGGTGATGCTGGCCTTGTTCTCTTCCTCTTTAGGCTTGTTCTCGTTGCCTTGCGGGATCAGGGCGTGGCCGTAGAGGGTGACATTGATGACTTCGTTCTTTTCAAGAATGCGGCCCTTGTCCAGGTCCACCGTGCACGAGCCTGAGCCGGTGACGCGGTGGACGATGCGGTTGTTCTGCAGCGCTTCGGGCGCGAAGCGTTCGGCGCATTCGGGGTCCTGGGAATCAAACGCGCCGCTCACCTGATAGTCGACAGTGGCCAGCTGGCTGCCGCCGACCGTGCGGACGTCGCGCAAACGGCCGACGTAGTTGATGTCGAATTGCGTCGGCAGGACGCCGCCGGCCGGCTGGTCGACGGGGATAATCACGGGAACTTTGAACTTCCACGTATCGCCCGGCGATACGGCGCGTGCGGAGAAGATCGGGAAAAAGTAGTGCGGGGTTTCGTTCAGGCAGACATGAGGGTAGGGGATGATCTTGGTCGATTCAATTTCGGCCTTCGGGATCTCCACCTTGTCCGTCGCGGTCAGGAAGGTGACGTTGTCGCCCTCTTCTTTAAGCACCGTGCCGTAGAGTTTGCGTCCGTCCTTGATGGTCAGGCGCTGTTCGCTGCGGTAGGCGAGACGGTTGAAGTCGTCGTAACGGTAGCATTTCAGCGAACCGACGATGCTGTAGTTGGGGCCGAGATTGATCAGGTCGTTGCTGTTGGGGAGGGCGGGTTTGATTTCTTTCCCATTGGCCAATCGTTCAACGCGTTTGCGATCCACATACGTGCGCCAGACAGCGATCAGATCCAAGCCGTCTGCTCGGTCGGCGCAGAGCACGTTCAGAAAAAACGTGTCGGTTTCGTGATAGGTGTTGGTGGATTCCTGCGAGCGGTCGAGCGAACCCTGGTAGATCAGCGGTTTGCCGACGTTGCGCTTGAGCTTGATGGTCACGGCCGGCCCGGCGGTGACATGGTCGCTCCAGACGATCGGTTCGTCTTTCGGCGGCTTCTCACCTTTTTCCGGCTTGGTGGGCCTGGGCGCGGTGGGTTTGGTGGAATTTTCGTCGTCGGGCGGAGTCGCCGCCGATGCCACGCGGAGCGACGCGACGCAGAGCAGCGCGCATGCAATAATCAGCCTGTTAATTCGCACCCGCATGCCGCCTCCAATCCGTGCGGAAAGTATACGCGAGGTTCTGAATTACGGGCAAGTGTTTTTGGACTGCCAGTATGCAGAAGGCGGTAGCAGTAAGCAGTCTCGCATAACCAAGCGCAAGAGTGCCAGCTGCAAGCTGCCACCACCTTCTGCTTCTAGCAGTTCATGCTTCTTCGAGTTCCTTCAATTCCTGCTGAATGGCTTTGGCCAGTGGCTTGACGGTCTTCGGGCCGAAGTCGAATTTCAGCTTCGCGGTCTTGAACAGTTCCGGCAGCGGACGCGAGCCGCCGAGGCTGAGGGCCTTGCGGTAGTTGGCGACGGCGGCGCGGGTGTTCTTCTTCGCGTTGAGCCACATCTGCAGCGCGCCGAGCTGCGCGATGCCGTATTCGATGTAATAGAAGGGAGATCCGAACAAGTGGCCCTGGCGGTGCCACATGTTGGCGCGCGCGTCTTCGAAGCCACTGTAGTCTTCAATGCCGCCGAAGCGCTTCATGAGCGAGAGCCAGTGCTTCTGGCGCTCGGCGCGCGAATGGCCGGGGTGCGTGTAGATCCAATGCTGGAACGCGTCGATGGTCGCAATCCACGGAAGCAGGCCGATGATACCTTCCATGTGGGTGCGCCGCGCGCGGTTGGCTTCGGCCGGGGTGTAGAATTCCGAGAGATGCGGTGCGCCCAGCAATTCCATGCTCATCGAGGCGACTTCGCAGAATTCCATCGGAGCCGAACGGTACGCCAGCAGCGGTTCTTCGCGCGCCGCGAGCGCGTGAAAGGCGTGGCCGGCTTCGTGGAGCATCGTTTCGACATCGCGGTGCAGCCCGACGGCGTTCATGAAAATGAACGGCAGCCGCGCTTCCTCCAGCGAACACTGGTAGCCGCCCGGCGCTTTTCCTTTGCGGCTGTCGAGATCGAGCAGCCGGTTGACGCGCATGAGATTGTAGTCTTTGGCCAGTGCCGGATCGATTTTCTTGAAGATGGCGTGGCACTTTTCGACCAGCGCGCCGGCGTCGGAGAACGGCTTCAGCGGCGGGCGGTTGCGGACGTCGACACCCAGATCCCACGGACGGAGCGTGTCGACCTTCAGTAACTTCTGACGGCGCTGCTGCAGACTGCGGGCGATGGGCACACAGAGTTCCGCGACGGCGTCGTGGAAAGCGAAACATTCTTTCGGCGTGTAATCGAAGCGGCCCTTGGCCTTGAACGCGTATTCGCGGTAGCTTTTGAGGCCGGCGTTTTTCGCGATCCTGGAGCGCAGGCCGAGCAGGTCGTCGTAGATCTGTTCGATCTTTTCCTTGTCCTCAAGCCGCCGCCTGGCGATGGTCTCCCACGCCTGCTGGCGCGTGTCGCGGTCAGGCTCTTCCAGGTAGCGCGCCATCTGCTGCAGCGTCTGTTCCTTGTCCTTGAACTTCACGGTCATCGCTGCCATGGTTTTCTGATACTGCTGCTCAAGCTTGCTTTCCTCAACCTGCAGCGGAATGTTTTCCGGGCGGAAGAGCGAAATGTCGTTGCGTGCGGAACGGGCGAAGACCATCCAGCGTTTTTTCGGCAGCTTTTTTGAGAAGGGGCTCTTCACAAACAGTTCTTTTAGCTTGAACCAGTACGGCTTGCATTTCGGGTCGATCGATTCGACGAATTCGAGGAACGCTTTTTCGCAGGCGGCGTCGTCGGTCTGGCAAGTCATGTTGATGTAGCGCTTCGCGCCTTCCTGATCGAGCGCCGCGCCGAGTTCGCCGCAATCGAGCACCCATTTCTCGAGCCCCTTGGTGTTCTTGACGGCCGCGGCGCGTTTTTCGAGCTCCAGAAAAAGCGGCTCAATCTGCGCCCAGTCACCGAGGTTGGCGGCGGCGGGGACAAAGCTGCGCGGGGAGGCGGGTTTCAAATTTTCGAGGGATGCGATGCCCATTATTTTGCGGTCTCCGGTGTTCGTATCGTGGCAATCGTGCGTGACGCGCCTATAATTTAGAGCATGAGCGAGCCGTCCGCCACGTCATCCGCACCATTAAGCGAGCAGAATCATCCGCGCCAGTTTCGTTCCAATACGTATGTCTACCCGGTGCTGTCCCGGCGTTCAAAAGGCGTGTCCGTCGGTATCAATTTGAATCCCGACAAGGTTTGCAATTTCGACTGCATCTACTGCCAGGTCGACCGCACCAAAGCGCCGCAGGAATATTTCGTGGGGCTGCCGAAGCTGGTGGCAGAACTGCAGACGGTGCTGGAAGGCTTGCGGCCCGGCGGCTGGCTGTGGGCAGAGCCGGAATTTGCGACTGTGCCTGCGGAGAAGCGCCGCGTTTCAGACATCGCCTTCAGCGGCGATGGTGAGCCGACGACGTTCAAGAATTTTGCGGAAGTGATCGAGCGGTGCGTGATCGTTAAGGAAGCGGCGGGCCACGCGGATGCAAAAGTGGTGCTGATCACCAACGCGACCGGCTTCGATCGGCCGGAGGTCAAGCGCGGCCTGGAATTCATGGCCGCTCACCGCGGCGAAATCTGGGCGAAGCTGGACGCCGGCACGGCGGCCTACTTTGCGCTGATCGACAACACCTCCTTCCCGTATCAGAAGGTGCTCGACAATATTTCGGAGGCCGCGGGACGCTACGAGATCGTGATCCAGAGCTGCTTCATGCGCGTGAAGGGGGTGGGGCCCAGCACGGATGAGATCGGCGAGTTCGTGGCGCGGTTGCGCGAGATTGTATCAATGGGCGGGCGGATTCGATTGGTGCAGGTTTACACTGTCGCGCGCAATCCGGCGCAGTCGATCGTCTCGAGTTTGAGCACGGCGGAAGTCGACGCAATCGCTGCGCGCGTACGGAGCGAAGCGGGGCTCGCCGCGGAAGCGTATTACGGCGACGTGCCGGAGGGGCAGGGGCACGAGGTGAATGTCGAAAAATAAATGTTGAATGAGGCGCGCAGTGATCGCTAGGAGCTACTGATTTTTCTTCCACCACGCGTCCCAGTCCGCCGGCGTCTTAAACGATTCGTGAGTCGCCGTGTGCAGGCCCGCCATCACGGCGGTACGGACATCTGATTCGTCGGAACTGAGACTGCACACCAGCGCGCCAATCGCAGATTTATCGCCGCGTGAGACGAGGGCGTCGACGCCGGACTTTGTGGTGTCGGTGTCCTTCTCAACTTTAAGCGCATCGCAGAGCAGAGAGAGCGTTTGCTCGCGTTCCTGCGCGCGGTTGGAGCGCCAAACCAGCGCTTCGTAAGCGAGCGCGCGAATGGCTTTTTGTTTTGTGCGGCTGGCGAGTTTCAGCGCGGTGAGCGCGTTGGGGTGATCGAGTTCGGAAATCGCGGAGACCAATGGTGCGCCGACCGCCGGTTCAAGATCGAGAATGTCGGCGTAGAATTCCAGTGCAGCGGCCGAGCGGCCGGTGTCTTCGCTGGCCAGGTCGGCAACGATTCGCTTCGACAGAATCGGCCCTTCGGCTTCGATGTGATTGTGCACGGCAAGCGCGTGTTCCTCCTCAATCATTTTCAGCGCTCTATCCCGCTCTGCGCGGACGGCGAGGATTTCTTCAATTTTTGCAGCGCTGTACCAGCGGCTTTCAAACTTGTGTAAATCCAGTTCCGGGTGTTGCTCGGCGAGCTGGCCGGCGCCCGGATGCGCCGGGTCCAGTTCGAGACACTGCTTGATCGAATCCTTGAATTTGTGGACGTTGTTTCGGAGCAATTCGTGGTATTGAACCCCGAGTACGTAGTAACTGTCGGCGTCGTCCGGCCGTCTGGCCTTGATTGCACTTTCCTTCAGTTCGAGACCGAGGGTGAATGCCGATGTTGCCAGGGCGCCCAGTTCGAAGTTGTCATTTCCCGCCACGAATTTCTTCCCGGCGGCACGCACGGCGCGGTTGCCCAGGGCGAGAACATCCTGCGCCAGGGTTTCAGCGTCGTCGGATTTCACATCGATTGTGCCGGCCCGTTTTTCCAGCGCCGCCTTGCTCGCGCGGAGGCGTTGAAGATCGCTGGATTCCTTGAACAATTCGGTCAGTGCCAATTCAACATCCCTTCCGTTGCTTCCCACGCGCAACGTGCCGAAGGCGGAGATGTTGTCGCCGTTCTTCAACTCCTTTGCCTTTTGTAGAACGCGCGAGCTCTCGGCCACAAGCAGCCCCGTGGAATCCAGAAGCGCGATGCGACCATCTGGCGTCAGCGCGCCAAAACGGATCTCCACGCAGACGGGAATTCCGTCGGGAACCTTCCCGGAGAGGATGTCGGTGGTGATGCGTTTGTATTCGGTGTCGTTGAGCTTCAGCAGTTCGATGGTGGTCTGATTGGGGAGAACCATGGTGCGATGCGGCAGCGCATCGATGGAATCCACATTTTCAGCGGCGACGTGACCGACGGTAAAGAGCACGAGCGCGATTATGATGTGACGCATGTGGATCTCCAATATGATGTTGTTTGGGCGTCAGTTAGTTGTTCCTCGGCATTGGTTATTCGTCCTTCGACATTCCATCACTTATTCTTGCTCCACCAGCTCTCCCACGCTTCGCGGTTGGGCAGGGTTTGTTTGGTGGCGGCCTTCAGTCCGACAATGATTTCGTTCTGGACGGCGGTTTCGTTGGTGTTGAGGCTGGCGATCAGCGTGCTGATGCCGGGCTTGGAATCGAGCGCGACGAGCGCCTCGACGCCGACTTTCGCGGCGGTGGCGTCCTTCTCAGCCTTCAGCGCTTCGGAGAGCGTTTTCAACGCGGTCTCCTGGTCTTCCTTGACGACGCTGCGCCACGCCAGCGCTTCGTAAGCCATGCGCCGCACTTCAGGGAATTGGCTCTTGCTGGCAAGATCCAGGCCGGGATAGACGGCGGCGCGGTCGTCGAGGTTGGAGAGAATCTCGACAGCTTTTTCACCGAAACCCGGATCGATCGAATTCTGCGCGGCTTCGCCCAGCGACTTCAGTGCGCCGTCGCGGGCTTTCGGATCGTTGGTGCACAGCGCCTGCTCGGATTTCAGGAGCAGGCTGGAGCGTTCGGCGATGGCTGCTTCCTGTTCGCGCTTGAAGCGTTCGGCCTTGGCCTTGGTGGCCTGATCGAGCTTGGCCTGGTCGTCCTGCTTGCTCTTCCTGATATCTTCGATCTGTTCGCGGCGCAGCCAGCGGCCTTCGTACTTGTCCATATTAAAGGTGTCGAGCGCGACGCGGGAGGCGCGCGGGTGGTCGGGATCGAGCTCCAGGCATTTGAGCACCAGCAGCCGGTACTTGGGCATCTTGCGGCGCAGTTCCTTCCACTGTTCGGCAAGTGCGAAGAAGCCGTCGGCGTCGTCGGACCGCAGCGCGCGTTCCTTGTTTTCCAGGCCGATATCGTAGGCCTTGTCGCGCAGCGCACCGAGGCGGTCGAAGTCGGTAAAGTTGCTCATCGCCTGTTTCATGTCCTGGTCGATGCGGTGGCCGAGATCGATGGAACTTTCCGCCACAATCATGCGCTCGTCGCGGCTTTGGGTTTCGTCGGTGAATTTCTTTTCCAGGCGGGCGATGCGCTTGATGTAGCGCTCCAGGTCGGGCAACTGGCGCTGCAGGTCGGCGACGACGAATTCCACGGAGCGCCCGTCCTTGGCCTTGCGCAGGGAACCGCAGAACCAGACGTTGTCAGCGCGCTTGAATTCCGACTTGGCGAATTTCAAAGTGTCGCGGTCTTCGACGATCAGTTCCCCGGGCGAACCGAAGAGTTTAATGTGGTCGGGGAGCGTCACCGAATCGAATTTGGCTTCGAAGCATACATCGGGATCGGCCGCGTTGTTGCCGACGAGTACTTCGACGCCGACGACGCGGTAGTTGATGCCCTTATACAGGATCACCTCGGCGCGCTGACCATTGGGCAAGGCGATAATGCTGTGCGTCAGTTCGTCGACGTTCACGGCATCACCGGCCTGCGCGGCGAATGCCAACGTGATCAGCAGGAGCGGCAGAGCCAGAATTCGATGCGTGTGATACATGGGCGGATCTCCCCGTGCGGCGCGATCGTCACTTCGACTTCGGGTCGGAGTCCGGAGCCGGGGCGGCGGAATCGCTGCTCACGGCGCGCAGGACAACGGCCTTGTTGCTGGTATTCAAGAAGATCATATCGGAGCGGGCGCCCGCCTTGCCGTGAAGCGTCGCGGCCACGCCGGAGAGCTGGCTGGCCTTGTACGCGGGCCCGTCGAAGAGACCGGCCGCGGGATCGCAAAAGTAGAAACGGACTTCATCGGGGGTGGCCAACGCGAGGTCTTCCTGTCCGTCCTGATTCAAGTCGGTGGCTACGGCACACTGGGCGATGGCCGGCACGTTGAGCGCTTCGCCGACGGGGGTAAACTTACCCGCGGCTTCCTGAAGCAGCTGAACCTGCGACGTCTTGCCGCTGACGGTGGCAATCACCAGGCGCCCGGGCTTGCCGGCGCCCGCGGAAAGTGCCGTAGCGGCCACAATCATGCGCGCATCGCTGCCGGCGGCGCTGGAGATGGGTTTGCCCCACGCTCCATTGATGTAAGGAACAAAGTGGAGCGGCAGTTCAGCCAGGGGCGTGACCACCACGAAACCGGGTCCCATGTCTGAGTACCAGGGGAAAACGTATCCCTTGCCGCCGCCGCCGGGAAGCGGGACGGTGGTGACTTCGCTGAATTTGCGGTCCGGCGAGAGATCCGTGATCGCCAGCGCGTGGCCGACGCTGAGAAGTACGGCGACGTGGAGTTTCTTTGAGCCGTCGAAGTCGGCGGCGGAGATGGCGACCGGACCGACGCCGATGTTCACTGGTTTGCCCGGCACCGGCTGATTGTTGTCGAGGAAGTAAGGCTCAAGGCGGCCCAGCTGCCAATTGGCAGCCAGGATATCGATGCTTTTGTCGCCGTCGAGATCTCCGATCCAGACGGCCGAGTAGCGCGCGGCGTTGGGCGGTGAGAGGGTCACTGGGGCGGCGAACTGGTTTTCGCCGCGGTTGATGAACTGGCGCAGCAGTCCGTGGCGGAATTGTCCCGAGGCCGCCACGAGATCGGCGTGGGTGTCGCCGTTCAAATCGCCAGCGCCCAACGCAAGTGTATCTTTCGGGTCGATACTGAGATCCAATTCAGGTCCGAATTCGTAGCCAAACTGGCTGGCCAGGGTGAACGATTTGGCGACCGAGAACAACTCGTGCGACTGCCCGTCTTCACTCTTGGCGGTGCCGCGGATCGCCACGGATACGTTGTAGGTTTCGCCGCGCTTGAGCTTTTCGTAGTCGGAAGGCTGAAGTCTCCAGACGAGGGTGCCGTCCTTGTTCTCCATCCCCGGCGGCATTTCCTTGACGATGTATTCCTTCTTCCAGCCCTTTGCCTTCTCCTCGACGTCTTCGAGTCCCGCCAGCGCCAGCGAGTACGTCCACGTGGAGAACGGTTGCACCTGCAGCACGGGTTCGGCCGTGAACTTCACCTTGCTGGCATCCGGGGCAACCCAGGTATTGACCTGAACTAATTCAGTCGGATCCTTGATTTTTTCAGGAGGCTTTTTCAGCCCGAACTTGATCAGCAGGGGATCGAGCCGGTGGGACATGAACAGGAATAGTCCAACCGCCGCGAGCGTGCCGAAGAGGCCGCCGATCACCACCAGCTTTTTCGAGCCGCCTTGCGCTTCCGGGGGCGTGTCGGTGACGACGACAGCCGAGGAGTTCACGGAGGTCTTCGCCGACTTCACCGGCGCGACGATGGTCGGAGCGGCGCCCATTACCACCAGACAGTTGTTACACGTGGCCTTGCCTTCGTGTTGGCGGATTTCCGAACCGGGGAAGAAGCGCAGACACAATTCGCACTGTACCTGGCTCGACAGTCCCGATTCGCCGGAGGCGTGGGAGATCAGCCATTCGTTCAGGCGCTCGGCGCGCGGGCCTTGCGGCGCGACATCCAGGTAATGCTTGTAGGTGATGGTGGCCTGATCGAGCGAACCGCGCTTCTCGAACGCCTGTCCGAGGAAGTAGAGCGCTTCGGGATAGTCCGGCCGCGTGACCAGCGAACCTTCGAGTTGCTCGACGGCGTTGTCGTAGGATTTCTGGCGCAGGTAGATGCGTCCCAGCAGCACGCGGGTGCGGTAGTGGGTCGCATCTTCATTGAGGATGCGGACGGCTTCGCGCAGCGCGGTGTCGGCGTCGCCGTCCTGGAACTTGGTCAACGCGGCTTTGTATTTCTTGTCCGTCTCGGTGACGATCTGTTCGTCGTCGACGTAGACGTCTTCCGGCGCCATGAAATTGGCCGCGCCCTTGATGTGCTTGACCCAGTCGCGCATTTTCGCGCTGTCGCGGGCATCGGGCATCAGCTTCAGGAATGTTTCGTAGGCCTCCGACGCTTCGACGTTGCGTTCAATCGCGCGCAAGGCAAAGCCCAGCACATAGAATGCGGCCGGGTCCTGCGGATCGAGCTGCACTGCCTGCTGGAGTTCGGCGATGGCGAGGTCGTACTTTTCCTGACGAATCAGGACTTTGGCCAGGCCCGTATGCCCTTCGGCATTGTCCGGTTCCATGACGATGGCCTGTTGGAACACTTCGGCGGCCTTGTCGAAATTGCCTTCAGCAAAAGCATCCATGCCGCGCTCAATCACGTCCGTGGCGCTGGCGGCCGGGGACGGAGCGGGGGTGCGAGCGGCAACGGGTGGAATCGGACGCAGCGCCGGTGCAGCGGGATTGGATTTCCGGGCCGGAGCGGCGGCTGCGGCAGCGCCGGAGACGGACGCCGCTGCGGGCAGTGCGGGCGCGGAACTTCTCGCAGGTGGAGTGAGTCCGGCCAGATTCGGACGCGGCGTTGAGGGCAACACCGTCGCAGTCTTCAATGTGTCAGGGGAACTTTCGATTTCGCCGAGGATCGAAATGGGCGCGGCGGTTTCAGTATTGCCAGCGGCGACTTCCCAAGCGGCCATCTTCTTGATCTTCGATTTGCCGGGATCAGGCGCGGCGGGCGCGGGCTCCGGTTCCGGTTCGGGTGGCGCCTCTTCGTACTGCGGCAGGGAAAACGGCGGCAGTTCGGTCAAATTGTTGTCGCGCATCACCGTGTCGACCCAGCCGCTGATGCGCGCGCCTTCTTCAACGTCCGGTTCGATTTCCAGGAAGCGGCGATACGCGCACGCAGCTTCGATCTGACGCTGCATGCGCCGCAGCACGAAGCCGAGGTTGTTGTAGGCTTCGGCGTAATTGGGATCGCAGCGGATCGATTCGTAGAGGGAGGCGATGGCCTCGTCGTAGCGTTCGAGATCGATCAGCACCATGCCCAGATTATTGTGTCCCAGCGCGAAGCTGGGGTCAGCCTGGACGCAGGCCTGGTATTCGGCCAGCGCCTGATCGGTCTCCTGGCGGTCGTAATGATCGAGACCCCGGTGAAGAAATTGTTCGGCTGTGGCGCGGTCGCCCATTGGCGGTGGTGCCGCTGCGGCGACAGGTGCCGCGCGAACGGGCGCCGGCCGGCTCATCGCGGAGTGCTTCACAGCCTGTGCAACGGGCTGCCGGACTTGCTGAACCTGAACGGCCGGGGCGGCAGGTTTGGGCGCCACGCTCCGCGGAGCTGCTGCGCCATTTTGCTGCACGGGGGCGGGCGCTTCAGACGGGACAGGAGACTGCGGATCGGGATCGCCGTCTTTTTTCTTCTTGAGAAATCCGACCATCTTCGCCGGATCGATGTTGATTGGCGACGGAGCTTCAGGCTCCGCGGCAACGGGTGCCGGAGCCGGAGCTTTCTTGCCGGTGAGGAACCCCGCCTGTGGTTTGGGATCGTCGGCCATCACTGCTCCGTCAGGGCTCGCGGCCTGCCCTCGTGGTCAAATAGATTCGGGGCTGCCGTCCCCGCTTTCACCTGTCGCTTACGCTGGATTTTCCAGATTGACCGTTTTATTGCATTCTTCCTTACAACGTTTGATGAATTCGTCCTTTTCAACGGCTTTGATGTAAGCGTCTTCCGGTCCGACGATGTCTTTCTTGACCAGATCGATCAGCGAATCGTTCAGCGATTGCATGCCCAGCTTCTTGCCGATCGACATCTGAGAAGGGATCTGGTACGTCTTGCCGTCTCGGATCAGCGACGACATAGCCGAGGTGATCAGTAGAATTTCCAGCGCCGCGATGCGGCCGCCGCCTTTTTTCTTGAGCAGATTCTGCGCGACGACGCCCTTCAGCGAGCTGGAGAGCATCATGCGGATCTGCCCCTGCCGGTCGGCGGGGAACTGATCGATCAAGCGGTCGACGGTGCTGGCCGCCGTCGTGGTGTGCAGCGTACCGAAGACCAAATGTCCCGTTTCGGCCGTTTCGATCGCGATTTCGATTGTTTCCAAGTCGCGCATTTCGCCGACGAGCACGATGTCCGGTGCTTCGCGCAGCGCCGCGCGGAGCGCGCGTTTGAAACTCGAGGTATGCACGCCCACTTCGCGCTGATTGATCAGGCAGAGCTTGTTGGGATGGACGAATTCGATCGGGTCTTCAATCGTGATGATGTGGGCTTTGCGCTTGCGGTTGATCAGGTCGATCATCGCGCAGAGCGTGGTCGATTTTCCCGAACCGGTCGGGCCGGTAACGACGACGAGGCCTTTGGAGAGAAAGCAGAGATCCGTGATCGCTTTCGAGAGATTCAAATCTTCGACGGTGACAATTTTGTCAGGAATGAGTCGGAAGACGCCGCCCATGCCCATGCGGTTGCGGAAAATGTTGCAACGGAAACGGCCCGAGCCTTGGAGGGCGTACGCGAAGTCCGTATCGTTGATCTTATCGAACTCTTCCCGGTTGCGTTCAGGCATGATTTCGTAGAAGACCACCTGTGCGTCTTCGGCCGAAACTTCTCCGAACTCTTCGAGATACGTGATTTCGCCGGAGACTTTAAAGGCAGGCTTGGCGCCCACCGATAGCATCAAATCCGCGGCTTTGCGTTCCACCATCGCTTGAAAAAGCACGTCAAGCTGAGCCATGCGCGTCCGATCCTGCGAAGCCAAACTTACTATTAAGACACGGGACGTGATAGAGCGTTGCACGAATTGTGCGCGATGTGAGCAATCGGTCAAGGAAAAAGAAGAGGGTAAAGATTAGGGGCTTCCGCGATAATCCTGATATGACACCCGGAATTTCATGCAAACACCATGGTGGACGCTACTTGTGAGCGTTGACCTGCGCGTAGCGGTAGTACACCTCCAAACACAGTGCACCCATCGCAGTGGTGTAAACTCGCCCGCCAGAAGGGTCCCACGTCGTAACCGGGTCCCATGAACCGCTCACATCTCCGACGCTGCCATCGTTTGGCACCGAACTCGTGCGCTGATTCGGCAGGAGTGTTTTCAGCAGCGCCGCGTTCCATTTTTCCCACGATTCGCCGCCGATTTGGAACATGCCCAGCGTGCCGTAGTACCAGTGATAGAAATTTTGAGGCCTGCCGTTGAAGTCCGACTTGGTGGTCCAGGCTGGCGGTTGAGTCACCAAAAGTTCAGCTTGATGTTCCGTGTCGTGACCGCGTCCCATGAATTGATAGCAGACCATCGACACGGCCATCATCGTGTAGCCCTGATGGTAAAAGTATTGTTTAGGTCCGCCGTAACCGGACAGACCGTAATATCCGTCGCGATTTTTCTCAGTGACGAAGTCCAGATATTTCAGCGCATTCTGAAACGTTTGAGGCGGCACGTTCAGCTTCGCGATCTTCGCGCTCTTCAGTGCCATTACCACCCATCCAACCACGGACGTTGACTTGCAGCCGTAGTGGCTCCAGCCACCGTCGGATTCCTGGATCGATGCGAGAAAATTAATGCCGCGTTGCGCCGCGTCACCGAGGCGCTGATCGTTGGTCATCCCGTACGCTTCTGCCAGTGCGAGCGTGGCGAGCGCTTCGGAATACGTATAGGCCGCGCCTTGCCGGCCCGAAATGAAACTCAAGCCAAGCTTGTCAGTGGCTCCACCCAGTTTGATGCTGCCGTTGGCCGCCTGGCGGCTGATAATCCAATCGATGCCGCGCTTGACGTTGTCCTTGTACTTGCCGGCCTTGGGCGTATGTCCTGCGCCGAGAAACGCCAGCACAGCGAGCGGTGCGATGCATTCGTCGTTGGCGAATCCACCGGACTCCGTGTTGCCGCCTTGCAGCCGGGCGATGTCCCAATGTCCATCGGACGACTGGTGCCGCGCCAGCCAGTTCAGCGCGCGGTCGACGGCCGCTTCGGTGGCCGGCGATCCGCCGTGGCGTTTGATCAGGAACTCGCGGCCCTTGCCATTTCGCTGGCCGAAGCAACCGCCGCCGCTGCCGGAGTCGGTGCCAAAGCCTGTGCCCGTGCCGCCGCCGAATCCGCCGCCTGAACCGCGCGTCGCACCGCCTCCCGCGCCGATCAACGCATCAAAGTCTGCGCCATTGGTGCCACCGCCACCAGCCGCGTCGTCGTCGCCGCGTAGCGCTTGAAACACATGCGCGTCGGGATTGCCAAACGCACCGTGACTGTCTGTGCCTTCTGGGTTGATGGTTTCAAAGTGGTCGCTCAAGTTTGCCGTCGCCAGCACGTCGGCGGGAACGGTCACGTCGCACTGAATTTTGGACGTTGGGTCTGTCGGAACGGTTTCGTTCTTCGCCAGCAGCGCTGTGGCATCGGCACGGCGTTGTTCTGCGTCCAATTGCAGTTTGGATTCTTTCAGTAACGGAGTGACAACGACGACTGTGTCGTCGGAATTGGGCGGTACGAAGGTCATGGAGATCAAGCCGATGAGCATGATGACCAGCACATGAAACGCCGCGGAGACAACCCACCATGGCACGCTGAGCAGCGTCTCACGCAGACTCTTTGCATCGGCCGGGCGCGCCGTCACCTTGGGCTTGGGGTCGAGAGCGATTTCGGATTTTTCAGAGGTCGTCGCAATCGCCAGAACCGAATCTACTTTTGGCGCGGTTGTGAGTACGTCAGGACCCGCTGGAATCGCAACTGGAACTGTGGCCACTGTCGCACTTTTGTCGACGACTGGTGGAACGAATGACACCGTTAGAATCGCGGTTGAAGAAGAGGACTCGTGCGGCGAAGGCGGGCTGGGTTCAACCGGTGGCGCGAAGCAGGCTGAAACAATCTGCTGATCGACGAGCAGTTGGCAGTCCGCGCAGACGCTGATGTGCTCGTCGATCGCGCGCGCATCGATTGCAGACAGCGTCCCACGAACATAGTCCGCGACGCGGGATTCGATGCATTCACAGTCCAGCGCAGCCAGCATGGAAGACTCTCAAAGCCAACCCAATAGTCGGAGAGTCCGCCGATTTGTTTCAAGTTTTTTCAAAATTCCGCCCGAACGCGTGGTCAAATCTGACCGAAGGTTGAACTGCGTTCGGATAACAAAAAAACTCGCCGCAAATTCGGCGAGTCGTCGTCCTGCCCCAGTCCTCAGTACTCAGATCTTCTTTTCCGTCGTCGTCGCTTCTTCGATCAGTAGATTCGGCACGCCGTTTTCCAGGAATCCATAGGTGCGGCCGCACTGTTTGCACTTCAAGCCGGTTGGCGCGTCGGCCTTGCCCAACAGTTCCAGCTCGCCTTTGGCGAGCACATTCTTGCCGGTTTCCGGGCGCGTGACACACCAGGGGCAGGCGATGACCTTCAGCAAGTCGGTCGAAAACATCTCACGCACTCCTTCCCGCAGACTTACGAAATTTTGGCCGGGTCAGCCGGTGGCGCCAGGGGCGTGGCCGCGGTTGGACCTGGATGAGCCGCTTCTCGCGAAAGCAGCCAGGCCAAAAAGCCGGGTGCCTTCGCAATCAGGATGGCGGCCTGCATTACCGTGGCCAACACCCAGCCGTTCTCAATACCGGCGATCATCTTGAACAACGGACCGTATACGGCCTGTCCCACTCCAATGCCAGCGAAGGGCGCAAACGAGCAGACAAAATTACAGATCAGCAGCGCGACGAAGAACGGTCCCATCTCTGCGTTTCCGTTCATGCCCAGGATCAAAATGTAGCCGGTGAGCACGCCGAAAAAGTGGACGATCAGCGACATCAGGAACGCGCGGAAGAGCACGCCGGGCCGGTCGCGGAATTTCTGCAGCGAACCGTAGGCGCGGCTCAATGTCGCGCCGAAGGGCAGCACGCGAAGCATGAATTGCATCGGCGTTGAAAGATAGACGGTTTCCGAAAGGAGCATCATGGTGCCGGTCAGGAGTGCGCCGGGAACGATCAGCAGCCACTTGATCACCCAAGCCGTTTCGTCGTGCGATTGCAGGCGCTGAAACTGGAGCGCGGCGACGGTGACGGCCAGCGCCAGCAGACCGATCAGGCCCATCAGGCGATCGAGCAGCAGCACGCTGACGGCTTCAACGCGGTGTTCGCGCGGAGCGACACGCGCGAGATAGATCGCCTTGATGGCGTCGCCACCGACGGCGGTGATCATAAAGGTGTCGAAAAACGCGCCGAGATACGTCAGGCGCAGAGCTGTCCAGTACGAGAGATGGACCTGCTGCGGTTTGAGCAGGATGCGGAGACGTTGTGCACCGATTGTCAGCTGGACGCTATAGGACAAGATGGCCGCGATCAGAATCACAGGCGAATTGAAGAGCTTGCGAAGTTCGTCGACACCTTCCTTGGTGACTTTGTATTTCGCGACATAAATGAGCAGCCCGACGGCCAGTCCCAGTTTGACGGAAAAGATCAGGGCTTGCTTGAGCTTGTTGGGCGGAGGCGGTTGCACCGGATCCGTCGTTTCAGCAGGTGCGGTGGGAACGGTTGAATTCATGAAATAAAGCACGGCATCCGGGCGGCAATCGTGAACAACAAATCGAGCCGGAGAGCTTAGCGTACCGGATGTATGGTGTCGAAAACTTTATCGCAAGATAACGAGCGCTGGAGTTGGAACCTGGGACGAATTCGTCCCAGGGTCCATGGATTTGATTTTACGCCTGGGACTGCATCGCGAAACCACTGGCGTCGCCGGGGGCGCTGTATTCGTGCGGTCCGCGGTGGACTTCCGGCAGATGATCGCCGAAGTTGCCGTGCGGGGGAGGCGTCGACGTCGCCCATTCAAGCGTGCCGGCTTCCCACGGATTGTCCTCCGCTTTGCGGCCCCAGAACAGGGAGTAGATAAAGTTAAAGGCGAACAGTGCCTGCACCGCTCCGAAGGTGAACACGGCGTGCGAAATGGTCTTGTTCCAGTGCAACACTGGCTTGAGGTATTCGTACTGCGAATAATCGCATGAGCGGCGCAGCATGCCGTGCGATCCCAGGTACATCATCACGCTGAAGATGAAGATCACCAGCAGTGTCGAGAGCACGCAGTGGACCTTGCCCAGCCAGCTGATCATGTCGCGGCCGAACATTTTCGGGAACCAATAGTAGATTCCTGCAAAGCCGCCGAGCAGCACGGACGCGGCCAGCGTCATGTGGAAGTGCCCGATCACGAAATACGTGTCGTGAAGATAAACGTCGAGAGTTTCAGCCGCGTTGAAGATGCCGGTCAGTCCTCCCAGCGAGAAGACGAAGACGACGCCCAGGCAGAAGAGCATTGGCGTGGTGAAGCGGATCGATCCGCGCCAGAGCGTGCCGAGCCAATTCAGGAAGAAGACCGCCGACGGAATACTGACGAGCATGGTCAGTCCCATAAAGATCTTGCTCAGCTTCGGGGACATTCCGGCCGTGTACATGTGATGGCCCCAGACGATGCCGCTGACGGCCGTGATCGCCGCCATCGAGATCACTGTGGCCTTGTAGCCGAACGCCGGCTTGCGCGAGAAGACGGAGAGCAGATCAGAGACCAGACCCCAGATCGGCAGGATCAGAATGTAGACTTCCGGGTGTCCGAAGAACCAGAAGAGATGCTGGAAGAGCAGGGGAGTGCTGCCGCCGTCCGCGGCGTAAAAGTGGGTGCCAGCGACGCGGTCCATCAGGAGCAGAATCAGCGCGGCGGCGACGACAGGAATGAAGAGCAGGTTGAGCACGGCGCTGAAGAACAGGCCCCAGACGGTCAGGGGCAGCCGGCCGAGCGTCATGCCTTTGGTGCGCATTGCCAGGACCGTGGCGATGTAGTTGACCGCGCCCATCAGCGAGGACGACCCGATGAAGACCAGCGCGAGAATCCACATCGTCTGGCCCCAGCCCGGGGACATCAGCGGTCCGCTCAGCGGCGGGTAGGAGGTCCATCCGGCCATCGGCGCGCCGGTGGAAAGGAGCAGCGATGCGAGCAGGATGATGCCGCCGGTCACGTACGACCAGAACGACGCCATGTTCAGGGAAGGGATGGCCATGTCACGCGCGCCGACCTGCAGTGGAATGGCGAAGTTGCCGAACGTGCCGAAGACGATGGGCGTGACGGCCAGGAAGACCATGATCGTGCCGTGGAGCGTAAAGAGCGTATTGTACGCGTTGAATTCGATCGCACCCGTCGGCCCGAAAAGCATTTTTCCGATCAGCGGCACCGGTTCGTGCGGCATGGCCAGTTGCCAGCGCAGGAGCATCGCCATGAATCCGCCGATGCAGAGAAAGAAGATTCCGCCAATCAGGTATTGAATGGCGATCACTTTGTGATCGAGCGAAAAGATGTATTTGGAAATGAACGATTGCGAATGTTCGCCGGCGTGGGCGTCGACATGCCTCGCCACGGGCGACTCATGAATTTCAGGTGCGGCGTTGATGTTCGCGTTGATGGGTATGCTATCCACGGCTTCTCCTCGATTTCGTGTTCCCGGTTGGGCAGTTCCGACCACGGTCTTGCTACGGCGCGTGGTCCTTCAGCCATTCCTCGTACTCTTTCTGTTCGCGCACCAGCAGGCGCGCGTGCATCTGCGAGTGCATCATTCCGCAGAGCTGCGCGCAGGCGACGTCGTAGTCGCCGACTTTCGTCGCCTGGAACCAGCACTGAGTTTTCATGCCCGGAACGGCGTCCTGCTTGATGCGGAAATTCGGCAGGAAGAAGCTGTGAATCACATCCTTGGCTCGGATTTCCAGGATCACAGGCGTGTTCACCGGCACGCAGAAGGAGGCTTCGGTCGTGACGTCGTCCTTCGCGTCAGGATCGGCCTTGGGATCCAGTCCGAAGAAATTCTCGGTGCTGTCCTTCTTCAGATCGATCTTGCCGAACTTTCCGTCGGGGCCGGCGTACTGGAAGCGCCAGTTGAACTGTTGCGCCAGCACGTGAATGTGAATCGCGGTGGCGTCGTCGGGATACGTTTGCGTCTCTTTTGCCGCCGCGTTGCTCATGCGGACGACGTTCATGTCGATGCAGGTGAAGACCATCATCGCCAGAAACAGCGTCAGCGCCGTGGAACTCCAACTGTTGCCATGCGTGTAGTACGCCTTCTGGCCATCCTTGTGCCGGTAGCGGACGCACATATACAGCACCGCCAGGACCACGATGGCGAACGCCGTTCCCGTCGTCATGATCAGGTAGTAGTACAGCTTGTCGACGCTGGGCCCATAGCTGGAGACCGATTCGGGGAGCATCCAGCGCAGCGAGTCGGCGACGTCCGCGCGCGCCGGCCACGTCAGGAAACTCTGCGCCCCCGCGGCGAGCCAGGCGCACGTCTTGATTTGCTTCGAACTGTGAAACGGTGTCGTCATCATGTCCTCATTTCCAATGAATCAGTAGATCGGGCATCAGGCCAAAAATCAGCACCGCCGCCAGGAACAGCGGAATGCCGAACATCGTCAGCAGGAACCAGCGTTCGTATTTCAAATGCATGAAATACAGCGCCACCAACGACGCCTTGACGAAGGCCACGGCCATTGCAATCGCCGTGTTGCCTGAGCTGCCCAGGTCGATCCGCGAGATCGTTACGGTTACGACCGTCAGCACCATCAGCGTGGCAAAGATGCCGATGTAATTGGGCTTGGGATGTTCAATCGGTACGGCGTCCATGTCAGTCTCCGAAACCATTCACTTAGAGCAGGTACAACAGCGGGAAGAGGAAAATCCAGACCAGGTCGACGAAGTGCCAGTAAAGCCCCACCAGTTCCATGGACTCGTAGTTCGATTGTCCGCGCGCCGCCTTGCGCCACATGCGGAAGAGCACGATCACTCCGGCGATGATGTGCAAACCGTGGCAGCCCGTGAGCGTGAAATACGCGCCGAAAAACAGGCTCGTGCTGGGGAGAATGCCGTGTTCGACTTTTGCGTAGTATTCGAAGCTCTTGATCACCAGGAACAGCACCGCCAGCAGCAGCGTGATGAGAACGTTCCGCGCCACGGCGCGGTGGTCTTTCTTCTCTGACGCCGCGACCGCCAGCGCCATGGTCAGGCTGCTGCTGATCAGGACGACAGTGTTGAACGCGGCCAGTTGCCAGTTCAGGTGACCGGCTTCCTCGTGGAAGACTTCGGGGTGCGCGAACTTCAGGACGATGAAGCTGCCCAGCAGTCCGGTAAAGAACATGACTTCGGAAGCCAGGAACAACCACATTCCCAGCTTGACCGGCGACACGCCCATGAACGGAATTGACCCATCGGTTGAGGCGTGTGAGGTGTTGGCGCTGCTCATGATTTCTCTGTTCCCTCAGGTGTGGCCGCCACATTGTCTGCCGTAGCGAGGCGTTGCTTGCGGTTGGAGTAGAAGAGTAGCCCGGTGATTCCGCTTACGGCCAGGAACGGCATCGATGTCATCGCGATGTAGCTCCAGAAGTAGCCGTCCCGCAAGCGTTCGCTGGCGAGCGGGTCGTCACTGTCGACGTGTCCGTTCTTGCAGTTGGGGCATGCGTGCGCGAGTGAGGCGCTGAGCGCGAGTACACACAAGGACAGGATTAAAACTCGCAGTCGTCGCATCGTTGGCATCCATTCCCAAAACCGCAAAACCTCTTACGCAACACACTTTGCATGCCGCATGCCGCACCAGAGGTGTTCGCAGGATTTTTGGTAAGTGCCGTTACGGACTTAATTAATGAGATTCAACGTGCGTGGTTCACGGGCGCGTCGGTTCGCAGCGCTGCAACAGCCGAATGCGAATCTGAGAATTTTGATTGATTTAGACCGTTAGATCAGGTATTTCTGTAGTAACTGAAATAGAAGAAGGACGGGGCTATGGCGATCCACTTTTCAGACATCTACCGCCGCGACGGCACACTCGACCGCGAACCTTTTACGCTCTGGGGCCTCGCTCTGTTTCTGCTGAAAAGCCAGCTTGATCGGCTTATCGCTTACCGCATCTTCCACCGCCCGTGGTCGTTCTGGGGCTACCTTGTTCCCGGCGAAAGTCAGTCGATCAATGGCGTTCCCAAAAGCGCGCAAGCTTTTTATCTGACGCTCGTGGCCATTGCGCTGCCGTTTGTTTACATCGGCATCGTGATGACCGTGCGCCGGCTGCGCTCCACGGTACTGTCCGTCTGGCTGGTGGTCTTCTTTTTCGTGCCGGTGGTGAATCTGGTTTTCTTCCTGCTGCTGTGCGTCCTTCCGGCGCTCGATCCGGCGACACCGGAAGAGGCCGTCCGCGAAGCCCGCCGCCGGCCGCTGCTCGATTACCTCATTCCCGACAGCACGCTCGGCAGCGCCTTCGCCGGCGTCGTGACGACGGTGGCCCTGAGCGTCGTTGGCACGCTCGTCGCCACGGAATTACTTCACGGTTACGGCTGGGGATTATTCATCGGACTGCCGTTCTGTCTGGGACTCACGACGACCTTGATCTACGGCTACCACGCCCGCCGCTCGCTGGGTGAATGCGTCGCCGTCTCCTTGCTGGCGCTCGCGATTTCGGGAACCGGGTTGCTCTTCTTCGCGATGGAAGGACTCGGCTGCCTGGTGATGGCCGCGCCGCTGGCCGTGCCACTGGTGATTCTCGGCGCGGTCGTGGGCTGCAGTCTTCAACCGATGCGCAGCCGGCAGACGGATCTGGCTATCGTCACCATTCTGCTCTTCACGCCCGGCTACATGACGGCCGAACATTTGAAAGAGGCCCAGCCGCCCACCTTGCAGGTCGTCTCTTCTGTGGAGATCGATGCGCCTCCGGAGAAAGTCTGGAAGCAGGTGATTGGCTTTACGCCACTGCCGCCGCCTCAGGAATTCCTCTTCCGCGCCGGCATCGCGTACCCGATGCACGCGACGATCACCGGACATGGCCCGGGTGCCGTGCGGCGCTGCGTGTTCTCGACCGGGCCGTTCGTGGAACCGATCAAAATCTGGGATGAGCCGCGTCTCTTGAAGTTCGACGTCACGGAAAATCCGGCGCCCATGCAGGAGTGGACGATCTACTCCGCCATTCACCCGACGCACCTGCATGGATTTCTCGTCTCCAGCGGCGGCCAGTTTCTGCTCACGCCGCTTCCCGGCAATCGCACGCGCCTGGAAGGCACGACCTGGTACCGCCATTCGATGTGGCCGGTCGAATACTGGCGGATCTGGTCCGACTACATCATCCACCGCATTCACATGCGCGTACTGGACCACGTGAAGGTTCAGTCCGAAGCGCAAGACGACTAAGAAAGAGAGGTGTTCGATGAAAAGTTCACCCGCAACGCTCGCCGTGTGGATTCTGCTCTCGTTCTACTTTCTGTACCTGCTGTTCATCTGCCGCAATGAACTGCAGAAACTGCGCAGCACCGGCCGGCCCTTGAACTACGGCATCGTGGATATCTGGGCGTCGATTCTCGGTCTGACGCCGACGCTGCTGCTGGTGGGCAATCTTTTCACCGAACGGAGCTCTGGTCTGGACGCGTATTTGTTCGCGATTTTCTTTGCCTGCGCGCAGCTCGTGGGCATGTTCGTGGCGCGCGTCGACCATGTGCTCGACACGCCGCCGGGTCAGCACGGCGTGCTGGCGTCCGCGGGCTACATTCTGTTCGGCGCGTTTCTGTACGCGATTTTCCTGATGGTTGGCTTCGCCGTCGCGTTTGTGCTGTTGCCTGCGAGCGTCGCGTATCTGGTGTGCTATGGCTACGGAAACGTGGAAACGCCGCGGAAGCGGAAGGCCACTACTTTCCGCGCAGACGCCGCGCGTGCTGTTCCACCAGTGCTTTAAATTCCGGATCGTTGCGGTACGGATCCAGATCCACGTCCTGATCGATCCATTCCAGAATTTGCGTGCTCTTCGATTCCTCGAGCGCGTGTTTGAACTCACGGTAAAACTCGTCGCGCTGCTTGCTCACGGCGTAGAACCATGCGTTCATGATGTTGAAGAACTGCACGTCCGCCACCGGCCTCTCGATTTTTGCGAAGCGAGCCAAACCTTCTTCGCGCTGGCCGTTGAGAACCAGGTACCCGGCTTCGAGCATCTGTAGATTCCAGCTCTCCGGATTGATCTTCAATGCTTCACGCGCGGCCTTCAAGGCGTCGGGAAGCCGGCCGTCGTTCTTCTGAAGAATGGCGAGGTTATACAGGTAGCTCGCCAGCGATGGATCGCCGGGCTTGATCAGCACCACGGCCAGTTCCATGTAGCGGACCGCGCCGCGGTAGTCTTTCAACGCGCGCATGCAGAACGCCAGCCCCGAGAGCACGTGCGCCATGCTTGTCTTGGGCGCGCGCTGATACGCTGCCAGCAGCAGCACGCGCTCCTGCTCGTGATCACCGCGTCCCGCGGCGTCGGCGGCGAGATGAAGCAGCGCATTCGTCGCCACCGTCGGCGGCGGCGCGGGCGTCGCTTTCAGCAGTGCTTCGACCTTCGTCCGCGCTTCCGAGCGCTGCCCGGTCAGGTCGGCCATGATTTGATAGCGCTCGAGCGCCAGATCGGAGCGGTACGGCGCGAGCTTCTCGGCCTGCTGCCACAATTCCAGCGCGTCGGTCAGCTTGTTCTCACCGATGCGGTGCCGTGCCGCGACGATCGTCAATTCCGCGAGAAAGGCGCTTTCGTCGAGCGACGTACACCAGCGCAGCCGGGTTATGTCTTCCGGCATGGCCTCCTCCATTTCGAGGTAGTACGCGTCGGTAAGTTGCTGGCCCTTGCTTGTAGTCTCGATGTTGATCTTCGTCGTGCCATCGTCCCAACGCGCGAAGGCGTGCCCTGGCACGAGCACCATCTTGATCGGCAGTTTCAGGGCATCGCCAATGAGTACGTACAGTGTCGAGGTCGATAGACAGTTTCCTTTCGTACGCAGCAAACATGCGGCGAGCGTTGCGTCGCGCCAGTATTTGTTCGAGAGATACGAGACCGAACGGTCGTGGAGCAACACCTTGTTCAGCGCAGCGACTTTCTTCTGCGGCGTGTCAGCGGCCGCGACAAGAAGTGCCGCTTTGTCGACCAGTTCCTTGAATACCTTGCGCATGCCGCCGGCATCGAGTTCCGGCTCTTCGATCTTGTTCAATTCGAGCACCCGATCGAAGAGCGGCTGCGCAGGCGTTGCGGCAGTGGACGTTTCCGGGGTCGCAACCGGCGCGAGGGGTGGGGTCGTGACGCTTTCTTCGGCGACGATTGGGAGCGTGACAAGCGCTGCAAGTACCACCCATCGCAAAACGTTGAAACGCAGACGCGACATCGAAAACTCTCCGTCAACCTTTAAACATCTGGCCCCAGCGCCGTCCCAGGAATGTACCCGCGGCGAGGAGCGAAAACGTGAGAAAAATCAACGCGATCAAGCCCAGCGCAGAAGCGAGCTGATCGCCGTTGCCGGGATTGCCGAAAAGAATGTAGATCGCTTTCGTCAGCGGGAAGTCTTCGGGCTTCGTCGCGAGCACGATCGAGTCGGAAACTTCCAGCATCGCAAACGAGAAGGCGAGAATGCCCCCGGCGACGACGTTGGCCAGGATCAGCGGAAACGTGATTTTGCGCAGCACCGCGCCGGGTGTCGCGCCGAGGCTGTTGGCGGCCTCCTCCAAATTTCGCGGCGTCTGTTCCAGTCCCGCCACGCACGATCGCGTGGTGTACGGCAGGCGCCGGATGGCGTAGCTCAAGATCAGAAAATACCCGACGCCAATCGTGAACGTGCCGCCGAACCAATGTTGCGGCGAGCTGTAAATTCCTGCGTACGCGCCGACATAGCCAAACGCGAGCACCAAGCCCGGCACCGCCAGGGGCGCGAGCGACAAGCCGTCGACGACGCGCCCGATCCACCCGCCGCGCCGCACGATCTCCCACGCGCACGCCAAGCCCAGAAAGATGTCGAGCACCGTGCTGACCAGCGCGTAAAGCAGACTGTTGCGCATGCCCAGTCCTGCGACAGGATTGGCGAGCGCCTCGCTAATGTTGTCGGTTGTGTAGCTCGGTGGCAACGGCGTCATGAACCAGCTTTTGCCCAGCGCCGCGAGCACCACCGACAGATGCGGCAACAGCGCCGCCGCGATCACTGCGACGTGAACCCCGATCGCGAAGATCAGCAGTGCCCCGGAGATCCGGTTGGCCGCCGCGCGTGTCTGGCCTTTTACGCCACCGGATTCGACTCCCGATCCGACGCTCCACCGCGTCAGTGCAAAGAGCCCGAGCACCAGCGCCGTAATCACCGCCACCAGCGCGGGAGCCGCCGGGTTGTTGACCTGATCGTTGGCCAGTGCGTAAATCTGACGCGCGATGGTTTCCTGGTAGCCAAAAATCAGCGGCGTGCCCAGGTCCGTGAACGCACCGATGAACACCAGGCTTCCGCCGGCAATCAATCCCGGCTTGGAAAGCGGCAGGATCACGCGCCGGAAAATCTGGCGATTGGTCAGTCCCAGGCTCCGCGCCGACTCGATCAAGCTCGGATCGATGTTCGAAATCGCCGCGACGAGATTCAAATACAGCAGCGGGTAGAAATGAAGTGTCATCACCAGCACGCAACCCAGCAACCGGTGTTCATAGAGAAAATCGATCGGGTGCGCATTGCTGACCAGACCCAACCTCATCAAAATCAAATTGAACGTGCCGTATTTCGACAGCATCCGGCGTAGCCCGATCGCGCCGACAAACGGCGGCATGACCAGCGGCACGAGCAACAATCCGCCGAGCAGGCCTTGGTACTTGAACGTCGTCCGCGCCTGAAGATAGGCGAGGGGATAGGCCACGAACGCCGACGCCAGCGTCACTCCGCCGGCCAGCAGCAGGCTGTTGATAATCCAGCGCCACTGCGGCGCGTTGGGATCGAAGACGCGCAGCACGTGCCGGAACGTCCACGCGTCGCCGTAGATCACCGGCGAGCCTTCCGCGGGATCCTTCGCGTCATCGGCCACTTGATTGCGTTTTCGCAACGCCTTTTCCGACACGTTTGTCCGCGCCGCGATGCTGGCCCACGTCTCTCCCTTTAGTACGGTGGTGGGGAGAGGCTCACGTACGGCTTCGATCAAGGCGTCGGAAAGCGGATAGACCAGCGCAAAGAAAAAGAACACCGCGACCATGCCGGTGATCAACAGGTACCCGTAATTCTTGGCGCGCACGAGGCATCTCGAAGAGAGTTTGGGAAGACTCGGTCATGCTAATCGCCGAACCCGGCGCGCCAAGTGCAACGGAACGGAACCCCATGGGATCGGAGATTAGGCTTCGGGCATTGGAGCGAAAACGTACATTATAAAGGGGCGTGACCGGCGGAACCGCATACCTTTGTGCCCAAAGGTTCCATGCGTAGTGCAAACGAACTGACCGATGATACCGAGCCCGATCCCGTCCGTTCGTCGTCCTTTCAACTCCATACCGTGCATAACTTTGTGCACATAACACTGGGTTTGTTATATTTTGGGTTGTTTTTTGGGCGGCGTTCAGTTATTAAATGCCGCTTCGATAAGGCTTCAAGGAGTCCTGGTGAATTGGTCGATAACATTCACGTAAAGTCTTGTTTGATAAAGAATTCATGCTGACTGCAGAGCCGCTGAAAGGACAGTTGCGTCTCCAGATTGCGGTGCGCGAAGGCGCCCCGTGGCCCGGGTTGCGCATTGCCGCGGCGGCGGTGCTGAACGACGAAAACGTCCCTCTTAATAAGCTTCCCGCCCAAGTCCGCGCTGCCGCCGATCCGCTCGACACCTTGTTGATCCGCACGCTGCTCCAACAACCGCTGGTCGATAACCTTTACGTGGTCGGCGCGCGCGATTTCGCGGCGCTGCTGGCGCTGCTCCGTAATCATTCACCGGCGTGCGCGTTGACGGAAGATGGCCGCGTCGCGGAGCTCGAAATTCTATCCGACGCGCCCTCGTGGGATCTGCGCGTGACGAACGCCGTTTTTCCGCCGGCGCTTTCCGTGGCCGACGTCGCGCTCGATGTCCGCCACTCGTTCCGTTGTCCGGAGACCGGCGACGTGCTCGGCGCGCCGCTCTACCGCGGCGCAAGCTATTGGACGTTCGCCCGCGTCATCACGCCCGCGCCTGAACGTCCGGCCGATGCGAAGCTCCGCGAATTGTTTGACACCGATCCGCAAGTTCAGGCGCACATCACCGGACCGGACGCGTTTGAGCTGCTCTTCCGAGCGCGCCTGGCAGCAAAGGCTGGAGAGTGCGCGCTGCGTCTTGACGACCCGTTGGTGCTCACGCGGATCGTTTTTGATGCGCTGAAAGAGCGCACGCGAATTTATTTCGATCACGTCGACCGGCTGGTCGTCGCGCGAGAACGCGTATTGCTCGACGGCAAAGTGCTCCCGAAAACAACCGCGGCAGATGGCAGCGCGTGGCTGGTTCACGATAATCGCGCCTACCGGTTGCCAGACCAGCGCAGCGTGGAAACGGCCGACCGGGTGCTCGATGGCGACGAGATTCCGGCGTTCGTCGATGCGGAGTTGGCGGAACTTAGAAAAACCGGCGCAGTGATCGATCCGCGCGTTGAAGCGGTGTATGTCTGCGACTCGGTCAAACCCAGCGTGGCGTTGAAGGCCGCGGAAAAAGACGACGTCGTGCAGGCTCAGTGGTTCTTCGAAGCCAGCGGCTCGCAGCGCGTCGCCGACGCCATTGCGCCGATTGAAATTCTCGCCGCCGCCGCGCAGGGCCAGAAGTACCTGCGCAAGGGCGATGCGTTCATCCGCGTCAACCGTGAGTCGGTGATGGAATGCAAGAAGAAGCTGCGCGAGGCCGGCATCGTCAACGAAGAGACCGAACTGCGCGGCGAACAGATTCCGGAGATGCTCTCCTGGGCCAAGGCCGCGCGCGCCGGCGAGATCACGCCGTGGAACATGTATGTCGCCGACGCCGTTGAAGGTTCGCACCACGTCAAAGATCAGCCCGCCAACGTACGTTTCAGCCTCGATGTGGAAGAAGAGCAGGACGGCGACACGTGGTTCACCTTGAAGCCGACGTTCGAGCACGCCAACGAAGGACTGACGGAAGAAGAACTGCGAAAGCTCGTCCGCGAAGGCAAGAAGTGGTTCCGCAAAGGTAACCAGTGGGTCAAGGTCGACGCCGAAGCGCTGGAGAAGTTCGAACTCAACATCGAATCGGCCGGCGTGCAGCGCCGCCGCGGACGACGACGCCAGTTCTACTACCGCTTCCGCCCGGCCGCGCGCGACCGCGTCACGGAAATTTTCAGTCTCTCCGGCACGCTGCAGCACGCGCAGCGCTACGACGCATTTTTGGCGCAGTTGCGCAGCTTCGACAAGGTCCAGGAACTGTCGCTGCCCAAGGGTCTGACCATGACCCTGCGCCCGTACCAGAAGCAGGGCTACGAATGGCTCGCGTTTCTCGCCAGCTACGGCCTGAACGGAATTCTCGCCGACGACATGGGCCTGGGCAAAACCGCGCAGACCATCGCGCTGCTGACGCGCATGAAAGAACAGTCCGGCCACGGCCCGAACCTGATCGTCACGCCGACGTCGCTGGCCGATAACTGGAAGAACGAAATCGCGAAATTCAGCCCCGGCTTGACCTCGATGATCTACCGTGGCTCGCCGCAGCGCCGCGACCGCTTGCGTAAGGAACTCGAGACCGTTGACATCGTCCTCGGTACGTATGCGACCGTGCGCAACGACGCCTCGCTGCTACGCGAAGTTCAGTGGCGCTACGTGATCCTCGACGAAGCGCACTTCATCAAAAATTCTGCGGCGGCGACGACCAAGGCGATCAAGACCATTCCCGCGCGCCACCGGTTGGCGCTGACCGGCACGCCGATTCAGAATCGCCTGACGGAACTCTGGTCGCTCTTCGATTTCCTGATGCCGGAATTCCTCGGCCGGCAAATGCGCTTCCGCGAAAATTACGAAGACCCCATCGCCCGCATGCAATCCGGCCGCGCGGAAACCGCCGACGAACAGCAGAACGGCGAACACGCCATGGAGCGGCTTCGCGAACGCATCAAGCCGTTTGTGCTGCGCCGCCTGAAGACCGACGTCGCGCGCGATCTGCCGCCCAAGATCGAGAACGATATTTTCTGCTCGCTCTGTCCGGAACAGGTCTCGCTCTACCGCGGCTTCTCCGATTCCGACGAAGCGAAGACCGCCGTGAAGGAGTTGATCGAAAAGGGCGCCGACCATGCGCAGACGGCGATTCTCGCCGCGCTGACGTCGCTGCGCAAGATCTGCAATCACGCCGACTTGATGTACATGCCCAAGACCGGCGAGCGCCTGCGCGTTGAAAAGCCGCTGCCGGGTTACGAAACACGCTCCGGAAAACTCGAAGCCCTCGGCGAACTGCTCGAGCAGTGCCGCGAAGGCGGCCACCGCGCGCTGATTTTCTGTCAACTCACCAGCATGCTCGACATCCTCGGGCATTTCCTCGACGGCATGGGCCTGCAGTACCTGCGCCTGGACGGCGAAACGCCGGGCACCTCGCGCCAGGCGCTGGTGGAACGCTTCAACAAGGAAACGAATTTCAATGCGTTCCTGATTTCCACGCGCGCGGGCGGCACGGGTTTGAATCTCACCGGCGCCGACACGGTTATCTTCTACGATCACGATTGGAATCCAGCCAACGATCAGCAGGCGCAGGACCGCGCGTACCGCATCGGCCAGCTGAAGACCGTGAACGTCTACCGTTTGATCTGCAAAGGCACGCTGGAAGAAAAAATTCTGCGCCGCCAGATGCTCAAGAAGATGCTCGCCAGCTCGATCGTCCAACACGACGTCGCCGGCATGAAAGCGCTGACGCGCGAAGAACTCGTCAGTCTCTTTACCTTCACCGAAGAGAAGGCCGCCGACAAGAACGCCGAAGCCAAAGCCGCCAGCACCGAGTAACTACACCGCGGCGGTGGCTTCTCGCGGCTTGGCCGGCGCAGCGAATGGCGGCAGCACGCCGGCGTTCAACGTGCCCAGCAGCTGCGTATTTTCGAAGTCCAGCGCCATCCGTGACGTCGATTTCTCGACGATGAATTTCATCTGCGAAACGGAAAGTCCGGTCAGCAGGAAAATGTCCGGTCCCTGCGTCGTGTCGGGATCGTCGTCCTGGAGTGAGCGGGCCAGCGTCTCGATGACATCGGCATCCGCGTCAGGCGCCAGGACAAAAAGCGCCGCGCTGTTGGCGCGCTTGTCGGCGCGCAACTTGGCGAAGGCGCTTTTCATTTCCTCTTCCAGCTTCTCGTAGGCAATCGCGTAGTCCGGCGTGCAGACGATGTTGTTCTGCTTGAATTTCGCCGGCCGCAGTGACATTTCCAGCAGGACCGACTTGATCGTCGCGGCCGTGCGCGGCCAGCTGAATTTCGCCGCCTGCACCAGGCCCGCGGTAATCATGCGCGTCCGGACTTCCGGCTTCTGAACTTTATCAATCGCTTTGATCACTTCGTCCGGATCGTCGCCGCCGATGTAGATCGGCGCTTCGCCGCCGACTTCGCGCAGCGAACTGTACGGACAGCAGATCACCGGACAACCGGCAGCCATGGCTTCAGCCACGGGGAGACCGAAGCCTTCGTATTTCGACGGATACACGCAGGCGACGGCGCCGGAGTACGCGGCGACCATGTCGTCATCGTCGAGGCGGCGGCGGTGGACCTGCATACCTTCGACGCACGGCACAAACTCCGCCTCCAGCGGATTGGCGGAGCCGCAGATGACCAATTCGTAGTCTGTGCGGTTGGGCATTTTGCGCAGCGCTTCAAAGAAGACCGCGCCATTCTTGTAGCCGTGGCGATGGCCAACCCAGATCAGGTAGGGCTTTTTGATGCCGAACTTCGTCTTGAAGCGTTCGATCTCCTGTTCCGGGCGCGGCGCGAAGTGCGGCGAGACGCCGTTGTGCGCGACGGTGATCGTCTTGGGATCGAGATCGGGGAAGAATTTCTTCACGTCCTTGGCCGTGTTATTCGAAACGCAGAGGAACGCCGACGCGTACTTCACGCCTTCGTGCTTTTCCTTCCACATCGGATCGGTCAAGTCTGCGCCGACCACTTCCGGGATCATGTCATGCATCATGAACACCGTCGGCGTGGTGAGCGGCGTGGTGTAATAGGTGGAAATGAAGGCCGCCGCATTCTCCTCGTCGCAAATGCGCTGCAGCATCGTGCGGTCGATCGGCAATCGCTTGTAGTCATGCCGCGGTATGGTTCGCGAGCGGATGCCGGGAATCGTCGGCCCGGTGCCGCCGCGGTTGAGGAACAGAATCGAGCTGCCGAATTCTTCCTTCGCCCAATGTTCCATCAGCGTGCGCCAGACGCGCGCGATGCCGGTGTTGTAGTACTGAAAAAATACGCCGTCGACAATGATCGTGCCGGCCACCGGCGGCTGGAATTTGTGCGGCGCCTGCGGCTTGGGCGGCGCGAAGGACCACTCGCGGCGCATCAGCGGCACGACGCCGAGATTCTGGGCGGTATCGACCATCGTGTCGTCGCGCACCCATGGAAAGAAATCGCAGAGCATGACCGGGAAGACCGGCTGCGCCAGCAGCACCTTCCAGCGCCCCACCGCGCCGTGATAGGCGTAATATTGTTCCTTGAAGCGCAGCTGATTTTCCGTCACGTACGCGTAGTGCTGAAAAACCAGTCCGCGCGATTCGGTCTCGTAATGATTGAACGCGTTGGCGGCGACGTCGTGCCACACGCCTTCGCCATTCTGAGCCATCAGTCGCGGCGGCTCGTGAGCCAGCCAGAGATTGCCGGGACGGTAGCGCCAGGTGCGCAGCCATTCGAAATTCGGATTCTGCGAGTAACAATTGCGCGTCGAGATGACCAGATTTTCGCCAACGAAATAATCACACCAGTAAAACGCCGCGTTCTTGCTCGGATCGTCGAGGAACATCTGCCGCGCCGCGCTGAACTGCTCGGCGGTCCAGAGTTCATCGGAATCGATCTGCCAGAGCAGGCATTCGCAGGGAATATTGCCCAGAGGCGCGTTGACCATCTCGCGCTTGCCTTCCCAGAACTGCCCAGGAGGTTTGCGGTAGATGGAAACATTTCTTGGAAATTCGCGCGCGAGCTGATCGAGGTACTCCGCGGTGCCATCGTTGCTCAAACCATTGTTGTGCGAGTCCGCCGGAACGCGCCCGCCACCGCCGACGCTCCACGCCGTATCGTGCTTCAACTCGGCCACGCCTTCAACGACGTGCCAGTGCCACGGAAAGTCGAGCTTCTTGAGCACGTCGATGTGATAACGGATGAAAGGCTGACCATTAAGTACGATTGTGAAGAAATGAATGGGAAGATCCATGGGTCGGCCTCGATTTGAAGCTGAATTGCGGAAAGTACCGACCGATGGAATGCAAAGAGTGTGCCTGAAAATAGGGTAGGTGAGGTTGTTGGCGGTGCAAATTTTGCCGCCGAGGAAACTCTTGGCTCTTATCTCACGAGCTTAGAGCCAACAGATGCCCTACAAACAACTGATCACCGTATTGATCCGCTTCGGCATATCCTTCGGCATCTTCTTCATCGCTTCCATCAGATCGCAGGGAAGATTCAGGCGGTCGGTGACTTCCGGGCTGAAAATGTCGATCTCGTTGTCGTTGCCGCTGAAGCCGCCGAGCTTGGCGAACTGGTTGGCCAGGCAGGTGACGATGGTCAGATCGCGGATGTGCTTGGAGTACGACTTCAGCCGGTCGGCGCAATTGCCGTGGTGGTGAAGTTCGATGGCGCAGACCAGTGAGTCGGGAAGTCCCCAGTTCTTGGCCAGCACGGCGCCGAAGACCGTGTGACACGCGCCGAACAGCCGTTCTTCCTTGGCCAGCAGCGATTCGCCGAGCAGCGATGTCTGCGGGTTGATCAGGTCGGCGACTTTATCGGGATAGCACATACACATCACGATTTTGCCAATGTCGTGCAACAGGCCGGCAGTGACGGCCTCCGAAGATTCCATGCGCGGCAGCCGCTGCGCCAGTTCGCGCGCGTACATGCTTGCGGCGATGGAATGAGCCCACAACGCATCGGGATCCTGCTTGCTGGCTTTAACGCGATCCATCTGAATCATGCCCGAGACCGCGCCGCGCATGGCGATCGACTGCAGCAGATCGAAGCCAATCAGCATCACGCCGGTCTTGACGCTGACGACGGTCTGGTCGGTGGCGTACAGCGCAGAATTTGCCACGCGCAACACGGAGGTGCTCAGTGACGGATCCAATTGCACCAGTTCGCTGACGCGAGCTTCTGAAACGTTGGGCGAATGCAGGCAAGCCACGAGTTCGCTGATCACGGCGGGAAAGGCGGGGATTTCGCACGCGGCGTCAAGCACTGCGCGCATCACCTCCTGATCCATATCCTTAAGCAGGCGCGGCTGATAGCGCGACGAAGAAGAGGCCGGCATCGAGCCGACTTCTTCGGAAGCGATGGAAACCACGGACAGGGGGTTTGATTTTAGGACAGTGTGGATGGAATCAGACGTATCCTTATGGCCCCCAAAGAAATGGAAGAAGGCGCGCAGCATACCTCTGAGTTTCGAGATCCGTGTCGTGCGGAGCGTTTCCATGGTCTTTGATTCCCCCCGAATTTGCTGAGTAACAGGCAAGGCGTTTGCCAATTGAATTAACAACAGGGGCGTGTTTTGCCTTTTTCACCGGCAAAAGATGCAGCGCGATAAATGAGCTGTTGATTTTACTACTTAACTCTTCCCAGCAGCTTCCGATGTGCAGGGTAGAGCGACAGTCGACAGTCGGGGAACTTAAGTCATGGCAATTACAGCGAACACCACCGGGAATGCGAACGGATCTCCGATCACGTTCTCCAATCTCGCCTCCGGCCTCGATACCGCATCCATCGTTCAGAAACTCGTTCAGATCAAATCCGTTACGTTGAACAGCCTGAATACGAAGAAGACCGCGCTCACCGATAAGCAAACCGCCTACAATACTCTTGCCGCCAAAATGGGAACGCTGCAGTCGGCAGCGGGATTTCTGGGCAAGAACACAACCTTCAAGAACTCCGTTGCTGCCAGTGTCGATCAAAGCAACGTGCTCTCGGCTACGGCTGCCTCCGGTTCATTGCTCGCCTCGTATAACGTCACGGTGTTGAACCGCAGCAGCGCCACGCGGCTGACCTCCGGCGCAGTGCTCAGCACCGGTTCAGGAATCGACACCACTGCGGCGCTGAATGGTGCGTCGGGACTGGCCGGTACGCTCAGCAGCGCGACTGGCACGTTCACCATCAACGGCACCGCGATCAACTACGACGCCTCGAAGGACACGCTTACGGATATCGTGGCCCGCATCAATGGTTCTGGCGCGGGCGTCAATGCCATGTACGACAAGCTCGCCGACAAAATGATCCTGACCAATCGCACCAACGGCGCGACGCCCATCACCGTCGCTGACACCACTGGAACCCTGGGTGCGGCGTTGAACATGACCGTCTCCGGCGGCGCCAATGACGGCGTCAGTGTGGCCGGCGCAAATGCCAGGATCACCATCGACGGCATCAACAACGGCAATCCGATCCAGAGCAACGATGACTTGTTCACCGAAGCGGAGACTGGAATTCAGGGATTGTCCCTTACATTGAAGCAGGACACGGGCAGCACACACGTGACAGTTGGCGCGGATCCGGCCCCCATTGTCACCGCGGTGAACAGTTTTGTCACGGCGTACAACGATCTGCAGGACTTCATCGCCACGGAATCGGAATACGCCATCGGCAAGCCACAGCCCACTGACGGCTCCAAGAACACGGACGGTCATTTTGCCGGAGATCAGTCGGTGCAGGACCTGGGCTCGACCCTGCGCTCCATGGTCGCCAAGCAGTTCAATGGGTTGTCGGGACCCTTTTCCTATCTTTCCGGCGTCGGCATCAGCACCTCAGGAGTGGATCCCGATCTGACGGTCGATTCCACCAAGCTGACCAATGCACTCTCGACCAACCTCGCAGGCGTACAGAAGCTGTTCGCCGATCCCGCGGCGGGAACGTTCACCCGTTTGCAGACCTACGTTCAAAAGCAGGCCACGTTTCCGCAGGGCCTGATTCAGAGCAAGACCAACTCGCTCACTGATCAGATCAATCTTCTGGGCACATCGATCGACCGCGAAAAACAGAATGTGGATTCCTACAGCCAGACGATCACGCGGCAGTTCGCGACGATGGAGACGACCATCAGCGCGTACGGCTCCGGTTTGAACCAATTGCTCTCCACGCTTCCCAACGGGAAGTCGAACTAGGATAAGAAAGGGGTTCGATGATGAACCAGAACACGAACGAGTACATGGAACAGGAAGTCGCCAACGCCGATCCGGCCAAGCTCGTCGACCTGCTCTTTCAACGCGCGGTCCGCGATCTGGAACGGGCCTACGAGATGTGGCCGTCGCTGGCGCGCTCCGCGGAAGCCGTGCGCCTGGCGCTGCATGCGCAGGCGATCATCGGCGAACTGCAGTCCTGCCTGAATTTCAACGACGGCGGCGAACTGGCGGCGAACCTGGGACGCCTCTACGAATACATGCAGTTCCGCCTGACCCAGGCGCTGACCAATCACCGCCCCGAAGATGCGGAAGCCATCTCCGAAGTCTGCTCCCTGCTGGCCGGGTTGAGCAGCGCGTGGACGGAAATGTCCACCCGCGCGCGCGAAGAAGGCGCCAATGGGATGGGTCTGATGACGGGCGCTTCGCTGGTGGCGTAGTTGGAAACGTTGTACCGATCGTAGCGGAGGTTGACATTATGGATTCGATGGACGAAATCCGGCTCACCGCCGAACAGCTCAAGCACCTGGCCAACGAAGCCCTGTGCGCGATCCGCGAACACAACGAGCTGGCGATCGACGAGATTCTCAAACTGCGCGAACCCCTGTTGGAAAGCGTCCGTGGCTTCGTTAACGATTTGCCGGAACTCGTTGCAGCCTGCCCGGCCATTCACGAAGCCGCGTACTTGGAAGCCAGTGTCGCCGAAGCCGCGAAGCAGCGCCGCGACTCGCTTTATGCCGAATGGATGGACGTCCGCCAGCGTACAGCTCTGAAAAAGGCATATGACAATTAATAGTACGCGCGATGTGGTCCGCATTTTGCCCAATGTGTGAGTACGAGGGCAAGACCGATGGCAATAAGCAAACTCTGCAGTGCAACCCCAGTCTCCACCCGGTTCCTCACGAGCGCGGTGTTGCTCGGCATGCTTCTGCCCGTGCTGAGCGGCTGTGTTGTTGATGAGCGCCTCGACCGTTCTGCTGCACAGGTTCCTCACCGCTTAAGCTGGTCGGAGAAATTCAAACGCATTCAAGACAGCAGCACGGCAATGATGAGTCCCAACATTCCCGTCAGCGATTCCAAGGACATCCTGGGCCTGATCGAAGAGATCGACCGGCGCACTACACGCGTCAAAACCGTGGGTGCGCGGCTGAAGGTCAAGATCACCAACGACCTCGGCAAATCCATGAACCTTGACGCCAGCTACATCGGCGATTCTTCGGGCAACTTTCGCCTTCGTCTCACGGGAATCTTCGGCATTCTCGGCCTCGACATGGCGATGGCCGACGAACGCCTCGTCTGTTACCTGCCGACCCGCAAGACCGCGTTCGTGGTACCGGAACGAGAAATGAGCAACTGCGCTTCGGTCGAGTTGGGACTGATCTCCGAACTCGGCCGCGCGCGCGAATTGTTCTCGCCCCGTGCCTGGGCCGCCCGCGCCGACGCCCGCAAGATCACCGAAGACGAGCACGGTCTGCAGGTGAATGTCATGAGCGTTAACAGCGCGTCCTCGAAATGCCTGCGGCGCATCCAGCTCAATCCCCTCGATCGCAACATTGCCTCCGAAGACGTCTTCCGTCCCAGTGGTGATTTGTTGGGCCGCGCGGAGTACGTGAAATTTGTCTCGTATCAAAATCTGATCGAAGATCGGAAGAACAACCACGCCTCGGACGAACTGCTGGAAACGCCGGTGGCGCAGTCGGTGCGACTGACCAGCGGCAACGGCAAGCTCACGCTGGAATTCGAAGTCGAATCGCTGCGCCTCAATGATCCGATCAATCCGGCCGCGCTGGAGATCGACATCCCCTCCAAGATTCATGTCGAGACGCTGGCGGAGGCGCTGGCCTCTGGGCGCGGGTTGTTCGAGCCGTAAACTGCGGCATCTTGCTAATCGCCCGCCAATTCGCTACCTTATAAAGGGGCGGATGAAGGCGGGTGCATGCGGCGCAAAGCTAAGACCAGAGTCCGAATCGCAAAGTTGCCCGCCGACGGCGCGCCCGTGCGCGTGCTGGCGATCTCCGTTACTGGCGTGATGGGCGGCGCCGAACGTTCCTTCCTGGAAGTCCTGCGCGCGCTGCCGCGGGAGCGGATCGCGCCGGTCGCGTGTGTGCCGCCGGACAGTCCGCTCGACCGTCTCTGCGCCGCCGCTGAGATCCCGGTTGAGAGCGTTAACCTGCGCCGCTTCCGCCGTTCCACCAACCCGTTTGTCCTCGCCGGACAAGTCAAGGCGCTCTATCAGGGTTCGCGCGCCATCGTCGACATCTGCAAAGAGCAGAAGATCGATCTCATTCACGCCAACACCGACTCCGCGGCGTTCGTCGCGTGGGAGGTCTCGCGCATCACACAGCTTCCGTTCGTCTGGCATTGCCGCGATCTGGTGCCGATGCACGGTTTTGCGCGGATCTTGAGTAGCGCCGCGGCCGGCGTCGTGGCGATTTCGCGGGCGGTAGAGGCGCATCTCCTGAACGAAGGCGTCGCGCGCGAGAAACTCCACGTCATCGAAAACGGCATCGATCTGACCCGCATTCCCGAGCAGAGCAAGTGCGCCGAAATCCGCGCCAACCTGCGCGCGGAATTGAGGCTCGACGCCAACCGGCCCACCGTGCTCTGCGTCGGCTCCTACGCGCCGTGGAAACGACTCGAACAGTTTCTCGACATGCTCGCGCAGTTGCGCACGCAGGTGCCGGAGGTCATGGGCTTGCTCGTCGGCAGCGAAGGCGTCAGCAACAATCACGAATACGGCGAGGCGCTGATGGATCACGCCACGGCGGTGGGGCTTGATCCAACGGGGTTGCGCTTCCTGGGTGAACGCGACGACGTGCCGGCGCTGATGGCCGCGTCGGACCTGCTGGTCAGCTGCAGCGAGAACGAGCCCTTCGGGCGCGTGCTGGCGGAAGCCGGCGCCGCGGGATTGCCGGTGGTCTCGACGCGCTCGGGCGGCAAGGCGGAAATCGTCGACGACGGAACGACCGGTTTTCTCACCGCGCAAGGCGACGTGCCGGAACTGACCGCGGCCTGTGCGCGGTTGTTGAAGGATGCGGCATTGCGGGAGAAGTTTGGCGCGGCGGCGCGCGAGCGCGTGGAAAAACTCTTCGACGTTCACCGCACGGCTGGAGAAGTGGCGCAGTTGTTTGAAACGATCACCGGCCGGCGCGAGGCCAGCCATGTTTGAACGTTTGGAATACGAAGAAGAAGGCGATCAGGTTCGGTCGAAACACACGTTAGTTGAAAATTATTCGGTGCTGCGCCGGCAGTATCTGCGGGCGCGCGAATACTGCGGGTACTCGCTTGATGAAATTATTAATTCCCGCGCAGCGCACCGTTACCTTTCTGAAATCTGGCTGTTGGGATGCATGGTCCGCAAGCCACAGAAGGCACAACAACTGCCCGAGCGCATCCGGATTGGTAATGTGATGCCGGTAGAGCCTTCGATGGCTGCCACGAAAAAGGGAAAGCTCGAACCCCGTCTTTAGCGTGAATTGAGTGCACGCAAGGGCGGGCCGGGCGGAAAGTCACCATGACCAGCGCCAGCAACGCCATCTTCCGCTACCTCGACGCGGCCATTTCCAAAGAGGCCAGCGACCTGATCTTCACCGTCGGTGTGCCGCCGTCCGTGCGCATCCACGGCAGCATCAGCCAGTTCGATGTCGCTCCGCTGACGATGGAAGACACGCAGAAGATTCTCTACAGCGTGCTCAACTCGCATCAGATTGCGCGCTTTGAAGAAGACAAAGAACTCGACTTCTCGATTCAGTATCAGAACAAGGCGCGCTTCCGCGGCAACGCGTTCCGGCAGAAGGGCGCAGTCGGCGCAGTCTTTCGCCTGATCTCATCGACGATTCCTACCCTGACCGATCTGGGGCTGCCGGGAGTGCTCGAAGAAGTCTGCACGCAGTCGCAGGGTCTCCTGCTGTTCACCGGGCCGACCGGGCATGGTAAATCGACCACGCAGGCGGCGATGGTCAACGTGATCAACGAAAAGCGGCGCTGCCACATCATCACCGTCGAAGACCCGATCGAATTCCTCCACGTCTCGCAAAAGGCGATTATCGAACAGCGCGAAGTCGGCGACGACACACACTCTTTTGCGTCGGCTTTGAAACACGTGCTGCGTCAAAATCCCGATGTCATCCAGATCGGCGAGTTGCGCGATCTGGAGAGCATGGCGGTGGCGCTGACGGCCGCGGAGACCGGACATCTGGTGATGGCGACGCTGCACACCAATTCCGCCGTGCAGGCCGTCGACCGCATCATCGACGTCTTTCCGCCGTACCAGCAGAACCAGATCCGGACACAGTTGAGCTTCTGCCTGACGGCGATTATTTCGCAGCGCCTGCTGCCGAAGGCCGATGGTCAGGGGCGCGTGCCGGCCGTGGAAATTCTGCGCAACCTGCCCAGCGTCGCCAACCTGATTCGCGAAGGCAAGACGCAGCAGATCGCCAGCATCATCGAAACGCACGCCAAGGTCGGCATGCAGACGATGGATTCGGTGTTGAAGGACATGTATCGCCGCGGCGTCATCACCCGCGACACGGCGATGAAGCACGTGACCAGCCCGCGTACGCTGGACTAAGCGAGCGTGTGTTTAATAGCCACCATATTGCAAATTTGCAATATGGTGGGCGTCCCGCGCTACACAAGAATGGAGGTACGCGAATGCCTGTGATTTACTTTCTCGCGTCCTTGGCGTTTGTGGGTCTGGGCGTGTACGGCGGCATGTGCGCCTATTACCGCTGGACCGGCGGCGACCGTGGCTTTATCTGCTTCGAACCGCTCTGGGGGATGTACTTCGGGCTGGCGCAGTTCTTTACACTGGCCGGCGCGGCGGCGGGATTTCACGCGCTGAACGGTAACGCATTTCTGGTGGAGCTGGCGCTCTTTCCCTTCGGCGTGGCGGGGACGGTGATGTGGGGCTTTGGCTTCGCGATGGAATCCGGCACGCGCTTCATGGAAGAATCGTCGAGCAAGGTCGTGCGCACGTTTGACCGCGGCGACGGCTTGATGACGCAGAGTAAGTTCGCCGAAGCCGAACAGGAATTCCGCACCGCGCGCGAGGAAGAGCCCGGAAACATGGAAGCGCTGATGCGCCTTAGCCGTGCGTTGGAAGGGCAGAAAAAGTACGAGATGGCCGCACAGGAACTGGCCAGCGCGCTGCGCGGCATCATCGACCAGCGCAACGACCCGGCGTTTGAGAAAGATCCATGGGAGCCGAAAGTGTTGCTGATCACCTACGCGCTCGGCGACTTGTATGCAGGAAAACTGTCGGACTCCGAACGCGCATTGCGACTCTACAAATCGACGCTGGAACTGCTCTTCGGCTACCGTGATGCCAACCCGCTGCGCGAACGCTTGAAGCGTCTCGAACGCGCCTCGGCGGAGCTGCCGGTCGATCCGGCGGAAGTCGTTCCGCATCGCGTCTCGCTGGACGACTGAATTTCTGCCACTTCTGTGGGGCGACTATGACGCGCGTGATCGGTATGGTTTGGGTCACGACGCTGTTCATACTGCCAGCGTGTTCCACGTCACATGAAGTTGCCTGCAACGCAGCCCCAATTTCCTCAACAGCGGTCGATCCCACTAAACAACTGTATGGTGGAATGAGCGTTGCGGCGTTGGAGGTATTGCTCGGCAAGCCTGATACAGTGCGGCCATGGGGCAGAATGTCGGGACCCGGAAGTAGCGACCCGGTCTTTGCCTGGAATTACACGCACATCAAAAATGAGTCCGGAGAATTCTTGCGCGTTGTCATTGTTGCGCGCCCGGGCGATACCGTCTTTGAATTTTCATACGAGGTGGAGTCGTGGAACTTTGTCAACCTTAGCGACCAAGGTCGCTAGGGTGATTTAATCTTGTTACAAATTTGAAACCGTAGTCTGCGGAGTGGTCAGGATAGGGACTACAGTCCCCATGTTGGCTTTTGACCACATGGCCAATTGGTACCTTCCGGAAAATTTTCCGGAGGGGCATTGCCATTCCTCCATATTCTTGTCCCGCCATTACCCCTGCCAAAGAAATAGTAGCAGGCGAATTCTTCGGCGGCGGCTTTCCCACATCTTCAGTGCTGTGTTACCTCTGCTGCGAGTGGCTCACAGGTGCATGACTCGCCATCAACAGCGGCATTCGTGCTCACGCTAATTTCACAAGATTTCCGAACAAGCCGCGTGTTGGCGGGGACTTAGTTATAGGAGGCACTCGTGGCCACAACGACGTCGGCACAACACATCATGAGACAAGCGCGCGAAGATTCGCCGGATGGCGTGCCCCCGGAATATTGGGAATTGCTCAACCAATACCGCGCGGAACTGATCGCGCAGGCTGCCGGAATTCTCGGCAACGCCGCCGACGCTGAAGACGTGGTGCAGGAAACGTTCTTCGAAGCGCTGCGCCACACCGAACAGATGAACCACGCTGAATCGCTGGGCGCGTGGATGCGCAACGCCAACCGCTGCAACGCGCTCAACCGTCTGCGCTCGCGGACGCGCGACAAGAAAAAATCGGAGCGCCTGATTCGTCTCGAACCCGACGCCACGCACACCACCGGCGGCTTTAGCGCGCTGGAACTGCGCGAGTCCGTCGCCAAAGCACTGCAGAAACTTCCGTCGCATAAACGCGAAATCGTGCGGCTGCGCTACTGGGAGAATCTTTCGTACAAGGAAATCGCGCAGCGCCTGAAGCTGCCGCAGGGCACCGTGGGCCGGATTCTCTGCGAAGCGTCCTTGGAACTCTACGAAGCCATGCAATCGCATCTGGAACCTGGAACGCCGCCGGCCAACGCGCCGGACGAAGCGGTCTAATCAAAGGGGAAACGCAATGGTCTCGATCGACACCTGTGAAGCGGTCACCGAACTGATGGGACCGTATCTGGAAAAGGATCTGCCCGCGGCCGATCGCAGCAAGGTCGAGACGCATCTCAAGATCTGCGACGCATGCCGCGACAAGCTCCGTCGCTTTGGCGCCGTGCGCGGATTGCTGCAGTACACCTCACGACTGGACACCGGCAAAAACAACGTCGTCGAACCGCTCGAAGATCGCGGCGAGCTCGTGGGTGCGGCCCCGGGCAGCGGGATGCTCGGTCGCATGAGTGGCGCGCCGTGGTGGGCCGTTTCGCTGGCGCTCCACGTCCTCGTCATCTTGCTGGCCAGTCTGGTCTCGATGGCCATCGAACTGCCGAAGAATGATGACGCCGTGATCATGACCACCGAATTGCAGCAGCGCCCGGTGCTGACCAACGACGAGCAGGAAAAGCCCAAGCCTCCCGCGGAAACCGCGCTGCAGTCGAAGTCCGACACGCCGCCGACCGATCCGACCTCGCAGGAAGTGTCCAATATCGTCGTGCCGCCGGACATCCTGGCCAAGGCGGAACTCGGCGACCATTTTGAAACCATTAATCTCGACCGACCCGACACGCACAGCGCGTTTGGCAACGAAGACGCGAAGATGTTTCACTCTGTCTCCGGCAACGATGACAAGCCCGGCGGCGGCGGGACGGGTGGGATGAGCATGGAAGACGTGGTCGGCGTCGGCGGCGCAGGCAGCGCGGGCACCGGCGGCGGCTGGGGCGGCGGAAATGGCACGGGCATTGGCGTGCAATCGGGCGCGGGGAAGGGGAGCTTCGGCAATCGCTCCGGCGGCGGACGCAAGCTGATGGTCAAGCGCCACGGCGGATCGGCCGCGACGGAAAGTGCCGTCGACAAGGCGCTGCGCTGGCTGGCGTACCATCAGGAAGCCGACGGCCACTGGGAAGTCGACAAATTCTTGAGCAACAAGGAACTCCGCTACGGCGGCAGCGCATGGCTGAATTCCAAGTTCGTCCCCGGCGTGACCGGATTGGCGACGCTGGCCTTCCTCGGCGCCGGACATTCCACCCGCATCGGCGCGTACAAGGACAACGTCAAGCGCGCCGTCGCCTGGATCATGTCGCAGCAGGGACCCGACGGCGATTACTCCTCGAAGTATCCCGGCAGCAAACTCGCGCAGTACTACGACCACTGCATCTGCACGCTGGCGCTGTGCGAAGCGCTGGCGATGAGCGGCCATATCGCGGAAAGCCCGGGCGACAAGAAATCCGAACTGCAGGATTCGGTCGAGAAGGGCATCGCGCTGATCCTGAAGTGGCAGTCGCAGAATACCACCGGCGGCTGGACGTACTACGACCGCCAAGTCACCGATCCGACCGTGACCGGTTGGGCGGTGATGGCGCTGAAGTCGGCGAAGGTGGCTGGCATTCACGTTCCGGCCGATGCGATCTTGCGCGCCAAAGATGCGATCAAGAACGTCACCACACTCGACAAGGCCAAGGGCGATTACGGCGAGTCTGTCACCGGCTATCTCGACGCGGGCGCGAAGAACTTCGGCAGTAAAGGCTACGCCTGCACGGCCGCTGGCATGGTGATCAACCTGTTCCTCGGCGCGAACACGACCGACGACTACGTCGCCGGAGCCGCCGCCTTCATCACCGCCGACGACGGCCTGCCGCAGTACCTCTTCAAGCCGCAGGACCCGACGACCGATCATCAGAATCTTTACTACTGGTACTACGGCACGATGGGTACGTTCCAGGCCGGCGGCGATTACTGGAAGAAGTGGAACGAAAAACTGAAAGCCGCGCTGGTCCCCAATCAGTGCAAAGACGGCGACAACGACGGCTCATGGGCTCCCGATGACGTCTGGGGTGCATGGGGCGGCCGCGTGTACTCGACGGCGCTGGGGTGTCTGTGCCTGGAGGTGTATTACCGGTATCAGAAGTTGAATGACAAGTGAAGCGCGCCGCGCGGCGCGCCATGGCGCGAGGGGTCAGGGGTCAGGGGTCAGAGGTGGGTGCATCTGCGGATGTGACGTTACTTTGAGCGCAATCGTTGTAAGAAGGCAGAAGGCAGAAGGCAGTAGCAGTAGGCAGTTTTTTCGAGATGGAGTGTCAAAAAAACGGACGGGCGAGATTTGGCCAGTTATCCTGACCGTGTTCTCGGAACCGTTTCAGAACTGATTGTGTGCGCCGACGAGGTTCTTGTTCGCTGGCGCTCACCCATCCGAATTCTTCGAATTCGGATGGGCCGCCCTCGCGGGTTACGGGTGCGTCATTTTGACTGACGGATTGCTCGACTCGCCGACAGGACTCCCAAGTGCCAAAAGCTACGAGCCAAGAGCCGCCCTACTCGTACGTCAGCTTGAACAGGACGCGCAGGCCTCGGCAGGTAGGGCAGCGGAAGGTGATCGGGTGGCCGCCGGGGCCGGCGGTGGTCATGGTACCGGTGCCGGCGCATTCGTTGCAGCGTTCCTCAGTCACCTTCGAACTGAACAGTTTCTCGGCGGCGATGGCGCGCAGGATGGACAGTTGCGTGTCGGTGCTTTGGTTGGCGAACCAGACGTTCGGGTCGTCGCTGGTCTCCGGATTTTCAACCGGCTTCGCGTTGGCGTAGGGCTGCGCGTGGCTGTTGTGCGGACGCAGCGTGGTCAGCTCAGCGCTGTCAGAGAGCGGCAATTGTTTGACGCCGTCGCGCAGCCAGCCGCCTCTGCCATACGCGGCGTCGTGAATCGTGGCGTAGACCGGATCGGAGATGATGCGGCCTTCTTCGTAGCGGGCATCTTTGTTGGTGCGGCGGTCGAAGTAGTCGCGCACGTCCTTCTCGGCGATGCCCGTGCCGCGCAGCGTGCGGGCGATGGTGGTGACAAGCTGCGCTTTCAGGCCGTCGGGGCGGCGCGTGTCGCTGACGTAATCCTTCAGATCGTCGAACGTGAGCGGCACTTCGCGTACGCCGACACTCAAGTCCACGTCGTCGATGGAGACGACTTCGCGAGTCGGGATGGTCAGGTTCATTTCGCCGACTTTGAGGCTGACGATGCCGTAGCCGTCGCCAGGAATCAACGTGCCGCGGAAGATGTCGCCGTGCGACGTCGTGACCTGTTTGCCCGGCAGCGAGGGAACGATATTGCCCTTCGCGTCGACCTTGACGCGGCGGGCGAGCTGTTTCTGGATCAGGTCCAGCGCCACGGTGTACGACATCTGGATGACGCGCTTGCGGACTTCGGTTTTGCAGCCGGCTTCGATGCCCGCGCGCATCGCGTCCCAGCGGCTCTTGAATTCCGAATTAGGAAAGTTGCGGTCGAGCTTCTCGAGGCACTCCGCGGCGGCGAAGTAATCCCGGGTGAGATTCGCGCGCTGCATCCTTTCGAACAGATCCAGCGTCTGCTGGCGCGCATGCGAGCGGATGATTTCCATTTTGAAATCGTGATTCGGGCCTTCGGTGCGCGGATCGATAATCTCGGCGCTCTTGAGCTGGTCGAGCGCTTCGAGATAAAGGCCGATCGTGGCGGCTTTGCGGGCGAGTTCCAGATGCGCGGCGGCATCGTCGCTGGCCGGCGGCTTGTCGCTTAGCCAGCGGTCGTAGACTTCGTGCCTCGTGTAGAAATCGCATTCGTAGCACGGGATCGCGTCCTCCGATTTGATGTCGGCGGCCGGGATCATCAGCAGAGGCGCGTTGGCGGTGCGGAAGGCGCGCTGGCCGTTGAAGTCGCGGTCGGGGAGCGGCAGGACGTCCATGGTTCTGCCGCTGGCCAGATGGAGCCGCGCGCCGGTAACCTTCTCGCCCCAGGCGGTGCGGCCGCCGCTCTCTTCAAGTCCGTATTGTTTCTTGATGCGCCGTCGCTCGCTGGACTCCAGTGTGTTCCAGCGTAACGCGACGACCTGGCCGGTGTCGGCGAGCTTGATCTTAAAATCGGTCTCCGTGGCCGGCAGGATCGCCTTGCCGATAATCGGCTCACCATTCACCACGACGATGACATCGTCGGCAGACGCCACATTTTCAGGCTGCGCAATGGCCGCAGGCTCGACGGGCGGCGCGACCGGTGTGGGCGGAGGAACCACGGACGTGGACGCAACCGGGGGGATCGAATCGGGAAGCTTCGGCGCTTCGACTTTGGGGTCTGGCGTAGTCGGAGGCGGCGGAGTGGTCGCGACGACCGGCGGCATATCGACAGGAGCTTTCTCTGCGACCTCTGGGCGGATCGATGGCGTGGGGGTCGGAGCGACAGGCCCGCGCGACGGCGGAGCCTCGGCGTGAGTCAGCGGCGGAGCGGGCTTGATTCCGGCAGGAGGCGTTTTCGTTTCGAGCGGTTCTTCGCGCGGCGAGACGGATACCGCCACGGGCTGTGCGCTGCGTTTCATGCTGAAAAACACCAGCACCGCCGCGCACGCGATCAGCGACGCGACCGTGCCGACCCACAATCTCACCACCCACGAGCGCAGGCGCTGATTTTCCGCGCGCCAGGCTTCGGGGATCGTGGCTTGCGCAGTCACCGAGGTTGCCGCTGCTTCTGTTGGTACGCTCACGGCGTCCGTGGCTGTGGTTGACGCACTGGCTGCGGCGGCTTCCAGATCGGGGCGGACGCGTCGCACGGTCTGAGCGCGGGATGACGTGATCTTGTGTTGAACGGTCGCGAAAATGTTGTCGAGCTGCGACGGCGTCGGATTGCCGCCATTTTCCAGCGTCTGGCGCAACACGTGGCCGAAGCGGTCGTGTTCAGGAATGATCGGTTCCGGTTCGTTCATGCCCATGGACGTGCCTTCCTTCAAATGCCGTGAATCATGCGGGCTTCCAACGCCTGCCGCAGCGCCTGACGCGCGCGGGCCAGGGCGGAGTTCACCGCGGTTTCGCTTTTGCCGGCTTTTTCCGCCAAGTCGCGGACCGAATAGCCGTGAATGTATTTGCCGATCAGCAGTTCCTGCGCGGAGGCTTCGAGTGCGCTGAGCACTTCGCCGATCAGGCGCCGCGCTTCCGGGGAGAGCGCGCCGGGACGTTCGGCCTGGTCTTCGCGGTCGCTGAGCATGCCGGCGATCCATTCGCGTTCACGCTTGTCGAGCTCCGAGAAGCGCATTTCGAGCTGTCGTTTGCGGGAGCGGTAATGGTCGGCGATTTTTCTCCGTGCGACGCCGTAGAGCAGCGGTACTTCCTCTCCGTCATGTGGCCGGGGCTGCGCCCACATCGCCAGAAAAACATCCGCCACCAGTTCGCTGGAGATGACATCGTCCATGCCGGTCCGGAAATAGATGTAACGGTAGACGGCCGATGCGTGGGCACGGTAGAACTCATCAAACGCCAACATCGCCCACGGTATAGAGGGAGCCGGGCGGGCGGGCTGGGCGTTGGCGCCAGAAGCCATTGAGGCCATTAACGGGTTCTTCCTGATTCCAGCCTCTGTCATACCTATACATTCGAGCGGAAGCAAAAAACTGTCGGCATAAATTAACAAAATCGAGAAGGAACTGCGCGATTCGCGTCCCAGCTGAAGTCGATTATTGCGTCAGGTGTTGTACCATTGTTGTAGATCCTGCAGCACAGAATGATATAAAAAGTATATTTTATCGCTATTTAACGCGAAAAGCACAATGTGCATGTTGGCATGTTGTTTGTATTGTCCATTTCGTCGCATTCGAGAGGAACGGTCCCATGTTTAACTCACACCACCCCGGCGTTTCGGCCCTGATAGATGCTGTCATCCATAACCAGGACGGTATCCGCTCATTTGCGATGCGTCGTCTGGTCAACGTTGGCGCGGAAGCCGTTCCCGCACTCATTCATCTGCTCGGCGACCGCCGTCCGGAAATCCAGGAGAGTGCCGCGATCGTACTGACGACCATGGGGAAGGTAGTGATTCCGGATTTGATCGACGCGATGAAGCACAGTAAAGACCGCAAGGTTTGCTGGGGTGCGGCGTGGGTGCTGGCGACGATTGGACCGGCCGCGCGCGCCGCGTTGCCGGAAGTCAAGATTCCCGGCCGGAGCGCTGAAGGCTCAACGGCGAGTTCGTCGGGCTCCAACACCGGCGTCTGGTCCGATGCCTGGCTGACGAAAGTTCGCGCAAAACTCGCCGACGCCAAACAAGAGGTCTCCTACTTCCTCGCCGCTGTCCAGCCGGCGTGACGGAACCCTCCGGTAAATTTGCCGGAGGGTCTTCGAATCCCGAATCCCATCTCCCATTTTTCATCATGTGAAGTCGCTGCTCTCGGATAAGCTTTTGTTAATTCAAAATCCGAGGTGACATTGTGCTGAACGAACACAAGCGACCTGAGTTTGAAGGCAAGGAGAAGACCTCCGAGCGAAAGATGGTGGAAGGCTGCCTGTTGCTCTTTTTGTTTACGGTGGTGATCGGCATCGGGTTGGTGATCCTGTTTTCGATGTGGTCGAAGATTTTCGGTTAGGCGAGTCGGGTGGCAGTTCGGGGGTCGGGCCGGGGCGGGGGGAGTGCGTTCGTGGAAAGACCATCAGACAATGTCAGCCTGGGCATGATGGTCGGACTGCTGCTGGTCGTCGTGATCCTGCTGGTGGTGCTGACCCTGGCGATCATGTGGCTGAAGAAGAACTACGGCGGCGGCGCGGGCGAAGCTGAAGAATCCGAAAAGCCCGACGACCGTAAAGTGCTCGGCGACCTGGGCCGCATCAAGTCTGAAATCTCCCCCGAGGTCTTCAAAGCGCTGCAGCGCACGATCGTTTCCGGCGATGTCAGCAAGCTGGCAGTGGTCGCTTCGGCGATACAAGTCGCGCTGGAACGCGGGGGCGCACATCCCGGCTTCGGAAACCTGCTGCTGACGCTGGGGATTCTCGACGCCGGAGCCTGCGGCGAAGCCTATTTGCTCGGCGCACTGGAAATATACGAGAATAAATTCGGCCCGGATGATCCCGAGACGGCCGTGACGCTGGCCGTCGTCGCGCGCAATCTGGCCAAGCAGAATTCCGCTCATGCCGAAGAAATGCTGATTCGGGCGCTGGAATTCTATACCGCCAACGACCCCGACCACGGCGAAGTTCCGAAACTGCGCGCCGCCTACGAGACGCTGGCGCAGAAGAACGCTCAATAGCTCAATAGAAAGATTGATTTGAAGCGGCTTGGTGTTCAGCGCGTCAGGCGTGCGACTTCGGCCAGAAGCATGTCCGGATCCACCGGCTTGGAGACGTGCGCCTGAAAACCCGACGCCAGCGCCCGTTGCCGATCTTCGACCCGTGAAAATGCAGTCAAGGCAATGGCCGGCATGGTGCCGCCGGCTTCACGTGAACGCGCGCGAATGAGGCGAATCAGGGCGTAGCCATCTTCATCCGGCATGCCGATGTCGCTGATCAGCACGCCCGGCTTGAACGTGTCGAGCACGTCCATGGCTTCCCGCACGGAATGAACCCCGGACGCGGTGGCACCGTGCTGTGTGAGGATGCTTTCGACCATCTCGCAGGTGTCGGGCTCGTCTTCGACGACGAGGATGCGCATGCCTGAAAGCACCGAGGCCCTGGCCGCGGCTCGCTGCAGATCGCGGCCGTGCGCGGCGGCGCGGAAATCGTGAAGGCCTGGAATCTGAACGAGGAACGTGGCGCCGCGGTTTTTTCCAGCGCTGTCCACCGAAACCGTTCCGCCGTGAAGTTCGACCAGATGGCGCACGATGGACAGGCCCAGGCCAAGACCCTTGTAGCGGCGCGTGGACGTCGTGTTCTCCTGGCGGAAGCGATCGAAGACATACGGCAGAAAATCCTGGTCGATGCCGATTCCGGTGTCGGTTACGGTGACGGCGGCGTTCTGGCCGAGGCGTTCGAGACTGACGGTGACACGTCCCCCGTGCGGCGTGAATTTGATGGCGTTGGTCAGCAGGTTGTAAATGATCTGGCGGAGCCGGTCGGGATCGCCAGAGACGGGCGGACACGCGTCGCGGGCGATGCATTCGAGGTGGATGTCTTTGGATTCCGCCGAGAGCCGCACGGCCTCGAACGCGTTTTGCACCACGTCGCGAAAATCGACGGGTCGCATTTCGAGAATCATTTTTCCGGAAATGATGCGCGAGACGTCGAGCAGGTCTTCGATCAGCTTGGCCTGCGAAACGGCGTTGTTCTCGATGATCTCAAACGCGCGCAGTTGTTTGTCGGGCTCGAGTTTGTTAGTGCGGATCAGGCGGATCCAGCCCAGGATGGCCGTCAGCGGCGTGCGCAGCTCATGCGAGACGACCGCCAGGAATTCGTCCTTGGCGCGGTTGGCCGATTCGGCCTGCGCTTGCGCCTCCTGCGTGCGTTTGAGCATTTCCGTGCGCTGCTTTTCCGCCTGCCTGCCGGCGCTGACGTCGTGAAAGACCATGACGGCGCCCAGCGTCGCGCCGTCTGAAGTTTTGATGGGCGCGGCACTGTCTTCGATGGGAATTTCGCGGCCGTCGCGCGCGAGCAGCGAGGTGTGGCTGGCGGTGGTGACCGTCATGCCTTCCTTCAAGGCGGCGGCGATGGGATTGCGCGCCTGCATCCGCGAATTTTCGTGAATGAGATTGCAGACGCTTTCCAGCGGATGCCCGGCGGCTTCGTCCATCTTCCAGCCGGTCATGCGCTCAGCGACCGGATTCAGAAACGTGATGCAGCCGCCACGGTCGGTGGTAATCACCGCATCGCCGATGCTCGCCAGCGTGACGCGCAGCCATTCCTGCTGTTTGCGCAATTCCACTTCGGTGCGGTGGCGTTCGTTGAAGAGCATTCCAATCAGCACCGCGGCCAGGCAGAAGACGACGAGGTTGACGAGATCTTCCATGGGCGACCAGCCGACTTCGCGAAAGATCACGAAGCGTACGCCGCCGGCCAGAAACGCCGCCAGCAGTGCAGGGCCCAGCCCGCCGTACCAGGCGCTGAACACCACGGCCATGGTGAAGACCGCAGTCGGTGAGTTTGACCACGGAAACAGGAGTACCGCCAACCCCATGGCCAGCACGACCGAAAGTGCCGCCAGACAATAGGCGATGAAGCTTTCCTGGCGTCCGCGGGGAGACATGATGGTGCTTCTCATATTTTCCTGCCCCAATCACTTCGTTAGACGTGTGGGAGCGCCGGGACTTCAGCGCCTTGCAAAGAAATGAATTATAAAAGGACGTGCGTTCGAGCGGACTACTTGTTCCGGGGGGCGCGCTTGACGTTCTTGCGCGGGATCATGTCGCTGTGGCGGGGCGTTCGTGATTTAGGGACCGGCTTGCCGGAGCTGCAATCGGCGCAGAGCTTCGGTTCGGAGATTTTCTGGAGCCGCATCAACGTGCCACATTTTTCACAATAGGTGATGGTCATGGCTGCAATCTCCATATATCAGGCTAATGGCAGCCGGATCAGCGTCAATTTCACATCCAATCTCGAACCGAATCGTGTACGATAATCAGCCAGAATTAGAGGCCTTGGGTAAGGAGTGCGATTTGGGTATCTTGACCGTGTTGTTTTTCGGCGATGTGGTGGGCCGGCCCGGGCGCAATGCCCTGGCTCAAGCAGTTCCGGTGCTGAAGGAAAAGTACCAGGCGGATTTCGTGGTCGTCAACGGTGAGAACGCCGCCTCCGGCTCCGGGCTGACGCCGACGACTCTCAATAAGATTCTGACCAGCGGCGCCGACGTGGTCACCACCGGCGATCATATCTTCCGCAACAAGGAATACCCCGGCGTGATCCACGAACTGCGCGTCCTGCGCCCGGCCAACTATCCCAAGAGCGCCGACGGCAAAGGATGGGGGCTTTACACCACCAAGGACGGCACGCGCATCATTGTCATGAATCTGATGGGCCGCGTCTTCATGGAACCGCTGCGCTGTCCCTTTGAACTGGCCGACGACATTCTCACCACGGCCTCGAACCAGACGCGCATCATTCTGCTCGACATGCACGCTGAAGCGACCAGCGAAAAGATCGCGATGGGCTGGCATCTCGACGGCAAGGTCTCAGCCATCGTGGGCACGCACACGCATGTTCAGACCGCCGACGAACGCATCCTTCCGGGCGGCACTGCGTACATTTCCGATCTCGGCATGACCGGCCCTTACGACGGCGTGCTGGGCCGAGAGAAAGTGCCGGTGCTCAAAAAATTGCGGACCGCCATGCCCGCGCACTTCGACGTCGCGGAGAACGATGTAAAGGCCTGCGGCGTCGTGGTCAAGATCGACAAGGACACCGGCCGCGCCCAGTCGATTGAACGCTTCCAGATGCCGATCGATCCGCGTACCGGAATGGACTACGGAGCGGGGCGCTAACCGATGCCGCCGTTCCGCCGCGGACTGACCGACTACGGACTGACGCGCCCCGCGGCGCCGAAGATCGATCCGGCCACGGGCAAGCCCAAAGCATGGACTGTCACGCAGGTCACGCGGCTGATTAAAGACTGCATCGAGAAATCGATCGGCGCTGTGTGGGTCGAAGGCGAAATCTCAAACTTTAAATGGTATTCGTCCGGCCACTGTTATTTCACATTGAAAGACGATGGCGCGCAGTTGTCGTGTGTGCTGTGGCGCGCCACAGCCGAACGACTGGCTTTTATGCCCGAGGACGGCACGAAGGTGCTCGTGCAGGGCCGCGTTTCTGTCTACGAACCTCGCGGACAGTACCAGCTGGTCGTGGAGCGCATGGAGCCACTCGGCGCCGGCGCTCTGGCCGTGGCGTTCGAGCAGCTCAAGAAAAAGCTCGCCGCTGAAGGATTGTTCGACGAGGACCGCAAGCGCGAGATCCCGCGCTTTCCGGCGTGCATTGGCATCGTCACCAGCCCTACGGGCGCCGCGATTCAGGATTTGCTCAAAGTCATCTTCAACCGCTGGCCGGCCAACATCATCATTGCCGGCGTGCGGGTGCAAGGCGATGGCGCGGCCGCGGAAGTCGCCGCGGCGATCCGCCAGATGAACCGTCTCACCGGTGCGAACCGGCCGGATGTGCTGATCGTCGGGCGTGGCGGCGGTTCGCTGGAGGATCTGTGGGCCTTCAATGAGGAAGTCGTGGCGCGCGCGCTTGCGGCATCCGAGATTCCCACGATCAGCGCGGTGGGCCACGAAGTCGATTTCACGATCTCGGATTTCGTCGCCGATGTCCGCGCCGCGACGCCCAGCCACGCCGGCGAGATGGTCGTCCCGCTCTACGCGGAATTGCAGGAGCGTCTTGCAGGCCTGCGCGGCCTGCTTCCCGCTGCGTTGCTGCGCCGCGTCGACGTGGCTCGCGACCGGCTGGAGGCGATCGAGCAAAGTTACGCGTTGCGCCATCCAGAAGCGCGAATGGGGATGTTGCGTCAGCGGCTGGATGATCTCTCCGCGCGCCTGCTTCCCGCGGGCGAGCGCCGCATTGCCGCCGGCCGCGACGCGATGGCGCGGTACGCCGGCCGCCTGGAATCGCTCTCGCCGCTGAAAGTGCTGGAGCGCGGATTTTCGGTCACGACGCGGCCTGATGGCACGGTGATTCGAAAGATCGAGGACGTCAGCGCCGGGGAGCTCATTCGGACGCGTGTTGGTAATGGGACAATTCAATCTCGCGTCGAAGGGGTTCAGCCGGAGGGCGAGAGAAGCTAACTTCGGTATTCACATCGCATTGGGTCCCGCCTGCAAACATACAGCCTGACAATTACCACATCATCTTCACAATCCGGTTGACCGCGCCTCGCTAGTCTGCGAATATGTCCGCCTTAATCATTATCAAAGAGCTTGGATGCACATGAAAAAGAAGACCACGGAACTTGATCAGCCTCTTCCGGCGACCAGCACCGAACGCGTCCTGGAATGGATTCAGCAGTACATTGAAGCGCGGAACTTGACGCCCGGCGACGCGCTGCCGAAGGAATTGGAGATCGCGCAGTCCGTGGGCGTAGCGCGTTCGTCGGTTCGTGAAGCGTTGACCGCGCTGAAAGCGCTGGGGATCATCACCTCGCGAAAGAAGGGCGGCATCCGGATCGTGCGCGAACCGGTGTTGCTGGGCATGCGCGAATACCTGACGGTGAAGTACAATTCGAAGGCCTGCTTCTTCGACGCGATGGAATTCCGCGCGGTACTGGAAAGCGGCTTGGCGGAATTGATTTTCCGGCAAATCTCCCGCAAGGAAGTAGCGGCGCTGCGCAAGATTCTTGACGAGTTGAGCACGTTGCCGGGATCAGCCGGCGTGTGGGACGCGGAGAAGCGTTTCCATACGATCCTGACATCCGCTTCGCGCAACAAGCTTGCGCAATTGCTCTGCGCGCTTTATCAGCCAGTGTTCGATACGATTCAGGACGTTGAGAACAAAGAATACACCTGCAAGGATTGGGTGCAGGAGCACACGCCCTTCGTGGAAGCGCTGGAGAAGAACGACAAGGATAGCTTCATGACCGTCGTCCGGAACCACACGCTTCCGTACGTGAGACTCACGCCCAAACGGTAAGTAACAGAGTCATTGGTCATTTACGGGGTGCGATAGACAGCCGATTGGACTGTCACAACGCTTTTCCTAAATGAAAATGACCGATGCCCAATGACTCTGTTCAGCGTTAGCGGAGCGCGTTGAGTTCCTTGGCCGCGCTTTCCAGAGTCGCTACGGCTTCCTGCAGCACTGTCGCGATGCGAGCGGCGACCATCTTGTCGACGATGCCCTGAATTGCGCCGAGGCCCGAACCCGCCGCCTTCGTCGCCTTTGCCGGACGTCCGCGGCGCTTGGCGCCTGATGGCCGGCCCGGCTTGCCACGGCGTTTGCCGCGTGCCTTGATCGCGCCGGACGCGCCGCTGCCGCGAATCATCTTCACGAGATACTGCTGACCGCCTTTATATCCGGCGTTTTCGGCGGCGCTGAGTGCCTCGCCCCACTGCTTGCCCTCTTTACGCGCATCCACCGCAGCCTGAATAATGGCAGCCTTGGTCTGGTCGTCGTACGGACTCGGTCGAGCCATGCGGAAAATCCCCTCTTAGCAATTTTGTTAAAGCCACATATACGGCGCAAGGGCGCGATTTATACGAGGGTGAACGGAGATTATCAACGCGAGAACAGCGCGGGCGTTGTAGCTGTTTTTAGATGCTGCCGGGCACTGCAAGCGATGAAGAGTTATTCCGTGTGAAAAATTTCAAAAAATATGCGCAGGAAGCCCTGCGAAATTTGCATTGAATACTTTCAATAGCGTATAGTGATTTTGTCGCCGAAAAATCTTAGGAGGGCTTGAGAAAGTAGATGTCAGAAGACGAATCCGCGGTTCTCTTCGTATCGTTGATTGTATCCCTGATCCTGTGGTGCCGCTGGTATCTGGCGCTCGCCACGGTCTCGCAACTCGGCAACTCGCACGCTTCCCGCATCCCGCTTTTTCTCACGCCGTTGTTCTGTGCCGCGTTTTTGTTCGTGGTTTTACTGCTGTGGTCGGCGGCCGATGTTCGCACCAGCGCTGAGTACATTGCACTGTTCATGTTGTCCGGTGCGGCCACGGTGGGAATGACGCTCGTGCTGATGCCGCTGTTCGGCCTGAGCTGCAGAGACGACGCCGTTGACACACCCAATCGCGCGGCGCGCTGGGTTTCGTGCGCGGTGATGATTTCGACGACGCTGGTGTTCGCCTGCGCCAACATTGGCGAGGGCGAGACGATCTGGATGACGCTCCTTCCCGCCGCGCTGGGGTTGGCCACGCTCGGTGCGCTTTGGATGGCGCTGGAGTGTACATGTCATTTCTCGGAAGCGATCGCGGTGGAGCGCGATTTCGACGCGGGGCTTCATCTCTCTGGTTTTCTGCTCGCCAACGGACTCCTTCTCGGCCGTGCGGTGGCTGGCGATTTTGTTTCGTGGGATGCGACATGCATTGATTTTGTCCGCCTGGGTTTTCCGTCAGTGCTGTTGGCTGGCGTAGTCGTTGGCATTGTCCGTGCGGCGAAAAGCCAATCCGCGTCCAAGCGCCCGGCATGGGCGCGGGGATTCACGCCGGTGGGAATACAACTGATCGTCGCTCTGGTTTGGACGTGGATCACACGATGAACATGCTTGCCACCACTTCCGTCGTTCCCCTTAGCGTCAGACCGTCGCTGGACGCCGTGGCCTTCGAACGGATCCGGCGGTCGCTGATGCTGAATCATTGCAAATGGGACTGCCAGGTCGGCGACGTCACGACACTGGCGCCGTTTCCGCTGGTGATCACAGCTGACGATTGGAAATTCCTGGAGAACAGCGCGGAGCGTCTCACTGCGGAGCTCCTCGAAATCGAATCCGTGCTGCTCCGCGAACCGCGCTTGCAACGCATGCTGAACCTGCCCGCGTCGGTAAGAGAAATCTTCGAGAACGCAGCGATTCCCGCCAGCCCCGCCGCGGCGCGAGTAATGCGCTTCGATTTTCATTTCACGCCGACGGGATGGCAGATTTCCGAAGTGAACAGCGATGTGCCGGGCGGTTTTTCTGAGGCATCAAGCTTCACGGCGCTGATGGCACAGTCCTATGCCGGCCTGCGCGTCTGTGGCGATCCGATCTCGAACTGGGCAGACGCGCTGATCGTCAGCAGCGGCGGCACGCCCATCGCACTGCTGAGCGCGCCGGGATTCATGGAAGACCAGCAGATTCTCGCCTACCTGCGCCAGACGCTGGCTTCACGCGGGTGCGCGTCTTACTTGTGCGAACCGGCACAGTTGGTCTGGCGCAATGGACGCGCGAGCTTGAATAGCAATTACTACGGCGGTCCGCTGGGCGCGATTGTGCGGTTTTACCAGGGCGAGTGGCTGGCGCAGTTGCCGGAGCGCAGCGGCTGGCGGCAGCTCTTCGCGGGTGCGACGACGCCGGTGGGCAATCCCGGTTCGGCGCTGCTCACGGAGAGCAAACGCTTGCCGCTGATCTTTGATCAACTCCCGATGGATGTTGATACGTCGGCCTGTCGTCAATTCTTTCCGGAGACGCATGACCCGCGGGACGTGAATTGGGAATTCGACCCCAATTGGCTGCTGAAGACGGCCTTCTGCAACACCGGAGACACCGTGGCGATGAGAGAACTGCTTCCCGAATCGAAGTGGGCCGAAGTCGGGCGCGATGTCCGACGCGAACCTGACACGTGGCTCGCGCAGCGGCGATTCGAGACCGTGGCCGTCGATTCGCCGCTCGGACTCATCTACCCCTGCATTGGCGTGTACACGATCAACGGTAAAGCGGCCGGCGTCTACGCTCGCATTGCGACGCAACCGGTGATCGATTTCTCCGCGATCGACACGGCGCTGCTGATCGAAGCCGAGGGCCCAACTATAGAATGAAGCGCGAGGAGATTTTCGAGGCGTGGGCGCCTCCGGGTCGTCCCTGGTCGAACTGGGTGAAGCCGGTTCTGTTCGCGAACATGGACATCAAAGCGCTCTGGTGTCGCCCGCAGCCGGAAGCCGCGCCTGAAGTGGCGCTGCCATGGTTGAATGGCGTGACCGCGCGCGCGGCGATCGTGGTCGATGTGCCATCCAGCATCGGCGTCGCGATCGGATTGAAACTCGCAGAACTCGGCTATCAGCCCGTGCCGCTTTACAACGCCGCGCCCGGTCCGACGGAACCCGTCAGCATCAACCCGGCGCTGGGAAGTGCGAGTTTGCCGGTGAGCATGGTCGATATGCATCCAGTTCTGGACGCATTGTGGTTCGGCGCGCAACGGTTGCAGCGCATCCATTTGCCGGTGGATTGCGCGCCCGTGTTTCTGCTCGATTCGCGCCGCCGGACGGGCGAGGGGTGCGCAGTTGCGGGTCGCTTCGACAACCGTTCGGTGAGCTTTCCGACGGATTTTCCGTCCGCGAATTTTCTGCAAGCGCAGCAGATTGGTCACGCCGTGCTGGTGCAATTTGATGGAGGCCAGCCGCAGAGCGATCTGGCGCACACGCTGTTGCGTTGGCAGGAAGGCGGCATTGCCATCTCGTCGGTTGCGCTGAATTCTCCGAGCGCGCCGACGCCGATTCGCGTCATCCAGCCGTCGTACTTTCGCTGGATCTGGTACCGGTTGCTCGCGACGTTTGGACTGCGGCGCCACGAGCTGGGTGGATTTGGCGGACTGATTCCGGACGCGTCGGCTGGTTAATAGTCGTCGCGGCTTTTTGGCCGGGCGCGTATCTGGCCTTTGGGTTGTTCGCGGATCGGGCGTCGCAGCGGCGCCCGGTCGGGGAGATTGTCGGGCGTTCCGTCCTGTGGCGTGATGATCTCGTCTTCATCCAGCGATGGCGTCGTGGAGATTGTCGCACGGCTGGGTGTGCGCTGGAATTCCTGGAGCTGCCGCGCGGCGAGAACGTCGGCGATGACATACGTCAGCGCGGCGTCGTCGGCGCGCAGCAGTTCGGGATGGCGCACGACCACGCGCAGGACGAGGTTTCCCGACGAGCGCACGGAAATATGGCCGGCGGGATCGTCGAGTACGCGTGGCGCTTTGCCGGCGGCGCGGACTCGTTCGCGCACGGCGGCGAGAAAATCCGGGCGCGCGACGTCGGCTTGAATGCGCGCGTGGACATCGTCGCCCGGGCGGCGCTGATTGGGACGCAGTGTGAACGCCGCTTCGAGAATCTCAAACCACGCGTCGATATTTTGCGGCGCTGCGACACTGGATTCAGGATCGAGAATTTTCAAATTCGCGACGCCCGCGAGAAGCTTCTTCTGGCCAACGCTTGATGAAAAATCGATCGTCAGCTTCGCCTGATCTCCGGAGCCGGAGACCACGCGGATTGTTCCAGCGCCAAAAACGGGATGAATGACTCGCAGTCCAGTTTTAAACATACGTCAAAATACTCCAGAGATTACACAGGCAGTTTCTTCCTCCTGATGCAAAACAAGATAGCCGCCCCTAACAGAAAATGACACACGACAACTTCCAGCGAAGGTCGTTGTTGCCGGAAGTGCTGCAATATGCGCGAAATTTTAGTGGCATAAGAGTTGCCGAATACCTACCGAAAGCGGAGGAGTCACGCGTGACACATGTGCCAACCATCATCGTGATCGACGACCAGACGGGTTTGCAAAGCCTCTTGTGCCAGATCTTGCTCGACGCGGGCTACTCCGTTCGAGCTTCCGCGCAACGCTCGCTGGCACTACGGGTTCTGGAAGAAGGGCAACCGGCAATTGTGCTGATGGACTGGCGGCATGATGGCATGAGCGCGCGTCAATTCGTGGAAATTGTGCAGTCCAAATTCCCAGATGTGGAGTTTATCGTGACGACCACACACGAAGGTGTCGTGGATTCGGCCTCCGAGTTGGGCATCCGGCACGTCCTGCGGAAGCCGTTCCAGGTCGACAACCTGCTGGCAGTGGTGAACAACTGCGCGGCGGGAGTGGCCAAAGCTTTGTAGTTGTGTTCGCAGTCCTCGAACGAAAACGGTGGGCGCATGACGCGCCCACCGTTTTGTTTTCCAGACCACTGTGCCCAATTGCCCACCGTGCGATTTACTTGCCCATGTTGTTGTCGGCCGGAGCGGGTTCGGCCGGCTTCGGCGCTTCGGCGGTTTTCGGCGCTTCAGCGGGCTTCGCGTCGGCGGCTTTCTCAGCCGGCGGCGGAGTGGCGGGCGCGGCGGCGTTCTCCTTGCCCTTGTCAGCGCGCTCGGCCATTTTCTTTTCACGTTCCTGCTTCTGGATATCCTTCAGCTTCGCAGTCTGCTCGGCGGTAAGCACGCCGTCGGCGTCTTTCAGCGCCGTCTGCAGCGCGTCGCCGCTCTTCTTGTCGGTCAGTTCGCGGATCTGCTTGTTGAGTTCCTTGGCCTTGTCCTTGTCGTCATTCTTGCGCGCGTCTTTCATCTGCGCGTGGAGCGACGCCAGCTCCGGATCGTTCTTTAACTTCTCGTTCTGCTCATCGACGACGGCCTTGAGTTTCAGCAGCTTCTCTTTCTGCTCGTCGGTCAGGTTGATCTCCGCGCTTTTGGAGAGGGCAAGCTTGAACAGCGCCGCGTCTGTGCCGCCGGCCTTCTTGCCTTTGCCTTCCTTCTTGTCGGCCTTCGATTCGGCCTTGGTGGTGTCCGGCTTGGGAGCATCGGGCTTTTCGGCCTCGTCGGCGGCATAAGTCGAGCTGCAGGCCACCAGAGTTAAGAGTGTCAGTGTGGTAACGGGCCACAGGCGCATGTCGTGTTCTCCTTCAGTATGAGGTAAAAGCCATCACGCACGATGTTCGATCGTGTTGTCCACGTCCATTATGCATACGTCAGACCGAAGGGCGCATGGAAATCCGCGGGTGTCCCATTTTGCGTCTGCGTCGAGTTACTTCGCATTGACCTTTTCCAGCACTTTGGCCACGTTCTCCTCGGGAATTCCCAGGTCCTTGAGCCGCTGGACCAGCGCCAATGCGCGCGGTTTGTCAGAGATGGACATGGCGATCCGGCCCAGTGCTTCGGCCTGCAGCAGCCGCAGACTGTAGTCGGTGGTGTTGGGCACGCGTTCGGCGCCCTGCAGATCTTCGAGAATCTCGGAGCTCATCCGGTCTTCATTTTGTTGCAGCCGGCGCAGTCCGCGGGCCGCGGCGGGCCACCACGCGTTGGGCCAGACCCGCATGCCTTCTGCCATGCATTCGTCGACGGTGTTGGCGTCGCAGACGCTTAACCACTGTACCCAAGTTGCAACCGACGGGGGAACCATGCCGCCGTTGGCCACTTCCCAGCTCTTGCGATAGTAGCCCAGCGCCTCCTTGTTGCGCTGATCGCTCTGACACAACTGGCCGAGAATCTGAAACGCGATGGAACGGACCATCGCTTTCGGTCGCTCGGTATGGTAACGCATCGTCTGCGAATCTTCGGCGGCGATCGCGGCGTGCAGTTCTTTTTCGCAGCGCTGTTTGGCGGATTGAACATCTTCGCCCGCTTGTTGCTCCATCATCACCACGCGGAACAATTCGACGGCGTGGTTCAGGCGCAGCACGGCGTGATCAGGCGCGACCTCCGAGCTGCGAGCCCAGATCACCACAGGCGACTCAAAGCCGTCGGCCCAGTTGTACGTGACGTTGCTGAAATACAGGCACAGGCCGAAGCCCAGTGCGATGGGTATGACGATCGTCGCCGGCACGCGGCCGGGAGAATTCTGCTGTGCGCGCGCGTAAAGTTTTGAAACAGCCCAGAGCACCGCGCCGGCGAGCAGCACGGCGGCTCCGACGGTGGGCAGGTAGACGTTGCGTCCCGCCAGAAAGTCCGGGCGCGGCAGGAACGAATTCGACGGGATGAGAAAGATGTAGAACCAGACCAGCGCCAGCCAGACGGGTTTCTTGAAGCCGCGGACCGTGCCCCAGAGCAGCAGCAGCGCGTTGGCGAGGATTCCGATCCAGCAGGCCCAGACTTCCCAGCCGGGATAATTGGTTTCGAGCGTCAGGCGTCGGGCGAGCACTTCGTCGCCCAGCAGCATCAATAGGATGGGGCTTTGAATTTCGAACAGGTACGTCCAGCCCGCGCCCCCGGCAGTTTGAGCAAACAGTCCGCTGGCGCGGTCGCTGTTGCGGATGCCGATCCAGCCGATGATGACGATCACAGCCGCAATGCCGGCGAACAGTCCAATGCGCGTGGGCTTGGGCCAGGCGCCGAACTTCCGCCAGATCAGCGGCGCGGTGGCGAGAACATATCCGGCCGGCGCGACGAGAAAATTTTCCTTCGAGCCAAACGCCATCAGCGCAAAGACCAGCGACCCCAGCAGCGCCGCTGCGCGCACGGCCAGGTGGCGGCGCGTCTCGAAAATGTACGTCCAGCAGAACAGTCCCGTGAGCGTAAATAGCGCGCCCATGCTGCCGTTGCGGGCGCTGACGTAACAGACCGGTTCAGCTGCCCACGGATGGACCGCGAAAAAAAGCGCGGCGGCGCCGGGCAGAAAGCGCCAGATGCGCCAGGCGTCCGCGGAAGCTGGATCGTCCTCTGGCAGATAGAGTCGCAGCAAGTTCGAGAGCGCGAGGAAGAGCATCGCGATACAGCAGAGATGCAGGAATAGATTGACGCCATGCGCGATCGACGGCGACGGCGTGGGACCGAAAAATTTACGCTCCAGGGCGAAGCTCAAATGCCAGAGGAAGCGGTCGGCGATCAGCGGCTTCTCGTAGCCGGGGATCACCAGCGTGGGCTGGCCGGGGCGTTCCAGCGAGGGCGGGGTATCGTGCCAGTGCCATGGCAGGAAGAGTTCCGGATGATCGATGCGTGGATCGAGCAACACGTAGTCGTTGTCGTCGTAAAACCAGCCGGCCGACAAGGACGGTTCGTACGCGACGAAAGCTGCGATCAGCGCCAGCAGCAACAGCGCCAGCGGCGGCCAGAATTGCGCCATGCCGCGATTGCGAGCGCCAGCCGATTCCGGTGCGGGAATGACTGTGGGAGCCTGCTTCTTTCGATCTTTGTCTTTGGCCATCGTCCGACCTGCTCGTTCCTACATGTGGTATGAAAAAGTGAAAGCACTACAGTAGCGAGATATTCCGAATGGAAAAGTTGATTACGCTCGCCACTCCAGCGATTGCGCTACGGGTTCCGGGCGGTTCTAATCCCAGTTCACAAAACTTCATAATCACTCCCGATCTGGAACCTGAACATGGAACGCAAAGCCGAACCGGAATTGATGGATCTGGACGAAGAAGTCGATGCCTACGTCCGCGGCGATTTTTCAGCCGTCAACCAGGCCTTTGCGGAGCGGCTGACGCAGATTTGCGGCGGCCTTCAGCAGGCGCGGGCCGTCGACCTGGGAACGGGGCCGGCCGACATTCCGATCCGCGTCTGGAAGTTGCGCCCAAACTGGCGCATCGTCGCCGTCGACGCCAGCGCTCCGATGCTCGCCAGCGGCCGGCCTGAAGTGGAGAAAGCCGGCGCCGCGCACGCGATCGAGCTGAAGCTCGCCGACGCCAAGGACACGAAACTTCCCGCCGCGTCGTTTGATGTGATTTTCTCGAACAGCATTCTGCATCATGTCAGTTCTCCAGAATCGTTCTGGAAGGAAGTACGTCGATTGGTGAAACCCGGCGGCTTCATTTTTCTGCGCGATCTGGCGCGGCCGGAGTCGGAAGTTTGCGCCCGCGCGCTGGTGGAACAGCACGCCGGCAATGAGAACGCATTATTAAAGGAAGAGTTTTACCGCTCACTGCTATCGGCCTACACCGTCGAAGAAGTGAAGATGCAGCTCCGCGCCGCAGGATTGAGTGGGCTGACCGTGCAAATGTGTTCCGACCGGCACTTGGATGTATTTGGGAATGTTTGACATAGCCAGGAGCCCGCGCCGCAGAAATAGGAGAATCGCATGCCTGCCGTCCGCACCAATCCCATCCGCGCCGCGCTTAACGAAAAACGCCTGATCCGCGGACCGTTTCAGATGTTCAACGATCCGGCCATAACCGAGATCATCATTGGTGGAGGCTTGGATTACGTACTCATCGATGCCGAGCATCGAGCGTTCGCGCCCGACACCATCGAGACACTGATTCGCGCCGCGCAAGGCGCCGGAGGCGGCGCGATGATTCGCGTCCCGACGCTCAACCGTGCGCACCTGCAGCACGCGCTCGACGCCGGCGCCGATGCCGTGCTCGTCCCGCTGGTGAATTCGCGCCGCGAAGCCGAGGAGGCCGTCTCGTTCAGCCGTCTGCCGCCGCTGGGCACGCGTGGGTTTAACGGCGGCACGCGCGCCGGTAACTGGGGCGCACCGGACATGAAGGCCTACGTCGAACGTGTCAATCGCGAGATAGTGGTCGCGGTGCAGATCGAAACACCCGCGGCGCTAGCCAACGTCGCAGAGATCGCGGCCACGCCGGGACTCGACCTGATTTACATCGGACCCTTCGATCTTTCGCATGGCATGGGAAAGGTCGGCCAACTGGACGATCCGGAAGTCCGCGGCGCCATCGAACGCATTTGCGCCGCCGCCCGTAAAGAGGGCAAAGCACTGGGCATTCTCGCGCCCACGCCTGAATTCGCGAAGTGGAGTTGCAGTTTGGGCCTGCAGCTGCTGACTTACCGTTCAGATATTCGCTATTTCAAACTGGCCACAGCGGCGGCCGTCGAAGAACTCAAGTCGCTCGGTTAATGCGACCGTTAATCGGGGACAGTGCGTTCCGAAACGCGTCGAATCAAGCGCTCGGCACGCGATTTCAGTTCGGGATCGCTGGATTTCAGCAGCGGCGTCAGCATCGGGAGTATCTTGACGCCGCAGTCGATCACGGACTGCTCGGCCGCCTCGCGTTCCCGGGTATGATCGCTGGAGAGCGCCATGATCAGGTTGGTCATCTGCGCCTGTTCGATCGACTTGGCGTTCGGATCGGTCTCGGTCGGCACGGTGTAGCTCAGGTGCGGCAGCGGGACGTTGGTGTCGCTTAGCGGCTGAGTGAGTGACATGGTCAGGAGCACCACCGCGGCAATGGCGGCGACGCGGAATTGCGGCAGGCGCGCCAGTCTCAGGCTGCGGCCGTACAGAGAATTGAGCTGCTCGCGCGAACGCTTTTCCGTTGCCTTGGCCGCCTGGCGTGATTCCTGCTTTTCTTCGTAGCCGGCGCTGAATTCGACGAGATGCCACACCCGGTCGGTCGAGCCACCGGGACGCAGGAGCGCGCGCAGTTGTGCTTCAGTCTCTTGGACTGACGGATCCTGCTCGGGGTTGGGAGGCGCTGCGGACATCAACGTTTGCCTTTTCTAAACCCGGTTCTGACTGGCGGGGGCGCCGTTCAGAGCCTGCTGCATTTGAGCGATCGCGCGCGCGTGTCGTTTGAAGACCGTCGTCAGCGGCAGATCGAGGAAATCGGAAATCTCCTGGAACGTCCAATCACCGTACACTCGCAGAATCAACACATCGCGTTCTTCGTCGGTCAGGCGGTTCATCGCGGTTTTGGCGGCTTCCGCCTGAAAAACATCGACGACGCTGGTCGTACTCCACGCGGTGCTGTTGCGCGCGATTTCCGCGTGCACGCGGGTAGCCACGGCATGATGACGCCGCGCGTTCAACGACAAGCGATCGGCAATCCGGTACAGGTATGCCTTGGGCGACGCGATCTCGATTCGCACGGCGTGCCGGTGAAAGGCAATGTAGACGTCGTGCAGGATGTCCTCAGCCAACGACGCATCCTTAAGACGGCCGCATAGAAATGCGAGCAACCCGTCTGCGTGTGCTTCGTAGAGCTTCGCCAGATCCTGCGTTGAATGCAAAGCATGCCCTTCTGCTGAACTGCCGGTCGTGTTCCATTATAAAGGACAGCGCAACGCTCTTGTTTTTCCTCTTTTATCGAAGAATTTATGCTACTGGGAGTTGGACGTAACAGCACTCTTTAAAACTGCATAAACTGCGTCGACGAAGAGCTTTAATCCGGCTATCTTTTCGGGAAACAGGGAGGAGTCAGGAAAAAATGTCCGAACAACTGCGTGTAGGCTGGATTGGTACGGGCGTCATGGGCGCACCAATGGCGGGGCATCTACTCGCCGCCGGTTTCCCCCTTACAGTGTTCAACCGGACGAAGTCTAAGACCGACGCGCTGGTCGCCAAAGGTGCCGCGTGGGCAGCCACGCCGGCGGGAGTGACCGAGCGTTCCGATGTCGTCTTCAGCATCGTCGGGATGCCAGAAGACGTCCGCGAAACATATCTGGGCGCCAACGGCGTGCTCGCGGTACTCAAGAAGGGACAGATCGCCGTCGACATGACGACCAGTCCGCCTTCGCTGGCCATCGAGATCGCCGAAGCCGCTCGCGCCAAGGGCGGGGTGGTGCTGGATGCGCCGGTTTCCGGGGGACAGGCCGGCGCCGAAGGCGCGCGGTTGAGCATCTTTGTTGGCGGCGACGCCGAGGCCCATCAGAAAGTGCTGCCTCTCTTTCAGAAGATGGGCAAAACCATCACCCATTTGGGCGCGGCCGGCAGCGGCCAGCATTGCAAGATGGTTAATCAGATCCTGATCGCCGGGGGCATGTTGGCGCTGGCCGAGTCAATCACCTATGCAAAAAGCTGCGGCATTAAAGCCGACGCAGCGTTGGAAGCCGTCGCGCAAGGCGCGGCCGCCTCGTGGAGTCTGCAGAATCTCGGTCCGCGCATTTTGAAAGACGATTTCAAAGCGGGATTTTTCGTCGATCATTTTGTGAAGGACCTCGGTATTGCCCTGACCGAAGCCCGGCGCATGAAACTCGCCTTGCCGACTTTGGCTCTGGCCGAGCAGCTTTATGTGGCACTTCAGGCACAAGGCCACGGGCGTTTGGGAACACAGTCGATTACGAAAGTTTATGACAGCTTGGCGGGCCGGTGAGGACTTATCTCGCCCACCAAGAGGCGAAGTCGCCAAGAACCGCAGTTTTGATTTTGGCAGTGAAGCCCGGGCGATTTCGCGCTTCTCATTAATAGAGACGTTGAAAGGTTGCGAAATGGTATGTCCGAGCCGCCATTCCATTCCAAGTTCCGATTCACAACCCGATCGACTTCGCATTTTTGCCGAGATTTGAGCGCTACGACCGCGTCGTTCGTACTATTTTAGTATAAAATCCCGCGCAAAAAGTGCCTAGTTGCAGGTGGCCTTGAAACGTCAATTTTAGAGCCGGAATTGCCGCAAGTCTCGTATGGGAAATGACTCTCGAGGTCAAAACGGCTCATGAGTGGGCGGCGATATAAATTGGCCTGCACTTGTAAATTAGGGTCACCCTTACTTGACAGGAATTTGAAAATTCATAAAGTTACCGCCTTAACCTTTGACGTGAACCCCCGTGTGCGCATTTTTGGCAAACGGTTGGAGAGCCTAGCATGAAAGAAGAAAACGGGCCGCTCATTGCCCTTGTGGCGTTCATTATCCTGGCCATGATTTTCGGTGGCATGGCGTATTCAGATAAAAAGGCGCTCGATGGAGAGCGACCGGAAGACGCGCTGCAGAAGCAGATCGACGACAAAGTCGCCGGCATTGCGTCGCAGGAAGCCGAAGTCAAATCCAACGACTACAAGATCGCGCAATACCGCAAACAGATTCAGGAGCAGGTCGATCGCTACGATTTCTTCGCCGATTCGATGGACGACTTCACCGTCGAATATACGCGCCGCTTGAAGCTGAAGGAATCGGCTGACGCGTACGACAAGCAGGGCTCGGACCTGTCCGACAAAGTGAGCGCCAAGAAAGCCGCGACGCTGCAGGCGATCAACAAGGACACCAGCGAAATCCGCGAAAAGATGGAATCGGAAGTCTCCGAAAAGACCAAGGCGCGCGAAGCCGCCGTTGGCCGCCAGCGCCAGGTTGAAGAAGACATGACCGCTGAAGCCCGGCGGCACGTGCAGTCGAAGAATTACGAAATGACGCGCCTGGGCGATTCGAAACAGACCCTGGCCGATCTGACCCGCCGCGAAGTTGAACGCGCCAACGTGTTGACCGAAGCCGATGGTAAAGTGGTTTTCGCCGATGACGTTCATAACCTCATCGTGATCAACATCGGCACGGGCGCCGGCGTGAAAAATGGCTACCGCTTCGAAGTCTACGCCATGCGGCCGGGCAAGAAAAAAGTCTCCAAAGGTTATCTGGAAGTCGTCCGAGCCGATCCCAGCAAGTCGCAGTGCCGCTTCCTGAATCGGCCGATCCTGATGCCGAAGGACGCCTTCTCGGAATACGTTGCTCAGCAGCCGGAAGAAATCTTCAGCCCGTATCAGCAGTCGGGTCAGAAGGAAGCGACCGCCGCACCGTTGATGGGCACGCCTCGGCCGGTCGTTCTCGGGTACGATCCGAAGGATCCGATCGTCGAAGGCGACCTCGTACAGAATCCGCTGTTTGATCCAGGCAAGACCTACACCTTCTATATCGCCGGACTGAAGGATCTGGACCGCGACACCGGCAAGCAGAAGAGCGCCATCCGCTACCGCTGGACGGAAATCAAGGCGGTGGTCCAGGCCTACGGCGGCAAGGTGGTCAATGACGTGGACATCAACGTCAACTACATGATCGCGCAGAAGGATCCGACTTCCGACGATAAGTTCCAGAAGGGCGTCGAACTGGGTATTCCGGTGATTTACGAATGGGAGCTCTTCCGCTTCCTGGACAATAAGTAAGAGACGTACGGTCTTGAACAGGGGGCGGACGCGATTGTCCGCTTAGCTTTACCAGGCCACGCGGAAGCCGGACGGTCCGCAGAACGGGAAAAAATTCATGTCGACCAAGCAGATCGTCATCTTCACCTTTATGATCATCTTCCTGGGTGTGATGCTGTTTGCGATCGGAGCCAAGTTCCATCTCAGCACGGAACTGGAAATCCGCAACAAGACCTTGGGCGTCCTGAAACTGCGCGAAAAGGAACTCGACGGTTACATCAACGGCGATGCGGCCCAGCCCGGCCAGAAGAAGATCATCACCGACCCGGAAACGGGCCTGGTCAAGAAGCTGAAGGACGCGCAATCGCTGGCCGACAACATGCAGAATTCGGCCGTGGATGGCCCCGATTCGCGCCGCGTACTCTATGAAGACATGCAGAAGGGTTTGGACGAAGCCTGGCCGAAAGCCGAAGGCACGTGGAAGAAGCTCTACGTGGATTGGGAACAGCAGAACAAGAACATCGCTTCCGCTGAAGAACGCCTGGCCGCGCAGGTCAAGGAAAAGGCCTCCAAGGTGACAGAAGCCGCCGATGCGCTCACCAAGGCGCTTTCCGATGAAGATACCGCCCGCAAGAAGGCCACAGTGGAATTCAAGACCCATTCCGACGAACTGATCGAAGTCCGCAACGAAGAAGAAGAAGTGCTCAATAAGGTCACCGGTGTGACGCGCGAAATCCGCGCAGCCAAGAAGGTCTATCCGCAGGGCAAGGTCATCCACGCCAACGATGCGCTGAAGGTCGTCACGATCGACCTTGGCGGCAATCAGGGCGTGCGCCGCGGCATGATTTTCGACGTGTACTCAGGCGTGCACCAGACGCTGGTCAAGAAGGGCCGCATCGAACTGACGCAGGTCAGCGCCACCAGCTCCCTGTGCACTGTTCTTCCGCCCATTGTTGATCTGAAAGTCGATACGCAGACCGGCTGGGTCGCCACCGATCCGGCGATGCGCTACTCGATTTACTCCGCGTCCGGTCCCGATGAAAATCAGGCGCAGGAGCTGATCAAGCCCAAGTCCAAGGCCGAACGCCTTGAAGCCATCCGTTTGGAAAAGATCCGCGCCGAAGAAGGTGAAGAAGCCGCCGAAAAGGCCGCGCAGGAAGGCCTCGCGCCGAGCGCGCCGGTGATCGACCTGGGCACGGGCTTCGTCTCCATCCGCCCCGGCGATTGGGTCAACAACCCCGACTTCGTTCCGATTCTCTCGACACAAGCGTACCGGAAGAAGACCATCGACGAGCTGATCGCGATGTCCGACGTCAACACCTCGACGTTGACGTTCTTCTTCACCGATTCCGTCCCGCCCTACCGCAAGGAGTTCCTCAAGCGATTGTGCGAACGCAATCATTGCCGCTCGACGGACCTGATGAGCGCCGATGTGAACTTTGTGGTTACCACCGCGCCGACGATGCGCGCGGACCTGCTGGACGAAGAGCTCAACCGCAAGGAAAACAAGGACAAGGATACGCCCACCATTCGCGCTCAGCGCAAGACGCTGGAAGCGGAGAAGGAAGGCGACAAGTATGGCGCTGGCCGCATCTCCGAAGACGAATTGGAAGCGTTCTTCGCCAAGCGCGAACGTAAGCTGGAACTGCTCCGCGGCAAAACCACGCAGCCCGGGCAGAGCGTCTTCTACATTGCCGGAGAAACCAAGGACCGCTCGGTGCCGCAGCTCACGCACTACATCGAAGCCAATGGTGGCGTTGTTCTCTCGGAACTCACCGATAAGGTTGACTATGTTGTGGCTGGCGCCGGACTGGACAAGGCTTTCTTCGACAAGGTCAAGAAGCTGGGTCTGAAGCTGCTGCGCGAAGACGAACTGCCGAAGTTCTTCGGCCGGGAGTAAGTTGCGCTTCAAATTAAAAGGTGAACAATGGCCAGAGGCTTAAAAACCTCTGGCTTTTGTTTTTTTCGCGGTGTAGTCAGATTTGGGAAGTGTCCGGAGCCAACACAATGCTGCTGGGACTGACTGAAAACTCAACTGCCAGGCTTTCCCGCGGCCCCGCCACGATTTTGCTCAGCGCCGTGCCTCCCGACGAGGCCGCCAAGTTGACGCCGCGTTTCAACACCTTGGTCGAGGCCTTCACCTCCGCCGGGATAAACGTTCGCGTCGTGCCCTCAATTTACGATCTCTACGATTACGATCCGGGCGTTCAGAGCATCCGCGAAGTGCTCGGCGATCTGATTTTCATCGGCTGGCACTATCCCCGTGCACTGAAGTGGATCCTTGCGCGCAACCACGTCGAAGTGAATGGCGCCGGCCGCAAGCTCCATTGCATTGATGCGCGCGAACTGAAAGTCGAGGCGCTCTGCCTCCTGCTTAAGGACATCCTCGCCGGCAAAGCCAGTGCGCAGGTTGAGAAGCTTTCCGATGCGACCGGCAAGGGTCAAGACGCCGCGGAATTCACACCGCGTCAGCGTGGTGAGCAGGCCGAAAAGGAACTGGCCCCGCCTGAAAACGCGGCGCTCTCGCCCCGCTGGTATCCGGTCATCGACTACGATCAGTGTACAAATTGCATGGAGTGCATGGACTTTTGCCTCTTCGGTGTCTACGGCGTGGACCATGCCGCGACGCTGCGCGTGTCACAACAAGATCAGTGCCGCCAGGATTGCCCGGCCTGTTCCCGCGTCTGCCCGGTGGGCGCGATCATGTTCCCGAAGTACGCGACCAATCAGTCCATCGCCGGCGCAGCGACTGGCGGCGACCGTGGTGAGGTGAAGCTCGACCTGTCTTCGATTTTCGGCAAACCCAAAGGCCGACACCAAGCGGCGCTCGAGCGCGATCGCGAACTGATCAAGGCCGGCCGTAAGCCCGCCGGCGCCGAGACGGTTGAGAAGCTCGCCGACGCATTCGATAAGATGGAACTGTAAGATTTTGAAACAACTTAGAATTGAAGCATTAGCCCTGCCGCCAATTGGCGGCAGGGTTCTTTATTTATTTCAACGCGGTAGCGTGAGCTTTCAGATCGGTCACTGCCGGGCCGTTGATCACCTTGCCCTTGGCGTCGAACCGTGAACCATGGCACGGGCAATCCCAGGTTTTCTCGGCGCTATTGAAGTGAACCACGCAGCCCATGTGCGGACAGATCGCCGAGAGCGTATGAAGCGTGCCGTCCTCGTCGCGGTAAACGGCGCACTTGTCGCCATCGCAGGTGACGATTTTGCCTTCATCCGTATGGACTTCATCCGTGGATTTGGCTTCCGCTCCGCTCAGATTGTCTTTGATGAAAGCCGTGACCACGCAGGCGTTCTCGGTGACGAACTTGGCCGCGGAGGCCAATGGGTGAATGCGCGTAGCCGTGTAAAGTTTGTGCCATTCATTTTCCACGCCGCCAATCTCATCGAGTAAGAGCATGCCGGCGAGCGTGCCGAAGGTCAGGCCGTTTCCAGAAAAGCCAGTTGCCACATAAGTATTCTTCGACATTGAATTGCGCCCGATGTACGGGAGGCCGTCGGCCGGTTCGATGATCTGCCCCGACCAGCGGTAAAGAACATCCGAGATGCCCAGTCGTTCGCGCGCGTAACCTTCCAGCTTCTCAAAGCACGCGTTCGTATCGCTCTTCGTGCCGGTTTTGTGATCCTCGCCGCCGACGATGACGCAGTCGCCGCCGTTCTGATCCTTGCACGTCCGGATGTAGTGGTACGGATTGGCATTGTCCCAGAACAGCGCGCGTGTCAGGGGGCGGGGTATTTTCGCCGCGATGGCGTACGACCGATACGCTGCCACTTTCGTGTGGAGCATGATCCAATTGTTTACCGGGGTGTTGGCGGCCACTATTACGTTTTGCGCGGTGACGCGATGGCCGTCATCAGTGCTGACGACGCATGGAGTACCGTCTTTGACTTCCGAGACACGCGTGTGCTCAAACACTGAACATCCCGGCGCTTTGCTGAGAATTGTCGCAAGCTGCGCGACGTAGTTGTATGGCTGGAACTGAGCCTGTCCGGCAATCTTGAGTGCCTTAAGCGTGGGGAAGGGTAGGGGCGCGTCGTTTATCAGCGAGACGTCAGCGCCGAGCGTTTGAAGCGCTTCGGCCTCACTCTTGATATCCGCGACGCCGTCGAGATTGTCCGTGAACAAGTACCCGTCGACCCGCGCGAAGCCGCAGTGCGTGAGATGGTACTCAGAGATCAGAAACTCGATCATGTCAATGGCCGCACGGGTCGAATGGCGTGCTGCCTTCGCGCCATCGAGACCGAAGTCGGAAATCAGTTTGTGGTAGCGGGTGTCCAGGATCTCAGTCAAGTGAGCCGTGGAATGACCGGTCTCGCCTCCGCCCACCTGTTCGTGTTCCAGAACGGCAACCGTCTTTCCTGCGCGCATCAAGAGGATGCCGGCGGTAATTCCCGCAATTCCGCCACCGACGATGGCGACATCAACGGTCGGGCTCTTGGTCAGGTTGGGAAAGGTGGGGTGATCACATCGTTCGCCCAGCCACATGGATTGAGTATTCATAACGCCCTCTTCGTTCGCGAGTAAGTTCCAACACCGGCACTTTCGGAGTATTCGCGAAAGTCGCTCCAGTTCAGCTTCAAGCGAAATGATTTTTAGAATATGTCGTCGCGATGAAATTAAAGTCGAAGCAACCATACGATGTGCATGTCAGTTTTGATCTGCCCCCAACCGATTTTCGGAATTCTTCAGATCTGGCCAGGATTTGACTATAGCGAGAACTTGCACTTATGGCTGGTCCGCGAATTGCTCTACGGCTGTTGTGGAGAATGTTTGCTTTCGCAAAATCAGTCCGTTTTTGAAAGGAATATCATAATGGAAACCTTGGAAACGAAAGAACCCTCAGTGAGCTGTGCGACGAACAAGGTCAAAGAGGGCGTACTTGAATTGAAGGATGCTGTGGCCGCGCAGACTACCGATGCCATCAACACCTGTTGCGACGGCACTCGCGACTTGATCAAGAGCCGGCCGTACACCAGCGTACTGATCGCATTCGGCGTGGGCGCCCTGGTTGCCGCAGTGATTTTCGGTCGCCGCGATTAGCGAAATCGAAAAGTCACTTCGACTCATTTGATCATCAAAGGGGTTCATATGCTCGATACCGAGACGTCCATTCCAAGAACTGCTCCTGCGCGGAGCGTACCTGAGAAGCTGCCCGACCCAACTTGGGCACGCCACATCACGGACAACGTGACCGATGGCTGGGCGAACATGATGACGATAGTTGATGCGCAGGTCAGCATCTGGTCGATGAAGTTTCTGCGCGTATTAATTTTGGCAGCGCTGGCGGTGCCATTGGGACTCGCTGGCGTGGCGCTCGTCATTTATGGCTTCACGCTGCTGGATCGTTGTCTGGATATCGTTCTCTCTGCACCAGGTTATGCGCCGTGGCTTTCGTCATTGGTTCGCGGCGGATTGTACTTCGGCGTGCCGTTTACGGGTCTTTTGATCACCCTGTTCGTGGCGGTGGGTGGGCCTTCTGAAAGCGACGACGAGGCCGGGATGGCCGGGACGGAGAATCCCCATGCTTAGTTTTAACAGCAGACTGAAAAATGAAATCCGGCGCCGGGACGCCGCAATGCGCCGGCTTAAGAACAACGCTGGCACCATCGCGGATGCGGCCACAGGAGCCGTCGGTGAACTGAAAGGCCAGGTCAACGATCTGAAGGCCGAGTATGCGCCGTCGAAAATCGTCAACGGCATCAAACACAGCGTCAAAGACTTGAAAGAAGAGTACGATCCGAAAAAGGTCATCGTTAAGAATCCGTTGGGTGTTGTTGCAGGGGCAGTGGTGGCGGGATTCGTCTTCGTACCGGTATTGCGCACTATTGTTGGCTCTCGGCCTGTTGCGGCTCCAGCAGCTTCTACGTCCACTTCCAGAACCCTGACTTTTCCCACGCCCGGCCCGCATCATCTGGTCATTGAAGTAAAAGGCGCAACACCAGCAGCAGCTCAAAAGCCGCAACTGTCCTTAACCGAATTAGCGATGGAGGCCTTCGCGGCTTTCGGTGGCATGCAAGGACTGCTGGCCTACTTTTCTCCCCAGCCGGGTGTGAACTCCGTGATTAAACCGGTCAATAAAGCGGCCACTCCACCATCTGCCCCCGTCCAACCCGCAGAGGCGTCGGCCAGCGACATCTCCAGCGCCTCGATCAGCCGTCGCTTTGCCCCGCCGCCCTCAGAAAGTTAATATCCGCACTTATATATATATCTTCAAAAACGACGGCGAAGTGCGCCGCCGTTTGCGCATGAATACAGTTGGAGTCGCAGACATTATTGCATTGGCTATTAGGCCAATGAAATCTGTGCTTCAAATGTTTAGTTAAGGAGTATTAGCGATGAAAAAGCCAAATAGAAAGCATGGTCTCCGAGAAAAAGAGGCCAATGAAACTGGCAACGATCGATTAAATCCTGCCGTGGTTCCCGTGGTTCCAGGTGTGCTCACCACAGGATCGACTCCGGCGGATCTTAACGCGGATTTTGTTTCGTCGTCCGCGCCACTGGCTGAAAAGCCACCGGCGCCTCCCTCAAAATCGGTCGCGTCAGAGACTGATGATGAAGAGCTGCAGCAAGAAGGTGAACCGGGCGACGAAAGGACGGAATACTTTAATCCCTCCAGCCCACTGAACGAGAAGCCCAAAAAATCCGCTGCTGTCACATCCCGGTCTCAACCGGCGAATCGCAGGAATGACAATTCGTCGAAGAAATCTGACCAGAACGCCCGTCGGCCTTAGTAGAAGAACGTAGACTGTTCCAAGTTCAGAAAACGAAACGGGGAGAACTTCTTGCGAAGTTCTCCCCGTTCAACTTTGAGAATCGTTGCTTACTTCCGGGACGACAGGAACATTCCCAGCAGCACGCCAACGCCCGCCGCGATCAGGATCGACTTGAACGGCTGGTCGCGCACATACTGCTCGACGTTGTCTTGGAGCTGCTCGGCGTGCTTGGAACCCTTCTCATACAGATCCGCCGCGCTTTCGCGAAGCTGGTCGGCCTTTTCCGTGGCCTTATCGACGGCGCGATGGCCCATTTCATTCGCGTTTTTGGTCAATTCTGCGGCGCGCGAGTTCACCTTGTCTGTAGCGATATCCATTTTTAGATCTCCTCCATGATGAGACGGCCACCGATTGCGACCGTTAACTTTTGAAACTCTGCAATGACCGTGCCGAACTCCAATTATTCCCAGGGAAGCGTATTTAAGGTGCAAATCACCTTGAATAATTGAGGCATGAGCTTTGCATCTTCGCTTTTCACGCGGCGAAAATGGGTGTCGCGATACGCGAGGAATATGATGGAACGCCTTCCGGAACAGCACACTTCAAGACTCACAACGCTGGTTACCATCGCTATTGCAGTACTGGGCCTCTACGCCGGTCATGAGGTACTGGTTCCGCTCGCGCTGGCGGTGCTTTTCAGCTTTCTGCTGGCGCCGATGGTTGTCCGGCTTCAGCGCTTTGTTGGTCGGGTCGCGGCGGTTTTGATTTCTGTGAGCCTTGCGGCGGTCATCCTGGGCTCAGTGGGATTTTTCGTCGGAAGTCAGCTGCGGGAGGTCGCCGGCAAACTTCCGGAGTACCGTGGCAACATTGAAAAGAAAGTAGTGGTCCTGCGCGGCGTATTCGGTGGCGCCGCAGAAGCCGTAAAAGATCTCAGCGCGGATTTGTCGGGCGCACCCCCCACTGAAAACGGAAAAACAACGCAGCCCGTGAAAGTCCAGACCGTCGATCAGCCCAACAGCATCCAATTTGTGCAGTATCTGCTGGGGCCACTGCTGGGACCGTTGGAAACCACCGGCATCGTCTTCATCTTCGTGATTTTCATGCTGATCGAACGGGAGGCGCTGCGCGACCGCTTGTTGCGCCTCGTGGGCCAGCACGATCTCAACAAAACCACACAGGCGCTCGACGAGGTCGCCAGCCGCATCAGCCGATATCTCGTTCTCCAATTTGTGGTGAACGTCGCTTACGGTCTGGGAATCACGCTGGGACTTTATCTGATCGGCGTACCTAATGCCCCGGTCTGGGGTGCCTTGGCGGCGTGCATGCGTTTCATTCCGTACATAGGTGCCTGGTTGTCGGCTGTGTTTCCGTTGACGCTCTCCATTGCCACGACGGAGGGCCTGCAGCCGCTCTATGTTTTCCTTTTGTATTTGGGATTGGAATTGATCGTTCCGACGTTCATCGAACCGCTCTTGTACGGCGCGAGCACCGGCGTGTCAGCGCTGGCATTGCTCGTCTCGGCACTCTTCTGGAGTCTCCTTTGGGGTTTGCCGGGACTGTTTCTCTCCATGCCCATAACGGTCTGCCTGATGGTGGTCGGACGCTACGTGCCGCAATTGAAGTTTTTTGACATTCTCCTGGGCGACAAGCAGGTCCTGGAGACACGTCAGCGCTTTTATCAGCGTCTTCTGGCGATGAACATTGAGGAAGCTTCCGACGTCGTCGATGAGGAACTGAAAACACATACCCTCATCCAAGTCTTCGATGAAGTGTTCTTGCCGGCATTGGCGCTGGCGGAAATCGACCGGCATCTGGGCAGACTCGATGACCCTCACGACGTATTCATTCGGGAATCGATCATCGAAATTGCCGAAGACGTGATCGGCCGAGCGGGGCAATCGGGGTCCAACCTGCAGTTGGGTGTGCCCAGTGTTGCGATTCCGAATCTGGAGTCCATCGTGCTTTGCCTGCCTGCGCGCCATCGTGATGACAACATTGCCGCTGAACTGGCCGCACAAATATTGCGCGCGCAAGGTGTGCCGGTACAGGAGGTAACTCCTGTGCTCTCGCCCCGCGATGCCGAATCGCACATCCCAGCCTCCGGCGCGGCGGACATCGTCTGCGTGCTCGCACTGCCCCCGGGCGCGCTGGCCCACGCGCGGTATCTGCATAAACGGATCCATCTCCGGAGTCCGCGCGCGAAGATTGTCGTCTGCGCGTGGGGCAATAAGCTGGGGAAAATGGAACTGCGCGAACGCCTGCGTTGCGCCCCCGACGATGCCATCGTCACCACGTTTGCCGATTTCTGCGCGGAGGTCCGGAAACTTCATCCAGAAGGGATCGCGCCGCCAGTGCTATCCGCAGCACCCGTGGAACTTGCGCCGACCGGGTCATCCGACGTGCCGGTGTCCATCGGATTGGTGCATGAAGTTCTCAAGTAGGTCTGCGATGGTGGTTGCCATTGGCGCGCATCAAAGCTAAGTTCTCACGAGTGTAAGGATCGTCAGACCTGAGTTGAGGTGAGGCCGCATGGAACTCGACATCGAGCAGCCCGAAGCGCTGGACCGCTGGTTGCACGAAACCGGCCGCGTCGGCCCTTCGGAGAAGTTGACGCTGCGCAATCTGGCCGGCGGCGTTTCCAACCGCACCGTGATGCTGGAAAGTGACGCGGGCAAAGCGTGGGTGCTGAAGCAGGCGCTGTCGAAATTGCGCGTTGCCGTCGATTGGTTCAGCGATCCGGCACGTATTGAACGCGAAGCACTGGGCATGCGCTGGCTGGCGAAACTCGCTCCCGAAGGCGCCATCACGGAGCTGATTTTCGAGGACCCTGCCCATCATGTGCTAGCGATGGCCGCCGTGCCGCAGCCCCACGAAAATCTGAAGACGATTTATCTGGCCGGACGTACCGATCAGGATCTGACGTGGCAATTCGGCGCCCTGCTCGGCACGATCCACCACCGCAGCTCGGACGAGCGCGCCGAACTGTCGCGAGCCTTCGCCGACCTTTCCTTTTTTGAATCGCTGCGCGTCGAGCCGTACTACAGTTACACGGCGGAGCAGGTCCCCGGTTCGGCGGCATTCATCCGTGCCTTGATTGCAGACATGCACGGCTGCCAATTGGCCCTCGTCCACGGCGACTATAGCCCCAAGAATGTCCTCGTCTACGAAGGCCATCTTGTGCTGCTTGATCACGAAGTGATCCACTTCGGCGACCCGGCGTTCGACGTGGGCTTCGCGCTCGCGCATCTCTTGAGCAAAGCGCATCACCTCCGCGCACACCGCAAGAATTTCGCTTCGGCCGCGCAAACATTCTGGACCGCCTATCGTGAAGCGCTGAGCCGCGTGCCCTGGGCCGATGAAATCGCCGGCCGCTGCGCCCGTCACACGCTCGCGTGCCTGCTCGCTCGCGTGAAAGGTCGTTCGACGCTCGAATACCTGACCGAGCCCGATCGCGCCGCACAAGCGAAAGCCGTCGTCGAGCTGATGAAGGCCGCGCCACCCAGCCCGGACGCACTCATCCCCGCCTTCATTTCCAAACTTTAAGAATCCGTTCTTTGCGACTTAGCGGCTTTGCGTGAGAATAGAACCTGTAGCCCGAACCGGAGAACCAATGCCCACGATCAAACGTCTGCATGCCATTGAGATCCTCGACAGCCGCGGCCGCCCTACCGTTCAGGCCACGTGCGAGCTGGCGGAAGGCATCAGCGCCACCGCCTCGGTGCCGTCCGGCGCCTCGCGCGGCGCCGCTGAAGCGCTGGAACTTCGCGACTGCGACGCCAGCCGCTACCGCGGGCTGGGTTGCCGCAAGGCCGTGGAGAACATCAAAACAGCGATCGCGGACACCGTGTGCGGAGTGGCCCTGGACTCCCAGACGCAACTCGACAACATGATGCTCGCGCGCGACGGCACCGTGAACAAATCCAATCTCGGCGCCAACGCCATTCTCGCCGTCTCGATCGCTTTCGCGCGGGCGCACGCGGCGCTGTTGAAGCGCCCGCTCTACCAGCACTTCGCAGCGATGGCCACGCCAGGCGGCACCGCCAGGCAGCTGCCGCGCATGACAATCAACCTGTTCAGCGGCGGCAAGCACGCCGGCGGTCAGGTCGCGATTCAGGATGTGCTGATCATCCCCGCCGCCGCGACCACGATCGAAGAAGGCCTGGCGACAACGTACGCCGTGTATCAGGCGGCGGCGGAGCTTGGCATGAAGAAGTACGGCGCGCGGGCGCTCACCGCCGACGAAGGCGGACTCGCCCCGCCGTTTCCGAACGCACAGACGATGCTCGACGATGCCGTGACCGCGATCGAGAACGCCGGCTTCAAGCCGGGCAAGGACGTCGTGATCGCCGTCGACGTCGCCAGCAGTCATTTCTACGAGGATGGCAAATACCACCTCGACGGCGCGGTGCTGGACGGGAAGGGGATGGTCGACCGCCTGGCCAGCTGGGTGCGCCAGTACCCGATCGTCAGCGTCGAAGACGGTCTGGCGGAAGAAGACTGGGCGCACTGGCCGCTCCTGCGCGAGGCCATCGGCTCACGCGTGCTGGTGCTTGGCGACGATTTGCTCTGCACGAACGTCGGCCGCATATTGAAGGCGATCGAATTGAAAGCCGCTAACGCGCTGCTGTTGAAAGTAAATCAAATCGGTTCGCTCAGCGAAGCGCTGCAAGCCGGCCAGCGCGCGCAGGGCGCCGGATGGTCAGTCACGATCAGCGCCCGCAGCGGTGAGACGGAAGACGACTGGCTGGCGGACCTGGCCGTCGGCTGGTCGGGCACGCAGATCAAGGTCGGCTCCATCGCACACTCGGAGCGCCTGGCGAAATACAACCGCCTGCTGCAGATCGAAGCGGAGACGAAGTTGCCGGTGGCGAAGTGGCCGGGCTGAACGGATAGTTTTAGTTTTACTTCGTCGCCGATCGTGCCGGTGGGTTGATGAGAAAATCAAGCAGACGAGCGTTTTCGAAAAATTCCGGGACTTCCTTGTGCCCGACGCCAGGGACGACGAGCAATTCGGCCGTTCCGCCCAGTTCGCGGTAGCGGCGGACAAGTTCCGCGGAATTGTTCTCCAGAGGCACCACGTCATCGGAGTCGCCGTGGATGTGAAATACCGGCACATGCGCCGCGGCCAGGGCGCCTAGTCTTTCAACGGGATTGTGCTTCGATCGTTCCTGGATTATTCGCTCCGTCGGCAATCCGTACGCCTTCGAGATCGTCTCGAGGCGCGCGGGCCATAGGACATCGCAAACCGGATAGATTCCGGCAATGCTCCGCACACAGTCCGGATGATCAGCAGCCCAATTATAGTGGAACAGGCCTCCGCGGCTCTGGCCCAGCAGCCGAGCCTTCGCCTCCAGCTTGAACTCGCGTACGACCTGCGCATGGAAACGGGTGTAAAATTCCCGCCCGGCGGGACTGCCCCACGCCTCGCCCACATCGACGCCGCCGACAGCAATGCCGGCGTCGAGCACGCGGGTCAAGTACCAGGCATGCAGCGGCTTGGGAAGCGGATACGGATTGCTGATAAATGAGGGCGCGTACCACAACCAGGGATTCCCCGGAGCTGGAATCGCCGGCAGGATCATGAACCCGCCGAAGGATCCGGGGACTTCGAAATCCAGACGTCTGTGTCCGAAATTGTGCGATGTCATCTGGCGCGCCTCTATAAGCCGGGAGCTACAGAAAGCCAGGGTTTACAGAATAATTTCCAGCCCCTCAAACGCCGCCGACACTTTCAGCCCCGTCTTCAGTCCTTCGCGCCGCGCATCGTTTTCGATGCGCGCGACGGCCCAGTCGTCGTGCAGCGGGTCGTGATGGGTCAGCATCAAATGTTTGACGTTGGCTTCCAGCGCTTCGGTGATGCCGTGCTTCCACGTGGAATGGCCCCAGCCCTTGCGTGACATGCCGCCGCGGCCGAGGTACTCGTCTTCCGTGTACTGCCCGTCGTAAAAAAGCACGTCGCCGTTGCGCGCCAGTTTCTGCAGGCGCGGGTTGGTCTTGTTCAGGTGCTCCGTGTCCGTCGCGTACACGAAGGTCTTTACAGCGCGTTCGGAATGTTCTTCGATGCGGTACCCGAAGCAGCCGCCGGGATGGTTCAGTGCGCCAGAAGTGATCGTCAGGCGGCTCTCCAAGCCTTCGAGAACGACTGAGGCGCCGTCGTCGATGTCGTTGAAGATCATCTTCGCCGGCATGTCGGAAAGCTGCACGGGAAAGTTCAAGCCTTCCTGCTGGCCACGCAACGCTCGCTCCAGCACCGAACCCATGAAGCCGGGCGTCTGGTTGATGTTCGGCCCGTAGAGCGTGAAAACATTGCCCGGCACAAAGCCCGGCACGAAAAACGGGAAGCCCTGGATGTGATCCCAATGCACGTGACTGAAGAAAAACGTCGCCTTCAGCGGCATTTCCCGGGCGAGATTCAAACCCAGCGTGCGCAAGCCCGAGCCTCCATCGAGAATCACGATCAGCCCCGGCACGCGCACGGAAACACAGGTGGTGTTGCCGCCGTAGCGGCTGGTGACAAAATCAGGACTGCTGGGAGTAGGGATGCTTCCGCGAACGCCCCAAAAGTGAATCTTCAAGCGCGAGCGACTCCTCTAGCAGTTGCGGTGCGGATGGACTGACCTCACTGACTGCTCACTTCTCGTGGTAACCGTCGACGCGCTCGATGCTCTCGGGCTTCACTGCTCCGCCGCCTGAACCTCCGGAACGCGGATCGTTGACGTCAAGGGCGCGCACGCCGGGCTTCTCGAACGGGCTGTCGGCCTTGGCGTCCTCTTTCACCGGCGTCTGCAATTCCTGATAGACCAGCCGCACGTTTTCGCCCAGCCAGTCCTCGTAGCGCGTCCACGAGGAGTACTTCGGGAGCTTCACCGTCTGCATCGCCTGCTGCACGGTTTTGCCGGCCTTGATCGCGGCGGTCGTTTCGTTGACGAGGTCCTCGAGGAACTCGCGCTGCATCTTGATCGCATCCTTGCGCGCGACTTCGCCGTGGCCCGGGACAATCGTTTCGATGTCCCACTTCTCCAGCGCTTTCAGCGTTTCGATCCAGTGACGAACGCTCTGCGTGCGGCTTTTGTAGTAGGGAATAAAGCGCGGCAGAATAATGTCGCCGGCGAAGAGCACCTTCTGCCCCGGCAGGTAGACGACCGCGTCGCCCGCTCCGACACAATCGCCGACCGTGATGAACTGCACTTTCACTTCCGGCGTGTCCAACGTGAGCGTCCCGTCGACGGCCAGCGTGGCCGGCGTGATCGCGTGCGTTTCAAGACCGGGAATCTTCCACTGATCGCGCAGCTCTTCACGCATGTCGCGGCCGAGCAGTTCCATCTGTTCCTTGGCGCGGCTGGAGGAAATCACGTCGGCTTTTTCGAAGACCTGGTTGCCGAACGTGTGGCTGGCGCGGAAGGTGGTGTTAAGTACGTACAAAACCGGCGGCGCCTGCGTGCGCTGTTTTTCTTTGCGTTGAGCGTGGAAGTTGTCCCAGAAAATCTTGCTGCGGCTATTCGCTTCCGCCTGCATTGCCGAGCCAATAGTCGGCGTCAGCGGCGGGTCGATTACGATCACGCCGATGCGCGTGCAGATGATTCCGCCGTTGGGCGCGCCCTGCTTGCCCTGGTAGACGTAAACCTGTGTGCGGCCTTCGGATCCACCCAGCGGCTGAACCACAAAGTCGCAACCAGCCAGCACGAAAAGCAGCACCGGAGCCAGCAGCGCCAAACCCGCCTTGCGCCAACGTGGTGTTGAAGTTGTGGACGCGTTCAGTGTCATGCTTGCTCTCGCTCTCGCAGTACGTCCGCCGTCCAAGGATGAGGTGCGTGAGTCTACGGGATAAAAGCGCCTTCCGCCAGTGCCATGCCCTATCTAGGGTGCCACGAATTCTGGTGACACGGATGCGGCGCATCGCAGCCAACACCCGTCTACTCTGACCCCTCCGCCGCCGGGCGGCCCGCCAGCTTGGCTTTCAATTCCTGAATCTCCTGATGCGTCGTGCGCCGGTCGAGATCCCACGGGATCACCTCGTCCCGGTACCAGCGCGCCGCCAACATCCGGTTGGTCGCGCCGAATCCCAGCGAGAGCAGAATCCAGATCCACGCATAACCGCGCATCCAATGCGAAAGCAGGAAAAGCACAAAGCCGAACGCCGCCGCCATGGAAACCGCCCCAGTCAGCAGCGCCGCCGTGGGCAGCTTCGGTTGCTGCTCGAATTCCAGCTTCCAACGGTGCTCCAGCGCCGCGAGGCGTGCGGCGTCGGTGGCCGGATTGGAAGGGGCTGGGGGAGGCGCACTGGCTTGCATCACCTCTTAATACCATAGAAACGCGAACAGGATCAGGATTTTTACCTCCCCCGTTTCCGCCCCGGCCTCGCAAACAAGGTAAAATCCCGTCCGTGCCGAACCTGGCTCCATCTCCCCTTTGCCTCACATGGACGCGCCGCCTTTGCAAACCGCCCCGACCACGATTTTTTCGGCGTGAGCAATCTGGCAATTGCCGAACGTCGGCGTATCATACAGGGCTATGAGCATTTACGACCGTGGCTATATGAATGAAGACGAGTCCGGCGGCGGAGGCCGTTCGGCCGCTGGGACATTGATTTTCCTGAATATCGCCGTCTGGGTGGTGTGGCAGTTCGCCATGAGTAACAGCGAAGAGCCGACCGCGCTCTACACGTTCATGAGCGAAAATTTCATGTGCAGCTTCGACGGGGTGTTTCGCCACTTCCGTCTGCACACCTTGATCACCTCCGCATTTTCGCACCAGGACCTCAGCCACATTTTCTGGAACCTGCTCTTCTTCTGGTTCCTCGCCGATGAAGTTGAACGCGTCTACGGAAAGCTGAATTTCTACTGGCTCTACATCTTTGGAGCCATCGCGGCATCGCTGGCGCATATTGGTTCGACCGGAATGAATCCCAACGGGCTGACCAGTATTCCCATGCTCGGCGCATCTGGTGCGATCATGGGGATTGCCGTCGTTGCGGCGATTTTCGATCCCAACCGCCCGGTGAATCTCTTCGGATTCATCACGCTGCCGTTGAAATGGCTGGTCGGTCTCTACGTGCTGATGGATCTCTACCACGCGATCAATTTGCACCGTGGCTTCAGCATGGGTGCGATTGCCTACGGCGCGCATCTCGGCGGCGCGCTGGGCGGCTACGTCTTCTGGCGGCTGGACCTGCGCGTCTTCCGCACCCGCGGCCGGATCGAAACGGGATTTCTGCAACGCTTCACGCGCTGGCTAAAGCGTCCGCGCACCGGCCGGGCCTCTTCGACTCCGCTGGACGACATCCCGCGCGAACTCCCCCGCGAACCCGTGGCGCAGCGCGCCCCGACGCGCCTGGCCGCTGCGTCCAGCAGCCGGACGAGCGGACGGTCGCAAGTTGATGCTGCCACCTCCGCGCGCGTCGACGAGATTCTCGGCAAGATTTCGCGCGAAGGCATGAACGCGTTGACCGACGAAGAGCGCCGCTTCTTGCAGGAATCCAGCCAGAAGTATAAAAAGTAAACCCACCGCACTTGCATGTGCGCCATCCCGGGTTGGAGTTCCCCTCTAAAATGCCAGATTCGCCGCTTCCGCAGGAACTCGCACGCAAAATCGAGCAGGCTCGCAACATTACCAACCGTCCCCACACGGAACGCGTCGCCTCTCCGGCGTCCGTCGCCGAAACCGTCTACCAGCGCGCGCAGACGCAGGGCGACGCCGTCTACCTGACGTATCTGGCCGACGACGGTTCTGAACGGCGCTACACCTACGCGGATTTCTACACACGCATCCGCCGCGTCGCCGCGATGCTCTACGTCTTCGCCGGCGTGAAGCGCGGCGACCGCATCGCGACCGCCATGCACAACCACGATCAGGCCATCGTCATCACCTTCGCGGCCTGGCATCTCGGCGCGACGGTTGTGCCGTTGAATGTCGGCGAGGACGACAAGCGCCTGCCATACGTGCTCGAACATTCGCGCGTTAAAGCGCTCTTCGTCTTGAACGACTACGCCGCGCGCATGCGTCCGCTGGCGAAGGCGATTCCCGCGATCGAATTCGTTTTTCGCGTCGGGGGAGTTGCGGAAGATGGCGAGATCGCATTCGAGCAGTTCATTCCGCCCGTGGACGTGCCGCAATTCGCCAAACCCGACGACGTCCAGCCCGACGACGAGGCACTCATCGTCTACACCTCCGGCACGACTGGTGTACCGAAGGGCGTCGTGCTGACGCAGTACAACCTGATCGCCGACGCCTACGCGATCACGCAGTGGCACGGCATGAATTCGAAAACGAAAATGATGTGCGTGCTGCCCGTCCACCACGTCAACGGCATGGAAGTGACACACGTGACGCCGATGTTCTTCGGCGGCAGCGTTCTGCTGACGAAGAAATTCAGCGCGCGGAATTTCTTCGCCACCATCGCCGCGCACGGCATTCAGATCGTCAGCGTGGTGCCAACGCTGCTGCAATTCCTGATCGAAGCCATGCCGCCGGATTTCGATGCGAAGAAATCCGTGCCGACGCTCCGCTACATCATCTGCGGTGCCGGCCCACTGACCGTCGACCTGGCCTCGCGTTTCGAAGACCGCTTCAAGATTCCCATCTGCCACGGTTATGGCCTGAGCGAGTCGACGTGCTATTCGTGCTTCGTGCCGGTCGTCGATTCCGTCGATGAGCCCGGCCACCGCCAGTGGATCCGCGACTTCGGCTACCCGTCGATCGGCGTGCCCGTCGCCACCAACGAGATGGCGATCCACGACGACCACGGCAACGCGCTCGGCGAAAACGTGAAGGGCGAGATCGTCATCCGCGGCCACAACATCATGCCCGGCTACTACGACAATCTGAAAGCCAACGACGGCGCCTTCACCCACGGCTGGTTCCGTTCCGGCGACGAGGGTTTCTTCCGGCTTGGTGCCAAGGGCGAACCGTACTTTTTCATCTCCGGCCGCTTCAAAGAACTGATCATCCGCGGCGGCGTCAAGATCTCCCCGCTGGAAGTCGACGAGATCCTCAACCGCATCGACGGCGTGCAGGCCGCGATGGCCGTCGGTTTCGAGAACGTGACCTACGGCGAGGAAGTCGGCGCCTACGTGGTGATGAAACCCGGCGCCTCGCTCTGCGAGGAGACCGTGATCACCGCCTGCCGCGGCAAACTCTCCTACCACGCGCTGCCCAAAGTCGTGATCTTCGGCGAAACATTCCCCGTCACGAGCACCGGAAAGTATCAGCGCAACACGCTGAAGCCCCTCTTCGCAAAATTCAAAGACGCGCAATTCAGAGACAAGTGAAACTTGAGTAGGCAGAAGGCAGTGGCAGTAGGCAGAAACCGAAGGCCCCAGTTTGCGCTCAAGTCCCACGCCCGGGTGCCACCCGTCATGTCGTTGAGACCGGTGTGTTTGACGCATCGCGTTTGCAATTTGGACCGAAGTTGTGTGCCACTGGTGGCTGGCAGTTAAACCACCAGTGCGAACTCGCGGACGCGGGTTGCTGGTACGTGAGACGGCGTGGGATTCTATCTCAAACTAATGGCACCGCTTTACGCGACTGCCTTCTCGTCACTTCGGTTCCGAATACTTCTGCACCTTCTCGTCCACATCCTTATTGTTCGTCTCGATGTCCAGCTTCGAGGCGTCGTCGCGCTTCTTCTCGTCGCGGAATTCCGTGCCGCGGTGCGGGCCGGCCATGGCTTTGCGCACTTCCTTTTCCTCGGCCAGCCGCGTCGCCGGCAGCGCCGGCTTCACGACGTAATCGACCAGTTCCTGGCGGAACACTTCTTCGTTCATGAAGTACTTCGAACGGCGTACGAGTCCCACGTTCGGCGCGAACCAGTAGCGGAAGATTTCCTTCCGGTCGCGCGATTCCTGACGCGCCACCACGCAATCGTGGAACGGACCCTTCGGCGTCGAAACCGTTTCTGAGGCCGATTCGATCTCGTAGTAAAGATCCTGCCCGCCCGGCGCGGAGACGATCCACTTGTAGCCCGTGTGCGGCGGCAGGATCAGCAGGTAACTGCGTCCGCGCTGGCTCTGAAATCCAACATAGCCGCTCTTTTTCGACCAGACCTGTTCGGCTGTGTCATAAAGCGCGCGGTACGTGAGGTCATCGACCGACGCGCGCAATTCCAGCGCGACGCGGCGCGCCACTGCTGGTCGTTCGGATTTCGTCTCGGTCTTGCCCGTGCCATCCGGATCGATCACATCGGCCTTCGGCGCGACCTGCGAATCCGGATCGTCGCTCGCCTTGGCCTTGATGTCGTCGTCGATTGCCGCCGTGGTAACCGTCTGTCCCGCAGCCATGCGCTTCAGCAGCGGCCGGTCGAGCAGCCGGTACTCCCAATGGTTGCCATCGCGGAGCGGAAAGTAATCGGTCTTCGGCACATCCTTCTCGCACCCGCCAATCACCGCCAGCAAGGCGAACAGGGAGAGCGCACTTAGCGTACGTTTTTTCGTGAGGTTCATGGTCATGTTTTATCGGACGTTTGCAACCGAGTACACCACCAAAAATTCCCGCGCCTCAACCACGACTTGTGCGCCCAAACGCTTGCGGCCTTCAATTCAAAACTCAAAACTCAAAATTCAAAACTACCTCAGCGCGCTCCACGCCGAGTAGCCGCCGCTATTTCGGCGCCACCGTAGTCAGAAAAACTGCCGCGCCGCCCGGTACGGCAACGACAATCCCTGCATCCAGCGCACCTTTTACTTCGCCCACAGGTTTGGGCAGTCCGTCGGCATCGGCGGGAGCGGATGAAGCCGTGTAATCGTAGCGCCAGAGGGAGACCTTTCCGCCCTCAGCGGCATGCAATTTCACCAGCGTCTCGGAGGCGTTGCGGTTGACGATCACGAAGGTCCAGCCGGAAGTCTCGGGCGTCTCGCCCGGAAGTTTTGCGGCAATGGCGCGAATGTGTCGGGGCAATCCGGAAATCTGATAGGTCGTCGCGCCGGGACGGACGGTCCGAAAGGCTCTGCTGTCATCAAGCGGACAGTAGCGGACGCTAACGTACGTCTAATGTACGAGCAGAGGAACACAGAATCAGCACAGGAAGTTGTTGGGGTTATGGGAATGGGGGCGGTTCGGTCGCCAACTTGACGATGCCTGCCTGCAAGTATCCAGTAACGTCGTCGTTTATAGAATATAGGGTTCCGATTTGATCGGGCGACAAATGAAACGAGTCCTCTTGCTGGTCATCGCTTCGTTCTCCATAGTCTGCTGTCTTTTCTTATTTTTTAACCGCAATGCCCCGCCAACGTACGATATTGCCCTTCATCTCAATGGGGAACAGCTTGTTTGCGACGGCAACGCGGCAGGACTGGACTGGCGAGAAGTTTGGCGGAAAAATCTCGACACTTTGATCAAGTCAGAAGGCGGCAAGCAAGGATCAATCCGAACACGGCGGCTGATTTTGAAATTGGACTCCGACCTGTCCTATGGCGTTTTTCAAGACTTGCTGATAGAAAGCTCGTCTCGCGGCTACATAAACTACGGCGTAACGCTCGGCATTTCTGACGCTGTGATTCTCTTTACCCTCTATCCCAACGCCCAGAGCCGTCCAGACGGAATTTATACGGCGCTCGAATTGTTGATAAATTCTAAAGGACACGGCAGCATTGACGAAAAATCATTTAAGACCGCCATTCAAGGGAATCCAATGTATCTCAAGATTGTTCCAGACGACGATGTCTCGATAATGCAAATTCTTCGGCCTATCGAACTACTGGCTCCAAAATCAGGGCAAGCCTTGGTCGAATTCTTGGCAACTCGTACGCGTTCCGAGCGGAACTGTGGGAAGAAAAGCGCGACATTTGTTTGGCAAACGCGGAATATTGAGATTAGGCATGGTAGCGAGATTGTCGTCGTACCGGACGAAATCTTGGAAAAGGCAGAAGTCGAAGAGTCGTCTCCAAAAAAATAGGCTCCAATGAACTCGCTTTCTATGGCCCACAATCGCCCACCCATGCGCCTCCTGCCGCTCCTCCTGCTCCTGCCCGCCGCATGGCTGCTCGCCGCCGAGCCGCAGTACCCGCTTTGGGACGGCTCCGAGTCCGTCGCCGACTACGCCAAGCGGGTCAACCTGCCTGTTACTTGCGCACTCTGCCCTCTCGCCACATTCTGTCCACCGATTGGCCGAGTCGCAATCCCTTTCTGGTTAGACAATACCCATCATTTTTCGCTCCGACCTCTTTGCCAGATCGCCGCCGCAAAATTCCGTCCGAAACCAGACGTGCCAACGCTTGCTCAGCGACAGTGGTCGTAATTGTAGGAAGAAACGGTTTGACGTACTCTGCAACGGGTTCTCCTACAACTTCCCTATAAAGTTCTGCGTCCGAATACCAATTATTTTCACGGTAAGCAGTTATGACAATCAAAAACTCTGGGTGGGATACATGGCACTCCGCCATGATCCATGTTAGTTTCTCAAAAACAGCCTCGCCAAGAGTCATGCTTTAAGAATATGCTTTGCCGTTACGATCGCAAGGGCGGTTCGCTCATGGCTTGCGGCCCTCGCGGCGGCGGATGAGGGACTCGGTAGCCAATGCTGAAACACCGAGAATTATCATCCAGCAACTGAAATTTAACCACAATTTGTAGTCAGAATAATCTGTTCCGTGCTCACTCAACAAAAATGAAAATGGCCAGCCACATTTTGCACTACATCTAGCAGTCAATCCCCATTTCTCGAAGGTGTAGCTGACCGAATTCTGATTTAGGTACATTATGGCCCCAGCGACAGTTACCATCACTAACGCCGTCAGCAGATGGAACCTGAACCACGGGCGCTCCGGCTTCTCGCACAGCGGTCGCTCGCCTGTTATCGAGGAACTTGCCATGACCTGTCTCCGTACTTTGCCTGTTGCTGATGATTACGCCAACCCGCGCAACGTTGATCAGGTCACTTGAACAGTTGCCACTTCTCATCCACCGCCGCCATCCTACCGCCGCCCCGCCCCTCCGGCCATACAATCCCGGCGTCGGGAACAGCCGTTTGCGGGGCGTCTGGGCGGGTCGGGGGGCGAAAAGGGCGGTTCCGTAGGGGTTCGGCGGCTGGGGACGCAGGGGGACGATCAGGAAGCGATTCCTGCTCTACTGGACATCAACCTTTGCCCAATCTCCGCCGAGCCATTACCATGACCAAAGGAATTGATAGCCATAAGACTGGATTGAGACATGCAATACGCAAAATGGGTATTCGGAGTTTTTGGATTGATTGTTTTTTGTCGGGGTCTTCGTTGGTAATTCTTTGGCCATTGCCGCATGGTTTCTACGGAGACGGAAATCATCAATGATCCCGCTGATTGGCGGTGCTTTCGGAGCAATCGGCGCATTGGTGATCCCAGTTCCCACTATTCAGGCATTATGGTGCTGCCGCCACTTATCGAACCCGGTACCAGAGCCATTGAAGCCGCTAGTCCGTTGCGAAAAATACGAGGAACCGCCCAAGGACGCGCTCAGCGAACTTGGGCGAGTAATTGGCGGCGGATCGCAGTTAGGCGAAGGGAACACGTTATGCAGGCGCTCACCAAAGAAGAGATTCAGAAACTTCCTCGCTGTGATGTGGAGCTTGCCGGGATTGATTGGCAACCGGACATGCTACTCGTATTCACGCTCCTCTTACCTGATGGCATGCGCGCTCGTTTGCGTGGGACATTCGCACGTCACCTGAATATCCAGTTGGAGTTCGACGAGCGCAGTGGCGGCTACCCAATGACTTGGGATATAATCTATTCCAAGTTGCCAGATAACGGCTGGCACATTCTGATGGACTTCGCAGGCAAAGGAGCAATCGAGTTCGACTGTTCCGAATTGCACTTTGAGTATGTCACGAACGCCGGCTAGGAAGCCGGAGATGCAGCGCCACTGGTGAATCTAATGGACGCCGACTACGCCCGCTTTTCCTCTCGCCCCGGCTCCTCCCCCAGCACGATCTCCCCAAGCGCGTTCGCCACCGTCTTCAGCCGCTCGTTCCGCGCCCTGCCATACGTCACCAGCGTCAGCGTCGGGTTCTTGTGGCGCGCCAGCGACATCGCCTCTTTGACGCTC
>JBBRPR010000030.1:0-99922 GCA_038227875.1 Planctomycetota bacterium
CCGGGTGCCACTCGTCTGAAGCAGTTCTCAGACGAGTGCAAGATGGACATCGCGTTTGCAATTTGGACCGTCACGCCCGTCTTGCAAAAAGAGCGCCGGAGTGTGCCACTGGTGGCTAGCCGTTAAGCCACCAGTGCCCGCCCTCGCGAACAAAGCTCGCCCGTTCGATGCGTCCAGACCGCGAGCAACCCGCGGCATGATAGGGCGCCCGATTCCCACGCCGCCACAGTCGTCCTTCCAGGTCTCAGACGATCTCAACCCCTCACGAACCATCCACCTCGGTCCGCGAGTTCGCACTGGTGGACAAGCCACCAGTGGCACACTCCAACGCTCAAATTCCAAGACAACGCTCATGATCCAAATTGCAATCGCAACGTCCAACTCGCACCCGTCTCAACAGTGAGACGGGTGGCATCGGTGGCACCCGGTGACCACCCAGAATAATCGACCCCAAACCATGTAACATTCGGTAACATTTTGAAACATCGCCGAGCAAGGAGAACTCAACACCAACCTGCAGTTCTTTGCGCCTTAGCGGCTTTGCGTGAGAATAAAAACCCGCCGTCCTTAGCACCTTCGTGAAAGATCAAATTCCAGGAGTAAGAAACGCATTCTATCGAATTGCCCCGCTACACATTCTTGCTATTGTATGGACAATTATTCAACTCACCTTGGAAACACTTGGAGGCATCATGCCTGACATCCGCGCCTGTTCACGTGTGGCTCTCTTTCTGGTTCTACCTCTTATTGTTGCCTCGGCCCGCGCATCCGACTCGTCCAACATGAGCAACACCGATGTGCAGCCCATCCACATCTTCCCCGTCCTCTCCAGCCCTTCCGTCAAGAATGGCCAGAGCATCAAAGTCAGTGCAGTCGTGAAAGCGCCGGCAGGAGTGCGGTCGGTCACCGCCGACTTCGGCGGCGTGGAAACGATCAAACTCAGTCCGGAAACCAAGGCAATCAGCGCGACCGGAATCTGGTCGGCCACGTGGAGCGGCCACGATCTTCAGGAGAAGATCTACCGGCTGAAAATCACCGCCACCGATGCGCTCGGCAACATCAGCGAAGACAGCTCGCTGGAATTCTCCGACCCGGCCGCTGGCTTCAGCACCCCCGGCGTGAACACCTATCCCAACGACGACCTCGCGGTTGCACGCAGGGACAACGCCTTCCTGCCGACGGAAAACAGTTGTTATTCCGTGGCTTACAATCCAACCACCAATATGGCATTGTTCTCCGTCAACGGCACGCCCAACAATATCGTTCAAGTCGACATGGGTTCCCTTTCCAAAGCGCCGGTACGCGTGGGCGTGGTGCAGTTGAACGTCGGCGAAATCAATTGCGTCACGGCCGTCGTCGATACGGTCAACAACGTTGCGCTCTTCGCCACCGATACCAATCCCTCCCAGGTCATCAAAGTGGCGTTCGGAGTCGGCGGCGCGCCGCCCACGCGCGTCGGAGCGGTGACGCTCAACGCCGGTGAAAATCGCTGCTATTCGTCGGTGATCGACCCGGCCAGCAACCAGGCCCTGTTCGGCATGTTCACCGCACCAGGCATCGTGGTGAAAATTTCGGTGAATGCCGCCAACGCCGCGCCGACACGCGTCAGCGCCCTGACCTTGAATGCAGGAGAAAGCAATCTGGCTGCCGCGGTGCTGGATGTTCCGTCGGGCATCGCGCTGTTCGGGACGTACACCTCGCCCGGCAACGCGGTCAAAGTTCAGCTCAACGCCATCGGCTCACCACCGACGCGAATTGGTGTGGCGCCGTTTCTGTCCGGCGAAAATCAATGCGTCAGCGCCGTCGCCGACTTCGCCAACGGCATCGCGCTCTTCGGAACCTTCGATAGCCCGGGCAGGATCGTCAAGGTGGCATTCGGAATGCCCGCAGCCGCGCCTACCCGCGTCGGGTCGCTGACTTTGAATGCTGGCGAAAATACGCTCTATTCCGCGGCGATCGATCCGGCCAACGGAGTTGCCGTCTACGCCTCCACGACCACTCCCAGCGTGATTGTGAAAGTCAGCCTCGGAGCGCCCGCGGCGGCACCGACGCGCACAGCAGCAATTCCAGCGCCGACGGGACAGAATGGTCCGGTCGCTGCGATTTCCGATCCCACAAACGGCCGCATGGTTTTTGTGCCCTTCATTCCCAGCAATACGCAGTTGCTCTCCGTCGTCTACTCGCCCCAAGGTATGCTGACGGGCACGAAATTCACCGTCGCCGAGAACGCTGCCGTGACCGACGTGCATTTATTCACCCATCTTAGTGGCAACACCGTGCGGCTGGGCATCTACGACAGCGCGTACAATCTGCTCTGGCAGACACTGAATCCCGTCGCAACAGTGGCGGGTGCGGAAATTGTGGTTCCCATTTCCAGCGGCACGCCCGCGAGCATCGGTTTGCCGCCGGGCACGTACTATCTGGCGTTCCAATGCAGTAACGCAGTGAACGCGCCGAGCTTTACCGCCGGAACAACCGGCGACGGCTTCGTCGCCTTTCAAGACTTTGGACCGTTCGCCACGCTGGCGGCCCCCAGTGTTACGTCCACGACCTCAAAATTCACGGAGTACCTCACGTACAGCCAGTACCAGGGTGCGGCAAGCGTTTCGCTGACCACGCAGGACAATCCCGGCGTGCTCAACACCAACGTGACGGTCACGCTCTCGTCGCTCGGCGGCGATCCCACGCTGGGGCAGTCCTACTCGGTGCTGTTTGGCGATGGCAGCGCGCCGGTCACCGGCTTCTTCGCCGCGAATGGCTCCGCCGATGTCGTTCACGTGTATACAGTGCCCGGAGACTACACAGTCTCGGCGACCGTCAGCGACGGAATTTCGCCGAACTCGCTGACCTTGCAGGAATCGATTCCCGCACCGGGCGCGCCGGGAGAAAAGAATGTCTCCGACAACACCGATACGATTACCAATCCGCTCAATAACCTCAAGATCAGCGTGCTCAACTCCAACGGCGGCGTGATTCAACTGGGCATCGACGTCAGTACCCTCAAGCGCGACGTCTTCAACGTCAGCACCAACTTTGACGACATCACCGGTCGGAGTTCCGTCGTCATGGGCATCCGCCCCGTTCACTTGTTCACCAATCACGGTCTTTTCGTCGCCACGGTCTCCGCCACCGATCCGGCAACGGGAGCGCTGGTCGGCAAGGGCCGCAAGACACTCGCGTTGAGCACCCGCGAAACAGCCGAGACGCTCAGCGCCAACGCGCCAAGTGGGGACGCGCCGAGCTCGAAGATCACCACCAAGTCCATGAAGGGAAAGTTCGTCTTCAGCGGCACGAAGACCGACGCCGTGTCGTACAGCGGCATCATCAAGTTGCCGCCGGGACTCAATACCGCCAAGCCGCACGAATTGGCCATCGCCATCGGCAACATCGTGACGACCACAACTCTCGACGCCAAAGGAACGGCCGCCCCCAAGGGTGCGCTGAAGAAGCTGAAAGTGACGTACGTGAAACTCAAGAAAGGTTCGATCACCAAGGGCGGCGAAGAAGCGAAAGTCGATGCGACCATCAGCGCCTCCGGACTGATCGTGAATGGTTTCGACACCGAAGGACTCAGTGCCACCGCGGCTGATGCGACCAAGGGAAAGAAGGCCAACCGCAGCATTCAGATCGCGGTGGAACTGGAAGGCGTGACCTACGAAACGCTCGCGCCGGTCACGTTCTCGGTCTCTAATAAGGCCGACTCGGGGACAATTGCGGGCCGCAACGGGCTGTGAACTTATCGGTACAGTGCATGCAGAATACAAAATCAGCGCAATTTCCCTGCGGAGTGACGAAGACCAATCCGGCCTTCTCCTATGACGAAATGGAGCAGAAACGGTCGCTATAAAGGGGTCAAATCGCAATAACACCCCATTTTCCCTATGAAAAACGGCCGGAAATGACGATTTTCCCTATAGAAGTGTTGACTCCCATAGGGAAAAGTGCATAGTGAGCCTCGCTTTCCAGGGGGGCTGGGCCTGCAGAGACAGGCGGTTTTCAGGATTTTTAGGAGGACATTCATTATGGCGAAGGCAGCAAAACCGGCAGGACGCAAGCCGAACGCGGCATTCATGAAGCCGTTGCAGCCGGACGAAGCACTGGCCAAGGTAGTCGGCGATAAGCCGCTCCCGCGGACGGAAGTCACCAAGAAGCTGTGGGCCTACATCAAGAAGAACGACCTGCAGGACGCGAAGAAGCGCACGCAGATCAATGCCGATGAAAAGCTCCTGCCGATCTTCGGTGGCAAGAAGCAGGTCTCCATGTTCGAAATGACGAAGCTGGTCGGCGCGCACCTCAAGTAACCGCCGCGTTCGCGGAACTTCGCGAACAACGAGCCAGATCAAGCCACACACAAAGAAGGGGAACGAGCCGTGAGCTCTTCCCTTTTTTTGTTTATAACGTAGATAAGCCAGAGTACATCAGTTGGAGAGATTTGATGAGCACCCCCACCCCGCCCGCGTTCGTTCCCGTCGCCATCGCCGACCTACGTCCCGAAACGCCGGAGCTCTTCCACCTCACATTGAAAGCTCCTCCGGAGTTCCTGAGCGCCTACACGGTGCCGGGGCAGTACGTCCAGATTCAAATGGAAGGCATGAAGCCCGGCTTCTTCGCGATCGCCAGTCCGCCGCATAAAGAGCAGTTGGAATTCCTGATCAAGCGTGGCGCACCCGCCGCCGACGCCATCGGCGCAAAGAAGGCCGGCGAGACCCTGCACGTCACCGCGCCCGGCGGCAAGGGTTACCCCTTGTCACACGCACACGGTCGCGATGTTTACGTCGTCGGCGTGGGTTCCGGCATGGCGCCGCTGCGCGCCCTGATGCACACCTTACTGTCCAAGCGCGCAGACTTCGGCACGATTCACTTCCTCTACGGCGCGCGCAAGGTTGCGCACATTCCGTACGCCAACGATGTGAAGGTGTGGGAACGCGACGGCGTCAAAGTCACGCTCGCCTGCTCGCAGCCCGAGCCCGGCACCTGGAGCGGCGCGACCGGACACATTCAGGACGTCTTCCGCGGCACGCGCCCGACTGTCGCGGCCAACAGCACCATTTTCGTATGCGGGATGAAGCCGATGGTCGAGGGCGTGAAAGCCGCGTTCGCCGAGCTTGGAGTCGGCGCGGACCGCGTCTTCCAGAATTTCTGACGGAACCCTGTAGCAAATTTGCAACAGGGTTCCGGATTTAACCAGGGAACGAATTCGTTCCCTGGTCTAGCTCTTGCCAATCGGCGGCCGGCGCTTGGCCATGATCGCGGACTTCTTCGCGAGCTTGGTGCTCGTGTCCGACAGTCGGCTGCAGAGGATGCGCCCGAGGTTGATGCCGATGCGCAGCGCGGTCAGGTTGTCGCCGCGCAGTTTGGTGGCGAAGAGATCGGCTGGCAGAAATCCCGTGATCACGTTCGACGATGCGCGGATTCCCGCGGAGCGCTGCTTGCCGTTGAGCAATCCCATCTCGCCGAAGAAGCTCGGTGCTTCAATGTCGGAGAGTTTCATCTTGCCGTAGTCGGAACCTTTCAACACGGTGACGGAGCCTTCGGTGAGCAAGTATAGACCGTTGGGCAACTGGCCTTCCTTGAAGATCATCGTCCCTTCGGGAAAGTCACGCCGCTCCAGCCAACTGTAGAGCTCCTTCAATTGCAGGGCCGACAGATCCTTGAAGATCTCGACCTGCTTGACGGCTTCTTCGTACATGTTGCACTCCTCCTCTATTTCATCGGATGCTTTCGCCACTGGCTAGCTTCAACTCAGGAAGATCAATGTGATGCAGAATACCTCTCACGATCACGTTGTATATACCCTTCGGCTCATAAAATTTCGCGGCCGTCCAGTTTCCAAAGCTGCCAAGGCCGTCGACGATCTTCACCGCGCGGATGCGCGTATCGAGCGCTGCGGCGAGATGGAGATACAGACTCTGCGTGCCCGCGCCGTATCCGTGAATGTTGGAAGCATCGTGATCCGGCCAGATGGCGATCATGTCCAGCGCGCGCAGCACGTCGAATGTCCGCACCAGCGCCAGTTCGTCGCCGAGAAAGAACAAGTCGGTCGTGAGTTTGTGCAGCAGACCGAATTGATCGTCGGCGTTGCGCGGCGGCAAGGTCAGCGGCTTGAGCGGCCCCACGCCGGAGACGCTCAGCACCACCACCGCGCGGCCCGCTTTGCACTCGGATTGAATCCATGCCGCGTGCGGCTTCATGGCGCTGGTGCCTTCGTTCCAGACGGCCAGCGTGACGGGAAGTTTCTGACCCGCCCGCGCCTTGTCGCGCAGCGTGTGCGCGCAATTGAAGATGCCTTCCTGCGACCACCACATCGCCGTCTCGACTGCCAGTTCATCGACCAGACCCTTTCCGTAATAGCGCGGATTGAGATCGCACGGCTTGCGTCCGCCCGTCACTCGGTCGCGCAGCCAGGCCACGGCCTGTGCCTGCCGCTGCGCGGGGTCCATGGTCTGGCGCTTCGCGGCGAGCGACCGGACGTTACGGGCCGTCGTCGCATGGACGAATTCCGCGTCGTTGTACTCCGTCTGCACGACTCCAGTGGCCGTGCACCACAACACTTTCTCGTCGACCGGCCGAATCTTCGCCGGGTCGAGCGTGCACTCCGCGCCGCGCAGATGCGTGCAGAAGAAGCGCGCCGCCGCGCGCGCCAGCGTGGCGGTGTAGGCGTGATTGGACTGATCCTCTTCCAGACGCAGACTGTCCGGCTTGCCGCAGAGTTCCCAGAATCGGCGCGTGCGCTGGAAAGTTTGGCGCGTGCCTTCGATCGGAAAGAAATCGCCCGTCACCGCAAGAATACAGACCGGCCGCGGCGCCATCGCCAGCACGATGTCCTCATGGTCGAAACCCGCGCTCGTGAAACCCGGCCAGATCTGTTCGGCGTCCTGCGCGCCGCCGGCGAGCAGGTACGATTCGCGGTTCATGATGAACGTGCCCGGCGCGGCCGCCGCGATGCGCGGATCGCAGAGCATCATCAGCGAGGTCTGCGTGCCACCGCCGGAATTTCCCGTCACGCCGATGCGCGCGGGATCAACCTCCGGGCGCGACTGCAGGTAGTCGACGCCCCGCATCGCATCATGCAGAAAGTAACGCGCCATCGATTCGCCCAGCGGCAGGCACTGCGCGCCAGCGTAATCGTGTTCCGGCACGCCCCAATTTACGGTCGTGGCGTTCTTCTCGGAATCGAAGTAGCTCAGCCGCTCGCCCTGGCCGACGGGGTCCATCGCCAGCACAACCAATCCGGATTGCGCCAGATACTGGCAGACGGTCTGGTACTCCGGATACGCCTTGGCCTCGCGCGCGTGTCCGCAGACGAACAGCACCGCGCCGGTCCGGCCTTTCACATTTTCGGGAAGGTACAGCGCCGCCGTCACGAAATTTTTCGGACGGGACTGAAAGACAATCTTTTCGACGCGATAGCCTTCGCCCTTCAGGGTGCCAACGATGCGTGCATCCAGCGGCGAATCCGAGCTGGGCAGGCCGCCGAGATTCTGGATCGTCGTCTCTCGAATCAGCTTCTGGCGGGCTTCCAGCGCGGCGCGGGTTGTAATCGCATCACGCGCCGCGTCGCCGGTAGCAAATGCCTGCTGGGAACGCTCGTAGACCCAGCGCTTGAGCTGATCGTTGACGTCGTACATCCAATGACCGGGCGAGGAATGTTCGAGCTCATCAAAGTTCATGGGGACCTCAAGGGTTGAGATTTCATGACGACGGGAGCGCAGGTAATCTCAGGAAGCATACACATTATAAGGTGACGTGATGGTTGAAAAGTAGCAGAGTCGCAGCGGTGCTCTAGGTGCACTTTCCCATCTTCGATAATTGACTCTGAAGGCTCGAATTGCAACGGAGTCCAATTTAGTCGTAGCCGAAATCCTTCGATATATTAAAGTGCTCGGTCGAACAGGCTGGTAGAGAGGGGAATTCTGAATGCAGAATACGACTGAGGCTGTACTTAGCGACAAACCTCAGACGCTACGTGTTCGCCAGTACGTACCTAAGAACCGGCGTCGGATCCTCTGCGTTTTTCCACGTTACACCCGTTCCTTCGGCACCATGCACCACGCTTACAAGCTGATGGCCGGCGTGAAAGCGTTCATGCCACCGCAGGGCATCCTGGTTGTTGCGGCCTACTTGCCGGAACAATGGGAAGTCCGCTTCGTTGACGAAAGCATCGCTTCAGCTCGCGATTCGGATTACCAGTGGACCGATGTCGTGCTCCTCAGCGGCATGCACGTCCAGCGTGAGTTCATCTGCACGATCAGCGACCGCGCACACAAATTCGGGAAGATCACCGTCGTCGGCGGGCCGTCGGTCTCCGCCTGCCCGGAGTACTACCCCAACGTCGACATTCTGCATTGCGGCGAACTCGGCGATGCGACCGACAAGATCATCGAACGCCTCGACGCCAGCGTCGCGCGCCCGGCCAAGCAGGAAGTGTACCTGACCATGAATCGCCTGCCGCTGACGGACTTTCCGTTGCCGGCGTACAAGTTCGTGGACATGGGCAAATACTTTCTCGCCAGCGTCCAGTTCTCCAGCGGCTGTCCGTACAAGTGCGAATTCTGCGACATCCCGGAACTCTACGGCCGCAACCCGCGCCTCAAGTCGCCCAAGCAGGTCACCGCGGAACTCGACGCGATGCTCGCGCGCGGCAACCCGGGCGCGGTCTACTTCGTCGATGACAATTTCATCGCCAATCAGAAGGCGGCGATCGAGCTGCTTCGAGAACTCGTCGAGTGGCAGAAAGCGCGCGGCTATCCTGTCCAGTTCGCCTGCGAAGCGACGCTTAATCTATCGCAGGTTCCGCAGGCGTTGGAATTGATGAAGGAAGCGTTCTTCTGCACGGTATTCTGCGGCATCGAAACGCCGGAAGAAGATGCGCTTGAATTCATCCACAAGGAACAAAATCTGCGCCGGCCGCTGCTCGACAGCATTCAGACGCTGAACAACTACGGCATCGAAGTCGTCTCCGGCATCATCATGGGGCTCGACACCGATTCGTTGGAGACCGGCGAGCGCGTCAGCCAGTTCATCCGCGCATCGAACATCCCGATGCTGACGATCAACATGCTCCATGCTCTGCCCAAGACACCGCTGTGGCGGCGCCTGGAACAGGCCAACCGCATCATCAAGTCGCCGGGCGGACGCGAATCGAACGTGGAATTCCTGCTGCCGTACCAGACGGTCGTCGACATGTGGCAGAAGTGCGTCGCCGAAGCGTATACGCCCGACGCCATTTACGAACGCTTCGAGTACCAGATTCAGAACACCTACCCCAAGCGCAAGCAGCTGCCGCCGACCAAGGCGCGCGTGAATCTGCCCAACATCCTGCGCGGCCTCTCGATTCTCTCGCGAATTTTCTGGTACGTCGGCGTCCGCTCCGATTACCGCAAGCGATTCTGGAAGATGGCGCTGCCGACGCTGAAGAAGCTGGACATCGAAGGCTGCATCCACACGGCCGTCGTCGCGCATCACATGATTCTCTTCGCGCGCGAATGTGCCAGCGGCGAGGCCGAGAAATGCTTCTACGGCGAGACGCCCAAGCGCATCGAAGCTTCCGCCGAGGTTCAGAAATCCGTCGCGGCGAAAGTGCCCGCGGCCACGCCGAGCATGGCCGAGTCCGTCTGACGTTGACGGACTTTTAGCGTCTTCAGCTTTGCGGCATTTCAACTAAGCTTGCCCTCATGCAACCGCGGTTTCCCACGGCGCGAATTCAAGGCGCGCTCCTTGTTCTTCTCACGTTCGCCGTCTACGCGCCGGCGCTGTTTCATGGTTTTGTCTGGGACGATTATACGCACCTCCTATTGAACGGTCTGATCCCGCAGCCCGACGGTCTGGAGCGCATCTGGTTTCATCTCAGCTTTCAGCAGTACCAGCCGCTGCAACTGACCACACATTGGCTTGAGTACCGCATCTGGGGTTTCGATCCGCTCGGGTATCACGCGGTCAACATCGTCCTGCATGCCGGAGTTGGACTGTTGCTGTGGCGCGTGCTGCTGCGCCTGGAACTGCCCTGTGCCTGGCTGTGCGCGGCGGTCTTTCTGGTCCATCCGGTCAATGCGGAAACGGCCGGGTACATTACCGAGCGGCGCAACCTGATCTCCGGCGCCTGCTATCTCGGCGCGATACTCTTCTGGTTCCGCTTTGAGGAACACGAAGAAAAGCGCTGGTACGCGGCGGCGCTGGCGCTCTTTTTTCTCGGACTCTTCGCCAAGACCGTCATCTGCACGCTCCCTGCGATTCTGCTGCTGCTGCGCTGGATGCGCGGCAAGCCGCTGCGTCTCCGCGACATTGTATACGTGATTCCGTTTGGAATCGTGGCGCTGCCTCTGGCGCTGCTCACGGCGTTCATGGAAAACTACCTGATTGGCGCGCACGGCTACGAATGGGCGTTCACGTTTTCACAGCGCGTGATCATCTGCTGCCATGCGCTCTGGTTCTACGCGTGGAAGATCCTCTACCCGGTCAACCTGATGTTCTTCTACCCGCGCTGGAATGTTGACGGCAGCGACTGGATGCAGTGGCTCTACGTCGGTGGCGCGGCGCTCGTTGGACTCAGTCTGATTCCACTCACGCGCCGCTTCGGACGTCGCCCCGCGGCGGCGCTGCTCTATTTCGCAATCACGCTCTTTCCCGCGCTGGGATTCGCCACGTTTTATCCGCAGCGCTTCTCGTTTGTCGCCGATCACTTCCAATACCTGGCGACAATCGGCATCATCGTGCTCGCCGTGGGTGTGCTTCACGCATTTTACTTAAAGCTGCTGGCGGAATCCGATTCACTGCGCTCGTCACAAAAGTTTCCACTGTTCGCCAACGCGGCGCTGCCGCTGCTGCTGAGCACGCTGCTGCTGCTATATCTTCCGGCGCTCAACAACGACGATACGGTCTATGCGGATATCCTGAGCAAGAATAACGACTGCTGGATCGCGCACACCAACGTTGCGGCGAAGCTGTACCAACGAGGCGATTTCGCCCGCTCCACTCGCCATCTCGAAGAAGCTCACCGCATCGTCCCGCACGAACTGGAAGTGATGCAGAACCTGGGCGAAAGCTATGAGAAGCAGGGCCGCATCGACGAAGCCCGCGCGATCTTCGAGACTGGAATCAGCGAGTCGCCGGCCGAAGAGATGATTGCCAACGCCAGGGAGCGCGAGAACATTATCGCGGGCAAAGGATTCCTGAATGTCTATGAGATGCACCGCATCGAGGCGACGCTGGCGATGCATCTGGACCTGGCGCGGCTCGACCAGCGCGCAAACCGCCGCGACAGTGCCAGGGCGCATTTGGCCAAGGCGGAGGCCCTGCGCCCTACCTCGATCAAACCCGTCCTCGCCCACGCGGAGATGCTCGCCACGGACGGCCATCTCGACGCAGCGCTTGCCGAATGCGACCGCGCCGCGCAGATCAATCTGTCCTCCGCACAGCCGCTAGTGACGAAGGCCGAATTGTACGTCCGGTACTCCGGCTCAGGTAGATTGACCGACTCCTTTGAAAAGGCCGAAGCCGCGTACCGCGCTGCGCTGACGCGCGATCCCGGGCACGTTCAGGCGCTCACGGGACTCTGCGAAATCCTGATCATGCAGCAGAAGTTCGATGAATCTGCGTCCGTAGCTCGGCAAGGCCTGGCCGCGAGCAAAGACAATGCGTCCCTGAACATCGTGCTGGCGCGCGCGCTGCAGGCGAAGGGCGATTTTGCCGGCGCAGCGAAGGCGTACAACGCCGCCCTCGAAATCGAACCGAAGAATATCAAAGCGCTCTCGGGATTCGCAAATCTCTGCCTCCAAGGCAATCAGGACAAACTGGCGGAGACGATGCTACGCCAGGTCCTTGAACTCAACCCGAACTCCGCCGTCGATCGCGAGAACCTTGGCGTTGCTCTCGCGCGTCAGGGACGGTACGAAGAAGCCATTCCGATCATTCAGGAATGTCGAGCGATAGCGCCGTCGTTAGCGCTCGACCTGAATCTGAAGCATCTCTTTCTAAAGACCGGTCGCTACGCAGAAGCCATTGCGCTGCTTGAGACGAGGCTGGCCCAGTCGAACAATCCCGCCGAGAAGTCCCGGGTCACGCGGGATCTGGCCTTCCTGCTGGTCGCCGCTCCGGATGAAAAAATTCGCAACGGCACAAAAGGAATCAGCCTGTCTCAGGACCTGCTGAACTCCGCGGGTGGCCCCGACGCACAAAGCGCCGATGCCGCCGACGCACTGCACGTAATGGCCGCCGCGCAAGCCGAAGGCGGCGATTTTGACGCCGCTGTGAAAACCTCCCAGCAGGCGTACGCTAAAGCCATCGCCGCAAAACAACCCGCGCTCGCTCAGGAAATCGCCGAGCACCAGAAATTCTACGAAGCCAAAAAACCGTACCGCCTGCCGTGATCTTTATTTATTGATCGGCGCAAGTTTCGGCGCTTCTGCTGGCACGTCTTTCTTCGCCTCGTCCGGTTTCTTTTCGGTCGTCGCGGCATCAGGTTTGGCCGGGTCTTTCGGAGGCTCTTCCGGCGCGTCCTTCTCCAGGTCCACCGGCACCGAGTCGCGCAGCATCGGATTGCGTGTGAGCATCAACGGCAGTCGCATCTTCCGTCCGTCGCGCTCGATCATGATCAGCGCCACGTTCGTCGGTCCGATGTTGATGACTTCACGCATCAAATCCTTCACGCCGCAGACCGGTTTGCCGTTGACTTCGAGCAACTTGTCGGAGGTCGCGACGCCACCCATTTCCGCGGGGAACGGTTTCTTCAGGCCCATGGAACTGGCGTTGGCGATCCCAATCACGCGCACCGTGGGATGATCCGCTCCTGCGCGCGTGGCAGCGTCTTCGTTCTCATCCTCGGGAGGTTGTTCCTCCTGCAGATTCACGCCCATGAACCCGCGCCCGCGCAGCGCAATCAGCAGTTCGTTGGCCGCAATGCGTAATTCCGTATCATCGGATTTTGAGGCGTATTCCAACGCCGGAAGCGCCGGACGGCCGATGTTGAAGAGCTCGCGCCGCGCCGCATCCCGTTCGCCGAAACTGTCGGAGTTCAGCGCCTTGATCAAGGCGTCGATGTGTGCCGCGTCAGTAGATGTTTTCGTGGAAGAATCCGGCTCCGCGCCAAATCCGCACGCGGCAACGCTCAGCAATAGTGCAGCCACAGCGAGCATTTGAAACCGCTTCGACATCGCCAATCCCCGGAAGGCTGTACCTTAAACGCCAGATACAGCCCTTGCTAGTGTAGTGCCCCACTCTGATTGAATTTTTTGCTTGGTGCTTTCGGCCGTGCTCTTCGTTGCGTGCTCGTCACAGGTTACATTAAACATGCTCCTCGCGCGCGCCTCGATCACGGCCGAAATCCCCGGCGCTAAAACTTCAATCAGGGTGGGGCGCTACACTAGTAATGAACGCCGCCGAATGCGAAGAGTTACCGAAAATCAGTCCGGCAACAGCACCAATTTGTCGAACGCACCCCGATCCTCGCGTAGCCGCCAGAACGTCAGCTCGCCGGGACCGTCTGCTCCGATGACTTGGATAGCGTAGACAAAATACTCGCGCGCCACGTCGAACAGACCCTGCGCCATCTCCAGATCAATCGACGACGGCAACGCCACTCCGTCCGGATGGCTGTGAAAAAAGCCGATGATGCGTTGCGGGGTGTCGCGCAGTTGCGCTTCCAGCGCGCCGTAGCTGAGCGGATCGATTTCGAAGCGGTCGTCGGTGCTCGGCGCCTGCCGGTTGGGCAGACCCACCGCGCGCTCGATCCGCGCACGATCGCCCAGCGTGCCGATCAGCGCGCCGCAGCCTTCATGCGGATACGCCGCGACAAGATGCGCCGTGAGCGCTGCGCGGGCTTCTGAAGAAAGTTGAACCTGCGCTGTTTCCATCGCGGCAGTGTACCGCACGCGACGGCCTCGATTCAACGGTCAACCGGGGGCTGATTTTCGGCGACGGTGATCAGAATCTCGTTGGAAATCAACTGTCCCCCGCCCCAGTAATTTTCATCCACCAGCCGCTGCTGATCGACCCGCGGGCCCGGGCAATCGAAATGCGCGCGGATCGCGTAGGTTCCGAACTCCGGCAGATCGACGTAGCCCTGCGGAAAGTTCAGCCGGATCGAGGTCTTGCCGGCGTCCTTCTTCGCTTCCAGATTCAGTTCGAGCGCCAGCGGCTGCTCCGCGAATCCGGCAACCGTGTGCTGAACCGGCAAGGTCGAACTTTTCGGGCTGTCCGCCGCAATCGCCGAGGGCGTGAACACGGTCTTCAACGCCGGCCCGGTCGGCCGGCCTTTGCCGTCCGCCGCAAAAATATCGAAGGCCGTGACCGCGCGCAGACTTTCGCCCGTCAGCGTCGTGCCGCTCACCACATTTATTTCCGTGCCCGTGATGTTGGCCAGATTCGCGTTGATCACGCGCCGGTCGCCATCGTGAAATTCGACGCTGGCAGGATGCAGCGCCAGCCGCAGCCCGTTCACCGGCGGCCCGCTGGTCACGAGCGGAAGCAGTGTGCGCGCCGCCGCGGAGATCGAGCGCTCCGGCTGCGCTTCGTACTTCTGCAGAATTGGAATGATGTACGGCCCCTGCTCGGCGAGCTTGGCCAATCCTTCGTGGCTGCCGTCGCGGCTGCCGTTGGCGGCCTGCTCGATCCAACCCTTGATGTCGCCATCGCCAAGCGCTTCCGAAAAATCCGGCGGCTCGCCGTGATCGCCAATGAAACGCAGCGTGGAGAGCAGCACCGGCGCGCGCAGATCGGTCAGCTTGACCAGCCCCGCGTTGTTCGCACCGGGCTTCGTGTGCCAGTCGCCCTGCGAACCGCGCTGCAGGAAGAGCATCCAGAGCTGCGGGCTGACTTCGCCGCCGGGCAGGTCCTTCTGGCCGATCCAAATAATGTCGCGCCCGCCGCGCAGCCGGCCTTTGACCGAGCGCACAATCCAGAGCGCAAACGAGCCGCCCGCTTCGCGGGGCAGCGCCGCCTGGCTGCTCACCCGCGCGACGACCACCGCTTCGCTCTCGATTGCGAGCTGCTGAATCGCGTCGTCAAGCTTCACCGGTTCGGCCGCTGAAACAGTCGCCGCGCAACACCACACCAACGCCACCACTGCCTGGAAACGAAGCATCGAATCCCCTCAGAAAATATAAGTCGCAAGAACGAGTGGAGCCTAGCGTCGCCGCAGGAGGATGCCACCGATGAAATCCATTTTTGAGCTCCAGGGAATGGATCGTCAAACGGCCGGGTTGCGGCGAGCGATTTCGCCCTCTGTCCGCCGGCGCGAAGAAGAATTTTCGAAGAATCCGTGCACGAAAGTGCGTCGTAACTTGCCAGCGCGAAGTTTGTTTGGTAAAAGAATCGTGCTCGACAACCGTACTTCAAAGCCGGGGTGGCGGAATTGGCAGACGCGCTAGCTTCAGGAGCTAGTCCTAGCAATAGGGTGCAGGTTCAACTCCTGTCCTCGGCACCATCAAAAACACCTATGATAATGACCACTATAGAGCCCCGCGGATAACCCCGCGGGGTTTCTTTTTGCTTGTATATTCCTAAGGATTATTATAAGAATCAGATTCCTAAGACCCTCAGGAGTCCCAAGCCATGCGCAAGGAATTGAAGCTTCGACAAGAGCCCAAGGGTAAGAGCTTCTCCGCCTACTTCTGGCATCCGATCCGCAAGAAGACCTGGCGCATCCGCCTCGGTAAGACTGCCGCGATCGCGGAAACAAACCTCCGCTACTTGAACGCCATCTTCATGCATCCGGACCGCTGGGAGAAGCTGCCCGACGACACACCGTTGACGATTCAGCGGCAATGGGAGGGCATCGAAGAAGGCGCGGAGCTCACCGGCGCCGACCTGACGCCCGGCGCCGCGGCGGTATACGCGGCCGACAATCAGCAGCTCAGGGACGAAAACACCATGCTCCGCGCTGAAAACCGCAAGCTGCGCAAGATGCTCGAGCGCGAGCGCGGTAAGAAGCTCCGCGATGGCCCTTCCCCGACGTTGCGCGAGGCTCTGGACGCGTGGAAGAAAGGATTCAAGGGAAAGGACCCCGACCACATCAACATCGTTTGTTGGGACCTGGAGCGCTTCGTGAAGCACTTCAAGGCCGACACGCCCGTCGACGATATCGAGAACCACGAGACTGAAGTTGAAAAGTGGCTGGCCGGGCTGGTCACGCGCGAAGTCAAAGACGCCGACGAAAACATCATCAAGCCGTCCAAGCCGATCAGCGCAGGCCGTCGCCAACAGATCCGGCGGCATGTTCTCCGCTTCCTGGAGGACTCTGGCGCGATGATCAACCGCAAGGGCGTTGCTGTGCCGAAGCGCAAGGACGTCAGGCGTGACCGCGGCGCCATCCGCTGGCTTGAAGCCGATCAGATGGCCGCGGTGGCCGCGGCGCTGCCGGAAGCGTGGCGTGACGTGTTCACGGTTCAATGCGCGATCGGCCTCCGCCCGTCCGAGCTGCCGACGTTGAAGAAAGCCGACCTTTCCGGCGACTGTGAGCGGCTGACGTTGTCACCACTGGGTGAGCTGACGTTGAAGACCGGTTCGCGCACGATCACGCTTACCCGCTACCCCGCTGCGCAGGAAGTCTTGAAGCGGCTGTCTGCCGACCGGGAAATCATCTTCAATGAAGGCGGGAAGGCGTGGGTACTGAAGCGGTTTTTCAAGCAGTACAACGATGCCCTGAACGCGGTGGGCAAGGCCTCTGGCGTGCCCTTCCGGCTTGACTGTCGAGTCGGGCGGCGGACCTGCGCTTCCCAGCTCATCCGGGCAGGCCGGCCGATTGAAGCCGTGGCCGCGCTGCTTGGCGACGATCCGAACACGATCCGCGAGCATTACGGCAAGCTGCGGAGCGATGAAGCGTAATGCATTTTAACATTGCTATTTAACATTCACGCGCTAGGGTATCGGCAGAAAGGAGGGCACATGGGACAGATTGAAAGAGCGCTCCGCGATGCCATTAAACGCAGCGGATTTACCGGCAAAGACCTTGCCATCAAAGCAAAAGTAGACCAGTCCGCAGTAAGCCGCTTCCTGGCAGGCAAGACGTTGACGATTGCGACCGCGGAGAAGCTGGCGAAAGTGCTTGGCTTGGAGTTGAAATAATTGTCGCGGCTGGCAGGTGTTCGAAGCACCCGCCAACCGCTAAACCGCAACACGAGTGAACCGTGCAGCGATCTGCCGACAATCATACCGGCGCGCTGCCATTTCCGCTAAGGCGGAGAAGGTGCGAACGATGAAAAACCGACATAAGCCGAAATCTCTCGACGGCTACCCGCTCGACAAGCCCAACAAAAACAGTCTTTGGTCGCATTGCAACGACCTTCATATTCTCGACGATGCCCGCCATGACGGTCTGACGTTCAAGCCCATCGGCTACACGCCGACGTACCTGCCATCACCGGCGCAGGAACTGGGCGCACACACTGCTCCACTGTTTGCTGGCCGCGTCGATGGCTGGTGTCAGTGGCCGAATATGTGGCACGGAGATTTTGCCGTCTGTCGCGTTCTCTCCGCCCCGTTGGAACTCAGCGGCCGCAATCTCGACTCCAAGCCGTTGACCGCTGACGAGGTTCTCCGCTGGCAGGAATATGAAGACCAGTACGTGTGTGTGTCGATGGCTGGCAGGGGGCTGGGCGTCAAGCGGCTGGGTGTGGACACCCGCAGGCCGGGACGCGCGAAGATTGTACTTGGCGTGGATAACGCTCCACACTTCCAACCGTGGTTCGTTGACACTGAGGACTTGCCCGTCGTCGTGTTCGCCGTCGTCGAGCTGGTCATTCCCGCGGACCGCGGCGCGGATCAGATCCCCGACCAGTTGAAGGCGGAGTATGAGCGGCTGTATCGACTCGACGGCACCCGCAAGTCAAACCCTGACCGCAACGGCGTTGAACGTCCGGCGAAAGTGGTGCAGATGCCGGGATCGGCGGTGCAGAAATGAGTCTTTTAGAGCGACTGCATTTAGCCTGTATAGGACTCTGCCGAATGCTGATCCAGAGTCGGCTTGACGGAAGAATTTTAGATGAGCAGATTTTACAAGCGAGACTCGGAGCGACAGTCCGCCGGCGCCGAGCTATCCGCCGTTTCATTGAACAGAACCCGCGTTTTCTCGGATGCTGCGGCAACGAATACCCTGAGTTGCTGGCCGAATGCAAGCGCTTGCAAATTCCGCTTACTCATAAAAAACTCCTTCGCGTAGTGACGCGACAGGAAGAGCGTTTGAAAAACGAATTCACGCCAGACTTTCAACATCAGCGCGAGAGGGAGAGGCAAGTTTTCGCCGTCGAAATGTCCGCATTGTTCGCGCAAGGAAAGAAGCGCGGCCGTTCGAAGAAAGCGCAGAAGGGCGGTGCGGCATGAAAACCTGCCCGTTCTGTAAAATCAACACCGAGTGCCTTCAGGAGCACATATGGAAAACCTGTCGCAAGTTCTGCAAGTCGGGGCCTGCGTGGACGGCTTTCTATGCGAAAATTGACCGCCTCAAACTGGCGCGGGCGGAGTGCGGCAAGTTGCTGGCGCTGATGCGGCGCACGCCAGTTGCCGGTGCGGTGTCGGTCGCTGTCGTCGAACGGCGGTTGAGTTATCTGTCACTGGCGATCCGGATGATGCGCGAGACCGGCCAAATCGAGACCGGGCTGCCGAGCGTCGAGGAAATCCGTGCGGCGGTAGTTCGGGAGATGAATTCCGGCGAGTACGCTGAGAAGTTGCAGCGCAGCAAACAGGAAATGGCCGCGAGCTTTTTCGCGCGACCCCTGAAGCCGAAGCTGTAGAATTCATAGAATAACTAGGAGTAAGTGCGCCGGGGATAGGCTGATCCCCGAAAGTGCGGACCATCCATCCGCATTTCCCCGGCGGTTTTTCTCACTGGATTGCAGGGGACTGCGCATGGCTGATTCCATTTGGGTTCGTCGTTTTATTCAACTCAATGATCTTGCCGAAATACTTTCGGCACAAGGCGCTGGCTTCACGGATATGGAAGCGGGCTACGGCGATGGGATGGCCGGCGACGTTCCATCCTGGAACGGCTTCCACCCACAGATTTATAACGCGCAGTCGATCTTGATTGAACTTTTCCCGCACGCCAACCCGCAGGTGTTCGAAGAGGCCTATCAGTGCATTTTCGATGCTCACATGGCCGTCAAGAAGTCCACGACGCCTGACTATTCCGCTCTGCGCAGGGCAATGGCGGGCGCGTGTTTCTGGTTGAACAAAGTACGCGCGAAAGCAAACGAGATGGCCCATGCCGCGGGCCCAGCCAAAACGCTCACGAAACTGGCTGCGAAGGTATCAACCCACGGGCAACCGCTGACGGAGACGCAGAACCGGCTTTCAGTCGCGGATGTTTGGCCATGGCGTGTGCCGTCGAAGACGTTAAAGGATGTCGCCAAGCATCTGTCGCCGATTGTGAAAAAGGCAGAGCGAACGGTCAAGGGATGGAGCGTCCAATACGGTTGGTCAACGGCAAATCGCCCGAATGATCGCGAGGTGCTCGTGGCAAAAGACAAGGTCCTAAAGACGCTTCGCGAGATGCAGATTATCCAATAATTTCCGCACGTTTCCGCACCTATTTCATAGGTACGGATTACATACCTCCAAATCCGCACCCGCAGCATCATCGCTTATTGAATTTCCTGCCTTAAATCCGTGCTCATGAAAATTGTGAGCCTACATATCGCCGTCGGCAACCGCGTCTGTCACAGATCAGCGCGAAGTCTGCGACGGCTTAAGCCCGAGAACCAGAAGTCACTGGCTAAAGAATTGTTGCGCCTGTTGCGGCAATTACAGGGGGTCGCATGAGCACGCCAACCTACATCATCCGCGACCAGAAGAAAACGGAATACACGGCGCGCACGGTCGCCGAAGTCGACGCCATCCTCGCGGACTTGCGCGCGAAGTTCGGCCCGGCGTTCAAATTCAAAATTCAGGCAGTCAAAGATGATCGCGGCGCGGCCGCGTGAAATAAAAAACCCCGCTGGCAGGCGGGGCTTGAACTGAAAGGAACCTTCGACGCATGAACAATAGCACCTCAACCGCCTTCCCGTCAATACCTCGTGGCCGATTTCCCGGCCGCCGTCCGCAAGTCGTTCCGTGTGCGCTGTGCGGCGCCCTGGCTGAAGATCCGCAGGCGAGGAACGAAAAGCACGAATGGGTTTGCTGCGCGTGCTGGACCGCGGCGGAGGACCGGCGGCGCGCGTCCGCAGGCAATGGGCCGTCGAGCATCGGCGAAATTCTGCGAGGACTCTTTGAATGATTTACAAAATCCGCGATTGGGACAAGTACTTTGAAAACAACCGCACGCGCGAGTTGAAGAATCTGCAATGGGTTCCGATGCCGAATAAGCACGACGGCGACGGCTTCACCGAAGTGATGGAACAAGAGCGCGGCGTCGAGGTGTATGGCGCGTGGGCCCTGATTCTGCAGATCGCTTCCAAGTGCAACCCGCGCGGAACGCTGGTCCGCGACAATCCCGCACCCTCCTGCGGCGATCCCGCACCCGGGTGCGGTGGGGGTCAAAAGGCACACGATTCGGCCAGTTTGGCGCGGATGACCCGCACACACCGATCCGTGTTCGATCATGCCCTACCGATTTTGGTTCAAGTCGGATGGCTGGATGTAATCCCCGAAGCTGAAAGCCTTTGTGAAATCCCGCACCCTCCTGCGGGATTGTCGCACCCTCCTGCGGTAATCCCGCACCCAAGTGCCGCCTCGCGCGCGCGCGCGGAAGGGAATGGAATGGAAGGGAATGGAATGGAAAAGAACACACCGCCGAAACAGCCCGGCGAGGAGACGGCGACGAAAGTTGCCAGCATGTTTTCAGAACCGGAAACAGAGCATCCTGGCGAAATTGAGTCTCCCGCGGCGGTCATCGAAAAACAGATCGCGCAACTTTACGAAGCGTACCCCAAAAAAGTGGATCCGCGCACAACCGCGAAGGCGATCCGCGCGGCGCTGAAGCGGGCGCCGTTCGAAATCATCCTGGCCGGAGTACGCAAATACGCCGCGGCGCGCGCGGGTCAAGACAAGCAGTACACAAAAAATTCCGCCACCTGGTTCAACGCCAACGCGTGGGAAAACGAGATCGAAGAGCGTATCGACCCCGACAACAACCTCGATCCAGACGATTGGGCCGGCGCCCTGGCCGAGCGCATCGGCGCGGAAAACGTGCGCGCTGCGCAGAACGGCAGGCACGCATGAGCATGGAACTCACGAACCTGAAAGCCGACCTGAAAGCACGCCTGAAGCTCGAAGACCTGATCCGCGGCGCTGGCGTCGACCTGAAACCCTCGGGCAAGAATCTCGAAGCGTGCTGCCCGTTCCACGCGGAGAACACCCCGTCGTTCAAAGTCCATGCCGACCAACAGTATTTCAAATGCTTCGGCTGCGGCGCGAGCGGCGACGTGTTCGACTGGCTGGGATTTCAAAAGTTCAAGAGGCCAAAAGTCGAGGGCGCGGACTTCGTCGAGCTGCTCCGCGAAGCTTGCCAGCTTACCGGCATCGCGTTTCCGGAGAACGGCGCGAAGCCCACGCCCGCGGCCGCGAAGCAAAAAACCGTCTACGCCACACGCGAAAAGCTCGACGCGGCGGCGGCCTGGCAGGCCGGAGAGGGCGCCGGGACTGTGGCCGCGACGTATGCCTACTCGCATCCAGACAGCGCCGCGGTGGAGCTGGTCGTTTACCGCATCGAGATTCCCGGCAAGGGCAAGCGATTCTTGCAGGCGCGGCCGTGCGAAGGCGGGTTCGCGTTCGGCGGACTCGAGCGAACGCCGATCTACAACCGCGCACGCGTCGCGAAAGCCGACCACGTCGTCATCGTCGAAGGCGAGAAATGCGTTCACGCTCTTCACGCGATCGGAATTGTTGGCACGACGTCGGCCGGCGGATCGAATGCGGCGGAAAAAGCGGACTGGTCGCCGCTGGCCGGCAAGCGCGTGACGATCTGGAGAGACAACGACGACTCTGGATCGAAATATCAACAGGCCGTCATCACAGCGCTGGAAAAGTTGAGCCCGCGGCCGATTGTCTCCGTGGTCGCTGTCGAGGCCTTGCCGCTGGGCGCGAAGGAAGATTGCGCTGATTTCATCGCCCGGTTGCCGTACACCGACCAGAAGCGCGAGGCCGTCGACCAGGTGCTTGCCGATGCCGTTGGTACCGGCGCGATTGCCGATCTCGACGCCGATCTCGCGGACGCGATCGCCGGCCGCCGCATTGCGATCCCGTTCCCATGGAAAACGCTGAACGAGGCGTCTTTAGCATTGCTGCCGGGCAGCGTGTCGGTTCTGTGCGGATCGCCCGGCGCAACGAAATCGCTGGCGCTGATCCAGTGCCTTCTGCACTGGCAGGCTGCAGGCGTCCCCGCCGCGGCGCTGATGCTCGAGGACGGCGTGAGCTATCACTTGCGGCGGGCGCTGGCGCAGCTCAGCAACGAATCGAGTCTGACCCGAGACGATTGGTGCCGTGAGCATCCGGAAAACGTCGCCACATTTCGCGCGGCGGCGCTCGATCGACTCAACACGCTACAGGCGTATCTGTTCGCGCCGACCGATACCGATGCGTTGACGCCGAAAGCCCTGGTCACATGGGTGCAGGCCCGGGCCGACGCCGGCGCGCGCGTGATCTGCGTGGATCCGATCACCGCGATGCAGAAGGGCAAATTTGGCTGGCAGGATGATCAGCAATTCCTCATGGAGGCCAAGCGCATCGTGGAACGCGCAAAGGCAAGTCTTCTGCTCGTATCGCATCCACGCAAACAGGCACAAGGCCGACCGTCGAGCATGGGGCTTGAGGAAATCGCGGGCGGCGCCGCTTACGAGCGTTTCGCTCAGTCGATTCTATTTCTGCGGGCGCACCGTGACGTGGGCGTCAACGTCGTGAACAGCGGTGGCGAAAAGCTGCAGCGCATTTCCAACCGCACGCTCTCGGTGCTGAAGTCGCGGAATTCTTACGGGCAATCGCAGAATGTTCGCATCGCGTTTCAGTTTGAATCTCAGAGTCTCACGCTTCACGAACTCGGGCGCATCGTCTCGGAAGCGCCAGCGCAATAGCGCAGAAAGGAAAACGTCATGCTAGTTAAAGCCCTGAATCACGACGACTCGAAGCGCGCGGAAGTCTGGCACGTGATCATGCGCCGCGGTGAGGACCTGGAGTTACTTCACCACGGATTCCCGACCGAAGCAGACGCGCGCGCCGATGCCACGCGCATGCACGAATTCGTCAAAGATGCACACATCGGCATAGTGTGCTCGCGCGTGGACTTCTCGACAATGGCGGCCGTGCAAGATCCGAGCAAGCCACGCACAGCCGCGACGCTGGAGATGCCGGCGTGAGCAAGAAGCAGAAGGACATAACGCTGCGAGTGGAGCGCTCGGTGCTGTATCGAGAGCCACGACCAGCCAAGCGCACATGCCTCGCATGCGGCAGGAAGTTCGCGAGCTCGGGACCGTGGCACCGGCGATGCCAGTCGTGTGACTCGAAGCTCGACACACCCGGCGCGATGAGCACCCAGACAGAGCACAAGGTCGCGCGGATGAAAGGCTGGTGATCGGATGGAAAAGGCACGAACACACAAGCCACTGCCGCAACGTCAGGCCAAGCGCTACCGGTCGCCAGTGGACGCCACGATCATCAGCCAGTTCCGCGGCAGCCCGGAGTGGAAGCGGTTGAGAGCATTGAAGCGTGGTCTGCAACCGTTGTGTGAGGATCCGTTCGAATGGCATGCACGCGAGAGACGATCAGTGGCGGCATCGTCTTGCCATCACATCGTTGGTCTGGATGAGGACATCACTCAAGGTCTGGTGCTTGAGAATCTGATGAGCACGTGCTCGAAGTGTCACGCCAGACTGGAGGCGGACGTCAGGCAACGCCAAGGGCAACGTCAGGGGTAGGGGTGGGTTCAGTCTCTCAGTGGGAGGGCGTACCACCGCGCATGGGGGCAGATGCAGGTTTTTGCAGTCCCAGAAATACTTTTTTTTGAGGATCGATCATGAAAACCGACAAAGGACCGCTCGCCCCGCGCAGCCTGGGTGCCATTGGAAAAAGATTCTGGCGCGACACCGTCGCCGAATTCGAATTCGAACCGCATCACCTGAGAATCTTGGAGCAGGCGGCGCGCACGCTGGACCGCCTCGAGGTTTGCCGTCTCGACATCAAGAAAAACGGCACGCTGACCCGTGATCGTTTCGATCAGGCGATCGTTTCACCGGCCGTTGAGTTGGAAATTAAGCTCACCCGGTCATTTAAAAGTCTTGTGCGCGAATTGCAATTGGACATTGAGCCAAAGGACGCCGGCTATTCGCGGCCGCCGCGCCTGGCCATCACCGGAAGGAACTCTAAACATGCCTAGCCCACGACGACGAACGCGCGCACACCGCGATGGACACGTGCACAGATTCCTCTGTGAGACGCTGCTCAGCGGCTTCCAGTGGTTCGACCTGGCTTTCACAGAAGCCGAACTCCGCACCGCATGGAACGAACTCGGCGAGGAGCTGCTCGCGCGCTGGATTGCCGCGTGTCCCGGTCGCAGGCCGTTCGCGTTCTGGAAGTTCGACACGAAAGAGCCCCGCCGCTTACTCGATGGCGTGGAGGACGACGGCGACACCGCCCCGCGGCTGCGATTCGGAATTCCGCCCGGGCAGGATGAGTTTTACGAGAGCGAGGCGGCGTATTTGAAGCGCCTGGGACTCATGAAAGCGCCGGAGCGGCGCGCGCTGGCCAGGCTGCAGCCCGCCGCGGTCACCGAAGACGGACGACCGGACGGCGCCCCGTTTGCCGAGTACTTCGCGCCAGACATCGGCCTGGGCGAGCTGGTACCGCCGCCGAATCGGCACGTGTGGGCCCGGCCGCGGGAGATCTACTAACCATGACCTGCTGCACCGATTGCGGCAAACAATCCGCCCGCTCGCGCTGCGGACGCTGCTACCAACGCCGCCGGCGCCGCGAGGATGCCGCGCAGCAAAAAGCTTTCGCGCTGGCGTGGTGTAATCGCGCCGAAATTTCGCCGCTGCAATTCGTTCAGACTGTTCTGTTTGTACGAAAACAACAGAGAATTATTTCGCGCCGTTAACAAGTACCCGCCTCTCGCGTGGTAAAGTTCGCGCGGTTTGAAAAGGAGAAACGAGTCATGGCCAGAATGAATTTCGTAAAGACCAAGCCTGTGCAGTTGATCACTCCTCGCGACGCCGCGCGCGTTGCCGGAAAGATGAAAACTCAGGCGCTGAAAGGCGACGCCAACGCCGCGGCCGTCTGTCTGATGCTGCACGGCGGACTGTTTTCGCCGTCGCCAGTAATGAACCCGATGGCCTGAGAACAAACCATGAACGACGCCGCTTATCACGAGGCCGGGCACGCTGTTGTCGCTCTTGCGCTGGGCGGCAAAGTCCTGGGCGTGTGGATCGACAATGCAGGCGGCGGTGAGTGTCGGGCGGAGTGCGGAGTGGGCGAGGTTCCTGTGATGCAGATGGCGATTCGACTTTGTTTTTTACTTGGCGGACCTCTCGCCAAGGCGCGCGCTGAGATCGGAGGGGATGTCGACGAGCATGACCCCGGTAACGCCGTCGACTTTCAGCAGATCCGCCCATTGATCACCACGTACTACAAAGAATTTGAAAACCGCGCTACGACCGATGTTTTAAGAACTGGCTTCTACTTGGCTCAAAAACGGCGCGCGTCTGAAATCCTGGCGCGTTGCTGGCCGGCCGTCGGCGCGATCGCCAACGAACTGGTGTGCACTGGAAAATGTTCAGGAGACCGGGCGGCCATGCTCTACGCGCTGGCGCCGGAATTGGTGAACTGAATTCAAAGGAGAGAAATGCCATGGGAAGAATTTTAGACGCAATCCGGAGCGCCACACAGCAACTGCCGAAAGCAACACCGGCCGACTCTCTCGACGCTGCAATCATCGCCGGCGATGAGGCCGAGATCATCAGGCATGCCACGCTCCTCAAGCTGGACCCGGCCGCGGTGCGCGCAATCGAATCCGCGGTGCCCTTAATCCGTGAGGCGACGAACCTGCCATCGAAACAACACGCTTTGATTATGGCCCTTCCCCATAACGCCGAGCGGCGCAAAGCGGCCGACGCGGTTGAAATCGACATACTTCACTCGCTGGACGCTGAAAACCGCGACATGGGAAAGGGCAAATTCCGGGCGGTAATCTCGGGTCGACTGGCGACGGACGCGGAAAACGATGCGATTTACGCCGAGCACGAAGCCGCCCGAAAGCGCGCGGAAGCCGCGATCGTGGCCGAAGCCAAACGGCGCAAGGAAGCGCTCTACGAGGCTCAGCGATGGCCAGCGATGGCCTGCGAGGGATACAGCGGCTTTCGCCAGGGATAACTAAGCCCCGCTAGGGGCGCAGCGCGGTGGCTTGTATCTCAAGCCGTCTTCAACCGCGCTGGACTTTAAAAGGAGATCGACTGTGGACATTCTCGCAGAGCTAAACCGAAAGCCAAAGACCGTTGCGGGCATCCCCGTCGGCGTCTCGCCTACCAAAGTCGTCTCCCTCGGCGTCTCGGTGCCCTGGAAGTTCGTGAACGTCGTGAAGAGCGTACCCGTCGACCAAGGGCACACTCTCCCAACGCGCTGGAAATTCTGAGGAACGCAGATGCCCAAGCCGGCCGCAATCCTCAAGCAACTACAAGCCGCGATCCGCCGCGGCAGATTTGGCGCTGAAGAGATTCAGAAGATCGGCGCGCGCATTCAGGAAATCAAAGCGCTGAACGTCGCCGCGCTATCACTCGATCAGCAGATTGCGATTTTAAAAGAGCAGGAAGGGCTGATCGATCAGCTTACACGCGCCACGCAGATCGTTGAATCGGCGTCTGCGGAGCTGGATGAACTCAAGCCGCACATCGACGCGCTGAACAAGGGGAACCCCGCCCATGGGTGATACAACGAACGTAGGCGAGATCGCTGTGGATATCGTCGCGCGCACGGACAAGTTTCAGACGAGCATGTCCGGTGCTGGCCAGATGACCGACCGTTTCGCCACACAGGCCGCCAGCTCGATTCAACGGGCCGAAGCAGCATTCACCAAGCTCGAGGTGTCCGGCAAGGGCGGCAAGCGCATCATTGAAGACCTTTCCACGACCATGGGCGCGGCCGGCGGACCCGTCGGCAATCTCGCCGGCGCCATGATCCGTATGGGCCCGGCGCTTGGCGTCGCAACGGGCGGCATGGAAATCTTCAGCGATGTGATGAAGAACCAGGCGGAGCTCGTCGCCAACACCATCAAAAACGCCGAACGTTACGCCGAAATCGCGGAGCGCGTGGGGCAGGCGACGGGGAAGGTTGCAGCGTCTGGCATCATGGGTGCTTCGACCAATGCCGAAATCAAGACCATCACCAAATCCCTTGTCGACCTGCGAGAGCAACAGGAAGCCGCGACAAAGTACGCCGGTGTCTACGATGCCGCATGGCGAGTGGTTTCAAATAACAATCCATTGAAACTCATAAAAAATAATCCGCTGCAGGGATACGCCGACGAGCAGTTGAAGGCGCAGCAAGCCTTGAACATGGAGATCGATCGCACAACCGACCGCCTCAACGAAGAATTGAAGATGAGTAAGGCGTTCGCGATCGCGGACACCGCTGGCGCAGTGTACAAAGAAGCTGAATATCAGATCAAAGTCACGACGAAAAAAGACTCCCTTGAACGCCTGGCAAGTGAAGTCGCGGCCGCCGCAGATTACGGCGTTGCCTTGAAAGATGGTCTCAGTGATTTGCCCGAGGGCGGCAAGGCGTACAACATGGTGCTCGACAAGTGGCGCGAGAATTATTTGAAGATCCTCGACCTGACGGACCAGATCGCAGAGAAGACAACCAAGGCCGCCGAAGCATCGGTGAAATCAATTGAAGCGCAGCACAGCGCCTTTGAAAAGGGAATGCATCTCGTCGGCGAGTACGCCGGTAAGGCGAACAAGATTTACGAGAACTCAGACCGCTCGGGGTTTCATCCCGTCACCGCTGCCGCGGAGACGGTCAAGACCGGCTTCGGCCTGCAGCTCGACACATCCAACGTCAGCGCGGCCGCTCTGCGCATGGCTGACACGAAGGTTCAGAAAGTCAGCGACCCCGCACTGGACGGTATTCAGAAGACGCTCGATGCAATCAAAACGAACACGGCCAGCACCGGCATGGCGAGGGCGCAATGACAATCGCCTTTCAACAGTACGCCGCTCGGGAGTTGAGGGTTTGGCGTTTCGCCGAAGAGGAACTCGGGAAATCAATGGCCCGGTACCGTTTGATCCTTACCACAGGCGACGAAATCCGCGAGCGTGCTGCAGGCGAAAACCGACCATTCACCGCCGAAGAGGCCGCGGAGCTGCGCGAAATGCTGGATGAAGCGCAGGCGCTCAAGGACCGCATCGACCGCGCGCTCCGGCTGCGCGAACGAGTTTATCCCAAACTTGAACTCAGGGCAGAAGAATACGCGAGGACGCACTAATGGGCCAAGTCATCGTTTCCGACCTTCTCGACCAGGCGACGTACCGCGAGGACTTCAGCGGCGTTTCAGCCACACGCAAATTTCTCGTGGACGGACTCACCGGCGAGCCTTCGCGCAAGCAGTACGAGTGCGCGAAGCTGCCTGATGTCCCAAAGGTCGGCGATCCACACCCGAGCATTCCTCAACTTTTCGTGGCGTCGGTGGACGTTACGGCGCCGCCGATGTCGCCTTACAAGGCGTGGGTGCTTGTCACCTACGGCACGAAATCCACGACGCTCACGCCGCCGTCGGGAGGCAACACTCCGGGCACGGTCGAGATGGGTGCCACGTCCTCACAGATTGAAACCACGCGCGATAAAGACGGCAAGGAAATGATCCTGACCTATACACAGGTCTCAGAGACGAGCACCACCACCGGCGGGATTACCACCACCGACAAAATCTCAAACACGATCACGCAACCATTCAAGGCCAGCGTAAACGAGTCCCACCCGTACTTGATGGTGAGCCGGCTGGAGTCGAACTACACATTCTCAAAGACGTTGGAGTTTCAAAACACAGTGAACGCGGTCGCGTTTGCTGGCTATCCGCCGCGGACGTGGTACTGCAACGCGATTCGAGCAACGAAACAGGGAGCGTTTTACCTCGTGTCCTATGAATTCCAGTATCGCAAGAAAACGTGGAATGCTGAGGGCACCGCAACCGACTCGTCCACCGGCGCGCCGGTCGCCAATCCAAAAGAAGGCGAAGGGCATAAGTTTTTCCAAGTGTATACAGAAACCGATTTTAATCAGCTCGGCATCATCTGACGGGCAAAAACACGGCTTCAATGGGCATGGCGAGGGCGCTGTAATGGGCCAGGTTCAGACGACGAGAAATCCCGCGGCGCTTCGTGAGTGCATCGCCGCAATTGAACGCGCCGCAAAGTCAGAAGGGCGCGCGCCCACCAAACACGAGCAAGGCATCATCGACAACCTACGCGCGGAAATTCGCGCCGTTGTAGCGTCGAACTGAGGACCCACACATGGCCACCCAATTCGATACCGCGCAATCCTCCCGCTTCGATGCCATGATTCAGTCAGCGCTCGATGCTCTTGGCTCCGCCGGCGGGCCTCTTGTGGCCATGGCTACCTCAGTAAACTCGATGGTCTCCCCCGATGCCCTGAGCTGGACGGATGAAACACCGGCCGCGGCCGCAAATGCTGTCTGTTTCGGCAACGGCAAGTTTGTTGCAGTGGGGGCGTCCGGCAAGATTCAGACTTCACCCGATGGCATGGTCTGGACGCTGCAGACCGCGGCCATCACCACGATCACATTTACCGGCGTGTGCTGGTCGCCAGGTCTCGGGTTATTCGTGGCGACGTCGACCGGTGGCACGGCGGAAACGGCGATCCAGACTTCACCTGACGGCGTCACTTGGACGGCGCAATCAACAACGGGCACGAGTAATTTGAATGACGTGGTGTGGTCTCCGTCACTCGGGCGCCTTGTGGCGCTGTCGTCAAACGGCGTGGACTTCGTCTACTACTCGTCGAACGCGACCGCGTGGACCAAGGTAACAACGGCATTTTCGAACTTTAAGAGCATCGCATGGTCTCCGTCCCTGAATATCTTCGTCGCGATCTTGAGCGGCAATATCCAGACCTCGCCAACGGGAATCACTTGGAGCGCTCAAACGTCGCCAGTGGCCGGCATGAATGACGTGTGCTGGTCTCCGGCGCGCGCGCTCTTCGTTGCCGTCGGGCAGACCGGCACAAGCCGCGTGATGACGTCCTCCGATTTCATCAACTGGACGCTGCGCACCGCGTCAGAGCTCAACACGTGGACTTCCGTGACGTGGTCCGATTCTCTGGGGCTGTTCGTGGCCGTCGCCTCGAGCGGCACGCATCGGGTAATGACCAGTCCTGACGGCGTCACGTGGACCAATCAGACGGCATCATCGGCGCACGCATGGGCAGCGGTAACGGCATCGGCATGAGAGGGCGTGCATGCGTTTGACGGTACTTCACGTTTGCGGCCATGAGCACAAGCACACCGCATTCACAGACGGCAGCCGCGAGACGGTCCGCGCGAAACTGGCAGCGGCGATTTGTCCGGCATGCGCGAGACGGGCGGGCATTGCGGCTTGGAAGCGCGCGACGAGACGCTAATCCCGCTCCGCGATCTTCTGTTCAAGCTTCCCGATCCGGTAATCCATGAGCGCGATGTAACCCACGGGCGGGAACTTGTCCGGCTGGGCGTAGTACTGCGCGTCTCGCGGACTCTTCAGCACGTTCCGATTGATCATCCGCACTTGACCGTTGGGGAACGTGACCGGCGCCGGATCCTTCCCAGAATCCCAGGCGACCGCCAAGCTGTCACGCAGCGACCTCATTTTATCGAGAGCATCGGCGCGGGAATCGGCAGCAGTGGCGGCGCCGGCGCTGGAAGTGACGAGCAGGACGATGACGAGCGTGAAGGCGCGGGGCATAAGTGGTCTCCGAGGCGGACCGCTTCTAGCTCCGGAGCTAGTGAACGGGTTCCGCTCGGTTCGAAGTTATAAGGATTCTCCTAATAATCAACGATTAAGGAATGTTATTTTCATAGGTAAAACGGTGTTATTGTTTAGCTTCAGGAGCTAGTCCTAGCAATAGGGTGCAGGTTCAACTCCTGTCCTCGGCACCATTCAAAAATACCCATTAAAACACTGATACGCGAACTCAGCGGAAGAACAGTCGCTGCTGCGAGATAGTGTTTTCAAAGTTCTGCAGCTAGACGCTAGATGTGGCCATACTGGCGGTCGTGGCACGACCACACTGAACAACTCGATGCAATCGTGCTACGGTGTTTCTTGTAATCCGAACCGCGCTTTACGCCTTGCGGTGGGCCTTGTTGTGATGAGCTTTGGAATGCTTGGCCGCCAGGCTGGCCCGCTCCAGTTTAGCCGTGCGGAGCTGGCGAGCATCCTTCTCCTGCTGCGGAGTGCCCTCGGCATCTTTCTTCAGCTTGGTCTTGAGCTTCGCAATTTTCTTATTCAAAGTAGAGCTCCTTATACTGAGATACCTACGCTTCTACACGCATCAACTGGGATTGCACGTGGAAAGCGTCATCTCGCATAGTGCTTCTTAAAGCGCATTCAAATAAGTACGCCTCAGTTGCGTTCTCTTCTGCGGACGCGTGTTACGAAGATTGATTTCGTGTTACGGCGCTCCATTCCGGATCACGATTTCATAGGCACGGCGGTCGCTTACCCCTTCAATCATGATCGATACTATCGCTTTTGCTGCCTTTGTGCCGGTGCTACTCGCTTTGCCCGTTGGGCAGTGCAGAAACATTGCTCACGCCGGTCAATTTGGAGCAGCGGGTGTCGGAAAGGAAAGCTCGACGCACAGCGTTCAGGCTCGCATTTCTTCTTTCTTCAGGTCTTAAACGGGCGGCTCTCCGGTCCCGCGAAACCGGGGAATAGTGTTACGTTCGCGTCACTTCGTGGCACGAGCGAAAGTTTGAGGAGGAGACAGTACATGCGTACGTTCAAGTATGCGCTTCCGTTGGTGGTCGCTATTCTCATGGCAGCTCAGGTCCGGGCCGACGATCCGCCGGCGACGTGGACCGGCACGCTGGCTGAAAAGCCGGCCGATGCCAAGGACGGCGTCGTTGCCGTTCTCAAAGTCAAAAATGGCGACGCTGAAGTTTCCGTCAATCTGTGGGCTGACGGCGATACGGCCAAAACGCTCAAGGAATGGGCCGGCAAGAAGGCCACGGTGACGGTGACGGGTGCGAAGGTTGACGATACCAACGTCAAAGTTGCCAAGGTTGAGAAAAAGGAGTAGGCAGGATGTGGGTCGGCAGACTCCGTCTGCCGACCCGATTTTTCTTCCGACAACTCCCGCCACAATTCATTTATATCGTTCGACTCCGCTCGCAAATTGCCCCAATTCCATTGGCACACGATTCGTTCTATTAAATCGTGCAGTAGCAAATTGCCATTGGTCCTGCGCCCCCGGGGACTTGCAAGCCCGTACATCTTAGAAACATCATCCGTGATCCGGGGCGCAGACCTGTGGCTTCATCAACGCTTCAATCCACCGCATAAAAATGCGCGGTTCACTTGCCGCTGGATTCCATCCGGGCGACCACTATCGTACTAGTGAACACCCGGGAGCATCACGGCATGGACTCAGACGCATTTCGAGCACGCACACGCCAACACTTTTTGATCTGGGGCGCGATCGCCGCGTTGGCAGTTTGCGCGCGCAGGGTATTTAATGTCCCACCGCTAATCATGCTGCCGGGCGACATGTCCATCTTCCGCCTCGTTGGCATCATCGCGGGCGTGATGGCGATCTCGCATGCGTTTTCGCTCGCGACGCTCTGGCGGATCAAACACCAGAAAAAGCCCATCACGGAAGCTGTGATGGTCAGCCGCCTGTATGGCGTCGTGGCGTTCGTCGCGGCGGGACTCGTGCTGGCCTCTGGCTTTGGAAAACTCGAAGCGTTCGGCACCTTCTTTTCACTCTTCGGCGGCATGCTCCTCGGCTTTTCGCTCCAGGCGCCGATCACGGGGCTCGCCGGCTGGGTACTTGTCTCGTTAAAGCGTCCGTTTCGGCCCGGCGATCGCGTCCAATTCCCAAATCTGGGACTGACCGGCGACATCAAGGACATCGGCATCATGTACACGGTGCTCGATCAGGTCGGCGGCACTATCGGCAGCGAAGAAGCGGTCGGACGCAATATCCTGATGCCCAACGCCATGCTTTTCGCCCAGGTCGCGATCAACTACACCGCGCGGCAGGAAGCCGGTTTCATGCTCGATGAAGTAATCGTGCGCATCACCTTCGATTCGAACTGGGAGAAGGCCGAAGAGATTCTGCTCTCCGCCGCGACCGATTTCACGAAGGACATCATCGCCATCACCGGCATGAAGCCATATATCCGCTCCGACATGTACGACTACGGCGTCAACATGCGCCTGCGCTACCAGACGCCGGCCAAGGATCGCGCGGAGATGTCGTACAAACTCAGCAAGCGGATCTTCGAAGACATTCAGCGCACTCCGACGGTCGATCTTGCGATTCCGTTCGTCTATTCCGCGCGCGCCGGCGCTCGCGATCTGAACGAACGTCCGCCTCTTCCGCCCACCGCGCAGAACGGCGGCGATCCTGAAGCCAAGCTGATCCAGCAGATCCCGCTCGACAAGATCAAGGCCACGCACAAAACGGCGGAGACGGATGTGCTCGACCAGCTGGCGCAGAGCATCGCGGCGCAGGGACTGTTGCAGCCGATTGTGCTGATCAGAACGCCGGGTGAGCACACATACGAGATCGCCGCGGGCCATCTGCGCTTCGACGCCTGCAAGCGCTTGGGCTGGAAGACGATTCCCGCCGTTGTGCGGGGCGTGGTCGCAGAAGGCCGACTCTCAAAGGAAGCGGCGTACCCTTAAACTGCCGGTTCCTGCTGCAATACTTTCTCAAACACACGCCGCGAATCGTGCGTGTGCCGCGCGAATTCGCTCTGCAATTGCATCTCGGCGGGGCCTTCGGCGCTGTCGACAAATCCGGCACGCAAGGCGAGTTTCCGCAGCGCGGACGGCGTGTTCGGCAGCTTGTGCGAACTTAACCCATGAACCACGCGCACGCGATTTTCGATACGGCGCAGAAATTCGTATGCCTGCAGCAGCGCGCGGCCATCGGCTTCGTCGATTTTCTTGAATGTCTCGAGCTGCTTGAGCGCCACTTCCGTATTCGCCTGCCGCAGCGGCGGGAAGGCGGGGCCGTGAATCAATTGCAGGTACTGCACGATAAACTCGATGTCCATGATGCCGCCGCGGCCGCGCTTCAAGTCGCCTTCTTCCGCAGTCTCTTCCAACCGGCGGCGCATGTTGACGACTTCCTTCGACAGCGCGCGCGTGTCCTTCAGCGGTGAGTACACGGCCGTGCGGATCAGATGCAGCGCGCGCTCCCCCACCCCTTCATCCCCGGCGACAAACCGCGCGCGCGTCAATGCCAGGCGTTCCCAATCCGCGAGTTGGCCTTCCTTCCAGTATTTCTTGAAGTCTTCGAGCGACAGGGCGAGCGGTCCCTTGTTTCCGTTGGGGCGCAGTCGCGCGTCGAGTTCATAAAGCGTGCCCAGCGTGGTGCGGCGCGCCATCGCGCGCGAAAGCGACTGAGACAGTTCGGCAAAATAGCTTACGGCAGGAAGCCCGGACGCCGTCTGCCCGTCTTCGCCATAAAAATAAATCACGTCCAGGTCGGAGCCGTAATTCATTTCACGGCCGCCGAATTTTCCCAGCGCCAGCACCGCGTAGCCGACGGGTTTGCCGGCCGGATTGAGTACTTCGCCGCGCGCCGTTTTTAATTCCCGCGTTGCGTGCTGCACCTGGACGCGGAGCAGACATTCCGCCAGATCGCTGAGCTCAAACTGCGTCTGTTCCAGGCTCGCGCTGTGAAGCAGGTCACGCACGCCGATGCGCAGCAACTCGCCGGAACGGTACGCGCGCAACGTGTCGGTGATGTCGCCGCCGCTGGTGATGCGCGAAAGCTCACCGGCCATCGTCGCGGCGCTTTTCGATTGCTCGGTGCGCAGCGCGTCGACGAGTTCATCAAAGAGCCCCGGGTTGGCAACGAGGATGTCGGTGAGGTACTCGCTCCACGCCGCGAGGTCGACGGTCATGCGCAGCAGCCACGGGTTGTCGTGAAGCATCTGATAAAACACAGCCTTCGCTCCGAGCGAGCCGGCGATGCGCGAGAATCGCCGAAGTGCGTCGTCGGGTTCGCCGGTGGAGACCAGCGCCTTCAACAGCGCGGGCGCCAGCGACGCAAAGAATTTGCGCGTGCGCGAGGGCGCCATCAGCGCCAGCGGTTCGCGGCTGAGCTCGACCAGCTCACGCGCGGACGCTTCCGCCTGGAGGAATCCGAAGTGCGGCAGCAGATTGGAAATTCGAACCAGGTCCGTCTCGGGGGCCAGCAGCAGGTCGGAGAGCTCCGCCTCGGCACCCTGGTTTTCCGGAAAGAGGTTGGCGAAGAGGCGCTGAAAAATATTGCGCGTGACGTTCGAATGGCGCTGCAGATCCGCGTCGAACGCTTCCTGCGCTGTGCCCGTCAGCACCGACGGATAAAGCGCTGAGCTCCGGCCCGTTGAATTGGCGGTGCGCGCCATCGATTCCTGGCTCAGCGAATGCGCCGGCATCGCCGGCCGGCCGCCGTGGTCGGTGAACCGCATGCTCAGCGCCACGCGGCGCCGGATGACCGGATCGTTCGGCAGCCAGTGGACCTGCTGGTCGCCATGGAGCTGCAACCGATGCTCGACGTTGCGCAGAAACATGTAGGCCTGCGCGAGAAATTCGCCTTCGCGGTCGTCGAGCAGGCCTTCGCGGCGGAGTTCATCAAGCGCGCGGAGCGTGTTGGTCAGACGTACCTTGGGGTACTCGCTGCCGTGTAGCAATTGCATGAACTGGACGGCGAATTCGATATCGCGGATGCCGCCTTTGCCCAGTTTCACCTCGTCACCGCCGCGCCGCTGGCCGCTGAGTTCAATCTGCCGCTTCAGCGCTTTCATGTCCGAGATGGCATCGAGCGAGAGGTATCGGCGAAAAATGAAGGGCGTGAGCTGATCGAGAAATTCGACGCCAACCGGTTTGTCGCCCGCAACAGGCCGCGCCTTCAGCCACGCCTGGCGCTCCCATGTACGGCCTTCGGTCTGGAAATAATTCAGCGTCTCATCGACGCTGCGGACCAGCGCACCGGCCGAGCCGTGCGGACGAAGACGCATGTCGACGCGGTAGACGCGGCCATCTTCGGTCACTTTGTCGAGCGCCGCGATGAGTTCTTCGGCCAGCGCCGTAAAGTATTGCACGCTCGCGGAAATTTCTCCGGCGTCTTCCGGCCGCCGTTGGTAGGCAAAGACCAGGTCGATGTCGGAGCTATAGTTGAGCTCTCGCCCGCCCAGTTTCCCCAGCGCGAAAACGACAAAACGCTGGCCGGAATTGGAATCGTCGTGACTCTCGTCCAAATGAACTGGCGCGACACGGCGGCTGCTACGCCCGGCGCGCACACGTCCCGCCGCGTATCGGAGCGCCGACTCGATGCAGGCATCGGCCAAGTCGCTGAGCGCGCGCACGGTGTCGGTCACCGGCGAAATTCCGGTGAGATCCAGCGCCGCGATCTGCAGCATCGATTCCACGCGCACGCGGCGGAGGGTTGAAATCTGCTGCGCGGGCGTCAGCGCCAGCTTCATGCGTTCGTCGAGCTGGTTGCGCCACGCCGTGCCGCCCGTGACCTGGCGGCGGAGTACCGGCTCCAGCACGATGCGCGGCCGGTCCGGGAAGCGGATGAAGTATTCGCTGAGAGCGGGCGTTCCGGCAAAGAGCATCGCGAGCAATTTCAGGAACTGCCCTTCATTGCCATCCGCGATAAGCAGGCCGCCGGCGTCGAGCCAGCGTTCAAACAGCGCCGCCGCCGTATCGGGATCGCACGAGTCGGCAAACGCGCTCAGCGCATCAGTTTTGACGCCAGCGAATTCAGGGGGAATTTTATTGAGCGCCTGCCGCGCACGCGACGGATCGCGGAATCCCAGTTTTCGCCAATCGGGCTCGGGCTCGTTCATACATGCAGTCTAGGGGATGAGGATTGGGGTGTCGAATGTCGGGACGGGGCGCCGGGATTCAGATCAAAAAAGGTAGGCAGGCGCCGGCGCACCAGCGTAGTGAAAGCCGATGCGCCAGCCAGCTCTGCCCTTCCCCCCCGTTGGCTTGCAGGACGTATTTGGTAATAAAATAGATCGGCACAAAGCGGCGGGAAGATGAAGAGAAATCGGCAGAGATATTTTTTCGTGAAAACACAGACCCCCAGGCCACGTGGCCTGGGGGTTCCACACTTATTACAAGTCGTATGGGTAATTACTCGCCGGTGGTCTCGAGCGCCTTGCGGATATGGGCCGTGTATTCGTCGACCAGCGCCTGCGCGGCTTCCTGCGTTCGGGCTTCGGCGATGATGCGCATGACCGGTTCCGTGTTGCTGGCGCGGAGATGGACCCAGCGATCGTCCCAATCGAGGCGCAGTCCGTCTTCCGTGTTTGCGCGCGCGGATTGAGCGTCGGCTTTCAGCGTGCGGATCATCTCGCGGCTCTTGGCGGCCGGGCAGTCGATCTTGGTCTTGATCATGTGGTACTTCGGCAGCGCGTTCGCCAGCTGGCTGCAGCGCTTTCCACTGCGTGCCATCGATTCCAGGATCAGACCCATGCCGACAATCGCGTCGCGGCCGTAATGAATGCGCGGATCCATCACACCGCCGTTGCCTTCGCCGCCGATGATGGCTTTCAGTTCTTCCATCTTCTCCGCGACGTTCACTTCGCCCACGGCCGTGCGCACCACTTCGCAGCCCGCGGCGCGCGCGACGTCTTCGCTCACGCGGCTGGTCGACATGTTGATCACCACTGGGCCGCTGCGATTAGTAGTGCGCGACAGCACGTACTGCGCGGCCAGCGCCAGCGAAAGTTCTTCGCCGAGGAATTCGCCGTCTTCGGAGACCACCGCGATGCGGTCGGCGTCCGGATCGGTCGCGAAGCCGATGTCCGCCCCGCGCTCCTTGGTGAAGCGGCAGAGGTCCTGCAGATTGATGAAATTCGGTTCCGGCGTGTGCGGGAAAAGTCCGTCGGGCGTGCAGTGAATCGGCTCGACCTGGCAGCCCAGCGCTCGCAGCAGTCGCAGGCTCACGCCAACGCCCGCGCCGTTGCAGCAGTCCAGCGCCACGCGGAACTTCTTCGACTTGATCAGCGGCACGTCGAGAATCGAGAGCACCGTGTCGACGTGGTGCGCTTCGGCGTCGGGAACCAGTTCGATGGTCTTCAGCGCGTCCCACGGCTTGCGGACGAAATCGCCGGAGTAATAAATGTTGAGCAGGTCGCGGCCTTCGTCGGCGTTGAGGTAAACGCCGTCGGCGCGGAAAAATTTGAGCGCGTTCCATTCGACCGGATTGTGGCTGGCGGAGATCACTACTCCGCCATCGGCGTGAAGCTGCTCGATCATCAGCGTCGCCGTCGGCGTGGCCACGACGCCGACGTCAATGATGGAGCAGCCGGTCGACAGCAGTCCGCTGAAGACGGCGCACTTCACCATTTCGCCAGAGACGCGCGTGTCGCGCCCGACCACCACGCGCCCGGAGTGCATATATGTTCCAAACGCCTCACCCAGCCGCACCAGCAATTCCGGCGTCAAACTTCGTCCTACAATCCCACGCACTCCGGAGATGGAAATCATCAAGTCGCTGGTCTTGGGATGGCTCATCGTTTGAACGTGTCCTTACGCGTTAGTCATGGTGCGGGTGAAAACTTCAACGGCCGTAAACTTAGTGCGAAGCCCGCGTCGTTGCGACTGCCAAAATCGCAAACTCCCAGGATGTTTCCTTGCCCTACTGTTTGATGATTGGCGGCGCGAGCCGTTTGATGCGGTACTGGACGCGGACCTGCCGCGCGGCGCTCTCTTTGCCGTACGCCACCGTGACATCCGTGGTGAATTCCTCGTTGAGCGTATCGAGCATCGAGAGCCGGTTGTCCATCACCGCGCTGCCGTCGACGGTCTCAACCGCATTAAGCGTGGCGGTCATCTGTCCCGGCGCGCTCAGGTCGGGAATGACATATGGTGTTCCACCGTCCTGGGGCGCCACGCGCGAAAACGAGTAGCGCGTCTTCTCGCCCCCGTCAGTTGAAGCGGGGGCCGCCACGGGCTTTGTGCGGACGGGGCGCAGCGCAGATTCGGCCTTGGCCGTCGCAGCGGCCGGTTCAGCCAGGCAGAGAAAAATGTCCTGATCGTCGGCCTGCACTTTCAATCCCAGATCGTTATCGATCAAGGACGCCAGACTCTTGAATGACTTTTTGCGCCAACCACCGGCGGTCTCGACTTCCTTCGCCCATTCAATGAAATTGCCCGGCTTGCGGTCACGGATGTGCAGCGCGCCATCGGCGCCGAGCTGCACGTCCCACCGCGCGGCCTTCAGCGCACCCTCAATCGCCTTGCCGATCACGCGGCTCTTTTCCTTCTGCGTTTCGGGGTCATCGGATTGCGATGAATAGATGATTACTTCCGGCAGCGTTACGCGCGGCGAATCAAAGCGCATCGTGGCCTTGCCTTCGGATGCGACTTCGAAAATCAGGATGCCGGCGACTTCAGTTTTGCGCTGGTCGGCCGGCTCTTTCAAATTGGGCGCCAGGGTAATTGCTTTGTAATAATCGAAGCGGTAGACGTCGCCCGCTTTCCATGCGTAGGTGCCGCCCGCATTCGGGGCCGGTGCCGGCGCCACGTCCGTCGCCCGGACGGCAAGTGTGACCAACACCACACTCAGCGCCGCAAGGCGCGCAAACTTCATCATCAATCCCTTTCGATTCAATTTCATAAGCGGCAAATCTATGCCACGATTGACGGCTCGAACAGTCGAGACTTCATGAAAAAGTGGCAGCTCTTGGGACGTGAAGCGGACGCGGCCCACAATAATTCCATTTAATGTAACTCAAGCACCGGCGGCCCACGTCTTTTCGGCGCGCGTGTCTCGCCCCTAAAGAGCCCAGAGCCGTCAGATATTCTTCGACGGCCGCTCGATGCCCAGCTTCGAGACGCGGTAACGGATCGAGCGGAAGGTCATGTTGAGCAATTTCGCCGCCTCCGTCAGATTCCAATTGGAACGCTCCAGCGCTTGAAGAATGTACGCGCGCTCACGGTCGAGCAGGTGTTTTTCCAGATCGATGCCGTTGGGAGGCAGCAACAGGTCGGCTTCCGCGGAGGTAATCGACGCGGTGGAACTGAGGCCCGACATGTGGGTGTCATTGATCGAATGACTCTGCTGCGGCGCATGCTGTTGCGGTGGATGATTCGTGGCGTAGCTGTGCGGCTGTGCGGAATAGGCCGGCGGAGACATGCGTGCCGACGGATGCGATTCGGACGCGAAGCGGCCGCTCGTCGCCGCCGACCCGCCGAGCACCGGACCGGCCAGATCGGCCAGTGTGATGCGATCGCCACGGGACAACGCCACGGCACGCTCAATTGTGTTTTCCAGCTGCCGCACATTGCCGGGCCAGGCGTACGCAACCAGGCGCTCGATCACGGCGTCGTCAATCTTGGCGATCTGCTTGCCCATGCGCTTGGCAAACTTGGCCAGGAAGTGTCCCGCCAGCAGCGGCACATCTTCCTTGCGTTCGCGCAGGGGCGGCAGCTCGATGGGAATGACATTGAGCCGGTAGTAAAGGTCTTCGCGGAACTGGCCTTCGATCGCCATCTGCGCCAGGTTGCGGTTGGTCGCGGCGATGATGCGCACGTCGACCTTTGTTTCCTTCGTACCACCGACGGGCTTGAAGCTGCGCGTTTCCAGCACTCGCAGCAGTTTGACCTGCGTGGGCATGGTTAGTTCGCCCACTTCGTCGAGGAAGAGCGTGCCGCGGTCGGCGCTTTCGAAGACACCCTTGCGGTCGGCGATGGCGTTGGTGAACGAGCCCTTGATGTGGCCGAAGAGTTCCGATTCGAGCAGCGTTTCGGCGAACGCACCGCAGTTGACCGGCACGAACGGCTGCTCAGCGCGCAGCGAGCCAAGATGAATCGCGCGCGCGATCAATTCCTTGCCGGTGCCACTTTCACCGGTGATGAGAATCGTCGAATCGGTCGGCGCGACGCGGTCCACGAGACTGGAGACTTGCGCCATCACCGAGGTATTGCTGACCATGTCGAGGTACTGCAAACCCGAGCGCGGCGTCTTTCGGCCGAATGCATGACGTTCCAGCGCGCGGGCCACGGCCTCGCGAATTTCAATCGTATCGAACGGTTTTGGTAGATGCGTGTACGCGCCCAGACGCATCGCTTCGACTGCGCTTTCGTTAGTTCCGAATGCAGTGAGAACGATCGATGGCGTGTCGGGAAAGCGCTCCTTTACTGCTTTCAGGAACTTCAGCCCATCCATCTTGGGCATTTTCAAATCCTGGATAATCAAGTCCACGTGTTCCTTGGCCATCATCTCCAAGGCCTGCTCCCCATCATCCGTATCCAACACCAAATAGCCTTCACCTTCAAGGATCCCCTTGAGGAGGCTCCGGAGGGAATTTTCGTCATCGAGCACGAGGATGCGCCGACGCGTGGCCGTTCGCGTCGCTCCACTGGTGCCCGAAGATGTCGAATGCTCTGTCGCCATGCTCGCCCTGATTTTAAACGGTTGCCGCCCGCGGTCCACTCGTGGATGCGCTGGGCTTTAAATCGACCGGCAGCCAGACGCGGAACGTCGTCCCCTGCCCCTGGCGGCTCTCCACCGTCACCAGTCCCTCGTGTGTCTGCATGATACGCTCAACGATAGCCAAACCCAACCCCGTACCCGCATTTTTTGTGGTATAAAACGGCTCGAAAATCTGCGCGCAGACTTGCGGCGTCATGCCGCATCCTGTATCGGAAATTTCGACCAACACGCCCGGACGGTTGACGCGCCCGCCGATCTGGTCGGGGTTGATTTCCTTGATCGAATGCAGCGCCGCCACCTTCACGACCATGCTCAATTCTTTTTTCGGTGAGGTCGCCATTGCGTGCATGGCGTTGACGCCGAGATTCAAAAAGACCTGCCGGAGTTGCTCCGAATCGGCCAGAAACGGTTCGCCTTCGTCGCCGCTGAGCGTGATGGCAATGTCTTTCGCTTCGGGCCGCGCGGAGAGGAGGATCTTGACATCAGAAAGTACGCGACCCATGTCGGTCTCGGCCAGCTTCGGCGCGCGCATGCGGGCAAAACGCAGAAAGTCGGTGATGATCTGGTCGAGGCGGTCGGACTCCGACAGCACAATGTCCAGCAGGACTTTCTTCGAATCCGGAATCTGCACCGCGCGCCCGATTTCCTGAACCGCGCCGCGGATCGACGCCAGCGGATTGCGGATTTCGTGGGCGATCGTCGCGGAAATCTGTCCCATCGTCTCGATGCGCTGACGGTGCTTCAGGAATTCTTCCATCTTCTTTTCAGCAGTGATGTCGTCGAGCACCACCATCAGGCCGCGCAGGTCCTTGCTGTCACCTTCCAAAATCGGCACCAGACGGATGCCCAACGGAACGGAGGTGTTGTCGGCGCGCTTGAAATTCAAGTCCATGCGCCTTGGGCTGCGCTCGGAAAGCGCCTCCTTGGCCAGATCATCGATGCTCGAACCCAATACCTGAAGCAGGTTGGGCGGGCGCGAGGCCGGATCGAATTTCAATAAGCGCTGGAACTCGCGGTTGAAGTACAGCGTGTTGCGTTGCCGGTCGAGGACCAGCACGCCCTCGCCGATGCCTTCCAGAATTTCGTCGTGCAGCAGCCGCGCCACTGCCAGGCGCTCAGCCAGCGTACCGGCCAGCAGGCCCGTCAGAAAGAACGCACAGACGGGCAACAGGAGCAGGCGTACGAAGTCCAGAATGGACAGATGTTGGTACTTGGCAATCTGCGCCGCGAGCGCCTGGACTTTGAAGTTGTCGGGAATGACGTTGATGCTATAGAGCAGGGTGACGAGGCTAAACAGAGTTGCCGACACAGCTGCCGCCATGATCGAGACATTCCACTTTAAAACGAATGCTGCCGAACAAATGGAGATGAGGTAGAGCACGACAAACTGGCTGTCGACGCCGCCGGTGTTCCAGATCAGCGCGGAGATCAGAAAAATGTCCACAAAGATCTGCACAAACGCCAGTTTCGGCGCGTGCCCGCGGTTGGTCTCGGAGATGCGCGCGATCGGCACGTAGATCAGCGTCAGCGCGCAGATGATGATCGCAACCAGGCCCGGCGGACGGAAATACAACGGCGGTTCGGCGGGATCGCTGAGCGCCGAGTGTCCGGTGCGCGGACCGTGCGTCTGAGCGAGCTGAAATTCGTGGATGATCAACACCGTCAGCGCCAGCGTCGCCAGCAATAGACGGATGCCAATAAGAATCTGATTGCCGCGGAGGGTGCGGGTCTGGCGTTCAACGAAAGTATCGAGCACGACGGCCCCTCAGGGAATCACGAACGCACGGCCTGCTGCTTAAAGCCGTGCGGTAATCGGAACCCCCCGTTCCGTTTTTTGTATTCTGTCGAGCCGGAATTTTACTTCTTACGCAACTGATCCTGAATCTTGAAGATCGGCAGGAAGACGGACAACACGATGCCGCCCACCATGACGCCCATCACGCCGATCATGATCGGTTCGATCAACGCGGTCAGCGATTCGACGGTGGCTTCGACCTGCTGGTCGTAGAATTCCGAGATCTTCTCGAGCAACTGTTCGAGCGCGCCGGACTTTTCACCGATCGCGATCATGCGCACCACCATCGGCGGGAAGACCACCGATTCCGAAAGCGGCTTGGCCAGATTTTCGCCCTGCCGGATTGATTCGCGGGCATTGTTCACGGCTTCTTCAACGACGCGGTTGCCGGCCGTCGAGGCCACGATTTCCAGCGCGCCGAGGATCGGCACGCCGGAGCGCAGCAGCGTGGCGAATGTTTTCGAGAAGCGCGAGAGCGCGACCTTCTGCAACAGGTCGCCGAAGACTGGCAGCTTCAACATCAAGCGGTCCCACGTGTAACCGCCGGAATCTGTGGAGCGCCACCACTGGATGATCAGTCCGATGCCCAACAGAATGATCGCCGTCTGGAGCGCGTAGTTGGTCATGATCTTGGAAATGCCAAGCACGATTTTCGTCGGCAGAGGCAATTCAACGCGCAGCGATTTGAAGATGTCCTGGAACTTCGGGATGATGAACACGAGCAGGAAGGTGGTGATGCCGGTGATCATCACCATTGAGATGATCGGGTAGGTCATCGCGCCCTTGATTTCGCGCTTCAGCTTTTCGCTGCTTTCAAGGTACTCGGCGAGACGCTGCAAGATGGTGTCGAGCTGTCCGGATGCTTCACCAGCCTTGATCATGTTCACGTAAATGCGTTCGAAGACGCGGGGGTGCTTGCCCAGGGACTGGCTGAGGTCGCTACCGCCACGGACGTCGTCGACAATCTGGCCCAGGGCTTTGTGGAAGCCGGGGTCTTCGGCCTGTTCCTGGAGAATGTTCAAACATTCCAAGACGGGAATACCGGCGCCGATCATCGTCGAAAATTGGCGCGTGAAGATCACCAGCATTTCGCCGGTTACTTTCGGATGCTGCGGTCCCAACGAGATGTTGAAGTTGAAACCCTTCTTTTCGGCCTTCTCGCCGGGCTTGCCTGGAGCCCCGCCGCCGCCGGCCTCTTCTGAGACCGACAACACCTGCAGGTTCTCCTTACGGAGATTGTTCAGCACCTCGTCTTTGGTGGCGCCCTCAACCGTCTGCGAGACGCGCTTACCAGCCGCATCGCGTGCCACGTACTTGAACTTGGGCATAACGCTTCTCCTAAGCCCCAAACAGGCTTTTAATGCAACTGCCGCTTCTGACTTGACCGCATCAATGTAACCAAACGTTCCCAACTTTCACATGAATTATTGTGCAGCACCTTGCAGCACAACCTTAAATTATTGTATCGTCCGGCCGCGCGGTGCCGATGGCTTCCGGCAACGAAGTCAGGCCCTGTTTCACCTTCTCCATGCAGTCTTCGAACATGGTGCGCATTCCGGCTCGGCGGGCAGCGCCCTTCAACTCATCCGCGGTCGCGTGCTTGTTGATCAAGGTGCGTAGTTCGTCGGACATCTTCAGCAGCTCGTGGATACCGACGCGACCCTTGTAGCCGGAGCCCGAGCATTTCGGACAGCCACCTGGCCGCATGATTTTACCGATCGGCGCATCATCTTTGGCGCGCCGGAGCAAAGCCATCTCGTCTTCGGTCGGATCTCCTGCAACTTTACAGGCGCAGAGTCGGCGCAACAGACGCTGGGCGCAGATGCAGACCATGCAGGTCGAGACCATGAACGGTTCGATGTCCATTTCACCGAAGCGATTGATCGTCGATGGCGCATCATTGGTGTGGAGCGTGGAGAACAGCACGTGTCCGGTGAGCGCCGCTTCGATCGCGATTTCCGCCGTTTCCGTATCGCGGATTTCGCCCACGAGGATGATGTCCGGGTCTTGTCGCAGGTAGCAGCGCAACGCGGCGGCGAAGGTCAGACCGATATCCTTTTTCATCTGCATCTGATTCAGGCGCGGCAGCGTGTATTCGATCGGGTCTTCGGCCGTCGAGATGTTCCATTCCGGCGTGTTGATTTCATTGAGCGCGGCGTAGAGCGTCATTGACTTGCCCGAACCAGTCGGGCCGCAATGCAGGATCATGCCGTAGGGCACCTGGATCAAATCGCGGTACATCGTCAGGTTGTAGGAAGAGAAACCGAGCTTCTCCAGCGGCAAGCAGGACTTGGTCTTGTCAAGGATACGCGCGCAGACCTTTTCGCCGTGATTCATCGGCGCCGTGGAAACGCGCAAGTCGAGGTCGAATTTCGGATTGAACTTCTTGAAGACAATACGACCGTCCTGCGGCAACCGGCGTTCGGAGATGTTCAAGTCGCTCATGATCTTGATGCGGCTGATCAGCGCGCGGTGCGAGGACTTGGGCAGCTGCATCTGGTCTTTCAGAATACCGTCGATGCGGTACCGCACGTAGACGCGGTCTTCCGCCGGTTCGATGTGAATATCGGATGCGCCCTGCAGGTATGCGTCTTCGACGATGCGGTTGCCGAGCTTCACGATCGGCGCGGAGTTTTCATTTTCTTCTTCCTGATTGACCGACGGGCCGTTCATCGAGTCCTGCAGGCCCATCTGGTCTTCGAGCATCTTGGCCGTGGCGGCCAGTTCGCCGGCAACATCGACGGTCTTCTTGAAGGCCTTGTCGATCGCTTTCTTGATCGCGACTTCCGTGGCCAGCACCGGCACGATTTCGCACCCGGTGACCAGTTTCACGTCGTCCAGCAGCAGCACGTCGAAAGGATTGGCGATAGCCAGCGTCAGCATCTTCCCCAGCTTGGCCACGGGAAAGACCTGGTAGTTGTTCGCCTGCTCTTCGCTGAGCAGCTCCAGCGCTTCCGGCGAGGCATCGATCTTGGAGAGATTGATCGGGTAGTAGTTCATCTCTTCGGCGACGGACGTGATGATCGTGCCTTCGTCGCAGAAATTCTTATCGATGAGCGTCTGGGTCAGGGAGGCGTTGTTTTTTTCGCAATCCGCGAGTGCTTCGTCGCGCTGCTGCTCGGTCAGCACCTTTGTCTTGGTTAGAATCGCCGCCAGCTTTTTGTCGAACTTGGCCATGCGTCAGAACCTTTTTATCGCACTGTTTCGCGTCTATCGTGAAGTTGAGCTACCTGCGCAGCGCCCGATGGCGCAGCGGCGACCCGCTACGATTTCTTGAACAAGCCCAGCAACCCGGTGCCGGACTTGGGAGCCGGCGGACTGCCGGTCTTGGTCTGCCCGGCGGGAGCCGGCGTTTCGTTTTTCTCCTGACCTTGTGGAGGAGGAGGCGGCGGCGTGGCATTGGCCGGCTTGAATCCCGCCAGCGCCGACAACTTCTGCGATCCGGCCGACGACTTCGACGCGGAGGGCACCTGCTGATTCATGCCACTGATCGCCGCCGGCGGCTTGGCGCCCAGCGGTCCGGAAGGAAGAGGCGGAACCGGCGTCTGCGTCGCTTTGAACATGCTTGACGCCGAAGCTGCCGCCGGTGCGGCAGGCGGTCCCGACTTGAAAACATTCGAAGACGTCACTGCCGGAGCTCCGCCGGACTTGGTCGCAAATCCCGGTGCCGGAGGTTTGGGCGGCGCATTGACCGCAACGGCCGCGCCGGACTTTCCGGCGTTCTTCATGAACGATGGCACGGCAGGAGCCGCCGCCGCTGGAGCCGGTGGCGGCGGAACGCCGGGCACCGCTTTCGCGCCCGCGGGCGCACCCATCGGCGTGGTCGGAGCCGCGACGGCTCCGGGCTGCGGCGTCATGTCCAGCAGCATCGTGCCCAGGCTGGTGAGCTCCGACTGTTCCTTCTTGAAGTCCTTGGCGTACTTTTCCAGCGCCGTGCGAATGTCCTTCCACGTGCTCACAAACTGATGAACCTTGCAGCCGCTGCAGCGTTCCAGTTCGTCCAGCACGTCGTGGTTCATCAGGCCGGCACCGACGATCACCAGCACCCTTCCGATCTTGTCACAGGCCAGGAACTGGTATTCGTAGTACATGCGTTCGGGGAAAATATTCAGAACTTCAGGGGTGACGTGAAACTGCAGCGCCGAGGCAAAGGGAAGATTGAACTGCTGCACAATCGTCTGCGCGATCACTTCTTCGGTGACAAAGCCGAGTTTGACCAGCGCTTCGCCCAGGAACAGATTGCTCTTGCGCTGTTCTTCCAGCGCTGCGCGAATCTGGTCGTCGGAGACCAAGCCTTCTGCCTGGAGCAACTCTCCCAGGCGGCGTTTTGTCATTCGCGTGATTCGGGCCACAGGTCACTCCCACACAGTTCTGTTGCGAAGCGTTGTTGCCGTTACTGTCCGACCTTGGCGTTTCGGTACTACGCCACCTGGAACGTCTTCTTCAAGTCTTCCAGATTGTGCGTGTACTGCAGGGCGATGTCGTACGTGATCTTGCCGGATTTGTAGAGCTCCAGCAGCGACTGATTCATCGTGCGCATGCCCGTCTTGTTTCCGGTCTGGATCGTCGAGTAGATCTGATGCACCTTGTCGTCGCGGATGTTGGCCCGGATGGCGTCGTTGGGAATCATGATTTCCGGGCACAGGCAGCGGCCCTTGCCCACCGCCAGCGGGAGCAACTGCTGACAGAACACGCCTTCCAGCACGAACGACAACTGCGTGCGGATCTGATTCTGCTGCTCGGCCGGGAAGACGTCGATGATACGATTGATGGTCTGCACGCAATTGGACGTATGCAGTGTGGCGAAGGTCAAATGGCCCGTCTCGGCCAGCGTCAATCCCAGTTCGATGGTTTCCTTATCTCGCATTTCACCGATCAGCACCACGTCCGGGTCCTGACGCAGCACGTGCTTCAGGGCCTGCGCAAAACTCTTCGTGTCCGGTCCGACTTCACGCTGATTGACCAGGCACTGTTTGTTGCGATGGACGAATTCGATCGGGTCTTCAATCGTGATGATGTGGTACTGGCCGTTGATGTTGATGTAGTCGATCATCGCCGCCAGCGTGGTCGACTTTCCCGAACCGGTCGCGCCGGTCACGAGGATCAGCCCTTTGGGCAGGTCGCAGAGTTTCTGGCAGACCTGCGCGGGCACGCCCAGCTTCTCGAACGTCGCGATTTCATAGGGAATCACGCGAATGGCCGTGCCGACTGCGCCGCGCTGATAGAACACGTTCACGCGGAATCGTCCGATGCCGGCGATGCCGAAACTCATGTCCAATTCTTTCTCGGATTCGAATTTCGCGATCTGTTCGTTGTCGAGAATCGAGTAGATGATTTTCTGTGTGGTATCGGCGTCCATCATGTCGTGCTCAGTCGGCACCAGCGCGCCGTCGATGCGAATGCGCGGAGCGGAACCGGCGGTGATGTGCAAGTCGGATGACTTGCGTTCCATCATGACACGAAGCAATTCTTCAAGCGTAACCATTGCTTAGGAAAGTCTCCGTAACCCTTTCAGAAACGCAAGAAAACATCACAGGTGCACTTTGTTCATTAGGACTCCATGTTAGTAGCATTTCTTGCCGCGTATGTCAACAGGTAGACGCCGCGCAAGCGCGGATTCTGAAGGATTTAAATTGCGAAATGGCTGGGATTTCGGTCGTTTTAGCGCGCCGCCTGTCCCGAAGTCGCTGACGTCGCTGCACTCTGCGTCAACAACCTGCGGTACGGCACTTACTTCTGTTGTACTTTCACGGTCCGGCCTTCAATTTTCAACCGCCCTTGCGCGACCAGTTGAATCGCCTCCGGATAAATCTCCCGCTCCGCAGCCTGAACCCGCGCGGCCAGCGATTCCACCGTATCGTCGTCCAGCACCGGCACACTGCGCTGCGCCACGATCGGACCCTGATCGTATTCGTTGTCGACGAAGTGGACCGTGCAGCCCGTGATCTTGCAGCCGGCCTTCAAGACCGATTCGTGAACCTTGTTTCCGTAGTAGCCCTTTCCGCCAAACGCCGGGAGCAGCGCCGGGTGAATATTGATCACGCGGTGCGCGTACGCGTCGGGAATTTTCAAGAGCGACATGAACCCCGCCAGGCAGATCAGGTCCGGCTTGTACGGCGCCAGCGTCTCGAAAATCGCCGCGGAGAAATCTTCGGGCAGCACGAACTTCTTCCGTTCAACCACGTGCGCCGGAATGCCCCGCTTGCGCGCGCGCTCCAGGCCAAACGCGTCGGCGCGGCTGGACAACACCGCGACAATCTCCACGTCCAGCGCGCCCGCATCGCGCTTCTGGAAGAGATTTTCCAGCGTCGTACCCGAACCCGTCAACAACACCGCTATGCGCATCATCGAATTTTTCCCGACACTAGTCTTTTCGTTTCCACTCATCCCTGCCCTTCAAGTGGGACGAAAAGTCTACTTTGCGCGATGAAAATTGCAGGTCATATTCCAACTCTGCGCCCGTCAACGCCAGTGTGCGGATATCGCGCGTCAACCTTCCATGGATCGCGATTTTCACACTGGCCTCCGCGATGGGGATTCCGCCCCACGTAAAGCCGGTTGGAATCTCCTCGCTGCTTTCGCCGGTAAACCTGATCTCGGCCGTGCGATTGGAGTCCAGACGATCGACGCGATACGTGAATTTCACCAGCGCCTCGCCGTGCAGCGGTGCGGGACTCGGAGCACGCGCCGTCTGGTGGAAGGTCGCACCGTCGTACAGCGTGGTGGGAATCGGCGGCAGCAGCAGTTCCACCTGGCGGTCGAACATCACCGCTTCGGCGAGGGGCTCCAGAAGCCCGTCCGCTGTGATCGCCGCACGGGAATTGCCCTCGGCATCCCACGTCAGTTCGGCGAGAGGAGTGGCCGCCGCGCGTTGCAGCACGTCGCGGTCGCCGGGCTTGCCATCGCGCAGAAACTCGCGCAACTTTTTCTCGCCGCGCGATTCGGTGTAGCCGTCCTTGTCGAACTTGAAATCCCAGCGCGTTCCGTCTGCGTTCTTGATGAATCCTTCAGCGCCCAACGGTCTGGCAAGCGTCCTGGCGGCGGACGCGTCGTCTTCAAGTTTCACACGCAGCGTCAATTCCGCGGCGCCCCGGTCTTTGTAATCCACGCGCCGTCCGGCAAAGATCGTTTCGCTCACAGCTGTATGAGTAATGTCAAATTTCTCCGGCCGGCGAAAGAGCCAGGCGGGAGCGCCATGCGATGAATCGGGGGTTGTGGGCGTGACGGAAATCGCAGGAGACGTCGGGAGCAGCGGGTGTGCGGTTTCGGGCTTCTCTTCAGCGCTCGCAGACAGGGACGCGATTGAAAAAATCGCGGCCATCAACACGATGGCCGCACACAAATCCGAAGCGACGCGCATGAACTGTCTCCCGTGATCTCGGCAAGACGCTTCGCGCTCCGCCGCTCTTCACGGATAAACAGGCATTTATTTCACGGGTGTGGCGAAATCGAGTTCGCGCACAACCGTTGCGGTGTCGGCCGGCGTCAATTCCAGGTATTTGAGAGACAACCACGCGCGCATTGTGATCGGTTGAGCCCCGTCCGATAGCACAGGCAACAAACCGCCCAGATAACGCACTATCAGCGCTTTCGAGACAAGGTACCGCTGGTCACACAGCGGGCAGACCACAATAGCATTCTTCAGGACCTTCTGATACGGAACGTCCAAGCTGGCTTCACACGACTTGCATTCGATACGCATAGTTATCTCCAATTCGTTTCGTCCGGAGACGTAGAACGCAAGTCAAAGTCCAACCCATAACCCTCACGACCACGTGGGACGAGGATTATTTGCTGAGTGAAAATGAGTCAGAATGCAGCTGAAAATTGAATGCGCGCACGCGGATGCTTCGCGCGGAGCGGACATGGCAAAATGTGCAGTCTGCGTAAATTCCAGCAATTATTTTTACGGGAACGTCAGCGCCGGCGCCGCGCGGTTGACGGCGCCCGCATTGTCGACATAGATCAACTGCGACTGTCCGGTCGGCACATTGATCGCACGTCCATTGATGGACGTGATCGCGAACCCTGTGGAATTTTTGATCGCCACCATCTGGCCGTTGGCCATTCCATTAAGCGTCAGAGTGAATGTCGCCGCCACACCGCCGGCGGTCAGATCCACTTCCGATACGCCAGCAGCCGTAGCCACCGTGTTACCCGCCACCGCGATCGGCAGCGTCGACGCCAGCAGCGCTGTGCCGGTCGCATCCGGCAGCGTCACCGTGCGATTGGCCGTGACCGCCGCCGGCTTCAGACCCACGGTGAACGTCGCCGCCGGATTCTGCACCAGCAAACCCGCGTTGTTGACCGTCACGCCCGCGCTGAACGTCTTCGCGCCTGTGAACGTCTGCGCCGTGCCCAAAGTCGCGACCGTATCATTCGCGCCGAGCAGCGGAACGCTCAACACCCGGTTGGCCGTCTCCGCCGCCGGACGGACATTGACCGTAAACGTGCCCGCCGGATTCTGCACCAGCAGTCCCGTGTTTGAGAACGTCTTGGCGCCCGTGAACGTCTGCGCCGTGCCCAAGGTCGCGAGCGTGTCATTGGCGCCGAGCAACGGAACGCTCAACACCCGATTGGCCGTCTCCGCCGCCGGACGGACATTGACTGTGAACGTACCTGCGGGATTCTGCACCAGCAGTCCTGTGTTCGTAAACGTATTCGTATTCAAAAAGACATTCGCGCCATTCTTCAGCGGAATGTTCACCGACAGCGCCGTATCCGCCACGGACGTGTTCGGCAGAGTCAGTGCTCCCGCGACCGTCAATCCGCCGCTGGCCGTGGTCAGCGCGTTGAATGTCTTTGCGCCCGTGAATGTCTGCGCCGTGCCCAACGTCGCGATCGTGTCATTCGCGCCCAGCAACGGCACGCTCAAGACCCGGCTGGCCGTCTCGGCTGCCGGTCGCACATTGACCGTAAATGTGCCCGCCGGATTCTGCACCAGAAGCCCCGTGTTCGTAAACGTCGCATTGTTCGAGAAGACGTTGGCGTTGGTAAACGTGTTCGCCCCGTTCTTCAACGCCACGTTCGCCGACAACGCCGTATCCGCCACGGACGTGTTCGGCAGAGTCAGTGCTCCCGCCACCGTCAATCCGCCGCTGGCCGTGGTCAGCGCGCTGAACGTCTTCGCGCCCGTGAACGTCTGCGCCGTGCCCAACGTGGCGACCGTATCGTTCGCGCCGAGCAGCGGAACGCTCAGCACCCGGTTAGCAGTCTCGGCCGCCGGACGGACATTGACCGTGAACGTGCCGGCCGGATTCTGCACCAGCAAACCGGTGTTGTTGAACGTGTTCGTGCTGGTGAAAACATTTGCGCCATTCTTCAACGCCACGTTGACCGAAAGCGCCGTATCAGCCACCGACGTATTCGGCAGCGTCAGTGCTCCAGTCACCGTCAGCCCATTACTGGCCTTCAACAGTCCCGCCGAAGTAATCGTGCCCGCGCCCGTAGTCGCAATGTTTCCTGTCGTGCTGATGGCAATGTTCGCCGCCAGATTCGTGCCGGCGATCGTGGCGTTCGCGATCTTTGCGCCTGTCACCGCGCCTGCGGCAATCGTGTTCGCATTGCCCGGACCCGTCACATCACCCGCCAAGATAACGCCGGAAGCCACCGCGCTGATCACGCCGCCCGCAATGGTGATCGAAACGCCGTCCGGCCGCACCGCGCCCACCGCTGCGCCTGTAGCCAACGGCAGACGCGCCACGGGGACTGTGCCATTCGTAAGTTGCGTGGCGTTAAGCGCAGTAAGCAGCGACCCGTTTCCCGTCGCCGTTCCGCTGAAGGTCAAGTTGCCCGCGTTGTTGACGCTGAAATACTTCGTCGCGCCGCCGGAGTTTGTAACCGAAAACACATCCTGAGCCGGAGCTCCTGCCGACGTCTGCCGCACGCTCAGGCCTGTCACATTCGTCGCACCCGGATTGACCACATTTGCGTTCGTGAACGTCTGCGCCGCATTCAGCAGCGCCACATTGCCCGACAAGGCCGTATCCGCCACCGACGTGTTCGGCAGCGTCACCGCGCCGGTCACCGTCAGCCCATTGCTCGCCTTGAGCAGCCCCGCCGACGTAATCGTGCCCGCGCCGGTCGTCGCAATGTTGCCTGTCGTACTGATCGAAATCCCCGACGCCAGATTCGCGCCAGTCACCTTCCCCGCCCCAATCGTGTTCGCGTTAGCCGGTCCGGAAACATCGCCCGACAAGTTGATGCCCGCCGCCGACGCACTGATCACGCCGCCGGCCACCGTGATCGTCGTGCCGTCCGCCTGCAACGCTCCCGGAGCCGCGGTCGTACCCAGCGGCAACCGTGCCACTGGCACCAGGCCAGACGCCAGCGCCGCAGCATCCAGCGACGTCAACCCTGAACCGTTGCCGCTCAACACACCGCTCACCGACGTGTTGCCAGACTTGTCGACATTCAAGTACTTCGTCGCGCCGGTCGTATCGGTCACCGAGAACACATTCAGCGACGGCGTCGCCGCCGACGTCTGCTTCACCACGACGCTCGATAGATCCGCCACGCCCGGGTCGAACGTGTTGGTCTTCGAGAACGTCTGTGCCGCGTCCAGCAGCGCCACATTCGCCGACAACGCGCTGTCCGCCACGGAATTGTTCGGCAGCGTCAAGCTTCCGCCGCTGAGCGTGAGGCCGTTGCTCGCCGTCAGCAAGCCCGTCGACGTCGTGGATCCAGCGACAGCCAGACTGCCGCTGGCTGACGTGTTGCCGGACTTGTCGACGTTCAAGTATTTCGTCGCGCCGGTCGTATCGGTCACCGAAAACACATCCAGCGACGGCGTCACCGCCGAGGTCTGCTTCACCACGACGCTCGACAGATCCGCCGCACCGGGATCGAACGTATTGGTCATCGAGAACGTCTGCGCCGCATTCAGCAGAGCCACATTCGCCGACAGCGCGCTATCCGCCACGGAACTGTTCGGCAGCGTCAAGCTTCCGCCGCTGAGCGTCAGCCCATTACTGGCCGTCAACAATCCCGCCGACGTGACCTTGCCTGCACCGGTCGTGCTCACATCGCCGGTGGTGCTGATGGAAATGTTGGGATCAAGATTGCCACCTGTAATCGTGCCGGCCGCGATCTTCGTGCCTGTCACCGCTCCCGCTGTGATCGAGTTCGCGTTCGCTGCGCCGGTCACGTCGCCATTTAAATTGATGCCAGCCGGGTTGGCCGTAATCACGCTGCCTGCGATGGTAATCGATGTCCCGTCCGGCTGGACCACACCGTTGCTCGCCGTCGTCGCCACCGGCAACCGCGCGCTGGCCACAGTTCCTGACGCGATCGCCGATCCATTCAGATTCGCCAGACCTGAACCGTCGCCGCTGAGCACCCCGCTGACCGACGCATTGCCCGCTTTGTCGATGCTGAAATACTTCGTCGCGCCCGTGCTGTTCGTGACTGAGAACACATCGCTTGCCGGCGCGCCCGCCGACGTCTGCTTCACCACCAGGCCCGTCACGTTGCCGCTGCCCGGGTTGATCACATTGGCGTTGGTGAATGTTTGCGCCGCGTTGAGCAGCGCCACGTTGCTGGACAACGCCACGTCCGGAATCGATCCCGAAAGCGGTGTCAGGTATGACCACTGCGCGCCGCCGTTGCCGTCGGCCACCAGGCTCATCCCCGGAGAGGCCTGCTGCGATCCGACCTTGGCCGTCGTCACCGCGTTGTCCGCCAGTTTCGGCGTCGTCACTGAGCCGTCGGCCAGCGTCAGCGTGCCTACCGCACCGTTGCCGATCTTCGGGCCCGTCACCGCGCCGTCGACAATGTCGCCGGTGGCAATCGCCGTTGGCGGTGTCGCGCCTGCGCCCACCGTTGCGGGAAGATTCAACACGCTGAACTGCTGCAACGTGTACATGACTTCAATGCGAAACGAATCGCTCGGTACCGAGCCAATGCCCGGCGTGTCGGACGCAATCAGCTTCTGATCGGCAAGCACGCGCAAAATCGCGCCGCGGACCGCCGCCGTCGGAGGCCGAATGCGCCCCACCACGCCCACGACCGTCGCGATCTTGAACTCGCTGAGGATCATTGCCACCTGCCCCTGCAGCCGTACGTTCACACGGGTGGGCAGCACGATCATCGGTGGCTTGGTTGCATCCGCCCCTAAGAGGGGCGCACACGATCCGGCGATTCCTGCCAGACTCATTGTCAAAATTGCGACTGCGACACGCATGACCGTCTCCTTCAAACTGACCCGCCGAACTTTCCGGTTTACGGAAACTTCGACTGCTAACGCATGAGCTTGGTTGCTAAATGAATCAATTGCGCGGGTGCAAGCGGCGCAAAAATCGACTATGTATTGGATATCTGCAATTTCACGGCCAAGCTTGAGGGATCAGTTAAGTGACAGCCCTTGCGGGAGTTACTAGCGCGCCTAGTGCAGTAAGGTTTACTCTAAAAACAAAAATCTCCGGTTGATTCCCAATTATGGAATTGGGAAGAGCACAGTTGGCCAACTTGGACATCGTCAACCTTGTCGGTTCAAATCTATATATTGTGGTGGTATTTAAAGAGTGTTCCCAGCTATTGTGGATAAGGAAAATTTTCCTTAAGCTACGGCTGTGCGATGATATTTGAGCGGTTGATTTGCCGCGCCGTCGTCCGATTTCAATCGTATCAGCGCGGCGTCGGTGCTATTCTTCGCGAAGCATCCGTGTGAACAAGGAATCAATCATGCGAACCGCCCTCACCCTGACCCTGACTCTGCTCCTCAGCGCTGTGACGCTCAACGCCAGCGCCGCGCAGGACGCGCCGGCGAAAGTCATCAGCCACGGCCAGGCCGTTGATCTCAAAAGTGTGCTCGCCGCCGACAAGAACACCGTCTTCGAATTCTACGCCGATTGGTGAGGCGCCTGCCGCGTCATGGGGCCTCAGTTTGAGGCCGCCGCCAAAAAACGGAGCGATCTGACGCTCGTCCGCGTCGACATCAACAACTGGGACAGCGCCGTCGCGCGCCAGTTCTCGATTCAATCGCTGCCGAATCTGATTCTCTATAACCCGCAGGGTGAGGTGCTCAAGCGCGGCCGAGCGGCCGTGGGCCACGAACTGATGCCCGCCCAGATCGCCGACGGGAGCGATGAAAGTTCAGGCGGCGATTTCAACGGCTGGCTGATCGTCATCCCCGCGCTGGCCGGATTCCTGCTGCTGCTGTTCGTGCTCACCAAAGCCTTGGGACCGAAGCGCCGCACGCTATAATCACGGCTTGAGCCGGATGCGATCCGCGCCGACCCATTCATCCCATTCCTTGCCGTAACCGTCGTAGGTGATGAAGTATTTCTTCTCCTCGGCGTTCACTTTCAACACTTTCGCCGGCCACCAGCGGTGGTGCCATTCCACCTGCGCCTTCGAACCGACTTTCAGTTCCGTCGGGGCCTTCCCCGCGGCAAACGCGCGCACGTCCTTCTCCGCGACCCAATCTTCCTCACGCGCCACGGTCGTGGCGTAGCGGACGTGCAGTTTGCCATCCTTCACGTCTTCCACCAGCGCCCGGTACCAGTCGCCTTCGTACAACACCTCGACATGCTCGCCGATGCGCTTGTCGCTCTTTTTCTCAGCGACCGCGAGCTTGAACTCCGGCGGCAACTTCCCACCGCGCGACGCCGCCGCCGTCTGCTCATCAAAAAACCGCATCTCCCCGCGGATGTACTTCGCCGCCTCGTCAAACGTGACCGCACCGTCGCCATCCAGATCCGCCTGCGGCTTGCCTTCCAGCACATCCAGGAGGCTGTCGCTGAAGGTCCAGTTGCCCGTCGACGTCGCACCGCCGGTCACCGACGTCAATACCGCGTAATCGATCGGGCCCTTCTGAGTCTTCGCGAGGTCGGCCATCACGCCCGATTCGCAGCAATCCGCCAGCAGCACCGCGCGCTTGCCGTGAAAATTCTCCTCCAGCGACTCAAAGATCGACGGAATGCCCCACGCCGTATCGTAAGCGTCGTACGTCGCGAAGTACGTCACGCCATTGTCGCCCTTGTACCCATGCCCGCAGAAATACAGAAAGAGCGTGTCGCCCTTCTCCGCTTTGGCCGCGAAGGTCTTCAGTGCCGCCTCGACCGCCGCCGTGGTTGCGGCGCGGTCCTGGAGCAGTTTCACATGATCCGCCGGCACGCCGAGCGTCTTGAACTCTTCCACTAAAAGCGAATCCCGCCGCCCCGCCTTGGGAAATGAGTGAAGAAAATCCGGATGCTTCCACTCGAGCAACCCCACCACAAACACCCACGATTTCGCAGGCGCCCAATCCGTTTCCGCCGCCCGAACCGCGTCAATCGAACACGACAGCGCCATCAGCGCGCAGAGCATCAGCATGATTTTTTTCATGCAGCCGTTCTCAGGGAAGTGAGCGAATTTTTCAACAGGGAAGTAGTCATCACAAAAAAATTGACAAACCCAATTCCGCAGGGTTAGTTACTTTCGAAACCATTGCGGTCCCGAATCTATCTGAACAACAGTGATTCTGAAGTGTTCGGCACGACCCAGATACAAAAACGAAAGCACGATCATGACCGACTATAAGTCCGTCCTCGATTCCATTCAGCGCGACGCGCGTTACCAGACGAATCTCGACTGGGGCCAGCCCCGGTCCGGGCATCCGGAAGGCACCGTCCGCGCACATATTGAAGAACTCGAACGTAACTTGAAGCGCTTGCGGCCCAAGCTCTCCGGCACGGATCACGACAAATTGAAAGTCCTGATCCACGTCCACGACACGTTCAAGGCGGAAGCCAAGGCCGGATGCCCGATCACCGATTCGCGCAGCCACGCTTCGCTGGCCAAAAACTTCCTCGCGGAATTCTGCGCCGAGCCCGATCTGCTCGCGATGGTCCAGTACCACGACGAGCCCTACGCGCTCTGGCGACAGAACCAGCACGGCCGGCTGAAAGAAGAACGCGTCGATGCGCTCGTCGCCGCGATCGCCGACTGGAATCTCTTCCTCGCCTTCCTGCTGATCGACGGCAACTGCGCCGGCAAGGATCGCGGCCCGCTGAAATGGATCTTCATGAAGATGGCCGGCCGCGTGAAGACGGTGTTCTCGGCTGAAGACATTGTGTGATTATGAGCAGCGGGAATCGGGAATTGGGATTCGGGATTCGTAACTGCGGCGTGCAGCGAATCCCGATTCCCGACTCCCGCTGTTCAGTACTACTTCTTCTCGGGCAGATCGCAGCGCTTTAAGAATGCTCCGTCCTTGCCCAGGAACAGAACCTTGTGAGCACCGCCGCCGAAGGCCACTTCCTGGCCGGCGATCTTCATCACAGATTTCTCGACCGTCCACTTCAGCTTGCGAAAGGTGATCTCCGTCGTGCCCCCGGAGCTCTTTACGCCAAAGGATCCGGCCTGGATCGACGAACTTCCGCCGCCCATTGCCGTGAACGAGCCGCTCGACATGCCGTTGTACGGCGTCTGTTCGACGACCACGCGGATGTTGCCAAAATCGCAGACGAAGTCGCCGCCATGGCCATAGTTCTTGAACGAAATATTCTTACCGTCTTCCGAGACCGTCGATTCAAACGGCAGACCGGCCAATTCCTTCTGATCGGCCGAGAGCGCGAGCATGTCCTTGGGCGTGTTGAGCGTGCGCAGAATTTCGGCCGCGCGCTCGCGCACTTCCGTGTCTTCGGACTTGGCGAGTTTCTCCGCCAGTCCGCGGGCCGATTCCCCCGCCGCGATCAGCGCCTTGCTGGCCACTTCGCGCTTGGCAAAGTCGTCGCTGCCCAGATCCTTGCCGAACTTTTCCAGATCCGCTTTCGCCGGCGCCTCCGCGGCAAACGCCGCGCAACCCAAACACATCACAATGAGCATCCCGGCCACATTCATTTTCGACATGCAAAATCTCCCATGAGTACACTATATGACGATCCAACGATGAAAGTGCAACACGGGAGAGGACGGAATGTCATCGAATAAATTTTGAGAATCTTCGATAGGGCGAACGGGACTGATCACTTGCGAACGATCTGCATCAATATGTCGTGCATGTAATTCATGCGCCGTTCGCTCAGGAGGGAGCCGAACAGAAATTCCTGCCTGCCTTTGATTGCAATATGCGTCGTCTTTTTTCCGTCTCTACGCGGCTTGTCAAAATACCCTACACTTTCAATTTCGCTCAGCTTAAACCGGTCAGTGATTCCAACTAACCACACGCCTTCAAAGATTTCTACGTCGTCACCGCGCGTCCGTATTTCGACTTTACCGCAGACTAACATCATTGCGTACATAACGGAAGGTATGCCGGCAAAAATGCAGATGATCGAGTACACAAGATAAAAGAGTGGGTATTGAGAAAATTTTCCTTCTACGATTAAGTCTCGATAAAGAATGTAAACTACGACTTGAGCCCAAGCAGTAATAAATGGTGTAATTAAGCAACCAACGGATGAGCGCGTTGTAGCAGAAACTGTCAATCCCGATTCCGCCTGCCGACATCGAACTCCATCAGGCGGATACTTTAAATCAATCTCGCCGACAGAACCATCGCTCACGCCTTCGGCGGCTCATCCGGCTTCTTCGCTTCTGGCGCCGGAGCGACAGGCGCGGCAGGAGCCGCAGGCGGTGTCGCAGGCTTCGGTGTAGCAGGCGCAGCCGGCGGCGGTGTTCCCGCGGCGGGCGCGGCGCCTCCTGCAGCGGCGGCAGCCGCAGCTTCGGCCTTCTTCTTCGCTTCGGCGGCAGCCTTCGCGGCGGCGGCGGCAGCGGCGGCTTTCTTCTTCGCTTCGGCAGCTTCGAAGCGCTTCTTTTCAATCACGGCCTTCTGATCGGCGGTGAAATACCCCACGCCGAAGCGGCGCAGCTGGCCGTGCAGGTTCGTGCCGTCCGATTCGTTGAACGTCGCGCCCCACCATTCCTTGGTCATCGTCAGGCAGCCCGTCGGGCAGGCGAAGACGCACAGTCCGCAGTACATGCACTTCAGCAGGTCGATGTCAAAGCGGCTGGGGCGCAGCTTGTTCGATTCGGTCTTCTCTCCGTCGATCCAGAAACAGTCGATCGGGCAGGCGTTCGCGCAGGCCTTGCAGACGATGCAGCGTTCAATGTCGTTGTGCAGATGTCCGCGGAAGCGGTCGGCCACCTTCACGTCGCGAGCCATGGTCATCGAGCCGTCGTAGTCGATGGTCGTCACGGTTTCTTTCTCGTGGAGATTGGAATCCTTGAGATAACCGCCGGTGACTTTCATGCCCACCATGAACGTCTTCATGCCATCGTAGATGTCCTGCATGAACTGAATCATTCAACCACTCCAATTTTTCGCCTGCTTCACGACCGTGAACGTTACTGAGCGACCGACGTGCCCTGCAATCCCGACTTCTCCAGCATCTCGCGCTGCGCCCGCTGTTCGGCCGTGAGCGGCTTGGCGAAGAACCAGCCGATAAACCCGAGCACGCCAAACGCAAACAACAGCCGCAGCACAAACGTAACGTGGAACAGCGATTCCTCGCTGAACCGCAGCACGATCTGCATGCGCACCAGCATCCACAGCGCCACACCAAAGAAACACGCCATGCCCATCGGAATTAGTTTCTTCCAGCACAGCGTCATCATCTGGTCGACGCGGTAGCGCGGCAACGTCCAGCGGATCCACATCATCAGCAGCACCAATCCGTACGTCTTGGTGCCGAACACAATCAGATGGAGCAGCGTGCCGTACCAGTGGAACGCGGGCGTCCAGTGGTTGGCGGCCGTGGCCACATCGTTGGTCATCAAGGCGCTCTCGAGCGGCCCGATGCCCGTCGACCAGCCGCCCAGGAAAATCGTCACCGCCAGCGCCGAAGTCACGCACATCATTGCGTATTCAGCCATGAAAAAGAAGGCGAAGCGCATCCCCGTGTATTCCGTGTGGTAACCGGCGACGAGTTCCGATTCCGCTTCAGGAATGTCGAACGGCGTGCGGTTACATTCGGCCAGCGCCGCCAGGAAATACACCGGGGCGAGCACGAACATCGCCGGGTGGAAGAGATTCCACTGCCAGAACCAGCCGGTCGTCATCCCGTTGCCGCCGTCGTGGAATCCGAACTGATCGTAAATCATGCCCTGCAGCGAGAGCGTGCCGGCGATCATCGCGCCCGTCACCAGCGCCAGTCCCACCGGCAATTCGTAGGAGACAATCTGCGCCGCCGAGCGCATGCCGCCCAGCAACGCCCATTTATTGTTGCTGGCCCAGCCGGCCATCAGGATGCCCAGCACTTCCATCGAGGTAATCGCAGCGATGTAGAGTACGCCGGTTTCAAAGTTCGCCACGTACCACGCGTCCGAGAACGGCAGCGCCGCGCAGGCGCCAAAAGCGGAAGCCAGCACAATCGTCGGCGCCATCTTGAACATCGGCTTGTCGACGGCGTCGGGAATGATGTCTTCCTTCATGATCAGCTTGATGCCGTCGGCGAGGAAAATCAAAATGCCGGGCGCCAGCTTGATCACCAGTTTGTCGACCAGATCGATGACGGGAACCAGCGGCCCGACCAGCGCCGCCATCAGCTTGCCGCCGGCTCCAGCGTTGGGTGACTTGCCGTTGCTGACCGTCGCGCGCGCAAATTCGCCAAAGAACGCGCCAATGTTACATTTGTTCGGACCGACACGGCGTTGAATGTCCGCCGCCAGTTTGCGCTCGATGTACGTGCTGATCCCGGCCACCGCCTGCACCAGCAGAAAGATGATCAAGCAGGGCACAATGATCGCAATCAGGCTCGCCACGCCCGGGTTGGACAGGATATCGATCAGCTTTTGCACCAGCGTGCTGTGCGGGCCTTCCAGCTGGCCGAGACTGATGAGCAGTGTGTAGATCGCAGACATGTCGCTTTTTTCGTCCTCTGTTTTTAGCGCCGCTTCTCGTCGCTACCGGTCGCCTTCATCACGATCTTGTCGTTCCAGAACTGAAAAACCACTTCTCCATCCGAACACTTGTACGTCCACGTTTCCGTCGAGCCCAGCATCGGCACGTCCATCATCTGCAGATCGTCCGGCTTGCCCAGCGCATCGCGCAGCTTATCCTTCTTCTTGATGCCATTGGCCTTCGCAATCAGATCCTGTTTCGTCGGCGTCCCGCAGCCGCTGAGCAGCAGCAGAGACAACACTGTCACAACTCCGCCCGCGCGCCTCCGCATAATCAACTCCGTTACCGGTCCACTTCCGGCAGCACGATGTCAAAGCACCCGATCACCGCAATCACGTCGCCGATCAGCAATCCGCGCGTGACTTCTTCGAAGCAATTGAGCGCCGTGTACGATCCCGTGCGGATCTTGATGCGCACCGGCTTGTCCGAACCGTCGCTGATGATGTAGTAGCCCGTCTCGCCGCGCGGATTTTCGCTGCGCACGTACACTTCGCCGCGCTTCACCTTCAGGCGACCCGGCAAGCGCGCCTGGTACTGGCGGTCAGGATGATCGGCCGGCAACTTCTCGTTCTCGCGCATCATCGCCGCGATCTGTTTGACGATCTTGATCGATTCGAAGACTTCCTTCACGCGCACCACATAGCGGTCGTAACAGTCGCCCAGCGTCCCGTGGGGATTGCTGCCGCCCGGGAGGCCGCCGTCGCCGATCGGCACTTCAAACTTGAGCTGCGGGTAAATCGAGTACGGATCGTCGCGGCGCACGTCGAACTTCACGCCCGAACCGCGCAGATTCGGTCCGACCAGGCCCCAGTTGATCGCTTGCTCCGGCGAGACGATGCCGACGTTGCAGAGTCGTTCCTTGAAGATTGAATTGCCGGTGATCAGTTCGTTGAATTCGACCATGCGCGGCCAGAGGTAATCGGCGAACTGGTCGCACTTGTCGATGAATCCCGGAGGCGCGTCGTACGAGACGCCGCCGACGGTCATGTAATTGTAGGTCAGGCGCGCACCGCAGACTTCTTCGAAGATATCGTTGACCAGTTCGCGGTGGCAGATGCCGTGCAAAAACGGCGTGTATGCGCCCATGTCCATCGCCAGCGCGCCGACGCAGATCATGTGGCTGCTGATGCGGTTGAGCTCCGCGACCATCACGCGCATCAGTTCCGCGCGCAGCGGCACCTTGATGTTGCCCAGCTTCTCCGCTCCCAGCGCGTACGCGTGGTTGGAATTCATCGAGCAGAGGTAATCGACGCGATCGGTGTACGGCATGAACTGACGGTAGTCGACGTACTCGCCGATCTTCTCGATCGCGCGGTGCAGGTAGCCAATGTCCGGGCGCGCCGCGACGACGACTTCGCCGTCGGTGACGACTTCCAGGCGCAGCACGCCGTGCGTCGACGGGTGATGCGGTCCCATCGACAGGACCATCTCTTCCGACTGCATGCGGCCCTTCTCGTCTTTCACGTCGGTCTCGAGAAGATTTTGCGCAACCATGGGCATGGGTCAGTACCTCGTGTTGTCTTTCGGAGTTATTTCTTCTCGGCCAGGCCGAGCTTTTCGAGCAACTGCTTCTCTTGCAGTTCGCGTTCGGCGATGCCGCGTTCGACTTCGTCGGCAAAGAACTGATCGGCGCGGACCGTCGGGATGCCGTGGTAATCCATCGGGTACTCGTAATCCTTGCGGCCCGGCCAGCCTACCCAGTCCGGCGGATTGATGATTCGCCGCAGGTCGGGATGGTTCTTGAAGATGATGCCGTAAAGATCGTACGCTTCGCGTTCGAAGAAATTCGCGACCATCCACAAGTCGACGACCGAGGCCACTTCCGGCGTCTCGCGTCCGAGCACCACCTTGACCATGAACTTGTGATTGAACTTGAAGCTGTGCAGCGGATAGACGACCCACAACTCGCGCCCGGTGTCGGCGCTATTGAGGCTCATCAGACTGTCGAAGTACAGTTCCGGATCATCTTTGAGAAACTTTAAGATTTCATACGCCTGCTCCGTCGGCAGAATCGCGAACCGGTCGCCCGAGTCCACCTTCGGCGCGTCGACGCCCGGAAACTTCGCTTTCACTTTTGCTACGATGGCATCGAAATCCATGCACGTCGCTTCCTGTGTTTTGAATCGAATCGTTCGAATTTTAAATCAGACACTGACTGACCGAATCGGTTCGATTCGGCCAGTCAGTGCAACTATTGTCGTTAGTGCGCGCCCGCCACCGCCGGAGCCCCTTCACCGATTACAATCGGCTCACGCTTCGGCAGTACTTTCCCTTCCTTGCGCAGCACGTGCTCGAGATGGATCTTCTCGCGCAGCTTGAACACGCCTTCAATCAACGCCTCCGGGCGCGGCGGACAGCCGGGCACGTAAACGTCGACAGGAATATACTTGTCAATGCCCTTCAACACCGAGTAGCTGTACTTGCAGAACGGGCCGCCCGCGTTCGCGCACGAACCCATCGAGATCACCCACTTCGGTTCCGGCATCTGTTCGTACAAGCGCTTCACGCGGCTGGCCATTTTGTGCGTGATGGTTCCGGCGACGATCATCAAGTCCGCCTGGCGCGGCGTCGAACGTGGAATCATGCCGAAGCGGTCGACGTCGAATTTGCTCGCACCCGTCTGCATCAATTCAATACCACAACAGGCCGTGGCAAAGAGCAGGTACCAGAGCGAGTGTTCCTTGCCGAGATTCAGCAGCGTATCGACGTTCGCGAAGATGATGCTGTTTTCATCGGCCTTGTGTTGAAGAATACCCATGGTTGTTCCTCAGACCAGCAACATGCATTGCAATACGAAAGCGTTACACCGCTTCCGCTTTTTCCGACGGCGCGATCGGAGCGGCTGAAATGGTCTGCCACGAACGCAGTCCCACGTCGGTCGGCTTCCGGTACGTGCGGATCCAGCCGAGGTCGCCCTTCCTCCAGATGTAGATCAAACCCAGGAACAGCACGACGATGAAGAAAAACATTTCCGAGAACACCACCAGCGCCGCATTCCAGTTTCTGGGATCCTGAGTCAACCCTTTGAAAATCACCGCGACCGGATAAATCAGCGCCATTTCCACATCGAACAGCACGAACACCAGCGCCACGACATAGAAGCGAATGTTGAACCGCAGCCACGCCGTACCCACGGGATCTTCACCGCACTCGTACGATAACTGCTTTTCCTTGGTGGGGTTATGAGGGCTGACGAGATGCGACAAGGTCATCAGCGTATTGGTTAGAACGCCCGCCAGAATCAACAGCAGCAGCGCCGTTCCGTACTGCATCACTTCAAGATTTGGATCCATCACCTACCTCTTGCCTAAGTCCGGTCGAACCTGTTGCATTCATTTATAGTTGCGCCGAGCAAAGCTGTCAAACGCGGGCGTGCCTTTACTTTTAAGGTGTGAAGACTCTAACAACGGCCGAAAAGCCGTCGAATTCCCACCTCTTAGAAAGCGCTCGGGGCTTGGAGGAAAAACGTTCCGCCTACTTGATCATTGCCTTGATCAATCCCGCCACGCCGTCCAGCGCCTCCTGCACTTTCGCGGTGTCCGTGCCCCCGCCCTGCGCCATGTCCGGCTTGCCGCCGCCTTTGCCGCCGACTTTTGGCGCGACGTCCTTCAGCAGATTTCCCGCATGCAAGCCGCGCGCGACCAATTCCGGTGGAATGCTCACCAGCAGCGCCACCTTGCCGTCCTTCGCGCCGGCCAGAAACACGCCGCCCTCTTTGAAATTCTTGCGAATGCCGTCGAGCGTCGTGCGCAGGCCGCCCGCGTCGTTGCCTTCCACGTTCGCGATCAGGAACTTAGCGCCGCCGATCTCCTGGACCTTGCTGAGCAGATCGCCGGCCGCCGCGTTCGCCGCTTTCTTGCGCAGGCTTTCCAGTTCGCGGTCGAGTCCTGCCTTCTCGCTCTGCAGCGCCGTGAAGCGTTCGAAGACCGCTTCCTTCTTCGTCTTCAGCAGCAACGCGAGTTTATTGAGCAGCTCATCCGTGCGCCGCGCGTCTGCGACGGCGTTCAAGCCCGTCAGCGCTTCGATGCGCCGCACACCCGCCGCGACCGAACTTTCCGACACGATGCGGAAGTACCCGATCTCACCGGTGCGGTGGCAGTGCGTGCCGCCGCAGAGTTCCACCGACGGCCCCATCTGGACCACGCGCACGCGTTCGCCGTACTTTTCGCCAAACAGCGCCATCGCGCCCTTCGCCTTCGCGTCAGCGATGCCCATTTCCTGCGTGTCGATCGGGAAGTCCTGCGTGATCATCCCGTTGACCCGCGTTTCGATTTCCGCCAGCTGCTCCGGCTTGATCTGCTCGAAATGCGTGAAGTCGAAGCGCAACCGTTCCGGCGAGACCAGCGATCCGCGCTGCTCGACATGCGTGCCGAGAATCGCGCGCAGCGCGTTATGCAGCAAATGCGTGCCGGAATGATTTTTGATCGTCGGCACGCGATGCGCCGTCGCCACTTCCAGCTCGTAGACCTCGCCGACTTTCAACGGCGCTTTCACTTCGAGCTGATGCAGAAACAGCCCTTCCTTCTTGAGCGTCGTGAGCACCTCCGCGCTCGCTTGCTTAGATCCCGCCTTCAACACCACGCCGCGATCGCCGACCTGCCCGCCGCTCTCGCCATAGAAGGGAGTACGATCAAACAACGCCAGTGCCTCGCCGTGCTCCGCGCGGTCGACGAGCTTGTTGTTCTGAATCAGCGCGAGCACCTTTGCTTCGCTCACGACCAGGCTTTCGTAGCCTTCGAACGACGTCTTCTTGCCCGCGAAATTCGCTTTCAGTTCTTCCACCGGGCCCGATTCGAAAATATCGCGCTTGATCGACGAACCTTCCTGGCTGCGCTTGATTGCCTCATCAAACGCCTTGTCGAATCCCGCCTTGTCCACCGTGAGCTGCAGCGGCTGCGCCAGTTCCATCGTCAGTTCCAGCGGGAAGCCAAACGTGTCCCACAACCGGAACGCATCCGCGCCGGGAATCACGGTCTGCTTTTTCTTCTGCAGGTCTTCGACCAAATCTTTGAACACTTCGCGGCCTTGCGCCAGCGTGCGGCTGAACGCGCTCTCTTCCTCTTCCAGCAGCCGCACCAGCAGATCCGTGCGCGGCAGCAATTCCGGATAGCCCACGCCCATCTGCTTGATCACCACCTTCGCCACCGATCCCAACAGCGGACCGGTAATGCCCAGCTCGCGTCCGTCCAGGATCGCGCGACGAATCAAGCGCCGCACGACATAGTTGCGCCCTTCGTTCTTCGGCGCGATTCCATCCGCAATGCAGAAGACCGCCGCGCGCGTGTGGTCGGTGATGCGCCGCATGCGCCGGTCGTCCTCGAACGCCTTCCCGTATGTTTTCCCCGACAGTCGTGCCACTTCCTCGACGATCGGTACGAACAAGTCCGTATCGAAGTTGCTGCTCTTGCCCTGAACCACGCGCGCCAGGCGCTCCAGACCGCCGCCCATGTCGATGTTCTTCTGGCTTAGCGGCTCCAGCTTCGCGACGTCCAACCGATTGAACTGCGTGAAGACCTGGTTGCCCACTTCGACGTAGCGGAATTTATCCTTGCTCTGCCCGACTGGCTCCGGCGCGCCCTGTTCGGGCTTGTTGTCGTAGTACATTTCGCTGCACGGACCGCACGGACCGTTGGGCCCCTGCGACGGCGCGTTGGCCGGCCAGAAATTTTCGTCTTCGCCGTACTCGTAGATGCGCCACGAACCGTCCGGGTTCTGCAGTTCCGGCGCCGTCTTCTGCCACGCTTCCATCGCTTCGATGTCTTTGGAGATGCCGAGCTTCGGATCGCCGCCGAAAATCGTGACGCTCAGGCGCGACTTCTCCAGTCCGACGCCGACGTCCGGATCGGTCAGGAATTTCCAGTTGAACGCGATCGATTCCTTCTTGAAGTAGTCGCCGAACGAAAAATGCCCCACCATTTCAAAAAACGTGTGATGGCTGGGCGTGCGGCCCACGTTGTCGATGTCCGCTGCGCGGATGCACTTCTGCACCGTGACCGCGCGCTGCCGCGTGAAGTCCAGCTTGGCGCGCCCGAGGAAGTGATCCTTGAACTGATTCATTCCGGCGCCCGTGAAGAGCAGACTCGGATCGTTCTGCGGCACCAGCGAATCGGACGCGACCTGCAGGTGCCCTTCGCTCACAAAAAACGCAAACCAGCGGCGGCGGATTTCATCGACGGAAAGAAATTTCGGCATGACGGCTCACGACTCCTCTAAAGACTTTTCAGGCCCAAAAAATCGAGGATAAGCCTCCGCGCACACTTTCGCAAGCCGCGCACGCGGCGAGGGGCTGAACCAGAGATCGGCGAAGCTACGACTGCGTGATGGGTTTGAGCGGGGCGTGATCCGAAGAATTCAGAACTATGAATGATGAACGCCAACAGGCAGAACTCGGATTCTCCGCCCCGGATTCATCACCCATCAATCATCGTTCGGAATTCGCAGTTAGTCCCTGCTGCGATTCCCCAAAATCCGCAGCAGATATAAAAACAGATTCAAGATGTCCAGGTACAAATTCAGCACCGCGCCCACTACATTATCATCCTGGTAATACTGCCGCGTCACTGCCGACGTATCGTACAAAATCCACCCGCTGAACAACGCCGCGCCGAACCACGACATCCAGTAGTTGACGTTGGGCATCGGATAAAAAATCGAAACCAGCCCGACGACAATCGCCCCGAGCAGCCCCATCCATAGAAACCCGTACATCCACGAAAAATCCTTGCCGCTGTAGCGCACGTAAGCCGTCAGCGTCAAAAAAATCGTCGCCGTCAACCCCAACGCCGCTGCGATGGTGCCGATGCCGGCGAACTTTTCATAAATGATCATCACCGGTGCGAGCGTAATTCCCGTCACCGCCACAAAGGCAGTCAGAAAGATCCAGCCAAACGGCCCCCTCATGCGCATGAATCCCGCCGCCAGCGCCATCACCAATTCCAGTACCAGAAACCCCGTCTGAATCGGCCGCATTTGCGCGTACGGCATCTGCCGGAAAACCAAAATCGACGCGACGCACGCCACCGTCGCCACGACCAGCGAATACGTCAACCCGCTATACACCTTCGAAACAAACCGCGCCTGATCTACCGTGAGCGGACTGAAGCGATCTTCAAAACTCAGATTACTATTCGCAAACGCCATGTTCATTTCTCCACATAAGAAGGCTTGATTGTATTCCGAGCAACGCTCAGTTCATGTAAAGATCGGGAACCGAAATTCATATTGATGAATGCTGACCAGCAGGCACGCACCCTCACATTGTGCGCGAAACCGTGGTCGCAAATTTGCGACCACCAAAAACCAAAGGGTAACGGCTCATCAAACTGCTGCGGCGCGTATCTTGCCTTAAAACCACTCGAACACTCAATTCCCCTTCTGCCCCGCTCCACCCTTCGCTTGCAGCAATTCCACCACTCGGTCCGACCCTTCTGTACGAGCCAACTCCAGCGGAGTCTGGCCGCTCATGTTCTTGATCGCCGGATCCGCTCCGTGTGCAAGCAGGAACTCCACCGCCGACCGGGCGTGTACGCGCACCGCTGCATGCAACGGCGTATCCTTCCGAAAATTCAAGGCATTGACATCCGCGCCCTTCTTCTGCAGCAGTTCAATCATTTCGTCGTTCTTCTTTTCAATCGCCTTGAACAAGGGCGTCCCGGATAGCGAACTACCACCGCCGTTCACATCCGCTCCTTTTTCAATCAGCAGCAGCGCCACGTCGCTGCTGTCCCGCTCAGCCGCCGCAGCCAGCGGCGTTTCACCGAACGAATCGGCGAGATTGACATTCGCATCGCGCGCCAGCAACCATTCCACCTGTTCCTTGTTGCCGTACTTGACCGCTTGCATCAGCATCGTGTCGCCCAGTTCATCGCGGTCCTTGATGGCTGTCGGATTCGTCTTCACGAATTGCGCCAGCTCATCCGTCTTGCCCGACGACCACCCGTAAAACCGCGCGTGCCCGTGGCCAACCGCCAGCGTCGCCAACACCAGTACCGCGCCAGGCACAATCGCGCACAAACCCAGCCGCGTGAGACGCCAAGTTGAGTAGGGAGAACCGGCAGCGACCGCCGGCCCTTCAGCCGCGCCCGCCACCGCACTGTCCAAGCCCCATTCCAGCCCGAGAAAAACGTGAAATGCGATGAAATAGAACACCGGAATTGCCACAACCAGCGGCAGCATCCACAGGCTGCCGATCGCACCCGTATCAGACAGCACCATCCGATACGTCAGTGCCTTACACAAACCAATCGCCCCGGACGCGATCGTAAACCAGGCCTTGCGTCCTTCCTGGACGCCAATAAAAAGCCCCGCTCCCACAAACGCCGCCACGGTCGCGACGAGCGTCGGCAGATAGGCAAGTGTCACGGATGCAAGCAGCAGGTCAGGGCGGCCCGTAATCAGCCGCGTCGCGCAGCCCGTCACCGCGCTCAGGCCAATGCTGGCCAGCGCCAGTTGCCACACGCGTTGCGGCCGCTGGATCGTCCACCCCTGCAACCCCACCGAAAGCGATAGCACGCCGCCCGTGCAGATTCCAAATACGAGATCAGCCAGGTAATTCGACTGCGTCAAAACCGACGACATGCCGACCGCGAGCAACGCGACAAAGCCCACAATCATCCACACAAATGCAGCCGCGAAACCAATGATCGTGGCAATCACCAACCGCCGGCGACGATCCTGAAAATCCATATTTTCGGATTCCTTTATGAGTCTTTACGAGTGATCGAATAACCTTGCGCATACTAAGCAACTGACCATTTCTTCACAACTCGCTTCCAAGTGGGCCGGCAGCTCCCTCCGACTCTACTCGTGCGCAAATCGCGTCGTGAATTTGCAAAACTCATGGCCGAATTCTGCGTCGATAGTGAGGTGAATTGAATCTTCATGGAGGGAGCCCATCATGAATCAAACCGTCAGGACGTCGTATTTTATCTTTGCCGCCATAGCAGTTGTTGCGGCTTTAGGCATTGGCACGTCGGTTTTCGGCGCACGACAATGTGCTTCCGCCCAAGCAAGGGGTGCAAGGTCACGCAACCATGAGGTTCATCAGCGGCGTTCCTCGCCCGCCAGAAGCACGCTCAGGGGATTCCGAGAGTCCCTTTTCCGGCACGATCTACGTATTTAAGGGACATTTCAATGGCAGCAGACCCGACCTGAACAGTGCGTACGTCGTTGCCTCAGCGACGAACGGAACTTTCAAAATTGCGTTGGAGCCCGGTGATTATAGTCTGGTGATGCAGAGTGACAATCGGTCGCCCACGAACATAACGGTCACTCCAAACGTTTGGCTGCAGGTCACCCTGTCAGGCGAAATCATGGGCTGTTAATCCGCCGCCGAACGTGTGGCTTCATTTTGCAGGCCACGTCTTCTGCAACGCTTCATCCGACACGCCATCGAATTCCCGCAGCGCGTACTTGGCCTTGAACGCCGCCAGATCCGCCGCCTGCGGTTCAACATGCAGCGTAATGTTGTTCTGGCAGAAGTGAAACGTGGAGTAATACCATTTCCCGTCCGAAGCCTTGCCCACAAAGATATCGTTGAACCCAGGGTCGTGGTACTTTCCCTCGCCCACGATCCACTCGCCATTCTTCATCACCGCGATCTGCGCGGAAGTCCAGTCTGGCGCCTCAATCCCCGCAATTTCCTGAGCACGCCACGCCGGATCATCCGCAAACCGCGCGACCCTCACGACCGCCGCATCCTTCCACGCCCGCCGCGCCGCCCACGGGGCATACCGCGCCCGCACCACCACCGCGACGAACGTCAGCGAGGTGAGCACGAGGACTGCGATGATCAGCTTTCGTTTCATTTCGCGCCTTCTTGAACGCGAGCATAGCTCACAACGAGGCGGACCGACTACTTTTAGCCGGACGTATAATGCGTGCAGAGATTCTGGATTGGAATCGCGGATCTAGCCTCTGCGGGAGCGGCCCCAACCGACCACCGACGACTTTAAGCCGGACTGAAATAGAATGCGGTGTTTCATCGTCGGCCAAAGAAGCCGAGCCGCCGACTACTAAGCACTCCACCCCGCCTCAATCCGCCGCACCAACTCACCCCGCACCCCCGCCTCCAAAAACCCCGCCTCCGCCGCCGTCAGCGTACACCGCCGCAGTTCCTCAAAAGTCACGCCACACTCGTCCGCCAGCCGCGCGTACTCGTCGCTGAGCGTGATCTGGCTAATCGCCGGGTCGTCCGTGTTGACTGTCACCCGCACGCCCGCGTCCAGAAAGCGTTTCAGCGGGTACACCGACGCCGATGCGCAGGCCTGCGTCTGCAAATTGGAGGTCGGACACATCTCGAGCACGATTTTCTTTTCGGCCAGGCGTGCCACCAGCGCCGCGTCTTCCGCCGCGCGCACGCCATGGCCGATGCGCGTGGCGTGCAGCTCGTCGATCGCCTCACTCACGTTGGCCGGGCCGGGCCCGTGCGGATCTTCGCCGGCGTGGATTGTGATCCCACTCCCGCGCGCGCGGCTCGCATCGAAGATCGCGCGAAACTCCGCCGCGGGAATCGCTTCGAAACCCGCGAGGTCCACACCGCAAAACTGTTTCCCGATGGGCCGGTCGAGCAGCTCCGCCTGCGGCAAATTCCCCGCGAGCTTGAAATGGCGGCCGAGCGTCAGAATAAATCCGACCTGTATCCCACGCCGCCGCGCCTCACCCTGAGCGGCCGCGATCATTGCTTCCGCCACTTCCTCGGCAATCTCCCGCGGCTCCGGCGGCTGTCCCAGCCAACCACCCCCGGGCCCGGCGACTGGATTCTCCTTCATCCGCCGAGCGAAGAACGCCGGGCTGAAGCGCATCTCGATGTAGATGACGTTGTCGTCGGCCGCGTCGGCGATGTACTCCACCGCCAACCGTTCCATTTCCTTGATCCCGCCGTAGCGAAAATAAAGCGCATTGAACCGCGACAAGAACGCCGGAAATCCCGGACACTCCCCGCGCGGAATCGTGACCGCCGCCTTCATCTCCTCAAACGTAGAGTAAAGCGCCTGCCCTGCACGCCGATGAAACTCCCACAGCGTCTCCGCCCGCAATGAACCTTCCGCGTGCCGATGCAACTCTACCTTGGGAAGCTTCCGAAACCGATGCGGCATGCCACGTCCTCAAATCATCGCGCCGACCCAACTCACGGTCATTGTCGTATGATTCGCGTCGCCCTGCCACCTAACTTTCCAACTCGAACCGACTCGTTCTTCGCAGTTCTTGTCGACATTGCGTGCGATAAAAATGCCGCGCTACTCTCCGCTGCTGAATTTCGCGGTCGCGCCTTCGCCGCGGTCGACGAAAGAGATCGACGCCTTGTCAGCGTTGAGCGTCGTGCCGTCGGCGAATTTCAGCGTGACCTTGGCATCGAATTCCCAGGGCGTCAGCGCCTTCGTGTTCGCCGCCGGTTCCTGCCAGATCTTGACGGTGAAGCCTTTACAGTTCGCGCGTTCCTCGCCAAACGCAGGAACGTCGAGCGCCAATTTGTGATCGCTGCTTTTGGTGTAACGCAACCGCGTCTGATCCTTCAACTCGCTGCAGGCCGCGTTGGCGACACGCGCCAGGACTTTGCCGTCCTTCGATTCGATCGTCAGAAACAGACACGTGTCGAGCCGCTTTTCGCCGCCCGAGGTATGAATCGCGACCTCCGCGCTTTTCAGCGTCGGCTTATCCGAGAGCGGTTCCACCTTCTTAGGCGTCTGTCCTGAGTTGGTCGACGGGTCCTTCTCAGACTTCTGCACATCCGCCGCGCGACCTTGGAGCATCGCGAGCAGAAATGTGATCACGAAAAAACGGCAAACCCAAACCATGACGCCTCCGCGCAACGAAGTTGGAGCATCGTTGCGCGGAGGTCCGCGGATATTCCGAATTCATAAAAATCAGCGCACAAAAGACGCGTGATACGGAACCGTTGCGCGACACAGAAACGACAGGCTGGCAATGCTCACAGATTTCGTCGCGCCAGCCGCTCTGTCAATTCCGCTTCACGAATCAAAATCAGCGAGCCGAACGTCGCCGTCGCCAGACCTTCCTCACGCCAGCGGGCGATGACGGCATTGGTCAAGTTGTACTTCTTCTTAATGTCACCAATCGACAGCATCCCTTCAGGACGTTCCACTTTTCCCTTGGGCCGGCCGGTGTGTTTGGAAATAAAATGCGGGCTGTGCACAAAATGCCACTGCGCGATTTTGTCCAACGCGATTCCCGTCATGCGCGAAATCTTGCGAAGCTTCTTCGATTGCATCAAATCCACAGCAGTCCTCCCGGATTCATCACGCATCGTTCATCACTCATCGTTAAGTTCAGGGCCTGACACGCCGCGCATCCGGAATCGGATTCGGCGGCACGGGCGGTCCCGGCGGCAAACGCGTCGCCTCAGTCTCGCCGTCGATTACCATCGCTTTCGCGCGTCCCACTGTCGCCGAACCGACGGCATGGGAAATCGCGCGCGTCCCCGCCACCAGCGTGATCTCCACGTTCTGAACGTCCGGACACGACGTCAGCACCAGCGATCCCACCTGCTGCAATTCCGCCGCGATCTCCGTCTTGTCCGGTTCAGCCACCGCGGAAAGCACGCTCACCTTCAGCACGCCATCCGCGGTCCCTAACGCCGTCAACCGCGCATGGCCGTCGTTTGTGTTCAGCTGTCGCAGCAGCGCATCCGCGGCGCGCATGTCTTCGGGCGTGAGCTGCCCAAAGTTGTCGTGGATCCAAGTCTGAATCAGGTTCTGCGACTGCGTCAGCGCCGCTTCCGCCACGCCCAGGCTCATGCCGGATTGAGCCGCTGCCGCCATGCGCGTTTGCAGTTTCAGATTGTGATTCTGCGCCTCGCCGTACTTTCCGTCGCGCAGTAACTCCGTGATCGCCGCGACCTCCGCACTCGAATCCGCGCCTGCGCGAGCCTGCGCGTGGTATGAAATCCAGACCTGCAATCCGCCGAGGCATAGCGCCGTCGCAGCCAGACCGGAGACGACGAGCTTCGTCTGCCGCCTCTGTTTCGCCGCATCCCCCCACAAACCCACCGCGACAGCCGCCAGCGATGCGAGCATCAGCACCATCAGCCCGAGCGGCGGAAAGACCACCAGCGAAATCAACGTCGCCACACCGGCCGCGATCAGCATGCGTCGCCGGTTCCGGACACGCTGCAGAGCCTCGGCTTCCTTGTTCGCGCAGCCCGCACAAACAAGAATGCCGTCCTTCAACTCCGCTTCGCCGGCAACCACCGCTTCGCGCGCGAGCGGAATCTCGCACTTCGAGCAGCGCCAGATCGATGTGCGCGTCGTGACCGACGTCGGCCGAGGCGCCGCGCGCTGACTCATCGCCGCTCGCGCTGGAATTCCCGTCTGCGCCGGATTCTTTTGCCCACCCGACGGAGTGACCGAGCTCATTACCGAAACAGGCCGGACAACAAGCGGCGGCCCCCCAACAGGAACCGCCTGCAAACGTCCTGGCGTCAGCGTCGGTACGATTCGAGTGGAAGGCCGCGGAGTTGGAATCGCATTGGTGATGACCGTCGACTGCGATGCGCGCGGCGGTGACTTGACTGTAGCGACAGGCTTGCCCACTACGGGTGTCACCACCGAGATCGGTTTGCGCTTTCCCAATATTTTCTCTTCCGTCATCGTCCTCTCCGTCCCCTTCCCACCGTGCTCGCCCCCAACTCTGACCCCTGGCCCCTGACCCCTGACCCCTCGCGCTTTAGCGCGCTTTACTTCACGCCTTGGTTCAGGCACCAGATCGAACGCACGCGAATATTCTTCGTCGTCGAATTGCTGCCGTACTGCGCGGCACGTTCGGCCGGAACATCCTCGACGCCGCGCCAATCAATCCATTCCCGAGCAGCAGTCGGGCAGCGCAGGTCCATCGTGTTGCTGATCCCCGCGTTGATCGGTTCGCTCAGGATCTCCGGCTGCTGGCGCGTCGTTTCGAGTTGCTCGTTGGTCAGATCGCCGTCGGGCATATCGTTGGAGTTCACCTTCCGCAGCAGGCTCGCGTTCTTATCCATGCAGTAGAAGTCGTTGGGATCGTGCTCGGTCTTGACGCGGCGCGGCATGTCGCTGGCGTACCAGCTGTCGTTGTCACGCGAGATGTCCGGCGCGATCTCCAGCACCGTGCCCCACTGCGACGAGAGCAGCACGCGCGGGTTGAGCGGATCGGCGATGACCGATTGCGCGTCGACAAGCTGAACATTGATGATCAGCGTGAACGTCGTCGTCGCGGTCGTCAGCTCCGTCGAAAACCAGTCCGGCCCGAAGACCTGCTGCCGCCACGCGGAATCGGCGCGCTTTTCGTACGGACCGTCGGGCGCGGTGTTCAGCGCCAGGTCCATGCCTTTTGGCCTCAGATAGAGTGGCTTGTTGTCGAGCGGATCGGCGACGCCGTCGGGATGTTTGTGGTAGCTGCGGTAACCGGGATCGACGTGCGTCAGCGCATCATCAAAGTAGTTGTAGACGTTCGCGTGCGAGCCGAGCTTGGTGGCGTCGGTCATGTCGGAGTTGTTCGGCTCGTTCTCCGCTCGAGCCAGGCGTAGGTCGTAGAGTTCCTTGCACGGAAAGCTGCCCCAGATCGTCGCCGGGCCGGGCACGAGGTTATCGTAGACCGCATCGGCCGTGCGCATGTCGAGTTTTCCCTGCGCCACCGACGGCACATCCGACGTGTTGAAATTCACCAGCGCCGCGACGCCAGCGGAGATTGTCATCAGGTCCTGCTTGACGTGATTGCGGAAGCTGATCACGCCTTCGGGAAAGCGCGTCTTCGCGTACGTGTTGTCGGAGCAGCCGATGTTGACGCCGTAAACCTGCGCGAACGTGCCGTCGTCGGAGTAATCGATCGGCTTGTCGATGGTCTTGTTGTAATACGGCGGGAACTTGCGGTTCATCGGGTGGCGGTAGGTGCCGGTGAAGTAGCGGCAGAGCGTTTCCTGATATTGGTACGCCAGCTTTGTGCGCAATTCTTCGTGCTTCTGCCACGCCAACGCGCGTTCGTTGGGATTGGGAATCGCGGCGATGTTCGCCGCGGCGGGGCTTGCCACTGCGTGCGCGACGCCGCCGGCATCCTTGTAGGTCATCGTGCCGACGGTGATGATGCGCCGCAGCGATTCAACGTTGAACACGGCTTCCATTGCATACGCCGGCGAGCCGTTCGCATACGGTTTGTTGTAGAAGGCGACGTTGGTCGGAATCCGTTCGTCGGAATTCGGGCAGGTATTCACGTTGATCGGACAGCGACCCGTGTCGGGATCGGTGTACGCGAGAAGACTGAACGGAATGTTCTGCGGCAGCCCGCCGACGCACGCGTTGCTTTTGTACGCGAAGTAAAGTCCGGTGCTGGGATTCGATGTGTCGTAATCGTAGCCATTTTTCGGAATCAGCGGCACGCCCGACGCGGTGCTCGCATAACCAGAACCATAGCCCAGCGGCGGTAGATAGTTGCCGCTCAGCAGCCCGCTCGAAAAAAGATTCGCCTGCGCGATGCCGTCGGACTGGATCAGCGGCTTGAGCGCGCACATATCCGGACCGTACAGGCCCATCCACATCGTGTTGGTCGTCACCCAATTCGGCGAGACCTGGCCCTCGTGGCCGTTGTACTGATTGCCGATCGGCCAGTACATGTAGCGCGTCGAGCGCGTGACGACGCGCCACGCTTCGTGATAACGGATCGGCGCAAAGTTTCGCGCGGTCGCTAGATTCGTCGCCGACGGCTCGATCGCCATCGCGTTGAACGTGCCGGTGTCGCGCCATTCGCGGTAGGCTTCGAGCTGCTGCTCCCCCAGCCCATCCATGAACATATGAGCGGCCTGGCACTGCGTCGGGTTGCCGTCCTCCAGCCAGTCGTTGACACACGGGACGGAATTCGGATCGAGCACCAGCACGCTGAAGCGCGCACGCATCCCGCCTTCGGGGAAATAATCGGCCGGCAGATAGACCCACGGCGCTTCGTCTTGCAGTTTCACTTCGCAGCACGTCGGATCGGAACTGCCGGTGCGGACGTTGGTGACCTTCGCGTTGATCCAGGAACTCATCCCCGGTTCGCACGAACGGTACCACCACGTGCTGTTGTCGCGGGCGCGCGAGACGTACTTCGTCGCGTCAAACTTGCCGCCGCTGATGAGGCTGTCGACCATGTTTCCGGCCATCCAATCGACGGCCGAATAGTAGAGATTGACGCCGTCCATTTTGTCGCGCAGCGTCGAGACGGCTTCCGTTTCCGAGCGCGTAACCGAGAGCAGCCCCAGGCAGACGGAGAGCAGCACCGCCAGCAAACCGATCACGACCAGCAGCAGAAATCCGCGGCGTGGCGTGATCAGGGCAGAAATTTTCCGGGGCATCGCGCTCATCGACAGTTCCTCTTTCCGCTACCAATTCAGCGGCAGCGGGGGCCGCGGCCAGAGCCGGTATGTTCCAAACACGCCCAGATCGTTGACGGGACTGACCGGCGCTTCCGAATAGCGCGTGTTCACGTGCGGGCTCGCGTCGCCCCATTCCCAGAGGTAATCGCCGTTGTACATCGGCGGCAGATTCTTGAGGCGCTTGGTGCGATTGAAGACGGTGCCCTTGTTCGGATTGGTCGGCGCTGTTCCGCCCGATGTGAATGCGTAGTAGGTCGCGTCACTGGTGTTGGCGACAGTGCCTTTGAAGCTTCCAGTCGGTAGATAGACGATGCGCTGCACGGTCAGCGAACCCACGCGCTTGTCGCGGTCGCAGACACTGATGGTGAAGCGCAGCGCCTTCGGCGGTCGCGAGAAATACACCGCGTGGCTGTCCGGCGGGTTGACGAACGCATTCAGCGTTGCGTCCCAGTACGCAATGTCCAGGTCCATCACGCGGATGCCGGAAATACCGCGGTAGTGCTGCCGGCCGGGAAGATATTCTTCCGTCTGCACGCGCCGCGCATTCCGCGGCTCCTTGCCGGGTCCGAGCATGTCGTAGTTTTCGTCGTACATCCGAATTGCACTGGCGTAGCCGCCATCGGTGACGTTGTCCTTGTGATAGTTCGAAATCGCGTAAGCGTGCACCGGCGTGGTGATCTGCGCGACGTCGGCGAGCTGATCGGTGGCGTCGATGGAACTGTGACCTTCCATCTGATCGACGTCGACCACCGACGGCGTCTGATACGAGAGCGTCGACGTGAGCTGCACGCGCCAGCCTTCCGCGTAGCGTCCCCAGTTCGTCGGGTACGCGAGCGGATGGCCTTGCGAGCCGGGAATCAGCGGCACGGTTTTGCCGCCGACGACGTTGATGTAATCGTAGCCGCCGGGCTGCAGTTCCATCATGTTGAGACAATCGGCTTCGCGGCGCGAGGCGTGGTACTTGATCGTGTCCGGGTTGGCGTACTGCGGCGTGAACGGATCGGTGTCTTGAAAGGCCAGGCTCTTCAGCGAAAAGTGACCGCCGCGTTCGTTCATCACCGCCAGGCGCGATTCGGATTCGAACGTGTCGAGAATATTGCGCGCCGCCGCGTACAGGGCGAGTTTCCGCTCCACGGAACTGACCGTCTGCGTCGAGACGCGGAAGACCGGCACGGTAATCGTGACCACCAGCAGACAGATGGTCGCCACGACCATCATTTCCACCAGGGTGAATCCAGCACGACGCGGCCGATTGGTCATTGGACGAGTTCCCATTATTGATACGGCAGCATGTACTGTGTGAAGCGGAACGATCGCGACGTGTTGACGTGGCGCACGACGATCGTGACTTGCGTCAGTCCAGAGTTGCTCGCGCCGGCGACGGGCGCTTTATATCCATTGGGCGGCGCCGGTGACGCGGAACCCGACGCGGCAATGCCGCAGAGCCGGCCCAGGTTGTTCTCGACTTTCCATTCGTACGCATCGATGTCGTCGTAGTTCTCGTACGGCTCGCCCGATGCGTGTTTGAATTTCTGGAACGTGGTGTACGCACTCAGGGACGACGGATCGATGCGGTCGCGGCGGAATTCGGTGAACTTCGACGCCGAAAGATTCATCGCCGCGTCCTGCAGAATCACCCACTCCGCCGAATTCACGCCGGTGGGCAGTGCCGCGAGCACGCCGAGAATGCCGAAGAGCAGAATGAAGAGCGCGATCAGCACTTCCAGCAGCGTGAGGCCGCGCGCGCGGCGGAATTGAAGCGGAGTTCTCATCAGAACGTCCCTGCCGCGCCGGGGATTGCGTCGAGTTTCGGTTCGATGTCCTTGAAGCTCTTCAGCGTCGTCGCGGGATTCACCGGGATCATGTAGCCCGCCGACGGCCCGACGGCGTTCAGGAAGATCGGCTGCTTGCCGCTGGTGTTCAGACTGCCGTAGTTGACGACATACGGCCGCGTGCTGCCGTAGGTGTAATCGCCGGTGTGGACGATACGGTGCTCGCCGGTCGTCGTGTCGAGGACCAGCAGGTACGCGAACGAATTGTTGTTCATGAAGCCGGCGATGCGGCCGGACTTGTCGTAGACGATCTGGTGCGTCTTGATCTGCCCGATCGGGCCGCGGCTCAAGTTCTCAAACCCAAATGCGCGCTGCGGCGGCAAGCCCTGTGCGTCCCAGTAGCCAGGCTGGTTCTGATAGTTGGTCGTGTAGACGCCGGCAAAAATGCGGATGCCGTCTGGCAGCGTCAGCGGTTCAGTTGAAAGTGGCGCGATCTTGACCCAGAACGGATACCCCGCCGTACCGCCCCACGACGCGCTGTACGGATTTCCCGGCTCGTACGGCACGGTCATGTTCTCGACAGCCGAACCGTTGGAGACATCGCGGACCGTCCAGATTTCGATCTCGCCGTTTTTCGGGAGAACTCCGGCCATCGGCGATGGTTTCAACTTCACCGGATCGTCGCCGAAGAAAACCGAGACCGTCGCACGCTCGCGCTGCGCCGAAGCGCGCGCCCGCATCAATACTGAGAGCACCGTCTGCGTCGCCTGATCGATCCGCGACGTCCGCAACAGCCGCGACATCGACGCCACCGCCATGCTCGTCAGCAGCAGCATGATCGCCAGCACCAGGATCAACTCAATGACCGTGAAGCCGCGGCCAAAGCGATGACGAACGGAAGCAGTGTGCATCGTGCCGTTTTTCATTTATCGAGAATGTCGTCGCCGGTGCCGCCGTCGTCAGTGCGGTTGACGCCGAACGAGTAGGCCTTCGGCACCAGGATCTTGCGCGTCTGGCCGATCACCACTGGGTCCGGAAAGTCGACCGGCGAACATGCGAAGGAATACGGCGAACCCCAGACGTCGATGATCACCGTCTTGCCGCCGACGTCTTTGAGCTCATTGGTTTCGAACGTACAGAACGGCCCGACATCGACGGTCGCCTGAATCTCCCCTTTAGAAGGATCCGGCGCGACACGGAACGACGCCGTCAGCCACACATACAGTTCGTGATTGTTCTCCAGAAGATCCGCGGGTGCGAGAATGCCGGAGGCCGGGCGCGCGTGCGCAGAAGTTGGATACGTGCGGAACTGGAGATTGTACGAACCGAGGGCGTTGCGGATTTTTTCGAGCACCGCGCGCGTCCGGTTTTCCTGAGCACGCGCACGTGCACGGCCCAGCATCGGAAAAAGTGCCGCCATCAGGAACGCAATGATCGCGATGACGATCAGCAGTTCAATCAGCGTCATGCCGCGCGGGGAGTTGATCGTAAAGCGATGCATCGCCTTCCTCCCTCTCGCGAGTCATAGGGTTACACTGCTTCCGTATCCTCCTTCCGTGGAGTGTTCCACTGGTGGACATCAAAATGAAAGAATTGTCAAAATTGGAGCGCGCGGGCAATCCGAATTACGAATCGGTGCGCAGCCGGTAGCCCACGCCGGTTTCCGTCAGCAGGTATTTCGGGCGCGCGGGGTCTTCTTCGATTTTCTGGCGCAGCTGGTGGACGTAGACGCGGAGGTAGTTGCCCTCGTCGGCGGTGACCGGCCCCCACACTTCCCGCAGCAGCTGATGATGCGTCAACACGCGGCCGGCGTGTTTGACGAACGCGACGAGCAGGCGGAATTCGATCGGCGTCAGGCGCACTTCCTTGCCCTGCAGCGTCACGATGCGCCGCACCAGGTCGATGGTCAGCGCGCCGGTTTTGAAAATCGATTCGTGCGTCTCCCCGGAAATGCGCGCGGCCTCGCGCAACGCGACGCGGATACGCGCCATCAGTTCCGGCGCGCTGAACGGCTTGGTCAGGTAATCGTTGGCGCCGGAATCCAGCGCCGCGACTTTGTCCTGCTCCTGCCCGCGCGCGGAGAGCACGATCACCGGCACGGCGCTCCACGTCCGCAGCTGGCGGATCACTTCCAGGCCGTCGATGTCGGGAAGCCCGAGATCCAGCAGCACCACGTCCGGCGGATGCGACGCGGCCTCCTGCACGCCGGTTGTTCCGTTCACGGCTTCGATCAACGTGTAGCCTTCGTGGCCCAGCGTCGCGCGGAGGAATCGGCGGATCTGTGGCTCGTCTTCGATGACCAGAACTGTCCCCGGATGATCGCTCATGATGATATTGCTCCCGTCTCGGCGGCGACCTGCGGCTGCTGCGTCTCGGCCGTCAGTGGCAGCGTGAAATTGAAGATCGCGCCGCCGCCGGGGCGGTTCTCAGCCCAGATTTTCCCGCCGTGCGCTTCAATGATCGCGCGGCAGATCGGCAGGCCCAATCCCGCGCCGGAAGCATTGCCGACCGATTTCCCGCGGTAGAACTTCTCGAAAATCTTCTTCTCGTCACCGGCGACCAACCCCGCCCCGCGATCGGCAATGCGCACGGTCAGTTGCTCGGGGGAACTGAGCGCGGAGATCTCGATCGGCGATCCCGCCGGCGTGTACTTCGCGGCATTCTCGAGCAGATTGATGATCACTTGCTCGACCATCACCACGTCCATCGGCACCATCGGCAGGTCGTTGGCGATTGCCGTGGAGACCGGGCGGCCCTGGAGCGACTTGTCGACGCGGGTCAGCGCGGTGCTCACGATCTCGACCAGTGGACACCATTCCTTCTTCGCTTTTGCGCCGGAATCGAGCTTGGTCATCTCAAGCAGGTTGTTGACCAGCCGCGAGAGGCGGTCGGCCTCTTCGGAGACCGTCTGGACCAGTTCGCGCATCACGTTGCGGTCGATCGTGTCGAGCGACGAGAGCAGCCCGCTGGCCGCGCCACAGATTGAAGCCAGCGGTGTGCGCAGATCGTGCGAGACGGAGCTCAGCAGCGCGCTGCGCGACTTTTCCGTCTCGATCTGGATGTGCGCGTCGCGGGCTTCGTTGGCAAGGCGGTCGCCATCGATCGATAGGCCGGCCTGGCTGGCGAAGGCTTCGAGCAGCTGCATCTGTTCAGGCGTGAAAACGCGCGCGGCGTGAGCAGGATGAACGCCGAGCACGCCGACGGGGCCGCTCGCCGCGTTGAGCGGCACATACGACGCCTCCGCTGCGGAGAGCGTGTCGGTGCCCAATCCCGCCGGCCGGCCGAGATCGTAAACCCACTGCGCCACGCCGCGCTCGCGGGGCGTGTACGGAAACGTGCCCTCGTTGCCGGCCTTGACGACGAGGCGGCCTTCCGCGTCGGGGAGCAGGCCGACGACGTTGCTCTCGAAGACATCGGCCACGTGTCGCACGACCACTTCGATCAACTGCTCGGGCCCGCGCGTGCGGGCCAGCTCGCGGCTCATCGAGTACAGCGCGGCGGTGCGCCGTTCGCGCGAGGTCGTTGTGGAAACCTGGAGCTGAATCTTGGACGTGAACGAACTGATGATCAGCGTGACGATCAGCATGATCGCAAACGTCAGCAGGTAGCGGCTGTCGGAGACCGCGAACGAGAAGTATGGCGGGATGAACAGAAAGTCGAACGCGGCGACGCTTAACACGGAGCTCAAGATCGCCGGCCAGCGGCCCAGCCGCGCAGCGATGATCACCACGCCGAGAAGATAGACCATGATGATGTTGGCCGGATCAAAGACCGGGAACATCATCCGACCGATGACCGTGCAGATGCCGACGATGCCCAGCGCCAAACCGTACGGCGTCCAGTCGACGTTCGTGTCGGTGACGAGTTTGAGCGGCGAGACGCCCTCGTCCGGATCGCCCTTGATCACGTAGACATCAATGTCGCCACTGCGCCGGATCAGGTCGTCGACCAGCGAGCCAAAGATGCGCTCGCGCCAGGTTGCCAGCGTCGGCTTGCCGATGATGATGCGCGTGATGTGGCGGCTCTGCGCGAATTCCAGAATTTCGCGGACGGGCGCCGCGCTGTTGAGCACGATGGTTTCCGCGCCGAGCTGTTCGGCCAGACGCAGGTTCTGTTTCACCTGCTCGCGGCCTTTTTCCGTCAGGCTCGCCAGCGACGGCGGCTCGACGTACACGGCGATCCATTCCGCGCGCAACCCCGACGCCATGCGCCGCGCCGCGCGGATCAGGCGCGCGGAGAAGGGACTCGGCCCGATGCAGACGAGAATCCGGTCGGTCGTGCCCCAGGTTCCGGCGATCGACTTTTCCTGGCGGTACGACTGGACCTGCTTGTTGACGCGATCGGCGGTCGCGCGCAGCGCCAGTTCGCGCAGCGCGGTCAGGTTGCCTTTGCGAAAGAAATTGACCGCGGCGCGTTCGGCCTGCTCGGAAAGATAGACCTTGCCTTCCTTCATGCGTTTCAGGAGATCATCGGGCGCCAAGTCAATCAGCTCGATCTCCGTCGCTTCTTCGATGATCGAATCGGGAATCGTTTCACGCACGACGATGCCGGTGATCTGCGCGACGACGTCGTTGAGCGATTCGATGTGCTGGACGTTGACGGTGGTGAAGACGTCGATGCCGGCCTTGAGCAGTTCCTGAACGTCCTGCCAGCGCTTGCTGTTTCGCGATCCCGGCGCGTTGGTGTGTGCGAGTTCGTCGATCAGGATCAATTGTGGATGACGCGCGATCGCCGCGTCGAGATCGAACTCGCGCAGCTTCGAGCCTTTGTATTCCAGGAAGCGCGGCGGAAGCAGTTCGAAGCCGTGAACGAGCGCCTCGGTCTCCTTGCGGCGGTGCGTCTCGACGATGCCGATGATCACCTCGCCACCCTCGTTCTTGCGCGCACGGGCGGCTTCAAGCATCGCGTACGTCTTGCCGACGCCGGCCGACGCACCGAAGAAGACCTTCAACTTGCCGAGCTTGGCCTGCTGCTCTTCGGCCTTCACGCGCGCGAGAAGCTGATCGGGATCGGGGCGGTGTTCGAGAATGTCTTCGGTGCTCATGATTGAGAACGCTTTCGAGCGAAAGTGGATTCGCCTGAATACATTTAGCCCGGCACAGCGTTAAAAATCCGTTTAAACGGCGGGGGCGGGTATCAAGAAGTTATTAAGAAGGGAGAAATGTCCGCAGCTCCCGCCCGCACGGGAGCTGCGTGAAACTGGATGCGGAGCTTAGTGCGCCGCGTCGAGCGCCATGTTGAGACTCAAGACATTGACGCGCGCTTCGCCGAACAACCCAAGCTGACGCTGCTGCGTATTCTGTGCAACAAGGTCGCGGACTTTCGACTCATCCAGCTTCCGCGCTTTGGCCACGCGCTTGACCTGGTACTCCGCAGCGGCGGGACTGATTTCCGGATCCAGGCCGCTACCTGAGGCCGTGACCAGGTCGACGGGAATCGGCGCAGCGTTATCGGGATCAGCGTCCTTCAGATCCTTGATGCGCGCGTTGACGTTGTCCATCAGCGACGAGTTAGTCGGCCCGAGATTCGATCCGGTGGAGCCGGTGGGATCGTACGGCTTTGGGCTGGTCGCCGAGAGCCGACCCCAGAAGTACTTCGGATCGCTGAAGGGCTGACCGATCAGCGCCGAGCCCATCGGCTTGCCGTCCTTTTCCACGATGCTGCCGTTGGCCTGCTTCGGAAAAACGGTCTGCGACACGGCCGTCACCACCAACGGGTAGGCCAGTCCCGTCACCAGCGTCAGCACCAGAATGGACAGGATGGTGGGGCGAAGTTGTCGAACGATTTCAGTAAGCATGGATGGTTCCTCTCTTTTCTCAATTTTTCAAACTTTCAACTTTCAGTTCTCGACATTCGACATTCGACATTCCGCGTTCCGCATTCCATCAGCCCAGGTGCAGCACGGTCGCAAGGATCATGTCGATGAGCTTGATGCCGATGAACGGCACGACCAGTCCGCCGAGTCCGTAGATGACAATGTTGTTTTGCAGCAACCGCGACGCACCGACATGCCGGAATTTCACGCCGCGCAGCGCCAGCGGAATGAGGAAGACGATGATGATCGCGTTGAAGATCACCGCGGACATGATCGCCGATTTCGGCGTCGCCAGATGCATGATGTTGAGCCGGTTGAGCGCCGGGTACGTCGTCGCGAACGCGGCCGGAATGATCGCGAAGTACTTCGCCACGTCGTTGGCGATGCTGAACGTGGTCAGCGCGCCGCGGGTCATCAGCAACTGCTTGCCGATCTCGACAATCTCAATCAGCTTGGTCGGATTGGAATCGAGGTCGACGATGTTGCCGGCTTCCTTCGCCGCCTGCGTGCCGGTGTTCATCGCCACGGCAACGTCGGCCTGCGCCAGCGCCGGCGCGTCGTTGGTGCCGTCGCCGGTCATCGCGACCAGACGTCCGCCGGCCTGCGTGTCGCGGATCAGCTTCAGCTTGGTCTCCGGCGTGGCCTGCGCGAGAAAATCATCGACGCCGGCTTCGGCCGCGATGGCGGCGGCGGTCAGCGGGTTGTCGCCGGTGATCATGATCGTCTTGATGCCCATGCGCCGCAATTCGGTGAAACGCTCCTTGATGCCACCCTTCACCACGTCCTTCAGCCGGATGATGCCCATCACCTTTGAGCCTTCGCAGACCACCAGCGGCGTCGCGCCCTGCTTGGCGATGCCATCGACGGCCAGTCGCACGGCGTTCGGATAGCTGCCGCCGTTTTCGATCACGAACGCTTCGATTGCATCCGACGAACCTTTGCGGATCTGGCGCTTGTCGATGTTCACGCCGCTCATGCGCGTCTGCGCGGTGAACGGAACGAAGATCGCGTTCATGCCTTCCACGTCGCGGCCGCGGATGCCGTACTTTTCCTTCGCCAGTACCACGATGCTGCGCCCTTCCGGCGTTTCGTCGGCCAGTGAGGCCAGTTGCGCGGCGTCGGCGAGCGCTTCGGGCTTGACGCCGTCGGTGATCACGAACTCCGTCGCCTGGCGGTTGCCGAGCGTGATGGTGCCGGTCTTGTCGAGCAGCAGCACGTCGACGTCGCCGGCGGCTTCCACCGCGCGGCCGGACATGGCGATGCAGTTGGCCTGGACCATGCGGTCCATGCCGGCGATGCCGATGGCGGAGAGCAGCCCGCCGATGGTCGTCGGCGCCAGACAGACGAAGAGCGCCACGAGCACGGTCACGGTGACGATGCTGCCGGACTTCGCGTCGGTCACGGCGTAGATCGAGTACGGTAGCAACGTCGCGCAGACCACGACGAACATCAGCGTCAGCGCGGCGAGCAGAATGTTGAGCGCGATTTCGTTGGGCGTCTTCTGGCGCTTGGCTCCTTCGACCATCGAGATCATGCGGTCGAGGAAACTTTCCCCAGGATTAGCGGAGATTTTCATCACCAGCCAATCGGAGAGCACGCGCGTGCCGCCGGTGACGGCGCTGCGGTCGCCACCGCTTTCACGGATCACCGGCGCGCTTTCGCCGGTGATTGCGCTTTCGTCGACAGACGCGACGCCTTCGACCACTTCACCGTCGCCGGGAATGAACTCTCCCGCTTCCACCAGCACGATGTCGCCCTTGCGCAGGTCGGCGGACGTGACCAGCGTGACGGGGCTGGTGCGCTTGGGCGAGCTGAGCTTCTTGGCCTGCAGGTCGCGGCGCGACTTGCGCAGCGTATCGGCCTGCGCCTTGCCGCGACCTTCAGCCATGGCTTCGGCGAAGTTCGCAAAGACCAGCGTGAACCAGAGCCACACGGAGATGGCGCCGATGAAGCGCGGCGAATCTTCGCCCTGGCCGCCGAGCGCGTGAAAGAACAAGCCCGTGGTCAGGATGCTGCCGATGAACACGGTGAACATCACCGGGTTGCGGAGTTGGTGGCGCGGATTGAGTTTCAGCAACGCGTCGAGCAGGGCGCGCTTGACAATCGGCGGATCGAACAGCGGACGTGATTTCGGTTTGTCGTTCATGTGTGTCAAAGTCCTTGATTATTGAACCATGTTCAGATGTTCGACGATCGGCCCCAGCGCGATCGCGGGGAAGTGGAGCAACGCGGTAAAGATCACAATGACGCCGAGCAGGAAGGCCACGAACAGCGGCGTGTGCGTCGGCAGCGTTCCGGCCGAGACGGGCACCGACTTCTTCCGCGCCAGCGAACCGGCGATGGCGAGAATCGGAACCGCCAGCCAGAAGCGGCCGATCAACATCGCCGCGCCGAGAATGATGTTGTAGAAGAGCGTGTTGGCGCTCAAGCCGGCGAACGCGCTGCCGTTGTTATTCGTCGCGGAAGTAAACGCATAAAGGATCTCCGTGAAACCGTGCGCGCCCATGTTGGCCCGCCCTGCCAGTCCGGCATCCGACGTCACGCCGATGGCGGTGCCGATGAGTTGGATCACCGGTGGCACGAGCAGAATCAGCGAAGCCATTTTCATCTCGTAGGCTTCGATCTTCTTGCCCAGGTATTCCGGCGTGCGTCCCACCATCAGGCCGGCGATGAAGACGGTGACGAGCACGTAGATCAGCATGCCGTACAGTCCGCAGCCGACGCCGCCGTAGATGATCTCGCTGTACTGAATGTTGAGCAGCGGAACCATCCCGCCCAGCGGCGTGAACGAATCGTGCATCGAATTCACCGCGCCGCAGGAGGTGCCGGTCGTCGCAGTGGCGAAGAACGCCGAGTTGACGATGCCAAAACGCGTCTCCTTGCCTTCCATGTTGCCGCCGGGATTGGTCGCGGATGCAACCTGGTCGACGCCCACTTTGGTGAACGCAGGGTTGCCGCTCTGTTCGGCCGCCGTACAGATGGAAAGCATGCCGATGAAGAGGACGGTCATCGTCACGAAGATGGCCCAGCCCTGGCGCTTGTCTTTGACCATTTCTCCAAACGTGAAGCACAACGACGCGGGAATCAGAAGCAGGCCGATCATTTCCATCAAGTTCGTCAGCGGTGTCGGATTCTCGAACGGATGCGCGGAGTTGGCGTTGAAGAAGCCACCGCCATTTGTACCAAGTTCCTTAATTGCTTCTTGCGAGGCCACGGGGCCCAGCGCAATCGACTGTTCCTTCAGCGGCAGCGTTTCCATTTTCTGCTGCGTCTTGGGCTGCTGGTTTTCATCGAGCACCGAGTTGCCCTTCTCGTCCTTGACCGGTTCCATCACGGGGTTGCCGTCTTTGTCCTTCACCGGATTGGAGTAGGTCTGTTCCTGGACCAGCGACGTCGTCTTGTACTCGCTCAACGTCTGCGGCACGCCCTGCGCGACCAGGAACATCGCCAGCACGAACGACAGCGGCATCAGGATGTAGAGCGTGACCTTGGTCAGGTCGATCCAGAAGTTGCCAAGCTGCTTGGTCTCCTTGCGCGTGAGCGCACGAATCAGCGCCATCAAGATCGCGACGCCGGTGGCGGCCGAGACGAAGTTGTGGACGGTCATCCCCATCATCTGCGTGAGGTAGCTCATGGTGGATTCGCCGGCATAGCCCTGCCAGTTGGTGTTGGTGGTGAAACTCGCCGCCGTGTTGAACGACGAGTCGGGACTGACGCCGGCCATCCCCGCGGGATTGAGCGGCAGCACGCCCTGCACACGCTGCAAGACGTACAGCGTGACCATGGCCGCGAGGTTGAACAGCAGCATGGCGATGGCGTATTGTTTCCAGTCCATCTCATCACCTTCGCGCACGCCGAAGATGCGGTAGAACAGCCGTTCGATCGGTCCGAGAATCTTCTGCGCGACCGTCGCGCGGCCTTCAAAAACGCGAGCGATGTAAGCCCCCAGCGGCACCGCGAGGCCCACCAGCAGCAGCATGTACACGCCGATTTGAATGTATCCGTTGGTCATCATGTTTAGAAAAGCTCCGGCTTGAGAAGCGCCACCAGCAGGTAAATGGAGAGCGCGACAGCGACGACGAGTCCGATGATGTAAATGGCTGACACGGGTTTGCTCCTTTTAATGACCGCGCAACTTCTCGCAGAAGTGAACCGCGGCGAAGGTGACGGCGAAGAAAACGACGGTGAGTACGACGAACATGAGATCCTGCATGGCGCTCCTCCCTGTGAGTCAGACTGCACAGGTAAAATACAAGGAGCCGCGTTAGGAAGTCGTTAAATCGAAGGTGGGCGGTGTCAAAAGGGTGTTACGGAGTCAGGAATATATAATTAGGAATTCGCAATAGTGAAAATGACCCTATGGCAAATTTGCCATAGGGTCATTTAGGCTAATTCATACTATTACATCAAAGTGCAACCGGCTTGCCCGTCGCCGCGGAGGCGTTCGCAGCGCAACAGACGGCCAGGGTCTTGACTGCGTCTTCATACGTGGAGCGCACCGGCGCCATACTCTTCTCGCGCACGGCTTGCAGGAAGCGCTTGAGTTCGGTCTGGTAGCAATCGTCGCCGGGCTTGAACTCCACCTTCATATTGCGAACAACGCCCGTCAGCGAGTTTTCGAACAGATCGATGTTCAAGCGCGCGTCGCGGCAAAGGACTTCGATCACGGCCAGTCCCGGCGCCGAGGCCCACGAGTGGTTGTGCGTACCGGTCAGGCCACTGCTGAACGAGAAGGCCATGCTGATCGTGTCGTTGACGGTGACGTCCGGCGCTTTCGGCACGACGCGGTTGCTGCCGTACGCGGTGATGGCGTTGATGTCGCCGACGAGATAACGGATCAAGTCCAACGCGTGGATGGCTTGGTCGAGCAGCGGGCCGCCGGACTTGTCCTGCATCTTGAACCACGCGGGAAAATCCGGATTCAAAATCGCGCCGCAGACGAACGTGCTGCGAATCGCGAGGATCGTCTGGCCTTGCAGCAATTCCTTCGCGCGGTCGGTGGTTTCCTTATGTCGGTACATGAAGCCGACGGAGTGGATGAGATTGGATTTGGCGACGACGGCGTTGACGCGGACGGCGTCTTCGACGGAGAACGCCGGCGGCTTTTCGCAGAAGAAAGGAATGCCGCGCTCGCAGGCGGCCTTGACCGGGTCCATGCGCGCGAAGGGCGGTGTGCAGATCAGCACCAGTTCCGGCTTCTGGGTGTCGAGCATCTCTTCGATGTTGCCGAAGCCCGTGCCGCCGAATTCCTTGGCCAGCACGTCGGCGCGCGGCTTTTCAATGTCGCAGAGGCCGACGATGGCCGTGCCGCCGATCTTCTTGAGATTGTTGAGATGGTGCTTGGCGATACCGCCCGTGCCGATGACGCCGACGCGAAGTGGCTGTGTGCTCATTGCTACAAGTCTCCATGAAGTTCTGCCTACCGGTAAAGTCCGGTTGATGCGGAGAAATTACAGTGTCTGATCCCGTATTGCGTTCAATTCCAACCCAAATACAATTTCAAACATGAACCATGTGACCAAGGAGCTCCTCAGCGGCGGCGCCGCGATGAAACAGATGAACCTGGCCGACGTCGGTCTGCCGGAGATCAAGCTGCTGGGCGCGCACAAACTGCGCCGCGCCAGCCCGGGCCTGGCGATGCACCGGCATCCGGGGTTCATGGAATTCTGTTACCTGGCCAAGGGCGAGCGCGTCTTTCACGTCAACGGCGTCGACTATACTTTGAAAGGCAACGACGTCTTCTGGACCGATTCCGAAGAACCGCACGGCTCCGGATTCAACGCCGACGGCAAGGGACTGCAGTACTGGATTCAGCTCCGCGTCCCGAAGACGCCGCAGCGCTTTTTAACGCTCTCGGCGCAGGACGCCTGGCCGCTGGTGCGCGGACTGCGCTCACTTCCGGCGCGCTGCTTTCCCGGCACACTGCGGATGAAGGAGCTTTTTGAAGGCGCGTTTCGCGCCTGCGAACGGGCCTCGAAACCGGTGACGCCAACCGAGCGACTGAGCATCGCCACGCGCATGGTCGAGTGGCTCTGCGTGGTCGTCGACTGTGCGCACCGCAAGGGCCCCCCGCCCCATTCGCCGCCGATTCGCGATGCGCTGGCGTGGCTGGAAAGCCAGGACGAGTTGCCCTCGATCGCGGAACTGGCCGGGCGCGTCCATCTTTCCGAATCGCGGTTCAAGGCGCGCTTTCGCGCGGAAGTCGGTGTGCCGCCGGGCGAGTACATCCTGCGGCTGCGCATCCGCCGTGCGACGGCATTGCTGCGGAAGTCGGACAAGCCGGTGACGGAGATTGCCTACGCGCTGGGATTTTCCTCCTCTCAATATTTTGCCACGACCTTCAAGCGTTTTACGAATCATTCGCCGTCGGAGGTCCGCGACGGCGCACTCGAAGCTACTCGCCGGTCTTCAAAATCAACAGACGTCCAGCTGTGGTAGTGACATAGAGCAGATCGCCGATGACGCTGATCTGCGTGACTTCCTCCTCCGTGCGGTACTGCCATAAATTCTTTCCAGCCGTCGGCGAGAGACTCCAGATCGTGCCCGCATCGGTAGCCACAAAGATGGCCGAGCCGACGAGGAACGGAATCTTCGAATCGCCGTCGAGGGGGTGGGACCAGATCGACTTCGCCTGGCCGCTCATCGGTGCGCGGTCAAATTTCTTGAGGACGCCGCGGCGCGTCAGCACGTAGATGCCATCGGCGGCGACCACGGCGTGCGACGCTTCTTCCGTCGGGACGGCGGGGATTTCCCAGAGCAGTTGATGGTCTTTGACATCGACGACCACGACGCGGCCGTCTTTCATCACGATCGGCGCGATGGTTTCGCTGCCGGACGGGAGGAAATTGTCGGGGCCGACTTCGCCTTTCAGATCCAGTTCCCAAATCAGCGTGCCGTCGTGAATTTTCGAGCAGCGCAGCCAGCCGCTGGAGCTCAGCGAAACGAAACTGCCCGGGCTGAAGGAAACCAGGCCTGTCGCCAGGGACGTTTTCCGTTCCTTGCGTGGATCGGAGGAAACCGGGCTGCCCTTTTCCAGCATCTTGCCGGTCTCGAGATCGATGATGTAGATCAGTCCGTCCTCACAACCCACCGCCAGCAGCGGCTTGCCGGCCAGATAGGACGCCGTTTCGAGGTACGGCTTCCCCACCGGCGCGGTGGGAAGCGAGGCGAGCTTCTCGGTTTTCAGCGTGACGAGGTCCAGGCTGAGGACGTCGCGCGTGCGGAAGATCAGGAACGCTTTACCCGCCTTGAATGGTTCTGGCGGCGTGCGGGGATACCACCAGTTCTTCTCAACGAGAATCGGCATTCCTACACCGTCGGGATTGGGACGGTTTGGCGCCTGGTCGCTGAAGAGATTCTTCAGCGTTGACTTCACCTCCTTGCCGAGCGGGTCGAGCACGGTCAAGGAGGTGCCGTGAAGCACGAACAGCGAACCGTCGATCAGCCGCGGCGGCGCGAAGATGGGGCCGCCGAGTTCAATCACCGCGAGCGGTTTGCGTTTGAGCGTGGTGTGGCGTTCGTTGAGTTCGTCGGGCATCAGGCGGTTGAAGCGCTGTTCGTACGGTTCGTAGCCGTCGTGCTCGACGCGCAGCACTGCCGCGCCGGAGACGGGGATATCGACCTCCAGCGGCGTTTTGCCGACTTCCTTGCCGTCCATGATCACAACCGAGCCGCTGGGCGTGGAACTGATCTTGATTGGAATTTTGACGTTCTTGACGGCCAGGAATGCGAACTCTTTCCGCAGCAGATCCTTGTAGAGTTCCATGCCGCGGACGCGGTCGGATTTGAGTGCGTCCTGGGCTTCCGTCAGCAGCTTGTTGAGGTCGCCGAGTTTGCCGTTGAGCGCTTCGATTTCCTTGCGCAGTTCCCTGGTGAGTTCGAAATCCGGATAGTCGCCTTCGGCGCGGCGCAGGATTTCCAGCGCGGCGACGACACCGCCTTCGGCGTCGGCCTGCTTCCTGCCGCGCTTGAGTTCGCTCTGGAGCTTTTCCAGATTCAACTGGAGGCTCTGGCGCTCCTTCTTGGCCGTATCGTAGCCCGGCGCGTCGGGGCCTTCCTTGATCACCTGGTCGTACGCTTCGATCGCGCGTTCGCCGTGCTTGGCCAGCACTTCGTTCTTGGCACTGGAGAGCGCCTGCTGTGCGCGGTCGTCGCGGTCCTGGAGCAGCTTCAGGCCGGCTTCGATTTCGGGCCGCAACTCCGAACCGTCGGAGAGTTCCTTCAGCACTTCTTCCAGCGCCTTGCGCGCAGCGACGAACTGCTTCTGATCCAGCAGTGCCAGCGCGGCCTTCGCTCGCGAAACCTGGGCGGCATGGGCCTTGGCCTCGTCGTCGGTCTTCCTGGCCTGCTTGACCCGGTCGATGCCTTCCTGAGCCAGCGGCACCTGGGAGCTGGTGGGAAATCCGGTGGCCACGCTTTCGTAGATCTTGATCGCCTCGTCGTAATTTTTGGCCTTCTCCGCGTTGCGTGCGGTGACCATCTGCGATTCGATGTACGAATCGAGTTTCTTGATGATGGTGCTTTCGCGTTCGCGGACAAAGTTGGCGGTGTCGCTGCCCTTGTCGGGGATGGAGTTGTAGAAGTCGTGCCAGAGTTTGATCGCCGCGTCGAAATTCTTCTCGTCGACGAACTTGTCGGAGGCCTTGATGGCCTTCTGGTAGTCTTCCGAGATGGCGGCCTTTGGCGCGATCTTCTGCAGGAGCATGAAGACCACGAGGAAGACGGCCGCGAAGCCGAAGACAATCAGCGCGATGCGGCGGACTTTCTGGCGGCGCTTGTAGCGTTCGGCCGCTTCTTTGAAGCTGACGACTTCGGAGCCTTCGGGCGTGTCGCCGGAGGCGGCCGCGGCGTGAATGGCGTCGATGGTGTCTTGAATCTGCTTGCGCAGTTCAGCCTGTTCGGATTCGACGGTCGAGGTGTCCAGCAGGCGCCGGTAGATATAGAGCGCATCGAGGAAGCGCTTTTTGAAGCGGTGTTCGGAGGCGAGGAAGCGCAGTTCGTTGCCGGGGATGGGGAAGATCCACGCGTCGTCGAGCATCTTCATCACCGTCGTGCAGACGTTGAAGCGCCCCAGGCAGCTCTTCTTGATCGTGGTTTCGAGCGTGCGGCCTTCCTTCAGCAGCTTGACGATCATCTGCGTGGCGCGCGGCGCCTTGGTGACCAGTTCTTCTCCCTTGGGCGCGAGTTTAAAGCACAGATACGGCGTGGGAATGCGCTGCTGGATCTGCTTCCACGTGTCGTTGCGCTTGGCGGCTTCGGCGAGCATGGGCTGCGTATTGACGCTCAGTCGCTGCACGGGATTGCCGGTGCCGTCGGGATCGTAGACGTCGTCGACGTTCTTGTCGGAATCGAATTCGAAGGTCGCTTCCTTCCAGGTGAAGAGGTCGATGATCTGTTCTTCGACCTGGAAGCGGATGGCTTCGGCGATCAGTTCGGTGGTGACGAGGCCCTGCTTGACCAGGACGTCGCCGAGCTTGCTGCGGGGGTCGAGGCGCTGGGCTTTGAGGGCGTGGACCAGCTGCTCGTCGGTGAGCTTGCCACGGGCGACGAGGAGGTCGCCGAGGCGGGTGCGTTCGGAGAGGTTGTCGGCGCAGACGGCGATTTCGCCATGGGAGAGCGCGATGGTCTTTTCACCCATCGGGCTGACCACGGCAAGAACACCGGTGGCGCGCTGGTCGGCCAGCGTCTTGAACAGCTCGGTGACACCAATGCTGTCGAGCTCGCCTTTCAACTTCATACGGTTTAGAATACCTCCAAAGCGTTAGAGCCTATCAAACTTTACACAAATTGGAAATTACAGAAGCGCGCGTGGTGCGTGGGCGATGTTACGGAATGTTACGAAATGTTACATGGGCTGGGGTCTCCTTCCTAGGTGCGCTTGGTGCGTCTACGGGGGCTTCTTATTGCGGATTTCGGATTGCGGATTGCGGATTAGACTGGTGGACGTAGAGGCTTGGAATCGAGTTGGCCATTGTGGGGAAGTCTCCTTGGGGTGCGGGGATTTTCTTGAATCTCGGTTTGCCCTCAAATTTGCGGTCTGGGCGGCTGTGGATGAGTCGCGGGGCTTGTTGGCATTTCTATCGGGTTGAGACTGTGGAGGCCGTTAGAGGCTGCTGCTGACGGTTTTTTTGGCATGCCTGACGGGGTTGATGGTCGCGGAGCGGGGTTTGGGGCATTCAGGTCACCATCGCGAGTTTTCCTACTATATCTAAGCGGTCGAGAAACGCAAAAGTCAAGTAATATCTTGAAATTATGTGTATAGAACATATTTTTTTTTCGAGACGTAAGGAGTTACGAGAATTCGGGCGCTCAGGTTTGCATGGTGCCTGTCCATTTTCCGTTTTCCAATTTGATTTTCGCATTTCAATTTTCCATAGGCGTGCGGGCGCGTTGCGGTGGTGAAGAATGTCCGTATATATAAAGCAACCCTCGACCCCGAAAATCAAGGGAAATCTGGCGCGTGAGCTAAAATGAGCTGAAATGAGCGTGTTTGATAGCAAATGATAGCGAATGAGCAGGAATGAGCGCGTTTGAGCGTAAATGAGCAGGTTTGAGCACGAATGAGCAGGAATGAGCGAGAATGAGCGGGTGGCACGAAGATACATAATCGTGTTACGCGGGGACATGATGCGTGATAAAATCGGCACGGTTGGATTGCGGGGGGCGATTGCAGTCGCGAAACCCGGAGGGTTTCGAGACGGTAGCCGGTGGTTGAGCGCGAGCGACACCATCGGACCGGCGTTGTTTGGAGTTCGGCACCCTGGCAGGGGTGCTGGACGATACGCGGTCTCGTCAGGTCTGGGTCTACCTTGCGTGGTCTAGTCAGCAATAATAGAATCAGTCGCCTATGGGCTGGAAAGCGGCAACTCTATTTATTTGCGACGACGATCCGGCCTACCTGGCCACCCGCCCGAAAATTGATCACGAGAAGCTGGTGCAAACGCAAGACATGGAGAGACGCAAATTGGACGACGCATACGGCGAGCCGCTAGTCTTCAAAATCACGAAGAAGTTTCTGGGCACCAATTGAATTTAAATTAATAGGTTACAGGGTTGCTCCGCGCGGAAGTGACTCTCGCCCAGGGTAGCGCTGCGGCGCAACCCTGGGCTTTGTAGCCGTTAGCCCGTTGGGCTAAGGGGCCTGCGCTGCGCTCGGCGCATTGACAAACAAGAACTGGAACCAGCGCCATTGATCGGCTACGTAGAATGCCCAGATTGCAATCGTTCACGACGTCTAACGACTCGGCGATAGAATAGTAGAAATTCACCATGACTATATTAGATCATCTCGAACATCATTTGGGTGCCATGTCTGTCGGCTGGAAGGGCCTTGAGAGCGGCAACACATGCCCATTTATTGTGGCAAAGTTCGATCGAGGCCCTACTAGCGATTCATTGATATTCAGCACTATCGGATTGAGTGACGATCCACTGGTTAGTCCTGTTTCTCAGAAACTTATTCGGCACGAACTGGTTTTGATGATTCGTGGTGACAATCCCAAAAATGTGCCTTCACTATTGCAGCAAGTCGGAATGCAATCGCTTGCCACACGAACCCCATTGCTTCGTGGTGATGTGATCCATCGAGCAGGGACTGTATTTGCTAATACTGCGATGGTTGCGCTGTACGTAACGATCCCGGTTTATTTTCCCGAGGCATTTCGTACGTGCAACATCGATGATAGCAGCATAATTTTTGCGTGGCTTGTTCCCATTACGCACGACGAGGTTCATTACATTCAGAAGTTTGGATGGGATTCCTTCGAAGATAAGCTTGAACAGTGTGACCAGGATCTAATTGATATTAACAGAGTGTCTATTGTGTAAACGCCAAGGGCTGCGCGGACGGCAGCATAGCTAATACCAGCATCAACGCACGCACGGCAATTGATTGGAAGGTCAAAACGTGGCCGACAGCATTGAACGGTGGGATGATTGCGCCTCGCGCTATCGCGAGTGGGCGGCGAACGACTCAAAACACGAATACATGATGAATATGGTGAGACTGATCGAGCATCTAAAATTGAGCGGTGACGTCTCAGCTCTTTGGCATTCAACATCCGTAAGCTGGCTCTGTGTTTCGAAGGCTCCCAACTGGGACGCCAAAGAACGCTTCTTCAGCATTGGCGCGTATGAAGATGGATCCTTTCAGATCCAGTCCTATAAGCGGATAGCGCGACCTTCCGGAAGACAATTGCGTCGAAATTTTGAACAAACGGTTGAGGTGTTCTGGCAATTTGCCGAGGCGCTATGAGCGCGGAGAATTTCTGCCGGAGACGGTGGTTGAGCGCGAGCGACACTACGCCGCCGTGATGCGCGCAGCGCATGATGCCGCAACCCCTTCAGGGTTGCTTCGCGCGGGGGGACGTTTTCCCAGGGGAGCGCTGCGGCGCAACCCTGGGCTTTGTTGCTGTTAGCCCGTTGGGCTAAGTGAACTGCGCTGCGCTCGGCACGGCACGGTACGGCGCCTGTCAACGGCTTGACCGTTCCGCTCGAATTTCGCTTCCCGCATCGCGGCGCGCCATGGCAACTGCCGGAAAGACCGGCTGAAGCCGGCTGCCGGCAACGGCATCAACACTCTCCACCGTCTGAAGGCGATGGTAAGCAACGGCATGAACAGCAAACAGCAATGGCATGGCCGCTCCTTGTGCCGAATCAGACATTTCGGTCATTCGCTCGCGCTTGGTTTGCTGCCTCCAGGAGGCGGATGAGGTACTCGCTGAATATTCCACTCGCCTAGCCTTGGCAAGGGTGAGATACCCCCGATATTTGGTCCAGTAAGAGTTAGAGGATTTGCTCCTGCACCGGTTGTGTTCGCGTGTGACTTGCTGAGGCCGTAGACCGAAGCAAGTTACACGCGCGGCGCGCAAATTCGGCCGGGGCCACATACCCCAGCGCGCTGTGCGGCCGCTCTTCATTGTATTCTTTGCGCCAGCGTTCTATCACCAGCCGCGCTTCCTGTCCGTTGTTAAAGACTTCACGATTCAGACATTCGTCGCGTAGTTTGCCGTTGAAGCTTTCGATGTATGCATTCTGCCAGGGGCTGCCGGGTTCAATGTACAGCGTCTGACAGCCATTCTTTTCCAGCCACTCTTTCAGGGCCGCTGCAATGAACTCCGGCCCATTGTCGCTGCGCAGATATTCCGGCGCTCCTCGTGTCAGGAATAGCCACTCCAGCGTTTCGATCACTTCACGGCTCCCCAGGGACTTCTCGACCCGGATCTGCAGACATTCTCGCGTGTATTCATCCAGCACGCACAGCAGTCTCAGCCTTCCGCCGCGTTGCGTCCGGTCTTCCACAAAATCGTACGTCCACACTTCATTGGGCCGTTGAGGCACTTTCACTGTCGCTCCGCGAGTTCCCCTTCGCCGCCTCCTGGGCCTGCGACGAGGCAGACTTAACCCTTCCTCTTTCCAGATGCGGTGAACGCGTTTCTTGTTGATTGCGCACTCCCGTCGAATCAACGCAGTGATGCGCCGGCAGCCGTACCGCGCATGCCGCCGCGACAGTCCTCGGATCTTTTCTCGCAGCGGTTCTTCGTCCGCCCGCTCGCGGCGCTCATAGCGCAGCCCTGTTCGCGAAACTCCGACCACCTGGCAAGCGCGGCGTTCTGACAACTCATGCTCGGTTTTCAGATGCTCCACGCACGCCTTACGCGCGAAAGGGCCTACCATTTTTTTGTGAGCAGATCCTTCAGCGCATCGTTGTCCAGCATCTGCTGCGCCACGATCTTTTTCAGCCGCGCGTTCTCGCTCTCCAGCTCTCGCAACCGCCGCGCATCTGAGACGTCCATCCCGCCGAACTTCTTTC
>JBBRPR010000031.1:0-96408 GCA_038227875.1 Planctomycetota bacterium
CTGGATTGTAAACCGCGTCTGTCCTGTAGACAAAGCGGTCAATACGAAGCGAGCCCCTTGACGAGGCCGCGAAAGGAAGGTACGTTTCGGTTTCGGCTACGGACGTTCAACCAATTTCAACAACGGATGGGACATCCGCTACGATTATGTCGATGGCTTTGCGGCTTAAGACTGCCGCCAAAAGCCACGCAATTTTGGAACGCGCTTTTTTGGTGGCGGGAGAGTTAGTTGAGTCGGCAATTCACCGGGGCAACCAACGGATTGATACGGGCTTTCATCGTGTAACGGCTTCGATCGCTTTTCATCTCGGCGGATACGCGGCACGCGCCTATTCGATACTTCCCACTCATCCGGCAATCGATAACCTTGCGCCAATCGAAAAAGTTTTAGTAGACCTGCTGCGCCGAAATCTTGATGAGATGCGGCAATCCTACCTTTCTTGGATTAGGAATGACCAAAACTCAGATACCAATATAGCGCGGAAACTTCAAGACGATAGCGAGTTCAACGAAGATGATGCAATTCACTCAATTCTGACAACCTCGTTTATGCGAGGCATTGCGCTATTCGATCATGCTATTACCACTGGCGATGCCGACTCGGCATCGAAAGCCAAATCGCAGCTTGCAAACACCGCACTTGCCGCCGCAGATATGCGGGCAGTTAGCCATTGGTGGACATCGACCCTAGCATCACACCTAATCGATGAACTGTGGCAATTTAGCTTGTACGTCCAAATCCCGACCTTGCCACCTGGAGCCGATGGTTCCAATACTTGGCAAAGTCTTCGGCGAGACTATATACAACGCTTGCGTGCAGCCAAGAGATGCGCAGTCGAGCTGTGGCCCTCGCAATGCGAAGCTGCAAAGCGTGCAGTCAAGGAGTTTGATGATTTACTAGTAGCACTCCCGACGAGTGCTGGAAAGACGCGAATCGCTGAGTTATGCATTCTGCGAGCATTGGCGGCAGGGAAGCGCGCGGTATACATAACACCGTTACGGGCGCTTTCTGCACAGGTGGAGCGAGATCTTTCTCAGACATTCAGGCCGCTCGGGTTTTCGGTCACGGCTCTGTATGGTGCGGCGGGGATTGAGACGGTCGATGCAAAATCGTTGAAGGAGGGAAAAATTGTTGTTTCAACTCCTGAAAAGCTTGATTTCGCTCTACGAAATGATCCTACGATCATTAATGACGTCGGACTCGTCGTACTAGATGAAGGGCATATGTTGGGGCCAAACGAGCGTGAGGTGCGTTACGAAGCGCTTGTACAGCGATTGTTGTTGCGAACTGACTCCTCAATCCGAAGAATTGTTTGTTTATCTGCACTCTTTCCAACACCGGAAGAAATGAAGGATCTTGTTGCGTGGATTCGGCAAGATGAGCCCGGGGAACCAATTTATTCACGATGGCGCCCGACACGCCAGCGATTCGGAGTACTCAGATGGGCGCGAAATGCGGCTCGGTTAGAAGTTAAAGTGGAGGAAGAAAGTCCCTTTGTACCCAGATTTGTTGAGTCGTGCGTGCCACCGGCCGGGTCTAGAAGACGCAAGAACTTTCCGGCTGAAAAGAATGAACTGACCTTGGCAGCCGCATGGAAGTTTGTCGAGCAGCAAAAGGAAGTTTTGATTTACTGTTCGTTGCGCAAATCAGTTGAAACACTCGGAAGGTTGGCAATCAAATGCATCAAGCAGGGCCTATTGCCGCCCCTGCGACAAACATCTCAACAAATCAGAGACGCCGTTGCAGTGGGCACAGAGTGGCTTGGAGGTGATCATCCGGCGGTTCAGTGTCTGCCATACGGCATAGCGCTTCACCACGGGGGGCTGCCTAGAGCATATCTTAACGAGATCGAAAAGCTTCTTCGTACCCGGGACTGCCCGCTAGTAATCGCATCACCTACTCTTGCGCAAGGACTTAATCTTGCGGCAAGCGTACTTATTGTTCCATCAATATGGCGTAATCAGGAAGTCATTCCAGCTTCAGAGTTCGCGAACGTTGCTGGGCGCGCCGGCCGAGCGTTCGTTGATTTAGAGGGTCTAGTTCTCCACATTGTTCATGAACCCACCCCTGGAAAGACTAACTGGGCAATAAAGACTTGGGAACAGTTAGTAAGCCGAGCTCGGGGACCTCGGGTCAGCAGCGGAATATTGTTGCTTGCAAACAATATATTTGAGCAAATTGCATCCGTGAGTAACGCGCCATTTGATGAAGTCGTTAATTACATTACTGGGCACGGCGACGCGTGGAGCTACAACCCTATCCTTTCTGAGAAGGACATTTCGGAAGAAGACTGGGAGCGAGATATCGCTTCGCTTGATTCGGCTATTTTGGCTTTACTTGATCCATCTACTGTTGACTCGGAGCTTGACCAATCGCTGGCCAATGTACTTCGCGGTTCACTATTTTCGAGACAGCTGCAGGAGAAGACGGCAGCAATACAAAACCTGATTCGCGCATTCCTAGCCGCACGCGCAAAGAAGATATGGTCGGAAACTAATCTCAGTCAGAGAAAAGGTTATTACGCTGCGGGAGTCGGACTGCGCGCCGGAAAGTTTTTGGATTCAAACTTTTCATCACTTCTTAGCATGTTGTTGCGCATTGAGGCCGGAATTGTTGCAAAAAACGTCGATGATACCTGCAATGCGGTTGTTGAGTTCGCGGAGCTAGTATTACAAATCTCGCCATTTCACCCGCCTGCCGGGCTGCCTGCTCATTGGCAGGGCGCTTTGCGGGCTTGGATTAAGGGAGAGCCCGCTGCCGACGTTATCAAAACATGTGGCGACGACGGGGTAGATTTTCTTCAAGATGCAATAGCGTATAGGTTGCCTTGGGCAATGGAAGCACTTCGCGTACATGCCTTAGCACTCGGCGATCTGAAGGCTGTAGGGATTCAAGGGTTAGCGGCGTTAGCGGTTGAATGCGGTAGCATTGATCGAAGCGTAATGACACTCTTGCGCAACGGCCTAAGTTCGCGCGAAGCTGCAATTAACGCTGTTTCGTCAACATCCGCGGCTTTTTTCGACACTATTGAGATGCTTGTTTGGTTAATGTCCGACGACGTTCGAAACAAGGCTGCGAACGATGACTGGCCTACGAAACAAAGTCGTCACGCGTGGAAGGAATTCTATGGAGGAGAGACAAGGGATCGATATCAAGAATGGACGCGCCGGTCCATACAGGTGCCTGTCGATTGGGCTGGTGGTCTTCCTGAAGTTGGCTCTGCTGTCGTAGTTGTTCCCGAACAAAAGGCTCAAGCATTAATTTTTACCCCTGACTTCTTGCCCTTAGGAAAACTAGCTTTTAAAGAAGAGCCGATCTGGGTGCAATTGGTCGAAGCACACGTCTCCGCCGATCCTAAGTTCATAACTATAGAGTTTTTTGGCAATGTTGATTCGTTTGCACCCAAGTTCGCGTAAGACGGGCCGTCCTGGCGAGTCTGGCTGGCATTACCACTGCAAAGGCCATTTTCCCGCTCCAACCGGCGCCATGTAATGACGCCTCACTATATCTGGAGAATTTCCCGACCATTGTGCTACTTGAATCTCAGTGCATCCGGAATGGCCCATGGCCGTTGCAGCGCAATGCCGCCACTCATCTGGCCCGTATGACCAGAACTCATCTTCGACCTTCGGCTTGGACTTGGATTTGGCCGCCTGCCAGATTTTCTTCCATTCCTTGTGCCAGTTGCTTGCGCTCTTCCATCGGTCGTTGGTGATCGCGGCCGTATGACGAACGAGTCTAGGGAACACCCATTTGCAGCCAGATGGTAGCGTAGCGAGGTGATCCTTTAAGATGTCGAGGAGCAGAGTTCGCTCGATCGGCACATTTCTCTCGCGGCCGGTCTTCGTCCCGCTCAGATGAGCTTTGCCGGGCTTGACGCGTTTGCCGCTGGCGCGGGAAGTGACGCGCATGTAATTGCTATCCAGATAAAGATCATCAACTTTTAGCCAGGCCTGCTCGGACCATCTCGGACCCGCCAAAATCGCCGTCGCAACCCACGCCCGCCAGTAGAGCCATGGTTTCAGACCGTCGAAGAGCGCTGTAAGCTGTTCGTACCGCCGGATGGCAATGATGTGTTCGGCGTAACGCGCAACGCCGGCAACCTCCAAAGTTTTTTGCATGGGGTTCTCTGACAGATCGTAAAACTTGTACGCCCATGTCAGGAAGACAGAGATGTAGCGCTTGTACTTTGCTTTCGTCGTTGGCGACAGTGGATCCTTAGATTTCTTATCAGCGCGCTTCAACCCTGCAACCCAGTCGTTGACATGGCGCGCGGCGACATCGCCGATCAGCTTCGTGGCGCCAAAAAAGTCGCGAAAGTCATTTGCGATCCTGATTACCTGATCCGCGTCCGTTTCAGAATGACCGGCGGGATAGTCCTTCTCGAATTTCCTGGCGGCCTCTTCAACAGTTGTCTTGCAATGCTTGTTCAGCTTTCGCTGATACTCCCGAATCTGACGCTGATCTTCCTCGAGTTCCCTCTCGAGTTGGATAATCCGACGATCCTTTGCCGCTTCATCACGGCGGCGCTGGTCTTCCTCTACCAACTCGACCTTCACATTGCGGATGAACTTGGGAGTAACCTCTCGATCATCTCTGAAATACGCTCGCGCCGTGCCGATTGTTTTTCCGGATATCTTGGTTTCATTCCTGAACTCGCGGCGCCTTCGAGGTTTGCCGTAAAACAGTTCGACTGCTCTGTCATGGAATCGCTCGACCAGTTCATGGTCAGAATCCAAGTTCCAAAGCGACGGCGTCTCCATCAGCGTCTTGAGATCGATGTAGATCTGCATCGCTTCGGTCTGATCGATTGTCTTCAGACTATTGGTTGTTCGCTTTCCGGTCTTCGGATGGACCCAGGTGGTGTACCGCGTCGGGTAGTCGCCCTGCGGAAAAGGTATAACGATGTCGTCTTTTTTGCGCCCAGCCATAACCCCAAAGGTAGCCGATTTGATAGATTTTGCATAGAGTTTTTTTGAGCGATTTGCATAGAGTCAGGAGGCCGAAAACGCCCGTTTTTCATAGGAGCACATATTTTCATAGGAGAACGGACGGTCGAATCGCACGCGAAATCCAGCATAGAGTAACGGATTATGAGTCCCCTGCTCTCACCGCTGAGCTATGGGCCCGTTTCATAGAGGGCAGGCTTTCGCGAATATAGTGTGGGGTTACTCGTTGTAAACCTGCCTTTTGGGCCGCGCGCTGCTCGGATTCGCAGCGGTGTTGACGCTCCACCCCGCGCAGAATTGCCATGCGATGTGTGCTTTTAACCACGTAACGAATTCGTTTCCGGTCCTCTCAACCGATCACTTGGAAGTGTTCACGGAATTTCAGTAACCGTGTCTGACTTCGTCTTATACACTCCACGAGCCTAAACGTGTGCTTAGGTGGATTCGCAACTTTTTGAGGAGGAGAAAAGAACGTGGTTAGAAATACCGTTTTGGTTGCAGTGCTGTTGCTGGGAATCGGTTTGATGCAGCGTGAAGTTTTCGCGGCCGCGCCGAATGAAGTTCATGTGCCGAAGAGCGCCTGGGACAAGCAGGATCTGTCGAAGGCGAAGAAAGGCGATTTTGTCGAATATGAAATGCCGGCAATGCCCGGGGCCAAGAGCCGCCAGGAAATCGTGGACATCGGCGATCACACGATGACCTATGAAACGGCAATGACTGTCGGCGGCAACAAGCTCCCGGCCAGCCAGACGAAGATGATCTATGACGCGGCCGATCCGGCGCCCAAGGATGAGAAGACCAAGCTGGAGACCAAGGAAGCGGCGGACAAGGTGACCGTGGCCAAGGGTACGTTCGATGCGACGCGGTACGAGTCCTACAAGGACGGCACACTGCTGAGCAAAGCCTGGGTCAGCAAGGAAATCCCGGTGACCGGCCTGGTCAAGGCGCAGGATGGCGCGGGCAAGGACTCCATGGTGCTTTCCGATTTCGGACGCGGCAAGTAATCCGCATTAAAATATATCCACAGCCGTGAGCAGAACGGACCGGACGTGATCGGTCCGTTCTGCGTTTTCAGGCGTGAAATTTGATGCTCGGCGCAATCAGATATTTCTTGACGGTGCTCAACAGCGTATCGCGTGAGAACGGTTTGGTAATCAAGTCGTTCATCCCCGCGCCGATGCAGCGCAATCGATCTTCTTCAAACGCACTGGCCGTCAGCGCCACGATGGGAATGGCGGAGTTGCCGTGCCTGCCTGCGCGGATCTGGCGCGTCGCTTCGACGCCGTCCATCTCCGGCATCATCAGGTCCATTAGAATCAGGTCGAACGTCTCCCGGTCGAGCCTTTCCAACGCCGCGCGTCCATGGTGCGCCTGCTCCACATCGTAACCGGCCTTGCGCAGGACGGTGCAGGCGAGTTTGCGGTTGGTTTCGATGTCGTCCACGACCAGCACCCGTCCGTGTTGTCCTCCCGAACTTGACGGGCGAGCCGCAGGCTTGGTGGGGGACAAATGTTCTTTCAACAGGTCCTGCGCTATCGCGTACTCGCGGATCAGGAGGGGAACAAGCGCCACGGCATCACTGATCTTGCTTTCGCGCGCAAACCGCGTGATTTCCGCCGCGACATTAAAGAGCGCGCGGAATCCCATCGTGCCGGCAACTCCTTTCAGGACGTGAGCGCCTTCTTCCATGTCATCGGCATTGCGTTTGGCCGCGCCCTGTGAGACGAGCGTGACCATCGGCTTCGTATCGGCATTGAACATCTCCGTGGCGCGCGCGCGGCGCTCCACTTCACTGCCTTCGAAGAGTTCCAGAAAAGTATTGAACGTCGCCGCGTCAAAGTGTTCACCGGCAGCCCGCGCGGAGGCGGCCTTCACCGAAGCGGTGTGCAGTGCCTTGGCCAATTGCGAGGGCTTGGCGGGTTTGGCGATCAACGCGTCGATCTGGCGTTCGGCCAGGGCCTCCGCGGAAAGACGTTCTGAGGTGGTCATCAGTAATACGATCCGGACCGATTGAATCAACGGATCGGCCTTGATCGCCCGAGCCAGACCGAATCCGTCCAGATCAGGCAGCTTGACCTCCAGGATCACGACGTCGCAGGGATCGCTCGCGGCGGCCTCGCGGAGACGCTGGATGATCTCCATTTCATTGGAAACACAGGTGGCTTTCAGGCCCCACGCGGTCAGTTGGTCGTTCAGGATACGGCGGCTGATCGCATTGCTGTCGGCGAGCAGTACGTTGCGCAGGGAGCAACCTTCCAGCGGAAAGGCCTCGGGGATGTTCGTGGCCTGCAGCGCGACGGTAAACCAGAACGTCGAACCCTGTCCGGGCTGGCTGTCGCAGCCGATCTTTCCACCCATCATTTCAGCCAGATGTTTGCTGATCGCCAGGCCCAACCCCGTCCCGCCAAAGCGCCGCGTAATGGACGTGTCGGCCTGCGTGAATTTGGCGAACAGTTGCGCTTGAACCTCGGGGGGAATGCCGATGCCGGAATCTTTGATTTCAAAGCGCAGTGTGACCTTGCCATCCTGCCCGTCGTTCTCGAGAGCGCGCGAAACCGTTAAAATCACTTCGCCGCGCTCGGTGAATTTCACCGCGTTGCCGAGCAGATTCAGCAGTACCTGTCGCACGCGCGCCGGATCGCCGCGGCCATGCGTGGGGACGCCGGGGCGGATATCCAGCAGCAGCTCCACTCCTTTTTCGTGCGCGCGCCCGTTGACGACATCGAGGCATTCTTCCACCGTCCGCAGCACGTTGAAGGGAATGTCGTCGATGCGGAAATGGCCCGCTTCGATTTTCGAAAGATCGAGGATGTCGTTGATGATGGTGAGCAGCGCTTCACCCGAGGAGCGGATCGACTGCGTGTACTCCAGCTGGTCCTCGCTCAAGGAGGTATCGAGTAGAACTTCGGTCATGCCGATCACGCCGTTCATGGGCGTGCGGATTTCGTGGCTCATGTTGGCGAGAAACTCCGACTTCGCCTTGAGCGCGTTCTCGGCGACGCGCTTGGCATCGGAGAGGGCTACGACCGAACGGGCCAGTTGCGCGGAGTTGCGTTCAGAGGCGTCGCGCGCGACTTCCAGATCCGCGGCCGATTTCCAGAGTGCGGCATTGCTGCGTTCGATCTGCGCGACCTGCTGGCGGATGGCGCCGGAGATCCAGAATCCAATCGAGATCATCAGTACGGCGATCAGGATCGTTTCGATCATGGAAGCCAGCCTGGTACTGTCAATTGTCTGTTGCATGTGCAAGGTACGGGAGCTGCACCACGCTCCAAGCACTTCATCGACTTCGTCGCGTTCACGGAGCAGTTCGGCCGAAAGGTTGGCGGAATCGCCATCGAGTTGAGCCTGCACCTTCATGTCTTTAATGGCCAGGGCGCGGCATGCAAACAAGGGCAGCTCCTGGGCGGAATTGGTTCCGTCTCCCAACAGCGCAGCGCGGTAGGCGATCAACTTCGTGTCGAGACGCGAACCCATTTCACTATTGATTTTTCGCGCGCGAATCAGCAGGCTTCCAAGACGTGAGAACGTCGGTTCGAGCTTGTTGTCGCGCAGGTCGGCCAACTCGTCGACGGAGTGGGCCTGCTTCAGGATTTCCGTGCAAAGCGCCAGTCGGCTGGTTTCGGAACGTAGTTCATCATAGACATTCTTGCGAATCAGGTCGTCGATAAGGACGCGGCTGGACCTGACGGGATCCATGGCATTGAATTCCGGGAGCAGGCGTGATTTGGCGATGAAGTCCAGTTGGATGTCACCGATGGCCTCGTCAACGGCGCTGCGCGCTTCTATCATCGACTGATCCAGGACCGCGGAAGATTTTGCGATACGAGCGGAGTTGGCAACGAACTCATCTTTCCACGCCACGCAACGGTGATCCAGATCATCCAGTTTGGCGACGGTTTTGCGCAACGGCCGGAACAATTCCGACGACTGCGATGGGTCCAGCATTTTTTCAGCGCTATCGAGCCTCTCGACAAATTTGGCGGTGGAACTGCCTTCTGGCGGAGCGGGATTTTCCGGGTCATCCAGCAGCTGTTTGTTGCGCCGCCCAAACGATTCCTGGTAACTTGTCACGGCGTCGGAAGTCGCGTCTTTCAGTTTGATCGAAATCGCCAGCGCGTCGCGCACAGACTGCACGCGCTGCTGCAGTACAAACGTGCTGAGCAGCGCCAGCACCGCGGCGAGAATTCCCACTGCGGCCATGACCCAAACCAGCCGGGTGGCGAAGCGACTGCGAAAAGCATTGGTGACCGTGAGGCTATTTTCCACGGAGCATGCCCCCATGGTCGGACAGCGCCTGCAGATCGTTCCAATCGAAGCTCACAACCTTTCCGTCCTTCACCACCGTCGGCCAGATTTCGTGGCTGGCCTGATGTTCACTCCCACTGAGATGCAATTTGGTATCGAAGCCAAGATCGAACTCGCCCAGGTTTTCAAACGCGGTGACGAGGCTTTCGGAATCGACGGCCTTGGCCTGTTCGAGCGCCAGGCACAGCATGCGGCCGACAAGATAGCCTTCAAACGAGACGTAACCCGGAGTGGCCTCTGAATTCAGGGCATGAATCGCGCTCTGATAGCGTTTGGAGACGGCTGAATCTGCAACAAAGCTGGGGACGACCTGCGTGATAATGGTGTCCTCACTATTCTTGCCTGCTTCGGCGACCAGATCATTGGCGCCGACGAACGATACGGCCAGGAAGAGCGGCCAATAATTGTTGGCGTGCGCCTGCTTCAATAATTCGCCGCACGGTTTGTACGTGCCGACCATAATCACGGCCTTGGGCTGAATTTCCGTCAGCAACAGCTGCGAAAGTCCGCGACGGATGGCCACCGTGTTGCGTTCGTAGCCGACCTGCACGATCTTCGACTCATCGGTCAGACCGTGGCGCTTGAGCGCTTCAAGGCCGCCCTTGAAGCCGGCCTCGCCGTACGCGTCGCGCTGGGTGAAGAAGCCGATCTCCTCAGGCTTCAGATGCAGCTTGTCGATCAACGCATCGACCATCGCGCCGGTTTCTTCCGCATACGACGCTCGAAAATTGATGATGTAACGGTCCGGCGGCGTTTTGCGCAGCAGCCCCGCCCCGGTGAAGGCGCCGACCAGCGGCGTGTGGCCTTCGTTGACAATCGGCACGGCGGCGACAGCCGTCGGTGTGCCGACGTTTCCGGTTACGGCGAGGACGTGATTTTCCGAAATCAACTTTCTGACATTGGTCGCGGCGCGCAGCGGTTCATAGCCATCGTCGAGGGCGATCAAATGAAGCTTCCGTCCGGCGATCCCGCCATTGCGGTTGACTTCTTCGAGCGCCGCTTCGACGCCGAAGCGCATCTTCAATCCAATCTCCTGCGTCGGTCCGGTGAGCGCCGTCGACATGCCCAGCTGAATATCCATCGTGTCGGGCTTGTCCGCCGCGGGGAGCACCGTACAGCAAACTACCCCCACGAAACAAACGATCCATCGGGCAATATGCAATCGAACAGGTTCAATAGTGTGGTGCGGTCGTTCCATCTTAGACCCAAACCTCCAATACCCGTAAGCCAACCGAACCATGGGAACAAGCAAATTGCGGACATATTCGAGCATTTCGGCAAATTATCCCGACCCACCTGAGCAGACGTATGGCGCGAAGCTTGCGCAACAAAGCGTGTCTCATTATAGGGAATTCGTGTATGGCATCTTCCAATCCACTATTAAGAACCTGGCGGGCAGTCGTCGCGCTCAACTCCGTTCGAAAGGTCCGGAAGTCCGGTTCGGCCTCCTCTACCGCGCGTGAACGGTCGCGGAAGCATCTCGCCACCCAACTGGGACAGCTCAAGGGCTTATTTCAAAAGCTGGGGCAGGTGGCAGAATCCGCGTCTACGGACGACGCGATGTGCGACGTGGTCAATCGCGGAGCTGCGATCCCCGCCACACGCGTGCTTTCGATCCTGAAGCTGGCCTGGCGCCGCGAGCCTGAACGCGTGCTGGCCGAGATCGATCCACAGGGTCTGGCGGCGTCCCTGGGACAGGTTCACCGCGCCCGCTTGCGCAATGGCGCAGACGTTGCAATCAAGGTTCAATTCCCCTGTATTCGCGAGGCGCTGACTCAGGATCTCTCGCTGGCGCACACGTCCTTTCAAGCGGCGAAAATGTTCGGCCTGAAATTCGACACCGCCGAATACGACAGCGCGCTTTCCGACTCGCTGTTGGGAGAACTGGACTACCTCGCCGAAGCGGCCGCTCAAAACATTTACGCTCGGGACGTCCGCGCCAGTTCGCAACCGGTGGTGGTGCCGCGCGTCGTGGCGGAACTCTCCGGTCCGACGGTGCTCGTCACTCAATGGCAGAGCGGCGTGACGATCGGTGAAGCGGCGCGAATCTGGAGCCCCGAGGATCGCGCCGAGGCCGGACGCGTAATGCTGACGCATGTGCTGACGCAGCTCCTGCGTTTCGGCACGGTTCACGGCGATCTGCACACGGGAAACTTTGCATTCCGGCGCGGGCCAGCGGGAATTGAATTGGTGCTCTACGATTTTGGTTCCGTCTGCCGTCTGGAAGAACAAGAACAAAGCGCTCTGCAGGATTTGCTTCTTAATGTTTCACGGCATCAATCCGACCCGTTGGACACCTTCTTGAATTTTGGATTTCGTCGTGAGTTCCTTTTGCCGATCGCGTCGCGCTGCAATGCATTTTGCGACTTACTACTCGAACCGTTCACAAAACCGGGACGCTTCGATGTCAATGCCTGGAATCTTTCCGCGCGGGTCGGCGCGGTCCTCGGCGATGACCGCTGGAATTTCCGCGCTGCCGCGCCCGCGCGCTTTCTATTGTTGATGCGGGTTTTTCACGGCGTCACCCACGCCCTGCGGCGACTCCGCGCCGCCGTCGACTGGCAGGCGTGCTTGGCGCAGGCCAGCATCTCCGCGGGTGTAACGCCGACAGTCTCGCTGCCCTTGTCCATCTGCGATCCGCTCGTTGCAACGGCGCTGGTGATTCAGGTGGTTCAGGACGGGGAGACTCGCGTGAAGCTCACGCTGGAGGCCTCGATGCTCGCCCAGACCGACGCGTGGCTGTCGGAGGAACTTGAAGCGCGATTGGTCCATCGCGGCATCGATGCGCGGGAGATCGCGAGCAAAGCCATCAGGCAGGGATATCGAAAAGGCGTGCTGTTTTCGTCGAGCGACGCAGAGAACACGATCTCGGTCAGGCTGGAGTGATCATTCGGAAAAGTATGCCGTAGGACAAAATCGCGCGGGGGGCATACCAGTTGCAATGAGGCCAGGTGCTTGTTCATCGGCGAGCACGCAATTCTCAAATGCAGGAATAGTTTAACGAATGAACGGGCCACGCAGTGGGGCGAGCCCGAGTACTGGCAAGCACAAACCATATCAAACTCTGGAGAAAAACATGGCTCTCAAGAATGGTCACGCCTCTGATGCCGCTTCGGTTAAGCCTGGCCGGAACCGCATACATGCAGTCGTCTCTCGCTCACGGCGCGGCCATACGACGGAGGACTTGTTGAGCAATGCCGGCATTTTGCATTCCGCTCTCGATCAAGTCGGCGCAAATGTGCTGATGGTGGATGCCAGCCGCACAATCGTTTTCGTCAACGCCGCGTCGCACGCCACACTGCATCGCATCGCCGATACGCTTCGAGCAGCGGCAAAGTTGAACGTGGACGAACTGGTCGGTGAATCGTTCGATGGCTTGTGCGGCGACGCCGCCGGGCGCATCGGCACACTGCTGGACAGCGGCAACGCCGCGCCCCAGCACGCGGAAACAACACTGGGCAAGCTGACCATGACTTTCGACTTCGCACCGTTGGCCGACGATGCCGGCTGGCTGGTGACCTGGGACGAAGTCAGCGAGAAGAACCAGCTCGCACGGGAAGCCATGCGCGCGCGCAGCATCATCGAAAACGCGCCGACGCATATCCTGTTCGCCGAAACCGATCTCAAACTGACGCTGATCAATCCCGCGTCGGTCAAGACGCTGCGGAAGATCGAACACCTGCTCCCGGTGAAAGTGGACCAGGCGCTGGGCCAGAATATCGACATCTTCCACAAGGATCGCGAACACCAGCGGCGGGTGCTGGGCGCCTTGCGTCCGGGGCAGAGCGCCTCGGCCGAAATCAAGCTCGCCGATGAAACGCTCAAGCTGGTCTACGCCGCGATTCCAGACTCCAACGGCAAGGTCATGGGCTACATGGCCGCGTGGGAACTGATCTCGGACCAGATCGCGTTGAAGAAGCGCGAAGTGGAGCTGGCCGAACGCGAACGCGTTCAAGCCGAGGAGCTCAAGCACAAGGTCGACGAAATTCTTTCCGCGGTGATGCTCGCGTCGAAGGGCGATCTGACCTGCAAGGTCCCGGTCAGCGGCAGCGACACAGTTGGGCAACTGGGCGAAGGCGTACAGGCGCTGATCGCCGATCTGCGCAAGGACATGTCCCTGATCTCGCAGAATGCGCAGGCGCTGGCCGCGGCCTCGGAGGAACTCACCGGCACCGCGCAGCAGATGGCCGCCAACGCCGAAGAGACATCGGTGCAGGCCAATACGGTTTCGGCAGCCTCGGAACAGGTCAGTAAGAATGTGCAGACCGTGGCGACAGGCACCGAAGAGATGACTGTGTCGATCAAGGAAATCGCCAAGAACGCGACGGAATCGGCGAAGGTCGCCACCAACGCCGTCAAGATCGCGGAGAGCACCAACAAGACCGTCTCCAAGCTGGGCGAAAGTTCGGTCGAAATCGGCAAGGTGGTCAAGGTGATCACCTCGATCGCACAGCAGACCAACCTGCTGGCGTTGAACGCCACGATCGAAGCCGCGCGCGCCGGCGAAGCGGGCAAGGGCTTCGCGGTGGTTGCCAACGAGGTCAAGGAACTAGCGAAGGAAACCGCGAAAGCGACGGAAGACATCAGCCAGAAAATCGACGCGATCCGCGGCGACACGCTGATGGCGGTGAAAGCGATCAAGGAAATCAGCGACGTCATCCTGCAGATCAACGAAATCTCCAGCACAATCGCCGGGGCAGTCGAAGAGCAAACGGCCACCACCAATGAAATGGGCCGGAACATCAGTGAAGCGGCGAAAGGTGCTGGGGAAATTACTGAGAACATCCTGGGTGTGGCCAAGGCGGCTCAGGACACGACCACGGGCGCCACCGACACACAGAAGGCCTCCACCTCCCTCTCGCAGATGGCCACTCAGCTGCAGGCCCTGGTTGCCAAGTTCACGCTGTAAGGACGACAGACCTCGCTTCGGGCCACGTGGCCCGAAGCGATAACACAAGCACGTACATCGTGAGTGGGCAACAGGACGGTTAATCGAGGACGAACGCGCATGAAAGCACTGGTGGTCGACGATACGGGAGTCATGCGACACGTGCTGTCGGCGTCGTTGCGCAAGTTGGACTTCGACGTGATCGAAGCCGACAACGGCGCGGCCGCGATCCAGGCGATCTACACCGGCAACGGCGCGGACATCATCTTTGTCGACTGGAAGATGCCGACGATGGACGGAATGGAATTCGTCCGGCAGCTCCGGCGCGATGAAACCTTCAAGCGTATTCCCATCTGCATGGTCAGCAGCAAATCCGAAGAAGATGCCATCAAGGAAGCGATGGACGCCGGCGCCGATGCATACATGACCAAACCCTTTTCGATGGACACCTTGCGCGCCAAATGCAGCATCGCCCGTCACGAAGCGTTCGCCGTACCGTCCGTAAAAGCCGTGCGCGTTCTCGCGGCCGACGGCTCATCGACGACCCGCAAGATCATTACCGAAGCGTTCGCGGCGCATCCGGATTTGCAACTGGTGGCCACGGCAGCCACCGCCAGCATCTGTCTTCAAAAAGTGCGGCAATTCAATCCCGACCTGCTGATCGTGGATCTCGACTCCCCGGAAGTGGATGGCCTGAACGTGCTGAAGGCGCTCCAGAAGTCCCATCCCCATCTCCAATCGCTGGCGTTGATCGAACATTCCGACCGTGGCGCGCAAGAGGCTTTCGACGGCATGCAAGCCGGAGCCGGCGACTTTCTCCTCAAGGACGACACGCTCCGCGACCAGCTCATCCCCAAGCTTCGCCACGTTTTGAAACAGAGCGCCACCACCTCGGGTCTGCAGCCGGCGGTCGAATCCAAAACGCCCATCAAGGTACGCGACACCTTTCGTACGATCCGGCGTGAAGTCATCGCCATTGGCGTCTCCACCGGAGGCCCCAACGCGCTCGCGACCTTTCTGCCCATGCTGCCCAAGTCGCTTAACGTGCCGCTGCTGATCGTACAGCACATGCCCCCGCGCTTTACGCAGCTGCTGGCCGAACGCCTCGACGCCGAATGCGGAATCCACGTCGTCGAAGCCACCGCGGACATGGAATTGCAGCCCGGCACCGCCTACATCGCCCCGGGCGATCATCATCTCACGATCAAGCGCGAGGGCACGAAAATCGTCACGGCGCTGAACCAGGGGCCGCAGGAAAATTCCTGCCGGCCGGCCGTCGATGTGCTCTTCCGTTCCGTCGCCGACGTCTACGGCGCGTCGGCCATTGCCATCGTGCTGACCGGCATGGGCAAGGACGGCTACTCCGGTACACAGATTTTAAAGCGCGCTGGCGCATATGTGATTGCTCAGGACAAGGACTCTAGTGTGGTCTGGGGTATGCCCCGGTTTATCGCCGAGGCTGGGTTGGCTAACGCAGTGGTGCCCATCGATCAGGTGGCAATTGAGGTTCAGCGATGTCTATCGCGGTCAGAGACATGTATTCGATAACGTCCGAGGACGTGGATTTTGTCGTCCAATTCGTGGCGAAAGAGTCCGGTATCGTGCTCGATCACGCCAAGACCTATCTGATCGATTCGCGGCTCGCGGACGTCGCGCGCCGCTTGAATCTCGGCGGGCCCTCCGAAGTCATCAAAAAACTCCGTACCATGCCGACGCCGGAACTGCAACGTCAGGCCGTCGAGGCCATGACCACCAACGAAACCTCGTTCTTCCGGGATCATTCGCCGTTCGAAGCGCTCAAGACCGATATCGTCCCCAAATTGATCACCCAGAACGCCGCCAAACGCTCCATTCGCATCTGGAGCGCCGCGTGTTCGACCGGCCAGGAGGCCTATTCGATTGCCATGACGCTGCGCGAGAGTTTCCCGGTGCTGTCCACCTGGAAGATCGAAATCGTCGGCACCGACATCAATTCACAGGTCCTGCAGCGCGCGCGATGGAAAATTTTCCCAGTTGGAAGTCAACCGCGGTCTGCCTGCGCCATTGCTGATCAAATACTTCACGCAATCTGATCGCGACTGGGTGATCAAACCCGATTTGATCCGCATGACCGACTTCCGCAGCTTCAACCTGCTCAAGGATCTGACCGTCCTCGGCCGCTTCGACATCATCTTCTGCCGCAATGTGCTGATCTACTTCGACGTGCCCACCAAGCGCCGCATGCTGACGGAAATTCAACGCATGATGGACGGCACTGGAGTGCTGTTTCTCGGCGGCGCGGAGACGGTCTACGGCGTGGTCGACGGCTACAAGCGACTGACGTCAGGCAAGGCTGTGTACTACCAGGTTGGATAAGTCAGGGCACTCAGCGCGCAGGGCGTGGTGTCGGAGTAAGGGCCAATGAACAAGCCGAATCCTCAGATCCCCCCCGTGCCAGCAGAGCCCGAGCGTTCAGCGCGCGCCATCCGAACGTCGCGTCCGCTGGTGGCCGCTTCAGTTCCCTGCGAAAGCGAACAGCTCCTGCGGAGCTATTTCGACAGCCCCGGCGCGATGCGCGGTGTCGTGGAAGTAGTGGGCGAGGACATTCTTCACCGCTCCGACAACGCGGTAAGCGCCGCGTACTTTCGCCGCAGCCAGAAGTCCATGAAGGACCGCTTCGCCAGCGAGCTGGGCATGTCGCACGAGACCATCCAGCTGTGGATCGGCCATTACCTCGACAGCCTGCGCTCAGGCCAAGCCGTGACATTTGAATATTGCAGGACCGTCGAAGGCACCGCAACGTGGCTGGCCGCCACGGTCAGCCCGCTGGGCATCAGTTCCACGGGGCATCCGCGCTTCGCTTACGTCGTCTGGGATATTACCAAAGAGAAGCAGCAGGAGCAGGCGCTGCACGAAAGCGAAATGCGCCTGCGTGCCATTCTCGATTACGCCGCCGATGCCATCATCACCATCGATGAAGCAGGGATTGTCCAGACCTTCAACAAGGCCGCCGAACATATTTTCGGCTATACCCCCGCGGAAATTATTGGTGCTAACATCAACAAGCTGATGCCGGAACCGCATCGCGCCGCTCACGATGGCTATATGCGCCGGTATCTCGCCACGGGATTGCCCAACGTGATCGGCATCGGCCGGGAACTGCAGGGTCAGCGCAAGGATGGCGCGCGAGTGCCGATCTTCCTGAACGTCAGCGCCGTGATGTTGAGCGGCAAGCGCTATTTCACCGGCGTCGTCCGCGATTTGACTCAGGAAAAGCTGGCGCTGGCCGAACGCCGGGCACGCGAACAGCAGGCGATGCAGTCACAGAAAGTCGAAGCCCTCTCCGTGCTTGCCGGTGGCATCGCCCACGACTTCAACAACATCCTCACCTCGATCCTGGGCTACGCGGACGTGGCGCAGTCGTTTTCCAACGAACCTCCAAAAGTGGAGAACGCGCTGAAGCGGATCGTCGCCGGCGGCGAGCGCGCCCGCGACCTGGTCAAGCAGCTCCTCGCCTTCAGCCAGATGGGCATCGATTGCCGCGACGACGTCGATTTGAGAATGAGCATTCAACAGGCGCTGCAACTGCTCCAAGCGGCCAAGCCGGAGGGCGTTACCGTCAAATGCGTACTGTCGTCCGTGCCGGTCGTCGTGATGGCCGACGCGGTGCAGATGAATCAGGTGGTGATGAACCTTTGCACCAACGCCTTTCAGGCCATGAACGCCGGCGGCGAACTGAAAATCAACCTGGACGCGCGAACCATCACCGACGCCGCGGAGCTGCCCGACACCCGCGTCACTCCCGGCCGCTACGCCTGCATGACCATCTGCGACAGTGGGACAGGCATGACCGAAGAACTTCAGAAACGCATCTTCGAGCCGTTTTTCACGACACGGGGAATCAAGAGCTCCGGTCTGGGCCTGTCCGTGGTGCACGGCATCGTCAAAAAGCACAATGGCACCATGAAGGTGAAATCGCAGCCCGGCGTGGGCAGCTCTTTCATCATCTGGATTCCACTGAAATCAGAAGAACTGCCGCCCGCGGCGCCTGTGGCATCCGGCAAAGGCGCGGATTTGGGCGGCGGACTCATGCTCTTGATCGACGACGATCTGGCAGTGCTCAGCTTCGAGAAGGATGTCCTGACCGATCTGGGTTTCCAGGTCGAAGCCTGCTCAAACCCGGAGCAGGCGCTGGCGCTGATTCAAGCCGACCCTCACCGGTTCAGATTCATCGTCAGCGACTTCAACATGCCTGGGATGAATGGAATTGAACTGACCGACCGCATCCGCCAGGTGAATTCAGTTGTGCCGATCCTGATCGCTTCCGGACGCGAAGATCCCTGCGTCACCGCCCATATCCGGGTAACACCGGGAAATCTTGCCTTGCTGCCGAAGCCGTTTCTACGCAAGGAAATGCAAGTCGCTCTGGAACGCATTTTAGCGGGGAGTAAATCATGAGAAAATGTGTGATGATTATTGACGACGACGAACAGATTGTGGCTCTCCTGAAGTTATCGTTGCTGGAGCGTGGTTACGATGTCACCACGGCCTGCTCGGCCACGGATGCGTCACAAAAATTGGAATACACTCCCGTGGACCTGATCATCACCGACATCTTCATGGATGACGGTGATGGATTCGACGTGATCTTCAAATGGCGCAAGCAGGGCAAACAATGCAAACTGATCGCCATATCCGGCGGCGGCGCCCAAAATGGTCCGGATACGTTTCTGGAAACCGCGCGGTTGGCCGGAGTCCAGCGCACCTTTAACAAGCCGTTCCACCGCTCAGACTTGCTCCGGGCCGTCGACGAGTTGCTGGAAGTCGATCCAGCGCTGCTGGACTCTCCGCGGACAGCTTGACGGCTTCTGTTAAATGGATTTGACGAGTAACGAGTGGTCTTTACCATCGTTCTGGTTAAGATAAGCCCATTGTGCGTGAAGACGTCGCAGCTTGCTTGAAGTACTTCCAGTTAGGAGATGAGTCGATGGATCTGCAGATAGAAGGTAGACATTTCAAAGTCACTGAGGCCATTCAAACCCACCTAGAAGAAAAAATCGGCAAGCTCGAACACTACTACGATGGCATCCATCACATTCACATCGTGCTGAGCGTTGAAAAGGTCAAACGTCAGTGCGTGGAATTGATTTGCACGGTCGCCAAGCGCCAGACGCTGGTGTCGAAGGGCGAAGCCGAAGACATGTACGTGGCCATCGATAAGGCCGAAAAGAAGATGCTCGCCGAACTGAAGAAGTTCAAGGCGAAGCTGACCTCGTCACGCCGCGAACCGGGACTGAAGGTGCTGGCGGCGAAAGCCGCGGCCACCGCCGCCGAGACCGACGACGACTCCGACGAGTAACTTCGAGTTGGCCTGATCCCGCATGAGGTGGGGGCGGATTTTCGCCCTCACACGGTGGGCTTGTGAGCCAGGAAACGTTAAACTTTAGACGACGTAGCAGAAACGAAGCTGGGGAGGCACGATGAAGCTGGGCGAAATCATTCCTGAAGGCGGAATACTGGACGACCTGAAGGCCGTCACCAAGGAAGAAGTCATCAAGGAGATGGTTCAGGCGCTGGTCAAAGCTGGACGGATTGACGAAGCCAACTCCAAAAAGGTCGTCAAGGCCTTGATGGACCGCGAAGAACTCGGCTCCACCGGCATCGGCGCAGGCGTGGCCGTGCCGCACGCCAAGCACGACTCCGTCACCGACCTCGTCGGCGCCTTTGGCCGCTCCAAGCGCGGCATTGCCTTTGAAGCGCTGGACGGTGAACCCGTGCACGTGCTCTTCCTGCTGCTCTCTTCCAAAAGCGCTTCCGGAGCCCATCTTGAAGCGCTGGCCTATATCTCGCGGCTGGTACGAGACGAAAAGTTCGTGAAGTTCCTGCGCGAATCGAAAGACTCCAGCGGAATCCGCGATCTGCTCAACGAAGCCGACCAGACTCTGGGCGGAAACTGAGAAGTCGTACGTTTCGCTGCTGCGCGAACGGGTTGACGGCAGTTTTGAGTGTTGAGTGTTGAGTTTTTAGTTGCTCTTAACTAAAAACTAAGAACTCAAAACTCAAAACTGGCCTTTTGCATGGGCCAGGTTTAGAACAGCTGCCACTATGTTCCTCGACAAATTCTTCAAATGGCTGCGGCCGGGCATGCGCATCAAGCGCTGGATCGCCGTCATCCTGCTGGGCATTATTTTCGCCGTTTTCGCCGCCGGAATGTTCATCGTTTTCTGGTTCGCGACGCCCGGCTACGGGCGTTTCTCCGGGAAGGAATTCCTGATCGGCTCGGCGCTCGGTTTTGCGCTCGCCGGCTTCTGCCTGATCACCGGCATCTACCGCCTGATCAAATCGATGTGGGGCCTGGTCGACCGGCGCGGCGCGCAGAAGGGCCTGGTCGAAGCCGCCTACGAACGCGCCGTGCTCTCCGCCGGCCCGAAAGTCGTCGCCATCGGCGGCGGCACCGGCTTGGCCTGCGTGCTGACGGGCCTGAAAGAACACTCCCGCGACATCACCGCGATCGTCTCGATGGCCGACGACGGCGGCAGCTCGGGCAAGCTCCGCCAGGAGCTCGGCATCAATCCGCCCGGCGACATCCGCAAATGCTTGATCGCACTCGCCGACGAAGAACCGCTCATGAGCGAACTGCTGGAGTTCCGTTTTCCGGAGAACGAACTCGGCGGCCACAATTTCGGCAATCTATTTCTGACCGCGCTGGCCCGCATCCGTGGCGATTTCGGCGAAGGCATCCGCGAAGCCAACCGCATTCTCTCCGTGCGTGGACAGGTGCTCCCCTCGACGCTCGACCGCGTCCTGCTGGTCGCCACGCACGAAGACGACACGAAAACCACCGGCCAGGCGCTGATCAGCAAGACGCAGAAGCGCATCAAAAAGCTGGAGCTCCGCCCCGATCCCGAACCGGTCGCCACCGACATTGCCCGCGCCATTGAAGAGGCCGAGCTGATCGTGATCGGCCCGGGCAGTCTGTACACGTCCGTGATTCCCAATCTGCTCATCCGCGGCATGTCCGAAGCCCTGGCACGAAGCAAGGCCAAGAAGGTTTTCATCTGCAACATCATGACCTACGAAGGCGAAACCCGCGGCTACAACCTGCCCGATTTTCTCAAGGCGATCGATGACCATACCTATCCGCACCGCGTTTACGATTACGTGCTGGTGAACAATGGCAACCACGGCGACACCGGCATCCTGGCCATTAAAGACCGCAATGCGCATAAAGTTCAATACGACCGCAAGGCCTACGAGAACGCACCGATCCATTTAATCACCGACGACGTGGTCAATCCCGCGTATCCGTTGCGCCACGACACACATAAGTTGGCGCAGGCGCTGGTGGATATTTTGAAAAGCGCCTGAGAATTTTTTTCGCGTTTTGGGGATTTCCAAATTTACGTTTCGGGGTATCACTTCGCTCAGGTGTGGACGCGAAATTGCATGCAACACCACCTGTGAACGGCTGTAAAAGCGCGCCATGTTTCTTAATGCCTTCCTAACAAAAGGAAGGGCAGTTTTTAAGAGAAGTTTACTTGGAATTTCGCGTCTTACGGCTATCGTTTTAAGGGAGTGCTCAATTCGCAACATCCCGCAATCTGCAGTAACGCACTTGGGGCGCGTATGACAAGCTCGTGGCTCGAAAAAAGTATCGACTTGAAAAACAAGCACGGGCTTCACATGCGGCCGGCTCAGCGCATCGTTGAAGTGGCGAGCAAATACAAAGCGGATATTCGCGCCGTCAAAGACGACATGGATTGCAACGCCAAAAGCATTCTCGACATGATCGAGTTCGCCGCCCACATGGTCCGCTCCACCGCCCACGACGACAACTCCTTCCTCTTCCGCGCCAGCGGCGACGACGCCCAATCCGCGCTCGAAGCACTCGGCCTGCTGGTCGACGACAAGTTCGGCCTGGAGTAGTTTCGGCTCTTGGCTTGTGGCTCTTGGGAGTGCGAGAACGGTGCGCCGCAATCGTGCAACGTCTGACCTCAAAAGTTCCTTTGAAATAGATTACCCGTTCATTCCCAAATCCAATTTGCAATTGCTCCCCGGGCAATTCTGGGCCATTCCGCTTTCCAATGGAAGGTTCGCATGCGGTCGCGTACTTCAGCTCCCGCCTGTGAATTATTCCTATGGGAAAAAGTGTGCTTTTTTCGCAGGTGTGATGAACTGGATATCCACAAAGCCGCCCACGGCAGACAGCATTGCAGGATCTAAACTGCTAGCGCAGGGAGCGGCTCACATCAAAGCGATTCATCAAACTGGAAAAGAGATTCTCGGCTATCGATCACTAGGTTCGGACAAGATTGCAGTCCGATTGGAAACTAACGCAGCCTATCCTCCGTGCGATGTTGTGCGAGGATTCAAAATCGTCAGGCCCGCAACTCCGAGCGATACAAAAAAGTTAAACACCAAATCCACCTGGGGCTTTCGCGTTCCACTTATTATTGCTGAAAGAATTCTCGTTGAAGGTAAGAAGGTCGCGTACGGAAAGTGACTTCGAAGCTGCCCCTGTTTGCTGGCAAAGTAAGCGCACTTTGTAATTTCGGACTACCTCCTTTAAGATTCGCAACGAAACAAATGAATAGCCTCAGTCATTGAACGGAGACCATCCATGTCCAAACGTGTTTTCAATTTCAGCGCCGGCCCCGCCATGCTTCCTCTGGAAGTGCTCGAAGCTTCCGCCAAGGCGCTGGTCGATTTTCAGGGCAAGGGTTTTGGCATCGCCGAAATCAGCCACCGCGGCAAGGAATTCGACGGCGTCCTCGACGAAGCCATCGCCCGCTGCCGCTCGCTGATGGGCATTCCTGAAAACTACGACGTACTCTTCGTCCAGGGCGGCGCGACGCAGTTGTTCACCACGCTTCCCATGAACTTCCTGCAAGGCTCTGCCGATTTCCTCGTCACCGGCGAGTGGGCCAAGAAGGCCGCCGAGGCCGCGAAGGCCTACGGCACCGCCAACGTCATCGCCTCCAGCGAAGCGACCGCCTTCGATCGCATCCCCACGGGCTGGAAGACCAACCCGGCGGCCAGCTACTTCCACATCTGCACCAACAACACGATCTACGGCACGCGCCTGAGCACCATTCCGGATCACCCGTTTCTGTTCGCCGACATGAGCTCTGAAATCATGTCGCGCCCGGTCGACGTCAAAAAATACGCCGTGATCTACGCCGGCGCGCAGAAGAATCTCGGTCCGTCCGGCGTGGTCCTGGCGATCATCCGCAAGGACCTCTACGCGCGCATTCCGAAAACGGTGCCCGGCATCTTCAATTTCCAGAAGCTGGCCGAAGCGAAGTCCTGCCTCAACACGCCGCCGACCTTCGGCATCTACATGCTGCTGGAAACCTTCCGCTGGCTCGAAAAACAAGGTGGCCTCGCCGCAGTCGAAAAGCGCAACGAAGAAAAAGCGAAGCTGATCTACGACGCCATCGACGGCACGCCGAATTTCTACAAAGGCACTGTCACCGACATAGCCAACCGCAGCCGCATGAACATCACGTTCAAGCTGCCCTCCGATGAACTTACCGATCTGTTCATCAAGGAAGCCGACAAGCAGGGCATGATCGCGCTAAAAGGTTACCGCACCGTCGGCGGCATTCGCGCGAGCACCTATAACGCGATGCCCGTCGAAGGCGCCGCCGCCCTCGCCCAGCACATGAAAAAATTCGCCGAAGCCCACGCCGGCGCAGCGAAATGACCGAACAGACCGACTGAGGACTGAGATAAAAGCGCGCCGCATTCAGCGGCGCGCTTTTTTTCGCATGGGGGCCCGCTACCCGCTCGAGTTTGTGAAAAGATCGAGCGACCAACCCGCGAGGGGTGGCCCGACTCCAGGACAGACGTACGCCTGCCGTGAAACTATCCGACTTCGCAGCACGTAAGACAATCTTCGTAGATACCCTTTAGTTCCTGCCGACATCTGCCGATACCAGACCCGGAAAACTCCCCGAGGGCCTCCCGTGTCGTTCGACGCTCACATCGCTTCGTTCATCGAATACCTCGCCGTGGAGCGCGGATATTCCGAGCACACGCAGAGCGCGTACCGGCGCGATCTCGAATTTTTCGTCGGGCATTGTCTCCACCAGAAGATCACCGACATCCACGCCGTCGACATGGACATCGTCTCGACTTTCGCCTCCTATCTGACGCGCGAACAGGGTTATGCGTCGACGTCAGCCGCGCGCTCGCTGGCGGCCGTCCGTTCATTCCTCCATTTTCTAACCAGCGAAAATATCCTCAAGAAGGATCCCGGCGCGAACGTCGAGACGCCCAAGCAGTGGCGTCGCCTACCGAACGTGCTCTCGCAACAGGACGCCGCGACGCTGACCGCCTCGCCGCTCGCGAAGACCGCCACCGCGTCGACCGTACCGGCAAAGGCAGGCGAACCTGCCGAGCCCGGTGGTAATGGACCCATCGCGTTACGCGACGCAGCGATTCTCGAACTGCTCTACGCCACCGGCATGCGCGTGAGCGAACTGTGCAACCTCCCGCTCGACGGCTGCAACCTGGAGATGGGCGTCGTCCGCGCGACAGGCAAGGGCGAGAAAACCCGCCTGATCCCCGTCGGCCGCGCCGCACTCGCCGCCGTGCAGACGTACTTGACCCTCGTGCGCCCGAAACTTGTCGGCGCGCGCCGCGTCGCGACGCTCTTCGTCAGCAAGTCCGGCAAACCGATGGCGCGCGAAGATGTCTGGGCGCTGGTGAAACGCCACGGCCGCAACGCCGGTATCCGCGGCAAGTACAGCCCGCATACGCTCCGCCATTCATTCGCCACGCATCTGCTCGAAGGCGGCGCCAATCTGCGCGCCGTCCAGGAAATGCTCGGCCACGCCGACATCGCCACGACGCAACTTTACACGCACGTCGACGCCAAGCGCCTGCTCAGCATCCACAAACAATTCCATCCCCGCGGCTAAACGTTGTGCCACGGCGCGCAGTCTAAACTTTGTGCCATGGATGCGCGACAGTCTGAGCGTAGCGAAGACTGTCGTTCATTCGTGCATGACGCTCCCCCTGACGGAGCAAGCGCCCGCGCAACCCTGTCACCCCTTCACCCGCGTGCGTTTTTTAATTTTGAATTTTAAATTTTGAATTGCCACTACTGCTGCTGCTGTTGCTGCTGCTGCTGCTGCTCACCCGATTCCTTGATCATCGCCAGCAACCGTGGCAGACACGCCTGAACCTCGTCGCCTTTAATGCCAAAATGCGCAAGCTTGTTTAAGAATTCCGCGCCCTCTTCAAAGATCAGCCGCGTGCGCGTCTCGTCGGGCGCGGGGTAAACATTGATCACGTCGCCGTTGAGCATCGAAAAACAGCGCCCATGGCCGTGGCACCATTTCTTGAGCAGCTCCGCGACATCGCGCTTGCCCGGCGACGCTACGAAAATCACCTGATCCTGATTTTCTCCAACGGGGATGATCGCCCAGCCAATCTTCGCCAGGATTCCCGGCAGCTCGGCGTGGTCGTGATACCCCAGCACCGTGTCGTCCTGCACCGTGCGGGTTTCCTCGGCTTTCGCGAGTACCTTCTCGTCGGCGTTGCAATCGACGATCATGATGCTTTCGTGCGAGATGATGTTCCGGCACGCCAGCAACTCGCCCTGGTTGTACGCCATGCTCCACGCGTTCAGCGGAACACCTTCGCGGTACGGCGCGAAGCAATCGTTCTCGTCAAACGGCGCGGCCAGCCGCCACACGCCCAGCTTGGCGCCGTTGATGCCAACCAGCGCGTTCATGAAGCGGGTGTCGAGCGCCGTGATCAGATGCGGAAGCTGCGCCAGCGACGGCGCAGGGTTGTGGAACATCGTAGCGGCAGGAATCGGGTTTGAGCTCATGGCCGCGCAGTCTAATTCCATGCGCGGAGTCTGGCTAGCGCCGAGCGCTTCGGCGTTTACTTTTTCGCGGCTGTCGGTCCGAAACGGGGCGCGCCCTTTTCGGCGATCGGCTTGCCGTAGTTCCACGCCTCTTCCAGCGCGTCGTTCATCATGCGATGGCCGTCAGTGTTGGGATGAATACCATCGCCCCACGTGAAATTCGGTTTGCCCGCGTCCAGCCACGCCTTGAATTTCGAATAACAATCGGCGTAGATCACATTCTCATCCGCGGCAAGCTTCTTCATTTCGCCGGCCATGTCGCCCAGGATCGGCACGTACTTTTTCAGATCGTCGTTCACGGGATATGTCGACGGCGCGGTCAGAATCGTCACGGCGATGTTCGACTCCTTCAGCTTCTTGACGATCTTCCGCATGTTCACGACGTAATTCGCGCGGTCCTTGTAGCGGTCGTTCATACCGAAGCAGACCACGCACACGGTCGGATTCCATTTCTGGATCAATCCCGGCAGCCGGCTCACGCCGCCGCCGGCAATGTCGCCGCTCACGCCGCCGTTTACAAAGGTCAGCGTCGGCGCTTTGAACGCATCGTGATTGTACGGCGGAGGCGAACCGCCCAGCAGATCGGGGTACTTTTTGGCGATATCGTCGTAATACAACGCGTACATGTACTTCGATTCTTCCGTGATCGAATCGCCGAGGAACAGCACGACATCGCCCTTCTGCAGATAGAACGTGTCCGCGCCTTTCGCCGGTTCAGCCGCGAATCCCAATCGCGCCAACGCACAGACCAAAGCCAGCAAAATTGTCATTCGCATCTTCGAGTTCCCCCGCGCCGTTCACCTGAAGCTACACCGAAACGGCGAGCCCCCACGGGCGGAAAACCGCATCCGCGCAGGTTGTATCACCAGCGATACGAGAAATGTGAGAACGATCAGCGAACGTACGTGAATTCCGGCGAATTGAGCAGCGCCCAATAGACGTCGTCGATCCACGCACGCATTTTTCCCGCGTCGCTGCCGGCCGGCGCCACTTTGAAGAGCATCTCCAATTCCGCGGCGCTCGGTTCGCGCCCGATCGTGGAAAGGAATAACTCCGACGCAATCTGTTTGGGATTCAAATCCACCGAAACCAGCGTCCGAGCCAGCGGGCTGTTGCGAATCGCGTCGTTGATCGTGTGTCCGTTCATCAGCTCCAACGCCTGCGGAATCGATGACGCCTCTTCGCGCCACGTCGCCGTCTGTTCGCGGTCGGGCTGATTGAAGAGATTGAAGAACGACCCCGTCTGCGCCGGCACGCGAACTTCCGCGGCGAACTGCAGCGCGCCATTCTTCTTCGCATCGGGCTTTGCAGCGCGGCGCAACATCAGAGAGGATCCGTCCTCCGGTTTTTCGTCCTTCAAATACCCGTTCGCATCATCGACATGATTGTCATGCCCCGTCGCGACGAGAATCGAATCGAACGCCTCTTCCGCCGACATGCGTCGCACACGGTGATGCGAATACAGCGTCGAATCTCCGCGGTTGGCGTCCGTGGTCTGAGCGGAAAGTTGGTACGTGTTCGAATTCAAAATCAGTTTCAGGATGTGCTGGTTGTCGAACTTCGAGCGGATGAATTCGTCCGTCAAGTACTCCAGCAGCTCCGGATGCGTGGGCGGATTCTTCTCGCGGAAATCGTCGACGGGCATCACGATCCCCCGACCCATCAGCTGCGCCCACATGCGATTGACCTGCACGGCTGCAAACTGGCGCGATCCCGTCACGAACTCCGCCAGCGGCACGCGCCGCGAACCCTGGCCGTCCCAGCGCCGCGACGGATCCCACGCAAACACCGGCGCGATGACCTCGTCGCCCTTCCGTTTCTTGCTGATGCCGTCGCCTTCGTTCGGCAGCCGGTATTCGCCCTGCGTCCGTTCGACGATAATGCGCGTCTGGCTCTGATCGAACGCTCTGCGTACGGCGTCAACAGTATTCTTCGTCGAGCCCGACGCTTCAATCTCGCGCACGATGTCGCGGCGCGGCATCACCGGCTGGTCCTGCATCGCTCCCATGATCGGCAGCCGCTGATTGGGATGTTTGGCGTTCAGCACCTGCGAACGCAGCTCGCCCTTGTGCGCTTCCACGAAGTACTGCGCCAAGGCTTCGCGCGGAGCTTCCGCCAGATCGGGACGCGCCTCGACTTTCAGCAACCGCGCCACCGGATCGTCTTCGACCGCCGTGCGCACGAAAAACGCCATCAGTCCGTGAAAATCGTCCTGCGTCCACCTGTCGAACGGATGATCGTGGCACTGCGCGCAGGCCATGCGCGTGCCCATGAACACCGTCGAGACCGTGTTCACCTGCTCGACATGGTTGCCCTGGTCGCGGAGGTAAAAAACCGTCGCCGGGTTGTCGTCGGTGTTGCCGCTCGCCGCGATCAGCCGCCGCGTGAACTCGTCGTACGGCATGTTCCGCGCGAGCGCCTGGCGCATCCACGCGTGGTAGGCCGGCGAATTGGAATTGTCGCGCAGCAGATCGCTCCACATCACCTGCCAGTGCTCCGCGTAACGCGGACTTTGCAGCAGCGCATCGATCAGCTTCGCGCGCTTGTCCTCACGCTTGTCGGCCGCGAACTGTTTCACCTGCTGAGCCGTCGGCACCACGCCGCAGATATCGACGTACACGCGCCGCGCAAACTCGCCGTCGGTGCACAGTCCGGACGGCGCGATCTTCTCCGCACGTAGACGTTGCAACACAAATCCGTCGATCGGATTGCGGATTGGAAAATCAGGAGAGGCGGAAGGTTCGGCGAGTACCGGCGCGCTGCTCAAACGCGAAAAAACCACCGCCGCGGCGATCGCAACAATCAGAACCAACCCCAGCGCGCGCCGCATGCGAAACCCCCACTTCGTTCACTACTACTACACTATACCTACGACGTGAATTTTCGTTGATTCGCTGCCAATCGCTTCGAACAACGCGGTTGACGGAGTGGATGCCACTCGACGCCCCCCGGAAATCATGTCCCAATCTGACTACAACTGATTTCATTTTTAAAAATATTAAATCTATAGGATTGATTCTGGTGTATATCAAGTACGATGTTCAGACTGAGTCAGATGGGGTCAGCGCTTAAGATCCCGGTGCTTCGCTCAAAGCTCGCCACAAGGAGATCGCTATGATTCACCGAGGGCACTGGATTCCAGCCTTACTCTTCAGCGTTGCAATCGCGGCGGTGGCCGCCGAGACCCCGACACCCGTCGCGTTCACGCAGAAGCCGTCCGTCAAGCAGAACAGCGGCAAGTCCCTGGTGGAGTTCGCCGTCGCGTCGAAGACCGACGTGGAAATCGCCATCCTCGACGCCAAGGGAGAGGTCGTGAGACATCTCGCGGCAGGCCTGGTGGGCGGCGAAGTTCCTCCTCCGGCCCCGCTCAAGGCGGGTTTGGCGCAGAGTCTTGAATGGGATGGCACCGACGATTACGGCCAGCCCGCCACTGGCGCCAACGTCCGCATCAGATGCGGCATGGGCGTAAAGCTGGAGACCATCGTCGGCGGAGATCCGTACGCCTTCTGGTCCACCCAGAGCGCAATGTGCCAGGATCACGCCGAATGGAAGATGACCGGAATCGAGGTGAAGTCTGACGGCCAGGTGTACGTCGTCGGCACCCAGACTTCCTTCGGTTCGCCGACACTCCGCGCCTACGACGCCCACGGCAATTACGTGCGCACCGTCTTCCCGCCCCCGGCCGACAAACCCGTCGAAGAGATGAAGGGATGGAATGTCAACGTGCGTAGCGACGGCACCTGGTCGCTGCCCACCAGCTACGCCGGCTGCAAGGTCTCCAATTGGGGCCTGATGGCCGGCGGCGTCGACTGGGGCCGCACCACCGTCGCGCGCTTCATTCCCTCGACGGAAACCAACACGCTGCATCTGGCCGATGGTAACCAGGAGATGACCATCGGCACCGATGGTTCGCAGCGCCAGTTCGCTCCCACGCCCGTGCTTAAGGGCGAACCGTTGCCGAAGACGGGCCTCACGTTCAATTCTCACTACGAGGCGCTCGCGCCCGACGGGAAGAGCTTCTTCCTCAGCGGCATCGGCACTCTGGCGCCGGGCTTCTGGCGTGATGGTCAGGTCTGGAAGGTGGACCTCGCCACCCGCGTGCCGACGCCCTTTTATGGACTGAAAGACGAAGACCTCAAAGATCGCACCCCGTCCGGACACGCCAACGGTACGCCCTTCGCCGCGTTCCATGGCGTCGCCGTGGATTCCGAAGGACGGGTCTTTATCGCCGATCGCCAGTCCAAACGCATTGCGATCGTGGGACCCGATGGCAAATTGATCCGCTCCCTGCCCGTGGAATACCCCGATGCCGTTGCGGTGAACCCCAAGTCGAAGGCCGTCTACGTCACCACGCGTCTGACCAGCTGGCAGCAGGGCGCCTTCCTGCGCCTGGTCAAGTTCAACGACTGGTCCAAGGATGAGGCACCCGCGGCAACGGTTCCGCTCCTCGGCGCCGAGATCCATCTGTACGGTGGACCCTCGCGCCTCGCCGTGGTTCAGGACAAGGACGAGACTCTCATCTGGGTCGCACACACGTACCTGCCGGTGCGTGTGTACAAAGATAGCGGAGCGGGACTGGAGCTGGTGAAGGACTTCTACCAGTCCGGTCCGAAGCAGCGCGCCCTGGACATGCAGGCGATGGAGGTGGACAGAAAGACCGGCGATGCCTATATCGCCGACACACAGAGCTTCCTGTTCCGGATTCGAGATTGGAAAAATCCCGTCTTCGAACCCTGCCTGGTCGACGCCAACACCCGGATCAAGTCCGGGAAGCATCGCTATCGATTCCCGCAGCCGCCAGCTCTACACCAAGTCTCACTACGCCCAGCCCATTCGCCGCTGGAAAATGGACGGCGAGTTTTTTACCCCGCTCAACAACGACGGCTCATCGGTCGTAAAGAGACAAACCAGCGGCTCCGACGAGTTCTGCTCTCCCGGCGACAATCCTGTGTTTAAGACCACCAAGAAGGATGCAGACTTCCTCAACGGCGTCATCACACCCATCACCTGCTCCTGGGTTTTCACCGGCCTCTGGGAGCGGGGCATGGCTGCCTGCCCGGCCGGTGCGGCGACGCTCGGCGTGGTGATGGAGAACGGCGCCCGCATCGACGATTACAGCGGCCCGATCACTTATTTTCATCCCGACAAGCAGGTGCCGTGGCCGGGCCTCCACTTCGCTTATCCCGGTCCGCAACCCGCCACCGGCGGCATCCGTTTCGATCCGCGCGGCAATCTCTATGTCGGCATTTCCGATGGCAAGGCCTTCGACATCGCTCCCGGCTTCGAAAAGGATCGGGACTTCGCCAAGCTTGCCCGCATCTGCAAATTCGCACCCACCGGCAGCATGCAGAGCGGCAACCTCTTCCCCACCGAACCTGCGGCGCCGGCTAAGGTCTATGCGGTTCATTTCGGCCCGGTCGTGACCCCCACACGTTTCGGCGTGGATGAATACGGCCGGATCTACTACCCGAACGCCGTCGAGAAATCCGTCGGCGTCATCGACAACGAGGGCAACAAAGTCCTTTCCTTCGGCACCTACGGCAACCGCGATTCCATGGGTGGATTGCCCGGCGATCTCGTCCCGACCAAGGACGTCCCCATGGCCTGGCCGGCCAGTGTCGACGCGACCGACGACTACATCTACGTCTCCGACCGCCAGAACGTGCGGCTGATGCGGCTGGCCAAGACCTTCGCGACCTCTGAAACACTCCCGATCAAGTGATCGTTCTGCCAAAGATCGTTCTCAATGGAAAGGTGCTGCCATGAAACATCTTCGATCTTCCGCGATTGTGTTGTGCCTGGCGATGCTGACAGCGCAAGCATTGGCAGGTGACGCCAGCACGCCGCAGGCATTCCGCACGGCGCCCACCGTAACGAAGGACAACGCGAAAGTTTTCGTCGAGTTTGCGGTTGCGCAGAAGACCGATGTCGAGGTCGCGATCGTCACTGCAAAAGGCGAGGTCGTCCGGCATCTGGCCGCCGGGGTGCTCGGAGCGGAGACGCCGCCTCCGGCGCCGCTTCAGCCCGGCCTGGCGCAGAAACTGGAGTGGGATGGCAAGAATGATTTCGGCGAACTGGTCCCGGACTCTGCGGCCTGCTCCGCCCGCGTCCGTGCGGGCATGAGCGTGAAGCTCGATGCGATCGTCGGCGGCGATCCGTATGCTTTCTTCTCCAAGGAAATGGGAGCTGGCGATCATTTCATCTGGAAGATCACCGGCATGGACGTCAAGGCCGATGGCAGCGTGTTCGTCATGGGCAACTCCAACAACTACGGCCCTCCGGCCATCCGGCAATATGCCGCCGACGGGACCTACAAACGAACCGTGTACCCTTTCCCCGCCGGCAAGCCCGTCGACACTGTCCAGGGCTGGGGCGTCAACGTCCGCGCAGATGGCACCTATGCTCCCGGCTACAGCGACCTGGCTTCACCAGCGCTCAGTCGCATCCCCATTGCCGCCACGCGATCGGGATGCGCCAGCCTTCTGCCCTCGCCGGATAAAGATGCCGTCACGGTCAGCCTTCTGGCAGCATGGGACAAGCCCACCAACCTCGGCGCGCTGATCAATATCGGAACAGACGGAACCCTGCAGGACAACAAATCCACGCCTGTATTCGCCGACGCGCCGAAACCGGACAACCTCGCCGGTCCCCTCACCTGCGCTTACTCGCCGGACGGCAAATTCATGTACGTGAACGGAATCTTCTCCTACACCGACGACAAAACCACCGCGGTTCAGTCCACGGGTTTCTGGCGCGACGGTCAGGTGTGGAAAGTGGACCTCGCCACCCGCAAGTCGACCGTGTTCTTTTCACTCGACGAGAAGGATGTAGTCGGCGACATGAAAGACCGCAGAACCTCCCCCATTGGCCACCTCACCCGCTACACGCCCTTTGCCGCGCTCCAAGGTCTCGCGGTCGACGACAAAGGCAATGTGCTGATCGGCGACCGCCAGAACAAACGGGTCGTGGCGCTGGATCCCGCCGGAAAACTCATTCGCGAAATTCCTGTCCTGTATACCGACGCCCTCGCCCTCGATCCGGCTTCGCACGCGCTCTACGTGACGACCCGCACGGGCGACGTCTACACCAAAGGCGAAGTCAAACTCCTGAAGTTCAACGATTGGACCAAGGATACCGAACCGTCCATCACCCGAACGATCTGTCCGAGTTACGGCTACTCGCCGCGGACTTTCCTCGGCGCCTGCAGGAGCGGCACTGACACGCTGGTGTGGCTGGCCTACACCACGCTCCCGGTTCACATTTACAAGGACAAAGGCAATGCGTTCGATCTGTTCAAGGACTTCTATGAAGCCGGCCCGCAACGCGCGCTGGACCTTCAGCACATCGTCGCCGATCCCCGGACCGACCATCTCTACATCTCCGACGGCTCGGGCGCCTGCTTCCGCATTACGGATTGGAAAAACCCGGTCTTCGTCCGCTGCATGCAGGACGAAAAGACCCCGCTCAGCGCCCTGAACCTCGCCGTCGACGCGCGCCACCGTGTGCTCTACGGTCACGCCGACCGCAAGCCCGTCGTCCGCTACAAAATGGACGAGGCCTACTTCACCCCGATCATGAATCCCAACTCCGATACCGCCGTGACCCCCGCCTACAATAACGACTGGCGCATCGGGCTGGGCTTTGGCGATCGCGGCTTGGCCGTTGCCCCGGACGGCAGCGTCGTCACGCTCGGTGCGCTGATCAACGGCAAGTTCAAGGGCGACGACTACGGCGGATACCTGCACTTTTTTAAAGCCGATACCACACAGGCGCCGTGGCACGAGGTGTATTTCGAGGCCTTCGGTGCGGCGCGGTCTGGCGGCGTGCGCTTCGATTCCCGTGGAAATCTGTACGTCGGCAGAACCGACACCCGTCCCAAAACGCCACCGGCCGGCTTCGAGAAGGACAGCCTCTTCCTGGCCAGCCTCGGCCACATCTACAAATTTGCTCCGACGGGAACCGCGGGGAATCTGTTTCCGAGCGAACCCGCCGCGCCGGCTAAAATTTACGATGTCAATTACGGCTCGATCAGCAACTTTTTTGGCCGCACCTGCCGCTTCGGCGTCGACGCTTACGGCCGCATCTATTATCCGACGTCGCTGGAACCGAAAGTCTCCGTCATCGACAACGAAGGCAATCCGGTCGTGAGTTTCGGCACCTACGGCAATCGCGACTCCATGGGCGGGCTGCCCGGCGACCAGGTCCCGACCAAAGACATTCCAATGGCCTGGCCTAACAGTGTCGATGCCACTGACGATTACATTTACGTCAGCGACCTCGTCAACATTCGCGTAATGCGGCTGGCAAAATCGTTCGCCATCGATGCCACGGTCAAAATTCAGAACTGACCCAGTGCCTCATTCTGGCAATGACGTACTCCTCGATTTTCGTATGCTGGGTTGACCTGTCTGGCCATCCCAACGATCGTCGAGGACCACCGTGGCGCTAAAGTCTTCCACCCTCACCCACCTCAACACCTTCACCACGCGTTACGCCCGCATGAGCGACTTTGCGCCCGCGCTCTCGCGCGCGACGGAGCTGATCTGCGGCTGCGCGCGTTCCGGATGCAAGGTGCTGACCTGCGGCAACGGCGGCAGCGCCGCGGACAGCGAACACATCGCCGCAGAGCTGATGAAAGCGTTCATCCTGCCCCGCCCCGTTTCCAGCGACGAGACGCAAAAGCTGAACGCCGGCGGCGCCGGCGAACTCGCGCCAAAATTGCAGCGCGGCGTCGCCACCGTGGCGCTCACCTCCAACGCCGCGATCATGACCGCCGTCGCCAACGATACCGATGCGCAGATGATCTTCGCGCAGCAGGCCTTCGTCCTCGGCCGCGCCGGAGACATCCTGATCGGGCTGAGCACCTCCGGGAATTCCGGCAACGTCGTCAACGCGCTCAAAGTCGCGCGATCGCTGGGGCTGCACACGATCGGCTTCACCGGCTCGAAAACCGCCGCGATGGACAACCTCTGCGACGTGCTCTTCAAAGTTCCTGAAACGGAGACGTACAAAATTCAGGAGTGCCACTTTCCGATCTACCACACGCTGTGTTTGATGGTCGAGCAGGAATTGTACGGCATCGATTGAACCCAGGTATTCAAACGACTCGAGGACCACCCATGAAAACGTACACCATTCCGCACACGACGCTGAAAACTGCACGCATCGCCTATGGTTGCGGTTCGATCGGCGGCTCCTGGGATCAGACGCCCAACACCGATGCGCATCGCGCCGCCGCGGTCAAGGCGCTTCGCGCCGCGCTCGACGCCGGCCTGAATTTCTTCGACCATGCCGACATCTACTGCTATGGAAAATCGGAATCCCTCTTCGCAGAAACCATGCGCGAGCTCGGTGCCAGCCGCGACCATTTCATTCTGCAATCGAAGACCGGCATCTGCTTCAAAGGCGACACCGCGCCCGACGCCGTCGGCCGCTACGATTTTTCCCACGCGCACATCATCGCCTCGGCCGAAGGCAGCCTCAAACGGCTCGGCACCGAGTACCTCGACATTCTGCTGCTTCACCGTCCCGATGTGCTGGTTGAACCCGAAGAAGTCGCGCGCGCGTTCGATTCGCTGCAGAAGAGCGGCAAGGTCCGCCACTTTGGCGTGAGCAACCACAACGTCCAGCAGCTGGAGCTGCTGCGCAAATACATCAAGCAGCCCTTCGTCGCTAATCAGCTTCAGTTCAGCCTTGTCCACACCGGCCTGGTCGACGCCGGCATCAGCGTCAATCAAGCCAAGCCCTCGGTGGGTTGCGAAGGCATCGTCGACTACTGCCGGCTTCACAACATCCAGATTCAAGCCTGGAGCCCCATGGCCAACGGCCGCGCCACGGGAACGTGGACCGACGGCAAACCCGCCGACGAACTCGCCCGCGTTGTCGCTGAATTCGCGCAGAAGAAAAACGTCCCGCCCGACGCCATCGCGCTGGCCTGGGTCCTGCGCCATCCCGCCGGCATTCTCCCGATCATCGGCTCAATGAAACCCGACCGCATCGCCGCCGCGAGCAAAGCCGACGGCGTCGAATTGACTCACGGCGATTGGTACCGGTTGTATCAGGCCGCGCGCGGACAGGCGGTGCCGTAGGGCGGCTCCGGAAGATAATTTTGAATTCTTAATTTTGAATTGCTGCCGCAGCGAAGTAATTCAAAATTTAGAATTCAAAAGTCAAAATTGCCAGGAATCCGATCGGCTCAGCTCCGGCTCTTGGGAGAGCGTGCGAACTCGCTCTCCCAAGAGCCAAGAGCAAAGAGCCAAGAGCTACTAATATTCGAGTTTCACTTCCTTACCTTCAGCCGCGCTGCGGTACAGGCCGTCGAGGATCGCGATCACGTCCAGCGATTGTTCGGGCGGCACCGGCGAGGGCTTGCCGTTGGCGATGGCTTCGGCAAACGCGACACATTCTTCCGCGTGCGGTTCGCCGCCTTCGTTCGACAGCAACTGCGTGTTGGTGTGAATTTTCAGCGTGTTGTTCGTCTTCAGGATTTCGTTGCTCGGCCACTGACAGCCGCCCTTGTCGCCGTACAGCCACATCTGCATGTCTTCGCCGGTGGTCTTGTGGTTGAGCAGCCACGAACATTCCAGGATCAAGGTCGAACCATTGGCGAAGCGCACGAACGCGCTGGCGAATTCCTCGACGTCCCACTCCTTGGCGATCGGACCGCCCCAGTTGCTGAACGCGCCGGGCAGCTTGCGCAGCCGGTCCTGCGTCACGCCGGAAACGGAGACCGGCCGCGGGTTGCCCATCATCCAAAGCGTCAGATCCAGAATGTGGACGCCGATGTCGATGCACGGTCCGCCGCCGGAATGCTTCTTCATGATGAAGCCCGGCCGCATCGGCGCGCCGCTGCGCCGCAGCATCCAGCTTCGTGCGTGGTAGATCTCGCCCAGCGTGCCGGTGTCGAGTTCCGCCTTCAGGGTCTTCGTGCTGCTCATGAAGCGGAAGTGCTGCGCGGTCATCAGCAGCTTGCCGCTCTTGTTGCGCGCGACGATCATCTTCTTGATGTCATCGGGCGTCGGCGCGAGCGGCTTTTCGCAGATCACGTGCTTGCCGGCTTCCAGAGCTTTGATGCTCAGCGGCGCGTGGTAGGCGTTGGGCGTGCAGACGTCGACGATGTCGATCTCCTTGTTCGCGATCAGCTCTTCAGCCTTCTCGTAAACATGAGCGACTTTGAATTCTTCACCGATTTTCTTGGCGGTCGCGGTATCCAGATCGGAAACGGCGACGAGCTCCGCGTCCGGGCTCTTCGCCCAGCCGGGAAAATGCGTGCGCGCGATTCCGCCGACGCCGATCACGCCGACTTTCAACTTTTTGGCCATGAACGTTCCTGCCTCCTGTGGTGGTTGGGTGGGTTGGGTGTCTCGCTAATGGTATAGAACGCCGCTTTCGGCGCGCAACTCCGAATGGTGCCACGGATGCGCCGTCACGTGAGCGCAGCGAAAGTGGCGGTTCATCCGTGCGAGACGCGTCGCGAAACACGGAATGTCCCGCAACCGGTTGGCGAAGCGCACCGCACGGATGAACGAAAGTCTTCGCTTCAGCTCGTCGTCGCGTGCTTGGCAATCATCAGCGTTCCCTGCGGCAGCGTCACGCCGCCCCAATCCGGGACCAACCGCACCAGATGCGCTTCGCCGGCGATGCCCTTCAGCGCGGCGTGGAACGGTTCGGTCTTGAAATGGTAGCGCGTCAGAATCTCTTCCATCGCCGGATCGCGGAGAAGCTCTTCGAAAAAGACGATGTCGCCGCCGCGGCTCTCGTTCTGGATGCGCGCGGCCAGGTTCACCGTCGTGCCGAAGTAATCGATGCGGTTGTTGAAATTCACCGCGATGCACGGCCCGCGGTGGAAGCCCAGCTTCACCACCATCGCCGCCATCTGCGGGTGATGCTTCCACAGCTCGACGAACGCGTGTTGAATCTCGAAGCAGCATTCCAGCGCCTGCGGAGCGGAGAAGAACATCGCCATCACCGCGTCGCCGATCGTCTTCACGATCCCGCCGTGGTGCTTGCGGATGACGTCCTGCATCACTTTGAAATGCTCCCGCACCAGCGCGTACGCCGCGGCGTCGCCGATCTGCTTGTACAGCGCCGTCGAACCGCGCAGATCGGAGAAGAGCAGCGTCAGCGAGCGGACGGAAAGTTCCTCGTCGGGAATCAGCACATCCTTGGAGGCGAGGTCGTAAAATTCCGGCATCGACGTCACCAGCACGCCGCTGGCCGCGTGATCGTCCCACGCCGCGTGTTCCAGCTTGATATCCATGAAGGCCGAGGCCGACGACGTGACTTCGAATTCGCAGTGCCCGCTGCCGATCGTCATTTCCTTGCCGGGCCCGAAGCCCAGGTCGCTCACGAAGATCGCCGCGCGGTTTTCCGCCTCCGGCCGCGGCGCGCCGACCTGCACATCCATCGTCTCCTTGGCCTGCGTGGCGCGGAAACGGTAGAGCCCCGGCGTGAGATCGATGCCGATGCGCCGCGCCTCTCCCGGCTCAAGGCGCAATTGCGCGCGGATGTGAGGCGTGCGGCTGGGGTCGCCGGCGCAGTAGATGCGGTCTTCCGTCGCGCGCACGGCTTTGTTGACTGTGAATCGCGCTTCCACCGACCGGTCGAATTCCGTGGTGAAATCGATGTTGCAGGAATCGCAATGCGACTGCTTCTTCAGGTAACGCAGGCCCGTCAGCCCCGAGCGCGCGCTGCGGCAGTGCGGGCAGATCACCTGCCAGCGCAAGTCCATCAATCCGGCGCGGACGGCGCGCATGTAGAAGGTCAGAACGTCCATGCGCGGCAGTTGCCAGCGCTGCGCCACTTCAAACGGCCGCACGCGCACCACGTCTTCGTCAGGAAGTCTTTCCAGATCGGCGCTGATCTTCGCCAGCATCTCGTCGCCGCAGCCCAGTTCGCGCAGCTGCCGGCGCGCGCTTTCCAGAGCCGCGCCGTTGACCACCGGGCGCCTGTTCGCGTGCAGCACCACCGTCTGAGCGCGTTTGGTCACGGCTTCATCTGCCACGCGCGCGGCCATCACGGCCTTGTCGAGCCAATTGTTGACCGCCATCTTTACCAGCCAGTGCGTGGTCACCGACGGCGGCGCGTACTCGCAGGCGAACGTGACTTTCGTGCCGCCGGGATCGTTGTCGAGATGCATCTCGTAGATGCCGACCTTGAACGGCCCCTTGCTGTAGTTGCGCTGCACGCGCCAGAGCACCGGCTCGATCCATTCGAACGGCAGCTCTTCCCATTGCAGGCTCATGCCCAGCACCGCCGCGTTGCCCTGCACATCCGAGCCGCCGCGCGCGTTGGCCGTGACCGTGTAGTCAATCGTGGGAAGTCCCCATTCGCGGTTGAGCGAATTGGTGGACGAGAGCAGCGGCCACAGCGCGGTGCGCGACGCGCGCACAACCACCGAGCGGCTGCGTCTTAACAGCGGGACTGCAAGAATGGTGGTGGGCATGCCGTATCAGCCGCTCGCGCCGGACCAACCGGAAGACTAAATGTGACGTATCACTTTAATCTGAAGGTAGGCATGGCACTACTGTATTCCTGAATATGGTATGCGCTGCTGGCGGACATGTTTCATTGCGAATGTGATCGGGCAGGCGCCGTAAAATCTGTCCGATGCCCGATACCATCTATCTGTCACGCAAATGGCCCTGCAGCTCTTCAATATGATGCTGGCAGTCGGATTTGTGATCCGGGCCTGGACCGGTGCTGGGCTTGTTGTGATTGTTCTGCGGGAAGTTCTGCTTGAAGTCTTCGTACAGGCGCTTGGCATCCTTCCACAGTTCGATCTGTTCCTTGCGGGGCCGGTTTTCTTCAGCCTGCAAGCGCCGGTTTTCGGCGGCAATCCAGAGCGCATCGCCCCAGGTGACATTGCTGTTCTTAGGATACTTGTCGATCATCGTCAGCGCTTCGTCGGCGGATTCCTTGTGCAATTCCAAATCGTTGCTGAGCAGATTTACCAGGCGCCACTGCGCTTCTCCGCTCTTGACCTGTTCGTGGGTGGGATTCCATTCGCGCATCTTGATCAGCGTGCTGATTTCGTGGAGCGGATCGTACGGGTGCAGTCCGTGGTAGCGGTGCGAGAGCTCCCACATCATGTTGGCATCGCCTTCGGCCTGCTGCTCGCGCTTGATTAAAAATTCCGCCAGCGTCGGCTTCTCGGTCAACATCTTTTCACGTTCGACGGTGTCCCACTGATCCCAGGTCTTCCAGTCCTTGTTGAAGTCCGGCCGCGCTTCGTCGGCTTTCATCTTCGCCAGCTTGCGCTCTTTCCACTCGGTGAACAGCGCTTCCAATTCCACGCGCCCCATCGGCGGAGTCATGATGCAGCCCGTTTCAAAATACTTGTCTTTCACCCACGTTTCCTTGCCTGGAAACCGTTTCGGGTCCTGCTTCATCGCGATCAGTTCCTGCAGCGCCGTCGGGTACCGTTGCATGCGATAATAAATGTTGAACGCACGCTCCAGGTCCTTGCTCTTTTCAGCGCGATCGGCGATCGATTCGGCGCGGCGCACGTACTGCAGGCGGTACTCCGCGATCAGTGGCGGTTCCGGCCGGTGTTCGCCGGGACGCGAGGGCGTCCACGTCGGCTTCACGACTTCCGGCGGCGGGGGCGGTGGAGCAGGCGTCGCGGGCGCCACCGGCGGAGCGGGCGTGGCCGGCGTCGCGGGCGCCGGTCCGGGCGCGGCTTTGTCCGCCGGCTTCGGATCGGTCTTCTTCGGGCCTTCCGCGTTCTTGGCCGTGTCCGGCATCGCGCCGCCACTGGCCCACGCTTCAATCTGATCCCACGGCACTTCCGCTGGCGCAGCCGGAGGTGCCGGCGGCGCAGGCGACGCCACGGGTGCCGGCCCCGCCACTGCGGGCGTAGCCGCCGGCGCAGGTGCTGGTGCGGGTGCGGGAGCAGGTGCAGGTGCTGGTGCTGGTGCTGGTGCCGCCACGGCAGGTGCAGGGGCAGGTGCGGGTGCGGGAGCGGGAGCGGGCTTGGGTGCTTCTGCGGCGTTCACCACGGCACTCCACATCAGCACGGGCGTGCAGAACGCGGCCAGTTCCCAACCCCATGCGGAGTTACTTCTTCTGTTTGCGCGCACTGTACGCCTCCGTCGCTCCAAAATCCGTCTTCAGGCGTGCCAGCAGTGCCTGAGCGTCGGCTTGTTTGCTCTTCTTGTCTTCCGCTGACAGTCCGCTGTTGCTCTGCACCGCGGTGTACAGCTCCTGAATCTTGGTCATCAATTCCGTCGCGCGCGTGTTCATGAACGCCAGGTAGATGCCTGCGTCGCTGCCTTCTGAACTTTCCTTCTTCAGCTGCCCGAAGTAATCGCACGCCTTCTGGCCCTTGCCCTGCCAGAAGCTGCACACGCCCAGCAGGTATTTGCGCTCCTGCCCGTCGGCCTTGTTGCCAGACAGCATCAGCAGATCGCCGGGATCCATTTTCGTCGGATCGATCACCTGCTCGCCGACGTCGCGCGTTTCGAAGGTGAACGTGCCGTCCTTGTCCTTGCCCGAAATCTTGCCCAGCACCGAACCGCCGACCGGATGCAGCAGCACGTCTTCCTTTGAGGACATCTTGGCGTCGAGCGCTTCCGACGATTTCTGAATCAGGTCGCGGACTGTCTCCAGGTCGTGCTTGAGAATCTCGGCTTTCGAGCCGTAGCGTTCGGCGATGGTCTGGTCGCTGTGAATCTTCATCAGCGACTTCACCGCCTCGGTGTAATCCCCCGCGCGCGAGGAAGCCCACGCCGCATCGATGCTCCGGCAGAACGCCGATTCCTGCGACTGGCTCAGGCTCGCCGAGACGGTCTTGATCCGCTCGCTGATCGACTTGCGCATCTCGGCGATCTGCGTCTGCACCGCTTTGACCGGGTACACCTTTTCGGCCGCATCCAGCTTCTGCTGCATCGTTTGAAGCTTCTGCAGCCCGATCTCCTTCTCGTGCTCCAGATCGTACTTGATGCTGCCGCCGACCACGCCGTTGAACGCCGTGGTCGTCTGCGTCTCGAACTCGCCGCGCACCTTTGCCAGTTCGGCGCGATTGGCGTCGCACATCAGGCTTTCGGGCAATGCCCCGTCCTTGACCAGCGCCAGCGCGCCGATGAAGTCGGCCTTGCCGCCGCCGACGGTTTCGCGCGCTTTCTTGATCTGCTCGTCCAGCGCCTTGCGGAAGGCCAGGTCACGGTCGCGTTCGAGCACCATCTTTTCGTGGCGAATGTCGGGAACCAGCGACGGCGGCGCGCCTTTTTCAGAGTCCTCCAGCAACTTGATGCCGGCCGCGTATTCCTCCGGCTTTTCGCGCACCGCTTTCATCGCCTTGTTGAACGGCTCCCACTTCTCCGCTTCCGCGTTGACCTTTGTCGGCGCCTGTGTCGTCGAGTTGGTCGGGTTCGGTCCGTCCAGCTTCGGCTGCGCCACCTGCGTGCCGGTTTCCGGCTGCGTGCCCGGCTGAGCAGCCGGCTTTTCCACGTTGGTAATCTTTACGGAAGGCGTGCCGCCGCTGGTAAACGCGATCACAATTCCGCAGATCGCCACGCCCGCCACCGCCAGGCCGCCGTAAAGCAGCTTCTTGTTCATCACCGGCGCGTGCGGCCGCGTGCCTTTGATGACACTGTTGGCCGTTGAACCTGAGGTGTGCGTGCGGTGCGCCGACTGGTCACCCGTCGGCGGCTTGGTCGGATCGATGGCGCGCTGCTTATCCGTGTCGCGGATCGCCAACTGCTTGCCCGAACCCCGCCGCAGCCGTTCGACCGGCGCGCCGTTGAGGATCCGGTCGATCTCCTTGGCCAGTTCCTCCGCGGAAGGCAGACGCTTGTTCTGCTCCTTCTGCATCAGCTTGCTGACCAGCTTGCTGACCGCTTCGCTCAATGCCGGATTGACCGTGCGCGCGTCGGGAACCGGCGCGTTCAGATGCATCATCATCACCGCGCGCGAATCGGCCGCGACGAACGGCGCCTTGCCCGTGAGCATGTGAAACATCGTCGCGCCCAGCGCGTAGAGATCGGTGCGCGCGTCGATCTTGTCCATCTCCGCCTTGACCTGCTCCGGCGCCATGTAACTGGGCGTGCCGATCGCCGCGCCGGCCTGCGTCAGTTCGGCATGCCCGAGGCTCACGCCAAAAATCTCGTCCTTGCCGCCGGTGTCGTCGAGGTCCGAGTCGAGTGCGTGGCGCGCCAGGCCCAGGTCGGCGAGCTTCGGTTCGCCCCGCGACGTGAGCAGAATGTTGTCGGGCTTGATGTCGCGGTGGACGATCCCGGCGCGGTGCGCGCAAATCAGCGCCTGGGTCACACCCATCACGATTTCCAGCGTGCGCTTTTCGGCGATCACTTTTTCGTTCTTCAACATCGTCTTGATCGTCGCGCCGTCGATGAACTCCATCGCGAAGTAGTACAAACCGGTGGCGTCGTCTTTGCCGACTTCGATGCCCTGGACGATGTTGGGATGATTGAGCTTGGCCGAGGTGCGGGCTTCGCGGATGAAGCGTTCGATGAAAACGGGATCACGCTGCGCAATTTTGGACGGCAGGATTTTGAGCGCGACGTGACGATCCAGCGAGATCTGCCGGGCTCGAAACACGGTGCCCATGCCGCCTTGGCCGATTTTGTTAATCAGCTCAAAACCGCCGAGCTTCTTAACTACTTTGGAGGCCGGCTCTGCCACAGAAGAACTCCCCACCCACCGCGATCGCGCGACGAATTGCACCATGCGACCACATGTCATGACGCCGTCATACTACCGTCTATGTTTCTTACTACCACTCAAGGGTGATGCCTATTTCGAAAAAATCCGCGCACAAGCGCAAACTTATTGAAAATCAGCGAATGCAGCATTGGGAACGCTGTTGTCGAAAGTGGGCTATTAGCATTATTTCATGCCAGAAAACCCATGTCGATCGGCCCCGCAGCCGCCTGCCGGTGCTGATAGCTCTGTTCAGACGTACCATGCGGATCGATCGTTAGCCAAATTGCAGTGCGGAGCGCGTGAAGGCGCAGGACCCATCCGTGCTACAAAGCCGGCGACGAATTGGTGCGTTCGGCTCCATTCGGCGTGGAAGGCCGAGCCAACGCCCGTCTGCAAACCTCATCTCACTCGCGAGATCCAACTCCTTTAAACAATGGAACATAGAAGAAATACCGTGATTTAACTTTATTTTATCGGTTTTTTGTTGAATTTAGTACCGGCCGCAGCGTATATTACTAGTAATTAGGTTCTTCAGATGAAGACCATCCTATACGGAGGTGCTTTATGCACTCGCCGCACACTGCCGCGGCCTTGCCCGCGGCCAACAACGGGAGTCCCACCCAATCGGCTCCCTGCCCGTCCATCGAAACGATGGAGCCCCACGACCTCACGGCGATCTTCCCGTTGATGAGCGAGGCGGATTATGCAGCGCTGGTCGCCGACATCCGCGACAAGGGGCAGCTCGAGCCGGTCTGGACGTACGCCGGCAAGGTCATCGACGGCCGCCACCGCTTGCGCGCCTGCAAAGAATTGGGCGTGACGCCCAAGACGCGCGAATGGGACGGCAACGGCTCGCTCCTCGAGTTCGTGATCTCGCTGAACTTGCGGCGCCGCCAGCTCAAGGAAAATCAGCGCGCGATGGTCGCCGCGCGGCTGATGCCGATGTTTACAGAGGAAGCGCTACAGCGGATGAATGTCAAAGGAGTGGTCAAAAGCCAACCCCAGGCAAATTTGCCTGAGGGTCAGGCACGCGATCAGGCGGGCAAATGCCTGAATGTCTCAGGCAGAAGTGTCACTCATGCTCGCAGACTCCTTGATCGTGGCATCCCCGCTCTAATCGCCAAAGTCGACACCGGCCAGCTCGCGGTGTCGGCGGCGGCGAAGATCGCGGCGCTTCCGGCGGAGGAGCAGAAGCGCATGCTGATGCTCAACCGCCGCGAAATCGCCGACGCGTTCCGGCTCGCCAGGCCGGCCCAGCCACCGGAACCGGCGCAGACCAGCACGCCCGCCCCGGCCCAACTGGAAAAGGCGGAGCCGCCGGCACAACCCGCGGCGGATCCATCACCTCCGCCGCAGGAAGCGGAGCGACCGACGTACCGCTATCCGCGCGCGGTGCGCAAACGCGAGACGGAAGCCGATGAGCGTCGTGACGACGCGTTCATCAAGGCGATCTACAACGGCATCTGGTGCGATCTTCGCAAATGCGACGAAGGTCTGCGTTTGAAGGTGTCGGTGGGCAACTGGTACAACGAGCTGGCCGAGTTGTTTCGCCACCCGCTCTTCCCCGACCTGCTCGACCGCGGCGTGCTGGTGATGCGCAGCGACGAGCAACAACTGTAGTCGTTGTTGAACGATGAATGAGGAGCGATGGATGATGAACGCCGAAAGCTGATCGTGGATCGCAGGCTTGAGGCTTTATCATTCATCGCTCTGAGCTCTGAGCAATCTACCCTCTTGAAAAGGGGGGGAGGTCCAAGGCCGCCGGACGCGCGCGAAAATCGAAGGCAGACCCGTTATGCTTCGAAACATGCTGAGTGACGAGATCCACACAAAAATTACAACGCTCTGCGCCTCGGCCGATGCGTACGTGGAAGGGAAGAAATTTGAACTCGCCATGCGGCTTTATCAGGAAGCGTGGGATTTGTTGCCGGAACCCAGGCACGACTGGGATGCGGCGACGTGGATACTTTCGGCGCTTGGCGATTGTTGTTATCTGAGTGGGGATTACGCGCGATCAGTGGCCTTGTTCACGGAATGTTTGCGCTGCCCCAATGCGCTGGCCAATCCATTTATTCATCTCCGCCTGGGTGAATCGCACTTCGAATTGGGAAATGAAACGTCAGCCGCAGATGAATTGACGCGCGCGTACATGGGCGCAGGGAAGGAAATCTTCGCGGACGAGGCACCCAAATATTTTGAACTGCTCAAACGAGTACTGAAACTTCCTCCGGGGCAGACTGAGCTTTGAAATCGCGGGCGGCGGAGCATCTGTCCGGCTGATCTAGCCCCCTACCCCCTTTTCAAGGTGGGGGAGAATTTCTCGAAGTCGTACGTGTTTTTCGGCAGGGGTGCGTCTGTCCTGGAGCTTCTTGTTGCTCAGGCAACCCGGCCCGAGGGGCCGGCCACCCATCGCGGGTTTCGCCACGCTCGCCGCTTCCGGATTCATCATTCATCAATCTGAACTCTAATTTTCTCCCGCCTCCGAATTTCTCCGCCCCTACCACGCTCAAACCGACCGCTCGCACCTGCGCGCCCCCAACTCTGAGCCCTGGCCCCTGACCGCTGCCCCCTCGCGCTGCGAAGCGTCAGCGTAGCAGCGCGCGCACGCATATATCGAAACTGCGCATTATTTTCCGAAAAACGCTAAAGAAATAATCTTTCAGAACTCACCATTCGGCGGCCCTTTTTCTGCATTCCCACCTTAGGAAGGCCGATATTTCCATACTGGTCGGCAAAGAAAACCGGATCTCAGTGCGCAGCGGCAGCGATGCGCGCGCTTCACGATCCGTAGCTTAAGGCACTGGGGAGCCCACCTGAGATGACGCAACCACGCAGCTCGATCGCCGCCATTCTATTTTTGCTCTGCGCCACGGCTCTGACGGGTCTGAGCGGCACGGCCAACGGCGCTGAACTCGGCACGAAGCTCGGCACGCGCCCGTTGACGCCGGAGAATTTTCTCGATGGCACCGTGCGCCTGCGGCTGCGCACCACCGACGGCGGATTCGTGAGGACCGGCTGGGGGGCGGCCTTCGCGGTGGACCTTTCGCGCTACGGTTTGATGAGCTCCCGCTACCTGCTCACGGCGGCGCATTTGATCAACACGGAAAACGGGCAGATCATGCCCCGCGGCGATCTGGACGTCGAAGTGGAAAACAACACCTGGGCCACCTGCAAAGTGGTGGCGATGGACAAGAACCGCGATCTGTGCCTGCTGGAATGCAGCGTGCGCATGCCGGTGCTCTCGAAGCTCTCGACGGGCGGCGATGTTAAGACCGTCGGCGACAAAATCGTGGTCGTGGGCTGTCCGCGCGGTGTGCCGCCGTGCGAAAGCCGCGGGATGATGACGGATTTCCAACCCAATGTTAACGGCGTGCGCTGGCAGGCTGCGGCGCAGTTCAATCACGGCAACTCCGGCGGCCCGGTTTACAGCGAACGGACCGGCGCGGTGATCGGCGTGGCAGTGGCCGGCGTTTCCGATGGCATGGGCGACATGCGCCCCGACATCGCGCTCTTCGCACCGTACACGGAGATCCGCAATTTTCTGAACCTGACCATGGCCGCGCGCTCCGTCGCGCAAGCCAGACGTCGCTGAGCGATCTCGGAATGTCGAATGAAAAACGCGCCGCTACATGCGGCGCGTTTTTTTTAATTTGCGTGAGTTCCACGAGCTTTTTGTAGTCCGGGCGTCTCGCCCGGTCTGACCTTGGCACAGACAGTTAGATGAATTCGTTCGTTAAACGTGCTGTATTGCGAAGCAAAGGCTGTTTGCTTCGCGATAAAGCAAGCGCTGCTTGGGAAGTTTGCTTCAGTTGAATTGGACGAGGTTAGACCGGGCGAGACGCCCGGACTACAAAAAGCACTCGCTTCGCCCTTCGACATTCCTTGTTCGCGCCATTCGCCATTCGACATTCCTTACTTCGTCGTCGCTTCGGCGTGCTTGGCGGTGGTGAAGACCAGGCCTTCGCCGTTGGGTGCGGCGTTGACGGAGATCTCGGCGCCTTCGGCGAAGCGGCCGCTCAGGATTTCCTTCGCCAGCGGGTCGGCGAGGTGGCGTTCGATCGCGCGCTTCAGCGGGCGGGCTCCGTAAATCGGATCGTAGCCGGCTTGCGCGAGATACTCGACACCCTTCTTCGTCACCTTCACATGCAGGTTGCGAGCCTCCAGCATCTTGAGAAACTTGCTGACCTGGATTTCCACGATCTTCTGCAGTTCAGGCTTGCCCAAGCGGTGGAAGTAAACCTGGCCGGTCAAGCGGTTCAGGAACTCCGGCTTGAAGTGTTCGCGGACCGTTTCAGCGACCGACGCGTACGCTTTCTTTTCGCCGAGCGTCTCCAGATCGGCGAGGAACTGCGCGCCGAGATTACTGGTGAAGATCAGGATCGTGTTGCGGAAGTCAACAACCCGGCCCTGACCGTCGGTGAGGCGCCCGTCGTCGAGCACCTGCAGGAAGACGTTGAGCACCTCCGACGCGGCCTTCTCGACTTCGTCGAGCAGGATCACGCTGTACGGGCGGCGCCGCACGGCTTCGGTGAGCTGCCCGCCTTCGTCGTAGCCGACGTAACCCGGCGGCGCGCCGATCAGGCGCGAGACAGAATGCTTCTCCATGTACTCGCTTAAATCGATGCGGACCATCGCCTGTTCGCTGTCGAAGAGGAATTCGGCCAGCGCCTTGGCCAGTTCGGTCTTGCCGACACCGGTCGGCCCGAGGAACAGGAAACTGCCGATCGGGCGATTGGGATCCGACAGGCCCGAGCGGCTGCGGCGGACGGCGTTGGCGACGACTTCGACGGCTTCTTCCTGGCCGATCAGGCGCTGCTTCAGATTTTCTTCGATCAGCAGCAGCTTGTCGCGTTCACCCTGGAGCAGCTTGGAGACAGGGATGCCCGTCCAGCGCGCGATGACTTTCGCGATGTCCTCTTCGGTGACTTCTTCGTTGAGCAGCGCGCCCTTCTCCTGCAGTTTCTTGAGCTTCTCCTGTTGTTCGGCGCTCTCTTTTTCCAGCGCAGGGAGTTCGCCGTACTGGATTTCGGCGGCGCGGTCGAGCTGGCCCTTGCGCTTGCAGAGTTCCTGTTCGGTCTTGAGCTCGTCGACTTCCTTCTGAATGTCGCGCAGCCGCCCGATGACATTCTTTTCATTCTGCCAGCGCGCCTTCAAGCCGCTGGCGGTTTCGCGAAGGCCAGCCAGTTCGCTGACGATCTTCGCGAGCCGGTCGTGGCTGGCCTTGTCCTTTTCTTTCTTGAGCGCGGACTGTTCGATCTCCAGCTGCATGATGCGGCGGTTGAGCGTATCGAGCTCGATGGGCAGGCTGTCGATTTCCATGCGCAGCGCGGCGGCGGATTCATCGATGAGATCGATGGCCTTGTCCGGCAGGAAACGGTCGGCGATGTAGCGGTGCGACAGGGTCGCGGCGGCCACGAGCGCCGAATCGGTGATGTGAACGCCGTGATGGACCTGGTAGCGCTCCTTCAAGCCGCGCAGGATGGCGATGGTCGCTTCGACGCCGGGTTCGCCGACGTAGACGGGCTGGAAGCGCCGTTCGAGGGCGGCGTCCTTTTCGATGTGCTTGCGGTATTCGTCGAGCGTGGTGGCGCCGACGCAGCGGAGTTCTCCGCGCGCGAGGGCAGGCTTGAGCATGTTGGCGGCGTCGGCGGCGCCTTCCGCGGCTCCCGCGCCGACGATGGTGTGGAGTTCATCGATGAAGAGAATGATGCCGCCGTGCGCTTCGGATATTTCGCGGAGCACGCCCTTCAGGCGCTCTTCGAACTCGCCGCGGAATTTGGTCCCGGCAATCAGCGAACCCAGGTCCAGGGCCACGACGCGCTTATCCTTCACGCTTTCGGGCACATCGCCGGCGACGATGCGCTGGGCCAGACCTTCAGCAATCGCCGTCTTGCCGACACCGGGTTCGCCGATCAGCACGGGATTATTCTTGGTGCGGCGCGAGAGCACCTGGATCACGCGGCGAATTTCGTCGTCGCGGCCGATCACGGGATCAAGTTTCCCCTGGCGGGCGAGCGCGGTGAGGTCCTTGCCGTATTTTTCCAGCGCCTGCATGCTCGCTTCGGGATTCTGCGTCGTCACGCGCGCGGTGCCGCGGACGGACTGAATCGCCTTGAGCAGAATTTCGCGGTTGGCGCCGGCGTCTTTGAGCAGACGCGCGACGTCATCCTTGCCGCCGGCCAACGCCAGCAACTGATGCTCGGTGGAGACATATTCGTCCTTCAGCCGTTCGGCTTCGTCTTCGGCCGACTGCAGCGCCTTGCGCAGATCGGCGGACATGTGGGTGTCGCCGCCGCGCTGCTTGGGGAGCTTGTCGAGCAGCTCAATGGTGGAGAGTTTCACGCGCGCCAGATCCGCGCCGGATTTCTGGAGGATGGGCCCGACGAGTCCGCCATCCTGCGCCAGGAGCGCGGAGAGCAGATGCGCGGTGGTGAGCTCCGGACTGCCCGAACGCTGGGCGGTGCCCTGCGCAGTCTGCAGCGCTTCCTGAGCCTTGACGGTGTAGCGATCGATGTTCATACGGTACCCTCCTTGACCGGCCATGCGCGGGGAACGGAGTCATTGGGCATTGGGTCATCGGTCATTTTTCATTTTTAACTGCTCGCAAGCGGTTCAATAACAACCCACGTACCAACGGATGGGTTTCAGGGTAGTTTTATAAATGTTGAATGGGATTGGTGTTGCGACGTGACGTTGGAGGGCGCGAGGAGGGGGGCGTGTCATTCTGACGTGGCAATGTTCTCAGACTTGAGAACGAGCAGGCACGGTGGCGCGTTGGCCACCGTACCTTCTATAGAAGCGGGCTATCTGTGCGTGGAGCTTTATTCGTCGGCGGGGCCGGAGGGGCGCTTGGTGGCGATGGGCGTCGCCTTCTTGTCGTCCTTGGGCTTGTCCTCACCGGGCTGCGCGATGCCTTTGATCTTCAAGTCGTCGCCCTTGGCGGCGACCTTGTCCTTGTCTTTATCCTTCTCTTTGGGCGCGTCCTTTTCCTTCTCGACCTTGTGCGACTTGTCGTATTCTTCGATCTGCTTGGCGGCCGCCATGAAGCGTTCGGGCGTCATCAGGTCGGCGGCGGTCTGGCGATCGAACCAGACGAGCATCAGGTTGTCGGAGGACATCAGGAGCACCGAGGCGCCATTCTTGGAATGTTCGCGGAGTTCCTTGGGCCAGCCGCGGGCTTCGAGTCCATCGTAACGGACTTTGAAGCGCGAGAATTTTTTCAGTGCGGCCTGTACGTCCTCGTTGCCGAGCCAGTCCTTGCCTTCCATTTTTTCGGCGAAGTTGTTGCGGTAGATATCCAGATCGTAGAAGTAGATGACCTTGGGCGAAGCGAGCGCTTTGACGTCGTCGTAATTGCGGGCGGACCAGGTCTTGACCGAAGCGGCCGAGCCGCCGCGGTATTCGGTCGCGGAGACGCGGACCTGAGCGAGCAGAAGGACGGGCAGCGCGATAAGAATCAATCTACAACATGCGGATGGACGCATGGGCATTTCCTCTTCGTAAAGGGCTCGGGACGAATTACAGTCGAAGTATTGACGAATGCAACGTTACTGCCGATGCGAAAATTATCGTGGTTTTGACTAAGTTTCACAACAAAAATACGTCATTCCGCTCTTCGCACACGTGCATAATGTGTTGTCGTTTGTAATATAGCGAATGATTATCACGGGTGGTTTTTCGAGTCGCCGACCAAATTTATTTCCGGCGCGTGCGGAGACGGGCTGAATTTCAATCAGCTCTGACTGAGGATCGGTTATGGGCGCCTTGCGTGTGATGGGCGGCTTGGTTGAAGTATGCGGCCTCGCGAGGTCTGGATCAGTCCGGTGAACAGTGGTCGGGGGCGTGGGCGTGTGTGATGGACGGCAGAGTCGAAGAGTGCGCGCTGGTAAGGTCTCGATCAGTCCGGAGAAAAGTGGTCGGTTACTGATCACCGGTCATGCGTCGATCACTGCAGTGTCTTCTTGAAGAAATCGCGGTGAGGGAGTAATGTGAATTTTCACACGCAGCGAAGCACTCACTTCCGGGTGGTGTAACGGTAACACTAGGGATTTTGGTTCCCTCATTCCAGGTTCGAATCCTGGCCCGGAAATATCAAATATTGCAGGTTGTAGTGTAAGACAATTCGCGAAGGCACAAGCGATTCTGATATTGGATAACAATCCCGATTTTGACCAATGTAACAAGGTAATGAGACAAAAACGCCGCCGCAGGTGAAGTCGTCCGTTCCACACGCAGGCAGGTGACACGATGATGCCCAAATTTTTCGGCCTGTTCGCTCTCTCCATACTGACGCTGAGCGTCGTCGTGCATCTCTCGACTTTTCTGCCGACGCCAATGTTCTTCATGGCATCCGCATGGCCGCTCCATATCGGCGCGATGCTTGCGTTTTTTCCGATGATCTTCTGGCTGCAGCGGCTGAAGAAGCAGACCAACCTGGCGCCGGACGTCACGCGGAATTTCAACCGCCTGCTCGGAACCTATCTTTCCCCGCCGCTGCGGATGCTATTTTTTGTCGTCGGCATGTATACGATAATCAACTTCTGCATCTTTGGTTACAATCTGTCGGAAGGCACTCCGACGCCCGTCGGCGACCACTACGAAATTAAATCCCACGGCCGCTTCGTCCGCACCATCACCAAAGACGAATACGACCACCTGCAGGCCTGCCTGCTCCGCGGCTTCTCGGGCCACTGGATCTTCTTCTCGTTTGCGCCCACTGTTTTTTTTCTGGTCTGCGTTCCAAAACTGCCGGTGAAGGAAACGTGAGCTTGAGACTCCGTAGGAACTCCGGCTAACTCGATTTCAGATTCGTATCTGGCCGGCCCCTCTCGCGCGCCGCTGCACCCAGATGACGGGCACGAAGATCAGCGCGGCGCTGAGGTATTCGCTGGCGGCAATCAATTGGGGGCGGTTGACGGCGCCGAGGATTGTGCTGCCGCTGCCGAAGGCCATGATCACGCAACCGATCCCAATCAGGATTGAAATGGGGCTCAGCAGCGACGCCCACGCCAGCAGCACCAGCGCGGCGCGGACGAGGGCGTGTTGAATTTTCAGCGCGTGAATCCATTCCAGTGCCAGGAGCGTGCCGGGAAAGGTAACGAGTAAGCCCGCGGCCAGATAGAAGGCCAGGGTTGCCACGTCCATGGCGGTCAGCGCGTTGGCGCGGATGCCAAATCCGCGGATGCCGTAGATCATCGCCAGCGAGCCACCGAAAACCGAGAGCAGCAATTCGAGCAGCGGCCATTGCATCCGCGTCAGCAGTTCATAAAAAATTCCGACGATTAATAACGCGAAGCTGCCCAGACCGAGAACGACCGCACAACCACACAGCACATTGCTGCGATAAAGGTCCCCTGCGATTCCCACCGGAAACGCGGAGAGGATGCTGCCAAAAAGAAGAGCGGCATGCCGGACAAGGAAATTGGGGCGACGCTGCAGTTCCATGCAGAAATTGAACCCATCCCGCTGCAAAATAGCCACAAAAATCCCGCTCGACTTGCTAGACTTTCTTTCATCCCAGGTCCGTCAATTTTCACCCGAGGTTTTACGCGATGACTGAACGCGAAATCTGGCTGCCTTCGATTTTTGGCGACAACATGATGCTCCAGGCCGACGTGCCGACGGTGATCTGGGGGCACGCAGAGCCGCGGGAGCGGATCGTGATTGAGATCGCCGGGGCGCGGGTGAAGACCACGGCGGACGCGAAGGGCGATTTTCGGGCCCGACTGCGGCCGCTTAAGGCGGGCGGGCCGTTCGTGCTGAAAATTCGTGGCGGCACCGAGCGCACGCTTGAGAACGTGCTGGTCGGCGATCTCTGGTTGTGTTCGGGGCAGTCGAACATGGACTGGTCGGTGTCGAGTTCCCGCGATGCGGACTCGGAGATTGCCGGCGCGCGCTTTCCGAAGATCCGGTTGTTCAGCGTGGCTCAGCGCGCGTCGCTGGTGCCGTGCCTGGACGTGGAAGGAAAATGGGCGGAGTGCAGTCCGCAGACTGTCGGCGATTTTTCGGCGACGGCGTATTTCTTCGGCCGGGAAGTGCATCAAAAAAGCGGGCGGCCGCTGGGGCTGATCAATGCCTCGTGGGGCGGTACGAAGGTTGAGCCGTGGATCAGTCCGGCGAGCTTGAAAAGCTACGATGGCTACACGGCGCTGATCAAGCCGTATCGCGAGTACTTGCGGCCGGGCGTCGCTACGGAGGCCAGCTCGTTTCATAAGGACCGTTCGAACATTGGCGTTGGACAGGGCTGGGCCACGACGGAGTGCTCCACGGCCGGTTGGAAGACGATGCAATTGCCCTGCTACTGGACTGGCCAGGGGATCAAGCAGGTCGGCGCGTTCTGGTTTCGGAAGACTGTGAACGTTCCGGCGTCGTGGAAGGGCGAAGACCTTTATTTGAGTCTCGGGCCGATCGTGGACTTCGACACGACGTATTTCAATGGCGTCAAAGTGGGCGGCATTGGGATCGAGACGAAAGGGTTCTGGGACGTGCCGCGCAAGTATCTGGTGCCGGCGGCGCTGGTGAAGCCGGGGCGCAACTGCATCGCGGTGCGCGTCTTCGCTCATAATTTGAACGGCGGCTTCGGCGGGAAGAAAGAGACGCTGCAATTGTCGGTGATCAACAAGCCTGGCAAGGGCACGGTGGCTCTGGCCGGCACGTGGAATTATCGGATCGAACGCGCGCTGCCGCCCAAGGGGCAGCTCAGCCGCGCGGTGGTGCCGGGCACGCTTTATAATGCGATGATTCATCCGCTGGTGGACATTCCGGTCAAAAGATTTCTCTGGTACCAGGGCGAATCGAATGTTCACGATGCGCCGGCGTACCGAAAACTGTTTCCGCTGCTGATCACGGATTGGCGGAAGCGCTGGGGCCGGGCGGGTCTTCCTTTTTATTTTGCGCAGCTCCCCGACTACGGCGGTCCGGTCGGCGACAACCTGGCGCTGTTGCGCGAAGCTCAGTTGATGACGCTAAAAGTTCCACAGACCGGAATGGCCGTGATCGTGGACGGCGGCGAGCGGGACGTGCATCCGCGGAACAAGCAACTGGTTGGGCATCGGTTGGCGCTGCAGGCGTTGGCCAAAACGTACGGCAAGAAAATCGACGCGTCGGGGCCGCTCTATAAGAGGTGCCGAATTGAGGGGCCGATCGCGCGGATTGAGTTCGAGCATGTCGGCCGGGGCTTGAAGTTGCGCGGCGGCAAAACGCCGAGCGGATTTATGATCGCTGGAGCTGACCGGCGCTGGGTGGAGGCGGAGGCTCGCGTTCAGAAGGATACGGTGCTGGTGTGGAGCCCCGAGGTTTCGCGCCCGCGGGCGGTGCGGTATGCGTGGGGGTCGACGCCGCCGTGCACGCTTTACAATCAGGCGGGGTTGCCGGCTTCACCGTTCAGGACGGACGGTTGGTAGCTTAGGGGCGATTCACGCTTCGGGTATTTTCGAAATCCCCAGGTCGGAATCGTCCCTCTTTTATACGGTATTGGCCTTGGTATTTCCCCGAGCGGGAAGTGTATGTGATTCTGTGCGACTAACGACCACACAGGAGATTTCTATGGGAAAAACATTGACCTTGGCAGTGGTGGCGATGGTCTTGTGGTCCAGCGGCGTGGCGGCGGAAACTCCCGTCGCCGGTGAGATGGTGACAGTTCCGACTGCGGAGCTGGTCAGCACGTTCACGTCAGAAGACAAGACGATGCCGAAGACGTTCCGTATTGGGAACGGGTTTCAGAAGATCGGCGATTACATTTACGTCAGCCTCGGAGGGGACCGCATCGGCGGCGGCATTATCCAGTACTTCAAGTGGGATCCGAAAGCGTCGGGCAATCAGTTTACGTATGTGGGGGAAGTTTCGCATTCCACGATCAAGGGCGGCTTTTCGCTCTGCGCCGTCGGCAACCGTTTGTACGCGCTGGCCTTGTTCGTGTGGGGCGCGGGGTTGGATGGTCACCCGGAAACATTCAACGCGATCACATGGTTTGACATTGAGAAGGAGACCGGCAAGCCGATCGAGAAGGGCACGCTGCCGGGCATCGTGCCGCGCAGCGCCACGTTTGAACCGATGCTGATTGCCGACCCGGAAGGGAAGAATCTCTATGTCACCACGGCTCAGGACAATTACACCAATCGCCTGACGTGGGTGAAACTGGGGGACGACGGCAAGGCCGAACGCGGCGGCGATATCAACGGGCTGGGTTTCCGCTCCAACCCGAAGATGAGCCCCGATGGCAAGCACATCTACTGCGTCGGCGATCACAACATCGCGATCGTCGAGCGGAAACCGAGCGGCGAGATCGTGTACAAAAAGTCGCTGAGCCTGGATTGCCTGGCCAAAGCGAAGACGCCGAACGTGGGAAATGTCGAAGAGCTGAAAGGCAACATCGCCGGGATCTCGCCCGACGGCCGGTGGGTTTACGTGGTGCTGACCAGCGAACAGGTCTGGACCAAGAACTGCTTCGGCATCTTCAAACGCGATCCGGCGACCGGCGAGTTGGAGTTCAGCTCGGGCGGTTCGGAGTACGACAAGGAATTCGACGCCTTCGCCAATCTGCGCGGGATGAACCTGATGTTTGCGCCCGACGGCGTGAGCGGGTTCATTTCGTCGGACATGCATTTGATCCAGAATTTCAAGCAGGATCCCAAGACGGGCAAGCTGAGCAATGTGTCGGACGTGGTGACGCCCGCGTTGAAAGGCCGGCCGACGCCGCTGATGGTCTACGATGCCAAGGCCGGATACTTGATCGGCGCGGCGACGTTGCAATACGAAGCGTACGGTGGAACGTGGCTGGGCGTGTGGGCCGCGAAGACCGGCACAGCTCAGGTTCGGCGCGGGGAGCGCGCGGACCTTACCGCGACGACGGCGGCGGCCGCGGATGCCAAGCCTGGCAGCACGGAAGACTGGCCGCGCTGGCTGGGCCCCAACGGCGACGGGAAGAGCACGCTGAAGGGAATTCGCAAGGACTGGACCGGGGGCTTGAGGAAAGTATGGGAGGTGTCAGGGTTGAGCCCGTATCTGACCACCTGGTCGCCCCCGTCGGTGCAGGGCGAGAAACTGGTGGTCCTCGGCAAGCATGGGTGCATGGACGAAGTGCTGTGCTTCAACGCCGACACAGGCGGAGCGCCGCTGTGGATCGCGGAACTTCCCGGCGACGGAGGGGGCGATGGTTGGGCGGGCGGGCCTGTGGCGCAGCCGTGCATCGACGGCGACCGGGTGTATGTCTGCCATGCGACTTCGCGCTACTCGTGCCTGAGCATGGCCGATGGCCGCTTACTGTGGAAAAAAGCGTTCGCTCAATACAGCCACACGCCGGGCAATCCCCCGGTGGTGTGGGAAGACCTGGTGATCCTGACGCACGTGATCCGGCCGGAGACCAACAAGCGGAGCACCTTGTCTGCATTCAAAAAAGACACGGGCGAGTGGGTCTGGAGCTACGGCGAGGACAGTAAACGAATCGACTTGAGTTGGACGGGCGCCCTGAGTTTGAAAGTAAATGGCCAGGCTCAGCTCGTTTATAACACCGCCGGATTTGCCGTCGGCTTGGATCCCCGCACCGGAAAACCACTCTGGGAATTGGTTCCGGAATCGGTACCGAGCGGCGATTTCGGCATGTACACCGATCCCTTGACGGACGGCAAGACCGTGGTTCTGGTCAGCGCCAACGCCAAGAACGAGCACGTGCGGTCAGCGGTGCAGATCGAGAATGGCATCGCCAAGGAACTGTGGAAAAACGTGGTCGCCTTCACGGGTTGGACCAATCCGGTGCTGCACGACGGCTACCTGTATACGTTTGTCGCCGATGGATTGTACAGTTCCGTCAACAGTGGTTTTCAGTGCGTGGATGTGAAGACCGGAGTGGAAAAGTGGAGCGAGAAGAAAATTGGATGCGGATCGATCGTGGAAGTGGACGGCAACTTGCTCTGCCTGAAATACAGCGGCGACCTGCTACTGCTGAATCCGACACCGGAGGGTTTCAAGAAGGTGACGGAATGGAAGGGTGCGGTGAAAATTCAGCCGTGGTGGACGCACCGCGGTTCGCCGGCGGCCTATGGCGGCGCGCCCTGCTGGACGATCCCGGTGATTGCGCGTGGGAAGGTGTACTTGCGCTACAACGATTCGCTGGCGTGTTATGACCTGATGAAGTGATGCGACTTAGCGGACACGTCTCCGGTAATCGCGCGGAGATGCTCCGATGACATGCTTGAACGCGGTCGCGAAGTATTGACTCGATGAAAAACCCAGCCGCAGCGCAATGGCGGTGATTTCCGCGTCAGTGCGGCGCAGTTCTTCACACGCACGTTTAAGACGAAGGCGGAGGTAGTAGTCGGCCGGCGCGACGCCCATCTCGGTTCGGAACCGGCTCTTCAGGTGCGAGATACTCCAGCCGAGGCGTTGAGCCAGCGAATCCAGGCGTAACGGATGTTCGATATTCGCTTCCATCAGTTTGATCGCTTCGCTCACCACATTCGAATGGCCGTGCGCTTTCGCCGCGCGTCCAGCCGCAACAAGGCCTAGCAGGATCTGGGTCAGGTTCATGCGCGCGTGAATGGTGGCCAGGGCGTCCGAGCTTCCAATGGCGCTCAAGACCATGGCGAAAAGCCGGGCGGTTTGAGCCGGAGCGGGAGCGGGAAAGCATCGCTCGGGGAGACCATTGATCGCTTTGAGCAGCGATCGCGATTCGCCGGCCGGAAGATGCAACAGACGGACGCTTGAAACGCGCAACCCCACGTAGCTATACGAGCAGGGCTGGTGGATTTTATCGATTCCGCCGTGAAGTTCATGCGGCCGGATCATGAAAAACTGCCCGCCGGCAATCGCGTACGATTTCCGCCCGACCCACCATTCCGCGATGCCCTTCTCAATGTAGCAAACTTCGAGAGACGCGTGGCGATGAGCGATCATGGGGGTTGCATTGCGAGCCTTGTACCGCCCGGCATAGAGCAGTTCCGGAATGGCAGCAATGGGCCTGGCCGACGGGGCCATCCAGTATTCTGCCTTGCGGTGGCGTGAAAACGTCTTCATGTTCGATTTTGTACAGTGGATTGCGTCGAAAGCAATGGCGTGATGACGTGGTATTATTCCATCCTCTCGCTGAAAGGAGCACAGGGATGTCCATTGCCGATCAGATGTACCAACTGGGTGTTCGAGAAAACACACTCACCGACGAGGAGAAGTACTGCCTCGACTACGAAGGATACGTTGCGCTTGCAGAGGTCGTGCCGCTCTCCCAGATCCGAGTCATGCGCCGGGAAATGGAACGGCTGTTTGAACTCGAAAAAACCGGGACCGCGGAAAATCCAGGTGACTTGGGACAACTCCAGAACAAGTCGACAGCATTCGATCTCTGCGTGTCGCATCCGCGCGTGCTGGCCGCAATCTGGCATGTGTTGAAAGAAGACTTCCGTTCCTTTGGCGTGCATTCCCGCCCCAATCGCCCGGGGGCTGGACATCAAGCCTTGCACGCGGATTGGAGCGGGCCGGTGCCGAAAATCGGCGAGTACTTTCACTGCAACTCGATCTGGCCGCTGGCGGACTTCACAGAACTGAACGGCGCCACCCGAGTGGTGCCGGGTTCGCATCGCTGGCCGCTGGAGGTGCGCGCTGAGTTGTCCGATCCCCTGGCGCGTCATCCGCGTGAACGAAAACTGATCGCGCTGGCTGGGACAGTCGTGATTTTCAACGGTCACGTCTGGCATGGCGCCACTCAGAACAACAGCGCGCAAGACCGCCCCAACGTGACCAGCTTCTTTGGCCGACGGCGCTATGCCGAAGGCCCCGGCAAGCCGAATCTTCTGAGCGCTGAAGCGCATGCGCGATTCAGCGAACCTGTTCGCGCGTTGTTTGACGGCGTGGACGCAGCCACATGCAGCGACCGGTTGGAGACCGCGACGGCGTGAGATGAAAACGAGATCGCCCGGAACGGCTCCGGGCGATCCTTACTCGGTTCACTTTTGCTGCGCTTATTTCTTGATGATCACTTTCAAACTCTTCGCCATGCCCGTCTTTCCTTTCTTTGCGGTGTAGACCAGGTCCTGGGCTTTGCGGTAGAGGGACTTGTTGAGGATCAGGTTGAACGTCACGTTCACGGGGAGTTTCCTGGCGTCGGCGTTCTTCAGGCCGGAGCCGTCGAGCGTCAGGGCCAACGCGACCTTTTTGAACATGATCGAGAACTTGGCGTCCTGTTCGAGCACGACTTTCTTCTTGGTCTTGATCATGAGCTTGAAGGAACTGTCGCGCGTCTTGCCTTTGCCCTTGGCGTCCAGCGTCCAGCTCCGCACAACGCTGCCGACCACCAGCGCGACTTGATTCTTCAGAGGACTGTAGCCCTTCGGAATGTGGAGCGTGCCGCTGGCGGAAAGTCCATCGGCGCTGACGCTGGCGAAGTTGAGCTTGATGCCGGCTTTGAGCACGGTCAGCGGGAGGACCGGCCCGGAGTACGGGGTGCTCAGCGGATCGGTGGGCGAGGTGCCCAGCGTCGTTTCGATGCCATCGGAGACGCCGTCGCCGTCGCTGTCCGGTCCGGTGCCGACCAGCGGCGCGGAGACAGTGACCGTCACCGTGCTGGTAGCACTATTCCCAAACGTATCAGAGACGGTGACGGTGGCCGTGTAGGCGCCTTCGGTCTGATACGCATGCGTGGGGCTGGCCTGCGCGGAGGTGGGTGAGCCGTCGCCAAAATCCCAGGAGTACGTCAGCGTGCCCGAGCCGGTCACGCCGACAGCGAACTGTACGGTCTGACCGAGGCCAGGATTCGGCGGCGTCGCCGACGCAGGGGACGTGACCACCACGACGGGGGGCGGAATGAACGTGACGGTAACGGTCGTGACCTTGTCGGTGACGGTGGGAGCGATGCCGTCACTGAGCGTGACGGTCATGGTTGTCGTTTCGGATTGACCGGGCGGAAGATGGCGCGGCGCGGCAGCGAAGACGAGCTGCCGGATGGCGTTGGTCGCGATCGTGGTTGCGCCGTTGAAGGTATAGCGGCCGGCACCGGCGTCGGTGAATCCCGACGCGGTCAGCGACGCGGGAGTGAACGCGCCCTTGGCCGGATCGTCGAGCGTGACGGAAACGGCGAGTGTCTGCGCGGGGACGTCCAGGTCGCGCAGGATCGCGATGGCAAAGGGCGGAATCGTCTGCGTGTCGTTGATCTGCAGACCGCCATTCATGCCGAGAATCGCCGGACCGTCGTTGAGGGAGGTGCTCACGACGGTCGTGATGCTGTTGAGCACCGCCGGGGCGACGCCATCGTTGGCCGCAACGGAGAGCGTCGTGATTTCGGTGCTGCCCGGCGCCACGCGATTGGGCGTGGGCGCGAAGACGAGCAATCGGATTGCGGTAGTCGCGGCCGCTGGAGTTCCGGAGAACGTGTAGACGCCGTTGCCGGAGTCCGCGAAGCCGGAAGCGGTAAGCGACTGGGCCGTGAACTTGCCTTTCGCCGCCAAATCCAGCGAGACGGAAACGGTGAGCGTCTGCGGGTCCACGTCGGCCACGGTCACGCCGGTGAACGTGGCGAGCGTTTGCGTATCGTTGAGCGCCTGATTGGCGACGGCGCCGGAGATCGTCGGCGCGTTGTTGATGGAGAGCGAGTTCACCGACGTGGTGGAGTCGGTGACCGCCGGCGAGATGCCGTCGTTGACAGAGATTGTAAACGACGTGGCTTCCGTGGTGCCCGGCGAGACGCGGGTGGGAATGGGCGCAAAGACGAGCTGGCGGATCGCCGCGGTGAGCGCGGCGGCCGTGCCGTTGAAAGTGTACGAACCGCCTCCGGCGTTGGTGAATCCCGCGGCCGTCACGGATCCGGGAGTGAAATCGCCGTGCGACGTCGCGCTGACGGTGACCGAGGTCGTCAGGGACTGCGCACTGTCGAAGTAGAAAATCGTAACTGGCGTGAACGGCGCGAGCGTGGCCGTGTCGTTGAGCGCCTGATTGGGAAGCGTACCGGAGATCTGCGGCGCTTGATCGGGCAGGACGGTGGTCGAATCGCTGGCGGTGTCGTTGGTCGTGTTGGTTTCACCACCGCCGGAAATCGTGACTGTGGGAATGAGCGTGGCTGCGGCGTTGCTGGCGATGTTGGCCGTCAACATCAGGTTGGTATCGGTGCCGGCCGCGGCGATGGTGCCTGAGAACGTAGCCGTGGGCGGAGCGAGCGAGGTTTGAACCCACCCGGTTCCGGTGAACGCCGTCGGCGTGAGGCCAGCGGGGATACTCATCGTCGCGGTGATGGTTCCGGAGCTGGCCAGCGCGCCGGTGTTGGCGACAGAGACGCTGTAATGAACGCCGCTCTGTCCCTGCTTGAAGGTGCCGGTGTGCGAGAGCGCGGGCACCAGATCGATTCCCGGCGTGCTGCCGACGGTCAGCACAAAATTGGCAGTGCCGACCAGGCTGGTGCTGTCGGTGGCGGTGATGGTGAAGGGAAAACTTCCGACAGCCGTAGGTGTGCCGGCCAGCGTTGTGCCGTCGCAGGTCATGCCGCTGGGCAGCGAGCCGGAAAACACCAGCGCATACGCGGGCGTGCCGCCGGTCGCGGAGAACGTAACAGTCGGGTAGAGCGTTCCGGATTGGCCGGCTGGAATGGTTGCGGGGCTGACGACGACTTGCGCTTCAATTGCGCCGATGTCGGCGGCGGCTCCGCGCGGGCGGACCAGGCCGCGCTGATCGTTCAGCGGCGCGACGAGCGCCGGTCCCATCGTGCCGGTGAAGGACGTATTCGATCCTTTATTGTAGGCCAGGCTGCTGGGCGTGATCAGATGCGTTGGCGTCGGGCCGCCGTAATTTCCCAGCGGGCTCAGGCCTGGATCGAGAATCGCGCCGGGCGTGCCGACCTGATCGCCACTGACACCGTTAACAAAGTACGTCGGTCCGACGGTTCCGCCGAGGGTATAAACGCCGATGTTGCCGATGAGATTGTAGCCATCTGAGTAGATTTTCCCCGTTCCGCCAAAGATTGGATCGGGAATACAAATGTCCGCGGTCTTGGACGTGGCCGATCCGCCGTTGGTATTGCCGGCGATGATGGAATTGAAAACATAGGTGTTATTTTGCAAGGCTATCAAGCCGCCGGTTGACGTACTGTCATTCAAATTTGAATTATTCGTGATCGTGCAGTTAACGATGGTGGTCGTGCCGCTGAAGGTACACACACCGCCGGCGGAATCGCTGGCGGAGTCGTTCGAATTGCCACTAATGGTGCAATTCTCCAACAGCATCGTGCCGCCTTGATAATTGATGCCGCCACCAGCATTGCTAAACCCCGTATTCACGGCCTGATTATTGGAGACGGTGCAGCGTCGGATCGTCAAGAAATTGGAGACGACGGAGACGCCACCGCCGAATTTCCCGACATTGCCGGTGATGTTGCAATCCAGGATGGTCACGCTGTTGACGGTCGCAGCAGCTCGTGTCGTGACGCCACCGGCAAAGTTGAGGGAATAGTTGTCATGGCCACCGGTCAGGGTCATTCCGATCAATGTAATGTCGCCGTTCAATAGTTCGAAGACGGGATAGTTGGTGTTGTTGCCCGCCACCGTCAAGAGATTGGCGCCTGGGCCGTTGATCGTCAGCGATTTGTTGGGCTGCAGCGAACTGGCCAGATTGATCGTCCGGGATGTGTTGAAGAACGTGGGATCGAAGGTGATGACACCGTTGGCCGTGACATCGCTCAACGCCTTGCGCAGGGAGCCGGCTCCCGAATCGTTGGCGTTGGTGACGATGATGGTCGAGGAGAATCCGGCGTTGACCGTGACGCTCGTGAGCAGCGGCGGCGTGAAGGTCAGGCCACCATTGTTCCCGGCAACGTCCTGAATCGTGGCGCCGTTCAGCACCAGCGGCGATGCGCAGTCGATGCCATCGGTGTCCACTTCTCCGATGACGACGGTGTGCCGGAAGGTGAGCAGCGCGGTGCCGTTGCCGGATATATAGGTCGCGGTGACCGGCGACGCGCCGATGGTCAGCGACATCGTCGGCGTTCCGTTGGCGACATACACAACGTGGTCGTATTGGACGATGAAATCGAGATTCTGATTCAGCAGGTATTCGCCGTCCGCGGGACCCGTAACGCTTAAGATTGCAGGCGAGACGGTATTGACCAGGACGCTCGTGGTGACTGGAGGCGTAAACGTCAGCGCGGAATTGTTGCCGGCCAGGTCACGGATCAAGGCTCCGTTCAACTGAATGGGCGAGGTACTGACGATGCCATCGCTGTCGCTCTCACCCGCCTGAACGGTGTAGCGGAACAGGAGCGCCGCCGAACCACCGCCGGAGATGTAATTGGCCGAACGCGCTGTCGCGCCGATGGTCAACGCGATCGTCGGCGTTCCTCCGGTGACGAAAACAGGTTCGTTGAAGTTGGCGGTGAAATCGAGATTGCGGTTCACGCCGTACGTCGCGTTCGCGGGGCCGGTAACGCCGGTGATGTTCGGTGCGGTGGTATCGACCAGTACGGCCGTGGTGTTGGGCGGTGTGAAGGTCAGTGCGGCATTAGTATTACTGGAATTCTTGATGCTGCCGCCGTTGAGGATAATGGGCGAGGCCGAGGCAATGCCGTCGGTGTCCGTATCGCCGGGCTGGACGACATAGCGGAACGTTAGCGTCGCCGTGCCGCTGCCGCTGACGTACGTGGCGTTGACGGGTGAGGCGCCGATCGTCAACGCGATCGATGGCGCGCCGGTAACGACGACGGGCTGCGTGTACGTGACCTGGAAGTCGAGATTGGTTCCGGCCCGGTAGCTGCCGTTGGCGGGGCCGGTGACTCCCGCGAGCGCAAACGCGGGAACGTTGACGGTGAAGGTCTGAGACGTGGTGGCGACGGCGTTGCCGCTGATGTCGCGCACCTGGCCGGCCTGCACGGTGGCCGTGTAGGTGTTGTTGTCAGCGGAATCCCAGAAACCGCCCGGTGGCGTGAAACTGTACGTCGCGACACGCGGCGTGCCGTGGCTGGCGTTACTGACGCTGACGAACGTCGCCGGCACATCGAATCCGGCCGGAGACGTGACGCGCACGTTGGTGTTGCTCAGCGTACCAACATCGATCGCGAAGTTATCGGAATAGGTCACCGTGAACGTCTGCGTGGTGGCGCCGTACGTCGTCACGTTCGAGAGCGTTTCGACGGCCGTGGGCGCGGTGAGATCGGGCGTCAAGGTGCCGTCGATGAAGTACTGACCGACGCTACCATAATTGGTGTAGCCAGATGGGGGATTGCTGAGCGGCGTGCCGTCGCCTTCGTTCGACACATGAAGGTAGTAGACACCGGCGGCGAGCGTGGTGCTAATGACGGCGTTGGTGTCGCCGGCAATCGAACTGGTCTGGACCAGAGTGCCGACAGAATTATAGAGTTCGGCGTGAAGATCGACATTGCCGCCGCGCGTGTCGACGCTGCTGCGGAAGGGATTGATGTTGAACGTGACCGGTCCGGCCTGAGTCGCAAAAGTGAAGACGTCGACGTTGGACGTCTGCTCGATGACGCCGCGGTTCTTGGGATCGCTGCTGACGATCGTGGTGCCGCCGGTCACCGCAAAGGTGCTGGCGGTGGCATCGGTGCTCCCATGATCGGCGGGGCGGTAATTAATTTTGCCGGCGATGATCGCGAGCTGGTCTTCGGTATTGTTGGCGTCGAAGTATTCTCCGTGAGTCCACTGCGTGACGTTGCGGCCGAATCCCGTGCCCATGATCGGCCCCCACGAGGTCGCGCCGGTGCCGTGCCCGTTGTAATAGGCGCTCAACGAGGTGCCGTCGTGCGAGAGGCCAAGGTTGTGGCCCATCTCGTGTGACGCGGCTTCGGCACAAAGATCTTCAAAGGGCTGCGGAATCGGTGGCGGTGAGCCGTAGGCCGGGAGGTTTTCGTAGTAGACCCACGCCGGCGTAAAGAAGCTGTAGTTGGCCAGACCGTAGACATCGAGGTAAGCGACGCCGCCGATGTTTCCCGCGAAGGGGCAGGTGTTGCCGTTCTTGTCCTTGTTGCGGGTGAAGAGCACGTGGCCGATATTGGGGCCGAAGGCGGGTGGTTCTTCAGTAGTGACATCGATATCGAAAGGCGAATAGTCTTCCGCGACGCGTTCCCAGACATGTTGAATGAACGTCTGCTCGGCATCGTTAAAAGTGGTTTCGTCGCCGTCGAGATCGAAGGGACGTGTCTGAAACGACAGCACGCCAAAGCCTTGATTCCAACCGGTGTTGGTAACGGTCGCGCCTTTGAAATCGAGATAAACGGTATGCGCCGAACCCTGGCGGCTGTGCAGCGCCGGCAGCGAGGAGATCGGAACATTGCCGCGCGCGATCTGGGAGCTGGTGTGCACGACTGATTTGGCGCGGACGAAGGCCACCGCATCCTTGCTCAGCTCGCAGGTGTAGTAAAGGGAGCCGGCATCGTCGGCGCGCATGGCGTGGATGTCTTCGGTGGAGAACGATTTTTTGTGGAGGTGTTCGAGCGCGGCCTTGCGCGCGCCGGAGTCCAGTTTGCGGAGCTTGGTTTTCAGTTCGCCGTCGGGCAGGTCTTCCAGTTGAAAAGGATGACCTTTGCCAAAGAGGCGGGGAGCGGGATGGGTTGCGGGAACGGGAGTGGGGGCTGAAGTGGGAGCGGGGCTTTCACCTGCAATTACAGCAAAGAAGGAGAAACAGAAAGCAAGTATGGCGCAGCATAGCGCGGTTGAGTATCGCATGGAGGTCCTTTCTCGGTTTTGGGAAGCAGACATTAATATACGCAGTTCCGTTTCGCTATCGTATAATTTCCAGAAAGTATCGAGGATTTAGGTAACAAGTGCAATCGCTCAATGCGCAGCTTTTTGTGCGGTTATTTTTTGATTTGAGGATTATTTCGGAAGCGTAGTGAGATCAGGTAGGCGCTACGAGACGTGACTTCAATGCGGGCATTTTAGGCGTGTGATTTACAGGTTCAGTCGCGAGCTATTTTTGTTCCTTCTTTTCTTCAGCGATTAATTTTTTGACTTCATCCAGCGCGGCGGCGATTTCCTTTTTGCCTTGCTCTGACGGCACTGTCGTCGGAATTCTTCCGCCGGAGTAGAACGTCGACCAAGTCGTCTTCTCCCCTTCCCCATCCTTCTTCAGAAACCAGATGCCGTCCTCTTCGCCGGAATACGTCCACGTGGCTGTGCTCCCGGGCTTGGCGAGGTACTTCAAGGTGACCTGCTTGATTCTGGCGTCGCCTTTCAACGTCTCGCGGATCGTGAGCGTGGAGGTCGCCCAAGTGGCGTCCACTTCCTTGCGATCGCTGAGTTTGCCGATGGCGATCAATTCCGATTGCGAAACCAGTTCGGCGCGCGACATCACATCGCCCGAGGCCACGGCGGAATTGGCGCAGCAGGCCAGCAACAGGGCGCAACCGAGAGCGAGCAGCGGGATGTGTGTCTTCATGATGCCTCCTGAACCACGGCATTGGACGCGCACGGCTTCTGCGTGGTTCGCGAAATCGTAATGAATTTGAAAGCCGGACGTACGCATCTTTCAAGATTTTTAGATGTAACTGCCGGGCGGCAGATCTTATTTAATCATCGTACATTTGAGAGGACATTCCATGAGCATCGAAGCTGATCCCGTTGAAGTGGCTTGGTTCTGGGAGATCATCGAATCCTCTCAGCGCAGCTTGCGGAAACTGTGCGGACGGCTTGAAGGGCTCACGCAGCCAGAGTTGATCCGTTTTCAATGCCGGTGCTGGCATGCCAAGGAAGACGTGAATCCGTTCACGCGATTCGACGAGATGAAACTGAGCCGTCCGTGTTCGGAAGATCACGGTGATGATTTTTCCGGCTGGGTGATCGGCGAAGGGCGCGTTTTTTTTGAGCAGGTCAGGGACAATCCCGCAGAGGTTCAGAAGTACAACGACTTGCTGGAGAGCCGCACGTGGGTGAAGTGGGACACCAGCGTGGAGCACGAAGAGTACGAAGGATACCAGCGCGCGGATCTCATTGCCAAAGCTGTCTACGAGCGAAAATTCGGCGAGGACCTCGACGAAGCGGTTGATGCAGCGTTGGATGAGGAGTTTGGCAATACCTAGAGCCCAGTGGGAGGAAATCACATGGCATTGATGGCCACACGGTTAGTCCCGAAGGATCCCGAGGAACAGCCGACCATCTTCGATCTCGTGCAGCGGAAGGGCTGGATCTATTTAAAGCGGGTGAAACCCGATCCCGAGAAATTCATTCCCGGCGAGAGCATTTTCAAGCCCAAGGACGCGGACGTCACGGTTCACTACGTCGACGATTTCATCGCGCAGGTTGTGTACATCCTGCTGAAAGCCGAAGACCTGGATGAGCTCACTGATGTCGCCGATGAAATCGCAGAAGAGCTGCCGACGTATTCGAGTGATGAAATTCTGCAGCTCTATCCCGCGGCGAAAGACGAAGCGGAGAGGAGCAAGGCCATCCGGCTGACGGGTATCGCAGCGCCGGGCAGGTATGACGAGCGGTACTTTGCGATTTTTCGCGCCGCACTTGCCGCAAGCGAGACGCCGGTGCGGCTGGCGGCCGTCCAGATGACCGCGTATCTGGGCTGGCGTGAACTGGGCGCGCTGCTGGAACCACTGCGCGATTCTGATGCAGACGAAGGTGTGCGAACGTCGGCCGGGAATATCGTCAGCGCAATGAAGGCCGCTCAGCGACCCTGAGCGTTTTTTGTGCGAGAGCACCCTGGTCGTATTTTTCCGCACCCTCCCCAAAATTCGTGTCTGGATATTCCTCCGGCAGTTCACTAGCCGTTGAAACAACGATAGGCACTAACACGGATACCTTACTGCCGGCGTTTCTCGAACGATTTTTCGGGACAGATCTCACGCGTCAACACGGGCTCCTTGCGGTCGCGTGGACAGTGTTGTCACGTCTTCGAAAATCAGGGGGATCGATTGAGTACGTTTAAGCGCCGCGCGTGGCGCGGTTTATCTCTGACGGAAATGCTGGTGGTGCTTTCCATCATGGTGATTCTGATGGCGGTGCTGATTCCCGCGCTGGGTTCGTTTACGCACACCAGCCGCGTGATCGCCGCCGCGGACACCACCGCCAAGGTATTTCGCGAAGCACGCTACTATGCCATGAGCAATGGCGTGCCGGTCGTTCCCATCATTCTGCGCGACCGCAAGGGGCAGTTCAGCATCGCCTACGCGGCCAAGTGCATGCAGTTCCACGGCACGTATTTGAACACCGATGCCGCGCCCAAAACCTGGCTGCCCTCGGGCGGTCCCGGGGTCAGCGCGCAACCGTGGTCGATGGTCCGCCAGGAAGTGGATTTGAAAAGCCTTGAAAAAGGCGGGTTTGTTTACGTGGTCGCGTCGCCGACGTTGAACATCCAGAATCCCGGATTGCTCCCCGGCGGACCCAACAGCGCGGCGGGCAAGAACCCGTCGCTGGGCGCGCCGGCGCAGGCCTACAACGAAATGATGTTCATGCGGGTCACGCCGCAACTGGACGCCATGGGCAATCCCGATCCGAAGTTTCTCATGGACACGTCCACTTATAAGTACGAAGTGCTGATGCGCGGCGTTCACAACACGGCGCTGGGCAACTTCGATCCCGCGCAATCGTGGTCGGGCGGAATTACCGGCACGTCCTCATTTGGCATGAACCGGGGATCGGCCGATGTCTACCTGGTCATCGGCGGCAACAACAGCGGCAGCAATGAAGTGACGGCCAATCCCACCGACATGCGCGACATTCGCGCACCGGGATTCGATCTGCCCGACCGCGTCATGATCGACCAGCTCACGCCCGCCGACGCCGCCGGGACTACGAAGCAGGGGCCTGTCTACTGCACGCTGACGGCCCAGGCGCAGGCTTTCCAGGAAGCGAGCCTGCATCTGTCGTGGGGCGGCAAGTACGAACCGGCTTACGAATACCCGCTCTTCCTGCCCATTTTCATGCCCGACGGCACGGTGCGCGGCGGTTCGGCGCGCAACGACGTGGGTTCCGTGGGCGCGGATCGCGGCGCGTATTCCGGCATCGACGACCAGACAATCCGCGTCATCGACACGCTCTCGCGGGAGTACCGGTACATCACAATCAAGACCGGCGGGCAGGTGCAGATCGGCACGTCGCTTCCGCCGCGCCGACAAGGCTTGAAGAATAACCTGTCGGGCGGCCCCGGCGGCAGCGATCCGGGATACAATCCGTACACGGATTTTTATCCGCCGCCACCACCGCCGCCCCCGCCACCACCGCCCCCGCCGCCTCCTCCACCACCCCCACCGCCGCCGCCACCGGTGCCGCCGCCACCACCTCCTCCGCCGCCGCCTCCGCCGCCTCCGCCGCCGCCGTCGAGCAGCACGAGTTCGAGCAGTGGAGCGAGCAGTTCGACGTCGACGTCCTCATCCACGGGCAGTTCGAGCGGGAATTCGAGCAGCGGAGCCAGTTCGAGTGGATCGAGCAGCTCGTCGGGCAGCACCAGCACTACGAGTAATTCTTCAAGCGGCGCGAGCAGCAGCAGTGGCGCGAGCGGCAGCAGCAGTTCCAGCAGTTCCAGCAGTGGCGCAAGCAGTTCCAGCAGCGGCGCATCGAGCAACGGCGGCACGGGCTCGGGGCCCGGCGGTCAGACCAGCAATGGAGGAGGCGGCGACGGTGGAGGAGACGGGGCCAGCGAACCTCAGCCCCCTAACAAACCATAAGCCTGTTGCAATTGACGCGTGCCCGCCGACGATTGTGGGATGCCGACCCACACGTCAATGCTGGATGAACTGCGGGCGATTAAGAAACGCGATGGCATCCGTTCGATGCTCGTGCATCTGAACAGCCTGACCGAATTCCGTTTCACCGCTCTGTACCGCTTCAACGACGAATCCCTGCAAAACGTTTTCTTTTTCGACAGAGAACGCCCGGAGGTCAGTTCCTGTCCCACGATTCCAATTATGGCCTCGTACTGTGTGTTCGTAAAAAACGGGAAGACCACCTTCAAGAGCTGCGATTCGCATCAGGACGCCAGGCTCAACGGCCATAGCAAACAAATGGAAGTGCGCTCCTACTGCGGTGTGCCGCTGGTGGGCGAAGACGGGAAGATGTTCGGAACGGTCTGCCACTTCGACTTCCGGGCGCTTCCCATCAGCGACGAGAATGTGTCGCTGATGGAGCGCATCGCCGAGATGCTCCAGCCGGACGTCAAGACTCTGAGCTGACCATCCTGTGCTACTTCGCGAACCATTTCAGCAATTCCGCAGTAACCAGATCGTGGCCCTTGCGGTTGGGGTGATTGCCCTGGGACATCAGGTCTGGAAGCTTGGCGCCGGCTTTGATGGCCTGCTTGAAGGCCTCGAGGCTATCGACGAGCGCGACGTGGTACTGCGCGGCGAGTTTCCGGACCTGCTCGGCATTCTTGTTCAGCGGATCGGCGGGGTCGTCGAGCTTGGATGCCTGATCGGGCGTGGGCGTGAGCAGGATGACTTTGATTTTCGCAGCCAGCGCCTTTTCGATCATCGAAGACCACGCCTTCGCCGACTGCTCCAACGGCAAGCCGCGGTCGTTGAGCACGTAGTCGATGGTGATCACGTCCGGATGCAGGCTTAAGACATCGCGTTCAAAACGTTCCGCGCCGCTGAGGCAATTTTCGCCGCCGATGGCGGTGACGATGACATTGATCACGGCGTTGGGGTAATTTTCCTTCAGGCCGACGTGAAAGAGATGCGGATACGCGTTGAAGGTGTCGACGAACGGCGTTTTGAAGTAGCCGGCGGGGACGCTGTGGCCGTGGCAGACGAAGTTGACGCGGCGGTTGCCGGGCCAGACTTTTTTCAGTTCGGCAGTGAGGTCGCTGAAATACGTGGCTTTTACCGCGAGCGCCGGAGCATCGGCCGCGGCCACCGGTCCGAAGACTGTCGCCAGCAGCACCAGGCTCAGCAGCATCGCGTCGTGCGTAATGGACATGCGAACTCCTCCTTCGAGGCAATTGATTCTTTCCGACAGTTTTGAGTTGTTAGTATTGAGTTTTGAAATTATTGCCGCCGCAGCGTCAACTCAAAACTCAAAACTGAAAACTCAAAACTGCTCAGGATGATCGGTGCGAATACTACACGTCGCGTCGCGATTTGGGAGTTGAATAAAAAAACAGGCGTCGCGGTGAACGCGACGCCTGCCTGAATTGCTTTTTGGTTATGATCCGCTTTTACTGAATCGGGCGGACGTTGGTAGCCTTCGGTCCCTTGGTATCCTGGATCGAATCGAATTCAACGGCCTGGCCTTCCGCGAGTGAGCGGAACCCATCTGCCTTGATTTCACTGTGGTGGCAGAACAGGTCTTTTCCGCCTTCATCCGGGGTAATGAATCCAAAACCCTTTTGATCGTTGAACCACTTCACTTTGCCCTTGGCCATCGAACTTCTCCTGACTTCTTTCTTTGCCCACCATCATAGCGGCCGACATGGCCGTTTTGTTCGGAGCACTGGTATCAGTGTTACCGCAAAGCCGTGGAATACAAGTAATTTAAAAAATAGGTTCCATTCCAATTATATATATGCCTGGAGCCGCTTGCGGTCTTTCGAGCGCACATTCGGCGCTTCGAGGATTTCGCGCTGGCGGCGCGTGAGCTCCGGCCAGCTGGCGCCCACCTCGTCGAGATACAGTTCGCTCAGCCCAATGCAGTTGGGTGTGTATTTGTAGAAAACCGCGCGGCGGTCGCGCTTGCCGGTCCACGGGATCGTGCCGTGCGCCAAGGTTTCGGTGAAGAGAATGGCGGTGCCGGCGGGGCCGGTGACCTGCTTGACGGCCGGCTGCGGTTTGCGCAGGTCGCGGAATTCTTCGGGGATCTTGAAATTGGAGCGGTGAGTACCGGGCACGCAGCCGAAGCCGCCGTCGCCTTCGTGGACGTCGTTCAAGAGATAGACGACGGCCACTTCCGCGCCGTAGACCTTGCCGTCGTAGACGCCGTAGTGGTGGTTGGGTTCAAACGGAATCGCGCCCCCGTGCAGAATGTACGCGCCGCCGTCCTTGAATCCCGGCCGCAGATTGAACGCGTAGTTGTGATCGAGGCGGAAGTTCGGGCCGCAGATTTCTTCCAGGCAGCCAGTGACGCGCGGGTTGTCGATCAGGTCAATCATCGGCCCGCGCCAGGCGAGCACGTTCGCGAACGAAATGCTGCCGGCCTGCGGCGTGGGGTGCTCTTTGAGTTTCTCGTCCATCAGTGCGTTGATCGCAGAAACCTGTTCTGAAGAAAGCGCATTGGGAATGGTCATGTATCCGTTGACATCGAAGAGGTACCGTTCGATTTCTGTCAGCATGGTGCGCTCCTAAATGAGACCGACATTTAATTTTTGCATCTCTGACTGCTTACGTGCTCCTGAGTATGCAATGGGGCAAGGAGGAATGGAATGTAGTGGGTGTTCAATAACATGTTGTTTTTGCTACGGACGAAACGGAAGGACCGAGGACCGAGGACTGAGGACTGAGGACTGAGGACTGAGGATAAACCGCACGCATTCGAGAGAGGCTTTTTCTTTACTAAATTCAAAAGCGAAGCGACGCGCCGTAACCTCAGTCCTCAGTCCTCGGCCCTCAGTCCTTTCTTTCTTCCCGGCTCCCGGTAAATTTTGGGCATGACATCTTCGACATCCAATCCATCCCCCTCCCCCACTCCAGTGGAGCTGGCGGCGGCGTGTAAGAATGGCGATCGACGTGCGGCATCGCGGTTGATTACGCTGCTGGAATCCGGCGACCCGCGGCTGGTCAGCGAGACGTCGCGGGCGGTTTCGCATTTCGCGTTACCGCGGCAGACGATCGGGCTGACCGGGCCGCCCGGAGCAGGCAAATCGACGCTCGTGGATTACGCGGTGAATCTTTTCCGCGCGCGCGGCGATCGCGTCGCGGTGCTCGCGATTGATCCATCGAGCCCGTTCACCGGCGGCGCGCTGCTCGGCGACCGCATCCGCATGTCGAGCTTGCGCAACGACACGGGTGTTTTCATTCGCTCGATGGGCAGCCGCGGCGCGACCGGTGGCATGGCGGCGGCAGCCAGCGACGCGCTGCGCGTGCTGGGCACGGCCGGGTATCAGGTCGTCTTTCTTGAGACTGTTGGCGCGGGACAAGCGGAGACGGAAGTGGTGAACCTCGCCGACACCGTCTGGGTCGTGCAGGTCCCCGGCCTCGGCGACGACGTGCAGTTGATGAAGATGGGCATTCTCGAGATCGCCGACGTTTTCGTCGTGAACAAAGCCGACAAGCCCGAAGCCGAACACTTGAAGGTACAGATCGAACTGGCGCTGCAGACGAGCATCGAGCCGCCCTGCCGCGCGATACGGCAGCTGGGTCCGAAGTTTTCGAAAGCGTTCACCGGCACCCGCTGGACGCCACCGGTCCTGCTGGTCAGCGCGCTGAAACACACGGGCGGCCCGGAGCTCGTGACAGAAACCGAGAAACATCTGGAGTTCCTGCGCCAGCCGGAACTCGCGCCGGCATTGAAGCGCCACCGCATGTCGCGCGAATTGATCTGGCGCGCGGGGCTGCGTTTTCAGGCGTCGCTGCTCGATCAATTCGAGCCCGGCGCGGAGCTTTCGGGGCTGCTGGATCAATGCGCGAACGGAGAGATCTCGCTGGAGGCGGCCGTCGAGCGGATCCTTGAATAGACCAGCTCTTTTATCTCACGCAAAGCCGCTAAGTCGCAAAGAACGGCAACAGACGGGATTCGGAAGTAGGGAATCGGGATTCGCCGATACGAATCCCGATTCCGGAATCCCCATTCCCCCCGTTCGCAGTTCTTAGCGTCTTTGCGGCTTTGCGTGAGATTTAGAAACGCCTACATCGACCTTGCCCTCCCCTGCCGCCGGTACGCCACGGGGCTGACGCCGATTTCCTGTTTGAAGGCGCGGCTGAAGTGGAAGGGGTCGTCGTGGCCGACTTGGGCGGCGATTTCTTTGACGGGCAGGTCGGAGCCGAGCAGTAGTTGTTGCGCTTTCAGCATGCGTTGGCGCTGGATGTAATCGCGCGGCGGCATACCGAGCGCCTCGCGGAAAACGGTCTGGAAACGCGAGCCGGACAGATGCACGACATTGGCAACGGTGTCGCGGCTTAAGTCCTCGTGCAAATGCGCGTGAATGTACGCCAGCGCCGGGGCGACGCGGTGCGTGCTGCCCAGACGGGTAAGGCTGTCGGGTTTCAGCGTGGAAAGTTGCGCGATTTCAGAGAGCAACTGGAAGCCGAGCGCTTTCTTTTTGAAGACGTGCTGTAGCGTTGGTGTGGCGATGGTGCGGAGCTCACCAAGCTCTTCGTTGATGTCGCCGATTTTCTCGGCGGCGGCGTCCTTGATCACCAGCGGGATGTCGAGCAGCGCAGAGACATCGATCGAGCCCATGATCGCATAGTTGACATGCGACCAGCGGCTGTAGGCCTGGCTGTCGGTCACGAGTTCGGCGTTGTGGAGCACATTCGGCGGCATCGCGAACATCTGGTTGAGCCGGGTCGTGACTGTTGCGTATCCTTCGGCCTGGATGTGAATCCGGCCGTTGACGCACTGCGCGGTGATGAGCGACGGGCAGCGGCGCCAACCAGTTCCGTGCGGGCGCTGAATGGGCGTGACGTCGCCGGATTCGTAATCGAATTGGAGCGTTTCTTCGGCCAGTTTCAGAAAGGCCAGGACTTCCGGACTCACCTTAAGCCCTCCCGAACACCTCAATGCGCATGTTTGTGATAGTCGAAAACGACATGTCTTTAGTCGCTCGTTCCATGGCAGACCGTCCTTACCATGAGCTAATATGCTAGCACGAAATTGGACGGGCGGCAGGCTTACTTTCTTAGATTACTGGAGGCAGCGCTTCATGAACAAGCTCACCCAGCAGCAGATCGACTTCTTCGAAACGTTCGGGTTTCTTTCGTTTCCGGGGCTGATGGCGGACAAGGCGCAGGCGATTTCGGACGCATTCGAAGGCGTCTGGCAGAACCGCGGCGGCGGCCACAACGGACAGAAGCACGACGGCAAGGCGCGGTCGTGCATCGTGCCATTCATCGATCAGAGCGCGGTGTTGAGCGGACTGCTCGACGACCCGCGCATCGATGCAATTCCGACGAGCCTGCTGGGCGTTGATTACAATTACATGGGCAGCGACGGAAACTATTACGTCGGCGACACGGGCTGGCACTCGGACGGCTGGCACATTCACGTGCGGCACATCAAGATCGCGTTTTATCTCGATCCGCTCACGAAGGACACCGGCAGCCTGCGCGTGATTCCCGGCAGCCACCGCATCGACGACAAATTCGCGGAAGATCTGCAGAAGAAACTGGGCCGCAGCAGTGAGAACTGGAATATGGCCGGCAAGGACGTTCCGGCGCTCGCGCTGGAGACGAAGCCCGGCGATGTCGTCTGCTTCAACCACAACACCAAGCACGCGGCGTTTGGCGGCGGGCAGAACCGGCGCATGTTCACGATCAACCTCTGCCAGCGCTACCCGGCCGACAAACTGCAGGAACTGCGCGATTACCTCTCCGGCCACGCGCGCTTCTGGGTCGATCGCAACTACGGTCCGGAAATGCTGCGCACGGCGGGACCGGAGCGGATGAAGCATCTGGAGCAGGTGATGCAGAACGACGGTCACTTAAAGGAACTGTCGCGGCAGATGAAGGAAAAGATGCTGGAACCGTCGAGGGGGTAAGTCCTTTCAATTCACGCAAATCCGCTAAGCCGCAAAGAACGGCAACAAACAGCGGGAATCGGCATTCGCCGCACTCTGCACGGCGAATCCCGAGTGCCGAATCCGATTCCTGCTGTTGCTGTTCTTTGCGCTTTTGCTGCTTTGCGTGAGATAAAAATTGATCGCACGATTCTCTAATCCGCAATTCCGTTTCAACCATCAGTATTACCTTATTCGAGCAGCAGTTGTTTCCAGTTTGCGCATGGCTGTGCAATAATGTGCAGACTGGAGAACATGCCTTGAACGCTAAAAACAATCTGATTGCCTTTCCCGAACGCTCGCGTCAACTCGTTTCGCTGCTCGATAAGCGCATCCTAGTCCTTGACGGTGCGATGGGTACGGTGATCATCCGTCACAAACTGGACGAACGCGACTTCCGCGGTGAGCTCTTCAAAAATCACTCCAAAGATCTGAAAAACTTCAATGACATCTTTTGTCTTGTCCGACCGGACTTGATCGAAGGTATTCATACGGACTACCTGAACGCCGGCGCGGACATCATTGAAACGAATTCGTTCAACTGCCAGTCGGTGTCCATGGAGGAATTCGACCTCGGTTCACTGGCCGGCGAATTGAATCTCGCAGCCGCGAAGTTGGCGCGAAAAGCCGCCGATAAAGTGACAGATCGCGAACCGAACAAACCGCGTTTCGTTGTGGGCTCCATTGGACCGACGAAGCATTCGCTCTCGCTGGCGCTCGACGTCAACAATCCCGCCTATCGCAAATACACGTTCGACCAATTTGTGGATTCGTACTACGAACAGATCGGCGGACTAGTTGAGGGCGGCGTGGACGCACTGCTGATAGAAACCGTGTTCGATACACTTGTTTGCAAGGCCGCTTATGTTGCAGCGCAGAAGTACTTTGCAAAATCTGGAAAACGCCTGCCCATTATGCTCTCCGTGACCATTTTCCAGAATGGCGCGAATCTTTCTTCACAGGGTGTCGAAGCATTCTGGACGTCGGTCTCCCACATGGATTTGATGAGCGTGGGCATTAACTGCGCGCTGGGTCCGAAGGAAATTCGGCCGTACCTCGAAGAGTTCGTGAACAAAGCGTCGGTTCCGTTGAGCTGTTATCCGAACGCCGGTTTGCCCGACGCACTCTCAGAGACTGGATTTCCCGAGACGCCCGAGTCGTTTGCGCCGCAATTGGGCGAGTGGGCCAAGTCTGGCTGGCTGAATATCGTTGGTGGGTGCTGCGGCACAACACCGCCGCACATTCGGGCGCTAGCGGACGTTGTTCGTGATTTCGAACCCCGCAGAATTCCATCCGGTGAGCGGCACGACCTCCAGTTGAGTGGGTTGCTACCGCTGACCCTTCGTCCCGACAGTAATTTCACCAATGTCGGCGAACGCACAAACGTCACTGGCTCTCCAAAATTCGCAAAGTTGATTAAAGAGAACAAATATGAAGAGGCGCTTTCAGTGGCTGCGCAACAAGTCGAAAATGGCGCCAGCATCATCGACGTCAATATGGATGAAGGCATGCTCGATTCCGAAGCCGCGATGACTACGTTTCTGAACATGATTGCGTCTGAAAAGAAGATTGCCAACGTTCCCGTCATGATCGACAGCTCGAAGTGGTCGGTGCTCGAAGCCGGATTGAAGTGCATCCAGGGCAAGGGCATCGTCAACTCGATCAGCCTCAAGGAAGGCGAAGAGAAATTCAAGCAGCAGGCCCGGGTCATCCGCCAATATGGCGCGGCGACCGTGGTGATGGCTTTCGACGAGAAAGGCCAGGCGGATTCGTTTGAACGGAAAATTGAAATCTGCTCACGCGCGTACAAGATCCTGACCGAAGAGGTCGGGTTCCCGCCGCAGGATATTATTTTCGATCCGAATATTCTCACGGTGGCGACGGGCATCGAAGAACACAACGGCTATGCGGTCGCGTTCATCGAAGCCACGCGCTGGATCAAGAAGAACCTCCCGCACTGCAAAGTCAGCGGCGGCGTCTCGAACATTTCGTTCTCGTTCCGCGGCAACAACGCGGTGCGCGAGGCGATGCATTCGGCGTTCCTGTTCCACGCGATCAAGGCCGGGCTGGACATGGGCATCGTCAACGCCGGGATGCTCGCGGTGTACGAGGACATCCCGAAAGATTTGCTGGTACTGGTGGAGGACGTGCTGCTCAACAAGCGTCCCGATGCCACGGAGCGGTTGCTGAATTTCGCCAAGACCGTTGAGAAAAAAGGCAAGACGGAAGTCAAAGACGAAGGCTGGCGCAAGGGCACGGTCGAAGAGCGGCTGTCGCACGCGCTGGTCCAGGGCATTCTCGATTACATCGACGCGGACACCGAAGAAGCGCGCCAGAAATACCCGAAGCCGCTCCACGTGATCGAAGGACCGTTGATGGACGGCATGAACATCGTCGGCGATCTGTTCGGCGCCGGGAAAATGTTTCTGCCGCAGGTCGTCAAAAGCGCGCGCGTGATGAAAAAAGCCGTGCAGGTGCTCCTCCCTTATATGGAGGAAGAAAAGCGCCTCAGTGGCGGCAAGCAGGCGCAGGGCAAGGTCATCATGGCGACGGTCAAGGGCGACGTACACGACATCGGCAAGAACATCGTCGGCGTGGTGCTGGGCTGCAATAATTACGACGTGATCGACCTGGGCGTGATGGTGCCGTGCGAGAAGATTCTCGCTGCCGCTCGCGAACACAAAGCGGACGTGATCGGCTTGAGCGGACTGATCACCCCGTCGCTCGACGAGATGACTCACGTGGCGCGCGAGATGAAGCGCGAAGGCTTCACGATGCCGTTGATGATCGGTGGCGCGACGACCAGCCGCGCGCACACGGCGATCAAGATCGCGCCGCATTACGACGGGCCCGTCGTGCATGTGCTGGACGCATCACGCGCGGTGGGCGTGGTCGGCAGTTTGATCAGCAAGGATAACCAGGTCGGGTTTCAGAAAAGAAATCTGGCCGAACAGGAAGAGATGCGCGTCGATCACGCCGCGAAGAAGTCTGAACGCAATCTCATCAGCATTGAGGAAGCGCGCCGTCGAAAACCGGAGATCGACTGGGCGAACGCGGAAATTCCCAAGCCGGCGTTCTTTGGTACGAAAATCCTGTACAACGTCCCGTTGTCGCAGCTGGTGCCATACATCGACTGGTCGCCGTTCTTCAGCGCGTGGGAAATTCCGGGCAAGTATCCGGAGGTGCTCGACGATAAAACCCGTGGCGCGGCAGCGCGTGATGTCTTCAACGATGCGCAGGAACTGTTGAAGAAAATCGTCGGCGAAAATCAGTTCTCGGCGCGTGGCGTGTATTCGTTCTTCCCGGCCAACAGTGTCGGCGACGACATTGAGCTTTACACTGACGAGTCGCGCTCGCAGGTACTGGCGACGATTCACACGCTACGGCAGCAGTTGCAGCGTCCGGAGAAGTCGGCCGAACAGCGCAATTTCGCACTGGCCGATTTCGTCGCGCCGAAGAGTTCCGGCCGTGCCGATTACATGGGTGCGTTTGCGGTGACGACCGGGCATGGCGTTCACGAGCTGGTCATGAAGTACAAGAACGCCAATGACGATCACAGCGCGATCAACGCGGAAATCCTGGCCGACCGCCTGGTCGAAGCGTTCGCGGAGTACCTCCACAAGCGCGTGCGCGACGAATGGGGTTTCGGCCGCGACGAGCAGCTGAGCGTCGAGGACCTGCTGCGCGAACGCTACCGCGGCATCCGCCCCGCGCCGGGTTATCCGGCCTGCCCCGATCACACGGAAAAGAGTGCGCTCTTCAAATTACTCGACGCAGGGGTCAACGCGGGGATGACGCTGACGGAATCGTTTGCGATGCAGCCGGCCAGTTCGGTGAGCGGATTTTACTTCTCGCACCCGGACGCCCATTACTTCTCCGTTGGCAAGATCGATCGCGACCAGGTGAAGGACTACGCCGCGCGCAAGAACATGACGGTGCAGGAAGTGGAGAAGTGGCTGGCGCCGAATTTGAATTACTGAGGCGCCTGGTTCCGCGTATGCTTTCGTTGCGAGATCGTTTCGATCCGCAACGGAGGCTCCATCACCATGCTTAAACGCCCGCTCGGATCCCACGGACTTCGCGTCTCGTCGCTTGGCCTTGGCTGCATGGGGATGAGCGAGTTTTACGACCCGAAGCAGATGAACGACGCGGAGTCGATTCGCGTGATTCATCATTACCTGGATGCGGGCGGGAACTTTCTCGACACGGCCGATATGTACGGTGTCGGACGCAACGAAGAACTGGTCGGCAAGGCGATCGCCGGCCGGCGCGACGCGGTGGTGCTGGCCACAAAGTTCGCGAACGTGCGCGGTCCCAAGGGAGAATTCCTGGGAATCCGCGGCGACGCGAAATACGTGAAGGAATGCTGCGACGCCAGTCTCAAGCGGCTGGGCGTCACGCATATCGACCTCTACTACCAGCACCGCGTCGATCCCAAGACGCCGATCGAAGAGACCGTCGGCGCGATGGCGGAACTGGTAACGGCGGGCAAGGTGCGGCACCTCGGCCTTTCCGAAGCCTCGCCGGCCACGATCCGCCGCGCCGCGAAGGTCCATGCGATTGCCGCGCTGCAATCGGAGTACTCCCTGTGGAGCCGCGAACCGGAAGAACAGATTCTCCCGACGCTGCGCGAGCTGGGAATCGGCTTTGTCGCGTACAGTCCGCTCGGCCGCGGCTTTCTTACCGGACAGTTCAAGACGTTCGAAGATCTGCCGGCCGACGACTACCGCCGCCAGTCGCCGCGTTTTCAGGGCGAGAATTTCCAGAAGAATCTCGCGCTGGTCGAACAGATCAAGCAGCTGGCCGCGAGCCGGAAGTGCACGGCCGGTCAACTGGCGCTGGCGTGGGTGCTGGCGCAAGGGCAGGACATCGTGCCGATTCCGGGCACCAAGCAGATCAAATACCTGGACGACAATCTCGGCGCGGCCAACGTAAGCCTCTCGGCAGCGGAGATGGCGCAGATCAACGCGATCATGCCCGCGGGTGCGGCCTCGGGAACGCGCTATCCGGCGCAAAGCATGAAAACGCTCGACGCATGAACGCTCTCAGACCTGGGTTGATCGACAGCTCGGCATAAATTTATCCGATGGTTAAAACGGGACACCTCGCCGCCAATTGGCGGCATGGTCAAAATGACCTGTGCATCAATTGATGCAGGGGTCTGACCTTGGAGACAATTGTCTTCAGGGTAGTCCGTTGTTGCACTTCGATTCGGCCGGTTTTCTCCTCTGTAAATTGATTTGCGACAATTCGAAAGAATTTTGTCGCATTCGTTCACGTGTCTCCGTTGGAAGGGGAAAGCGGATTACTGTTTTCGGCGACGGAGGTAGATTAAGATGCTGACACTGGATGATCGCCGCACGCGCACGCTTCGGAGCGAACGGATGAGCTCACGGACCGACCTACTTGCGTATGGCGATGCGGCTTATCTCCTGGCCTATCGCATCACCGGAAACAGCGCCGACGCCGAAGACGTGGTGCAGGACGCGTACTTGCGCGCGTTGCGTCACGCGGCTGAACACACGCTGCCGGAAGGCGATGAGTTGCGGAAATGGTTCCTGCGCGTCGTCGCCAACGCCGCGAAGGATTTCCGTTCCGCAAAACAGAGCCGCCAGGCCCGGGAGAAAACCGCCATGTCCGAATCCACATCCAGCGCCGCGCCGCATCAGGAACAGGACGTCCTGCGCGACGCGATCGCCGAAGCGCTCAACGGCTTGGATGAAAGTTTGCGCGTGCCGGTCTGCCTGCATTACGAGCAGGGACTTTCCTACGCGGAGGCGGCGGAGGTGCTGGGCGCGCCCGAAGGGACGCTACGCAAGTACGCCAGCCGTGGAATCGAACTGCTGCGCGAGAAGTTGGCACGGCAGGGACACGTGGTTGCACCGGCACTGATCACGGCGACGCTGGCCAAAGGTCTGGGCATTGCAGCGCCGGCATCGCTGGCCGCTTCCGTGAGCGGACTTGTTGCGGGTGGCGCGCTGCCGGCCGCGAAAGCGGCGGCCACGGCGACCACCATTGCGGGAGCCACCGCGGCCACGGGGCTCACGGTGAAATTGGTGGTCGCGGCGGTGCTGGTTTTTGGAGCGTGTACGGCAGTGAAACTCGCGGGCACTGGTCCCGTCAAACCCCTCGAAACAGGCGGCGAGAAGGAGACTGCGTCAGCGGCTGATCCGGAACATTTGAAGGCGGTCGCCAGCGCCTGGCTGTCCAGCTACCCGGGCGAAGAGAACACGAGTTGCGGCAAGGGCGAACAGTTCAAGTTGAAGACCTACCAGGAGTGCGCTCTGCTCCGCTTTGAAAATGGACCGCGCCGAGGGCGCGAAGTGGCCAGCGCGCGGCTCTTTTTGAAACCTGCCGGTCCGATCAAGATCCGCTATCTGCGCCTTTCCACAGTCAATGGCGACTGGACAGAAGGAAATGGTACAAAAAATTATGGACCCGCCGACGGCGCGACATTCTCGCAGGCCGATTCCACCGCGAAACGCGCGTGGTCCTGGCCGGGATCGGAAGCCAGCGATGTGATCATGACAAACGGCAATACGCTGGCGTGCTACGGCGAAATCAAGGATGAGGCGGACGGCTGGATTTCGGTCAACGTCGCTCCGGAACTGATTTACGCGCTGGCCAACAACGACACGGATGGCCTGGCGGTGTTAGAGGGCGGCACGATTCTGCTGGCCAACAATTTCTTCTACAGTTCGCATTCAAAGGGTAACGAGCCGCGGCTGGACATCACCTATGGCGCGGAGGTCAAAGAAGCTCCCGCAGCACCGGCGCTCGTCGCAGAAGGTGCGGCCGCGCAGGCGCATCTCAAAACGGGCGCTGCGAAAATTGTGATTTCGGAAGCGGCCGGCGTAGCGTGCTGGAAACTCAAGCTCGACGGCAAGCCCGTCGAACGCTGGCGCGTGAAGCATCCGGAGTCAAAGGGCGCGACGACGTTGGTGCTCGAGGATCTGGAACCGAACAGCGTTCACGAATTGGAAACGGTCGCAATCGGGCGCGGCGGACAGACGTCGGAGCCGACGCGGGTGAAGTTCACGTCCTCACCGGCGCTGCCAGTCCCGGCGGAGATTCAGGTCAAGGTTCCTGAGAAGAGCACCGGAACTGCTGCGTCCAACGCCGTGATCCGCGCATGGGCGTTTCCGCCGCTGGTGAAACTGAGTCCTGAGAAGCCGGAATTGATCTGCGGCGACGAGAAGGCCACGGAGCATCCGCAGAACGGCAATGCGGTGTGGAATGGCAAGTCGATCCAGCTCTGCGGTGCGCGTGGCGAGATTGTCTCCTATCAACTCTGCATTGAGAAACTGGGCGAGGAACCGCTCAGCGGCGTGACGGTAACGCCACTGGAATTGAGCGGGCCCGGCGGTGCCGTGATCGGCGTGCAGAACATCGAACTCTTTAAGAATTGGTACGCGCAGAATTCCGCCAAGCAGTGGCAGCCCGCGTACGGCGTGCCGCTGCCGACGGGGCATGAGTTCAGCATTCCGGATCCCAAGCGCACGTTACTGCCGAAACAGCAGAATCAGAGTCTGTACGTGGACCTTTTCATACCGAAGACAGCCGCTGCTGGCGCATATGCCGGAAACATTGTGGTTCGGGTCGGTGGCGAGAATGCGCTGACGCTACCAGTCGCGCTCACCGTCTTCGACTTTACGCTGCCGGACGAACTGTCCTTCCGCCCGGAGCTCAACGCCTACTCCACGCCCGCGGAATCCGAACAGTACTACCGCCTCGCCCAGCAGCACCGCTGTGTGCTCAATATTCGCGACAAGCATCAGCCGATCCGCCTGACCGGCAGCGGCAAGAACGTGCACGTGATCTGGGACGAATACGATCAGTACTTCGGACAGATGTTCTCCGGCGATCTCTTCGCCGGGAACCACCGCGCGGGAATGCCGCTGGAGTCCCTGTATTTGCCCTACCACGACAACTGGCCGACGGTGCTGACGCAGCAGACCTACAACTATGCGGGCCATTGGCCGGGCAAGGGCGAATCAACGGAATTCATCCATGAGCACAGCATGAAGGCTCCGCCGATCGAAACGGCGCTGAGCCAGGATTACAAGGACGCGTTCGTCGCGGTCGAAAAGCAATTCATCGAGCATTTCAAAGCGCGCGGTTGGACGCAGACGGAAATGCAGATGATTTTCGATGGCAAGGATTACCAGCGCCTCGATTTCGGCGCCAACTACTGGTTCACGACCGACGAGCCGTCGCACTGGAACGATTGGCTGGCGGTCCGTTTCTTCTGCAAGCTGTGGAGCGACAACCGCGGCGGGGCCGATGCGCGGATCTGGCCGGCGCGGGCGGACATTTCGCGGCCGCAGTGGCAGGCCGCGACGCTCGATGGCGTGGTCAACACGGTTTACTTCGGCACCGGCGGATTCAGTTCACCGGCGATGGCGCGGCGGTGCGAAACTCTGGCGGCGCAGGTGCCCCTGAAATGCAACGCGTATGGCGGCTGCAACGCGGATAATACGAGCAACACGAAGACCGTTGCGATCCTGCTCAACGCCTGGCTGCACGGCTCCGAAGCGTTCACGCCATGGCAGACGCTGGGCAACACCGCGTCGCTCGATGCCAACGATGAAAACGGCAACGGAAATTCCCTGCTGGCGCCGGCGCGGCGCCTGGGGCCGGCGGTCGTGGCGGACATCCGCCTGAAAGCGATGCGCGATGGCGAGCAGTTGATCGAGTATCTGAACATCCTTGCCCAGCGCAACGGCCTGAACCGCGAGCAGCTTCGCGCCATGCTGCTGCCCTCGTTGAACGTGAACGCCACAGTGCGCGCCGGAGCCAATGCCGACGACGCCGATGCGCTGGAGGCCAGCACGATTGAGCCCTGGCGCATGGCTGAATTGCGCCAGCGCGTGGCGGACTTGATTGCGAAGGGCGAGAGCGCGGAGGTCCTGAAAGTGCAGTCCGTACGTTTGGAGAAAGGCAGCGCGGACGAGAAAATCGGTGCGCTGAAGTCCGTGAGCCAGACCGGCAATCCCGAACTTCTGAACCGGATGATCGCATTGACGGCCGACGCAGATGTGCGGGTGCGCATCGCCGCGGCGAGCACGCTGTTGAAGCGCGGCGACGTTCGGGGCGTGGCTCCGCTGCTGGAAATTCTAAATGGGAAAGAGTTGGACTTGAGAACGGCGGCGTACTGGCCGCTGAAGATTCATTCGCGCACAGCGGTGGCCGATGCCGCGGTGCAAGCCGCGCTGACACAGTTTGAAAAGGAGCGCGCTGAGGCGGTCAAACAAGCGTCAAAAGTGCCGCTGGAACCGGACGTTAAATCGCAGGACTTTTAATGAGCGGTGGAAGCCGAGGCGGGCAACACGGCGCACTTTCGCGGTCCCATCACATCCACTTTCGTACCGGCATCCATGAAGAGGAAAACGTTGACGACCGCCTTTTCGTCCGACGATCCGGAATCATTTTCATCCTTGATGTAGTACGCAAGGAACTCCGGTCCGTAGAAATACTTCAGACCGGTCATCGGTTCCCAGAGCGGAACTTTGTCTTTGAATTTCAGATCCGGCTGACCCAGCAGGGCGCAGACTTCGGCGGCATTCCGCACTGAACTCAGGCGTTCTGCGCAGATCTGAAAATCGCTCAGCATCTTTGGGCCGCTGACGTGCAAGCGGTCCAATACGGCTTGCTGCCCGGAATTCGCGGTGCGGTGGCGTGCCCAGATGACCGTGAGCGTGATGGCGAGGACGACTGCCAGACTCCCCAGCGCACCGGCGAGAATCAACATTTTCGGAATCCGCTCGGCCGATACAGGGGCCAGTCTGGATGCGCTTGCGTCGGAGATGCGCGCTGACGCGCGATTTCCGGCAGCGAGATTGATGCGCGAATGCGTGACCGTTCCCAGGCCCTGAGGCGCGCTAGGAGCGCCCGCGGATTTGGCGGCATTGGCAACGGGAATGCTGCTTTTCGACGCCGCACCCATGCGCGGCTTAGCGGCCTGGCTGCCCTGATTGGCCACCGGTTTCGGCTCGGGTTTGGACATCGTGTTCAGGCCACTCATCGAGCCAATTCTGTTCACCGGGCGGACGGGATGGTAATTAGAATTCACTGCGGGAATGCTTGACGCGGTCAGTCTTCCCACCGAGCCCTGCGTCGGCACGTTCTGGCTTCGGGAACTGGACGTTATCATCGTCGCGCCCTGTCTTGAAATCTGCCGCACGCCGTTCTCTAAAAACTCCCTTTGTTCTTTAAATAGTACACCGAGACAAGGGCCGATCAACACTGAAATCGGGCCCATTTCCGAAAGAAAATCAACGCCGGCGTCCAGCATGGCGGGATTAGCGCGCCGTGTCGCCCTTGCCCATGCTTCCCACCTGCTGGTAGTGCATGCGGAAGGTCATGGCCAGGTAGACCTGCGACCCGATGGAGACGGTCGCGGGTACCGACATGAGGCTACGGGCACCCTTTTTGGTCGAGATGTCATAGGTGGCGCCCAGCGCGATGGCCATATCTGTGAGGGCGGCGCGGTCGGAACAGGAGAACGAGAACGCTTTCTTCTTTATGCTAAAGGCCACTTTCCGCAACGATGTCGCCGAGCCGCTTCCCGACTTGCCCAGGAAGAACAGGAAGGTTTGGGCATTGCTGCCCTGCCCCAGCGTCAGGTATCCGGGAAGACCGGTGAGATCGCTCTGCTTTAACGAGGCCGGGAGATTGATGGTGCTGACGAAGCCCGTGACGGTGGTCTTGCTGTACCTGGAAAAGTTCACGAGCATCTTTCCGCGGCCCAGCTTCGAAGACAATCCGCCATCGCCGACGATGATGCCGCCGCCCGCGGAGTCCGGCGGCGTTCCGCCAGCGCCGGCCGTCGAGCCGACGAACTGTGAGATGTGGACAGTCGTGGTCAGACCGTCGGAGCCTGTGGCGACGATCACTACATCGTAAATGCCGGGAAATTGCCACGTGTGTTGAATGCTGGTGCCGGTGCCGGTCGCGCCGTCTCCAAAATTCCATGCGACCGTGGCCGCGCCGTACGGGACGAAAGGGAAGGCTGAGCCGATAACCTGCTGTCCAGCCAACGACGGATTGGGAGTCAGCACGGGCGCAACAGGAAATGCCGGCGGAATGCGCGGCGTGATCGACAGGGTGCCGTTGACGAACGCGAACGAATAGTTGGCGGTGCTCAGCGAGCCTGCCGCAACGATGATCGGATACGTTCCCACGGGGCTGTTGCTATTGGCGGCCGTGCTCAACGCTGGCGAACCTGAGACTACGGCTGTGGTGTCGCCATTGACAAACCCGGAGATGGTGGCGGTGAGCGTCGGAATGGGGTCGCCAAAGAGTTTGGTCTGCGGATCGGCAGTCACCGTCAACACGTTCTTCAGCACAGTGATCAGCACGGTCGAGGTGGCCGGCTTGTAGTTAACGAGATCCGTCGGCGTGAAGGTCACGGTCAGGACCTGGCCCGCGCCGGCGCCAAGCACGGTGCCCGCAGGCGGAGCGTAGGAGAACGTGCCCGGCACGCTGGCCGTCGCGTTCAGTTGGGTTCCGCTCAGCGGCGTCCCGTAGACGATGTTCGACGGAGTGTTCCAGGTGATGGCGACGCCATTCTTGAACCAATTGTTGTTGTTGCCGGAGTCGACGGAGTTCGCCGGATTGACGACTGGAAAGGCGAGGTTGCTGCCGTCCTGCACGTCCACGAAGCTGACGTTGCGCGTGCCCGGAAGGCTGGCGAGCCACTGCGAGCCGGTGAGATCCGAACGGAGATTGAGCAATTGGCCGGAGGCGCCGAGCAGGGTCAAGGTTCCTCCGACGGTCTGCGTGGTGCCGTGTTGAAAGGTGAGCGTCGATGATGCGGCGACGGTCTTGGAGAGATTGTTAAACGTGGTCGAACCGAGAATGCTCTGTTTGGCGCCGTTCAAGGTCAACGTGCCCGAATTGTGTGTGAAAGTGCCGCCGGCGTGATTGAAGTTTCCAGCTACAGAGAGTGAGCTTGCACCGTTGGGCGCGATGAATGTGCCGGCGGTGATGGTGAGCGTGCCGTTAACGGCCAGTGGCTTGGAAGTCTGGAATGTGGCCGGAGTGGCATGCGTGTCGTTGATGCTGAGGTTGAAGTAGTCGGTGGCACCGAAGTCGGAAAGCGTCAGCGTCTCGGCGAGGTTACGGCCGACGTATTCGACCAGGCCTTCGACGGTGTCCATGGGAAGACTCACGGCCTCGTTGCCCTGCAGGCGGAGCGTGGCCTGATTGACAAAGGAGACTGCGGTGACGTTGAAGCCGCTCAGAAAGGTGATGCTGTTGGAGAGCGTCAGCGTGTTGATCGTGACGAGATTGGCTGGGAATGAGAAGACAGAGGTCGCGCCGCCGTTGATCTTGAGGTTGGAATAGGTGTAGTTCTTGAGCGTATAGGCGGCGCTGGTGCCGTTGTAGAGCACCGTCGAGCCGGCGTTCAACACGGGATTGGGCGAGACGGTTTCGCTGCCCTGCAGTTGCAGAATTCCGGCGGCATTAACGGTGAGCGCCAAGGTCGTTAGATTGAATCCGGCGAGGTCCAGTGTTGCGGATTTGACGACGACGTTTTCCGAACCAATGTTGAAGAGCAGATTGGAAGCCAGCGCGGCCACTCCCGAAGCCTTGTTGATGGTGATTGTACCGTTTGGAAAAAGACCGCCGCCGGTCTGCGAAATGGTCTGGGCGCCAGTACCGTTCAATTCGATATTCGCGTTGTAGGGCGTGGAACCGCTGGAGCGCGCGGTGGTGAGGTTACCGCCGACGAAGATGGTATTCGTGAGAGGAGATAGCGAATTGGTTCGCTTGATGCTGAAATCTCCGGCGACCTTCACAGGGTTGGGCAAGGACTGGTCGCCCTGAGAATCGAAAGTCACATTGCCGAAGGTCATCGAGGGTCCGGCGCCGCAATCCACCGAGCACGATCCACCGTCGAAAATAACAGTGCTGGTTCCCGCATTGACTGTCCCGGCGGCGTAAATCCAATTGCTGCGAACGTGGATGGTGTCTTGAACAGTGAGCGATCCGCCGGACTTGTTGATCTGCACGGCCGGAACAATCCCGGAACCGCCACTGGCAGAGAAGGTCTGCGCACCTGCGCCGGTAAAGAGCACGATCGTATCCATGGGTGTACTTGTGCCTGGAGCGGTAGAGCCCACATTTCCCGAGACCGCCAGGGTGCCACCCGCCATGCTGTTGACTCGGGTAATTGTGAGGTTTCCGTTCACTGGAGTTGTTCCAGTCAGCGTGAAATTGCCCAAGAGATTCATGGAAAGGTCATTCAATGTGCTGGCACCGCTAACGTTGAGAGACGCATTTCCGCCCGTCAGGTTGACCGAGCCTGTGCCGCCATTGAAAACGCCAGTCCCGCCAACAGTAAAACTGGTGTTTCCCGACATGAAGAGCGCACCCGACGCGCTAAACGTGCCGCTGGATTGATTGAAATTCGACGAACCGACAGTGACGCTAAATCCGCTTTGTGTGATCGTGCCCGTGTAGCCGGCGATGTTGATTCCGGCGACGTTGACGGCCAAGTAGATGGTGCAGGCCCCGTTGGCTCCGCCCGCGCCGTCAAAAACGGCTATATCACTGGCACCTGGAATACTCGCGCCGCTGGAGCCTCCAGATGACGTCGACCAATTGGTCGTACTGCTGAAGGTACCGGCCGACGTGGCAACCCAGTAGACGTTTGCAGCGTGAGCATCAAACGCCGGAATCGAAAAAAGACAGACCAGGAATGCGCAACTTGCAACGAACTTCTTCATGGGCAAATGTTCCCAAAGTGGGTGCTATGAGCACGCAGAGTTTTTGACGAATTTCACGTGGTATTGAACATCGAGGCGATCGGAGACCGTACACGTCCGCGCTACTTGAAGTTCATCATCAACTACCAGTGTTCTGTATACAGTACACTGTGACTACATTTCGATCAATACTGAAAATACAAACGATCTGCGGATTTCGCAGATTCCCGGCAGAAAAGTCCCTTCTATTTAATGCCACATACGAAACGCACCACGCGCGCAAGGTTGGCAGCGGTAGTCAGCTATTTTGTGCTGAGCTCGACGATTTTATCGGAGAGCAGTTTGCGCCAGCGATCCATCTTCGACGCGTCGCGGCCTTCCTCCCAGAAATCGTTGACGGTGTCCCGGCCGCCGTGGCCGCGGTCGTCGAGAACTTCCTTGCGAATCTGTTCCAGCAGTGGAGCGATGTCTTTTCCAGCAGCTTTAGCGGCGGCCTTCGCGGTCTCCAGGTAGCGGCGGTCGTCCCAGCCTTCGCGGATTTCTTCGTACGCGGGCGTCGTCACGGTTGCGAACGGGGAGTACCAGGCATATTCCCAGTTGCTGCCTTCGGTGATGTCGAAGCGCTTGCCCCAATTGTACGCCCAGCACAAGGAGCCTCGCGAATCCCAGACTCCAAAGTAGAAGCCGAATCCGTAGCGCTTGCTGGCGCTTCCGCCGTATTGCCAGAATTGGCAGCCGGCTTTCCGTGCTTTGTTGCCCAGCTCGGCGTCCTCATCGATCGCGTTGGTGCAGACGACGTTCACGTCTTGAATGAAAATCTCGCCGTTGCGGCCTTTGTAGCCGTGAACGTCCACCTCTTTGTTGTGGTGCATGGAAATGTAGACCTTGGCGTCGGGCATGGCCTCGTGAATTACTTTGCAGGCGGCTTTGAAATGGTCGCGAATCCACGGACCGCAACCAATCGCGAATTTTCGGCCAGATTCCACTTTGGGTTCGGGATAGGACCATTTAGCCGGCTCGTCGAACGGAGTGACGATGATTTCCGGCCACTCTTTTTCTTTCGCGTGGGCGTACACGCCCTGAATCCACTGGGTGTAGAGTGGCACGATCTCTGGCAGGATTTTTCCACGCTGTTCGGCCGTACCCATTTTCTTGAAGTACTCTTCGCGCGTGCCGCCGGTCAGCTTGTAGAGTTCCCGCTCCAGGGTCACGGTCTCCGGATAGCCGTTGGGATTGCCGCCGAGGAACCAGACCATGGTCTTCTGACCATTGGCTTTGGCCAGCGCCATCCATTCGTCGATGTAGCGGAAATCGAGCTTGAGCTGGCCATTCTCCAGCGACATCGCCGGAGCGATGCCCGCCACCCAGATGTTGACCATGTTGTGATTGTGGTCGGCGAGTGTGCGCATCTCCGTGACGGATGCGAGTCCTGAGGTGCAACCGCCCATGCGCAAGCCGGTCTCGTCCATGGTGAGGAGCTTGATGGGCAGTACTTCCACTTTAAGCGGCAATTCAGCGGTGGTCGTTCCAGACGTGATGGTGATGCGACCTTCGTATTTTCCGGGAAGCGAGACGTCGCCTAATGTCTTCACGTTGAAGTAGAACCAGCCCGACGCGCCTTTGTTGATGCGTGCCGGGAACGCCGGCCAGAGCCGCTGCGGTTGCCAGGTGAGCTTGCCGCCCGCGGGTTCCAGTGCGTACTCCGCCGTCAGCGGCTGGAGTTCGCAGGCCAGCGTGCCGGCAGGACCTTTGAGCTCCGAAATGGAGTAGGTCACGGATGCCAGATCCTGCTGCGCATACACTCCAAATGCGGCGGGCTCGAATTCGTTTCGTGCCATACGGATGTAAATGGTCGCGCCCACTTCCTTGGCCTTGGGCGCGCTGGTTGGATAAACGTAGTCAAAATACGGGCGCACATACGGCACGAATGGCTTGTCGTGCCACGCGTCTGGAATTGCCGGCGTTTCCGGAGCCGCAACCGCGACGGACTTGGCTTTGTCCCGCTGGGCTCGCGCGATCCAGTCGCGCGTCTCTTGCTCCCAGCGGACTTGATCTTCGGGCAACTTCGCATCGCGTACGGTCACGTTTTCGATCGGCAGATCTGCCGAACATTTGAATGCCAATTCGGCCAGCGGAGAGTCCAACGGCGTGCGGATCAGATCCCAGCTCACGGGAATGCTCGCGACTTTCCATTGGCCATCGTTGCTACCGCCGAAGCGGTGCAATTCGCTCCGCTCGAAATAGGCGCCCAGGGCTCCGAAGGATTCGCAGATGGCCGGCTGCGTCAGTACGTCCTTGTAGGTGACTTCGATTATATAGCGCTTGCCATCGGCAGGACGAACCGCGTCACCCCACCAAGGCTTGACGCGCAGCAACACCGCCTTGCCTTTCTGCGCCGTGCGATAAGTGTGTTCGCCGTCTTTGGCGACGTCGCCCCATCCGTCTGCACTCAGGGTTTGTGCGTCGCTAAGCAGTGAGATGTTGGGAGCTGTCTCAGCGACTGCAGAGCGAAGCACGCACAGCAAAACCAGAAATGACAGACAGGCAATCCGCATCAGCAACCTCGACTGTGTTAGAGTTCCGGACCGGGAATCAACACAATCCGGAGAATGCGCAGCTTGCAACCCTCTTTCGGCGTCTTCAACATCGCCAGGCTGATCTTGGAGACGGCATTCAGCTTGGTTTTGAACAGCGACACCGTCGGAAACACCATGCTCTCCTTCCCCGCCGCGGCAGGAAGTTGGATCTCAGACTCTTCCTTCTTATTATCGTTGGAGGTGACGCGCAGAGCCATATTCTGGCGCTGCGCTCCCAGATTTTCGTACTCGATGACTATTTCCTTATAGCCTTTCCAGTCGTCCTTCAGCGCCAGTGATATCTGCGGGCCGGGAAGTTCCTTCGTGACCTCCATGAGCAAGCCTGTGCCATCGTGGCTGAGCGCCACCGTGTTGTCGGCGGTCCAGCCCTCAGTGGACTTCGCAACGCCAAAATCCACGATCGTCTTCGCCTTGCGTTCCGCGGTCGGGTCCCAGCTCAACGTGCCGCAGCGCAGGGTGAGATCCTGCATCTGCGGAAGCTTGGCTGACTCCGGCAACACGGCGTCGAACGTCAGCGGTGCTCCAGCGAAACTGTGTTCGACAGTCTTGACGTCGCCTTTCCAGTCCGGAGCGTCCTTGTAGCGATAGACGACCGAGAGCGGAGACTTCGCCAGAACGTCAGCGTTGGCCACTTCGAGTGAGACAACGTTCTTGCCCGGCATGAGATGCGGAGCTGCCATGGCATTGTGCTGGAAATTGGTGCGTAGGTAGAAGCCTTTGAGTGTTGCCTTACCCTTGAGCTCAAACTTGATCTGATAATTATGGAGCGCCGTCGTATTGGCAACCGCAACGGAGGACAGATCGCCTTTGTAACGCTTCAGCGCTTTTTCATTGGCCGACAGGATCGGTGCCCAGGTTTTGCCATCGGCGGAGGCGGTCAGTTCGACGGCATCGCCATCATCGGCGCAAGTCACTTCGAAGCTAACCGTGCCTCCAGTGATGTAATAAGGACACGTCACCGGGACAGTCAGTGAACCGGCGCCGACCAAACCGTTCGGCGAAGACTTGACGCCGGTAGCGGTCGTCTGACCGTCCAGGAAATCATCGGTGGTCAGGTTCGGCGCGTAGTTCAAGTATCCATTGAAAATATGCCGGTAGCTGACAGATGTGGTCGGTCCGAGTCGGACGACGCCGTAAGGTTCCCAGTATTTGTAGAGTTCCGGATTGTCGCCACGGTCGTGCGTGCCGCAGGTATGGATGGGGCCGCTTCCGTGCTGGAGTTCATATGTTCCCGGCAGCGCGTGTCCGTCCGGCCACCAGCTGCGGACGAGTTCTTCGCCTTTGCGCAGCGAAAAGCTCTTCACGGACCACTTTAACTTCAGCACTTCGTAGTCAGTGACCTGAATCGCGTCCTTGAACGCCATGGGGTCGTCGCCACAGGGACAGATGCCCGCCGGACAGCGATTTTCCTTCTGTGCTTCTGTAATCAGTGTGGGGTCGGCATGCAACTCTTCAAAGGAAGCCACGTGCGGCTTATCGCCACGGGTGAGAATGTAAAAATTCGTAAACGTGTCGAAGCCGTGCCATTGGCCGTCGTAAAATGCTTCGTAAAAGGTGTGTCCCGGGTGTGACACCACGCGCGCCTTGATGCCCGCCGCATCCAGTAGACCCTTCATGCAGGTACCTTGAGACCCGCAAAGCGTGTTGCCCAGCACGTTGACGGTCATCAACGGGTCGCGGCTCTCGGGAATATTCTTGTAGTGATACACGCGCTGACGAAAGAAATTGAAGAGCGCAATGGATTTCTGCTCGTCGGTCATGCCCTCATGAAGCACACCTTTGACGATGGATTGATAGCTGGATGTGTCGATGGTTCGATCGGTGGAAACCCAGGGCGACGCGACTTCAGCACGCAGCGCGGTGAAAAATGTAAACGCCAAAAGAAGCGCACCGTAGCGCAGCACCGTTCTCATGAGCAACCCTCTTGCTGGATCCGCCTGCATTGCACGTGTCGACAGTCTTTTTACACCACTGTCGCGACGAGTACGGTTTAATAATCCCCGCCGTGTCATAATGTGTTTCTAATTCAAACGCGTCGGACGACTAAAGACGCAAATACACACGCCTTGAGGAATACTTATTCATTTCATCTGTGTGGATATGCGTGCCTAAATATGACATGAAGCCGCCGGGGGGAACCGCATTGAAAAGAAGTTCAGGTAGTCAACGGTTGCGCAGTTCCGCAGTCGGCCCATTCTGTCGCGACGCGGCGGCGGATGACGGGGCTCTTGGGCTCGTTCAATAATGGCGCGGCGAGTCGTCCAAGTGCGGTGAAGTCCACCCGCGGACCGGTGAATTTTCGTTCAGAAATTCCCGCCATCGTCACCAGGCTCAGGTCGCGCGGAATCTTCCGTTCAAATTGCTCCGCCGCACGCACGACCAGATTTGCGCCGTACCCGTCGGCGGCAACAACGGCCGTGAACCGGGACCCCGGTCCCACCAGACGTCGCAGAGTCTGGGGATTGGGCTTTCCAGTGCCCAGCGCGTTAAAGATCCAGTCATTGGTGAAGGGCAAATTGGCTTCCTTGCATCCTTCGACAAATCCCTGTTGCCGTTCCACCGAATCCGGATCGACTTCGCGCAAGGAGAACAGGACGTACCTGACGAAGCCGATGCGGCGATGTCCCATCTGCGCGAGCCGCAGCACCGCCTCTTTCATCGCCGCGGCGTTATCAACGGTGACGGAATGAATTTTCCGATCGATCACCGGCGTATCCGCAATGACCACCGGAACCGGCAGACGTTCGTAGGCTCTAAAAATATCGGGCTTGAAATGTCCCAGCAGAATAATGCCGCGGAGTGAATAGTCCAAAAATCCCACTGGCATGGCCGTCTGCATGCCATGCTCGTGGGCGATCAGCATCGGCGCGCCAATGTCAGCCACGCCTTGAATTACGCCGGAATACAACGGCCCCGTGTATTCCGTCCATGGACTCTCCATGGGCACGGCAGTGACAATCAATACCAGGTCGCGACCATCCATGGTCGGCACGCCGGCACGCGAGATGACCATTCGCTTGCGCGCGTTGAGGGCGATACGACCTTCCTGCTTCAGCAGATCGACGGCCTGGCGGGTGGCGCTCAAGGTTGATTTTAAGCGATCCGCGATTTCGCGGAGCGACGGCAGCACCTGTCCGGTACGCATGCCGGGATCCGAGAGGTACGTTCGCAAATCGACCGCGACGCGACGATGTTCCGCCAGCGGATTTTTGGGTCGTCCACGCTTTCGAGGTTCTACAGCCATTCGGTTTCTCTGGGGGAGCAGCTTTATTGGACACATAATAGCACACTCGCCCTGTTATTCAAGCAGTCTCGCCAACGCATCGCCCCGCAGCGATGCGCCAGCGGACTGCGCCAGGATTCCTAGGGAAGACAGAACGTGAATTCGTCTTTCGTTAGAAATCCGAGTTTGCCGTCTTGAACAATTCCGGAGACTCGGCCGTGGATGCCGAGTGGCCCGTCGCCCTTGGTCACGAGTTTGTGCACCATTTTTCCCGTGGCTACTTCGTAGACTCGCATTTCAAAATTGCGCCCGTCTTCGATCTGCGCGACCAGGTGCTTATCGAACACGTGCGGGTACAGGTAGACTTTCGGCTTGGCCTGGAAACCCTCTTCCTTGGCGGGATTGAAAAGCTTTTTTCCCGTCGCGCATTCGTAACCGACCAGCAGAAAGCCCTGTCCCGGATGCAAGGCCAATCCGTATAGATTCTTGCCATCCATCACCACCGAGTACGTGGGCAACGGCGCATTGCCATCCTTTGGATTGGTCGTCCAGAGCATCTCGCCGGTTTCCGCGTTCATCATGTGGAACGCCTTGTCCGTGAAATCCTCCTTGAGCACCCCGAAGTATTTTCCCTTCGCGAAGAAG
>JBBRPR010000032.1:0-95427 GCA_038227875.1 Planctomycetota bacterium
AGGAGTGGTCAAAAGCCAACATGGGGACTGTAGTCCCTATCCTTCCCTCGGACGAGCCACGGACCAAGCGGGTAAGTGTCTCAACATTTCCGGCAAGAGCGTCGCACGCGCCGCGGATGTGCTAAAGCGTGGAATCCCCGCGCTCATCGAGAGAGTCGATCAGGGCAGAATCACAATTACCGCCGCTCAAAAAATCGCGGAGTTCCCGCCCGACGAGCAGCAGCGCCTGCTGACGCTCAATCGCCGCGAACTCGCCGCGAAGTTCCGGCCGGCCAAAACGGAGCAACCGGTGGAACCAGCCAAACCCGTCACTCACCCCGGCCTGACCGAAGCCGAACGGGCGCGCGACGAGATGTTCGTCAAATCCGTCTCGCTCCTTAACTACAAGCACGTGGGGTTGAAACGGTGCGAGGAAGGTCTGCGCTTGAAGCTCTCAATGAAAGACTGGCGCAGCGAACTCAGCGAACTGCTGACCAGCGAAGTCTTCCCGCACCTGCTCGAACGCGGCGTCGTGGTCATTCGCAGCGACGACGTGGAAAAGTAACGCTTGGCTCGCGGACAATCGTTGCAATCAAGGCGCGCAACGTTTGTCCGCGAGCGCTTCATAGCGGGATAATTTTTCTACGGGGTGCGCTTATGTCGTCACTGCTTTCAAAATCGCCGCTCGGATCCATTCCAATTCCTGTCGCGGAAGCCCATAGGCGAAAAGAACGAATTCTTTCTTTGAATCAGCCTCCAACAGATGACGCGCCGGAGCAGTCCGTCGAGTGGGCAGGGTCTCAATTCGCAAGTCTTGAAGGTCGCCGCTGGAAATAACTTTGGTTCGGTACCCTATTAATCGCTTGCAGGTGAGGCGCAATTCGTTTGGGCTCGCCTCCACCGTACCGCCGAGCGACCGCCGAGAGATGATGTAGCCAACCAGGGAAACGATCGGAAGAAGAAAGCACAACGACGTCAGGATCGTGACAGGGATCGAGCGGACTGGAAATTGATTCTCTGTTCCAAAGCCAAGCAAGGCCCATGTTCCAAACCCAGCCAGCAATCCGATCGGAATTAGCAGTGCAAAGAAAAGTTCAGAGTCGAACTTCTCCGGTGGTATGAGGAACGTGATGCGATCACCGACGGTGGTGAACGTGGATCGCATCGCTGCCGGCGGAGCTTCAATCCTGATTTCCTGTTTCGTACGTGCGAACTGCTGACGAAGCGATTCATCCAGCGTGCTGGCTTCGCGTACAACATTTTTACCGTGTGTTAAATCGATGATGGAGATGGAAATGAATCTCGCGATTTCTTCGGCCAGGCGACGTGCGTCTCGTTCGTTTCTTTTTATATCGACGTCTAGATTTTTACTGCCCTCGGCGTTCAGTCGAACGGGATAAACGGAGTAACATCCGCCCTTGCCAAAACGCTCCTCACGGGAAATTGTCACTGCGCTGAATTCAGAAAGATTTCGTACACTCGATTTGAAACGAAACAGTAATCCATCCCAGCAGGTGACGGTGTTCAAATCCGTATCGAACACAATCCCTCTGTACTCAAGACGATTTAAAACGCCTGAATTTGCACAACGCATGCTGTCTTCCCATCGGCAATGCGCGCAACATGCGCAGGGCATTCACGGCAGCGCAAATCGCTTCGTCGGGATGGACGACCTTGCTTACCAGAATCAATACCACTTCCAAATTGAACGCGCCACCGAAATCAATGTTCTTCGGTGGCGCGTTCATGTCTATGCTTCAAGCGCGAGCCGCAGCGCTTTAGTTGCTCAGCACCGAATACTTATACGCCAGCGCTTTCTCCTCGCCGGATTTCAGCGTGATCGTCCAGACCAGTTCGTTGCGGGGGTTGATGGCGTAGACGCCGTCTTCCAGCAGGCCTTTCTTGGGCTCGCCGTCGGCGCTGATCAGTTCGCCGGAGAATTTGCGCCGGATCACCACCTTTACGTCTTCCTTGCGGTGGTTGTTGATTTTCAGTTCTCCGTTGACCAGAACTTTGTGGTACTGGGTGTTGCCGACCCAGACTTCTTCGCGCGCGCCGGGGATTTCGTGTTCGGAGTTGCTCGTGCGGATGCTCAGAGCGTGATTCACCTGGATGATCGTCTCTTCTCCAGTGTTGACCCAGCACGACATGCGCTGACCGTTGAAGTGATCGCCGGAGACCACCATCGCCGGCGCGGTGGTCATCGGAAATTTGAATGGGTTGCGGAAGCGTACGGCATCCCACGCGCCGTCGTCGTCGCTCTTGACGTTCTGAATCCGGCCGTACACGTCGCGCGAATCGGTGATCAGCCATTCGACGATCCGTTCGTACTCGGCCTTCTGCCGGTCGATGGTCAGCGCCAGCGACTCGCCTTCCGCCAGGGTACGCGGACCGATGGGCTGATAATAGACATCGACGCCTTCGCCGGCCGGCACGGCCGACAAGTCCATGCCGCTGCGGTTTCCGACGCCGTTGGATACGCTCTGCTGATTCATGTAAATTCCGGGGTTGCCTTCGTTGCTCTGGGGCTGTTCGCGCACCTGCTGAAAGTACTGAGCCCAGGTCGTGCGCAGGGAGAGCGGGGAGGTCACGTGCCCCACCTGGACGCTGGGGTAGCCGGAGATCAGCTGCATCTCCGTGTTCTCCAGCGACGTCAGTTCGTTCTTGATCACAGCGGCCTGTTCGATGCTCAGTTGCTTGGGGTCGCTGATGTCGATGCGGTAATTCGGAGCCCACGCCAGGCCTTTGCTTAAATAAGTGATCGTAGCCGTGACGGGTTTGTCCGCTTCCTTCGCGGCTGTGAGCAACAGCACCGGCTTGCGGGTCTTCACGCCCTGGTCTTTGCCGTCGGCGTTGAGGTAGGCGATCATGCCGCTGTCGATGTACACGCGGCCGCCTTCCGTTTTCAGGATCAGGAAGCGATTGGCGTTTGCCGCCGGCGGCGGGATTCCGCCCGGGTAATAGTTCCAGCCATATTGAGGCTGCTGATACGTCCGGTTCCACGCGTCAGCGGGTTTGGGTTCAGGCAACGCTTCCACCGTTCCTTCGGCCGGCGGAATCTGGCCATCGCGGAAGCGAATGGTGACATGCTTGCCGGCCAGCGATTTCTGGAAATCGAGATTCGCGGCGGTGACCGGTTCCACGATCTCCCGTTCGGCCACGCGCGTTTCCACGGGAACGTCGCACTGCACCGACCACGTGCCGTGGATGGGCTCGGGTACGTCGTCCACGGCGAACGTGCCCGCGCCCGGCAGCTTGACTTCGCGCTTCACGACGCACAGCCCGTTTTTGAAGAGGCCCACGGAGACGATGGTGCTTTTCAGTGGCGCCTCGTCGGCGGCGTGAGCCACAGTCAGTGCGCAGATTAGAACTGCGAGGATTCGAATCGATCGAAACAGCATGTGTACGGTCTCCTCAAGAAAAAGTCGTGATTGTGGTTGGCGCAAACGAAAGAATTGCCAGTCGGCCACCCTCTCGGGTTTTTGTGGCTCGATCAATATACGGCTGATTCGGCGGAGTTGTGTAAACGGCGTGTAAAAACAAACGCGGCATGGTTTCCCATGCCGCGTGGCGAGCTGAATTGAAAACCGAACGTGTTAGCGGCGCGGCTGGCGCGGCGCCTTGATGTACGGCAGGCGCAGGCCCTGCAGGATGCTGCCCTTGGCCAGGCGGCCGTCGATCACGTCCAGGACGGCGTCCTTGCCATTGGTCAGGTTCGGGAACTGTGCCTTGAGCTTCGTGTTGGCCTGCTGCAGCGCGACGATGATGTCCGCTTCGCTGGCCTGATCGCAACCGACGCCCGCGGGAGGTTCGAAACCCGCCTGGCCGGCGAACGCGATCAAGTCGTCCTGGTCGATACCACCGCCGGAAACGCCCAGACCACCCACCAGCAGGCCGTTCTTGTAGATCGGCACGCCACCGGCGAAAATCGTGATGCCGTTGGGAATGTCCGTGCGCGCCGCAGCGGCCTGGCCCGTCGGGCGCAGACGCAGCAGCGTCAAGTCGACAGTGATCGAAGCCTGCAACGGCGAGATACGGCCGTCGAAGATATGCGGGAGACGCTTGGCCAGCAGTTGCACGACCGCCGATACCTTGTCGTTCAGCGTCGCGGGCGCAGCCGAGACTGTTGACACGTTCAAGACGCCTTGCGCGTTGTCGTCGACGAGCAGCTGCGCGATTTCAGTCAGCAGACCCGAACCATTGGCCGTCACCGGATCGCCCAGTGCGCCGGCCTTGGTGCCGTCGGTAGGGGAGAGCAGACCGCTGATCGGACCGGTCGGGTGTTCGGAAATGCCCGGCGGGAACGAGGTCTGAGCCATGAAGCCGACAGCGCGGGACGAGAAGCCGACCATGTTGTTGCTGAAGAACGCAGCCGTGCGCGCTTTCTGAACGTGGACGTCGAAGCTGAACGGCGTCGCATCGTCGGTGCGGTACGAACCGCAGATGTTGCCGTTCAAGTCGGTGACGCAGATCCAGACGCGTTCCGGAACGCCCTTCGGGTTGCGGATGGCGGCGCGGGTGCCTTCGGCCTGATTGGCAGCCTGCTGCACCATCTTGATGACATCGTCTTTCGTGATCGTGCCCAGGGGGCTGTCGCGCGGCGGGAAGCGCGGGACCCAGCCACGGCGCGGGAATTCCTGCGTCGGCGTGCCACGTGCGGCGCTCAGCACCGTCGCGGGACTCGCCAGCTTGCCGAAGGCATCGTTGGCATTGCTGGTCAAAGCGGCCGCCAGCAACTGACCATAGGTCTTCGAGTACGGATTGGCGATCGGGTTGCTGCCGCTGGGATCGCGTTCGCTGCCATCGGTGTCATAGAACGGTTCAAATGCACCCAGGCCGGCCAGGGACGTCACCGGCGTGAATTTCGGCATGCGGGCGTTGAGGTACTTGAAGCGGAAACCGTTGATCAGGATCTTGCTGCCCAGGATGTCCGAGGGCGGCGTGAAACCCTTCGAGCAGGCCAGCGCGGCGAGCTCTTCGAAATTCTGCTTGGAGGTTGCAATCGGAGTGCGCTTGACGCCGGCGTCGGGAATGCCGTTGCCCAGCACGCCGAAGCCGTCGATTTCCACGCCGACTCCGCCGCACGCATGCTTGTTCTTGTAGATCGGCAGACCACCCGGATCGTCGGTCAGCGGCGTGATCACGAGCGGCTGGTTGAGCTGGCGGTTGTTGGTGTTGCCCGGGGGCAGGGTCGGCAGCAGCGGCGTGGTGGCCGGCGCATTCAAACCGTTGATGAAGACAATGAACGGCGGCACCTGCAACTGGACGTCGCTGTTGGGAAAGTTCGAGAACGGCACGCCGAAGAGCGGACCAGCGTCGACGTTTTTGATGCCTGGCGGAAAGTGATTCTGTGCGATGAACTGCGCCGTGCGGGTTGAGAAGGCATCCTGATTGGACTGGAAGAACGCGGCCGTGCGCGCCTTGGCGGTGGCCTGTTCGTTGATGCGCGAATCGACGCTGCCGCTGGCGGTCATTTTGAAGATCGCGAGAATATGACCTTCGCGGTCGACTACGGCGATCGTGCCCGCCAAATTGGCCTGCTTCAGGTACCCGACACCCTGGGAGATGATCGTGGTGACTTCCGCAGCGCTCAACGTGGGCGAATCATTGGGCTTAGGCGTGTTCAGCGGCACCGGTTGGGTAATCGGAACCACCTCACTGGCCTGAACGACCAGGCAAGCGGCGGCGACAAGGAACATGAGCACTTTTCGGGCATGACAAAACATAAGCATCTCCGGGCAAACTGACGCGGTACGGAATCCCCACCTTTTAGGCGTTGCGATTTGTTCCAAAGACTATCTCGGCCTAATGCAGGTGCAAGCGAAAAGACCAAACCCGCTTGAGTTGCGACTGAATCCTTGTGCGCATTCGCACCTGTGAAGGTTACTAGGGACAGACTTTAACTTTTGCTGCTGACGGGACTTGCTGGGAGGAGGGAAAAGCGGAGAGGATGCCTGTACTTCCGTGATCTAAAATTGCTGGCAGATCTCGTCGGAAATCTGAATTTATGCCGGAATCCATTGTTTATCGGCCGTGAGCCATTTCTCGACCTCGATGGCCGGTCCCGGGCGGGCAAAGAGATAACCTTGTGCGTAATCGCAGTTCATTTCGCGTAACACTTCGAGTTGATGTGCCGTTTCTACGCCTTCCGCCACCACCTTGAGTTCCAGATTGCGAGCCAGGGCCATGATCGTTTTGACAATGGCCAGATTTTTGTCGCCCAAATCCAGATTGCTGACAAAGGAGTGATCGATCTTGAGCACATCAATCGGCAGGCGATGCAGGTAGCTCAGCGACGAATAACCGGTGCCGAAATCGTCGACCAGGAGCTGGACATTCATCCCTTTTAGCTGGCTGAGCGTGGTGATGGCCGCCTGGATATTGCCCATCAACACGCCTTCGGTAATTTCAATTTTCAAGCCGCCGCTGGGAATGCGCGTCTGCTCCAGCACGTCTTTCACCTGCGCCACCAGGTTGGGCTGCGTGAACGTGGTGCCGGAGAGATTGACGCTCACAGAAAACGGCGCGACTTTCGGGAAGCGATCCTGCCACTCCTTCAGCTGGCGGCACGATTCGCGCAACACCCACAAGCTCATCGGCGTGATCAGCTCTGTCTCTTCGGCGATCGGCAGGAATTCTCCCGGCGAAACGATCCCGCGTTCCGGATGCTTCCAGCGGATCAACGACTCCACCGCCGAGAGCTTGCCGGTCTTCATGCACACGATCGGCTGGTAGTAGATCAGGAATTCGTTCGCGTGCGACGCGCGCCGCAGGTCGTTCTCGAGATGCAGTACCGTCAGCACCTGCGCGTGCATGCCGGAATGAAACGTCTCCTGCCGCGCCTTGCCTTGAGCCTTGGCGCGGTGCATCGCCGTCTCCGAATCGCGCAGCAGGTCTTCGGCTTTGAGGTACTTTTTCTTGCCCAGCACAATCCCCACGCTGGTGGTGACGAAGACGTCGCGTTCGCGCAGCTTGAAGGGCTCCTTCAGCACATCATGAATCACGCCGGCGACCTGGTTGGCGTCGTCGAGGTTGTTGACGTTCTCGACCAGGATCGCGAATTCGTCGCCGCCCAGCCGCGCCACGGTGTCCAGCGGCTGCAGGCATTTGCGCAGGCGCCGGCCCATTTCGATCAGGAGCTGATTGCCGGCCATGTGCCCGAGGCTGTCGTTGACGATCTTGAAGCGGTCGATGTCCAGATGCAGCACGGCGAGATTGTAGTGTTCGACGCCTTCCATGCGTTTCATCGTCTGCTGCAGGCGGTCGAGAAACAGCGCGCGGTTGGGCAGGCGCGTGAGCTCATCGTGAAAAGCGTTGTGGAGCAACTGCAGCTCCGCCATCTTGCGCACCGTAATGTCGCTCTGCGAACCGGCCATGCGCGTGGCCTTGTTCTCGCCATTACGGATCGCCAGGCCGCGGGTGATCATCCAGCGGTAGGTGCCGTCCTTATAGAGGATGCGGTACTCGCACTCGAGGTAGTCCGACGCTCCGTTGGTATGGGAATCGATTGCCGCTTCCAGCGAGTCGCGGTCTTCCGGGTGGACGCGGCGAAACCATTCCGTCGGCAGGTCGCCCACGTCTTTTTCGGCGCAGCCGATCATCGATTTCCAGCGCGGCGAGAAATAAACCTTGTCGGTTTCGAGATTCCAATCCCACAGCCCGTCGTTGGCCGCGCGCGCCGCGAGGGCATAGCGTTCCTCGCTTTCGAGCAGGCGTTCGTTCGAGGACTGCAGTTCGCCGGTGCGGTCTTTGACGCGCTGTTCCAGTTCGGTGCGCGCCCGCCGCAAGCTCGCCACGGCGCGGCGGTATTTCAACAGCGATGAGACGCGCGCTTTGAAGACCGGCCATGAAAATGGCTTCGATAAAAAATCGTTGGCGCCGCTCTGGATGGCTTGCACATGGACATCCGACCCGCCGATGCCCGTCAGCAGCACGATCGGGACGTAGCGCAGTTCGGGATGGGCTTTGAGTTCCCGGCAGATATCAAAACCCGCCATGTCAGGAAGCTTGATGTCCAGCAGGATCAGATCCGGCTCATCGGCCAGCGCCATCTCCAATCCGGACTTTCCGGTGGTGGCCTTGAACACATTATGATTTTCGCGTTCGAGAGTATCGGCGACGGTCTGATTGAAGTCGGGATCGTCATCGATGATCAGGATGCGGCCGGGACGTTGAAAAATCCCCGTGCTGAAAATATCAGAACGGAACGGATCCACGATACGTTTGGATTCTTTACCGGCCATGATCGGTCTGCCACATGATGAGATTACAAAAGTCTAAACGGGCAGCAAGCACGGTACAAGTAGTAAGAAATGGCATAATTTGTGATTTTGAGTCGCGAATTTAGTCGGCCGCGGACTTTTTCATGCGGTTGAGACCGGCCGGCCATTCCGAGCGCCAGGTAGGGGCACACCCAGATCACTGGTTTTACAGCAGCAGGACGGAAATCGGGGCGTCTTCAGTAAACATCCAGCGGCGAGAAGCCACTCAACGAATGTGCCGAATGATGTTAAGTCTCACGGCAAATGGATTTGAACGATTTCAGGAGTACCCATGCGGCTGCCCAATTTAGTGCGCGTTTTAATAAGCGTCAGTGTGTTGAGCGTCCTCTGGCTGACTCAAGCCCAGGGAGCGGACTCCAAGTCGGCAACGCAACCCGTTCCGATTCGGATCAAGTCGCTGGGACAGTTGGCGCGTCTGCTCCACTTGCATAAACCGCAGCATCTGGCCGTGGCCAATGCTGGAACGCCGGGACCCAATGTGGGAACCGGGACCATTGTCGGCGCGCCAACGTTGACGACCAACGCGCCGACCGCAGCCGGAAGTCCATCCAGCGGCGCGGATTTCTCCGCCACCAACGTTCAGGTTCAGGGCGTCGATGAAGGCGATTTCGTCAAAACAGACGGCGAGTACATCTATCAGATCTCCAATGGCAAGGTGCTGATCATCCACGCCACGCCTGCCACGCAATTGACGCTCACCAGCAGCATCGATCTGGGCAGCGCGTTCTACCCGATCGAACTGTATGTCCAGGGCAACCGGCTGGTGGTGACCGGCACGCATTTTTCTTTTTCTCCCATGATCGATCCGCTTCCGGGAGCCGGGGCAGTTACACCTGCCAGCGGCGGGGGCGCAACTGTTCCCGTGTTCACCGGACCGGAAACCCAGGTGCTGATCTTCGATATCACCGACAAGAACAACATCACGCCGCTCCGCACCATCGGCATCGATGGCAATCTCGTTTCGTCGCGACGGATCGATCACTTCGTTTATCTGGTGACGAGCGTCTACCCGGATTACGTGATGGAACTCGCCGGCGTCTCCTCGGCGGCCAGCACGCTGAAAAAAGGCGCCAGGCAGCCCCGCAAGAAGCGCACTCAGGCCTCGTTCGTGCCGCTGCTGCGTGACACGGCTAAAAGCGACACGCTACAGCCCATTCCGCTCAACGCTATTTTTGTATTCCCGAATTTCAGCGAGCCGGTCTTCATGACGCTCGCGGCGTTCGACATTCAGGACCCTGCCGCGCCCGTGGACATCAAGGCCTACCTCGGCGCCAGCGAAAACGTCTATGCCTCGCAGTCGAATCTCTACGTTCAGGCCTCACATTTTTATCCGGGGCCGATCGTGGAGCCCGATCAGCCGCAACCCGCCACCGGCGTAACAACGCCCGCACATCCCATTCATGTGCCGGCGCACATTCGCACCTTTCAGATCAACAGCACGCTCTACAAGTTTGCGCTAAGCAACGGGACGATCAGTTACACCGCGCAGGCCGAGGTTCCCGGCCTGGTGCTCAATTCATTCTCGATGGACGAAAGCGGCGGCAACTTCCGCGTCGCCACGACGCAGCATGTCTGGCAGAGCGATCAGTCCAGCGGCGTCTATGTCTTCGACGCCGCGATGCAGCCGCTCGGCAAAGTCGAAGGGCTCGCTCCAGGAGAACAGATCTACAGCGCGCGCTTCATCGGTGAACGCGCGTACCTCGTCACGTTTCATCGCGTCGATCCCTTGTTTGTGATCGACCTTTCGAAACCCGCCGCGCCGGCGGCGCTCGGCCAGGTTGAACTCACTGGCGTCAGCGACTATCTCCAGCCCTTCGACGCGACGCATCTGCTCGGTTTTGGTTCGAACACCGATGCGACGGGTCGTTTGACGGGTTTCAAGATGGCGCTCTTCGATGTCTCCGATCCTGCGCATCCGACGGAACTGAATTCCGTGGTGGTCGACAATGGCAATTCAGAAGTCCAGTACGATCATCGCGCGCTGCTTCTTGATGTCTCACGCCACCTGCTGGCGCTGCCAGTAACGGTGACGAGCAATCTCAACGCGAACGCACCTGTGCCCCTTGTCACTACGGTGGCCACATCTGTTCCCAACGTGGTTTTGCCGATTCTACCTTTCTATAATCCAAGCGTGACTTCTGGGGCACAGATTTATGACATTTCACTTGAGCACGGATTTGTATTACGGAAGAATTTTTCTGCGACGCTCACTTATGACTTCGTTCACCGCATCGTTTCACTAAAAGACTCCCTTTATATCGTTTCGGACGACCAGATTACGGCATTGGACTTCCCCAGCCTCAATCAAGAAAGTACGTTAAATCTTCCGAACCTACCCACGTGGGTTCCCAATCTCGGTACTCCTTTACAGGTGCAATTTTAGACCGTAAGCGGGTGCCGTGCCGACTTTATATACTTTTCAAGAATTTTGATTGGGTGTTGACTCTGCCCAATGCCTCGGTTACACAATGGCGCATTAGCCAGCATAACAAGGGTAAGGGCACCTCACGGAGTACAGAGGTGGCAGGGGGGTTGTGTTTGAAGCTCCTAAGTAACAGGTGCAGAACGCGCCGAGTCGGTATTGTTGTGCTACTCGCAGTATGTATGCTCAGCATTGCCTCGGTCCGCGCTGCCGACGACAACAAATCTTCCGCCGCTGGACAGTTCGAGTCACCCGACTCGGCGACTGACGCGGTACAGCCAAAGAAGGACACGGCACCCGATAGTGCCAGCGTGGAAACAGTTCCCGCTGCTGCCATCGACGTCGGTGATCCTGCGGTGCCGTCGCCAGAAACGGTCACGCCTCCGACTGGAGGCGCAGCTGCGTCTACCGACGCCGCGCCGGCAGCACCCGCTGCGCCGACCGCTGACGCCGAGAAGCCGTCGCTTGAGGCTAACCCCTCCACTGATCCGACCAAGCCGAAGATCGACACGAGCTTCGACGGCAAGCCAAGTACCTGCGAAGCCTGCGACGATGAAATCGACTACCTCTATGTAGAGCCGCCGGAAGTCCCGGGGTTCAAGGGTTGGAAGACCAACGGCATTCCGCGCGGCCACGAAAACGACGAAATGATTCCCGTGCCCGATCGCTGGCGCGTCGGACTTTCGCCGGACACGCGCCATCCGCATGGCAACATTCTCAATCCGTACCGTCAGAACATCCTGAAGGGCGACTACCCCATCATTGGTCAGTCGCTGTTCTTGTCGCTCGGTGCTGAATCCAATTCGCTGGTCGAAGGACACAAGCTGCCGACGGCGTCGGGCGTCACTGCCCAGCGCGCCAACAGCGAACAGTTCTTTGGTCACGGCGAGCAGATCATCGGCGTCGAAAACATCATCCTGACGCTCGAATTCTACAAGGGTGAAACCGACTTCAAGCCGCGCGAATGGGAAATCCACCTCACGCCGGTCTTCAACGTCAACTATGTTCAGACCGAGGAAAACTTCGCCACGAACATCGATCCGCGCGAAGGCAAGGATCGCTTCGACTACCACGTCTCCTTCATTGAAGCGTTCGGTGAATACCACTTCCGCGACATTTCCAAGAACTACGACTTCGTCTCGTCGCGCGTCGGTATCCAGCCCTTCAACGAAGACTTCCGTGGCTTCCTGTTCCTGGATAGCAATCTCGGTGCGCGCATCTTTGGTAATCTGGAAGGCAACCGCCTCCAGTACAATCTGGCCTACTTCGAGCAGCTCGAAAAGGACACCAATTCGGGGCTGAACTCCTTCAATTTCCGCCACCAGCATCTGGTGATGGGTGACCTGATCCGCCAGGATACGCTCTTCTCCGGATACGACATGGTGTTCAATGTCGCCTATAACGATGACGAACCCAACACCCATTATAATAACAACGGCGTGATCGTCCGCCCGGCGCCGATCGGCGACCTGGCCATCCATTCGGTCAAGGCTGGCTACGTGGGCTTCGGCGGCAACGGCCACATCGGCAAGATCAACGTCTCGAACCAGTTCTACCAGGCCTTCGGCGAAGAGTCGCACAATGCGCTGGCTGGCCGCAAGACCGAAATCGATGCGCGGATGTTTGCGCTCGAAGCGTCCATGGACAAGGACTGGATGAAGTTCCGCGCCTCCTTCTTCTATGCATCCGGCGACGACAAAGTGGAAGACCGCAAGGCCAAGGGTTTCGATACGATTCTCGACGACCCGAACTTTGCCGGTGGCGAGTTCAGCTTCTGGGTCCGCAACGGCCTCAGCGGCGGAAACGCGCTGACCTCGCTCAAGGGTCGCTTCTCGCTGGTGCCCGACCTGCGCACGGACAAGGCGGAAGGTCAGGCCAACTTCGTCAACCCCGGCGTGCAGCTCTTCAACGTCGGCTATGACGCTGAACTGACGCAGCAGCTGACGGCCAAGCTGAACCTCAACTACATCCGCTTCGATCAGGCCGCTCCGATGGAATCGCTGTTGCATCAGGCGCACATCGGCCGCGATCTGGGTTACGACTACTCGCTGGGCATGATCTATCGTCCGTTCTTGAACCAGCAAGTGCTCATAACGGGCGGCATTTCAGGCTTTACGCCGGTCAGTGGCGGCGCGTTCTCCAAGATCTACGCGAACTCGTCCTTGTTCGCGGGATTCCTCAACCTGGTCGTGCGGTACTAGTCGTTCGGTACTAAATGTGGACCTGCTGGATGAACTGCTGAAGGGAAGCGTATGAAAGTTGTGCTGAAAAAGCCTTGGATCATTCTTTCGGGACTCTGCGCCTCCGTCGGATTGGCGTTGGCGCTTTCGGGCTGCAAACCCGAAGAGCTGGGCGCCGGACACCCGACGACCGACGAGTTCTACGACCCGGTGCTCGATTACGCTGGCGAGCCGCGCATGCCCGTTGCGCCCAAGAGCCAGAGCGATGACGACATTGCCAAGAAGTCGACCGGCTGCATGACCTGCCATAAGGGCATCGAAAATCCCAGCATGCACGATTCCGCGGCCGTCAAGCTCGGCTGCACCGACTGTCATGGCGGCACCGGCACGGCCACTGAAAAAGAAACCGCTCACGTCCACCCGCGCGGCCACTGGTATTCGGCCCGCCCGACATTCACCAAACGCTGGGTTGTGAAGGAAGACGGAGCGAAGGAAGAGAAGAAGGCCGACGCCCCCGCCGCCAAGCCAGAAGAGAAGAAGGATTCCAGCAGCGCGAAGTCCAAGGCTGAACAGGCCATCAGCGTCACCGCTCCGACCAACGAATCGGCCGCGACCTTCGCCGTTGATGACACCAAGCCCGCCGAAGCCAAGCCGGCTGCTCCCGTTGCGCCCGACGTCAAGCCGGTCGAAACCAAGGGCGAAGAGAAGGCCGAGCCCGCGGTTGAACACGGCTACGAAGAATTGACCGACCGCTCGAAGGAAAACGACGAGCACGGAACCGAACATTTCGAAACGGCCGCCAACCCCAAGCGCGCCAATATCGCCTGGCTGCAGGAATCCCCGGAATTCATCCGCTTCGTCAATCCCGGCGACCTGCGCGTGGCCCGCTACGCCTGCGGCGAATGTCACGCCGACGAAGTTCACAACGTCCCCCGCAGCATGATGGCCCACGGCGCCATGCTCCGCGGCGCGGCGCTTTACAACAACGGTTCGCACAATCAGAAAATCGCCCGCTACGGTGAAGCTTACACGCTCATCGGCACGCCCGCGCGCCTGCAGCAGGTGCCCGCGCCGACGCCCGAACAGACCAAGCTCCGCGGCATTCTCCCGTGGCTTGGACCGCTCCCGCGCTACAACGTGACGATGTCCGGAAACATTCTGCGCGCGTTCGAACGTGGCGGCAAGCCGACCAAGGAAATCGGCAACCCCAGCCCCGAAGACGAAGGCGGCAAGAACGAATTCCACAATTCAATCCGCGGCTACGGCACGAAGCTGAGCACCGACCCGGTGTTCCTGGGCATCCAGAAGACGCGTCTGTTCGACCCGATCCTCTGGAATCTGGGCACCAACGACCAGTCGGGCGACTACCGCTCGTCGGGTTGCAGCGCCTGCCACGTCATCTACGCCAACGACCGCGATCCGGCACACTCGGGTCCTTACGCCAAGTACGGCAAGCACGGCAACACGTTCTCCAAAGACGAAACGATGAAGGAAGTCGTCGGCCGCGAAACCGGGCATCCGATCGCCCATAAGCTGACCAGCGCCATTCCGTCATCGCAGTGCGTTGTCTGCCACATGCATCCCGGCACGACAGTGACCAACACCTACTACGGCACGCTGTGGTGGGACAACGAAACGGAAGGCTCCAAGCTCTACCCGAAGGAACAGACCAAGAAGTCCGAACGCGACATGTACAAGATCAAGATCCGCAATCCGGAAGGCGCGGCGCTGCGCGGTCTGTGGGGCGACGTCGATTTCCTCGAAAGCGTCTTCGATCACAACGACGACTTCAAGCAGGTCCAGTTCGCCGACTTCAACGGCCACGGCTGGCTCTTCCGCAACATCTACAAGCAGGACTTGCACGGCAATCTGCTCGACAAGGACGACAAGATCGTGCCGTTCGATTCGCCCAACAAGTTCAAGAAGGGCCCCGCAGGCGAACCGATCGCCGGCTCGGCCGTGCACATGCAGGACATCCACATGGAAAAGGGGATGCACTGCATCGATTGTCACTTCAGCATCGACAATCACGGCAACGGCAATCTGTACGGCGAAGTCCGCAACGCCACGGAAATCATGTGCGCCGATTGTCACGGCACCATCTACAAGAAGGCCACGTTAAAGACGACCGGTAATGCTGCTCCCGATAAGGGCGGCACGGACCTGAGCAAGACCACGACGTCCTTCGGCAAGCGCTTCAAATGGGAAGGCGACAAGCTCTACCAGCAGTCGGCCGTCAACAAGGACCTGAAGTGGGAAGTCATCCAGACTGTCGACACCATCACGCCCGGCAGCCCGCACTACAACGAAGCGTCCCGCTACGCCAAGACCATGCGCCGGGATGCCAAGACGTGGGGCGACGTTCCGACCGATCCCAAGCTCCTCGCCCATCAGGACGAGAAGATGGACTGCTACGTCTGTCACACCGGGTTCATGGCTTCGTGCTTCGGCTGTCATTTGCCGATGCGCGCCAACCAGGCCCGCTTCAACAATCACTACGAAGGTGGCAAGAGCCGCAACTGGACGCAGTACAATTTCCAGACGTTGCGCGACGACTGCTTCATGCTGGGCATCGACGGCACCGTCAAGCACAACAAGGTTGCGCCTGTCCGCTCGATGTGCGCCGTGATTGTGTCTTCGCAGAACGCGCAGCGCGAATGGATCTACAGCCAGCAGCAGACGATTTCCGCCGAAGGCTTCAGCGGCCAGTCGTTTGCCCCGCACTACCCGCACAATGTCCGCAGCAAGGAAACCAAGCGCTGCACCGACTGCCACGTTTCGGTCGCCGGCGACAACAACGCGCATCTGGCTCAGACCTACCTGCTCGGCACGAATCAGACCAACTTCATGTTCCGCTACGTCTACACGGGCAATGAAGGCCACGGCTTCAACGCTGTGACCGTCACCGAACACGACGAACCGCAGGCCGTGATTGGTTCGACCCTGCACCGCGATGCCTATCCGAAGGAATTCGAAGAGCATCTGGCGCACGGCCGTGAACTCGACGAAATCGACCACCATCCCGATACGGTGCTGGGACTGCAGCTCCGCGGCGAATATCTCTACGCGGCCCGCGGCAAGGGTGGCTTGACGATTTACGACGTCCACGCCATCGACAACAAGGGCTTCAGCGAGAAGATGGTGAGTGCGCCGGTCAGTCCGCTGGGCCAGCGCCTGTACGTCAAGAGCAGCTACTGCACGAGCGTGATCTCTCCGACGGTCCTGGGCGTCGACCCGACGCGCCAGCCGCCGCTGCGCCCGCGCAACCCGATGAACCAGGAACAGCCGATCAGCCTGACCTACGCGTTCCTGTACTGTACCGACCGCGACGAAGGTCTGTTCACGGTGATGGCCGGCACGCTGCTCGACGGCGATCCGACCAACAACTTCCTCAAGCGCCACATGACCTTCAACCCGGGTGGCATCCTCAACGGCGCCGTCAATGGCACCGTCGCGGGCAACTACATCTACATCTGCTGCGATGCCGGCCTGGTCGTGGTGGACATCTCGAAGATCGGCACCGAACTGGTCGAAGCCGCGCTCCGTCTCAATCCGGACGGCACGAAGGTCATCGACGTCGACACGCTGGTCAAGAATTCGGCGGCTGCTGATCCGAACCTGCTCAAGGTTGTCTCCGTCGTTCCGCTGAACAAGCCCAAGGCCGTGCGCATTCAGTTCCGCTACGCGTTCGTGGTCGATGCCGACGGCCTGAAGGTCATCGACGTCACCGAACCGACCGCCGCGAAGCTGACGGCCGGCATGGTGCCGATCAAGGACGCGCGCAACCTGTACTTGTCCCGCACGTACGCCTACGTGGCCGCTGGCTGCGAAGGTCTGGGCCTGGTCGACATTGAAACGGCCGAACAGCCCAAGCTCGAACAGATGTACAACGCCAACGGCGCGCTCTGCGATGTCTGCGACGTCAAGGTCGGCATGACCAACGCCTCGGTCTTCGCTTACGTGGCCAACGGCGATAACGGTCTGGCCGTGCTCCAGATGACCAGCCCCGAAGCCGTGCCCACATACTTGGGCTGGGCGTCGAAGGTCAAGCCGGAACTGATCGCGACCGCCAAGCTCGGCGGCCGCACCGTGGCGCTCTCCGAAGGCCTGCAGCGCGACCGCGGCGTGGACGAAAGCGGCAATCAGCTCTCCTGCTTCAACCGCGTCGGCTCCCGTCCGTTCAACAAGGCCGAACTGGAAGGCATGTACAAGATCGACGGCAAGCTCTTCACGGTCAGCAACAAGCCCTCTGGCGAGCCGCTCGAAATCAAGCTGCCCCCGGGCACGGTTGATCCGAAGCTGAAGGCCAAGATCGAAGAACTCGAAGACGCGATCAAGAAGGAACGCAACCCGGCGAAGAAGAAGAAGCTGCAGGACGAACTCGAACCGCTGAAGAAGCAGGCCGAGGAACAGGCTTCCGCGGGTGGCAACGAAGACAAGATCAAGGACATGGAAGAACAGATCTCCAAGGAACGCAACCCGGCCAAGAAGAAGAAGCTCCAGGCCGATCTGGAAGAGCTGAAGAAGAAAAAGTAAGCCAGCCAAAGACCCAAGCCCGACCAAAACTCCCCGCGCAAGCGGGGAGTTTTGTTTTCCAGGTTGAAGATCGTGCGATTACAATACCGCGATATATGAGCGACCAACCCAAGCGCCGGTTCTGGCAGCTTCATTTATCGTCGATCGTGGTGTTAACGCTTTTGGCGGGCGGATTGCTCTTTTTGAATATTCAGGATCGAAAGGATTCCTACTCCAATCTCGTGTTTTACAAATATGCGTTCGGCTGGCCGGACCCGGCAGTGATGGTGATATCAAATGAAAATGGGCCCGACATCAGGAATTTCTTATATAAGAAACTCGCCTGGGATGGCTGCGTAACGATTCTCATTCTTGTAATCGGTGTAGTAATTTTAGAACACTCGCCTTTGCCCCCGTCGGATTGGACTAAACGCCGGTGGTTTCATCTCGCCAGACCTTCAAAACTCACATTGATTGGCGTCATTTGCCTGGTCCTGATACTTAACCTGCGACACCGGCCATACGGTCCGAATTCTTCATTTGGCTGGGTTTGCGGTTGGCCAGTCGTTGCGATGGTGAATTCGGAAACGAACTTCACTGAGCCCAATATCTACATTCTCAATCCCGTGCTGGAAGACAACGCCGACTTCGCTCCATCAGGGTCGATACGCATTCACAGTTGGCCGAGCGTTTCGGGAATTCTGATGTGGATCGTTCCCAATGCAATTGTCGGGCTGTTCGTCGTAGTTTTACCTGTTGCCTGGTGTGAGTTGCTTCACCGCCGCCGCGAGTCCCGCCGCCAATGACTGGGAATAAGCGCCCGATCTGGCAACTGCATCTCAGCACCGCGCTGATCCTGGCTTTTATTTCAGGCGGTTTGCTCTGGGCGAATTTGACCGAGTACCGATATTGGTGGATTGGTGGCGAAGAAGCGTACGAATTCGATGTGCTTCAAGAGTCTCGCGCAATGGGTTGGCCGTGCGCGGTGCGCTATCAGTTCACTGGAAATGCGCACCACCAGGATGGCAAGCCGTACCTGCAATCACGCACGGTTTTTCCCGTGGAATTCTCACCGGCAGCCGCAGTTATCAACGCCACCGTCGCGGTACTGGCACTTCTGGCCCTGGCCATCGCGTGCGAGTTCTACATACGCGTGCGCAGGGTCCTCGTCGAATGAATCAGACTTCGCGCCGCCGCTGGTTCCAAGTCCACCTCTCGACGGTGATCGCGCTGACGTTGGTGACCGGCGGTCTGCTCGGTCTGAACATCGTCCGGCACCCCCAACGCAGGAGTATTTATCGATCCAGGGTACGCACAGGATCCGGAATGGGAAATTGGCGAAACACGAGGCATCCCATTCAACTACATGCGCGTTCAGTATGTCGCCATTCTCCACGGCGATAATGAACGACCATCACCGAATAGTGCTCATTTCCGCACGATGGAATGGCTTTTCCGTGGCCTATTAGCCGACAGCGCAATTGCAGTCGCTCTGATTGTCGCCACCGCAATCGGTATAGAACGATTCGAGCGCCGCCGCCCATGACCCTCCCGCCTCCCTCGCCGCGTCAAGGGTACCAACTCCGCCTCACCACCGTGGTCGCCATAACGCTCTGCGCCGGCATGCTCTTTTACCTGAACCTGACCTGTTGCTGGGTGGTCGACTATTCCGACTTTTGCGATACGCACTACGGCTTTCCCTGCGACGCATCAACGACTCGCGTATACCGGGACCTCGCTGTAACAACGACATACATCAATTGGAATGGCGCAACGGTCAACTTCGCGCTCGCCGTCGCAATCGTCATCTGCGCCGCCAAACTCGCGGAGTTTGTTGCCCGACCCGCAGATGCCGAATAATTCATCGTTCCATCCGTCGCCGTTCGCTTTGCGTGAGATTAAAACCGCTATCGCCGAAACTCCGGCTCGACCTTCAACTTCGGCGAGGGCTGAGTCTGTGGTTGCGGCTGCGGCTCCGGCTGGGTTTGCGGTGGAGTGTTCGCCGGCGGCTCCGGCATCAACGGCGTGAAACTTTCGTCTTTCTTCTCTTCCTCCAGCGAGAACGCCGGACAATACAGCCCCTTCCGCTCGCGCGTCCACCACGAGCCGTCCGCGCCGGATTTAAAATCCGTGAACGTGTAGAGATAAATCGAGGCGCGCACGAACTTCGGCGGCGCATCGGGGAAGGGATTGCTGCCCAGCAGGCCCAGCACCTCCGGAGAGCCTTCCAGGATCCGCTGCAGCAACTGCGCCACCCACGGGCTGTCCTGGTAACGCCGCATCGCCGCGAACCACATCTGCCAATCCAGCCGCGGCTGGTACGGTGCGATGAACGACGGACGTCGGCGCACGTCGCCGGGCTTGTAGCGGAACTCGTACTCCTTCCACGCCTCGCCGTCCATGCTCCCTTCGATCACAATCTCCGGCCGTTGCGTTGTCATCTGCTCAAACAACCCGTACGCCGCGACGCTGCGAAACGGTGCGACGGCGTTGGCCGTGCCTGTCACGAACTCCGGCCACGGAATATTCGCATGCATGCGGTCGAGCATCGCGACAGTGCTCAAGCAGACGATCAGCACCGCCAGCGGGGCGAGCAGGTATTTGCGCCAGCGCGGTGAAGCCACATCCGACGCCAGCCGCGGCTGCACCAGAAATCCCCGCAGGCGCGCCGGAAACGCTGTGTCTTCCAGCAGCGGAATGCAGAGCACAATCGTGAGCAGATTGAAGAACGCGTAGTTGCCCGTCACCATCAGCAGCACTTGAAACACGACCATGATGTACGCGCCGAGATGCCGGATGCGCCGCGGCGCGAAAATCGAGAACGGTACAATCAACTCCACGAAGTACACAAACAAGACGGTCGCTTTCTGAAGCCAGGCCGGCGCTTGATGCATAAGCCAGCTCGTCCACGCCGGCAGCGGCTGCGTCATGTAATGAACGTTCAGCGCCGAGAGATTCCGCCACGTCGGATCGCCGCCGGAAAGCTTCACCACGCCGGAACTGAACATCAGCCGGAAGAGCAGCCAGCGCAGCAGCCACAGCGCAATCATCGACGGTTCATCGTCGCGGTTGCGTTTGAGGAAGTTGGTGATCGGCGCGAAAAAGATCGCCAGAAATCCCGTCTCCAGCAACAGCGCGTCCCACTGAAAACCGAGGAACACCTGCCCGATATTGAAAAGCGAGAGATAGAGCACCCACAACACAATCGACGCAATGATGGGCACGACGCCGGCGATCATCAGCACGGAGACGATCATGCCCGCCGCGCAGACGGCATGAAGCGCCGTGTCGCTGGCGCTGAACCAGAAAACCGTGGGCAGCAGGTAGTACGCGGTCGATCCATGAAGCTCATGGACATCCGTGAGCAGTTCTTGAGCCGGCAAAATCCCGCGCTGCCCGTAGAGCCCGCCCATCTGGAAGTACAGCGACGCAAACGCGATCAAATAAACGCAACCCAGCCCGCGGAGAAAGATCCAGCGCGTGAGGAAGTAACTGGGGTCCGCGACCGTGTCGGATCCGTAGAACAAGGTGGAGAGCCACGAACGCGGGGACGTCATGTCGGTTTATCGGTCTGAGTGGGCTTGAGTGGGTCGTTGAGCAGCGACTTGGGAATCGGCTTCGACCCCGAAAGCATCATGGAGATACCGGCAATGAAAAGCCCGGTCGGTAAAATTATGATTCTGGCAGAGGAATGGATCATGAGCTGGATGCCGAATAGAAGCACCGCGCAGCACACCATTCCCAATCCAGTCATGTTGATGCCCGATTGAGAATTTTCAATCGTGTCGCTCCGCTCTGCGCGAACCTTCTGGAGCAGGGCATCAGACTGCGGCAAGTCCAGCCCCGCCGCGGCCAGGTAACGCGCGATGTCGACTGGCGCCACATCGTCCCGCAGCCAGCCCGCGAGGTATTCTTCCAGCCGCGCTTTTCGCGACTCCAATTCCAGATCCCGCAAACTCAGCATCGCATCCAGCACGCCGTCGACCGGCGCGCGCACCAGGCTTTCCTCGACGTTTTCCGTCTCGAACGCCTGCGCGACGCTCTCGTCTTCCGATTTGTTGCGTGCCTTGGCGATCACGTCCTTCGCCCGTTCCTGCAGCGCGCGCGGCACGCAGATCCGCGTCTCGTACGCGCTGTTGATCAGTCCGCCCAGATTGTCGTTGCGCATTGCCGCCGGAATTTCCGCGTCCTCCAGCGTCTCCGAGATAAACACCGCCTCCGGAGTCGTCCGCGCAATGGCGACGACCACAAGGTCCTGCATCTCGTCTTCCGAAAGATCCTTGGCGGATCGGGAATCAGGCGAAGTGGGCGGCTCGTTTTCCATAGTGGATCAGCCTCAGTCGTGTGAATAAAGTGAGCCGCACGCGCCGGGATCAATAACGACGCGTGCGGCTTTAACAGCTGTGACGTTAGTCGATCTTGACTTCCTTGCCCGAGGCCGCCGACGAGTAAATACCGTCGAGCATCTTCTGCACCATCAGCCCGTGTTCGGCCGGCGCGTTCGTCGCCTTGTCGTAGAGACAAGCATCGGCGAAGTTGCGCATCTTCAGCCAGAACGCGTCTTCCTTCGGCACGTAATGCGGCGTGGCGTTGAGCATCATGCCGGCGTGATCGTAGTACATGCCGAACGGATCCCACGACGCGCCGCCTTTTTCACCGACCAGTGTGAACGAGAACACGTCCTTCTCGATATGCGCCGCGAACGACGATTCAACGTGGATCACCGCGCCAGTCTTCATGCGGATCGAACCGGCCGCGAAGTCTTCGACCGTGTAGGTCTTGTAATCCCAGTTCGGCCACCAGCACCAGCCCATCTCCGGCGGCTTGTTGCCCATGTACGTCCAGACGTTGCCCGACGCTGCGACGGGGTCCGGCGAACCCATGACGTAGTGGGCCATTTCCAGAACGTGCACGCCGATGTCGATCAGCGGTCCGCCGCCCTGCAGTTCCTTGCGCCCGAAGACGCCCCAGTTCGGAATGCCGCGGCGGCGCAGCGCCTGCACGCGCACGAACAGAACCTTGCCGAAGACGCCGTCTTCCACCGCCTTGCGCAGCAGGCGGGAGCGCGGGTCGTAGCGGTACTGAAATCCGATCACCAGCAGCTTCTTGTTCTTCTTGGCGGCGTCGAGCATCTTCTGCCCTTCGACCGCGTTCATCGCCAGCGGCTTTTCGACGATGACATTGCAACCCGCGTTGAGCGCATCGACGGTCGCGGCCATGTGCAGGCCGTTGGGCGTACAGACGCTGACGGCGTCGAGCTTCGATTCGCTCAGCATCGTCTTCCAGTCGTTGAACATTTTCGTGCCGGGAAACTTCTCGCCAAACTTCTTGATGCTCGCTTCGCTGACGTCGGACGCCGCGACGACTTCAACGTCCTCCATCTTCTTGTAATGATCGGTGTGCGTGCCGGCGATGCCGCCCGCTCCGATGATTCCAACGCGCAGCTTCTTCTTGTCCTTGTCCGACTTGCCGTTCTGCTTGGCCATTGCACTGGACCCTTTCACAGGTGGGGTGGGGGGTGGGTTAAGAACATGAATGGATGATCATTCCGATTTCCTGCATAAGAATCAAGCGCCCTTTGCACGCCGGGCCGCTTAGCCGAGGAGCAGGACTCAATCCTGCCAATTGCGATTGCCGCGGAAGAGCGACTTTTCAGCACGGCAAAATGAAGAAGCCCAGGTTTTCATGGCCCCAAAATTTGACTTCCCCCCACGCCGTGATGTATCTTTCCCCTGCCTTGCAGCGTACACGCAAGGTAGCCATGCCCCGCCGGGTGATTCACCTTGGTACGGGGCGGGCTGATCAGAGTACGAATCGGCACTGCCTCGTTTTTCCGTGAGGTGGTGTTTTCAGGTGTCTCGAGGCCCCGTGTGGCCTCGTCGCGCCGGGCGATTCCTCTGGTCAGTCCGCCTGACCAAGGAGACGCCGGTGAACCCCACCAAGCCTTCCACTCAGACTGAAAACCCCGAATCTGCCGAAGCCGAAACTGCGCAGCTCGTCCGTGCCGCTCAGCACGGTTGTACCGACGCGTTCAATCAACTGGCGACGCGCTTTGGAGCGTTCGTCCTCGCCCTCGCGCTCCGCAGACTCAAAAATCTTCATGACGCCGAAGATGAAGCGCAGAACGTGCTGACCGAAGCGTTTTTGCACCTTCACACGCTGCAGGATCCGACAAAATTCCAGGCATGGCTCAAGCGGCTCGTGCGCAACCGCTGCATCGACCGCCTGCGCCGCAAGCGCAACGTCGAATCGCGCGTTGAATTTCACGAGGACGTCAGCCAGGCCGCGTGCGCAGCCCCGCGACTTCGCGCTGAGTCGAAAGCGCCGGAACTGGCCAGCGCCGTCACGCGGCTGAGCGTGCCGTTGCGCGAAACGCTGGAGCTCCACTATTTCCAGAATTGCTCGCTGAAAGAAATCAGCGCGCGCCTCAACGTCCCGCTCAATACGGTCAAGCGCCGCCTGCATGACGCGCGGCAGAAGTTGAAAGAAAACAAAGAGTCGTCAAAGAATTCTCAAAATCGTCCGAACCTTGATCCCGTCCCGTTCGACGTGAATAGCGAGCAAGTTGAGTAAAGAAAAAACGGAGCCGGCATGAAACCCGGGGAATCGAGACGGTGCTGGAATCGAAACCCGCACGGGACGCGCGCCTCTTGATGCGGCGACAGCACAACGCCGCGTCAAGCCGTCTTAAAAAGTTCAGCGGAGACGGTCCATCGCCGCCCGTTAGTCTACGGTGCTGGGAAGCAAACCGGGCGACGGTGTTCTTTCCGGCGCGGCGACAGCACAACGCCGCGCCGGACCGCTGTTTTTTGTAGTCCGGGCGGCTCGCCCGGAAATCGCAACCAAGTCCAAACAATTAACGCGCGGTCAAAAAAACCCAACTATCGCGACAGCGAAGAAACTCCGGGCGAATCCGGACTACACAGGAGGACCCATGTCCGCAACCATTGACTACAACAAAATTGTCCTGCAAATGGCTTCCAGCGATTGGCAGGTCCGCGAAGCCGCGCGCAAAATCCTGGAGCAAGGCGGGAAGGCCAGCTTGAGTGCCATGAAGCAGGCGTACGCGCATGCCGACTGGCGCGTGCGCCGCGAATGCTTGTCGTTCATGGATCACTTCGCCGACCAGACCTGCGTCAAGCTGATGGCCAAAGCGCTGAAGGACCCCAACGAAAGTGTGCGCCGCAGTGCGCTTCACAGCCTGCACTGCGACCGTTGCAAACCGGCGCCGCTAACCTTCGACATGGTCCCCGAGCTGCTCGACGTCGCGCAACACGACCGCAGCCCGCGCATCCGCCGCAACGCCTTGGGTCTGCTTCAAAACAAGAAACCCGACGCGCGGATCGTTCCCGTGATGCAGGCGATTCTGGCCGCGGAAAAAGACGAGCATGTGCGCAGACATGCCACACTCGCGCTCGAACGCCATCAATTAGCGGAGCCGCAGTGAGAACAAGTCAGAGCAGAGCTACTTAGAAGGGGCGGGCGGGGGCGTCGCAGAAGTCGGGGGCGTTGCCGGGTTGGTCGGCATTCCGCTATCCTCATCGGGAGAATAGTAGGGCGACCCGGGGTCAGCCTGCTTGGGGTTGGTGCGCGGGACCAGCAGAAATCGCAGGGCCGTCAAGATCACCGCAACGACGAGCAACGTCGCCACAACCCACTTTCCCGAGACGCCTTTATTTTCTGTCGCCATGTGCACTTCCAGCCATAAGTACGTAATCCACCGGCCGGCAGCATGCCACTAAGTAAAGGGGTAGCATAATGCATTTTCACCTTGAGACGCGACCTTGGCTGTACGATTGCTTGAGTAACACGTTTGTCGCAAAATAAGAAAGTCCGAAGGAAAGTGAGTCGTAACGTGCGCAAATTTTCACCATGGCTGGCGTTCATTGCAGTTGTTCTGTGCGGGCTTCCGACGGCCCTTCTCGGCGCTCAGCCGCCGACGATCAACGACATCGATTTTTCGCCCAGCGACACGCCGCTGACCACTGAAGTATTGACGCTCACCGTAGTCGCCAAATCGCCCGACAATCTGCAATTGAAGATCACCTGGAGCTTCGGCGACGGAGTAGAAGGCGCGTCCGGCACCACGGTCACCCATACGTTTGCCGCAGCGGGCGACTACACCGTCACAGTCACCGTTAGCGACGGGGTCAACCCGAACGTCACTAAGACTATTCACATTCAGGCCATCGCCCCACCTGCGGCGGGAAGTCTGCCGGGCGTCAATCAGGGCGAGAAACAGGAAAACCCCGACACGGGCGGCAGCTGTACGGTGGTCTCCAGCGTTAATGGCGTCGTGGAGTTGTTGATCAATCAGGCGCCGCTCAACGCGGTCACATCCAGCATTGCAACCGATTTTGGCGACGGCGGGCGGATCGTGAACGGGCCGCACCCGCGCCACATGTACGCTGCGCCGGGAATTTACATCGCGACGTCGACGATCAAGGACGAAAGTTCTGGCAGCATGATCGCCCAGATCCGCAAAACGCTGGAAATCTCGAGCGCCGATGTGAATCCCAACGGTGGCACCACTGCTCCGGCAGTCAGTGGACTCAGCCAGCCCCAGACCCATGCCATCGCGGTCCTGGCGCTGAGCGGCAAGTTCAATCTCAATGCCGACAACAAAATCGACACGGCTTCCACCACCTTTGTTGTGGAACTTCCGGCCGGCCTCCACCCGCAGCAGCGCCACGACATCACGCTGAGCGTCGGCAATGTCGTCGAAACGGTGTCGCTGAACGCCAAAGGTTCCGGCGTGGGCTCCAGCCGCTATAAGAAGGTAAAGGTGGTCTGGCCGAAAACCTTTAGCGGCGCAACGTCGCTGGGGCAGTCAGCCACTGTCTCCGTGGTCCTCGCTTCGGCGAACCTGGTGGATGCCGGGTTCGACACCGAAGGTGTTTCAAATTTGAAGAAGCGCGTCCAGACGTCGATTCAGGTGGGCATGTTGTTGGAAGGTATTGCCTGGTCGGGCGCAGGGTCGACGACGCTCAAAGTATCCAAAAACGGCGACATGGTCACAATGAGCACGAAGTAAAAAACAGTGTTCAGAATCCAAGAATCTCTTTCTCCGTTCGCACAAACAGCCGATAATATTGCGGTTAATGCAGACGGGAAAATGACGGACTTGGCTAAATACCCTTGCATTCCCCAAAAATTGAGCATATAAAAATGAGGCTCAAATCATTGTTTGCTTGCGTGGGGGCTGTAAAGCGGTGCATGCGTGAATTGCGCGTCGGGCATCCGCAGACTGCGGTGGCCTGACTTTCACGGAGGGGGCAGGATGGATTTTTCAAAACGTGCGGCGAAGGCTCTGGGTCTGTTCGTGTTCCCGTTGGCAGCGCTGACCGTTTCGGGCGCTCAGGCCAGCGACGAACAGGTCGCGGACATGCCCACTCCGTTCGGCCAGGTCTGCGTGAAGCAGGAAGCCACCGGTGGAAACTGGCGCCACGGCTTTCAAAAAACGCGCGAAACCTGGGACCACTACTTTGAAGTGTACCCGGATGAACTGGCCAACTTCGAGAAAGTGACGCTGGAAAAGATCAAAGCCAACCCGGGCTTTTATCTCGACCGCAACGTCCAGTTCGATGTTCACTACGCCAAGACCGGGAACTTTTTCCGGCCCTTCGTCTCGCCGTTCCACGAAGACGGTTACGTCAATTTCAGCGTCTGGCCGTACGGTGTTGACCTGTGGAACAAAGACGTGCGCGCCGATGTCAGTCCATTGTTCTACATCGACAAGTCGCGCGAAAAGCTGATTCAGAAGCTCGACCATTTGCCCATGTACCTGCCCCTGCACGTTTGGGCCTCGGTCCGCTCCCGCAGCGACGGCATGCCGTGGGTTGAAGTGAAGGGCTTTGAGATCATCAAGGAAGTGTCGCTGAGCGACGCGACGCTGCGGCATCTGGAAGCCGGCGCCTCGCAGTTGCGCCAGAAACGCTACGATCTGGCCGCGCAGATGTTTGACGCAGCGATCGCGGCGCAGATTCCCGTCTTCGCCGAATCCCGCACGTACGCTCTGCTCGGCCGCGCCGAATACGAACAGCGGCTCTTCCGCGGCGCGCGCAACGCCCTGGTCAACGCGATTATGCGCAACCAGAACGTGGTGGCGAACCTGGTGCTGCTGGCCCGCACCGATCTGCGCATCGATCCGGAAGACGGCAATTTCGCGCAGGAATCCAAGGCCGCGGCAACGCGCGCCATTGAATTGGAACCGACCAATCCCGAAGCGCACGCCGAGCTGGGTCTGGCGCTGGCGCTGCTGGGCGATGTCCGCGGTGGCTATCAGGAACTCGACTACGCGCAGAAATTCGCGCCCCGTGGCCAGCTGCCGGAAGCCAACCGCAACCGCGCCATGATCGCGATCCTGGAAAAGAATCTTGAGCTGGCCAAGCAGGAACTGAATCAGGCCGTCATTCTCCGCGCGACGGACTACACGCTGCATCTGGAACTGGGCGACGTCCATCTCGCCATGGGCCATCTCGACGATGCCAAGCGTGAATTCACCCAGGCCAAGGATCTGGCCCCCAACCGCGCCGAACCGTTCTACAAGACCGCGCTGGTGCTGAAGCTGCAGGCCGATGCACTGGACAAGGACGGCAAGAAGGACGACGCGACCAAGCTCTATACCGAAGCCCTGGAGAACGCCAAGAACGCGGTCTTGAAGGACGCGCACTTGACCAAGGCTTACGGCTTGGAAGCTGAAATTCTCCGCAAGCTGGGTAAGGAAGACGAAGCCAAGAAGGTGCTCGACCAGGGTGCGGCGCTCAATCCCAACAGCCCGCGCTGGAACGACATCTACTATGAACAGGCTGCGTCCAATGGCGACTGGGACGGCATGGAGAAGTACACCCGCGCCGGTATGACCCGCACGCCCGATGCGCTCCACTACGCGCGCCTCGGCAAGATCCTGGCGATGCGCCCAAGCCCGGATGTCTCGGGTGCCATCGAAGCGCTCTCGAAAGCCGTCTCTCTCAACCCGGCCGCCGGCGATTCCTACGCGCTGATGGGCCGCATCAAGCTGTCACAGGGCGACAACCTCGGCGCGATCGCGGCGCTGAACGAAGCCGTCCGCCTGCAGCCGCACAACGCCGATGCCTGGTTGGATCTCACGCAGGCCAGCCGCGCCAATGGCGACAGCGCCGCCGCAGTGGCCGCTGCCGACCAGGTTTCCTCGATCCTGAAGAACAACGACGCCAAGCTCCTCGCGGCAATCACCCGCATTGAGCGCGCGACGGGTAACGACGTCGCGGAAGCGTTGGAATACGCCACGAGCATCGAAACGACCACGAAGGTTGACAGCGAAAAAGCGAAAGCGACGTTCGTCCGCGGACTGGTGCTGGTCAAGCAGAACAAGCTCGACGAAGCCCAGGAAGCGTTCAACGGCGTGGAAGCGGCGCTGAAGGGCAGCAGCGACTTCAATCTCGCACAGGGCCGCGTGATGCTCGCCAAGGGCGACGCCCCCGGCGCGAAAGAGAAGCTGACCGCCGCGCTGGAACTGGCGAAGAAGGAATCCAACACGCGCGTGCAGTCCGACGCGACGAAGGCCATCGCCGACGCCGATGCCGCTATTGCCAAGGCCGGCCCGGTCGTCCAGAACAACACCAGCATGAAGAGCACCGACGGTGTTGAAGCCAACAACAAGAAGCCGGCGCCGCCCGTGACCGAAGAAGGCAACGGCAGCACCGAGCCCGTACCGGCGCAGGTTCCCGGTCCGCGCTGAAGTTGAACGTTACGTGTCTCCGCAAAATGTCCGGAGCTTGCCGCTCCGGACATTTTCATTTGTAGTTCAGGCGATTTGAACCATTCAGGAGTTTTAAGCGCATGTCAGACGCACAGCCGACACCGCCGTCCCAGCCCACGCCAGCCACGCCGCCCGCTTCAGTCCCAACGCCTGCAACGGCCACTCCGGCCGCGGCTGCTGCCGCGCCGGCCGCGCCCGCGCCCGAGAACGTGGCGCTGATCAGCATCGACGATTTCTTCAAGACGAAGCTGGTGACCGCCGAAGTAATCTCCGCCGCGCCGGTGCCCAAGGCCGACCGCCTGTTGATCATTCAATGCAAAGTGGGCAATGAGACCAAGCAGATCGTCTCCGGCATCCGCCAGTGGTATTCGCCGGAACAGTTGGTCGGAAAAACGATCGTGATCGTCAACAACCTCCAGCCGACGAAGCTGCGCGGCGTCGACAGTTTCGGCATGCTGCTGGCTGTGACGATCCCCGAAGGCGGCCTGCGCCTGATCACCACCGACGGCCCCGCGCCGAGCGGACTTCCGGTAAAATGAGGTCGTTGCAGAAAACGCGCCGCCCCAATTCTCCCCCCCTTTTCAAGGGGGGGAGAATGGCCGCGGCGCACGTCTCCTCTGACCCCTGGCCCCTGACCCCTGACCCCTGGCGCGCAGCGCCCTTCGCGCATGCTTGCTGAACTTCGCATTCACAACTTACTGCTGATCGAGAGCGCGCATATTGAGCTCTCCAGCGGACTCAATGCTTTCACCGGTGAAACGGGCGCGGGCAAAAGTCTGCTCGTCGATGCGCTTGGGTTTCTGCTGGGTGCGCGCGGCGATCCGAGCATGGTGCGGGCCGGCGCGGCACAGGCGGAAGTCTCGGCGCGGTTCCTGATCGCCGACGCGACTCTCGCCGAAACGCTTGAACACGATCTGGGCATCATCTTCGATGAGGCTGGCGCGACAGGCGCGGCGCAGGCGACGCCTGCGGAGCTGGTCGTCTCGCGCACGATTCCGCGCACGGGCCGCGGCCGCGCGCACGCCAACGGGCGTCCGATTGCGCTGCCGGCGTTGAAGGAACTGGGCGAGCGGCTGCTCGACATCCACGGCCAGCACGAAAACCAATCGCTGCTGCGTCCGCACACGCGGCTGGAGATTCTCGACCGCTTCGGGCACGCGCTGGCCGATGGCGCGGCGGTGCGCCGCGCGCACGGCGAAACGCTCGACGCCGCCCGCGAACTCGTCGCGCTGCGCCGCGCGTCCCGCGACCGTCAGGGGCGCGAAGACATGATGCGTTTCCAGCTCAAGGAACTCGACGACGCGCGCCTCGACGAATTCGATCCCGGCCGGATTGAGGACGAAGTGCGCCTGCTCAAAGGCGCGGAGAAGATCCGCGCGGCGGCGCTCGCGTCCGTCGCGGCGCTGGATGGCGACGACGGCGAAAGCGCGGCGACGTTGCTGGCGCGCGCCGCGAAAGGGCTGGCGGCGCTCGGCGATTCCGGCGCGGAAGTCGCGGAACTTTCGGCGCGCATCGAATCGCTGCTTTCCGAATCCCGCGAGATCGCGCGCGAGGCCGGCGACCTCGCCGAAAAAGCGCGCAGCGATCCGGAACGCCTGGCTGATCTGGAAGACGCCCGCGACCGGCTGCGCACGCTGGAACGCAAACACGGCCGCGATCTGGAAGGTTTGCGCAATCTGCGCGTGAAGTTGCGTGCGGATCTTTCGGATCTGCAGGAGATCGACGTGAAGACCGGCGAGCGCGAATCGGCGCTCGAGGCCGCGGTCAAAGCCTTGCGCTCCGCGACGCAAAAACTGTCGACCAAGCGCACCGCCGCGGCGCGTTCGCTGGAGAAGCTGGTCAACAAGGAACTCGCCGGACTGGGCTTGAAGGGTGCGACATTGCAGATCGCGCTGACGCCGCACGCCGAACACGCGGCAAAGGATGAGCCGGCCACGGAGAACGGCGAGAGCGAAGCCGATTCGGACGCCGACGCCGAAGCGCAGCGGCTGATGCCTGCCGGCAGCCGCGCGACCGGCGCGGAGACCATGGAAATTCTGTTCAGCGCCAACCCGGAGCTCGAACGCCGGCCGCTTAAAGAGTGCGCGTCCGGCGGCGAAATTTCGCGCGTGATGCTGGCGCTCAAGGGCGTGCTCGCGCGTGCCGGTGGCGCCGACCGGCTGCCGGTCGTGGTCTTCGACGAAGTGGATTCGGGAGTCGGTGGACGTTTGGGCGCGGTGCTCGGCAAGAAGCTGGGCGAACTCGCGCGTGTCCGCCAGGTGCTCTGCGTTACGCACCAGCCGCAACTGGCCGTCTACGCGCAGCGCCAGATGAAAGTCGAAAAGCAGCGCACGGGCAGCAGCACGCTGGTGAAAGTCGAGGTCGTCGACGGTGAAAAGCGCATCGACGAGCTGGCGATGATGCTCCGCGGCGCCGATGCCAACGCTCACACCCGCGCCGAAGCGGCCGCGATGCTCAAGGAAGCGCAAGCGTCGCTGTAATCAGCCTAACCTTTGTGCCTTTGGGTACACAGGTTCTACACGTACAACAAAAGCATATATTTTAGCTTAGGGACTGTAGTCCCTAAGGTCGGAAACGGGTATTACTCGTCTTCCTTGAGCGCTTTCAACTCCCGCTCCAGATCGCGCACGCGTTCGATCAAGTCTGGTAGCCGCCGGTACGCGGCGAGTTGCTTGAACGCGTCTTTCGCCTCGACGGCGTAGAGTCCGAAGACTTCGACACCCGGCGGCACGTCCTTGCCGATGCCGGCCTTCGCAGCGGCCTTTGCACCCTTGCCGAGAAAGACGTGATCGGCGACACCGGCGTTGCCGCCGAGGACGGCGTAGTCGTCCATGCCCGACGATCCGGCCAGCGCCGACTGACCGCAGAGAATGCAGTGGTTGCCCACGCGCACGCCATGGCCGATCTGGACGAGGTTGTCGATCTTCGTGCCGTTGCCGACTTTCGTCGCGTCCAGCGCGCCGCGGTCGATGCAGGCGTTGGCGCCAATCTCGACGTCGTCACCGATCACCACCGTGCCCACCTGCGGCACTTTGATGTACTTTCCGCCGCGGAATTTGTAGCCGAAACCATCGGCGCCCAGCACCGCGCCGGCATGGACGGTGACGCGTTGCCCGAGCGTCGTGTTGTCGTACAGAACCACGTTGGGAAAGATGCGCGAATCGTCGCCGACGGCGCAATTCCGGCCGATCACCACATGCGGCATGATCACCGCGCGCGCGCCAATTTTCGTGCCGCTGCGGATCACGGCATACGGGCCGACATGGGCACCCAGTCCGATTTCCGCGCCCGGTTCGATCACGGCCCGCGCGTCGATGCCCGGCTTCTCAGCGGTTTCCGGGAAGAACAGCGCCAGCGCCTTGATGAAAGCGATTTCCGGATCGGGGCTCAGCAGCAGCGCCGTCCCGCCCGGCAGATTCGCCGGTTCGGTCTTGGCGATTACGGCGCCGGCCTTGGTTTTTTCAAGCTGAGGCTGGTATTTTGGATCGCTGAACGGAGCGATCTGCGAGGCGTCCGCCGCGGCCAGATTCGACAGGCCCGTCACGACCAGGCTGCCGTCGCCGCGGGCGAGTGTGGCGCCCAGCTTCTCGGCCAGAATTTGAAGAGTGATGGGTGGGGGAGGGGTCATAGCGCTCATCCTGATGTAACTTGTGGTGCAGCTTCTCCGCATTGAGCTTTAGCGCGGAGAAGTCTGCACCACAAAATGGTTGGACGATTCGGTACGTACGACTGCCAGCTTACTTCTTGTTTTCGGCGCCGAGCGTGTTCTTGTAATCGTCGTTGAGCTTGGAGATGACCTTGTCGGTGACTTCCACGCCCTGCGAGAAGTACATCACGGGATTTTCGCGGAAGCGGCGGACGAGGTCGGCGGCCGACTTGGGTTCATCCTTCTTTTCTTCACCCTTCTTTTCGGCGTCGAATTCGTCGTCGAATTCCGGAGCGCGGAGGATGAGGTCGAACTTCTCGGCGGTGCCGACGGTGCGGATCGCGGCCTTGATCTCGTTGAGCACCTTCTTCATCTCTTCCTTGCGCTTCTCTTCAACGCGCACGTAGAGCTCCTGAAACTTCATTTCCAGCTCGGCCTTGTGCAGTTCGAACTGCTGAATCTGCTTGAAGAAATTGATGTCCTTCTTCGGGTCGGACGGATTGAGGCGGATGATGTCTTCCTGCTTCTTCAGATCCGCGTTCTCCTTCTCGATCACCTTGCGGTCGGGTTCGAAAAGAGATTCCATCTTCTGCTGCACATCCTTGACGCGCTGGTACGCGGCGAAAACGCGCGAGACGTTGACGACGGCGATGCGCTTGGAGTCCTCGGCTTTCACCGCCGACGGCACGAGCATGAGACCGGCAACGAACAGCACCAGAACCGCCATGAAACCACGACCGAAATTCATCGTTATCACTCCTTTAAGTCACAACCGCGCAATCCGCGCGTTCTTCCCGGGCGGCCACAGGAGCCGCCAAGCCGTTCAACAGATCTTCTACTTGCCGCCGTTATTAGCTGGGGCAACCAGGGTGGAAGCGCCCTTCGAGCGCTTCAGGTAATCGTCATTCAGGCGCGTCAACACGTCCTTGGTGATATCCACGGGCTTGGCGCCGTAGAGCACCGGATTGCGGTTGAAGCGCTCGATCAATTCGCCGACCGATTTCGGGCCGTTCAATTCCAGCCAGGTCTTGTTGTCGCCGGCCGCCGGATCGCGCGGGCCGTTCTTGTCGCCTTCGGTCACGTTCGGGTCGTCGGCGTCGGGCGAACGCAGCACCAGGTCGAAGTGCCCCGAATCGGCCACGGTACGGATCGCGACGCGGATGTCGGTCAGGATATCCTTCATCCCCTTGGTGTATTCCTGCTGGATGCCTTCGTCGTAGCGGCGGCGATCGCGGTCGAACATGTACTGATCGCGGCGCAGCTGCTGAATCTTGTCGAAGATGTCGGGGCTGGCATCCGGGTTGTTCATGAACTGGTCGAGATCTTTATTGCGCTGCGCCAATTCCTTGAAGCGCTGCTGCAAGGTGTTTTCTTCGCCCTTATGCGTTTCATCGATCTTGCGCTGCAGGTCGGGCACCTTGGTGTAGTTTTCGAAGATGAACGAGACGTTCACGATCGCCAGCTTCTGCGGGGCAAGGTCGGCCGCCGACGCGTGACGGCAGAGCGGCAATCCGGAAACGAGCACGGACACGAGCAGAAAAAGCGCAACAGACAACTTCACCACGAACCTCCTCCAGCTTTCATTCCACGCACCGAAATGGGAAGGTGACATTCTGTCATCCCCGTTCCGGTTGGCAACTCTCAAAAGACAGCGGTGAGCGCTGAACCTTCAATGTTCACGCAGGCAATTGCACGGTCTTTAGAAACGCGTGCCGAACGTGAAGTCGATCGTCTTGGTGCGGTCCTGTTCGGTATGGGCCAGCGGGTGCGAGAAATAAATGCGCACCGGCAGCGGCGAAATAGGCGTGCGGATCGCCAGTCCCATGCCGACGGACGTGCGCCAGGAACCCGTGTTGGTAACGGTCGTGCGCGGATCGGTCTGGCCCGCGTCGAAGACATTGCCGGCGTCCGCGAAGACGCTGCCGCGGACCACTTCTTCGTACAGCGGCAGCGAGTATTCCGCCGACGCGAGAAGTTCCTTCTTGCCGCCGATCTGGAAACCGTTCTCCAACGGCGTGAGCGTGCGGTACTGGAAGCCGCGGACAGTGTCGATACCGCCGGCATAGTAGCGCAGGAAGGGCGGGGGATCGGAGGTCTTGCCGTAGCCTTCGATGTCGCCGGCCTTGCCGTGCAGTTCGAGGATGTGCTTGCCGCCGCCGGCCGTCTTGTAGACGGTCAGGTAGCGGGCGATGTCCAGTTCGGCGCGGGCGTAATCCCAATCGCCCAGCAGCGGTCCGCCGCCCAGTTCCACCGACGCCTGCATGATCATGCCGCGGCTGGGGAGCAGACGGGAATCGCGGCTGTCGTAGACCAGGCGCGGGGTGATGCTGCTGATCAGGCTCTGCCCTTCCTGTTCGCGCAGGATCGGCGGGAAGCGGTGGCTGATCTTGCCAATGTCGGTGAAGCTGAAGCGGTAGTCGATTTCGCCGTCCCAGCGCGGTCCCCACAGGCGCTTGCCGACGCTGATGTTGATGCCGGTGTTGGTCTCGCTGAAATTCTGGTAATTGTCGACGTTGCGGAAGAGCGAGCCGCCGAGGCGGATCGGGCGGTCGAAGGCCCACGGTTCGGTGAAGGCCAGCAGGTAGTTCTGGCGCTTCTTGCCGCCGCTGGCTTCCAGGCTGGCCGTTTCGCCGGCGCCGGTGAAGGCGTTGCCGCCGAACAGGTCGCGCCAGCTCTTGGGCATGTTGCGGTAATCGAAATTGCGCTGCGTCACCTTCACATTGCCGACGACCGAATCGACCGAGGAGACGCCGACGCCGAAGTTGAATTCGCCGGTGTTCTTTTCGGTCACGTCGATGATCAGGTTCGCTTCTTCCGGATTGTCAGTCGCTTCCGGCGTGATGCGCACGTCGTCGTTGAAGTAATTGAGATTCTTCAGGCGCTGGATGGCGATCTTCATCTTGGTCGTGTCGATGCGGTCGCCGGGGAACAGTTCCATCTGGCGGATGATGACCTTGTCGCGCGTCTTGACGTTGCCGCGCGTGATCACTTCCCGCAGCGTGACTTCGGCGCCTTCACGGACTTCGACCTGGACGTCGTAGAGATTGGGCTGCTTCTTCGTGCGTTCCGGATCGGTCACGAACTTGCTCGACGCATAGACCTTCGTGAAGACGCGGCCGCGTTCGCCGTAGAGATCGACGATGCGGTCGTGATCGTCGCGCAGCAGCAGGAAGTCGGAGTAGACCGCGCCGGGCTTGATCTTCATCACGGCGATGATCTCTTCCTTCGGAATCGATTCGTTGCCGGTGATGGTCACGGTGCCGGTGTGGTATTGCGGGCCTTCGCTGACGTGGATGACCAGCTCCGCCAGGCGCTTGCGTTTGCGGAACCAGTTCCAGTACGTTTCCTGCGAGACGTTGACGTCGACGGTTTCGACCTTGGCGTCCATGTAGCCGTGCTGCCAGTAGAATTGCTGAATGCGGTTCTTGTCGTTATCGAGTTCCTCGTCCTTCAGGTCGCCGGCGCGGAAGAGGCGGCGGTACTTGGTGGCCATGACGTTGCGCAGCGCCGTTTCGCTGAAGGCCTTGTTGCCGACGAAATGAATCGCGCGCACGCCGACCGGGCTGCCTTCGTCGAGCGTAAAGGCGATCAGCACTTCGTCCTGAACTTCGACTTCCTTGTTGGCGATGACCTGCCGGTGGCTGGAGATCGTTTCGATGCGGTATTCGACCTTCACGCCGCGGAAGGCGTGGTCGCGGTAATACTGCTCGATCTTGGTGCGGTCCTTGTGGACTTCACCCGGGTCGTAGCGGCCGCCTTCGTGCGATTGCATCTGCTCGAGCAGCTTCGAATCGCTGACGGACTTGGTGCCGCGGAAGGTGATCTTGCTGATCACGCCTTTTTCCTGCAGGTCGATGGCCAGCATCACGCCGCCGGGCCAGGGCTGAGGTTCGGTGGTGCGGACGTTGAGGAAGTAGCCGGAATCGTAGAGACGGTGGAAGTCTTCGTCCCAGATCTTGCGGTTGAACGGACGGCCCTTGCGCGTGCGGATCAGGCGCAGCACCGTGCCTTCGTCGACGCGGGTCAGACCGCGGATGTCGATGTTCTGGACGGTCTGGCCTTCGAACTGTTCGGTTTCGTCCTGAGGCGGGCCGGCCCGTTCTTCCGCGCGTAAGCCCGGAGCGGCGAAGGCGAAAAGAACGACCGATAATATCAGACCCAACACCGTACTGAGTGTTCCTGGCCATCGGGTCGTGGCTCTCAAGCTGCCGGGGCAGCGTGAGCTGAGAAGCGGAGAGGAGATCAGGCGCAAGCGATCCTATTCCCCCGCCGCCTGTTGGTCAGGCGTATAACTGACAAAGCGCAGAATGTCTTTCTGAAACGTCAGCTTCACGTTTCCGACCGGGCCGTTTCGGTTCTTCAACACCATCGCGTCGCCCACATTGATGTGCTCCGCGTTCTTCTCGAGGTTGTAGTACTCCTCGCGGTACAGCATGATCACCACGTCGGCGTCCTGTTCGATCGACCCCGATTCGCGCAAGTCGGACAGCTGCGGGCGCTTGTCGTTGTCGCGCTTTTCCGCGGAGCGGTTGAGCTGCGACAGGACGATCACGGGAATTTCCATTTCACGTGCGATCGCCTTCAGGCCACGCGAGATTTCCGCGACTTCCTGTTCGCGGTTGTCACGCTTGCCCGGCGGCCCCTGCATCAGCTGCAGGTAGTCGATGACGACAAGACGAATATCCTGGCGCTGGCGTAGCCGCCGGACTCGTGCACGTAGTGCGTTAATGGAAATCCCTGAAGTGTCATCGATATAAATCGGTGCACTCTGTAGAACTTTTCCCCAGAAGCGCATGTCTTCGAACTCTTTTTCGTCGAAATCGTAGCGGCGCATGCGCTGCGCAGAGAGCCCCGCCTGCGCGCACAGAATGTTCTTGGCGACCTGCTCGCGCGGCATTTCCAAGCTGAAGATGGCAGTGGGTTTAACCGTCTTTTCGTGGCCCACGGAAATCTGTCGCGCGATGTTGATCGCGAACGTGGTTTTACCCATCGACGGGCGGCCGGCGATAATAATTAATTCTCCCGGCCACAATCCGCCGGACATCAAACGATCCAGGTCGACGAAGTGGGTCGGCAGCGCCGGCGATTCGATCTCACGCCCTTCGCGCTTGGCGGCCTGAACTTTTTCGGCGTTCTCGAGCGCCTTGGTCATCATGTCGACCATCGGCACGGCGTCGTTGTTGGACCGCTTGTCGGAGATCTTGAAGATGATCTGCTCGGCTTCTTCGATCAGCTCGTCGCTGCGCAGCGCGCCGGGCGTCTGCACGCGCTGCAGAATCGTGGCCGCGGCGACGAGCAATTCGCGCTCAACGGCGCGTTCGCGGACGAGGCGGCAGTAGTTTTCGATGCCCGCGGCGCTGGGCGTGTCCATCATCAGCTTGCCGACTTCATCGCGGCCGCCGACGGAATCCAACAGGCCCTGACGCGTCAGTTCGGAGACGGCGACGAGCTCGTCGAGATTCTCGGACTTCTGGAAGAGTTCGCTTAAGACTTTGAAGAGCGTGCGGTGCCGCGGCAGGTAGAAATCGTCGGGCTTGAGTTCTTCGATGGCGACATAAGCGGCCTGAGACTCGATGAGCATCGAGCCTAAAACGCCACGCTCGGCCTGTTCATCGAACGGAGGGACTTTCTCCAGATTCGATTCGGGCTTGCGTAATGCGTCATTTGCAGCACTGCCGCGTGATTCCTCACGCTCAGCAGAGCCACGGCCGGTCGCCATGGATCCCCCCCAACCCCATTGCGTACTTATCGCGATGTTTGCCTGCAGCCAGAGCAGTCCTTGACCGACGCCGCCAACGCCTTTACAGCCAGGCGTTCACGGAGAACAGTGGCGGAACGGACTTCGTTGTGGCTGCGAACTTGAATTAAACGCCCAAGCGACAAAAACCTTCGTGGAAATGCCTGTCGATAAAGGCTTTTCCACGCAGGTCGGGCTATTTCTTAATTCAGGCTCTTGGACCCAGATGCTAACCGGACCGGTTAAATTTTCCATCGAAAGCACAGGGAATGTGAAGGGTTGTTATATTCGTGCAATCCGTTTTCGTTCAATGAGTTATAACATAAATTGAACGAAAAACGGATGCAGCGCTTCACCTGTGCACGGCTTTTAGTCGCCTTCGGCCACGATCCAGACCTTGATCACGGCTTCCGCGCCCGGGGCCAGCTTCAACGTAACATCAGGCGTGCCCAAGGTTTTGAAGGGCGCTTCAATGGCGACGGCAGCGGCGGGAACGTGGATCTTGTGTTCGGCCAGAATCGCTTTCGCAATTTCTTCTTGGCCCACCGATCCATACAACTTTTCTTCCTGCGCCTTGGCGGAGATCGTCACCGAGCGGCCGTTCAGCATTTCAGCCACCGATTTGAGCTCTTCCACGCGCTTCTGTTCGCGGACCAGGCGGCGCTTGCGTTCCGCTTCGATCTGCTTTTCAGAATCGGCGGTGCAGAGGTAGGCCATCTGGCGGGGCAGCAGGTAGTTGCGCGCAAATCCGTCGCGCACTTCGACCACTTCACCCAGCTTGCCCAGCTTCTCAATGTCGTCGCGCAAAATGACTTTCATGTCGTTCTCTCCACTAAAAATGCATGCTTTAGCACAACAGCAATTCAACAATTCGCTGATTTGAGCCACCCGCTGCGCTCAAATCCCGGTCATTCGACTTTCGCCGCTCAACTTTCTTAGCGTCCAACGAACGGCAACAACGCCAGCAATCGCGCGCGCTTGACGGCGATCTGGATGCGGCGCTGACAGAACGCGCAGGCGCCCGACCGCTTGCGGGAGAACAGCTTGCCCTGCGGGGTCACCAGCTTCATCAGCATGCGGGTGTCCTTGTAGTCGACGTTGCACTTGCCGTCCTTCATGAAGCGGCACGCGCCACGCCGGCCGCGGAATCCGCCCATGCCGCCGTCGCGATCTTCTCTGCTCTGGAATTCTCGTTCAGCCACGTGTCTTGCTCCTTATGCTTATGTGTTCTGGTCGTAACCTTCGTACTGTTTTGAAACTCTAAACGTCTCGACGTCTTAAAACGGAATGTTCTCTTCGGGAATGTCCAGGTCTTCCGGTTCCGGACCGGAGTCCATGTCGTTGGGCTGCTGATGCTGCGGCGGAGCCTGACGCTGCTGCGGGGGACGCGGAGGACGATTGGCCGGCGCGCCGCCGCCCTGTCCACCACCACCACCACCGCTGCCACCGGGACCACCCTGTCCGCCACCGACGAATTGAATGCGATCGGCGACGACCTTCAACTTCGAACGCTTCTGGCCGGTGGTCTTGTCGTCCCACTGGTCCAGCTTGAGCCGGCCTTCGACGAAAATCGGCCGGCCTTTGCTCAGGTACTGATGCGCCGTCTCGGCGGTTTTGCCGAAGGCGTCGATGTCCACGAACGTGACTTCTTCGCGCAGCTCGTTGGTCTTCGTGTCGCGGAACTTGCGGTTGACCGCCAGCCCCAACTGCGCCACGGCCATGCCCGAGGGCGTATAGCGCATCTCAATATCGCGCGTCAGGTTTCCCATGAGCAGTACTTTGTTCAGGCTCGCCATGTTTATAGTTCTCCACACTGGCTTTCCAGAGGTCCTGCACTCACCCATTCCGCTGAACCGATAGGGGTCAGGGGTCAGGGGCCAGGGGTCAGCGATCGTTCATCGCTGACATCCTACATGAACTCCACTTTCACTTTCGATCGCACAAGCAACGTCTTCAAGCCGAGTCACTAAGCCAAGGGTGCTTTTTCTGTTCTGACCCCTGACTCCTGACCCCTGCAGTACTAGTGCCGGGGACCCGAGGACGAACCGCCGCTCGATCCACCCGGACGCGGGCCACGGCGATCGCCGCCGCCACCACCGCCGAAGAACCGGCGTTCGCCGCCGCCGCCACCACCACCGCCGCCACCGAAGCCGCCGCCGAAATCGTCATCGTCCAGCGCGCGCACCGGCGGAGAGGTCGTCAGACCGTCTTCGTCCACGGTGATCATGTGGCGCAGCACGACTTCCGAGAGGCGCGCGTTACGGTCAATCTTGATCACGGCTTCCGTCGGAGCGGAGAAGTGATTGATGATGTACAGACCGCGCTTGCGCTTCTTGATCTGGTAGGCCAGGCGGCGTTCTTCCCACTTGTCCGCGTTGAGCCACGTGCCGCCGCCCTTCTCGACGATCTCCTTCAGCGCCACGATTACCTTGTTGTAGTCTTCGCGGCCCGTGTTCGCGTCGACCACCCACATGCACTCGTACAAGCGCACGCCGGTGGGCAGTTCCGGAGTCGGCATCACCGGAGCGGGTGCCGCAACAGGAGCGGCCGCTGCCGGAGTCGCCGCAGCTGCGGGAGCCGCCGGGGGTGTTGTGCTGTCGGACATAGTCTGTGTCTCCTTTTTCGTTTCTGCTTTTCTGCGTTCGTCGTTTCTTTTTTGGTACTGCCTCAATCCTGCTTACTGCTCCTGCCGTCTGCCTTCTTGCCTTTTTCCGGCGCGTTGAATTTGTTCATCGCCGCTTCGATGCCCTGCGCGGCCCAGTACAAACTCGCTTCGCACGCCACGTCCATCGACTTCGCCAGCACCGTCTCTTCTTCCTGCGAGAACCGGCCCAGCACGTGGCCGGCAAGGTTCTCGGGCTGGCGTTCGGTACTCGAATCCCGTCCGCCGACCCCCAGCCGCAGGCGCGCGTAATCCTGCGTCGCCAGCGTGCGGGTGATGTCCTTCAGGCCATTGTGTCCGCCATCCGAACCGCCACGCCGCATGCGGATGGCGCCCACCGGCAGCGCCACGTCGTCCACGATCACCAGCACATCCTGCACGGCAACTTTGAAGTACCCGGTAAAGCTCACCACTGTTTCGCCGGACAGATTCATGAACGTCTGCGGCTTGACCAGCAGCAACTTTCCGTCGTCGCCATCCTTCAATCTGCCAGTCTGTTCGGCGCTGGCATATTCGCCTTTGAACTTGTTCCGGTCGACCTGCACGCCCAGCTTTCCGGCGAGCAGATCGATGACGCGAAACCCAACGTTATGCCGCGTCTTTGCGTACTGCGCGCCAGGATTGCCAAGTCCCACAATCAATTTCATGGCGCGCTTCCCAGCTCTTGATCAAGCCGCTATTTCTTCGCGTCTTTCTTCTCTTCTTTTTTCTCGGGGACCTTCGGTCCACCTTCGGCCGCCGCGCCTTCTTCGTCCTTCTTCGCGGTGAGCACAATCGGTTCGGTCGGCGCGCCTTCGGCCGGTGCGGCTTCTTCCGTGCGCGGTTCGTGCACGGCCACGACGACGATGTCGCCATTGTCCGTCGCGGTCACGCCGTCGGGCAGCTTGATTTCGCGGACGTGGAGCGCGTCGTCAACGTCCAGCGGTTCGACATCGACAATGATTTTGTCGGGAATCTGCGTCGGCAGACATTCCACGTGCATGGTGTGCAGGGGCTGATGGAGCACGCCGCCCTTGCCGTGGCCCTTGGGCACGCCCTTGAGCACCACCGAGATGGCGACGCGGACCTTCTGGCCTTCCTTCAGTTCGTTGAAGTCGACGTGGAGCGTGTCGTCGCCCATCGGACCGTACTGCACGTCCTTGATCAGGACCTGCTTGGGGCCGCCGTCGAGCTTCAGGGTGACCACGCGTTCGCCGGAGGCCAGGACCTTCTTCCATTCGTTCAACGGAACGGAAAGGTTCGTGCCTTCCTTGCCTTCGCGGTACATCACCGCCGGAACGCGGTCCTCGCGGCGCAGCCGCGCGGCGGCATGGCGTCCCTTTTCGGTTCGAAGTGTGGCTGACAGTTCACGGGCCATAGTCGTTCTCCTTACGCTTTACGCTCTGCTTTTTCGCGTTCAAACAAACAATTCGCTGACGCTCAGGTTCCGATGGGTGCGCATGATCGCCTCGCCCAACAGCGGCGCGACGCTCAGCACTTTCAAGTTCACGTTTTCAGGACGCTTCTTCAATTCAATCGTGTCGCAGACGGCCAGTTCCGACACGTTCATGCCGTTGAGCCGCTCGAAGGCGCGGCCGCAGAAGACCGGGTGCGTGGCCATCAAAATCACGCTCCGCGCACCGTACTCCAGCGCAGTTTCCACCGCCTGCTTGACCGAACCGGCCGTGGAAATCATGTCGTCGACGATCAGCGTGTTGCGCCCCTTGATCTCACCGACCACGTGGCCCTTCACGACTTCCGAATCGCCGACGCGGCGCTTGTCGATCACCGCCAGCGTGCCGTTGAGGCGACGCGCGAAATTGTTCGCCATCTTGATGCGGCCCGGATCGGGGCTCAGGATGGTCAGGTCGGGCAGATTCAATTCCTGCATGTGCTTGAGCTGCACGCGCGTGGCGTAGAGATGGTCCACCGGCAGGTCGAAGAACCCTTGAATCTGTTCGGCGTGCAATTCGACGCACATCACCCGGTCCGCGCCGGCCTGCGTGATCAGATTGGCGACGAGCTTCGCCGTGATCGGCACGCGGCCTTCGTGCTTGCGGTCCTGGCGCGCATAGCCAAAGTACGGCATCACCGCCGTGATCCGCTGCGCCGAAGCGCGGCGGCAGGCGTCGATCAGCACCAGCAGTTCCATCAGGTGATCGTTCACCGGAGGACTCGTCGGCTGGACGATGTACACGTCGCGGCCGCGGATGTCTTCTTCGATGCGGATCTTCGTTTCGCCGTCGGGGAAGTGGCTGACTTCGGCCTTGCCCAGCGGAATGCCCAGGTAGGCGCAGATGTCGTCGGCCAGCTTCGGGTTGGCGTTGCCGGTGAAGATGCGCAGGTTGTGGTAGAGCTCCGCCGAAAAATCCATCGAGCCATCGCTGCCGGCCGTGGCGTAACGGTCGGAGAGCAGCTTGTCGGCCGTCTGCAGCTCGGCCGGAGTGTTGATGCCCAGCACTTCCACCGCGCTGTGCGCCTTTACCGCGACCACGGACAGGCCGTTCTTAACCAGCATGCCGATGGTGTCGGTGAGGTAAAATTCTTCCTGCGCGTTGTCGTTGCGCAGCTGGCTGAGCGCCGGAAAGAGCTTGCCGGGCCCGAAGACGTACGTGCCGGAATTGATCTCGTCGATCTTGCGCTGATCGGGCGTCGCGTCGCGATTTTCGACGATCGACTTCACGTTGCCCTTTTCGTCGCGCAGGATGCGGCCGTAGGCGTGATCGCCGGCGACCTTGCCCGTCAGCACCACCGCGCCGGCCTTCGTCTCTGCCTGCTTGTCGACCAGCTGGCGGATCGTTCCCGCGCGGAGCAGCGGCACGTCACCGGAGAGCACCGCGATCGGGCCCTTCCAGCTTCCCAGCAGCGCTTCGGTGCAGCGCGCGGCATGGCCGGTGCCCAGCTGTTTTTCCTGGACGCAGTGATCCACGTCCGGATCGAGCACCTTTACGACCTGTTCGCGGCCATAGCCGAGAACCACGACAATCTTGGACGCGCCGGCCGCCTTGGCGGACTTGACGACCCAGTCAATCAGGGGACGGCCGCGGAGCATGTGGAGCACTTTGGGAATGTCCGACCCCATGCGCTTGCCCTGTCCGGCAGCCATGATGATCGCAGCAAAACCCGTCTTTGATCCAGCCATGTTTGATCCTGTTCCAGAAAATGCGATCACCGTCAGCGGGCGAATCTGCGCGCTGAGAGCATCGCAACCCCGAACACATCAACATCTAGAGTGAAAAGTGCCCAACTACTTCAACAACGTTGTCCTCTGGCGAGAGTCTCGGTCCGCATCCCTTATATGGAGCTTTAAGGAACGCAGTGCCTCTCTAAGCATGGCTTGGAATTGCTGCCTCCAACCGTGCTCTGTCCATCCGTCACGTCAGGGGGACACCTGAAGCGACCGGGGGTTTATAGGGGAGGGCAGTGGTGATGTCAAATCAGAATGCAGTTTCGTAGTCCGGGCGTCCCGCCCGGTCAAATCTCAGAAAAGGCGAACAGGTCAAATTCGTTCGATAGACGAGCTATCGTGCGAAGCCATCGCCCTTCGCTCTCGCGGTAAAGAACGCGCCGCTCGGAAAGCATGTTGTTCTCGACGTGGATGAAGTCTGACCGGGCGGGACGCCCGGACTACGAACCGCCCGCTCGATCGCGCAAAAAAGATACACATCACTTCTCTTCATCGTTCATCATTTCCTTCATCACCACGCCCGTGCCGCCGGGAATCTGCACGCCGAGGATCGCGCCCATCGTCGTCGCCACGTCGATCTGCTCCCGCTTGGTCTCCAGGACGGCGTTTTTCTTGAAGTCCGGCCCCGCTGCGAAGCAGAGAATGTGGCGGCAGCTCGGGCAGTCGTCGCCGTGGCTGATGAATCCGTCGAAGTGCCCATCCGCATGGCGCCCGTGATCGTCGCTGATGAAAAACGCCGTCTTGTTGGCGTAAAACGGATCCTTCTGCAGCAGCTGCCACAATTCCCACGCGTAGCCGTCGCACTCCCGGATTGCCGCGAGGTACCCGTCCCAATTGCGCGCGTGGCCGTTGGCATCGGGCCCCTTCAGGTTGATCACCACCAGCCGCGGATGATCGCGCGGCAGAATCGTTTTGATCGCGTCGAACGTTTTGGAATCCTCGCGGTACGCGCTGCCCAACCCTTTCGTGCCGCAGTCGGTGCTGCAGCGGAATTTGCCCTTCCATTCCGGATCGGCGCAGTCGGCGAGCACCTCCAGCTTGTCTTTGGAGCAGATCAGCCACGCCGACGACGCCGGCTGCCCGGAGGATTTCATCCAGAGCTGCAGCAGCGTCGGGAACTTCGGCAATTCCTTGCCCGCATTGTCGATCATCTGGTACTTCCCGGACGTCAGCGCCGCATGCCCCGGGTTGGTCACCGTCGGCCCGTTGTTCTTGAAGTCCGTGTAGACGCAGCCTTCCTTGGCCAGGTCGTTGAAGATGTGCGGAATGTATTTGTGCTCCGGCTCGCCCCACGTCTCCGACCAGCGCGGCCCGTCGATCACCAGCAGCACGACATTCTCCGCCTTGAATTTCCGCGTCGCCATCGCCGCCGGAGTCGACGGTGTAGCGGGAGTCGCCGGCGTCTCCGCCGCGCAAACCGCGCTAACGAGCAGCGCGAACACCAGGCAGAATCGTTTCATGAATTCACCACCACATTCCGGACGCGCTGATCAAAGCCATCGCCGTGCAGTCCGCCGCTGACGCGGATGCGCCAGTGTCCTCGTCCATCATGTAGCACGTCAATGGTTCCTGACGCGTCCGGCTCCAAATCTCGAATCAGCCGCACCAGCGTATCCGCCGGAATTCCCGGCGTGCGCCCCACCGCCAGAACCTGCACGCCCGACCCCGAAGCGCAAACCCGCACCCGAATCCCCCCATGCCACCGCACAGCAAACGAATCAGTCCATCGGTTCAGCGCAGCAATCATAGCGCCCTCCATCGTACCGAACGGAAGAGCGATTGCACGCCCCAGCCAAAAAACTCCCCCCATTATCTTGCTCCCCCTCACACGCGAGGGTGCCACTCGTCTGAAGCAGTTCTCAGACGAGTGCCTGCCCTGAGCTTGTCGAACGGGCGAGACGGACGCCGCGCTTGCAATTTGGACCATCCCGTCTCTCTTGCAATCAAACCGCTGCAGTGTGCCACTGGTGGCTCGTCCACCAGTGCCGAGCTCGCAGACTGAGAAGGATGGTTCGTTAAGCGTTGAAAGCGCGAGACGCATGCAGTTGCGGTTCATGCCGTTGCATTTGCCGTTGAAGCCGTTGCTTGCCACCGCCTTTAGGCGGTGGTGGCTGTTGATGCTGTTGCTGGCAGCCGGCTGGATGGAATACCTAGCCCTTCTTCGCGCCCTTGCGACTTGCTGCAGGCTCACCCCGTGCACTGCTACACATCATGTATTATAAAATCTTTTTAAATAAATTTAAAGAAAACACTGTATTTTGGAGTTTCTCGACCGCATAGATACTATAGAGAAAACCCATTTCCGAATCGCGCGCCCGCCCCCGCAGTCCAAGTCCGAAGCCCGTCGCAGTTTCAGAACTGCCCTAAAATTGCGCCCCAGAAGCCTGTAAACGATGCTAAAGATCCCAACCCGATCGAAAGGTCATTCCGATGCCCGACTCATCCACAGCCCCACAGAACGCAAATGGACGGAGTGCGCCCAAATCCCGGAAAAGGTCGCACGCAGTGCACTGCTGCACGACATGTATTATAAAATCTTTTTAATAAATATAAAGAATAACACTTGACTTTTGGGTTCGAGAGTTGCTTAATACTATTGGAAAAAATGCAATCCCCTGTTGATGCCGCACCTCGCCTATACCGACGACTTTTAGCCGGATCGATATTCGAACTCGCCATCGCGCACCATCTCATACCGCCGGACTGAACTCCCATGACGCCCCCAACCGACCACCGACTACTTTTAGCCGGACTGACCCTGCCGGAGCGAACACCCTCAATTCGCGCCCCATGTGCACCTATGAAAGGAGGCCCCGCCCCTGTAACATTTGGTAACATTTTGAAACATCCACATTCCACAAAATTGAACGCCAAATCGCCCCACCGAGTAGCATACCTATACGGACGAGACCACTTTCTGGGAGATGACGTGACCGATTCCGGCACCGACGCGCGAGGCAGAGCGATGCAGTTGGCGGTCACTCACCGCCGCACCATCGAAGCCTACGCCTTCATGATGACGCGCGACTTCCATCTCGCCGACGACGTCTACCAGGAAGTCGCCACCGTCCTGATCGCGCAATGGCAACAGGTGCCCACCAACGACGAAGCTCTGCCGTGGCTGAAGGAAGTGACCCGGCGTAAAGCGCTCGAACTCCTCCGCAAGCAAGGCCGCTCGCAGCGCATGCTCTCTCCGGAAGCCATCGAAAAAGTCGAAGCCGCATTCCCCGTCGAACCCGAAAACGGACTCGCCGAATCCCTGGCCAGTTGCGTCGACAAACTCTCCGACGTCGCCCGCCAGGCCGTGCTCTGCCGCTACGTCGAGAACCTCGACGTGCCGCAGATCGCCAAGAAGCTCGGCCGGACGCTCCAAGGCACCTACGCCGTCCTCAAGCGCGCGCGCCTGGCGCTGGAAGAATGCGTCGCCCGGTCGCAGCGGCAGAGCGGAGAAGTCTCATGAGCGAGCCGCTGAACAAGGACGTCGACGCGGCCATCATGGCCTACCTGGTCGGCGACATTGAGGACGCCGACTTGGCGGAGCTCGACCGCCGCGTGCGCGAAGACCCCGCCGCCGCGCGCCGCATGGCCCAGCTCTGCGACCACGAGATGGCACTGGCGACGATGCTGAACATGCGCCAGGGACGCCAAATCTCCGCGCGCTCCAAGCCCGTCCCGAAGAAGCTCCAGCGCGCAACGCGCCGGACCTCGCAGTCGCGACTCTGGATGGCCGCGGTGGCCGCGCTGATCGTCATCGGCGTGGCGTGGGTGGCGCTCCACAATTCCTCAGTGAAGCCTGCGCCCGCGACGCGCGTCGCGACAGTGACGGAAATCGCCGGCACCGTTGAGGTGAACCGGCCCGACGGCAAGTCGGCTCTGAAACTCAAAGCGCCCCTGAATGCCGGCGACCGCATCGCAGTCGGCGCGCAATCCCGCCTCGCGCTCAGTTTCGACGACGGCACGACGCTGACGCTCGACGCCGGCACGACGCTGGCGCTCCCCAGCGCCGCGGACCAGCCGCTGCACCTCGAATCCGGCGCGCTGACGGCCAGCGTCGCCCATCAGCCCGCCGGCAAGCCGCTGCGCATCCACACTGCGCAGGCCGAGGCGGAAATCGTGGGCACCCAGTTCCGCCTGGCCATCGAGAACAATGCCACGCGTCTGGACGTGAGCGAAGGCCGCGTGCGTCTGACGCGCGCCGCGGACAAGGCCGTCGCGCTGGTCGATGCCGGCTTCGCCACGGTAGCCACAGGCGGAACGGAAGCGCCGCTGTACTTGCGCAGACTTCAAACGCTGGCCGACGGCCTGCCCGCTCAATCTAAAGTCCTGGTCGGCTCAACAGCCCCCTGGAGCGGCTGGGAAGGCGATGTCTCCGCGCCGCCGGGAACTCCAGCGGGAACGCTGGCGATCGGTTCGCATCTACCGCAGCCCGGCACGCGCTTTTATGGCGAAATCCGCTCGCCGCTCTTTTCCCCGGAAGTCCCATCGGGCGACCATACCTACCTGCGCTTCCGCTACCGCGCCGACGACTTCAAGCCCGGCGATCTGATCAAATTCATGCTGAAGAAAAAGGACGGCACGATCTTCCATGGATTCCTCAAGCCAGAAGTCGGCAACTGGACCGTCGCCACCGTACGCTTCGATGGCGCGTTCCTCAATTTGGGAGACCATGCCCTGCCCATGAAACCCGGCGAGTCGCTCAATCAATGCGTCTTCCTGGGCGCCGCGCCCGACGGTGAACTCGCGCGAACGGGCCCGAAGCTCTGGCTTGATGATGTGATCGTCTTCAGCGCGCCCGGCGATATTCCAGTGAGCAAACTCGAATCAAATTAATTCAATAAAGGTTCAATTCTTTTCCACTATTTCGCGCCAAATCAATCCTCGCTCCTGCATCTACAAGTAGCACCCCGCGGGAGGAAATAAACCAATGCCAACGACACCCATCAATCCACCGATGCGAAAAACGAGCCTGCTGCTCAGCGCAGCGCTGCTCCTGGCAACGACCTGCGGCACCGCACGCGCCGCCGCCAACCCGGTCGTCGTCTACACCGACGTGGTCTCCGGACCGACGACCGGCGGCGAAAACAACCTGGGCGGATACGTCTCGATTTTCGGCCTGCATTTCGGTTCGAGTCTGGCCAACGTGCACGTCTATTTCGGCACTACCGAAGTCGCCGCCTATCGCTACTTTGGCGCCTCCAACGGCCGCTCGGATATGCAGCAGATTACCGTGCAGCCCGGCGCGCTGGGTGGAGCCTCAGGCACGCTGCCGATCAAAGTGACCGTCAGCGGCGTGGACTCCAATACGGACAAAACCTTCCGCGTCAATCCGGGGCGCGTCCTGTTTGTCGACAACGTCAACGGCAACGATACCACGGCCGTCGCCAACGACATCACGCATCCGTGGCGGCACGTTCAGACGCCGTCACTGGGCGGGGCCTACGGCACGGTCTTGCCGGGCGATTTTATCGTCATGCGCGGCACGGGTACGACGTGGACCGATCTGGGAAGCAACAATTCATTTCTGCGCTTCATCAGCAAAGGCGGCACGGCGCCGACGGGATCCGCGGGCGCCGGTCCAATTACGGTCATGGCCTATCCGGGTGAAAATGTACAAATCCTCAATACCGCCAATTATGGAATTTCCGGCGTCGATCGCTCGAACACTTCCTTCGCAGCCTTCGCCACGTGGATCACCATCTCGGGTCTGCATATCGAAGGCGATGGCGGAGCCGGGCCGATCGCGCTCCAGGTTTACGCCGACTACTGGCGCATCGTGAACAACGAACTGACCGCGCCAACCGCCACGACCGCCAAGGCCGGCGGCGTGAATGGCAATGGCGGCTACATCGCCGTCTACGGCAACAGCATCCATGACATCGCCGGCGGCCAGCAGGAAAACCACGGCATCTACATCGATGGCGGCAGCGACATCGCCGCCGGCAGCGCCGACCTGGCCTATAATCACATTTATAATATTTCCGGAGGCAACGGGATTCAGCAGTACAACAATGGATCTAATGGAAACTTTTATCCGACTAACAATATTCTCATTCATCACAATATTATTCACGACGTCACCGACAAGCACGGAATCAATATCGCCGACGGCTCGGGCAGCGGTTTCCTGATTTATAATAATAGTGTGTACAATACCTATTACTCCGGCATTCGCTTCAATACCACCGACCTGAACAACGCCAAGATATATAACAATACTTTTTACAATACCAATACGGCGTCCAACCCCAATCATGCCGCCATTAGTAACGATTGGACGCTGGCCAGCAATGCCGTCGATATCAGAAATAATATCTTCTGGCCGCACACCAACACCAAATACAACGGCGGCTCCGTCGGCATGTCGGCCGGTTTGGGCACGGTCACCAACAATCTCTGGTACGGCGGTTCAGATGCCGTGCCGACCTTCGATAGCGCACCGAAGACCGGCAACCCGAGTTTCGTCTCCGCGGGCACGGACTTTCACATAAGCTCCGCCGCCAGTCCCGCCGTCGATGCCGGCTCCAGCGGCGTATCCGCAGTCGTGACCAACGACTACGACATCTCGACGCTCCGTCCGCAGGGATCTGGCTTCGACATCGGCGCGTACGAATTCACCGTCGCCGCGCCGCTGACACTCACGACCCCCTCGCCCTTGCCGCAAGCCACCGCCACCGCAAATTACGCGCAGACCTTCGCCGCCAGCGGAGGCACCGCGCCCTACACGTACAGTGTCACCGCGGGAACGCTTCCGTCCGGGCTTACGCTCGCCAGTTCCGGCGCCTTGAGCGGCACGCCGAGCGCCGCCGGAACGTCAACATTCACCGTGCAAGTCAAAGACAGTGTGAACGCCACGTTCAGCAAGCAGTACCAGCTCACCGTCAACGCCGCCGTAGGAATCTCAACGACCACGCTGCCTTCAGGCACCGTGAACGTCGCCTACCTACAAACACTCGCTTCGACCGGTGGAACCACTCCCCTGACGTGGTCCATCACCAGCGGCACATTGCCATCGGGCTTGGCGTTGAGCGCCAGCACCGGCGCGCTGAGCGGCACACCCACTTCGGCTTCATCGGGAAGCATCACCTTCAAAGTCACCGACAAGAATGGCGCCAGCGCATCACATTCCTTCACGCTCACGATCAGTGCCGCGCTGGTGTTGACCAAGATCGTGGTGACGCCGAGCGTCGTGACGGTCAAGGAAGATTCGACGCAGCTCTTCAGCGCCGTAGCCCTGGACCAATTCGGAAACGCACTCGCCGTACAGCCGACTTTTTTGTGGGCCGTCATGGGAGGTGGCACGATCAACGCAACGGGCCTGTTTACCGCCACTCGCGGCGGCACGTTTCCCGTCTCGGCCTCCAGCGGCGCCGTCACCGGCACCGCGAGCGTGAAGGTCACGCGCGTGCCCAACATCACTCAGCCGGCAACATCCAGCGCCTCGCAGACGGTCGTCAACCTTCCCGTCACGTTCAGCGTGAGCGCTACCGATCCAGACGGCGGAGCGATCATCTATCTCTGGAATTTCGGCGACGGCACGACGGCCAACACCGGCAGCGCGTCACACACGTACACAACCCCGGGCAACTACACCGTGACGGTGACCCTCTCCGATGCGTCCGGCGATGCCGTGACCTCGACGTTATCGATCAGCGTCGGGGCTGGCGCGTCGCCGACCGATCCAACCACGCCTCCGCCACCGCCGATTCCGATGACCATTCTGAAACTGACCGGCACCGCCAGCTTCAAAACATCCGGCCACGACAAATGCGCGATCAGCGGCGTCCTGCCCGCGCTCCCCGCCGGGCTGACCACGGCCGGACAGACGCTGGTGCTGAATATCGGCGGAGTGCTGGCGACCTTTACCTTGGACAAGAACGGCCACGCGAAATCGGCCAATGGCACGTTTGCGTTGAAACTAAAATCGCATCGCGATCCCAAAACGCACAAGGCCGTGTTTCAAGGAGGCAACGGACCGTTCACGGCGACCCTGCACAACGGCATGTGGTCTGCGGCGTGGGGTCTCGATGCGACCACGTCGGTAACGAAGGCGTCGTTGCCGATGACCGTCTCGATTCAGTTCATCAACAATACGTACGCTCAGAACTTGACGCTGACGTACACGTCAAAAGCGCACGCCGCAGGGACATTCAAGAAATAGAAAGGAGGGATTCGAAGACAATTTTGAATTGCTGCCAAATGCAATTCAAAACTCAAAACTCCAGCCTCAGTCGTCTTCCCGCACCCGGACGAGCTTCCAATCGTCGTCCAGCTTTTCGATCTTCACTTTGTAGACCGTTTCGGACTTGGCCTTTTTCAGGACGTCTTTGCTTTCGTCGTCCAAATCGGCCCAGACCACCTTTATCTTAAACTTGTCTTCACTATCACCTTTGCGGTGGCCTTCCAGGCGTCGGACCCGGTCTTTTTCGTCATCGTCGCGGACGATCTTGGTCACATTGACCTTGGTCTCCATGTCATCCCCGACCTTCACCTTTGTCCCATGGATATGCACCGGTCCCACATCCACTCCAAAGGCAAAAGCCCGGTCGGAAAAAGTCACGGCGGCGAAGGCGGCCAACAACATCCATAGGCTTGCAGTACGCATGGTTACAAGTCTCCTCGTAGGTCTTTATGACGTGCTTGGCGCTACCTTTATTCGTCTGTATGATACGAAGAGTCCCTGCACAGTGCAAGCATGCCGTTGGAATACAGTTTGCTTCCGGCGCAGTACTACAGGACCGGCGTGAAGGAATTCGACACACGGAGCGTCATACTGTCAGCGACTTAGGAAATAGCGCGATCGAACCCAGATAGGAATCCCAACCATGAGCATCAAACGCAGCACGTCCATGACCCTCTCCATCTGCCTCGGCGTGATCGTCGGCGTCGTGGTCAGCAAGGCCCTCGACCACTGGCCCACACCCGTGATGGCCGACTCCCAGGCCACCGACGCCAAGAAGGTGGTCAATGAGCAGGCGATGACTTTCCGAATCGCCTCCAAAAAGATTGCGCCTTCCGTAGTCAACGTCTTCACCATCCAGAAAGTCCGCCAGCAGGTCGGCGGCGGTCTGGCCTTCGACAACGACGGCGTGCCGTTCTTCCGCCGCCCCAAGATCAAAGAAGGCTCGGCGCTGGCCGGCATTGGCTCGGGCTTCGTCTTCGATGACAAGAACGGCTACATCCTCACCAACAACCATGTCGTCTCCTCGGGCGAAGCCTGGCGCGTCCGCCTGGCCGACAAGCGGGAATTCGACGCGAAGCTCGTCGGCACCGATCCTCAGACCGACGTCGCCGTCCTGAAGATCGAAGCCCCGGATCTGACCGCCGCGCAGCTCGGCGATTCCGATGACCTGGAAGTCGGCGACTGGGTCCTGGCCGTCGGCAATCCCTTCGGCATGCTGGAACAGACCGTCACTGCCGGCATCATCTCCGCCAAGGGCCGCAAGGGTCTGAATCTCTCGAACTACGAAAACTTCCTCCAGACCGACGCCGCGATCAACCCGGGCAATTCCGGCGGACCGCTGGTTAACGTCAACGGGGACGTGGTCGGTATCAACACCGCGATCATCTCCAAGAACGCCGGTTACCAGGGCGTCGGTTTCTCGATTCCCATCAATCAGGCCAAGCGCATCGCGACGAAGCTGATCAAGGGCGGCACCGTGGTCCGCGGCTGGATGGGCGTGCAGGTCAAACCGCTGACCGCCGCCGACTTCAAGCAACTGGAACTGCCCGCCGGCGAAGGCGTGAGTGTCGAAGCCGTGGTCCTGCGCGGACCAGCGCACAAAGCCGGCCTGCTTCCCGGCGACATCCTGATGGAAGTCAACGGCAAGCCCGTCCGCAACCCCGACGACATCCACGACGCCGTCGCCGACATGGAACCCGGCTCGAAAGTGAATCTGGTCCTCAAGCGCAAAGACGACCGCAAAGGCATTCTCGAGACGTTGAAAGAAACCATGACCATCGGCACCCAGCCGAAGGACTGGAACACGAACGTGTCGGAAGACCAGGAGTGAGGAAGAGCAGGACTGAGGCTTCCAAGTTCAATACGCAATGTATATGTCCCTGACGCATTGAGTGTCAGGGGAGAGTGAGCTCCAGCGAACAAGAATCCCGGCCGTGCTGCGGAACAGACCCTGCAATGGTCTAGCAAGCGCGGATGTGAACATCAGTCGACTCCCCATCCGTGTTCGGCACCGTGAAATAGCCGACTCCGTTTGCCAACGCGATTCTTGTTCGCTGGTCCCTTCCAATAAAAAACCCCCGCGGTAAAGCGGGGATTTTTTCCTCAGTCCTCAGTCCTATCCGTCAATACCCCGCCGGCTCATCCTTATGATCATGCTCAATCGTCGGGTCCGCCGGGCGGGCGTCCATCGAGCCGCTGGCCATGTTGGCCATCATGCTCGCGGCGTACTGGCTCTGCTTTGTCCGCTCTTCTTTCGTCAACAGCGCAGCGCAGGGCGTGCCGAACTTCGGGTGCGCAAACGGGAGATGCGTGTCGCCGCGCGCCAGGATGTGCGAGCCGTTCGTGCCGCCGTTGACGGGGTCGACCGTCGGGAATTCGCCGGGACGCGTCGGGCGTTCGTCATAGCCCCATTGCGTGAACGAGCGCGCGTTGCAGTAGTGGCTCACGAACGAGCGGCGGAAGCGGTCGGTGGAGTAATTCTGCTTGCTGCGGTGCAGGACATGTCCGTTGAAGAACACGACGTCGCCGGCCTTCGCGGGGACCAGCAGCTGCGGATAGCGGTCGGCGATCTTCGACAGATCGTTCTTGCTGTCGTCGACATCGCTGACGCCGTTGACGTGCAGAATCTCCGAGAGGTTCTTGTTGCCGTGGAAGTGTCCATCGGCGGAGGGATAAATCGGCTCCGCGCCGCTGCCGGCGGCCATCCACATCGCGCCGTTGAGTTCATCGCAGTCGTCAACGGCAATCCACGCGCCGCAGAGCGTGTCGGGATGTGTGGGGATGTAAAACGTGTCCTGGTGCCAGCCCTGACCGGGTTTGCCGGGCGGCTTCAAAAAAAGCATCGTCTGCAGCGCGAGCACGTCGGGTCCGATCAGGCATTCCAGCACGTCCAGGACGCGGGGGTGAAGCAGGTAGCGTTCGTGCAGTCCCAGTACGCGGTGGAGCATGTGGATGCGCAGGTAGTGCTGCGCTTTTTCGTGGGGCGGAAGATGGGGCGGCGGAGCGCTCAGCCCGAAGGCCTTCGCCGACTCCAGTTGCTGTTCGGGCAGGCGGCCCTGCATCAGGTCTTCGGTGTGCTGCTTGAGTTCCGCGATCTCTTCCGGCGAGACCAGATTTCGGACCACCAGGAAGCCCTGCTGGCGGAAGAGCGTATACTGCTCCGCTTTGACCGCGTAGCGTTCGACCGTCTTCTGCGTTTCGGTGGCCAGCATGAAAGCTCCCGGGCTCAGGTTTCAGAGTTCAAACTGCGAGCAGGGATTATGGCCTAAACGGCCGGAATGAACATGGCGGGGATTAGCAGATACATATCTGAAATTGATATTGCTGCGCCGGCTCAGAAGCCGTTGCCGTTCTTCTCGGCCGTCGCGTCGTCTTTTGGATTGCCATTCGGAGCGGGGTCGCTTTTCGGTACCAGCACAATCGCGCCCAGCTGGATGCTCCACGCCGCGTTCACTTTCGCGGCGAGATCGTCGAGCAGTTCGCGGACGGTGTGCCGGCCCGGCGGCAGCAACGCGGCGTCGCGAGTCGTGAGCTGGAAGTTTGGCGCGCGGCCGTCGGGAGATTCCTCCATCAGGAAATTCATCCCGGACAACTCGGTCAGCTTCGCCAGGACGCGTCCGCCACCCAGTCCGCTGCCGTCCCAATCGACCGTGGATGCAAGTCGCGCTTCGGATTTCGCATACCATTCAGGCGGGCCCGGCGGCTTGCCGCTTTCGCGCCACTGGCGGATGAGCTCGATGGCGCGCTGCGCCGTTGCCCACGGCGCGGAGATCAACATGCGGCCGTGAATCACGGCCAGTCCACGCGGCATCGTGAACGAGGGGAACAATTCGAGATGCGGTTCGAGCACCTTCCAGATCTTGTCGCTGACGTCCTTGTCGTGGCTCCACGAGAACTTCGCGTCGGCCGGGTAAAGGAACGCGACGTCGGCGCCGCCGATGGCATTCTCCAATTCCGGCCGCGGCTTGGGTTGCACGCGGAACTGCACCCGGGCCTGCGGACCGATGTCGTAGCTGAACATGCGCGGAAATTGATTGTCATTGAGAAACTTCGCGCGCCGTTCGATCCAGCGCAGCGCCAGACCCAGCGGAACGTTGCGCAGCTTCAGGCGGATATCGGAGAGGTCCTGAAATTCCTGCACGACCCTGTCATTGCGCTCGGCAACCAGCGCCCGCCGCAGCCACTTCAGATCGACCGGATCGCCCTGCGGATCGGTGTTGCTGACCAGGACCACCGGATGGAGGTTCTCGGAAAGTTGCCCCAGCGCCAGCAACGGCGATTCGGTGGAGAGCGTAATCGAAACTGGCGCACACAAGTCGTCCTCGAGCGCCTGCGCCGTTTCGGGAGCGGCATCGGGCGCCGGCCAGGCGGCATCGGGCGCGCCGGGTGTCAGCAGCGCAATCACGCGCGCCATGCGCGGGATCGTGCCCTCGATGCCTTGCAGCACCAGCATCTCGCCGCCGGCGTGCATCTCCGTCGATTGCTGCGGAAAGAGCGCCTGCAGCGAGGCCACCAGGTCCGTCGCGCCATCGCGGTTGAGCTGCAAGGCGCTCCAATCAAACGTCCGCCGCGCCCGGCTGAGCCGATCGGCGGTTTCCGGCGTCGCAAACAGAAAGACATCGCCGCGCGGCAAGCCCACCCCGCCGGCCAACGCCGCCGAGAGCTTCAGCAAATCGCCCAGCCGCATCGTCACGTCAGGCTGCTTCTGGTCGAGTTCCAGGGGCGCGTAGTTCAATTTGGCGTCGAATACGAGCGTAACGTTGTGCTCTTTCGCCAGCGCGGTGAGATCGTCGCGCGTCGGCGGATAGTGCGCGGTGCCTTTTTCATTCAGCGCTTTGCGCAGCGCGGGATTGAGCGGGAGGTAACCGTCGTAACTGCAGATAATCCGGTCATAGAGGCTACGGGCCTGAGCCGCGACTTCCGTGTCGGCGTCTTTGGTGAATTCAGTGGCCAGCGGCAGCACCGCCGGTCCGCGCGAGATCAATTGGTTCAAGGCCTGGTCGCGGGCATCGAAATCGTCACTGGCCAGTTGTTTGAAAAGTTCGCGGCAAGTTTTCTGCTCGGCTGCCGTTAAGGTGGTGGGTTTTTGTTCCAATTCGGCGGCGGGATCGGGCGGAGTACTGCTCTTTGTGTCGTTCTCGCTACTTTGCACATTGAGAGTGGCGAGGATGAGGACGAGAACAGAAACTCTGAACGAAGCGGACGCCATTGATTCAAACCTTGACCAGCACACGGAGTACAACGACCGAGTCATCCTGTCACCCATCTCAGTGTACAGAAGTCACAGGAATATCTCTGTTAAAAAAGTTAGGAGCACGTCCCACTTGAATTCGAGGGCTTTGGAGGTATCTCTTACTACTCGGTGTTCCTCATCAGCGCGCGTCGTGCATCGAGTTTCGAGAGGTCGTCCAAGTGGCCAGTGAGAATTGCGCAGTGTGTGGTTGCGATCTGTCCTTGCTCCCCACCAGAGGGGTGAAGCCGGTTCGCCATCAAGCCAAGATCTACTGCGGAGAATGTGCCGGATTGGTGTTGGACCCGGATACCGACAGGGGCTCTGAGGAAATTGAAGTCCCCGATCCGGATGAGGACCTGAAAATTTCGAAGGAGATCTCCAACACGACCACGCCGATTTCCGTAAGCGCTGTGCGCCGCGGGGCGGGGATTGAAGTTGTGGAAGAGTTCAAGATCAAGGCCACGGGCACCAAACCCGCTCAACCCAGGGAGCGCAAATTGGACGACGACGAATGGTTCAAGCCGGGCAGCAGTCCCAAAATCGGCGCAGCCGCCCCGGCCGCCGTGGCCGTGCAACCTAAGAAGGGCGGAACGTCCATCTCCAAGCGCGCCGCCGAACCGGCCAAGCGCCCGTCCAATCGGATGAATGCGGTCAAGCCCTCCGACCGCATGCAGACGCCTAAACCCGGCGCCAAGCCCTCTGGACGCATGGCCGCCGCGCCCGCTGCGAAGGAAGAGGACATCAAGAAGCCCTCGCGCCGCATCGATCGACCGGGCGTAAAACCCAGCGGCCGATTGGGCAAGCCTTCCCCCTCGCGAGCCCGCATGAACGCCGCCCCGGCTGAAGCGCCTGAAGAGGCGCCGGAGCTGGTCGACGAAGAGAAACTCGACGGCGCCTTGCCGGATGGCGAAATTGCGCTCGATGGAGCTGAAGGTGGCGACGACGCGCCCGAAGCGATCGCGCCGGCAAAGAAGAAGGGCGACAGTTCGCGCCGCATGGCCGCGGCGGGCACGTCGCAGAAATCGTCGCGCACGATGAAGTCGGCCAAGCGCGGCAGCAGCAGCGCCAAGTCCGGCCGCTCGGAGCGCTCCGATCGCGAAGATCGCAACGACAAGAGCGAACGCGGTCGCGGAGGAAAGGGCCGCGGCAGTGCGAACAATAACAATACGATGATGATCGGCTTGGGCGTCGCCGGTGTGATCCTGCTGGTGATTATCGTGGCGTGTTTGGGCGGCGGCAATGCCGCAACCAAGGCCAAGGCAGTCAATTCCACGCCGGAAGTGCTGACCAGCGCGTCGGAGTACGCTGAAAAAGGCCGCCAGTTGGAAGCGGCTGGCGACCGTCTCGGTGCCGCAGATATGTTCGGCCGCGCCGCTGAAGCCGCCGGTAGCGACGATGCCGCGCAAAAGTACAACATGCACGCCTACGAACTGCGTAAGTTCACGACGCTCAACATGAGCCACGGTCGGTGAACTACGAGTAGGCGGAAGGCAGGAGCATAGCAGTCAAAAAACGCGCCGCTCAATGCGGCGCGTTTTATTTCACATTGGGCACTCCATAAATAATTTGTCCTCGCAAAAGAAAGTAAGGCGCCAAGTCTTTCGGCGGTGTATTAAGTAGTCAGATAGGTAGTCACACGGTGGTCAGAAGGCTGGTGGCGCGGTTGTTCCCGGGAGGTGTTGGGTCATGAAATGCCTGATCGCGATGCTGAGCGTGCTGAGCGTGCTGACCGTATCCGCGGTCGCGTTGGGGGGTGAGGCTGCGGTTCCGTCCGCTGGATCCAAACTCTTCGACAAGATTTCGCAGACGGACGTGAACGCATGGGTCAAGCTGGACGAAGCGGGACTGGCGGAGGGCAGAAGCCTGGGGTGCGGCCTGACCTACCTGCCCACCGCGGGAAAGTTCCTGCAGACCGGTGTTAATAACAAGACCGCGGAGATGCTGTTCGATCCGGCTACGGGTAAGTGGGAAGAAGCCAAACCCGGTCTGCCGCCGGAGAAGCTGCTCAATGAATCCGCATCGTGTTTTCTCGCCTGGGATCACGCGACGAATCGGGGCTATGGTTACATTGGGTCCGATGTGTGGTCGAAAAATCTGCTCTGTTTTGATTATGCCCAGAAGACCTGGACCAATCCCAACCCCAAAAATCCACCCCCGATGCTCCGAGAATCGTTTATCCGCTGGTCCTCGGTGTGTTGGTTGCCCGACAGCGGCGAGATGATGCTGGCCAACGGTTCCGCTCCATACGGCGGTTCGGGCACGTGGCTCTACAATCCCAAATCCAACGAATGGCGGCAGTTGAAGTTCGGCAGCCCGCTGATCAATGGCCAGCGTGACGCGCTGCAAAAGCTTTTCACCCAGACGCAGGATCTGGTCGCGGCCTGCCGCAACCGGCACTATCGCTCGGAAACGCCGGACGCAGCGAAAGTGGATCTCGCGAAGTCCGCATCCGATCTGATGAGCGCGATCAAGTCCGCTAGTTCGGCCGTGGCGGCGGCCAAGAGCGACGACAAATACGAAGCGCAGCAATTGACGCGCTGCAAGGCCGCGCTGGAAACGGCGGCCAAACTCCTCGACGAGCAGTCGAAGAAGCTGGGCAGCTCGCTCAACGCAAGCCTGCTGACGGCGATGGAAGACGGATTATTGGAGACGGTTCGCGGCGCGCGCGATGAGCTGGCCGTCGAGCCGCCGCCGCGCTGCAACAGCCCGCTGGTCTGGAATCCCGAAGCGAAACGCGTCGTCTGCTTTGGCGGCGACGGCCACAACCGCACCTACGCTGACACGTGGACGTTTGACCCGGCCTCCAGCCGCTGGAACCAGATGCACCCGGCCATCGGTCCGGAGCCCAAAGCCGGTCATGCGCTGGTCTGGCTGCCCAAGGCCAAAACGGTTCTCCTTGTTGGACACGCGTATGCTCCCAATCAGGGGCGTGGAAAAGATGGCGTGTACGAAACGCTCCCGTTTGAAATGTGGACCTACGACCTCAAGGCCGACCGCTGGTCGCTGTTGAAACATGTTGAAAAGGATACCGATGCGCCGTCGGCCGAAATGCGCGCCACCGATTGTTCCACGTTCGCGGCCGGAGCCGACGACCTGGTAGTGGGGATGGGGCGGACCGGCTTCTATGGAGGCGAGGTGAAGCTCAGCACCTGGGCCTGCCGGGTCGATGCGTCAAAGATCGACGCCGAAGGCACGCAGAAGTATGGTGTCAAACCCGGCACGCTGTACTTCTTTGGCGGACCCGCGGGCTATGACCACGATCCGGTCGACGATGTCCCGGCCGCCGAAGCCCGTTTGAAAAACCTGCCCGCCAATACCTGGACCGCGCTGCTGCCCAAGGGTGCTTTCGTCCCGAATGCCTACGGCAGTTGGGGCACCTGCGTGATGGACACCGATTCCGATCAGATTCTCTGGTGGCGCGGCGGTCACGCCGGTTACTGCGGCAATGACGTCGGCCACTATTCACTTAAGGCTAATACCTGGAGCATCAGCTACCGGCCGTCGCATCCGCTGAATCAGGAGAGCAGTTGCGGCGGGCTCATCGGTACCGACTTCGAAGGTCACCCGTGGGTGTGGATGCATTCGTACCATCGTTACGGTTACGATCAGACGGCGAAGCGGATGGTGCTGAGCGTCTCCAATACGTTCACCTACGATCCCGCGCGCCAGGCGTGGGACAAGATCTACTATCCGCCCAAGGTCGGAAATTTTGTGGCAACGCCGCACGGCATGATGGCCGGCAGCCGGGGCGACGCGCCGCAGTTTTTCCAGTTCGATTGCAGTAAAGGCTGGCAGGGCCTGCCAACGCAGGGCGCGTGGCCGGCGTTCTGCGGGTACTCCGGTTCGTACAGTTACGACAGCAAGCGCGACCGCGTGCTCTGTGCTTCCGGCAAAGGTTACACTGAAGTGAAAGAGGGCTCGGTCTGGAGTTACGATGTCAAGACCGGTGCGGCCGTGGACCTCAAGGCCGCCAACGCCGAGAAGGTGAAGTTTGAAACCGAGACGGCACGCGAATCGGTTTACCTGCCCGACGCCGACATGATCCTCTTTATGGCCGGCGGCAAGGACAGCCACTACGTCTACGACGTGGCGAAGAACGCGTGGAAATCCGTTCGTCTGAAGCCGAACAATGTCGCCGCCTCAAACTTGATCGGCAGCGGACTTGTCTACGATCCCAAGCGCAAGATCGCCTTTATCGTTGGCGCTGACGCCAACGGGTGGAACGTCTTTGCGATGCGTTTCGATCCCGCCACGGCGGAATTCGTGGAGCTGAAATAGAGCCGTTTGTAGTCCGGGCGGCTCGCCCGGTCTAACCTCGGAGAAAGCAAGCCGGGAATTTCGTTCGATGGTCTTGCTCTTTTGCGAAGCAAGCCGTTTGCTTTCGCGGTAGAGAAAGCGCTTCTCGGAAGCATACCCTTCCATACTTGGGCGTCGTCTGACCGGGCGAGACGCCCGGACTACGAAACAGCCTACCCCAGCAACTCAAAATCCATCCGCTTCGCCAGGTTCCGCAGGTACACGGCGCATTCCGAGAAGCGCTTCCCCAAGTTCGGCAGGCTGCCCAGATCGATGCCGAGCGGGCCGTCGTACTTCTGGCGGATCAGTTCCTTGAACAGGCCTTCGAAATCGATGTTGCCCTCACCGGGAAAAAGATGGCGGTTGTCGGTGCCGTCGTTGTCGGCCAGATGCAGACCGGCGATGCGGCCGTCGAGCTTGCGGGCGGAGAGCGGCAGAATTTCCTTCTGCGCGTTTAGGTGCGCGCAGTCGAAGTTGGCCTTGAAGTTCGGGCGCTGAACGTGGTCCATCAGGCGCAGCATCGCATCGGTCGACGAGATCATCTCGCCGACGCGGGGTTCGATGATCAAGGTCAGGCCGTACTCCTTGGCGATGTCCGAGCACGTCTGCACGCTCTCGACCAGCGCCTCCCACTGCGCCTGCCAGGAGAACGAATCGGGCATGCGGACTTTGTAGCTCTCGCCGAAATTCAATTTGCCGACGTAGGGTTTGGCGCCGACGAATTCGATCGGCGGAACATACGTCGCCACATGGACCGTCTTCGCGCCGAAGTATTGCGCCGTCTCCGCGCCGAGCCGGAAGATCGGGTACGCGGCCTTGCGTTCGGCGGCATCCATGCTCACCAGCGGGCGCAACACGGGGCAGAAATTGACGCACGACATGCCACGGTCGTCGAGCGCCTTCTTGAAGCGCGCGCGCTGCTCGTAGACGGCGCGAATGTGCTCCGCACCGACGCCTTCCAATTCGATGTAGGTGAAACCCATCTCGCGCAGATCATCGATCGCGCGCAATCCGTCTTCGATGGACGGCGGATAGCCGTAGGTGTCGATGGTGTAGAGGTAGCAGGCGGTCAGGAGCATGGTGTTCCTTTCTCAAAAAGTGACGCGATCAAATTTTCTTAAACTGGGGCAGCCACGCACGGTTTAGTTCGATCATCTCTTTCAACATCGCGCGCGCGTCGGTGATCGTGCGGATGCACGGATCGCTGGCGAGCAGTCCGACGGCGAGTTTGAAATCGCCGCTGATCGCCGCGTCAATCGCGCCTTCCTGGCGCTGGATGTGCGGCCGCAGGATGGCCTCGAGGGCGCGCGGCAACGGACGGTTGATCGCGAGCGGATGGATGCCGAGCTTGTCGACGCGGCAGAGCGTCTCGACGTTGGCGCGCGCGGGGAGCTCGGGAATCTGTCCGGCATTCTCGACATTCAGCGTGGTGAGCAGATCGGCGCGGCCTTCGAGCGCATCGACCATCTGGATCACCGGCGCGTGCGTGTTGGGAATCGTCAGCTCTTCGGGCTTGTTGATGAATGTGCGGACGCGGCTCTTGTGAAGTTCCAGATTCCTGCGCCGGTCGGCGATGCTGGTGCGCACGATGCCGTACTTTTCCATCTGCTGCTTGTCGGTGATAAAGCAACCGAAGTTCTCAACCATGTGCCGGTCGCCGATGCCCGGCAGAAATCCGATCTCCTTCCACAGCGCAAAGCCCGCGCGCGTGCCGACCAGGCAGCCGAGATGGCCATCGGTGCTGTTCTTCACGGAATCCTGCTGAAGTTCGGAACTGCACAGTCCCTTCTCGCGCAGCAGTTGAATGCCATCGCGTCCGTTGATCGAGAGCGCCAGCAGCCATGGGCAGTGATCGATGCCGGCGGTGACGAAGCGAATGTCCGCGCCCGGTTTTTCGCCGAGCAATTCGACGAGGTAATCGACGTGTTCGACCACGCCCTGGCAGAGGCCGGCGGTGCGGATCTTCGTTTCGCGCGAGACGGCGCGCGTCAGCGTCGAGAGCGGGTTGGAGAGATTGAGCAGCCACGCCTGCGGGCAGTATTGCTCCATCTGATGAGCCAGGTCGAGCATCACCGGCACATTGCGGAGCGCGCGCGACATGCCGCCGGGTCCGACGGTGTCGCCGACGGTGTGGAAGATGCCGAACTTTTCCGGCACTTCCACATCGACGCGCATCGCGTCCAGCCCGCCGGTGGAAATCGTCAGCGAGACGTAGTTGGCGCCATCGAGCGCCGCCGCCAGATCGGTGGTGCGCGAGATGCCCAGCGTCGATTTGAAGCGCTTGCGCAGTCCCAGCGCGAGCTGGTAGATGTCCTCCGCGGCTTCCGCGTTGACATCCATGATTACGATTTCATCGTCCTGGCATGACGGCGTCTGCATCAGCCGTCCGAGGATGGAAGGCATCCAGCCGTAACTTCCTCCACCCACAAATGCGATTCTGGCCATGGCGTGTGTCTCTCCGTTGCCGCGTTTCAGTTGTGTGAAATGTACGCCGCGGGAACGACAAATGCGTTGCGATTAGCGACCGCCAATTTATCATTATCAACCGGATTACCTGAACTGGAGCCGCATTGATGCGCACGTGGCAGCCGCCGGATCACATTCGCCAGGCCTTCAAAGACGGCTGGGCGGTCGTGCACCGCAAGCACAAGCGCCGCCAGCGTACGTTCGGCCCGGCCACGGCGCTGGTCGATGAACTGTTCGTCGTGATCGACGGGCAACTGGAAATCCTGGCTGAAGGAAAATGGTGGCCGGCCCCCGCGCGGACGTTTGCGTGCTTCCGCCGTGGCGTATTTTACGGCGTGCGGCAGAAGCCCGGCTACGACGGCCCCGCGCAGATCGTGAACATTCTTTTCCGTGCGCCGCAGGACTGGAGTTCCGGCCTGCCGCGCCCGCCGCTGATTTTATCCGCACCGTGGTGGCGGCGCTTCATGGACCTGGAAGCGCGCTGCGATTTCGACGCGTCCGGCCAGCGCGTGCTGCGCGTGGAGGAACTCACTGCGTTCGTGGAGAAGCTCGCGCGCGCGGCCGTTCCCAAGCCGGCCAGCGTCGCGAAAGGAAAACGAAAAGTGCAGGGCAGGGGAGGGCTCCCCGAAGGCCCGCGCCGCCCGGACACGGGAGCGGAGTGGATGGAAGTCTGGGCGCGCGCCGAAGACGTGATCCGCCAGCGCGCCGGCGAGGGCCTGACCGCCGACGAACTCGCCGCGGCCGTTCATGTTTCGCCGACGCAACTGCGCCGCGTCTTTCAAAGCGCCCGCGGCATTCCGCCGAAAGCCGCGCTGACGCAATGGCGCGTCGACGAAGCAAAAAAACTGCTGACCGCCGGAAAATGGAACGCGACGCAAGTCTCCGAAAAAGTCGGCTTCACCACGCTGCAGCGCTTCAGCGCCGTCTTCAAAGAAGCGACCGGCGAGTCGCCCAGCGCGTTTGCACGGAAGGTATGAGTGAATTATGGTTCGCTCATCCAAGGAGGAACTCGATGGAGATGATGGGGTGTTTGACGTTGTTGGCGTTCATTGCGATTGGCGGCGTAGTCGTGATTAAAATTATCAATTCCAGCCAAAAATACGATTTGGAAGTAAAACGGTTGGAGCAGGAAAAGTCGAACGCTGCATCCCCGCAACTTACGGCGCGCTGCGAAGCTCTCGAAAAGCGCTGCACCGCACTGGAGGAACAGTTGCACCTGACACAGATGCAGCTGGTCGACGAACAACGCGCGCTCGACAAGAAACTCACTCACCTGCTTCCGGAAAATACATCTCCAAAACAGTAACGACCTCGCGAGTCGCGCATTCGAATCAGTTTCGACGCGTGAGCAGGGAACAAGCAAACGGCCCTTTACTCCCTGACACACGATTGCGTGTTTGCATCCGGCGCATGACCCGATCCGCGTGCGTTTTTGAATTTTTAATTTTGAATTTCCGTTCTACACGTTCAGCGTTTCCGCCGTACCCGTCGCGATGATGCCCTTGGCTTCATAGATCGGCCCGATGATTTTCCGCAGTGCCGGGAGCCGCGTCAGAAATACAATTCCGCAGACCACTACCACTGCGCCGCCGATCAGCGCGGTGTCCGCCTCGCCGATGCGGCTGGCGACCTGGCCGCCGAGCAGATTTCCCAGCGGCGCCACGCCCATGATCGTAATGCCGAACAAGCTCATCACGCGCCCGCGCTTGTCGTCGGGGATGATCGTCTGCAGGACGGTGTTGAGCGACGCGAACATCAGCAGCATGCCGCAGCCCCACGCGAACATGCAGCCCATTCTCGCACCGAGATGCTGCGAGAGACCAAATCCGACCACCCCGAGGCCCAGCAGTATCGCCGCGAGGCCAATGACCTTACCCAGCCCGCGCACGTTTTTGCGCGACGCCAGGTACAGGCCTCCAAAGACCGCGCCGACGCCCGACGCCGCCTGCAGGAAGGTGAAAATGCGCGCGCCCGGGTCGGCGTTGGGCGTACCGGGGTGGACGAGCACTGGCGCAAGTTCGCCGGCCATCCTGCCCGCGAAAATCGGCAGCAACAACGCGACGGCAAATGTCATCAAGCTCACCGCCGTCGCCATGATCAGCGCCGTGCGGACCGGCGGAAACGAGAACGCGTACTCCAGGCCGTGGTAGAGCTCCACCAGCACCGAATGTCCGCTCCTTTTTTTATCCGCGATGTTCAGCGACATGGCCACCAGCGCGACAATGACCGCCAAAAAGCTGAAGGCATCGAAGACGAAGCAATAGGCCACGCCGAACTGATCGATGATCATGCCGGCAATCACGGGGCCCAGCACGCGCGCGCCGTTGAACATGGCGGAATTGAGCGCGATGGCGTTGGGCAGATCTTCGCGCTGCTCGATCATCTCCACCGTCAGTCGCTGGCGCGCGGGCATGTCGAACGCGTTCACGACGCCCTGGAAGATGCTGAGAAGCACGATCCACTTGATGGTGACGAGGTTGGTCAGCGCCAGCCACGCCAGCAGGCCGCTCTGGATCATCGACAGCGCCTGCGTGACGATCAGCACCCGCCGCGCATTCCAGCGGTCGGCGAGGACTCCGCCGAACGGCCCGACGACGAGGATCGGCAGTTGCGATGCGAAGGCCGCCCAGCCCATGGTCTCCGCCGCTTCGCCGGGCCGGTCTTTGGGGGCGAGAAGGTAGATGAGCCAACTGGTGGCGACGATGGTCAGCCACGTCCCGATCAGCGAGAATCCCTGACCGACAAAGAAGAGGCGATAATTCCGATTTCGAAACGCGCGCAGGATTGACATCGTTAAACGGATTATGCGCGCGGGATTTTGCAGCGCCAGTCCCGAGTGACCGGGCGTTCAGTCAGTCCTCAGTCCTTTTGTTTTTCGACATTCGACATCCCCTCATCCCTTCGCCGCCAGCAACGACTGCAGCGCCACGGTGCAGCGGTTGACCATGCGCCGGGTCAAGCTGCGCGGCGCGGATGGGATCGCCACCGGTGCGCTGACCACTCGACGTTTCTGCAGCGCCTTTTCAACTTCGCCCAGCGCCTGGCGCGCGGTGACGTAGCGCGCGTCGGGATCCTTGCTCATCAGTTTGGCGATGATGCGCAGCGTGTCGGCCTGCGGCTCGGGTGTCAATCCGGCCAGCGCGTCGGGCGTGTCGCGGACATGCGCGCGCAGCACTTCGGAATTCGACGTGCGCACGAACGGCACGCGCCCGGAGAGCGCATGATAAAGCGTCGCGCCCAGTGAATACAGATCGGCGCGCCAGTCGATCGTCGGCTTGCAGCGGATCTGTTCGGGCGCCATGTAATTGGGTGTGCCGACGATCGTGTTGAAGTCGTGGAACTCCGCGTGCGCCATCCGCGCGCTGCCGAAGTCGCTGATCTTCACCGCGCCGCCGTGAGCGATCAGGATGTTCGACGGCTTGATGTCGCGGTGAATCACCCCGCGGTCGTGAATGTACGCCAGCCCGCGCAGTACTTCCGCGGCGACGTGCAGGACTTCGCTTTCCGGCAGCCGGCCGCGGCGTTCGAGCCGCTCCTGCAGCGATTCGCCGTCGATGTATTCCATCACCAGGAACCGCGCGCCGTGCGCCAGCGCTGTGGTGTGGCAGGCAACAATGTTGGGATGCTCCATCATTCCCGCGATCTGCGCTTCCAATTGAAAGCGTGCCGCGATGGCCGGGGACTCAGCCTTGTCTTTGCGCAGCATTTTCAGCACGACCTGCCGCAGCTGCTTGTCTTCCTGAGCGAGAAAGACTTCGCCCATGCCGCCTTCGCCGAGCTTTTTGACGATCAAATAATCCTTGTAGTACGGGAACGCGGGCGCCGGCGGTTCTTCCACGCCGCGCCGCCGCTGCTGTTCGGCGAGGATCTGTTCGACCTGCAGCCCGTCGAGGGCTTCCATCAGGATCAGCACTTCGCCCAAGCGCGAGTTGGCCCAGATTTCCTTGAGCGCCGACTGCCGCTCCAGCGCCGTCTCGACGTGGTGCGGCTTTAGCAAGCCGAGCTCAATGCCAATTTCGCCGAACTGGTGACCAGGCATGCCGTGGCTCCCGAACGAAAAACGGATCTCCGGAAGTTGAATGGCAAAACGCAGGCCAGTGTGCGGTTTCGGGATCAATTTTGCGCGACGCAGGGAGGCGACTGGCATTTCCAGCGCGACCCATGGGAAATTGCGTACGCGGACCCTTTCCCGTGCGCATTTTTTGTACAACCGCGTGACGCCGATTAATGCGTCGGCGGATTCAGCTCGATCAGGAACTTCGCGATCGTCTTCCGCCAGTCGTCGACGTGCGTCCGTGCTTCGTCCTGAATGCCCATGCCCACCGCCGGTCCATCGTTGGCGGAAGCCAGGCCCTTCACGTCCGGAAACTGCGGCATCGCGCGTTCCAGGGCGTTCAAGAAAGCGCGCGCGTCGGCGGCGACTTTCGTGTTCTTGCTCGCCGCGTCCGACTTCAGCGCCTCTTCCAGCGTGTAGATATACGTGTAGTCGGTGATGCCTTCGGCCATGCTGAAAAAACGCGAGACGAACAGCAGCCCGCCCTTGTACTTGGAGTACGGCGCGAGACTCGTGGCGCTGCTCAGCGAGGTGAACGGGTTGTACCAATCGCGGCCGGGATAGCCGCCGACGGCATCGTCCTCCGGCCAGCCAAAGTGCCACTCGAATTTCCCCGACGATTTCGAACGCCAGTTGTAGAAGCCCCACGAATACCGATCCTGCCCGCAGTTGTACAACCAGAGCGTCTTCTTCTTCTCGATCGTCTGGTTCATGAACTTCTCGGAATTCTTCCAACCGTGCGTCGAGAGCACGTCGACGTGGTCGATCAGCGGCGTGTAATCCTTGCCGTGCGTGGTGTCGTACATGGGATTGCAGCAGCACGTCAGCTTCGCATCGCGGATCATGTCGCAATAGACCAGCGTGTCGGCGAGGTTGCGGTTCCACGAATTGATTGCGCGCTCGCGTGGTTCGTCCACCGCTGTGACCACGACGGGAACTTTCGTCTTCTCGAGAAAATCGTGGTACTGGCGGAGCATCGACGTGAAATATTTCTTGAAGTCCGGCTGGCGCAGTTCGATGCCGGGATTTTTGTACACGCCCGCGCTGCCCGGAAGTATGCTCCCCAATTTGCGCCCCGGCCCGGCCATGATGTTCGCGAGCAACAGTCCTTGCTCCGGCCGCCGCGCCATGCCGGTCTCTTTCGCCAGTTCGTACGGCTCCGGATCGATCTCGACGACCGCCTCGTCGCCGCTGACGGATTTGATCTGCGGCGCTTCGATCTCGAACGACGTGAAGCCGATTTCGCGCATCCACTCCAGGCGGTCCTTGAAGACCTTGCGCTTCACTTCCTTGGTCAGAAATGGCGGAAAGTATCCCGTCCCCCACATTCCGTACGCGACGGGAACGTTGCTTTGCAATTTGAACGGATACACGTCGAGCTCGACCGGCACATCGACCGCCGCGCCCTTTTCCGGCTTGAAGGAAAACGTCCCTTTATAGAGCCCTGCCTTCGCGTCTTCGGGGAGATGCAGCCACAGCCAGAACGTCTGCGTCAGTCCCGCTTCGACGTTTAGTTTCAGCGACGGCACCAGCGACAGCTCATCGACGCCCGTGCCTTCTCCGCCGCCGCGGTAGCGCCAGTTCTTGAAGTAGCCACTGATCGCCGCCGCCGGAATCGTTCCCGGGCCTTTCAAATCGTTGAGCACCAGCGACGACGCACCGCACTCCACAAACGGCACGACCGCCAGCACGATCGCGACGCGCTGTCCCGGTGCGCCGGAGTAGTTCAGCGTCGTGCGCTTGCGCTCGTCGTCGCTCGGAACGCTCCACGGCTGCACGCCCGCCGGATCCAGCGGCGCGTAGACCAGCACATCGCCGTCGCCGGGCTTCTTCTCGGGCGGCTTGGGGCGCGTGTCCTTCAGCGTTTTCTCGAACAGTTCCAGCCGCTTGTCGTGAATCGCCGTCAGCAGCGCGTCGAAGTCTGCCTTCTTCTCCGCTGGCACCGCGATCATGGCGCTCAGGAAGTGGTTCGCCGCACTCAGTGACAACATTCCGTCCGTGACCGTGACGGTCTGTACCGACGACGGGTACATTTTGTCGATGTAGTTCTCCCACAGCGCGTGCGGTTTGTTTGAATACTGAGTGAACAGAAACCGGCAGAGGTACTTTTCGCCGAGCAGCGCGTCGTCGTTCGGTGTCTCATCGCACAGCGCCGTGCCGTTGAGTTTCAACAAATAGTGCCGACTCTGTAAATCCGCGCGGATCAGTTTCCCCGCGCAGAGCCAAACGAGGTACGTGCCATTGGGCACCTTCGCGTGGAATTCGATCTCCTTGTTGTTCCCATACACAAACGTCCCGCTGAGCGGATCGGGCCACTGCCCGCCGCCCTGCACGAGCCCCTCGCCGGACGTGAAGCCAAACCCGTTCTTCTCATTGAAAACCGTCTGAGACGTGACCGTGTTGAGCCCGGGAATGATCAAGTTTCCGAAGTTGAACCCCGCGCCGCCCTCCGGCAGCGACATTTTCCACTCCGCGTGCGCCGCCCCCGAGCCAGCCAGCCCCGCGACGAGTACCAGAGCAGCAATGAAGTTCTTCATGAGCAGACCTCGCAGAATAGGGTGGGGCACCGTCGCCTACTTCCGGTACACCGAAGGTTCGAACGGGCGGGGTTGCAATATTGGTCAGTGGCAAAGATTGAAAGCGAACGATCGCATGAAATTAAACGTCGTCCACGGGCAGGCGGCCAAAGGTCCAATTTGAATAGTGCTCAAGGTCGTTCACCTTGCATGCGGCCCGGATGAAGAACCAGCGCTGCTCTCGTAGAATCGAAATAACATCACCGTGTTTGGGTAGCAAGTCTGGTGGAACATTCGTAATCGAGGCGTCCATTTTGAATACATCCGCAGAACGTACATTTGGATTTGAGGCGGCATTCCTCGCTATTTCCGCGGCCCAGATCAGCGCCTCATTTTTGTCGACAACTCGAGATCATCACTCGATCAACGAACCAAATTAAGAGCAGAAAAAAGAGATACGCCAGCAGTGAATACACCTTTAAGACCATCAGGGTCATGTAGCCGCCAAACAACAGGCAGTATGTAAGTCCGTGCACCCGCCGAAAGACGGCTAGCAGGTCTGCCTTGCATTCCGGACATTCGTAGACCCGGGCAAATCGGTGTCGAAAATTCCAGCAGTGCAAATGCCCCAAATGTTACATCCGAACCAGCATCCCATCATCATTTGATCGCGCACGCCGCTTCGCATTTCCACGTCTTGTCGGCGCGCAGGACGCGCTTGTTGTAGGTGTCGTTCACGTAGATGTACTTGTCGCTGGAACCCGCGCCACTAGGCCAGGCGAGCGGGAATTCGGGAAAGCCGATCACCGGCTTGCCCGATTTTGCGGTGTCGCCCGGCGAGCCCGCGCCAGCAGGTCCCGCGCCGCTGACGTACTGCGAATCGAAATTTCCGTACGCTCCAAATTCCAGCATCTTGTTTCCTGCGTTGTCGATCATCGTTGCCGAACAGGTCGTCACGTTGGTGTAGACAATGCGCCCGTAACGGTCGACGCCGAAGCGCGGCACGCGGCAGACACAGCAGCTGGAATTTCCGCCGTACCCGCCGCCGCTGAACGGCGCGACTCCGGGATAGACATTCAGCGCGCCCACCACTGTCAGGTTGCCGCCGCAGACAGTCTTCGTGCCTTCGGCATTCGCCGGATCGTCAGCGGCCACCGCGCCGAGCACCGTGCCGCCCGACGGCGGAAATTTGACGATGCTGCCCGTCCACGTGTTGTAAGCCGGATCCTTTTCAAAGCCGGCCTCCGGAGTAAACGTCTTCGGCTGCACCAGCATTCCCACATAGATGTTGCCGCTGGCGTCGACGGCAATGCCGCCGCTCGACGCGGGAATCGGGCCGACGACCGCGGAGGTCACCCAGCGGTCCGCCGAAAGTTTGCCGGCCCATGACGCGGGCTCGGGCTTCTTCATCTTGCCGTCGAGGTACTTGCCTTTGATCGCTTTGCCGTCGCCGCCGAATCCGGCGACGAAGTACTTGTTCCAGTCGTACATGTAGCTGACGTAGCATTCGCCGTTGGGTCCGGCGCCCAGACCCTTGTCACAGAAGCCAATGCCCATGCGGCTGTAAATTTCCCACAGGCGGTTGGTGCCCGTGGCGAAGGGCAGCGGTTCCAGTTCGCGCGTGAAGCGTTCCAGCGGGCCGACGTGACTTTCGCCGGTCCGGATGTACAGCGAGTCGTCGTAGCCGATCGCCATGTCGACGCCGTAGAACGGCTTGCCATTTTTCTTCAGCAGTCCGCCCTGCCCCGTTTTGCCGTCGTAGCGGTAGAGACATTTATGAGCGTTGTTCGTGTAGACCTCGTCGTGCACGGAGTCCACAAAGATGCGTCCAAAGTCGAGTTGCGCATCGGGGGCGGGCTTGAACGCCGACTCGATCAGCGCGAGCTTCGCGCCGTCGTCCTTCACGCAGAGCAGTGTCGTTCCCGCGCCGATCCAGAGCACCGGCGCTTCGCCCATGTGGCCCAGGCACGTTCCGAAACCGGCGCGGTTCACGTTCATCGTCAGCGGCAGCTCGGTCGCAATTTTGGCGTCGGCGCCGCGGCCGACAATCTTCAGCAACTTGATTGGAGAACCTTCGTTGGGCAGCGGCGTCACGCGGCTGAAGACGTAGTAGTTGCCTGTCTTCTGATCGACCTGGACCTGCTCGGGCCAGGGGACCTTGGTGGCGCTGACTTTCTTCCCGTCGGCATCGACTTCCACGATCTCCTGATTGACCAGGTCGCAGATGTACACGTGGCCCTTGGCATCGGTCACGATGTGGTAGGCGGCGGTGCGGCAATTCCAGGCATTGGGCAGCCAGAACTTGGTCTTCTCCCAATCGGGAAGTTCAAGGTCGTAGAACTTCACCGGATCGCTGCCGGGCTTCGACGTGTCCTGGCGGTAGACGCGGCCCTGTGGCCACGCCGGGTTGGTGTCGGAGAACTTCTTCGGTTCGTACTGAGTGCCCGCCACGTTGGAATAGTAGATGTACTTTCCATCGGGCGAGACGGCCAGCTGCGGCTTGTTCCATCCCGCGTTGACCAGCTTGGCCCCCGGCGACCACATCGCGTTGGGTCCCTTCAGGTTGCTGCCATCGAGGTCCATGTGCCAGAGGGTCGTCTCGGCGGTCATCACCAGCCCCGTCTGTTTCGACGCGCTGACCAGCCGGATGTTGCCGGGGAACGGATAGAGCGTCGGGTTGCCAGACGAGTAGTTCTTGGGACTGAAGGTCTTCGTCGCGGCGTTCCACGTGGCCAGCCCGCTGATCGATTCAGGCTTCAGGTCCGCCGCGAACGGGATCAGCGTGCGCAGGTATTTCCCTTCCGGATTGAAGACGCGCAGGATCTGCGCCGACTGGTAGCACTCACTCGAGGACGCCGTGATATACAGATTTCCGTCCTGGTCTGTGGTGATCGAATCGATCGCGCCGAAGGTGTATGGGTCCTCGCCGATCATGCGCCCGAATTTGACACCGATCCCCGCGCACGCGCGAACCTTGAACGGACCGCCGTCCACGGCCTTGCCGAAATCGTCCTTGCCGTCCCACGTCAGCGACTGTGAGAGGCCCGGCTTGAGCGGCTCCGGCGGCGGCTTCTCGCCACCCAGCACGCCCGCGGCGAGATGGCGCACGACCTCGCCTTTGGCGTTGAGCACCGACACTTCAACGTCTGTCTTCGCCGACACAGCGAACGTGATGACCGTTCCGTCCTTGGTCTTCGCGGCCGACAACGGCGCAGCAAAGTTCACGTCCGAACACAAACCGCTCCCCGCCGTGACCAGGGTGAGAATGGAGAGAACCAGAATGCGCATGAACAGTGCTCCTTTAATTTGTGCAGGCCGCGCGAAACCATTCACGACTGCGCACGCTAAATATTCGACATTCGACTTTCGTCGCTCGACATTCCACTCATTTCGCCAGCGGCACGATCTCCTGCGCGTGGTAATTCAGCTTCACGCTCAAGATCCGCGCGTTGCCGGCGTCGGCGATGAAGACGCGATGGTCGGTGTCCGAGCTTACGTAACAGGCGTAGTGCAGCGCCGTCTCATCGCCGCCAATGGAGTGCGTATTCTGCGGACCGCCGTCGGGAATCAGTGGCTTGCCGTCGTCGACGTTGCCATACGTGCCGATGCGCAGAATCAGATTGCCGCCGCCGTCCACGATCGCCACGCTGTCGTGCAGAGGCTCGGGGGCGATCGAGCGGTTGAAGTAGTCCTTCGAAAAACGGCTGTTCCAGCAGATGCAGCCGCCCGCGCCCGGCGCGCCGTAGCCGACGCCGCCGAACAGCCAGTCGGCGTTCTCGACCCAGCCGGTCACGCCGCCGGAATGCTCCGCCAGATCCATCGACCGCGTCGGCTGCGCCTCCGACGGCAACGGCACGGGGATCGATCCCGATCCGCCCGCGTTGCCGCCGGAGCTGATCACTTTCACCTTGCCCGGCTGCGCTTTCACCAGCGTGCAGGAGGCATCATTCTCGAGCTTGGGATCGCTGTTCTTGCCGTTAATGATGCGCCGGGACGTGGTCATCATGTAGAGGTTGTCGTCCTGGTCGATGCCGATGCCGTCGAGATGCGTCATGCCCGGCACTGCGTCGGAGATCACCAGCTTGCCGTGCTTGTCGAAGATGTGAATTTCGCCCCAGCGCATGCGGCCAGGGTAGACGGCCGGTGTGTACGGCTTGCCTTCGTATTTGAAATGCGCTTCGCCGCGCTTCCAGACATCGGCGCCGCCCAGTCCCGCGCCATTGCAGGTGGTGATCACCAGATGACCCTTGACCGACACATCCATGCCGCCCAGCTGCCAGAAATTGAACGAGCGATGCCCTGGCGTCGGCAATCCGGACGTCAAATTGTAACCCGTGGCGCCCATGCCGAAGCTGTGGTTGTCACGCTCCTCGCCGTAGTCCCACGGGATTTCCCGCCATGTGGTCGGATCGAAGCGCCCCACCATGGTGTCGGTGCGCAGATAGATCATCCCGGCTTTGTCGAAGCACAAATCCTCGGCGCCCATTGGCAGATCGACCAGCGCGATCTTGCCAGTCTCGGGCGTGATCTCGACGAGCTGGTTGACCGACTTCATCACGCCGGAATCGCCTTCAGCGACGTAGACCTTTCCGTTGACCGGATTGGTGATCAGGCGCTGCCGCCAGAGAATCGGCGGCGTCAGCCGTGTGACCGATTTGATCGCCTCTTCAGCAAAATTGAATTTGGGAACCAGCTTCCCGCCGTCTTCTTCATATCCCACCACGCAACCCGCTTCGAATTCGCGCGTCGGATTGTCGGTGCTGCCGTCGTCGTGACCGCCCGCGGCGCCCACGCTGCCGTTGATCGTCCAGATCGTCGGCTTCTCGGTCCACGAATCCAGATCGACGCGGAACTGATAACCGCCGGGAACATTCCAAGAGGTTGTCTTGGAGCACTTCGGCAGCGGCAGCGGGCACTTCAGCTTCACGGCCGGATTGTCGAAAGGCCCAAGATGAGTCATGGTCGGTTCAACGTCCGGTTGCGGTTCGCCGTACCGTTGCTCGATCATCATCCAGGAGAAGACGTAGATGTCGCCGGTCTTCTGATGAATCGAGACGCTCACCGGTCGCGAAACGGGAATCGACTTCGCCAGCTTGCCGTCCTCTCCGAACACCTGAACGCGGTCGTTGAGGTAATCGGTGACGTACACGCGGCCCGACGGATCGCACGCCACGGACGTCGCCATCCGGAATTTGCCGGCTTCAGTGGTATTGTTGGGGTTGTCCTGCTTGAGTTCCCCTGCGAACAGCGTCGGCGCTTCGCTGCCGTCAAACGGCATGCGCATCACGCCGTTCATGCGCAGATGCGGTGCCCAGCCTCCGTTGGCGTGGTAGCCGCAAAGGTAGAGCCACTTGCCATCCGCGCTGATGGCAGTGCTCAGCGGCGAGAGAAACTTGGTCTCCGCTCCGGCGATCGGAATGCCGACTTGCGGACCGGTAAACGGCAATCCGCCGCTGGAACCATCCGACGACAAACGGTTGAGCTTGATGTCAGTCAGCGCCACGCGCCCGTTGGCGGCGGCGATGGCAGTGATTCCGCCTTCGTCGTAATTGCCGCTCTTACAGGTCAGCAACGTGGCCTGCGTGTAACCGCGCTTCAGCGGCAATGTCTTTCCATCTTGAATGAACGTATGCGTCTGCAGTCCCTGCACCGCGCTGATCTTGTCGGCCGGAAACGGATAGACGGTGCGGACGTACTGCCCCTTGTGGTCGAAGAGCCGGACCTGATCAACTTCGCAGCTTTCGGCGACGTAGAGTCCCTCCGGCGCCACACGCAGCACCGGACACGAGAACCCCAACCGCTTCTTCGGCGACCAGAACAGCGTGCGCTCAAACTGCGGCTTTAGTCCCAGCGAGACGCGGACGTTGTACTCCGCGCGGTTCTTGAGGTACTCGCCCTGATCGTCTTTGCCGTCCCAAATCAGTTCCTGCTTCAATTGATTTTTCTGAAACGGTGCCGGCGCATTCGCTCCCAGAACGCCGCTGGCCAGATGCCGGACAATGTTGGACTTGGCATCTTCAATCGCCACCGTGGCATCGCAGAACGCTTTCGATTCGAACGTGATCCGCGTTTCCGTTTCAGTGCCGGTCACCACTGGTTTCTGGACGAACTCGAAGACCTCCTGCCGCTTGACCGACATCTCATTGGCAGCGTCTGCAGCCATCAATGAACTCAGCGGCAGCACCAACGCGACCCTGATCAAGTGGGACCACCGGATTCGTCTGCGCATGGTTGGAGTCATCCGAAAGAGAATCTGAGTTACTTGTGTTCTACTTCTGATTATACACCGAACCGGTCCCAATTTGTTACTGAATTTAGAGTAAGAATTTGTCTTTCCTTTTTCCCTCGAACGCGCTAAAAGAGAACACATGAACACAGCAAATGAAACAGAGAGATATCACGCTAGATCAGAGACATTCGCCGAGCGTCTGCGTCAGGAGATCGCCGCCGGGAAGTATCCGACCGATCGTTTTCTCCCTTCTGTGCGGCAGATCAGCCACGATCAAAACCTCGCGCCACAGACCATTCTCAGAGCATTGAAGCAGCTGGAAAGCGAAGGTCTGATTGCCGCCAAGCCCCGACAGGGTTTTCGCGTGCTCATGCAGAACTCCAGCAACCGGACCAACTTTGCCGGCGTGCCGCAGCGCTCCAACCAGCCCAACCTGACCGGTCCGTTGGCGTACATCGTCAAGGTCGAGGCTTCCGGTGAATGGTCGCGCCGCCAGCAGATCATCCTCGAGACGCTTCAAGCCTGCGCCGCGAAGCGCGGCTGGTCGGTGCTTGGCGTTCCCGCCAACAACCAGTCACCCAGCGTCGTCGCCGAACAACTGCAGCGCGCGCACGCATTCGGCGCGGTGCTCGATTCGTTCGATCTGTTGTACGTCGCCGAAATCCGGCGGGCTGGAATTCCCGCCATCCTCTTCGACGTCTGGACGGAGTACCTGGATTCCGATTCGATCTCCCGCGACGAATTCCACGGCGGTCATCTGGCCGCGGAGTACCTGATCCAGCGCGGCCACCGAGAAATCCACTGGTTCGGCGCGCTCAAGCAAAATCCCAACGCCGCCACGCGCTTCGGCGGTGCGATCGCCGCGATGATCTCAGCCGGTCTTGAATTCCCCGTCGCGCGTCCGGTACACGTCGACAGTGAAAACGGCGCGCAGCACGCGCACGAACTGCTTGACCGCCTCGCGCGAATGAATGGGCCGGTGGCCGTGCTCGCGTTGTGGCGGGACCTGGCCGTGATGCTCGCCCGCGCCGCGCGCGAACGCGGCATGGTGCTGGGACGCGATCTGGATCTGGTCGGTTGGTGCATGGAAGAGGAACTGGCATCCGGCTACGAAGCGCTCTGTCCCGACATTCTCGCCCAGAGCGCGACGGTCGTCTGGGGCGCGCGTCCCGTGATCGAAGCCGCGTTGGACCGCCTGCACGCCCGCCGCGATCCCGCCGTCTTCCACCCCATCCGCATCCAGCTTCCGATGAGCATCCGCCCGCCGGGCAAGCTGGCGCTGCATTCTTAAACACACTCGTGCAGCAATATCCGCGGCGCGCCAACGAATTTGGGAATACCGAATCGCCATAAAACGCAACATCGCCGCGCGGGTTCAGCGGCGATGTTACATGTGCAAATCGGAAACGATCAATCGACTTTCTTGTGCCCGCCAGAATTGAAATCGGCGGCGCGATACTTCACCTTCTTGGGCGCGCCGGCGGTCGCCGGATTCTGTTGGGCCTCTTCCTCACACAACTTACGGTATGCGGCGAGGCGCGCTTCCTTCACTTCGTCGGTCTCCGCGGGCTTCGCGGCCTGCACCGGTATGGGCGCCTCGTCCTTTTTCGGACTGCGCTTGAAAATCTGCGTCACCACTTCGGTCAGACTTTTCTTACCCGGGTTTGGAGCGGCTTCTGGCATGATTCCCCCTATAAGGCTGCGGGCCGGTGTCGCAAAAATCTCCAGCAAAATGCGATGGGATACTCTTGCGCAAAAGGCAAGCCGGGTGGCATATATTTGAAGATCAGAATTTTTTTCCCGGAGGTGGGAATGCTCACTGGGCCGCACAGAAAATGCTGGAGGTGAGACACCTTCGACGCCGATCGAGTCGGGTCGAAAGCAACAAACCAAAATCTCAATATGCGGGCACTACACTAGTGCTTTGTGTTCACCGCCAGCTTCAGCGCGTCCACGGAGCTCTTCGCCACATCCGCGTAGCGCGTATCACCGTAGGCTTTCAAATAACTGTCGAGCAGCGGACCCATGTTCTTGTCGAACAATGCCGGAGTGATGGTGCGCTTCATCACCGGCACCATGATCTGCTGGAAGCCCGCCTCGGCGGCCAGTTCGCGCTGTACTTTCGCATCGGTGGACAGCTTGCTTCCAACCGTGCGCAGCGCCGGCATCTCCGGCGATTTCGGGAACGCTTCCATGAAGGCCACCGCGTCGCGGTACGCCTGCACCGGATCGGTTTTCGAGAGCGCGACGATCTGCCCCATGCGCTGCTTGCGCAGTTCGCCCACTTTGCTCCGGAGCAGCGCCGCAAAATCCTTCTGCTCGACGGTGGCGTCTGCCGGCACGACCTTGTTTAGTTCTGTCTCCATCAGTTCGAACTGCTGCAGGTCGAAAAGATGCGCGGCGTATTTCAGCGTCGCGGGAATCGCCGCTTCGTTCAGCAGGCCTTTGCTCTTGCCAAAGCTTTCTTCCAATTGCGTCTGGAACACCGTCTTGCCCGTGTTCGGACCGCTGGTCCAATGCCAGCCCATGCCCGCATCGTTGTAGGCGATCTTGCCCTCGCCATCGAGCAGGACGAGCCAGAACTTCGCGTTCTTCGGCACCCCGTACGCCGCGCTGGTGACGCCGCCGGCGTCGAGCATGTTGGCGAACGGCTTGAGCCCGAACGTGCCGACTTGAGCGGCCATCGATTTGGTGGTCGCCGTGCTGGATGTGCAAATACCGATGAAGGTGATGTTGCGGGTGTTCTTGTACGTCGAATAGTCGCTGACCAGACCGGCCAGCAGCATCGCCGGGCCGCCTCAACAGGCGACGTCGGCATTCCAGAACGCCAGCACCACGGCATTGCCGCGGACGGCGTCGAGCGCCACGGGAGTGCCCGTCCAGCCGACAGCACGGAGCTGCGGACCTTCCTTGCCCAGATCCTTCTTCCACGTCTCTTCAGAGGCTGACGCCGCAACGCAGATAAAAAGCGCCAACGCCATTCCAATCCAGGCCTGCTTAGTCATGCTGATCTCCCATGGATAACCATAATAAAGGTGGAACTGATATTAATGAAAGGACACCCGATTTTCAATTATTCTTACGGCTTGAATTCGATTATTTCAGCACTTCTCATGTTGTTTTACTTCACCTTCGCGTTCACTTCGTCGCGCTGCAACGCGGCGTGGTAGCCGGCGCTGAGAATTTTGACCTTCGCCAGCAGCTCGGTTTTCTCGGGGAGCTTCATCAGAAAATCCGTGGCGCCGAGCGTGAAGGCTTCGACGCGGAGCTTCGGGTCTTCCTTCGTCGTGAGAATGATGATGGGCACTTCTTTCAGCTTGCGGTTGGCGCGCATGAATTTCAGCAGCGTCATGCCGTCGATTTCGGGCATCACCAGGTCGAGCAGAATTACCGACGGCAGCGTCTGCATCGCCGTCGCGATCGCTTGCGTGGAGTCGACGCAATGATGGAACGCAATCTCCGTATCGCCCTCCAGCAGCTTGCGCACGGCCGCGCCGATGATCGCCTGATCATCGATCAGCAGCACCGTCACTGGACGCGGTGTCCAGTGGCAAGGCTGATTGGCGGGTGCGGGCAGGGCCATGGAGATCCTTCCTACTTACCTGGCGTTTTTGGAAACATTCCCGACGGCAACGGCGGGAATTGTCCGGGCGGCAACGACCCCGTGCCCGGCACGGGCGCATGCCGCTTGAGAATCGCCGGCGCGATGTCGTTCAACGTGAGAACCTGCGACGCCGCACCCAGCTCCGCGGCGGCCTTGGGCATGCCGTAGACGACGCAGGATTCCTTATCTTGAGCCAGCGTGCGCCAGCCGGCGGTTTTCAGCGCGAGCAATCCTTCCGCGCCGTCGCGGCCCATCCCCGTGAGCAGCACCGCGGTGCCGCGTTCCGGCCAGTACTTCACCAGGCTGCGGAAGAAAACGTCGACCGACGGACGGTACGGATAGTCGAGCGGCTCGCGCGTGTAATGGAGCAGCAGCGCGCTATTGATCACGAGATGATCGTTGCTCGCCGCGACGTAGACGCGGCCGGCTTCCGGCGCGTCACCTTCTTTGGCGGCGGAGACAGGCAAGCCTGTCTTTTCACCCAGCCAGGTCGCGAGTCCCGGCGCGAACTCCACGGCGACGTGTTGAATCACCACGATGGCGCACTTGAGGTCCCTGCCCAACCCGGAGAGCACCGTGGCCACGGCGTTGGGTCCGCCGGTCGAGGCGCCGATCGTCAGCAGCGGCGGGCGGGTATCGCGCGTCAGGATGCGCGTCGCCGGCGAACGGGACGGTGCGGCACTCACGGGATTGGCCAGCGACTTCACCAGGTTGATGCGCCGCACCAGGCTCGCTTCCTGTCCCGGCGCCGGCGTGTTGACCGCGTCCAGCGCGCCGTGGCTCATCGCGTCGAAGACTTCGCGGTAATGCGCGTCGACGCTGGAGGTCACCAGCAGGATCGCGCACGGCGAGGCCTTCATGATCTGGCGCGTGGCTTCGACGCCGTTCATCACCGGCATCATCAGGTCCATCAGGATCAACGACGGCGTATCGGCGGCGCATTTCTGCACGGCCTCCTCGCCATCCTGCGCCACCCAGGCCACGTCGCAGCCTTCCACGCCCTTCACGGCACGGCGCAGCGTCTCCACGGCCAGCGCGGAATCGTTTACGATGGCGATGCGCATCGGGCCTCACCAATCAAGTCCACGACCGCCCGGATCAGCGTATCGTCGTTGAAACTGCTCTTGGCCAGGTAGTAATTGGCACCGGCTTCCAAACCGCGCAGCCGGTCCTCTTCGCGATCCTTGTACGAAACCATCATCACCGGGATGTTCTTGAGGCGCTCGTCGTTCTTGATCAGCCGGACCAGTTCCAGCCCATTCATGCGCGGCATATCCACGTCGCTGATGATCAGATCGAAGTTCGACGTTCGCGCGGCGTTCCAGCCGTCGACGCCGTCAACGGCGGTCTTGACGTCGTAGCCGTGGCGTTCGAGCAGCTTGCGTTCCGTCTCGCGCACTGTGAAAGAATCGTCGACGACCAGCACGCGCCGCACTTTCTGCGCGACAATCGTGGCGCCTGGCGCGCCGACCTTGCGCAGCGTGTTGCCGCTGAGCAGATTGTCGGTGCAGCGGACGAGGTCTTCCACATCGACGACGAGCACCGGCGCGCCGTCTTCCAGAATCGCGGCGGCGGCGATCGCGGGAACTTTGCCCAGCCGTGGATCGAGCGGCTTGACGACGACTTCGCGTTCTCCGGCGAAGCGCTCGACGGCCAGCGCGTAGCGGTTGGACCGGTCGCTGACGACGATCAGAGAGAGCGTCTTGGCGACCGCGCTTGAATGCGGAAGTTCCAGCACCTGCGCGGCGGCAACGACGCCGACGTTCTCTCCTTCAATGGTCACGAACTGGCGGTTCTCCAGCGTCTGCACCGAGTCCGCCGGGACGCTGACCAGCCGTTCGATGCGCGAGATGGGGAACGCGAACGTTTCGCTCCCGACTTCCGCCAGCAGCGCGTGAATGACCGAGAGCGTGATCGGCAGCTGGAGCTGAAACATCGTCCCCTGCCCGAATTTGGAGATGATGCGCACGGTCCCCGACGATTCCTGGATCATCGTCTGCACTACGTCGAGCCCCACGCCGCGGCCAGAGATCTCCGTCACCTGCTTGGCAGTGGAGAAGCCCGGCAGGAAGAGAAATTCCAGCAACTCGGGTTCGGTCATCTTCGCGACCATTTCCGGTGCGGCGAGTTTCCGCTCGAGAATCTTCTCGCGCAGCCGGTCAAGATTCACGCCGCGGCCGTCGTCGCTGACGCTGACGAAGAGCATCCCGGCGCGGTGGCGCGCTTCCAGCGTCAACACGCCGGTTGGATTCTTGCCGGCCGACTGCCGTTCGTCGGGCGATTCCAGGCCGTGATCAACAGCATTACGGATGAGGTGATTGAGCGGCGCTTCGAGTTTCTCGAGAATGTCGCGGTCCACTTCCGTCGCGCGGCCGAGCACATCGAAGCGGATCGACTTGCCCATCTGGCGGGCCAGGTCACGGACCAGGCGCGGGAAGCCCTGGATGCCGTCGTCGAACGGACGCATGCGGCTGGTCACGGCTTCCTGGTGCAGGCGCATCGCCAGCGTGCTGGTGCGGTGTGAGAAAAGTTCAAATTCGGCCAGGCGTTCGGCGGCGGAGCGGGAGCACTCTTCGCTGCGCTGCTCCAGATCGCCGATCATCGGTTCAAGCTGCTCGCGCACCGCGCCGGCTTCCATCGCGTTGCGCAGACGGCGGATCGCAGCGCTGAGCTTGTTCTGAGCCCGGCGCACTTGCAGCAGCGAATCGGAGAAGCGCGATCGCCAGTGGGTTTCGACCAGCGATTCGCCGGCAAGGCCCAGCAGCCGGTTGAGGTTGTCGGCATTGACGCGGACCACCCGCGCGCCAGTCGTATTTCGAGTCGTCGTGGCCGCCGGCAGCACAGAAGCACCGGTCACCGGCCGCGGTGCAAGCGCCAGCGAACCGCCGACCATCGACGGCATCCCCAGCGCGTCCGGTTGCGTGTGCGTCTGCGGCGGCGGAGGCACTGAAACCGGAGACGGCGGACGCGGCGGTGGCGCCGTGACCGTCGGCGCAGCGCTTTGCGCAGGCGGCGCGGCAGGTGTGGGTACTGGATTCTGGCCGCACGCAGCAATCTGTCCAGCCAGACCGCTAATCATCGATTTGTGTACTTTCAGCCACGTCAGGATTTCGGGTTCTGACGTCTGTGCCAGCTGCACAAACAAGTCCACGCCTTGCAGCAGCAGGTCGATGTGTTCGGGCGTCAGCCGCGTGCGCCCTTCCTGGGCGGCGACGAAACAGTCTTCCAATTCGTGCGCCAGTTTCACGCCGGCTTCGAGTCCAACGATTCGCGATGCACCCTTGATCGAATGCGCCGCGCGCATCAGCGACTGCAGGCTCTCCGTGTTGGTCGGATTGCTCTCCAGCGCGATCAGGCCGTCGTTGAGCGTCGCGGCGTGTGCTTCAACTTCCACGCGGAACATGTCGAACATCGACATGTCGAGATCGATGCTGCTGAGTTCCTGCGCGCTCACTTCCGCGGTCGCGGGTGGCGGTGGCTGCGGTGCCGGTGTTGGCGGGGAAGACTGAGCGGATCCGGCAGAGGCGGCGGCCGGACCTTTCGCCAGACCGCCGATCTGCTTGGCCAGCGCCTCGATCTCAGGTATTTGCGCGTCGAGCCACGCTTCGAGTTCCGTGTCGGGACTTTCCGCCAGCCGCGAAAAGACGTCCACGCCCTGCAGCAGAAAATCCATGTGCCAGGGTTCGAGCTTCAACCGCCCTTCCTGCGCGGCGACGAAGCAGTCTTCCATTTCATGCGCCAACTGCACGCCAATTTCCAGACCGACGATGCGCGACGCGCCCTTGATCGAATGGGCCGCGCGCATCAGGTTCTGCAGCTCTTCTTTCGAGGTCGGATTGCCTTCCAGCGCCACGATGCCCGCATTGAGCGTCTCGGTCCGGTCGTGAACTTCGACGCGGAACATCTCCAGCATGGAAAGATCGACGGGCGCGCGGTCACTCATTGCACGCTCCTCACCAGCTGATAACAGACCAGCTCGTCATCGAGGATGCCGGCATGATGGCCATCAAATTGGAAGGAACCCTTGATGTGCGACGCCGACGCTTTTGAAAGCGTGACCGGCGTCTTTGCGATGTCGCCGGGTTTAACCCGCGCCAGGCCGTACACTTCGTCCACCGGAAACGCCCAGCGCACGCCGTCCTTGGCGATGACCATGATGCGCGGCTTGTCCGTCAAGCCGTGCGGCTCGTCGGGAATTTTCAGGAGGTACTGCAGCGAAACGCACAGCTGCAGTTCACCGCGGATGTTCACCAGCCCCTGGCAGACGGGATCCTTGCGGAACGGAATCGGCCGGAAGCGCCGCATCTCCGCGACTTCCACAAAGAGCGTGGTGGGCAGCGCCAGCCATTCCGACTTCAAGCGGAACAAGAACAGCGCCAGCGTTCCACGTTCGATCACATCTTTGGGCTTGGCCAGCAGCGAAGTCCATTCGTCGCGGTAATCTTCTGGCAAGCGGCGTTCAAGCAGGCTGCGCCCCGCTTCGACGTAGACGTGGCAGTTGCGGCAGTGAACATGCTTGACCAGTTCCGGGCACGAACCGTCGCCGCGTACGCCGATGGTCTTCCAACAATCGGCGACCGTCGGCTGCAAGGGAATGAAACTGGTCAGTCCGCTGCTGACCCGCGGCTTCTGCGACGCCGAGGACGGCTTGCGAGGCCCGCGGGAATCGCCAGGGGGCAGAGAAGGCTGCGTGGGCGGCGGCGTGTCGCTCATACAGCCCTCCGCTTCTGTTCCATGCGCAGCGCGCGGGAGCGCATCGCCGCGGCGTCGCGGCGGCGGCCCTGGCTCTCGTAAATCAGCGCCAGGTGCGTCATTGACTCCACGCATTCCGGCTGGAGATACAGCGACTTGGTCAGCGCCGCCTCGGCCGGCGCTTCCTCGCCGCGCGAATGGAAGATCATCCCCAGCAGCCGCCATGCTTCCGCGCTGGCCGGGTCGCGCTTGAGCGCTTCCTGCAAACGCGCCTCGGCTTCTTTGAGCTTCCCCGCGTCCGCCAGCGCCGCCGACTCGCTTACCAGCTCGCGCACGGCCTCGGCCTTGCGTGAAGTCGCCGGCGCGGCTGTCGCCACTGGACCCGGCGCGACGGCGGTGCGCAGACCCGATTTCGCCGCCGTACGCGCGCGACTCTGACTGTGCGGCCGCGCGGCCGGAACAACGGGCGCCGCGGCTTTCGCCAGCGCGGATGCGCGGCCGTAGGCAAACGAGCGCGCGTGCGCCAGCGGCGCAAAGCGGGGACTCAAGTGCTGCGTCGGATCGGCGTGGCCCAGGTAGAGCACGCCGGTCTCCGTGAGCAATCGGTCGATCATCGCCGCGACGACCTTGCGCGCGGGCGCGTCGAAATAAATCAGCGCGTTGCGGCAGAAGATCGCGTCGTACGGATCCTGCGCGGCCAGGAATTTCGGATCGACGATGTTGCCGTAATGAAAATGGACCGCCGAGAGCACATTCGGGCTGAGCGCAAAGTCGCCGCCGTGCGGTTCGAAAAATCCCTTCCGCACCGGCGCTTCGCCACGGAACGCGCGTGGGCGGAAAATTCCCGCGCGCGCTTTCTTCAGCGCCGCGTGGCTGATGTCGACGGCATCGATGTGAAAGTCGCGCGCCGAATATCCCGCGTCGAGCAGCACCATCGCAATCGAGTACGGTTCCTCGCCGGTCGCGCAGGGCGCGCTTAAAATCCGCAGTCGCCGCCGGGTCCACTGCTTTCGGTTTTCCCCGTCCAGCGCCCAGCGCCGAAAATGCTTGAACGGCTCGACGTCGCGGAAAAACCAGGTCTCGGGCACGACAATCTCGTCGACGAACGCATCCCACTCGCGGACGGAATTTTTCAGCCGGTCGACGTACTCCTCCGGGTCCACGTGCAGCGCCAGCTGCCGCCGTTCCAGCGCTCCGGTCACCGCCGACGAATTCAGCGCCTCGGCCATCAGCCCGGTGTGGCGGCGGAGCAACTCCACGACCTCCGGCAAGCGCGCCGCGAAGCCTGCCGCGCCGGGCTTGAGGCGTTCGGCTTCAGACTTCATGCGGGCGCTCCGGACTGGAGAAGAGCATCTCCTGCAATTCCGGCGGCAGAATTTCCTCGATCACCAGCATCTGCGTGAAGCCCTTCTGCGCCGCCGCAATCTCGCCCAAATATGGCGCGCCCGGCGCGGAGACCACCGGCGCTTTCAGCTGCGTGGGATCGATCGAACGCATTTCCGTCACCGATTCGGCCATCAGCCCCAGCAGCCGCGACGCGCTGCCCGCCAGCTTGGGCGTGTAATGGACCAGCACGATACGGGTGCTCAGCCGCATGCGGCCAGGCGTTCCGTTGAGCAACCGGCAGAGATCCACGACCGGCACGGCCGCTTCTCGAAAATTAAAGACGCCCGCGACGTACTCCGGCGCGCGCGGCACCGGCTGCAAGCTCACCGCCGGCACGATCTCCGCGATCTTACGGGCGTCCAGCGCGTAGCGATTGGGACCGGCACTGAAGATCAACGTCAGCATCGCTAACTCCCAGATTTGTTCATAACGCAGCGTAGTTACGCCGCGACTTTGAAGCGCGCGATTTCGTCGTTCAGGCCCTTCACCGCGGAGTGCAGATTCTCCGACGCCCGCGTGAATTCCTCCAGCGTGGCGGCCGTGCGGCGCGCGCCGTCGCTGAGCTGAATCATCGCATCGCTGATCTGCTCGGCGCCCTGCGATTGCGAGTGCATGCCTTCATTCACCGACTTGAAGCGCGGCAGCAGCGCCTGCACCTGCTCGATGATCTGCGACTGCTGCGTGCCGATGCGCGCCACTTCCTCGACGCCGCGTTTGACGTCCTGCGAGAAGCGGTCCATCTCCATCACGCCGGCCGAGACGGCCGATTGCATCTCCTTCACCATCTGCTCGATGTCCAGGGTCGCCACGGCCGTCTGGTCGGCCAGGCGCCGGATTTCACGCGCGACGACGGCGAAGCCGAGGCCGTACTCGCCGGCTTTTTCGGCTTCGATCGCGGCGTTGAGCGACAACAGATTGGTCTGGTCGGCGACCTTGGTGATCGTGGTCACGACCACATTGATTTCGTCGGCCTTCTCGCGGATCGCCGAGAGCTTCGAGGAAATCGAGACCGTGGCCTTGCCCAGCTGGCCGATGGTCGATTCCATCTCCTGCAAACTTCCGCGGCCCATGTCGGCCAGTCCTGCCGTGCCGCTGGCCACGGTCGTAACGTCGTTCATCGTCTGCAGGAGTTCCTTCGACGTGGCGGAAATCTCCTTCACCGCCGCGGCGATCTGCGTGGTCGACGAACCGAAATCGTTGACGGTAACCTGCTGCTGCTTGACGTTCGCCGCGATGCCCGTGGCCGTCGAGACGAGCTGAATACTGGAATGCTTGACCCGCGTGACCAATGAATTGAGGCTGCTGGTCATCGACTGGATCGCCTGGAGCAGCTGTCCGGTCTCGTCGGTGCTGGTGGCCGTGATGCTTTCGGTCAGGTCGCCGTCGGCCACGCTGCGCGCGGCGCGCACCGCGGTGTGAATCGGCAGGATGATCGTGTTGGCAATGAACGCCAGCAGCAGCACCGTGCCCAGGAAGCCGCCCAGCGCCAGCAGCGTCACCGTGCGGATCGCCCGCGACGTGCCGGTGCTTTTGTTCTCTTCCAGCTTGTTTTTGAAGTCCACAAACCCCGCGGCCGTGTTGTTCTCCAGCGTGGTGAAATCCTGTTCGATCTTCGCCTTCTGCGCGAGGATATCGGCCTTGGAAATCAGCAGCACCGTCTTGCCCACATTGCCCAGCGTCGTCGAAAATTCGAAGATGTCGTGCGCGCTGTCGTTGGCCAGATCGTAGGGGTCGGCCTTGATGCGGTCGTCCTGCCTGGTGATACGGCTCCTGAGCGCCTCCACCGCGGCGGTGGGATCTTTGCGCACGGACTCGGGCAGGTTTTTAACGATGGGGCTCGTGTCGTTGACTTCGCCGGTGAGAATGCTGCCCTTATCGCTGATCGCGTAGCTCAACACAATCTCCGGCTCGCTGGTCATCAGCCGGCACTGTTCGTGAAGCTGCTCGGTGTCGAAGGAGGCGAAAGGCGTGGCGGCCATCTTGGCGAACAGGCGGGAGATATTCTCGCCCTTGGTCATCAGCGAACGCGTGGCGGCGACGACTTCGGACTTCTTCACGTTATCCAGCGACTGCTGCTGCTGCCGCTGGATGTTGGCCGAGAGATCCTGCGTGGTCTGCGAGAGGTCCGAGAGCACCAGCGATCCGATGCCCAGGAGTGTGATAGTGATACCGGCCGATAATAAAAGGGTCAGCACCGCCATCGTGCCGACCAGTCTCCAACGCAGACCTAATGAACTCCACGAATGCCACAGCCCCCGCGCTTCGCGGGCTTGATTATTTTGCATATTCCCCCACCTTACAGCCTGCCAGAAAACATTATTACGCTAAGTGTTCCGTGAAACGCCTGGCTGTAGAGGCGGTTCATGGCGCCGGCCAGGGAGCAATCAACAGGCTGTACTGCTCGTACCGTTTCAAACTGAGCAGCAGTATCGTCTATTTTCTGATTTCGTTCAACTCTTTGCTGCCACTATCACCTGGCTTGATCGTATTCTTCTCCCCGCTCTGCGCCGCGACGTCGGCGGCATTCTCGGAGACGCGCTTGCGTTCGAAGGCCAGCGCCTTGTCGCCGAGCTCGGCAAAGGTCTTCGCCAGTTCGACCAGCTTCTGTTTTTCCTTCTCGTCGGCGACGCCGGAAAGACCCGTGTCCTTGTTCTTGGGCGGCATCAGGTTCGACTGCAGTTCGTTGACGATGGTCAGGCGTGCGTTGAGCGCCTGGTTGGGGAAGGTCAGCAGCACCAGCTTCTTGGCATGCGCCGCGTTGTCCGGGCTGTGGCAGGACATGCAGTTGTTCTGGCGCGCGGCTGATTCGAGATTGCGGTACGCCGTCTCCAGGTCCTTCGCGTGCGGATTGTCCTTCGAGAAAATGCGTGTGTAGAGCGACACCGCCGGCTGCGTCTGGTCCTTCTCCGACCAGTGCCAGTTGCCATCGAACGTCTTCTCGACCAGCGGGCGGCTGGCGTCCTGTTCCGGCGACCGGTACGAAGCGGTCAGATGGCCCTTCTCGAACAGGAACATCAGGTTGGTCGTGCGCTGATACGAATCCCATTTCTTCTTCGAATGCCAGAACGGATACGGGTAATCGCCAGCGTCGAGCTTGTTGCGGTAGGCGCAGTCCATGAAGAGAACGGTGTAGCCGTCCTTCTTCTCAACCGTGTGCTTGCCGGTGAACATGAAGCCGGCGAGATACTCGGCGCGCCACACCCGTGGATCGAACTCCGTGAGCATGTGGTTATCCGGATTGAGCGGCTTTCCGGCGTTGTATCCGCCCCACAGAATCGTTTCGTCGCAGACGCCTTGAAGCACATGTGAATCTGCAAGCTTCCGGCTCGCCGTATTGTAAGCAGCGAGATCGTCGGCCTTGGCCAGCGGCGCACAGGTGGCCAGATTGCTCGCCACGCTTTCGATCAACGCCATATCGGAGGTGTCGTCTGCGCCAAACGCACACGTTCCCACCACCAAACATAGCGCTGCAAGAATCACCGGAAATTGTCGCATGTTGTTTCCTCAGAGTTGAATCCCGTATTAGAAATGCAACTCAGATGCCACCGGGAATCTTCTCGAATCGACAAGAGTTAGCTCGATCCGTGTTGTACTATTGAACGCAACAACGCGTGACTGTCCGAGGCATGAGTCATATTGTGTAACTAAAATTGTCATACATCTGTAGCATTAAGCATCGCAATGATTTCCGACCCCTGTTTCGAACCGCCAGTTCACATGGGAGCTTCGCAGTAATGGCACTTTTTTGCAGGATTGGTCATTGAATTGCCGTACGATGGGCCGATGAAAAATTATCCGGAGGATGCTCATGTTCAGTAAAGCTCTCGTCGCTGTGCTGCTGTCCGTGATTACCTTAATGGGCGCCGCGCGCGCTGCTGAAACCATCGTTGGCACCGGCGCCACGACCGTTCAGCCCATCGTCCAGGCCGCCGGCAAGGAATTCAAAACCGCGCATCCGGATGTCGACTTCACCTTCGGCGGCGGCGGCTCCAACAACGGCGTCGAATCCCTGGCCTCCGGCAAAGTTCAGATCGGCCTCGTCGGCCGCGAACTCAAGGCCGACGAAAAGGAGAAGAACAAGGACTTCGTTCCTGTCACCATCGGCTACGACGGCATCGGCATTCTCGTCAGCAATGCCCAGCCCATCGACAAGATCACCAAGGACCAGGTCCACGACATCTACACCGGAAAAATCAAGAACTGGAAGGACCTCGGCGGCAAGGACGCGCCCATCAATTTGACCTCCCGCACCGAAGGCCACGCGCAGCTGGAACTGTTCGCCAACTACTTCGGCCTGGAAGTGAAATTCGACGCCGGCAAGGCGCTCTACAAGAACAAGGGCGACGCCGATTACGCCATCAAGGCCGCGCCGAAAACCAACAACAATGAAATGCTCGCCGCCGTCACCACCGATGAAAATTGCCTCTCCTACATCCCCATCGGCTTCGCCCTCGCCCGCATCGAAAAAGGCGCACCGCTCAAGCTGCTGCCTCTTGACGGCACCCCCGCCACGCGCGAAAACGTAGGTAACGGTAAATACCCGCTCTGCCGGCCGCTCCTGGTCGTCACCAAGGGCGAACCCCAGGGCAACGTCAAGGCCTTCATCTCGTACCTGGTCAGCGACGCCGGCCAGAAAATCGTGAGCGATCAGGATTACATTCCGTTCAAGGCCAAGTCCTCGAACTGAAAGTCGCAGCCGTACCGGGAAGGCGTTTATGGCAGGAAAAGAAAACGAATCGGAGCCGACGCTCAAGGATCCGAAACTCTCGGAAGTGACGCAGATCGTCACGCCTCCGCCGGGAGTTACCGGGGCTCCGATCGCTCCCGCGCCGCGTCCACCGGACATGATCGGCGGACATGCGCTCTCGCGCCCGGTCGAAGATCTCTCCGGCGACAAGCTGCTCCGCAACGCCCCGCGCATGGATTACCACGGCCGCCAGTTGCCCTCGCTGGGCGGCATTCCCCTCACCGCCAAGCTCGGTCAGGGCGGCATGGGCGCCGTTTATCTCGGCCTGCATCTGCGCCTGAACAAGGAAGTCGCCGTTAAAGTCCTGCCGGTGGATCTGGCGTCGAACCAGCCTGAAATGGTGGGACGCTTCTTCCGCGAAGCCCAGATCGCCGGCATGGTCCACTCCTCGCATCTCGTCAACGTCATGGACGTCAACGAGGACAAGGGCGTCGTCTACCTGGTCATGGAGTATATTTTCGGCACGTCGGCCGGCTCGCATCTGCGGGACGTCAAGAACAATGGCGGTGTCGGACTGAGCGAACACGTCGCGCTGGAAATCTGCATTGCTGCCTGCGACGGCCTGGCCGCTGCGCACGCCGAGAACATTATTCACCGCGACATCAAGCCCGACAACGTGATGATCCCCTTCGCCCGCCACGGCGGAGAATTGCTCTTCAAAAATTCCAAGCTCGCCGACCTGGGGCTGGCCCGCGGCGAAGACCTCGGCGGACAATCCCTGACCATGGCGCAGGCCTGCATGGGCACGCCCGGTTACATGTCCCCCGAACAGGCTGTCGACGCCAAAACTGCCGGCAAGCCCGCGGACGTCTTCAGCATGGGCGCGATGCTCTACGCGTTGCTCACCGGCCGCGCGCCGTTCACCGGCACTTCGGCGATGAAGATCCTGATTGACACCGCGCAGGCCGCGCACACGCCCGTGCAGCAGCTCGTGCCGACCGTCTCGTCGTACAGCTCCGTGGTGATCGACCGCTGCATGGAAAAGAATCCCGCCCGGCGCTTTGCCGATGGCACGTTGCTGCTGGAAGCGCTCAAGGGCTGCCTGGAAGCGCTGACCCAGTCGCAAGGCAACGCCCGCGACGCGATGACCCTGATCGTCCGCGAAGCCGAAGACGAGCAGCGCGTCCGCACGCGGCGCAAGGAAGACATCGAGCACTTGATCGACGAAGCCAAGCGGATGGTTGTCAGCGACCCCAATGCCGCCATGTCCAAGCTCAACGAAGCCGAACGCCGCGTCAAAGGCGATGCCGAGCAGGGCCAGACCAATCTGATGGAAGGTTTCGGCGCCGTGCTCGCCCAGTTGCGCGACGCTGCCGTGAGCTCCAGCGACCGCAAAAACCGCGAACACGAAGTTAACCAGGCGCTGACCGCCGGGCTCTCCATCGCCGCCGAAGCCAAGCGCAACGGCGAATGGGACATCGTCTGCGCCGCGCTCAGCGGACCGTTGCAGGCGATCGGTGATTCCTCCCATCCCAGCCGCGCGCTGGCCGAGATGCTGCTCAAGCAGGCGCGCGAAGCCAAGAGCATTCCGCCCGCTCCCGCGCATCCCGCTCCTGCCGCGCAACCCGCGCACGTCGCTCCGGCCGGACCGCTGCCGCCGGTCTTGAGCATCGACTTGGGCAACGGCGTGAAACTGGATTCAGTGCTGCTCAAGGCCGACACGTTTACGATGGGCAGCCCCGCAACGGAGGAAGGCCGCAGCAGCAACGAAATTCAGCGCCGCGTCACGCTCACACGACCGTTCTACATGAGCAAGTACACGGTCACGCAGTCGCAGTGGGAACGGGTGATGGGCAGCAACCCCAGCGAATTCAAAGACCCCAACAATCCCGCCGAGAATTTCACCTACGACGACTGCCTGACGTTCTGCACCAAATTCAGCCAGATTGCCGGCCGCCCCGTGCGCCTGCCCACCGAAGCCGAATGGGAATACGCCTGCCGCGCCGGCACCGGCAGCGCCTTCAACTTCGGCAACCAGATCAGCGTCGAGCAGGCCAACTACGACGGCAACTTCATCTACGCGCACGGCTCGAAAGGCATCTACCGCCAGCGCACCACGCCCGTCGGTTCCTTCCCGCCGAACGCGTGGGGCCTCTACGACATGCACGGCAACGTCTGGGAGTGGTGCCAGGACTGGTACGCGCCGTACCCTCCCGGCGACGCCACCGATCCGCAGGGCCCCGAGAAGGGCCGCCTGCGCGTCCTCCGCGGCGGCTCCTGGAACTACCGTCCCGCCCTCTGCCGCTCCGCCACCCGCTACATGGACGACCCCAACACCAGAAGCTCCCGCCGCGGCCTCCGCCTCGTCATCCCCGCATAATCTCTACTCGCCCCCTGGAAAAGTTCGCGTGATCTCCGGAGCTCTGAAGGCGAGACCGGCGCGCATCACTTTCCGTCGGCAGGTCTCCACCGTTCCTGGGAGTAGCGATTGCAATTTAGACGGTTTAAAGTGATTCATCATTTTATTATATAAACCGACGTCGATGACTCGAAAGGAACTATGGAATTGGACCAAGCGGAATGGGCCTACTATGCCGCGGGACGGCAGTATTTCGCCCTTCAACATGGCTTTCAGACCATCCGCGGGCTGACTGGCTGCGCAGTCAATCTTCATCCGGAAGAGGAGGTCGTTTTTAGCAAGCGATGGGATAAAAATGCTGCTGCGCAGCGTATCCTTGTCGCGAAATTCTTTTTAATTGGCCCTATTATGCTCGCGAAGTGGATGGGTCGGCCCGTGACATTTGGATCTTGCTATCAAAATGACATTTGCCGCTCTGATTTTCAAAAGGCCGAATATTTAATGGGGCAGGATTTTCCAAATGAAAGCGAGCGACTGTCGGCACTGTCTGCATGTTTTGACGATATTTCGAAAGAACTGGATGGAGCTGAAACGCGAGCAACAATTGAACGATGGAAGGCATCGTTCAACTCCCCAAAAGGGGACGTGCCGGCTAGCTCGATTAAGTACGCAAGTGCTGCAAGTCCCGCTGGCTTTGTTTTGTTCCTGATTATGGCGGGTCTAATGCTCGTCGGATCCGGTACGGGGGACATTCTTAGTGTTGTCGTCGAGCACGGCCATATTTTAAACAAAGGCCACGGACGTTGCGTGGAAGTTGCCTGGCCACGCGTGTTGACATCAGCGATCGCCTTATCAATCTGGTTCCTGATTGTGGTTATTGGAGCAGTAGCGACATTGATTTCAGAAAAGCAAAACCGGATATTTTATGTGGGATTGGCCCTGTTCGGCCTCCTGGCTATTTTTTGCATTGTAGTTAGAGCATTACAAATTTCAGCGCAGCTGTGACGTTGTGTTCTCCGAGGCGGGTGGCAGTTACCGTTGCAGTTCATGCCGTTGCTTGCCACCACTTTCAAGTGGTGGTTGCTGCCTGAATGACGCTACACCAGCCGGCTTCAGCCGGCTTTCCAGCCGTTGCTGAAAGACTCAACCCAACCCGCAGCGCCCAATTCCAATCCCTGCCGGTTATCACTTAATCGCGTAGCACAAAAACACTTCCCAGTAGCAATTGCTCATTTCAGCTCATTTCAGCTCATTTTCGCTCATTCCTGCTCAAACACGCTCATTTTGAATCATTCCTGCTCATTCGCGCTCATTTGCTATCATTCGCTCTCATTCCTGCTCAAATTAGCTCATCCACCAGATTTCCCTTGATTTTCAGTGTCGAGAGTTGCTTTATA
>JBBRPR010000033.1:0-93579 GCA_038227875.1 Planctomycetota bacterium
CCGCCGCTCCGCCGCTATCGTCGCCGGCCGAGCTGGTGAGTGCGACCGACGCCGATAGCGACGGAGCAGCGGGGCTCGAGGGGAGCCCTGTTTTAGGAAAAACTCTCATAACGGCTGGTACATAAAACGGGGGCAGGTCACGAATGGGCCATCTATCTGCTCGATCAAGCGGCGGCGAAGGCCAGCTTTACCTACTCAATTGTGAGCGGTACAGGTGGCAGGCATTACGGCTATCGCATTCGCCTTCTGGTGTCCGCACATAAGAAAGATGCCGCGCAACACGCGTTAAGTAAGTTTTGAAATGAGACGTGGCGTCGGCTGATTGCCGACGCCACGTTTTTGACGATTGGATAGGAGGCCGAACTCAGACCGCGGCGGTTTTCTTGCCAATCGCCGGCACGGTGAACGCCTTTTTATCCCACACCAGCGGAAAGTGCTCGCCCTGCAATTGAGCGCCGTCGGCGACTTCGACGAATTTCTTCATGCAGTGTCCGCCGCTGGCGACGTAGACGGTTTTTTCGGTCATGTAATGCACAGCCACCGCGCGGCGTGGACGGCCACGGGTGTTGGCGTGCGAGCCGTGCCAGGTCAAGCCGTGATGGTAGTGGACTTCACCTTTCTTCACCGGGCGCAGGACGATCTCGAGTTTCTTGCCGTCGAAAGTGGCGGGCATGTCTTTGAATTCCTTGAGCGTATGCAGGAATTCGATGTTGTTGCCCCACAGATGCGAGCCGGGAATCATGCTCATGCAACCGTTGCCTTCGTCGACGTCATCGAGCGCGACCCAAGCGCTGACCTGCTCGGTGATCGGTCCGATATTCGGCCAGTACGGCGCATCCTGATGCCACATGTTGACGCCGCCGTCGCCAGCGGGCTTGTATTGAATCTGATCATGCCAGACGCGCAGTTGCTTGGCGTCGGTCAGTTGCGCGACTTCTTCGACAATGGTCGGATTGGAGAGCAGTTCGCGGAAAGCGTCGCTGGCTTCCCAGATATTAACAATCTGCCAGATCGGCGCTTTGGGATTCCAGTTGGAGATGCCGACGGGCTGCGGCACGTTGGGATTGTCCTTGTTCTCCATCACCCGCGTCAGATCGGCGCGCATCGCGTCGACTTGGGCGTCAGTGAGGACGCGACCGCTTTTTAGATAGCCTTTGGTTTTGAACTCTGCGACCTGTTCTTTCGTCAGCATTTTTCAGCAGTCCTTTTCAAATGGCAGTTTCGCCGCTCAATTCTGAATTAAACTGTACGCACAATACGCGGTCACGAGCGTCAGAAACATGGACGCACCGCTGAAAAAAGATGGACGAATCGTCGGGTGACGACCCTAAGGCCAGCTGGCCTTAGGTCGATTTCTCCCTTAGTGACTGCAGTCACGAAGGGAGAAGTTCGACCCGTCACCGAAGGTCATGCAACAAGCATTTGCAGGCGGGACGCCTGCACCACAATTAACAGTGCACACGTTCCTTGTATGGCTCTGCGCTGAGCGGCCTTTCGACGAAGTCGAACGGCCAGTCGAAGGGTTAAATCTCTGCAAATTTTCAGTTTTGCGTCGACTCGGACTGGAAAGACTGCGGATGCCAATTACCTTTAAGCATTCAACGTGCATTTAGAAAAGTGGGCCGCGTGGCCAATCCTTTTTCTCAGGGGTGACGAATATGAGTGATAGCGCACAGGTACTGGGTTCGTACGGAACGGAAGCACAATCGGACAGTTTGCCGAGCCAGCCCTGCGTCATGCTGATTTTCGGCGCGTCCGGCGATTTGACCAAACGGTTGCTCGTGCCGGCGCTCTACAATCTCGCCTGCGACGGACTGCTGAACGAAAAGTTCGCGCTCCTGGGCACCGCGATGGACCCGCTGACGACCGAATCGTTCCGCGAACGCATGACCGCAGACATCAAGAAATTCCACACCCGCAAGGAATTCGATCCGGTCATCTGGGAAAACCTGGTCAGTCGCTTCCACTACATGCAGGGCGGTTTCGCCGATCTGCCGTTCTTCCAGAATTTGAAAACCCAGGTCGCCAAGCTCGACGCGCAGTACAAGGTCGGCGGCAATGTGCTCTTCTACTTCGCGACCGCGCCGCGCTTCTTCGGGCTGATCTGCGACAATCTCCACAAGTCCGGCTTCAAAGATGGCGACGGCTGGAAACGCATCATCGTTGAAAAGCCTTTCGGCACCGATTTGAAATCCGCACTGCAGCTCAACAAGGAAGTGCTGGCCAACTGGAACGAAGATCAGATTTACCGCGTCGACCATTACCTGGGTAAAGAGACCGTCCAGAATCTGCTCGCGTTCCGCTTCAGCAACGGCATGTTCGAGCCGCTCTGGAACAAGAACTACATCGACAACATCCAGTTCAACGTCTCGGAAGCCGTCGACGTCGAAGGGCGCGGCGGTTATTACGATAGCTCCGGCGTGCTGCGCGACATGATGCAGAATCATATGTTCCAGATGCTGGCGTACCTCTGCATGGAAACGCCCGGCTCGTTCGAATCCGACGCGATCCGCAATGAAAAAGCGAAGCTGCTCCAGGCCGTGCGCAATTACACGCCGGAAGAAGTGGCGCGCTACGTCGTCCGCGGCCAGTACGGCCCGAACAAGAACGAGAGTGGTGAAGTGGTCAAGCCCGGCTACCGTCAGGAAAAGGACGTCAATCCGGAATCGAAGACCGAAACCTACGCGGCGGCGCGGTATCACATCGACAACTGGCGCTGGGAAGGCGTGCCGATCTACCTGCGGTCCGGCAAGGCGCTCTCCAAGCGGGGTACGGAAATCATCGTGGAATTCAAGAAGGCTCCGGCGGTCATCTTCCGCGGCACGCCGGTCCGGCAGCTCAATCCCAACCGGCTGATTTTCCACATCCAGCCCTTCCAGGGCATCGAAGTGCAATTCCACGCGAAGGTGCCGGGTCCGACACTGCAGCTCCAGCCGGTCAACATGCGCTTCAGCTACGGCGATGCGTTCAAGGCGTCGCGCTACACGGGCTACGAAGTGATGGTCTATTCCTGTTCGCACGGCGACGCGACGCTCTTCTCGCGCGGCGACCTGGTGGAGGCGGCGTGGAAGGTCGCGCAGCCGATCATGGATTACTGGACCGCCACGCCGGCCGATTTCCCGAACTACGCGCGCGGCAGCTGGGGCCCGAAGGTCGCGGCCGATCTGATCGAACGCGACGGGCGGCGCTGGTTTGAACTGATCAGCGAAGAAGTGCTCAAGCGCGTGGACCTGTTCAAGGACGCCGATCCGCTGCTGCTCTCGCAGACGATCATGGCGCTGCGCCCGAGAATGGTCGGTGTGGGCGACGTGCTGATCAAGAAGGGCGATGTCGGCCGCGAGATGTACATGATCGCGCGTGGCGAAGTCGAAGTTGTCGACGATTACGGCTCGGTGTTGAAGACGCTGAAGGACGGCGATTTCTTCGGCGAAATCGGCATCTTGATGTCCAAGCCGCGCACGGCGACGGTGCGGGCGAAAACGACGTGCGATCTGTTCGTGCTGGACAAGGCGGATTTCAGCCGCATCCTGCGCGACCACCCGCACTTCGCCGCTCACGTGTTGGAAGTCGCCAAGCAGCGCTACGATTCGAGCATCAAGCCGGAACAGTTGCTCGCGTCGAAGTAAATCGAGAACGCGTGAATCCAACCAAAGCGGGAGGCGCAATGCGCCTCCCGGTTTTTTTCGCGTCATGTTCGAAGTGTTGATCTTTAACCATCAGGCCAATTGGCCTGAAGGTCCGCGCTACTTTGCAGAGCGCTCGACTTTGCCATCGGCGGTGATGCGGTATTCAATGGGCTTCTCTCCGCCGCTGACGGTGACGCTCTGAATCTTTCCGGCGTCGTCGGCTTTGACTTCCGCGGTGAGCTTGAACGCGGGCGCGCCGGTGGTGGGCTTCGGAGCCAACTCCACAAGCGTCACGGTGTAATGGACGGGCGTTTTCGAAACGGCGTGAAGGCCGGTGAGCGGGAAGTTGGTGTTGTACCATTTCGGGCCGTACTCACCGGGCACCTGCGTCGCGGTCTGGCCGCCGGGCAGGATCACGCGAATCCGCGACGCCAGCGCCGGTCCGCGAAAGTAGACGGCTTCGGCCTTCTCAGTATCGATCTCAGCCGTGACGACTTTTGCCGCGTCGCCTTCCCACGGTTTCTTTGACTTCACGCCTTCGTTCTCGCGGCCGGTGACGCTGCCGTTGCCCCACCAGCAGAGTTTCACGCGGCGGGCGTCGTTGAGGCGATCGACGATCAGGATGCAGGAATCGCCGGGCACGATGACCGTCCGGCGGTGCGCGGGCGTGGTCATTTCCAGCACGCGGAATTCGCCGAGATCGTCCTTCACGGATTCCGCGCGCGAGAGGCGGTCGTGCGGACCGTACTCCTTGAAGACCGGCAGCACAAATTTGCCGCTGTCGCCCGGTTCTTCGACACAGAGCGTGTTGCGGTGCTCCCAACCGGTGAACGTATCGTTGACGGATTTGTTGGCGAAGCCTTTCGGACCGTACGCAGGATCGACGAGCACGACTTCGCCGTCGCGGTAGGCGACGACTTCGCCGTTGTCGGAGTGCGTGTGCCCGCTGAGCGACGGCGTGCCGTCTTTCTCCAGCGGCGTTTCGAAATTTTTGGCGAAGACGGAGAGCGCTTTTTCGTTCTCGCCGGAAGTTCGCGCGACGCCGATGCCATCGTGCTTGATGCCCGCAATCAGCGGCAACGGCGGCGGCGCTTTGCCGTCGTTGAGTTCATCCAGAATGGGATGCGCCAGGAGCAATGAATGCGAGCGGATTTCGTTGCGCTTGACCGAGGCAATCATCTCCGCGCGATCGGCGTCGGGATACTTGATCCACGCCGCCGCAAGCATGACGGGGACGGAATATTCATCGGGGTAAGTCCACGTATCATCGACGGGCACGCACGTCCACTCGGCCACCTTGTCTTTTCGTCCGGTCGGCGCGCACCAGATTGTGTGCGCGCGGCAGAAGCGCGAAATGGGGCCGCCGTCTTTCAGCAGGTTGAGCGGATCGTTGGGAAACGCGCGCGACCAGGCCACGCCAAACGCCAGACCGTACTCCACCCAGTAGCGCAGGTAGTGCGGGCCTTCGTAGTAATTGCAGAATGCGCCGTCGCCGCGTGCCGGGCCGCCCCAGCCGTTAAGGTACTTCGGGAACAGATCGCGTAGCGCTTTCAGGCCATCAAGGTAGTCGTTGGATCGGGGCGAGAATTGAGGTTCCTTTTCATACTGATCACGCAGCGACAGCAGGGCCAGACCGACGCCGGAGAATTCGCGCGAGTTCCAATTGTTGCCGATTGGACCGGTGGCGTCTTTCCAGCCCTGATAGCTGCGGAGATGATTGACCAAAAGCCGCACCACGCCGTTGGAGAGCTTGTTGTAAAACAGCGCGAGATCCTCGTCCTTCAAACCCGCCGCGCGGACTTCCGGCGTCGCGAGCAGGTCGTAGGCGATGGCGTAATTCCACAACGAGACGCTGGCTTCGAGATAACGGTTCCACTGGCCGGGTTTATTCGGCTCACCTTTGTCCGTGAGGAAATCGTACTTCATCAGTTCAGGCTCGGTGATCGCGCCGATAGCGCTGCGGATGGAATCGATATAGGTGGTCTTCTTCTCTTTCGGCGCGTGCGGGTATTCGCCGCTGGGATCAAGCCATGTAAGGATGGCGAGCTTCATCACCAGGTCGCTGCGTCGCTCTTCGTTGCTCTTGACCAGGCTTTCTTCGGCGCGGAATTCAAAGCGGTAATTGGCGAGCAGATTTTTGACCGGATCGGTGCTGTTCTTGTCTTCCGCGGTGGGCGTGAAGCTTGGTTTTCCCGGGGCGACCCGCTTGAGAATCGCGGTGCGATCCTCAGGGTTGTAAGTCAGCACGGGCCGCGCGAGCGAACCTTCCGGCGCTTCGCCGTCCTGAGCCGCGAGCGATGACCAGATTAAGCTCAACAGTATGGAAGTGTAGAAAATGCGGATCAGCACGGGTGAGAAAACTCCTCTTTATGGTTGTGAGCTGAGTACACCGCGAAGCGCGCGCGTTCAGGAATTGCCATCGGCAAGAATTTGAGGCGCGCGCACCTTCGGCGTGGGTGTGGTCGTTGCGCCAACACTGCCGTGTTCTGCGCGCGGCAGGAGCAGTCGCCGCGTCTTGCAGAACGTGACCAGCGCGAGCTGAATGCAGAGCGTCACGGCGAGAATCGCGGGCAACACGAAGAACGGCATCTTCAGCGCGGCGATCGTCTCCATGCCGGAATCTTTGGCGTGCTGCACCGCCAGACCGGCGAACCACGGCAGCACCTGCGCGAAGCCGACGAATCCTTCGTGAATGGTCGTGGCATTGCGCCGCGAGGTGAACCATTCGGTCGCCGCAAGGATGGCTGATTGAAAGCCCGTCGCGGTGACGACGCCGGCAACCAGCATGGCCGCGGTGAGGATCGCCAGGTTGGTCGTCAGCCCGAACGCCAGCGACGTGGCGATCAGCGCGCCGCTCATCAGCGCGTACATGCGGCGGCTGCCGAGGAAGCGTTCGTACACCGCGCCGAAGAGGAATGCGGTGAGTTGCCCGCCTAGCGCCACGGCGCAGAACAGGCCCATGCGGCTGGCGTCGAAGTTCAGCGCTTTGTTCAGCTCGGGATAGTTGAAACTGATCATCACGCGCGTGCCCAGCGCGGTGACGTTGGCGATAATGCCGGCCAGGAGAATCGGAAAGCCGATCGGATCGCGCGTGGACGCTGCCGGAACCGGAGCATCGTCGGAGATTTTTAAATGGGAGCGCGGACCGGGCGTCAGCAGCGGACCGATGCACGACAATGCCGTCACCGCGACGCTGATGAAAAACGTATACGCGCGAAATCCTTCCGAACAGAGCACCCCGGCCAGATACATGCCCAGCGCCGCGCCGCTGGTCCAGCCGGCGTTGTAAACTCGCAGCAGGCGCGTGCGGGGGATGTTGTCGTTTTCGAGCATCCACGCGGCGGTGAAGGGCCAGAAAGCGCCGAGCGCGATGCCATAAACAAACTGTGAGAGCACCAGCGGCCAGAGCGTGTGGAACGTCGCGATGCCAAGTACCGCCGCGACGCTGACGACGGTGCCGGCGAGCATCACGCGCTTGCCGCAGACGTTGTGAAAGAGCTGGCCCAATCCGATGCAACCGACGGCGTAGCCAAACGGCTGCGCGGCGGTCAACATGCCGATCTGGTCGCTGGTCATGTGGTAGAAAAGCGCGGTCTGAGGCAGCGCGACGACGACGATGCCACTTCCCACGGAGAACGCAAACGTGGCGGAGGCCAGTTGATAGGCATGTTTCATTCGGACGGAAAGCTCACTGGAGGATGCATTGCAGACTGCACATTCTATCTCGCCCTGTGGGAACACCAACGGAATTCCGCGCAAGGAGCGGTCTGGAAATCCGTTTGCTTGACAGATCTATGGAGACGAGGAAAAATCAATCGCAGCAAGGAGATGGGAATGGAGTCTATGAATTAAAGGTAAGAACACGTCACACGATGTACATCTTATTGTCTCTATAGTGGACAAACAGAGCGGGGGAGTGGAGAGCGGCATGTACGACGGCAGAAGGACTAAAAAGTATTGGAGTGTACTTTTCGTGGCGCTGGCGCTGCTCGCATCACGCACGTGGTGCGATGACAAAGTTCAAGACGACGCTCAGCAGTTGCGCGACGAAGCCACGGAAATTTTGAAGCACAACGCCACCAAACCGGTATCACCAAACGAATTCGCGATGGCGATTTACCGCCTGGAAAAAGCGCAGGCGATCCTTGAAGCGGCCAAAGACAACGATTGTCCGCTGGCTCAGGAAGTCTGCTCCGCATTGTTCTGGGCGCGAAAGTGTTCCAACGTGATCATCATGAAGGAACTCGACAAAATTCACGCCGCCAATCCCGCGCTGAAACTGGCCTCGCAGGATCCCAAGCCCAAGACCACCGTCGAAAAAGTCGACAAGAAGGCCGATGCCGATGGCCTGCCGGAGGTGGATTCCCAGGCCGAAATCAAAACCGCGTTCGCCGCGGTGGAAGAATTCGCCAAAGCACACCAGGGCGACGATTACGTCATCTCGATGCGCTACTTTCAATTCGTGAACGAATACCCCGGCAACGATTACGCGCTGAAGGCCGTGATGCTCGCCAACGAAGCGCAGATGCGCTTTGCCGTGAAAAACGGGGTTGGGCCCAAAGAAGAGCTCGTCGACGGCCCGGAAGCGAAGCTGATCGCTGAAGGCGACAAGCTCGCGCTGGACAAGAAATTCGAAGCCGCGATTGCCAAGTACAAGGATTCGCTGCGCGCCAAGGACACGCTGACCGGCCACCGCAAACTCGGCCACGCCTATTATCAGCGTGCGCAGCAGCGCAAAGAAGAGATCAACAAGGAGTTCGAAGACTTCCTGCCGAAGTACCAGGAAGCGTACAAGGCGTCCTTCTTTCGCGAAGGCACCAGCAAAAACAATCCGCCCCGCTTCAACCCGCTCACGCCGATCTGGCAGGCCGCGAAAAAGCGCCACGGCGAAATTCTGGCAGAAGCCGAACACGTCTGGACGATCTACGTCTACGGCCAGTGGGAGTTTGAAAAGATCCTGAAGATGGCGCCCGAGCACAAGGATTTCGACGCCGCCGCCTACGAAGGCATCACGCTCAGCGCCCGCGTGGAAGACAAGAGCAAGGCCGTCGCGTACCTGTCAAAGTTCCTGAAAGAGTATGAGCCGGCCAACGACATGCAGAAGTTCGTCTACGAATATTGCAAGACAGAGTTGGACCGGATCTCGCACTGAGGCTTGGTCGGCGAGTTTTTAAATCTCACGCAAAGCCGCAAAGACGCCAAGAACTGCTTATTAAAAATTGGCGTTCAAGCGTGTACGGGCGTTTGCGCGAGGACTTTGCGATAGACGGCTTCGGTTTGTTCGGCAATGGCGTGGGCTGCGAAATGACTTAGTGCGCGTTGACGTCCGGCCTGGCCCATCGTTTTGGCGCGCGCGGGATCGCGGAGCAGCGTCAGCACGGCGTCGGCCAGGGCGGGGACGTCGCCGGGTGGGACGATCAATCCGGTCTCGCCGGCGGCGACGACTTCGCGTGTGCCACCCACATCCGTCGCCACCACCGGTTTGCCCAGCGAGGCAGCCTGCTTGAGCACCGTGGAGCTTGCTTCGCGCGTCACGGACGGCAGCACCAGCAGATCGTAGCTGGCCATCACGTTCAAAATGTCTTTGCGGAAGCCGAGTAGATGGAAGCGGTCGCTTAAGTTCAAGCGCTCCACCTCCTCGCGGGTCGCGGCTTCGAGCGGGCCGTGGCCGGCCATCGCGAAATGGACATTCGGCATCGCACTGGCGATGCGAGCGGCCATGGCGGCGAAGTTGAGTGGTGCTTTGTCGGCGTGGAAATTCGCCGCGAAGCCGATCAGCGGGACGTCGTCAGCGAGTTTCAGTTCATTGCGCACGACACGTGGGACTTCGCCGGCTTCGACGAATTCCTGCGGCAACGGCGAATGGATCGTGTGGAGCTGCTCGGGCTTCAGCAGTCCCGTGTCGGTGAAGAAGCGCGCCTGGTCGCCGAAGATCGTAATGACCTGCGCGGTCATCGTGCGGAAAATCCAGCGGTTGAAGATGTGGTTCTTCACCGGATAGATGTTGTGCCGCGTGCGCACGATTTTTGGCGGCGAGGACATGCCGGAGATTGCGCTCGCGCCGATCCAATGGTCCTGCGAACCGTGGCAGTGGTAGATCTGGACGCCGTTGCCGCGCAGAAATTCGCGCAGCTGGCGGACGTCGCGGTAGAACTTCAGTGGACGAAATCCGCGCACAAACCGGCAGCCGGTGAACGTCTCGACCTTGGCCTCAACGGCGCGTTTGGCCAGTTCGCTGCCTGGCGGCGCGACGATCAGCGCGCGGTGGCCGCGGAAGTTCAGCGACTTGGCCAGCGAGAGCACCACTTCGGCCTGCCCGCCCCAGAGCTGATGAAAATTCGCCTGCGCGATGGTGAGGCGTTCGTTGGATGGAACCGATTGCATCGCGGGGATGTTAGCGGAAATTTTCCGCGCCGCCAACGCGGGTCCTTAAGTCAGTCGCCAGAAGACAGTCAGCATTCGCTCTCTGAATGGCTCGTCGCGGCACAGGTGCTCATCTTTTTTCTGTTCGAACGTTCAAAATTTACCACTGGAATGGAACCCGCGATGGTCGCGCAGCTACGTGGTGTATTCTCGGACGGATGCCATCGGGCCACATCACGGAGAAAAGTAATGCGCACACTACCTCGCTCACTGCATATGCCAGGTCAACTGCTCTGCATGCTGATGGTTGCCGCGTCCCTTCGCGCCGCTGAATTTCCGGCGTCGACCAGTCCCTGGACACAGTGGGGCGGCCCCGCAGGTTCGGGGACGGCACTCAACGCCGGCAAACTGGTCTGGCCGCTCGACTGGATGCCGACGCGGTGGCAGACACCAGTAGGGGCGGGGGGTGCGGAGTCCTCCGGCGTGGCGGCGCTCGATGGCCGCGTCTACACACTCGGTGCCGACGAGAAAGGCGTTGAAGCCGTCGTCGCTCTGAAAGCGCTGGGCGGCGCGGTGCTGTGGAAGAAAGCGCTGCCGGCCACGGCCTGGAAAGACGCCGCGATCACGGCCGATGCGCGCGTCATCTGTCCGGCGGCCACGACCACTGCGGTGTTCGTGGTTGGGCGCCGCGGCAGTCTCGTGGCGCTGAAACCCGACGATGGCGCGACGATCTGGAGCAAAGACCTCGCCGCCGAATGGAAGCTCGCCGCGTCTGGAAATGCGTTTGCGCTTTCGCCGATGGTCATCGGCAGCGCCGTCATCGTCGGCAATGCGGCCTTTGACGCGGCGGACGGTAAGCCGCTCTGGGACCTCGGCGGCCGGCACCTCGAGGCCACACCGCCCGCACTGTGCCCGCCGGCGGCGAAATCGAGCGTGGCACTCGTGCCGCAATCCAATCTCGTGCTGGTGGATGTGGGCAGCGGGAAAGTCACCGCGTCGGCAGACCTCGCCGCCGATCTGGGACTCACTGAAAAAGATCACGTCTGGACCGTGACTACCGACGGCGGAATTCTGGCCGTCGCCAATACCAAAGCGGTCTTCTACAGCGCCGACGCCGGAAAACTGGCGCGCGGTGCCGTGGTGGATTTGCCATCGCCCGTTGCACAACAGCCTGTGACGTGGAAAGGCCGGGCGCTGCTGCCGTTGGCCAATTCCGGTTCGGTTGCCGGCGGCGTGGTCTGTGTCGATGTGAAATCTGGCAAGACGCTGTGGAAGTCTGAGACGGCTACGGGTTCGGCGCTGGTGGCCGGCGACAAACTGGTGCTATGGACTTCTCAGGGCGAGCTTCTCACCTATTCCTTGTCCGACCTGGGCGCTGAAGAACGTTCGCGCACGCTAATGGTGGAATTGAAGAAAGAGGAAGCCATTTCTCCGGCGCCGTTGGCGTTGGCCCACGGCCGGTTGTATCTGCGTGCGAAGGATCAGCTCACGTGCTTCTACCTGCGTCCGGAATGGAACGGCTGGCGCGGCAACAAGCGTAACTTTGTCTCAGAGGAAGAGGGCATCGCGTGGAGCACCAAGGCGCCCAAACAGGCGTGGAAGATTCTCGGCAGTGAAATGCCGCTGGATTCCTGGAGCAGCATGGCCTGCAGCGAAGGGAAGCTGTTCACGGGGCGCTCCAATCCGGCGAGCAAACACGTGGAAATTGTCTGCCTGGACGCTGCCACTGGGAAGCAGATCTGGGCCGCACCGTTTCCAAACCGTGAACCGCAGACGAACTATACGCAATGGACCACGTTCTCATCGCCTGCGCTGGACGATCTTGCCGTCTATCTCGCCGACACCGAATGCCACGTGCTGAAATGCAACCGCGAGACCGGCGCGATTCTGTGGATGACTGATTTGAAGCCCGATTACATCAAGACATTGCAGTACGGTCTGGCATCCTCCCCGCTGCTGCTGGGAAAGACCGTGATCGTTTCCGATATCGGCCTGGACCGCGAAACAGGCAAAGTGCTCTGGAATCACCTGCCGACGCCCGAGGGTCGCCTGAGTTCCGTCTCGCTGGGGAAAGTGGGCGCGCGCGAGGTCGCGCTCTCGCTGGCCGACAAGGCGATCATCGATTTTGTCAGCGCCGACGGCGAGAAAGTCCGCTCGCTCGATCATTCGACGGGAGGCCGGTGCATGGACGTCACTACCGTACCGACGGCGTTTCATCACAATCAATTTGTCATGACCACCGTGCAGTGGGCCGACCGCAATCTGTGGGATGTCAACGGCGGCGGCAAAAATTGGGAGCGGATTCCCTTTGGCGTCGTGACGCCGTTTCACAATGGCTATGTCATTCTCAGTTCGTCAAACGCCTTCAAGGATCCCGCCAGCAACGACAAGGGCGGCGAGAATTCCACCGCTGGCACGACCAGCGCCACGCGCCTGGAATACAAAGGTGGCGACTGGAAGGTTACGCCCATCTGGAGCACGGAAGGCAAGAACGGCATCCGTCACAACATTGTCGTCGGCGACAAGGTCGTGATGGTTTCGAAGAACACCGACATCATGCTCGCCGATCTCAACGAACCGCAATACAAGGAAATCTGGAAGCTGGAGAACGCCTGCGAATCGTTCGCGCTGGGCGAACGGCCGCTGGCCAACTGCCCGATTTATTGTGACGGCAAGGTCTACCTGCATCACTATTCAAACATGAATACGAAGCTGCCGGTCAAGGCGACTCTGGTGTGTTATGACCTGACGGAAGACGGCAAAGGCGTGCCGGAAACAAAATAAGCGCTTGAGGATTGTAACTCCCGCGCCGCCAACGCGTCTGCGCTACTGGCTCTCCGGCCGTTGCGCGTTGAGCCGCCAGATCGACGCGTTCAGGATCGTGGCGAAGGCCACCCACAATCCATAGGGAATAAAAAGCGCAGCTGCGACGGTGTTCACTCGCCACACCACCGCCACGTAACTCCAAATTGTAATCAGCAGTAAAACCACATCGACCAGCGCCCACGCGGGACGGCGCAGATAGAAAAAGAGTAACGACCAGAGCAGATTCAGCGCGAGTTGCGTGGCAAAAATCGTCAGCGCCAACGAACGCTGCGCGGAGGTTGCTGGCGCATCCATCATCAGCCATCCTGAAAACGCCATTAATGTGTAGAGCAGAGTCCACACGGGTCCAAAGACCTTGTCCGGCGGATTGAAGGCCGGTTTGCGCAGCGTCGCCAGCCAGGGCAATCCGGGTGTGGTTAATTTCGCGCCCAGGCCAGCCACGCCGTAACACGAGATCAGAAAGACGATGAGCGTACCCATGGGCCGCACTTTATCCCGATTCCGTTTCCAATCGCGGAAAGAATCCGTGCGCCGTGATTCAAAGAAGCGATTTCTACATGCCGCCAAAACAGACCAGCTGGCCGTCATTCGTGGTTAGATACAAGTGTCCGCCGGCGCTGGAGAGACCATCGTAAACCGGACTTCCTTCGAGCGTGATGGTTTGCAACCGCTTGCCATCGGAACCCGAGAGCACCCACAGTTCGCTCTTCTCCTTGGGGTCCTGCGAGGTGGGCATCCCCGCCATGTAAGCGGTGTCACCGGCCAGGACAACGGCGATCATCTGTTGTGTGATGTGATCGTCGAGCAGCCAGAGGTTTTTGCCCGCGGCGGCGCCGTAGATGTAATGCTGGCCTTCTTTATCCTTCTTCTTCATTTCGGCCGGCATGTGGTAGCAGTACCGGTAAGCCGCCACGCCCAATGTATCGGTGAAGGCGAGGTTCTCGCCCCTGACCCAGCCCTCGGTTAACGAGTTATGCTTTTGATTGGACAAGGCCGGCTCGACGGAGGCCATGTAGTCGGCAAAGGCGATTTCGCTACCATACTTGGTCGTTTGTAGCACGCCTTTCAGATTCATATTCCCAAACGCTTTGCAGTCCTTCAATCCATAGCGCATGCCGGTCAGGAAAAGGTCCTTGCCATCGCTCGAGAACAGATCCCCGGTCGAACCGGCGCGCGTCCGCCAGCGAATTTTCCCGGACGTGGCATCGACGGCAAACAGCCAGAGTCCTTCGGGGACGGCCGACCTTCCGCAGGTAAAGTAAATCGTGCCATCCAGCGGCATCACTCCGCCGATGACAGGCCAGGCAGACGCAAACTGGGATTCTTCGGCAAGATATTTTTGAGCCGGCGCCGCGCGTAATCGCCAGACTTCTTTGCCGCTCGCGGCGTCCAGGCAGTAAACCGATCCACCATCGGTGCCAAAGAGACACATTCCTTTGTGCAGGGCCGGAGGATATTCAACCCGCCCGTCAGCAACGAAGGACCAGCGCTCCTTGCCCGTGCTCGCGTCCCGGGCGAAAACCCGGTGACTCTTCGGCTCGGCGGTGCAGACCACGCCATACGCGATGGTCGACTGCACCAGCCGGCTCTCTCCGAGCTTCTCAGACCACAATGGCTTGAGTTTTTCCGGCAGTTTTGCGGCCGTGGCATTGGAGCGGCGCATATCCCTGCGGTACATGGGCCAATCGTCGGGCTTTTCCGCGACCGCCGCGGGCGCTCCGCCACTGGAATAGAGCGGCGTGGCGCCCTCTTTGGCCTCATCGGTGAACCATTTCTTGATTCCCGCTTTGGCCATCGCCAGAAAACCGCGCAACGAGACGCCGCAGTTGCAGTGATGGGGCAGATAATAGGTCAGTCCATTGGCCGGGCACTGTCCCAGTTGACAGGGTGTGCGGACGGTCTTCGAGCAGGACGCCGTCCCGGAAACCATATCGAGATACCAGGAATTGCTGTACAGCAGGTAGTTGCCGGAGCCTTTGCTTGGGTTGCAGTGGTCCGGCACTTTGCCCTTGGCGGAGACCTCCTTGCTCACATTTCCGGTGTGCGCATCCAGCACAGAGGCAGAAACACTGTCTGCTCTGCCCTGTTCTTTGCTTAGCAGCCAGAGCTCGTTCTTGAACGGAAAGATCCCGTAGTTGGAGGACGCGCTTTCCTTTTTCCAGAGCAACGTGCCGTTTTTGGCATCGTAGGCGGCAAGATAGCCGACTGGTTTGTAGGGTGGGGAATAGCTCAGGTACACGATCCCATTTTTGCAAAAGTCGTGGACGATGGAGTTCGCCGGAATGGGCTCCGTTTTTGTTTTCCAGAGCGACGCACCACTGTCCAGGCTCACGGCTTCCAGATCTGTCTTGGTCAGCACATAGGCCACGCCGTCGGCAGTGGCCGGATGAACAACACAGGGGTGCGTCCACTGGATCTTGCCCGAGTCCTTGAGCATTGCCGCCGCCGTCCCCTTCTTACTGCTGGCCACCAGCGACGGTCCAATGGACGTCACGGTGTCCGCAACAAATCCGGGTGCGTAGTCATGCAGTTTCTTTCCGGTGACTCCATCCCGGGCCACGAGCCCCGTGTCTTCTACGATAAAAACCTTGCGCTCATCGCAGGTCAATGACGTGTCGGACCAGATATAGTTCTGCGTCCAGACCGTACCGCAGGGCAGGCGCCAGAGCTCAAATCCGTTGTAGGCGTCGCGAGCAATCAGAAAAGATTGCGTTCCGCCCAAGGCTGCCCGGTTCTCCTTGTAGTAGATGCGGCCTCCGGCGGTTACCACGCCGCCGTAGGAGGTATACAGAGCGCCCCAACGGGGATCGCCGATCCAGCGTACTTCTTCGAATGGCGCGACAGCCTTGTCGTTGTTCACGCAACTCATGTCAGCGCTGCCGGTCAGGTGCGTCCAACTGTCGAAATCGGGATTGACGGGTTTACTGAACTGAATCCAGCCCTTGCGGGAAAGCGCTTTGATATCCTTGGCGCCCGCCTGCTTAAGCTTCGCCTCAAGTCCGTTAATGGCGGCGGGATTGGCATCGTTGCCGATGAATGCATAACCCTCTGGCGCAAGCACGCGCAAAATTTCCGCCGGTTCGATTGGGTGGCTGCCCCAGGCGGGCGAAACAACGAGATTGATCAGGTTGTCCGCATAGGGGAGTCCTTCGGCTTCATTCCAGATGAGCGAGGCCCGGTCCGCCACTTTGGCTGAAACGATTGTCTCGCGTCCGGCTTGAATGCCCTTCGCGTCCCAGTCGCAACCCTGCACGCACAGACGACTGGCCTTGGCCAAAGCCGAGACGAGTTTGCCATCGGTTTCACCTATCACCAGGCACAGGCCCTGATTGAAGCCCGCGGCTTTTACCGTCATCGCGGCGACGTCATCCGGTTCAGCAGCGGTGGCTGATCGAAAAAGTAATGGTGCAGCCAACGCCATGAAGAGGCAAAACGACGCATGGATTTTCATGAGCAGCATGCTCCCAAATCAATCGATTCCAATCGCCCGAACGGAAATCCGCACCGGTCTTGAAGCAGGACAATTCACGTTGGTTGCCAGAGTCGAACCGGCACCTGATGACAGACCGGGGGTCGCTTGGGATCCGCGTAGCGCAGGGGCAGCGCCGACATCGCCACTTCGGCCATGTCCGCGGCGTTCCAGACCACCGCCGGCGGCACGTTCCCCTCCTCAAACAAGGGAAAATAACCTTCCTGCATCGCTTCTTCATTAATCCAACCCACGACGTGAAGGTCCGAACCGCTTTTCAATCCCAGCCGCTGCGCGGCCTTGGCAATCGCAAATGTCATGGGGCGCCACAACGCGAGAATGCCATCGGGCCGGTCGGCTCGGGACAGCAGTTCCATGGCTGCTTGCAATAGACCGGCATCATCGATTTTGAGAAAGCGTTCCGATGCAAATGTTTTGCCTGCGGCAGTGATGACCGTGCGGGAACCGCTGTAGCGCAATTGGCCGTGATAGTGATGGAGCGTAAGTCCAAACCAGGCAATGCGGCGGCACCCCTTATTCAAAAGATGTCTCACCGCCAATTGTCCGCCCGCAAAATTATCCTGAACCACCACGTCGCAATTCAAATCCTCCCGCCAATCGTCGATGACAACCGCGGGCAGCGAATTGCTCTCAGCCCATTTCAGTAATTTCAAATTCGGATTGTCAATCACCAGGCCGGAAAGAGAGTTGTTCTTGAGATGATTGAGAATGCCGTGCTCCTCTCCGGCATTCATCAGCAGCTTGACCACGTACGACTGTTTACGAATTGCCTGTTGCTCGAAGCACGTCAATAAATTGCGGTAAAGAAGATCCCATCCGCCGAAGACATTCTCCCGCGACATGACATATGCGATTGGTTTGATGCCGGGAATTCCATTGCCAACCACTCGGAAACCTTTACGCGGCTCCGCCTCGACATAGCCCTGCCGCGCCAGCGCTTTCAGCGCGCGCCACGCGGTGTTGTGTGCGACCGAGTGCGTTTCGCTGAGCTGCCGAACAGTCGGCAAAAACGAGCCCGGTTCAATTTGCCCGTGCCGTATCGAATCGATAATGGAGGACGCTAGCTGAGCCGAATCGCCTACTGTATTCACTGTGTATCCCTCTGTATTACTGCCAGTTCTGTGTAGCATACACTACGACAAATGAGCCGGAAGTAGGTAATTTCAGAAAACATCAAAGGGTTAGTTCTGTATTATGATTTGTATCCTAATTAAATATTAATGTTTGCGCAATCCGTAGCGTCTGTTTGGCGTTCAGCGTCGACCGAAAATGAAATCCCGCCGACATCATGAAGGGGCGGTTCGTTGCGACATGTACGACCTTCGCACCCGTGCAGATTAATCAGATTTCGGCAGTTTTTCGCACCCCTTGCCAGACATAGCACCACTGTCATGTGGAGCGGAGGTCGGGTATGCGCAGACGAGGTTCGGCGTGGCGTTGTCTGAGTCTGGCGGCGGTGCTGCTGATTGCGGCTACGGCGCGTTGCGCCGACGAAATTGAATTCCTGACCGGCGAAAAAATGCAGGGCACCGTCATCAGCGAGACGGTCGATTCCATCGTCTTCAACAGCGGCGGCGCGCAACTCAAACTCGCACTCAAGCAGATTCGCGCGATCACCGTTAAAGGTCAGCGCCGCGTGCTCGATTCCGGTTCACCGGTTACGGCGGTGAAAGCGCCTTCGAATGCGTCCGCACCACCACCCGCGGTTGCCTCGAAAACTCCGGCTGCACCCGCGGCCGCAAATGCGACCGGAGCGGGCGTCACCCGCACCAAAGCAGAAATCGAAGCGCTCATCGCCAAGGAAGGCGCCTCGCCGCCGTCGTGGTGGGAATCGGTTCCGCTGAACGTGCCCACCGGGCTGGACCTCACCTGGCAGACGCCACCCAAGGGCTCGGGCTGGGATGCGAGCAAATGGCTTGGGCAGTATATGTGGAGCACCATCAACGAAAATCCGGCCAAGTGGAAAGATGGCGTGCGGCTGCTCCATCACGTGCTGACCGTCAACGAGAAGGATCCCGCCAAGCTCAAGCAGACCATGAACGCGTTAGCCACCGCGTACGCTGAACTTCTCGACGACTGGGCGCGCGCGGCATTCTGGTGGCGCAAGGGCGGCGGCGGAGGCCATGCCGGCTACAGCAACCAGGTCGCGCTCGCGCGCTGCTACTGGAAATTGGGCAACCGCGACATGGCCGTGGAGATGCTCGCGACCGACAAGAACGTCAACCCGGACCTGATTCGCTGCTGGGGCGATCTGGGCGAAACCGACAAGGCGCTGCAGATGGCCGAGCCCATGGTGAAATCGAATTTCATGGTCGCGCAAGCCGCCGGAGACGTCTGCCGCATCTCCGGCCTGAATCCCAAGGCGCTCGACTACTACCAGAAAGCGCTCGCCGGCATGCCCGCGAGCATCAATCAAATGGTGAAGGACCGCCTGCAGGGCAGCATCGACGCGATTAAAGCCGCCGACGTCTTAAGCCATCTCGACAAGATCGCCGATGGCACCTACGTCGGCTCGTCGATCGGCTACGTCGGACCCGTGGAAGTCACGGTGAAGATGAAAGGCGGCAAGATCGAATCGTGTTCCGTCACGCAGCATCACGAAAAACAATACTACTCCTCCATCGCCGAAGTCCCCGCGCGCATTATCCAGAAGCAGGGCATCAAAGGCGTCGACACGACCACCGGCGCGACGCTGACATCCGAAGCGATTATCAATGCCAGTGCGAAGGCGATTGTCGGAGCAGCGAAGTAAACGGCACGCCCAGCGCACGGCAACTTACGCGATACAATCCGCCCAAAATACAGCATCGTGATCACAATTTGCGAGCTCGCATTTTGCATCATTTCACACGTGCATGCAAAATGTGCATAAAGCCGCTTTTCGCCTAGTATTATTCGTGACAACGCAGTCTCTAAGTGTATAGCAGAACGGATAGCAGCCGCGGCACTTTTGCCGCGTCGGTTCTGGCCAACGAACAGGTGGTTTCATGAGCCTATTGACGGATGGTTTTCCGCCTCTTTTCGAGGCGCCTGCGCGCAAATCGCTTTCATCGCATGTGGTTTTACTGGCCTGGTTCGGGTTGACGATCCAGGCCAGTTTGTTTGCTGCTGCTGCGCCCAGCGTATCTGGCACAGCCACGCCCCAGACGACGAACGCTGAAACCGAAGAATCCAACGACGCGCCGGTGATCGAAGGCGATTCGATCGCGCCGACAACCATTCCTGATGAACTGCCCGTGGGCGCGATGACCGACCATCTCTTCAAACAGATCCAGACGCAAAGCTGCAGCGATTGCTGGCAGGCCGTCAATCGCCTCGTCCGCCTCGGGCGCACGCACGGCGCGATTGTCACCGATCGTCTGGAGAAGGAACTGCAGTCGGCGGATTTCAAGGTGCGGCTGGCGTCAGCCCGCGCGCTGTGCCAGCTGAGCATGACCGACCGCGCCGTGGGCGTGCTGACCACGATGGTCGCCAGCGGCGAAACTCCTGAATCCCGGCGCCTGGCCGCCAACGCGATCGGATTGACCACGACGCTTTATGGAGACACCGCGGCCGGCGAAGCGCTTTCGGCGGCGCTGGCCAACGAGAAGGACGACCTGACCCGCATCAGCATCGCCCGCAGCCTCTGGCGCATCGCCGCGCGCGGCGAAGGCAAGGACGCGCTGATGCAGATCCTCAACCAGTCCGCCGACAAGACCGCCAAGGACGAAGCGGCGCTGGTGCTGGCCGAAAATGGTTTCATGAAGACGCCCGACGTCCGCCTGCGGCTGCTGAACCTCTACACCGAACCCACGCCCAACGGCGAACGCGCCTTCAACATCCTGCGCAACGCGGAGGAGAATACTTCCCGCGCCAGCGACGTGAAGACGGCGCAGGGCGAACAGCTGATGCGCGAACTGCTTCGCACCATTCGCGCAGCCTACCCCGATGAATCGAAAGTCGACGTCGATCGCCTCTTTGAAGAAGCCGCCAAGGGCATGATCTCGGCGCTCGATCCGTTCTCGCAGTACATGGACCGCGAAGAAGTGAAGGCGACGCAGGAGATGCTGCAGCAGGACTACGGCGGCATCGGCGCGTACGTGGTGCTGCGCAATAGCAACTTCGTGGTAGTGAGCCCCATCTACGGATCGCCCGCCGACAAGGCCGGGCTGCGCGCGCAGGACATCATCCAGGAAGTCGACGGCGTGAAGGCCAACGAGCTGATGGACAAGGGCGGCATGAACACCGTGATCGCGCGGCTGAAAGGCCCGCCGGGCACGCCGGTGCGCGTGAAGTACTGGCGCCGCGGTTTCCTCAAGCCGGTGGAACTGACGATCATCCGCGAGACCATTCGCGTCGACAGCGTCTCCTACGCGATGCTCCCCGGGCAGATCGGTTACATCAAGCTCACGCGCTTTGGCGAACACAGCGCCGACGAAATTCAGGCCGCGCTGGACAAGCTCTTCAAGGAAGATCACGCGCGCGGATTGGTCTTCGACCTGCGCGACAATCCGGGTGGCCTGCTGCGCGCCGGCGTGGATATCGCCGACAAATTCCTCGCCGGCGACAAGCTGATTGTGTACTCGGAAGGCAACAAGGAATTCGCGCCGCGCAAGCCGTACATGTCGACGGGCGGACACGACGACGAATCGTACCCGATGGTGGTGCTGGTCGGCGGCGGTTCGGCCTCGGCCAGCGAGATCGTCGCCGGCGCGATGCAGGATCACAAACGCGCGCAGCTGGTGGGCGAACGGACGTTCGGCAAGGGTTCCGTGCAGCAGATTATGCCCGTGAAGGCCACCGACCGTCAGACGCAGCTGCGCCTGACGATTGCCAAGTACTACCTGCCCTCCGGCCGCTGCATCCACGAAAAGGGCATCGATCCGGACATCGAAGTCAAGACGCCGGAGCTGTCCAGCTGGGCGATCGAGAACATCCTCGAGCTGCGCAAGCAGAATGTCTTCGACGATTACATCCGCAATGGCTGGGACGCGCACAAGGACGAGTTCAACAAACTGGCGCTCAACGACGAGAAAAATCCGGCGCTCTGGCCGGGCTTCGATGACCTTTACGCCGGCTTGAAGACGAAGCTGGAGCCCGCCGACATCCGCAACGAGCTGCGCATGGCCGCCCGCCGCCGCGTGCAGGACGAACAGAAACACGAGATCGTCACCGATCTGGAAGAAGACGACGTGCTGCAGCGCGGCACGCTGGAGATCGTCAAGCAGCTCAAGCTCGACCCCGCGCAGATCGCCGACTACAAAAACCTGCCGGAGAAATTCAAAGACACCAAGAAGAAGGACGAGGCCGGCGCGCAGGGCGCGATGCTGCCGGACAGCGCGCCGAAGCTGCCGTGAACGTCTAACGACGACGGGTCGGAATGTCGAATGTTGAAAAATGCGCCGCATGCAAGGGCGCTTTTTCCATTGGCGTGACTGAATTATCCGCGAGGGGTGGCCCGGCCCCTCGGGCCGGGTTGCGTTAGCAACAAGAAGCTCTAGGACGGAACCACCCATTCGCAATAGACAGCCGACTTCGGATCGCTCGCGGACGATCGTTTCCACTCCTCGAAGTAACCATTGTCTGGAGCTGTTGCGAAGCGACCCGCCCAGTTGGGACCACCCCTCGCGGGACTAAGGCTACTTACTTGTAGCGGAAGACTTCGCTCTGAATCAGGGCGTTGATCAGCGCGCGGGCACCGTATCCGTCGGCTGCGGATTTCTTCACGATTTCGTCGACGGCTTTCTCGTCGAGCGGCCCGGCGGGCGTTCCCGTCGCGTAGGTCAGCAGGTGGTGGACAAGGCCGCGCGCCAGCGGTTCGGGATTGGCGCTGAGCTGCTGGCGTAGTTCGAAGAGATTCGCGAAGGCTTTGCCGTCCGGTGTTTTTCCGCTGCAATCGACGGGCAGGCCGTCCTTCCACGTCTGCTTTCCAGCGCGCTCGTGCTGAGGCAGTGCCAGGACTTCAGCGTTGGCTTCGCGGTAGAACTTCCGGAAATCGCCGCGCACGTCAAAACTCTCCAACGCGAATCCAAACGGATCGAAGCGCGCGTGGCAGCTGGTGCATGATCCACCGCTGCTGTGCAACGCGAGTTGCTCGCGCAGCGTCTTTGCGCCGCGCGTGTCAGGTTCCAGCGGCTTGATGTTCGGCGGTGGCGGCGGGATGTTGTTGCCCAGCAGGCGCTTGGCCACCCAGACGCCGCGCTTGACCGGCGAGGTGTTTGTGCCGTTGGCGGTCACCTTCATCACGGCCGATTGCGACCAGAGTCCACCGAAGGGCGAGCCGTCGGGCAGCTTCACTTTCTGCAAGGGCTGTCCGGCCACCTCCGGCAGGCCGTAGTGAACGGAGAGCTCGTGATTGGCCAGCACCCACGGCGATTCGACGACGAACTTCGCGCCCAGGTTTTCGTCCACCATCGCGCGGAAGTAGGCCTTGGTCTCCAGCACGCTGGAATACTTGAGCAGATCGCCGTAGCCGGGATAGAGATTGCCGTCCGGCGACGTGTCGTTGATCGCGTACAGGCCCAGCCACTGGCTGGCAAAGTCGTCGGTGAAGCGCGATGACTTCGGATCCTTCAGCATCCGCTCCGTTTCAGCCTGGAGAACTTTGGGATCCTTAAGCTTCCCGGCGCGGGCGAGTTCGAACAGTTTTTCGTCGGGCCTGGAATTCCATAGGAAGTAGGACAGCCGCGACGCCAGCGCGAAATCATTGAGCGGACCGGGCTGTTCGATGACGCAGAAAAAGTCCGGCGACGTCAGCAGGTCGACGATCATCGCGTTAAAGACCGGACCCAGCGACGTTCCGGCATCGAGCTGGCGGCCGGCTTCGGTCATGCTCAGATTGACTTCGTCGGGCGTCAGTTCGCGTCGGAAGAGCCGCGGTCCGACGCGCTTCAGCGTCGCCTGCAGGATGCCCAGGAACGCGGCGCGGTTGGTGGACTTGGAATTCTTAATCTTGATGTTGCCGTACGTCGCGCGGATTTCATCCGAGACAGCCTTGGGAAAATCGGCGGTCAGCCAGTGATCGGCCAGCAGCGGCTGCTCGGGCTCCACATCTTCCAGCCACTGCACGGCCAGACCCGGCGCGCGGCAGGCGCTGGCCTGATTGTTCTTCGGCACCGGCACGCCGAGTCCGAAAGGAATCAGCCGCATGCCCACGCCGGCGTTCAAATACAGTTCCGTCTCCACCACCGCGGCCTTGCCCGGCGGCGCTTCCAGCACCCTTACCAGCTCCAGCGATTGCGGATACGCCCACGTATTTCCGGCGTAGATGCCAAACGGAAGCGGCTTGTCCGTCTGGTAGCCGTACACAGAGACGCGAACTTTGTGGATGCCCGGCACTTTGCTGCCAGGATACTTCACCGGCCCCGACGTGTTGTCCGTGTTGAAGGAGACCATCGTGCCATCGGGCAGTTCGAGAATGTGTCCCTTGGATTGTTCGCTCGGCCGAGCTTCGGCATGAACGGTCCGGCTTGCTTCGCCTGTCGGCGCTGGCGCGGGCGCACCGGCCGGCGGTGCCGGCGGCTTGGGTTGCGGTCGCAGCACCCATTTGTTCAGCAGTTCGTCGGCGTTGGTCAGGTAGCCGAGCGAGCCGTCGGCCGAGAGCGGCACGGCGGCGCTGATCCGGTCGTAGCCTTCCACCCGCATGTCCGTGGGCAGATTGTCGACGTTCGGCCGGAAGCCAAAGAGATCTTCAAACGTGTTGGCGTATTCGTTGCGGCTCAAGCGCCGCAGCCGTGCGCGGCCTTCCTTCTTATGCTGGTTGTCGGCCATCAGATCGGTGAAGTCGCCGCGAATCCACTGGATGATCGCCTGCCGCTCGACCGGCGTGGGATGTTTTTCGGCATCTTCCGGCGGCATCGTGCCCGCTTCGAGCTGATCGAGCACCTGGTACCAGAGCGTGCGATCGGCGGTCAGCTTCTCGAGCGTGCGCGAGCCATCGAGATTGATCTTCGCCTTCTGCTTCGCCGCGCCGTGGCATTCGGTGCAATTGGCCTTGAGCAGCGGCAGCACCTGCGCTTGGAAGGAGGCGGCTGCGTCCTGCGCTCCACACGACGATCGAAGCGCGAGTGCGCCGCAAATCAGCGCTGCAACGTGAATCAGTTTCATAGCAATCCTCGGCGTGAATTTTTTACGCGAGTCCATTGATGGTGCCCGACCCGCTGCCAAACGTGTCGGTCTCGAGGCCAAATTTCTGCAGCATGCTGACATAGAGCTTGCACAGCGGCGTGTTGTTCTTGGGATCGCCGGCGATGTGCTGGCCGTGCTTGAAACCGCCGCCGGCCAGGAGAATCGGCAGATTACTGGTGCCGTGTCCGCTGGCGTCGCCGAGATTGCTGCCGATCAGCACCTGCGTCTGATCCAGCAGCGTGGATGCGCCTTCTTTGATCTCGCGAAGCGAAACCAGGAAATCGCGGTAGGCCGACATCTCCGTGCGTTCGACCAGGCGGAGTTCTTCGATCTTGGCGGGGTTGCGGCCGTGGTGGCTCAAGCCGTGATGGTCCTGCGTCACGCCCGGAATCGGTGGCTTCAAATCCATGCCACGGATAAAGAGCGTCGCCACGCGCGTGGAATCGGTCTGGAGCGCCAGCTTGATCAGGTTGAACATCAGCCGCGCGCGGCCGATGAAGTCGCTCTTGTCGGCGCTGTCCTTGGGCGCCTGCTCGGCGACGACCGGCTTGGGTCGCGTGACCCATTCTTCGTTGGCGTGGAGCTGCTTTTCCATGTCGCGTACGGCTTCGGTGTAATCGGCCAGTTGCTGCTGATCGTTGCTGCCAAGCTTGTTTTTGAGTGCGGTGAGCCGGTCGCTCATGCGGTCCATGATGCTCTGCCCGCGCTTAAGCCGCGCCATTTCGTTGTCGACATCCTTGGCATTTCCGGCCAGAAACATGCGCGCGAAAATATCGGACGGCCGGTTGAGTCCCTGCACGCCTGCACCGCTGATGGTGTGCGTCAACGGGAAAGCGTCGTCGGTTCCCAGCGAGAGCAACGGAAAGCGCGTCGCGTTGCCCACGTGCTTTGCGGCGAGGTAGTCCATCGAGACGCTGTTGCGAAAGTTGCTGCCCGTGGGCCGCTTGGCGCTGGTGAGGAAGCATGCTTCCGAGGCATGATCGCCGCCGATCTCTGGATGCGAGATGCCGGAGAAAACCGTGAACTGGTCGCGCAGATCGCCGAGGACCTGCAGGTATTCGCTCGCGTCGTAGTCGCGCCCCGCCTTCGTGGGAAAGAAGGAGGGACCGTAAAGACCGAACGCCGTGCAGACGCAGACCATGCGGCGCGGCGGCGCTTTCTCATCCGCGCGCGCGATGCTTTCAAACCACGGCAGCGCAAAAAGCACCGCGCTGGTCTTGATGAAATTCCGCCGCGAGACGGGCCTGATCGTGGGTGTGGTGGGCAAGGTCATGGCGATCTCCTGCACGACTGTCAGTCGGGAGACGTGCTATTTCGACGCGTGCGCCGCAGCGGCGCAACTGGATTCGCGGATCTTCAAGGTTACCGGCAATTTCTCACCACCCGGCTTGAGCGGACCGTCGCTTTCGCTGAGCAGCGTGATGGCGCGCGTGCCCAACTCATCGCGGGAGAACGTGATCGTGGTCAGCAGCGGCCGCAGCGCGTACTGCGTCGAGATGTCGCCGTAACCGGTGACGCTGACGTCTTCGGGTATACGAATGCCGCATTCCTGCAGTTGTCGCATCGCGCCCATTCCGAGCATGTCGTTGTACGCCACCAGCGCGGTGAACGACGGCGCGCCGGTCTTCTGAAAAGAGGCATCCCGGCTGAGCAGCTGCTTCATCGCCGCGGCGCCAGCGTCCAGGGTCTGGCTGACCACCGTCGCCTCGATCAGGTTTTCACTGAATGGAATCGAGGCCGCCTTGAGTGCGCTCTTGTACGCGGTCAGGCGCTCATTACCGTTCTTGTCTTTCGCGTCGTGGCCCACGTAGGCGAAGCGGCGATGCCCCAGATCGACGAGATGTTTCACGGTCAGCGCGATGCCGGCGCGGTCATCGGGACAGATCCAGCGCGCGCCGGGCGTTTGGCGGCCGAGATTGACCACGGGCAGTTCGAAGGCGTTGAGCATCTTCATCGTTTCCGGCGTCGTGGAGATGCAGGCCACGCCGTCGACGTACTGACTTTGAATCATGCGCGGCAATTGACCTTTGCGCGTGCGACAGAGCAACACGTCGAGACTGCGGCGGTCGGCTTCGCGTTCGATGCCGTCGAGGATCTGCGAAAAGTTGGGAATGTCGCGCAGGGGAACTTCGAATTCGGGCGGCAGCAGAATCGCCACGATGCCGGTGCGCACGCGCCGGCCGTAGCGCTTGGCAATCAGGGCGCGGGCATCGCGATTGGCAAACGCGTCGTACCCGAGCCGTTCGGCGGCGGTGAGGACGCGCTGCCGAGTCTCCGCGGAAACGCCCGGATGGTTGCTCAACGCAAACCCGACGAGTTGTCGCGAGATGCCCAGTTCAGCGGCGATGGATTTCTGCGTAGCGCCCATTTTCACTCCGGCTTAGCACGTGCTAAATACACCGGCCGAGAGAGGAATGGAAGTAAAATATTTGGAAAATCGTGAGCGTCCGTCGCGGCCTACTTCTTCTCGTCGCTTTCGTACGTCCGGCCCTGCGGCGTAATAATGTGGGCTTCGACGATGATCATCAGATTCCGCCGGCGATAGTTCTTGCTCGTGGATTTGAAGAGCGTGCCCAGGTACGGAATCTTCGAGAGGCCCGGCACCTTGCGGTCGCGGACTTCTTCGAACTTCTGCACCAGCCCGCCGATCACGACGTAGCCGTTGTCTTCGATGGTCACGTCAGTCTCGCACTTGGTTTTGTCGACGGTGGGCTTGGGGAACGAGAGCACAGGGTTGGTGACCGAATTGTCGAACTTCACGTTCTGAAAATCCTGGACCTGCTGACCTTGCGAGAGCGAATCGATCAGCGGCGCCAGATGCAGGTTGATGTGCTTGAGATCGCGGCCGATCGACGGCGTGACGGCGAGCTTGAAGCCGACATCCAGCGGCAGAAAGCGCGGCGTGTAGCCGGTCTGCTGGTTGACCACCGACCCGATTCCCGCGGGGACCGTCTGCGTGATCGGCTCCAGCGTGTCGACGTATTGAAATTCCGTCGAGATGTCGATCGTCGATTCCTTGTTGTTGATTGCCAGGATCTGCGGCTGCGAGAGCACCTTGGTCTTGCGGTCGTTCAAGAGCGCCGTGAGCGTGACCTGGAATTGCGGATCGGTGCGGCGGCCGATGAAGGAGAACGCCGTTCCCGGGCCTAGCGCCCCGGGCAGAAATCCCGGAACGCCTTTCCCCAGGCCGTTCAGGTTAATCGCCTGAAACGGATTGCGGCCGTTGTCCGTGCGCGTGGCCAGACTGTCGACGTTCAATCCCAGCGCATGCTCGAGTTCATCGGAGACATCGAGAAAGCGCGTCTGGATCAGCACCTGGATCGCCGGCTGATCGAAATGATCGAGCACGTCGAGGATATGCTGATGCCCGGTCGGCGTGGTGTAGACGATGATCTGATTGGACTGGCGGTCGACCAGGTAGCTGGAGCCCGGCGGAAAAACATCGGCGTCCTGATTGGTCTTGTACCACTCCAGCACCGACTCGAGGTAACTGCCCTTGTCGTCACCGTCGGTCTTGGAAGAAGAGCCGCCCGTCGTCGGCGGCTTTGCCGACCCGCCTCCAGCCCGCGACGCCGGGGCGCGGCCGCCGTTCGACGCGGAACTCCCCGGCTTGCTCGTCGCATCCATGCCGCCGCCGCTCTTCATCGACAGCAGTCCGAACTGCAATGGGTAGATGCGCGAGAACATCAGCTTCTTCATCGTCGTTTCGTCGGTGGCCGTGATCCAGATGCTGCCTTTCTTCACGGAGTACTGGATGCCGTCGTTGTTGCGGACGATGAAATCGAGCACGTCTTCCAGCGGCATTTCGTTGATGTGCAGGGTCAGCTTCTTGTCCCCGAACGCGCCGGGATCGGCAACGATGTTCACGCCCGTGGTGAGAAAGAGGATTTTGAACACCTCGTCGAGCGTCGCGTTTCTAAAGTCGGCGCTTACCGGTTGCTTTAAAATCACGCCGGCCGACTTGTACTGCTCAATCTCCGCCGCCGCATCGCGCCGGGGAAGGTACGGACGCTCGACGGGCGCCAGTTCTCCCGGCGGCGTCGCATCCTTGTCGACGCCGATCAGGGCCTGGGCGTCACGGTCGACGGCGATGGCATTGGTGGCGCGCGACGCGGCGGCGTTCTTTCGATCGGCGGCGGTGGCGAGAATCCCGGCCGCTTCCGCACAGGTCGGATTCTCTTTCAAAACGCCCGCACAAATGTCGATGGCGCGCTGGTACTCGCGGGCTTTCAGCGCCGCGCGCGCGTCCTGGATCTCCGCGCGATACGCCGTCGCGCAGTTCGGCAGCGGAACTTCCTCGGCCGACACGCCGATACTCCATGCCATCGTCGCAGCGATCAGCACCCAACCATTTCGCTTTGTCCGCATCCGTGTTCGTCCCCGCGTGATCGGGTCGCGTGATTGCTTCCCTGTTTTGCGGTTACCACGAAATCGCGAAGTCAGTCACAAATTGACGGATGTGACTTTTCACGGCGTCGCACGGTTTCAACGCGCCGTTTGAAAAAAATCCGAGGCTGTGCGATGTCGCTTTTGTAATTTCGAAATTGCGTTGAATAGATTCGCGCTTGGAATCGTCGAAGAAACTATTTTTCTAGCGCTGTTGCTGCGAACGCCCGCTGATGCGGCGGTTGTTCGTCGTCTTGGGCATCGGGATCGTGTTCGGAGGCTCGTCTTGCACCGCCGGCGAAATCATCGTGCCGGTCGTGGTGAAGCGCGGGCAGGACGTGACCAATTGAAAGAGCCGTGTGGGGTCGAAGGGCTTGACGATCGAAATACGCACGCCCAATTTGCGCGCGACGACGGCGGTGTCGGGGCGCGCCGACATGAAGATCATGTCCGGATGCGGTTCCAGCGAACGGGCGTGCGCGATGAAGTCCGTGACTGTCGGCCCGAACGTGGCGTCGTCGAAGAGCACAATATCCGGAAAGAGTTCCAGCACATCGAACGCGGCATCCGGATCGCCGACCACGTACGCCTGATAACCTTCCGCGTTGAGCGTGATTTCCAGCAGCGTGCGCGTGCGCTGGTCACTGTCGACGGCGAGGATGGTGCGGCTGTTCGTCTGGCGCATGGCGACTCTCACCCGAAAGGGCCGTCGGTCTTTGGCGAACTAGAAACTAGCTGCAAGCTATTGATAAAGTATGAAATAATTATTTTGTTTCAATATGAAAATGCAAGAAGGCGCAATTGCACACGTGAAGTCGTTAAATGATGGTGTTCCACGTGTAAATAGTTCTGTGTTCTTGCGTCTTAATACAAAGCGCCGAGTGGTCTCCCACTCGGCGCTCGCGATCCTTCGCTTTGTTTTCTACTGTTTATCCGCGGCGGCGGTGATGGAGGGCAGCGCGTTCGCGTTCGCCTTTTTCGAACTTCTCAAACTCTTCGCGCGCCGGTTCCGCACCTTTGTTGTCCTTGCTGAACTTTTCGCGGAAATCCTTCCACTTCGCCTGGCGTTCGGCGGACAGCTCGCTCGACCAGTGCTTGCCGCCTTCGCCGCGCAGAGCCGCGAGGCCCGAACCTGCTCCTGCACCGGCCCCAGATCCCGCCGTGGACCGCGCATGCGAGGCCGCCGTGCTGGAACCCGACCCGGAAGTGCCGGTGCTGTTCGGTTTGGTCACCGAGCGTTCAGTATTGCCGCTATAATCCCACTTACCGTTGGATTCCTTGGTCAGCTCGCCAGTGCGGTCGATTGTTTCCGTCTTGCCGTTGGCGAACGTCTTGGTCACCTGCTCGTCGACCGTCTTCGTGCCGTTGCCGTTGTTGACGACTTCGGTATCGCGGTTGGTGGTCCAGGTGGATTCTTTGCCGTTGGGACCTTTCGCATCGCCGGTCGTCGTGCTGGTGCGGTCGAAGCCGTTGCTCGTCCGCGTTTGTTCGCCGGTGGTGTTGCGGGTGATCTCGGCGCCGTTGCTCACGTTCGTGTCGCTGCTGCGCGTGAAGTCATAGCCGTCGGCGGTCTTCTGCGTCGTGCCGTTGCGGTTGGTGGTCCAATCGGTTTCCTTCCCGGCGGCGTTCTTGTGTTCGCCAGTCGTCGTCGAATTCCACGTCCCGTCGCCCTGTCCATCGCGGTGCGACGCGCCGGTGGTCTGTGTCTGCGACGATCCGCCGTTGGAGTTCGTGGTGTTCGATTCGCGCGTCCAGTCGTGTCCATCGCTGGTCTTGGTCACCGTGCCCGAACTGTCGGTCGTCCACGTCTTGCCGGTCTGATTATTCGTCGCCGTCGTCGTGCCGCTCCAGGTGTGGCCGTCGGGCGTTTTCTGAACGGTGCCGCTGCTGTCGGCCGACCACGAATGTCCGTTGTTCTCGTTGGTCGTGGTGCTGGTCGCCTGCCAGGATTTGGTGCCATCGGGATTGGTGATCCACTGTCCGCTGGCGGTGGTGTTGAATTCTGTCGTCGTCGTGGTCGATCCATCGGAGCTGTCGGCCGCGCGCGCACTCGTGAGCAGCGATGCGAACGCCACGGCAAGCGCTGCCGAGGTGATGCGTTTAATCCAGCGTTGGAGTTTTGAGTTCTGTGGTTTCATCGGTTTAACCCTCTCCTTGGTGCGGTCTTTTAAGACACGTTTCGGACTGCGGTTAACTAAATGGCAAGCGCGGGACCAGCGCGCCTCAAGGTCAAAATTTTCCGCCACTACCGGCGCCCACGATTTGCATAAAGTATTGAAGCAGTAGGTACTTCCACTCGCCTAAGCCCCACACTATTTTTCTTCACCACCGTGCCACAAAGTTCATGCATTCCATTGCCGGGCGTCATTTTGTGGAATTGTCCTACGACGTGCGGCGACCTGCGGCGACGTGCGGCAGTGCGCGCGAGTGCATCAAACCACACGCGATTTTTCTCAGAGGTCGCCGGGCTTCGCCTTGTATAGTTGCCTCAAGATTTCCGAATTGTGGGAGAACTCGATGACCACCGCGCTGCGCATACTGCTCGCGACCGCCTGCCTCTGTTCGCTTCGCACATTTTCTGGCGAGGCCGACGGGTCGCTCAAACAAAAGGGAGAACGCGTCGAAGAATTGCTCAGCGCGTTTGTTCCCGCGAGTGGACCTGGCGCGGCGATTCTGGTGATTCAGGACGGGAAGAAGATTTACGAGAAGTGCCACGGCGACGCCAACATCGCCGAGAAAATTCCGATCACGCCGGAGACCAACTTCGAACTCGCCTCCGATTCCAAACAGTTCACCGCGATGGCGATCATGATGCTGAAAGAGGAGGGAAAGCTGGAGTACTCCGATCACCTCTCGAAATTCCTTCCCGAATTCAAAGACGTCGGCCGTGAAATCACCATCGCGCATCTGCTTCATCACACCGCGGGGCTGAAGGATTACTTCGACGTCTGGGACAAACACGGCAAGGGCGAGATCACCGCGCGGCGCGTGATGGAACTGCTGGCCAAACAAGACAAGCTGCGCTTCGCGCCCGGTGAAAAGTACGAGTACAGCAACTCCGGCTACATGGTCCTGGCGCAGGTGATCGAAAAAGTCTCCGGCAAACGCTACGCGGAGTTCCTGCGTGAGAAAATTTTCGCGCCGCTGAAAATGGAGGACTCCGAAGTCTTCGACGAGACGCACCCGAAGATCAAACACGGCGCCGCCTGCTACAAACACACGCGCGAAGGCTGGGAGAAAATCAAGCACGACGATTGGGACAACGTCTACGGCGACGGCAGCATCCGCTCCACGCTCAACGATCTGTATAAATGGGACCAGGCGCTCTACACCGAGAAACTGATCAAAGCCAGCACGCTGGAAACAGCCTTCACGTCCGGAAAGCTGAACGATGGCTCCGACACCGGTTACGGTTTCGGCTGGGAGATCGACACGTACCATCGCGCCACTGTTGTTTCGCACAGCGGCGAGTGGCTCGGCTACGAGAATTTCATCTACCGCATCCCCGAATGGAATTTCACCGTGATCTTTCTATCCAACGGCAGCTTCGCGAAGCAATCCGACAAGTTGATCGGCGAAGTAGTGCGCGTATTTTATCCAAAAGGAAAGGGGAAAGAGTGATGCCGAATGCCGAATGCCGAATAACCCGCAAGGGGTGGCCCGGCCCAGAGCGGAGCGACGGGCCGGGTTGCGTGAGCAACAAGAAGGTGCAGGACAGACACACCCCTGCCGAAAATTCATCAGACTTCGAAGCGTGCCGGACGTGCACGGGAATGCGATCGGGTTGAGCGCGGTCGAGAGAGAATTCAGAATTCAGATTGATGAATCCGTGAGCGGGAATCGAGGCTCGCCTCTCAAGTCATCGCCAAAATCCGCGAGGGGTGAGCAACGCGAACAAGAACCTCGTCGGTGCGATGGATCAGTCCAAGACGGTCCCGAGAACATGGAAGGTTGCTTCGCTCACTCCGTGCGTAGCCAGTGCCGAGCGAAGCGCAGCACATCTAGCCCAACGCTATCGGCGACAAAGCCCAGGGTTGCGCCGCAGCGCTACCCTGGGTCACGATTCACCCTGCGCGGAGCAACTCTGAAGGAGTTGTGGCTTCCAAGTCGATGGCGCGACCCATAACCCTGAGAATCCTTCGCGATTAAATCCAATTCCAATAAAATAATCCCAACTTTTCGTCGTCCATAACTCATTCACTCTCAATATCTAACGACACACACCCAATATCAGATTAGGAATCTATTCGGTTTTGTCTTGATCTTCGGTCTATTCATGATGTATACTCCAATTGTCAGGTTCTCAACCGGAGGACCTATTTATAAGGAGTAGGTTGCCATGCAACCCCTTCACGAAACTGCGGCTCAGTCCGCGAACAACAGCAACACCGGGGCTCCCGCCGAATCAGCCCCTCAGACACAACCGGTCTTGGAAAACGGACCGGCATTACCGATCCACGCCTCGGCGGCGATTTTCCCGCCGATGCGCGAGTCGGAGTTCGACGCCCTCGTCGCCGACATCCGCGAAAAGGGCCAGTTGGAGGCCGTCTGGCTCTGGCAAGGTCAGGTCATCGACGGACGCCATCGAGTTCTGGCGTGCCAGAAACTCGGTCTGACGCCGAAGACGCGCGAGTGGGACGGCCAGGGTTCGCTGCTCGAATTCATCGTCTCCGCGAACCTGCGGCGGCGGCACCTGAAAGAGAATCAGCGGGCAATGATTGGTGCGCGGATGTTGCCGCAGTTCGAAGAAGAGGCACTGTTGCGGAAGAAGTCGGGAGGTGTGGTGGATTTTAACCATCCCGCAAATTTGCGGTATGGTACAGCCGCCCACCAAGTGGCTCTTCTACTTTCTGTGTCAGAAAGAAGTATTACATCCGCGAAGAAACTTCGTGAACACGGAATTCCTTCACTGATCTCTCGTGTTGACGAAGGCAAACTCGCGGTCTCGACGGCGGCGAAGATCGCGGAGTTTCCTCCGGAGGAGCAGCAGCAGTTGCTGAAACTGAGCAAGCCGGAGCTTGGCAAAATTGTGCGGCCGAAAGAAAAGGTGTTGGTGAAACCTCCGCTCCCGAAGGAAGCGGTGACGACGGGCGCACCCGCGTACCGGTCGTTCTCCGGAGAACTATCGTACACACCGGAGAATGGCTACCGGCTGAAATTGTCGCGCGACCGGTACAAGCGGCAGTTCCGCGAAGCCGCGCGCAACGACGCGTTCATCGAAAAGCTGGTGCACGGCATGTTCGTGTATGTCGAGTGATGGCGCTGTAACGTCCGGGCGGCTCGCGGAAAATGGCGAATCAATATTTTCCGCGAGCCGCAGTCCTTGAGCGCCCGTCGCTCCGCTCTGGGCCGGTCCACCCCTCGCGGGTTGATCCCCGCTCCCCGGATTCATCATTCATCAATCATCGTTCTGAATTTGTCCTCATCATCACTCTGAATTCTGAATTTCTTGGGCAGCGCGCTCAGTAGCTCTCAGGCTGATTGGCCGTGGCAATGCCGACCGCGATGCCTACAAGCACGGCGATGAAAATTAACCGCACCACCGCAATCTGCCACGGTTTGAGCCGCTTCACGAACGGCAATTCGGCGATCCAGGCCGCAAACGCGGCGGCGGTGAGCAGCACGGCACAGCTGAGCGGGACGTCGGTGAGAAAATGGCCAAGTACTACATAGAGAAACCCGAGCGGCGCAACAACCATCGACATGCCGCGCGCGAGAGGAAATTTGGGGAACAAGAGCGAACCCACGAATATCGCGCCCGCGATCGCGGTCAGCGTGCCGCACAGCATTGCATATTTCGCGCCGCCGGAAAGCGAGATGACTCTGCTGGTTCCTACGACCACCACAAAGACCGCCGCCGCCGTATCGAAGCTCCGGTTGCGCCGCGCGATTGCGGCCCACGATTCCCATTGCAGCAACAGCGCCGCGGAGATCGCGGGGACGAACGTCCAGACGTTCTCGGGTTGATTGCGGCGGATCGGCGTCAGCACCAGCCAGACGGCAACGGCCGATATCACCGCGCGGAGCAGAAAAAGCGAAAAGCTGAATTTCGCGGCCGTCTTGTCGCTCCGCGCAGACATCGCATCCAGCGCCGCGATCAGGCCGAACGGCAACGCGAGATAGAACAGCCAGTGCGCCGCATCAATCGGCGGAAATTTAGGCAGCGTATCCTGGCCCCATTGTCCGGCCATGTACGCCAGCATGCAGCCGAGGCCCGCTCCGAAGCTCATGCGCGCGGACAGGTCCTGCGTGTTGATCGTCTTGCGGTCCGTGAGCCAAAACGGCAACAACACCGCCACTACAATGGCGCACGGAATTCCAACGACGTAGGCAATGAGTTGAATCATATATTTTTAGAACGACGCCGAATGCCAGTGAGGATTAAGCCCAAGCGAAACCGCATCGCTCTCGATGAGTGGCCCGGCACGGATAATTTTGAATTGCTTCGGTGACAACAATTCAAAATTAAGAATTCAAAATTATCCGTGCCAGCCTCCGCCGTATTCAACACGCATCGAACGTACTCAACGCGTGCTCAATTTCGACATTCGACATTCCTCTCTCGACATTCCACTACTTGACCGCTTCCACCGCGACGGTCAGCTGCACATCGTCGCCGATCATGGCGGGCATGAAGTTCATGCCGTAATCGGAGCGCTTGATCGTGAACGTGCCTTCGTAGCCGATGTGCGTGCCCATCTTCGGGTCCGACATCGCGCCGGTCTTCACGAACGTCACCTTGATCGACTTGGTCACGCCGTGGAGCGTCAGGTCGCCGGTGATATCGAGAGCGCCTTCTTCCTTGCCTTTCTCGACGGTCTTGCTCTTAAAGGTGATCGTCGGGAACTGGACGGCGTCGAAAAAGTCGGCTTTCTTCAGATGCTGGTCGCGCTTGGGCTCGTGCGTGTCGACGTTGTCGGACTTCAATTCGACTTCCACCGAACTGCCCGCCGGATTGGCATCGTCGACGACGATCGTGCCGGTCGGTTCGTTGAAGCGGCCATAGGTGTTGCTGGTGTTCATATGCTTGATCTTGAAGATCACAAACGAATGAACGGGGTCGAGCTTGTACGTGTCGGCGGCATGAACCAGCGGGATGCCCGCGAGCAGAACAGTGGCCAGCAGCCAGGTCTTCGTCTTCATGTTGACAGTGCCTCCAGTAAGTGCGTCCGTGCGCCCTGAAGCGCGCGGACTTGGGTTATTTCTTCTCAGTACTCGATCCACTCAGGATCGCTTTCAACTCCGCCGCACCCGCGGCGGTCTTGATACCTGCCGAAGTCTCCACACTGACGCTGACGGAGTGCTTCTCATTCGATTCATGGTGGACGGTGACCACTTTCCACGGCGCGTAGAGCTGCGCGGCGGTCTCCACCAGTTCGCGCACCGGAGCGGATTTGGATTCGCCGGTGATTGTAACTACTGTCACCCCGTTTTGCAGTGCATCCGCGACGGATGTCAGCGTCGCGGCGTAAGGCCCCAGCTTCGGCATTCCGGCGGCGAAGGCTTCGACCGTGGCTTCGGCGCGATCGTGGTACATCAGATTTCCCGTCAGCGCGTACAGCCGCATGCAACCCTGAGCGATCAGCCCGTTGGCCGGCGGTTCGGCGGTGTCCATGTACGCTTTCTGCGTCCACGGCAGACTGGTCAGCGGTTCGGCGTTCACGCCGGCGATGCGGTCGAAGTGGCCGCCGTCGACAGGGTCCCAGAAATTCTGATTCAAGCGCTTGTAGCTGGCCTCCGCCTGTTCGCGGAAGTAGACCTCGCCAGTGACTTCAAACGCGACCGTGCATGCCGCGAAAACCGCCGCTTCATCCTGCGCCAGGCCCACGCCACCATCGGTATTCGCAGCGCCGGGCACACGGCGGCCGAGCAGCACGTGAACCATGCGGCTGCCATTGGCGCCGGCACCGGCCTGGATGCCGTGGGTCAGGATTTCCTTGAGTACCTTCGTTCCGGTCTCGACCCAGTCGGGATGATTGAGCGCGCGTCCGCATTCCAGTTGCGCGGCGGCCATCAGGGCGTTGGCGTCGACGTAGAGATTTTCGTCCACCGGCGGAGCGGGTCGGGCATTGCGCGCTTTGAGTAACTGCTCGTGAATTTTCGGCAGGCGCTTGAGCGCTTCGGCTTCGTCTATGCCCGCGGCTTTCGCGGCGGCGCTCAGCGGCAGGGCTTCGAAGAGCACGTTCCGGTCCGGCGCGGTCTGCGGGGCGTCGCCGAGTTCGGCGATGTCGTAGAGCGCGCAGGCGAGTTTGCAATCGGTGTTGTCGCGCAACGCGTTCTCGACTTCCTTGATCGTCCACGTGTAGTAATCGCCTTCGTCGACGCTGCTGACGTCGGCCGACTGCGAACCGCACCACCCGGCAGCACCGTTGCGCGGGTTGTCCGGATTATTCCAGAGCGGCGGGGAATTCCAGCAGCGCACGGTCTTCTCGATCGCTTCCTTATAGGTGGGATTGCCGGTTGCCTACCAGGCGTGGAGCAGCACCGGCAGCATCTCGGCGTTGAGCGTCAGCATTTTTTCGAAGCGCGGCGCGCGCCAGAAGCGGTCGACGCAGTAGCGGTGAAAGCCGCCGCCGAGCCGGTCGAAAATCGCGCCGCGGAGCATGGCGTCGAGCGTGACGGTGACGACTTTGAGGCTGTCGGCGTTTTTCGTTCGGCCAAAATTAAGCAGGCAGGCATCCAGCCCGCGCGGGGCGGGGAAGCGGTTGGGTTCAAGCTTCGAGCCGCCGAAACGTTCATCGAGCGTCGCCTGCATGCCGCTGGTGAGCTGCAAAATCGCCTGCGGCGGCAGCGGCCCGGCGGTCTTCTCGTTCTCCTGCGTTTTTTTGAAGAGCAGATCGACGGTGTCGGCGCGTTCGTAGACTTTCGGCTGCGCTTCCATCCACAGCGCCGCAACCCAGCGCAGCGTGGCGCGCAGGCCGGGCTTTTCGTTCTGGAAATCGTCGTCGGCGGTGTACGACGTGCCGCCGAAAAATACTTTCCCGCCGGGCGTGAGGCAGACGGTCAGCGGCCAGCCGCGCACGTTGGAGATCACCTGCACGGCCTGTTGCAGGCGCAGGTCCACGTCGGGTCGCTCATCGCGGTTGAGTTTGACGGGGATGAAGTAATCGTTGATCAGCGTGGCGACGCCGGCTTCGGCGAAGGCGGTGCGTTCCATTACGCGTCCGGCGTGGCACCACGGTGCGGTGACGAAAAGGAGAATCGGTTTGTTCACTTTCGACGCTTCGGCGAACGATTCGTTCCACGTGCGCCACTTGACGGTGCCGGTGCCCTTCTCGACGCCCGGATCGTTCTCGTTGCGCGGCGTGAAGGCGCGCGGATTCCACGGCGGCGTGGCCGGCGCGGTTTCCTGCGCGGCGAGCGCGGTGAATGAGGCCATGAAGAGTGCAACAACGAGTTGGGAGGTGGAACGCATGGGACTAATGTACTGTGCGGTAGGCAAGAGTCTAACGGAGTGGCGGGGCAAAATTAAAAATTCAAAGTAAAAAACGCACGCGGAAGAAGTGGTGCCATGGATGCATAAATTTCTGAGCGTAGCGAAGAAAACTATTCATCCGTGCAATGCGTATTTCCCAAGTGAGGACGCGCAACGCACGGATGAACGGACACTTTCGCTACGCTCAAGTGTCCGCGCATCCGTGGCACCAATACTATCGGCGCGCGTTCTAAATTTTGAATTCAGCTAGCCGCCCTCGGGAATCGGGCCGTCGGTGTCCGCCCATTCGATCTCGTCGCGCTGGTGGGAGTCGAGGTTCAGGCTGTCGCCGATTTCGTAGGTCAGGCGGGTGCCTTTCATGCTGGCACCTAAGAAGGAGCACATTTCAAAAATGGAGATGCGCAGGTCGGCGCCGTCGAGAATGGCGTGTTTGAAGCTGCATTGCTTGTAGACCGAGCCGCGCAGGTCAGCGTGATTTAGCAGCGCGTGGGCAAAATCGCAGTCGTGGAAGTTGTTCCAGCAGAAGACGGCAGACTTCAAATCGCTGCGGTAGAAATTCACGTTCTGCAGCGTGGAACGGCAGATACCGAGCGTATCGAGCGTGAGTTTGCACAAATTATGGTCTTCAACCTCGGTGCGAAAAAACGAGATCCGTTCGCTTTCCGGATCGAAGCGAGAGGTATAGGTCTTCGGATCGAACGCGCCGGAGTCTTGTTGTTTGGGCGTGATGAAAGCGCCCAGTTTGGTCAGGTATTTCCACGAGTCCTGCTGACTTTTGCGACGGTGCTCAGACATGATGTCCATCGTGCTCCTTTTGATTTGCTTTCCTCATTTTTACCGTGTTGGAATTGAGAGTCTATTAGAATGTAGGGCCACTCCAGTAACTCAGATTGAGGGGCATTCCGGCGATGAACTCCACACCGCACTACGATCTCGGCACACCCTGTTGGCGCGAGATCTGGGTGGATCCTGTTTCGGGCGATGATTCCGCCGACGGCACGGTCCGCGATTGCGCGCTGCGCACGATTCAGGCCGCGTGGAATCGCGTGCCCGAACGGACCGCACCTGGTGACGAGGGCTTTCGCATCCAGTTGTGTCCAGGCGCGTACGCGGTCGATGCGGATGGACATCTCAATTTGAACGGCCGCTACGCCTGCGCGGCTGCGCCGATTTTGTTTCAGCCGGCAGACGGCGCGCAGTCGGTGAAACTGCCGCCGATCGACATGGATCATTGCAGCTATGTTTATCTGCAGGATCTGACCTTCTTATCGCCGACGCTGCCGATTCAAAGCAGCTACGACAACGTGATCCACTTCGCCGATTGTGATCATATTCTTTTGCGGCGCGTGGTTGGGGTGGGCGAGGACGCGCCGGCGTTGCCGCGGATCGTGCTGAAGGCCAATCAGTGCACGCATCTGTACATTGAAGACTGCGAATTTTCCGGCGCGACGGCGTACGTGTTTGCGTACGTCGCTGTGTTTTACGGCCATATTGTGCGAAGCCGCTTCCGCCGCTCGAACTTCGCGGGGTTGTGCGTGAAAGGCGGTTCAGCCTATCACCTCATTGCCGCGAATGAGGTCGATGATTGCCGTATCGTCGGCATTGAAGCGGGCGAAGGCACCGGTTTTCCGTACCTGGTGCCGCCGTGGCTTCACTACGAAGCGTACGAGATCAAGATGGTCAACAATGTCGTGCGCGACTGCGGCAGCGGATGCTGCGTGGGCGGCGGCTACAACATCGTGATTGCGTTCAACACCTGTGTGCGCGTCGGTTCAAACCGCGACGCGATGCTGGTGACGCTGGGCGCGCATGTCTGGGTCAAAGAAGCTGCGGAGGTCTGTGAGCGCTACTACAAACTGGGCGGCTGGTGTCCGCCAGACGGTGAAACGTTCATTCCCAACCGCAACATTCAGATCTGCAACAACGTGGTCTTCAATCCCGACGGCTTCGAATCGAAATTCGCGCATTTTGGGATTTCCGGTCCCATGCCCTCGAAGCCGCTGAGCAATGTGCCCGATCCCATCGGCGTGACGGAGATTCGGATCGAGGGCAATGTGATCTGGAATGGCGGACCGGATAAGCCGGTCCTTGATGATGTGGAGAACGAGTGGGGCCTGGCCGCCAAATCGATTCTTAAGGTGGAAGATCTGCGCCCGGTCAATCACTTCAACACGCTGCGACCGGAATTTCGCGGGGCGGAGCAGGGCGATTTTCGTCCGCTGCCAGGCGGCAAGCTCAGCGCGGTCAAGCCGGTGAGCCTGCTGCCGTTCTCCAGTGACGATCCGCGCCGGCCACCCGTTCCAGCCGGCGATCCCGATAATTCTGTTCCGACGGACAAAGAAGGCAAAGACCGGAGCGCCGGAACAATCGGCGCGTTCGCGTAGCGACCGATTTTTATTGCTGCGTCTTCTGCGCGAGAAGTTTCTGCGCGGCCGCGCGCCATTCGCGGGTGCGCGCGATGGCCTGTTTCATGTCAACGATGCCGCCGATTTCGTAGGCTTCATTGATCAGGTTTGTGGCCGCGCGGCCTTGCTCGGCCGGCGCGGTGGCGACGAACTGGTCCAGCGCGCGTGCGTAGCGGAAATCGTCGATGCCTTCGCGGATGCGCTCCCAGCGCGCGGTGGTGACAAACGTGCCATCGCGGCGCGGCGGGGCCATCATGCGATCGTCTTCGCGGCCGTCGAGATCGTAGTAGATGTCGATGTGATTGCCCGTGTACGCGTAGGTGATGCAGCCGTCGGTCGCGCGTTCGTGCATCGCGCGCCATTCGCGCAGACCGTACGCGGCGCGGTTCTCGCCGACGTTGCAATTCAACAGGAACTTGCCGGCGGCTTTCGCTTTCTTGAAGTCGTCGACTTTGCAGAACGCTTTGAAATCCTGAACGTCGAGCGTCTTGAGCAGCTCATAACTTTCGGGCGATTCGACGTGGTAGGCGATGCCCATCCACGCATCGGGCGCGGCGGCGTGGACGGCCTTGTTGATGGCGGTGAGCTTGTTGAGCGTCTCGGGAACATTGGGTTCGTCGCCGTAGCAGAAGAAGGGTTTGGGCCAGCCGTGGGCCTGGTAGGCGCGGGTCAGTTCGGCGTGCCAGCCTTCGATGAATTTCTCGCGCGGCAGGCCGTTAACAGGTGCACCGGAAGCGAGTTGATCGAGCGTGCAGCCGCTGGGCGCGTAGACCGGTCCCATTTCGAAGCCGAGTTTCTTGCGCAGCGCGATCTCCGCATCGATGGCGTCGGCATTCTTGATCACTGCTTTGCCGTCCTTCAGGCTCGCATCGACGCTCAGTTCGCGGATGAAATTGATACCGTGTGCGCGCAGATCCTTGTACAGCGCTTGAATCTGCCGCGGCCGATCGGCTTTCATCTCCGGAAAGTACGCGGGCGGCATCAGCTCGATGCCGTAGAGGCTGAACAGGTGGCCGGGTGCTGGCAGCGTGACCGGCAGCACGTTAATCGTGAAGGGGACGGCGCGCTCGCCGCCTTTTTCGCCTTTGACCGCGATCGTTCCGCTGTACGTTCCGGCGGCAGTGCCGTCGGGCACGGTGACGTTGATCCAGAAGCGACGGGCCATGCCGTTGTCGACGCGCAAGACGTCGGCCTCGGTGCGATTGAACGGACGCAGCTCGCGCTCCGTCACTGCGTAGAGTCCCGTTTGTGCGCCGTGATAGCGGGAGAATCGGTAGCGCCCGACCCAAACCGCGACATTTTCGGCGGCGAGTTCCGCACCGGCGGCGCTTTTCAGCGCGGAGACTTTGACGTCGACCTTGCCCAGCGGCTTGGCCGGTCGCAGGCCGAAGCAGATGGGCGTGGTTTCGCCCGCGCACGCAGTCAGCTCGAGCTTCGCAATCAATTCGGCGTCAACGGGCGTGTGATCGTACGGGTATTCGATGTACGTGGATTCGGCAGAGTCATCGCTGGAAACGGTGTAGAGCGCAAAGCCATCGCGGGAGGCTTCTGTCGCGGCCGCGCCGGCGAATTTCGCTTCGGTCGCGGGCTTGGAGACGGGCTTCCAGCGCTGCGACCAATCGAAGCGGCGCAGTTCCTTGACGTAGCTGAGGAACTGCTTGCCCGCGTCCGCCTGTTCGACGGGGTAGATCACCACGGCCGAAAGTGTGTTGCCGTACGTGTCCTGCGATTTGAAGGCGAGATTGAGCTGGCCGTCGGCGACATCGACATCGAACGTGTGCCAAGGGAATCGCGGCTCGACGTACTTATCGAACGGATCTTCGCCGGGTGCGTCCTCGGCGTCCTGGTTCAAAAAGTAGCGGCGGGTGAATTCAGCGCCGTCCATCTTCTCACTGATCACGTCCTTGCCTTCCGCGAGCACATGGCGTTCGTGGTAGTTCTGCATGAATTCCCAGTAGCCGGGGTCTTCGAGCTGCAGATGGACGCGGTACTTTCCATTGGGCAGATCGACGGCCAGTTCCGCGTCGCAGGCGGAAATGTACGAGCGGAAGAGATTGTCGGGATGGAGGCGATCGTCCATGCGGCCGAACTGCGACTTGAGCCAACCGAAGCCCTTGTCCTTCGCGTACTGATCTTTATCTGACACTTTGGTGAAGCCGGGAAAGCCGGGGCTCTTGGCCGGACCGAATTTGAATGCTTTCAGTCCGGGCACGATGACTTTCGGTACTTGGAATGCTTCGAGCCGGACGTGGTCGAGGAAGGCCTCGTGGTCGGCGATGATGGTCAGCACGGTGATGTTCTTGGGATTGAGATCGCCGGGGATGTCGTTGCGCAGCACTTCGCCGCGCCAGAGATCGCTGACGGGAATCTGAATCGTGTTGGCTCCCGGAGCGAGCGCGATGTAGCGGTTGTGCCAGGTCCAGTAGCCCTTATCGAGCGGATCGCGGATCTGGACGGTGACCTGTGCGTTGTCGGTGCCGGCGTTAAAGCATTCGAATTTCAAAACATCGTACTTCGACCAGTCGGTGGGCATGCCGCTCTGTGGCGTGGCGCGGACCCACTGGCCGGCCTTGAGCTTCAGCGCTTTCTGGCCATGGGCGGCGTGTTCGGCGACGACCTCCGTCGCCGGACCTTCGGAGCGTTCGAACGGAGCCGCGCCGTCCTCGAAGTCCGCGATGATCAGCGGCGCTTCCGCGGCGTGGAGTGTGAACGTGGCAAGCAGCAGGGCCAGCAGCGAGAAACGGGGCAGATTCATGTACGGTCCTCCCTAATTTTAGTGTTCGCGCGGCAGATCGGTGCTGGCGCGGGCTACAAATTCAGTCGGAAAGAGCAGTTCAACCGGCGGCGCGTCGGGATGATCGAGGCGCGCGCGCAAGACGGCGGCGGCCTTGCGGCCGATTTCCTCCACGGGAATGCGGACGGACGTGAGCGCCGGCTGGCTGAAGTAACCCAGGTCGCCGAAGCCCGCGATGCTGACATCGTGCGGTACCCGCAGGCCCTGATCCTTGACGGCGTTGATTGCGCCGATGGCCGTCTCGTCGGTCGCGCAGAAAATCGCGGTTGGCGGTTGCGGTTCGCGCAATATGCGCCGCACCGCGGCGTACGCTGCCGAACCATTGCAATCCGCACGCACGATCGATTCTGGTGATGCGGCGATGCCGCGACTGGCCAACGCGCGCGTAAAACCGGCTTCGCGTTCCAGCGCCGCGGGAGTGGGGCCGAAGCTGAGCATGGTGATGCGGCGATGTCCGAGTTCGAGCAGATGCAGTGTGGACTGGAAGGCACCGTCTTCGCTGGAGTGCGTGATGTGGTCGAGCGGCTTTGCGCCAGGCGGCTGCGTGCTGTCGACGAGGACGACCGGCAACCCCTGGCCGGTGAGCGCGAGCAGAATTTCCGGATCGACGATGCCAAGGATCATCAGCGCATCGAGCTTGGCCTCGCGAACCAGTGATGCGGCGAATTCGGGGTAGGGCGGGGTGACTCGGCGGTGGACCAGCGAGAGCCGCTGCTCGAAGGTGACGGACTGAAAGCCTTCGAGGATGCGGTAGTAGAAGAAACTCTGGCGCAGCTCCGTGGCTCCCAACGGCGAGACCACGCCGACCTGCGCGATGCTGGACTGCGCTGGCGTTTTTGCGGTGGGACGCTTTTGAGCGACGAACGTGCCGCGTCCGCGGACGCGGTAGAGCAGGCCGTCGTCGGTGAGCGTCATGATCGCGCGGCGCACCGTCATGCGGCTGAGCTTGAGGCGCTTGGCGAGCACGCGTTCGTCGGGAATCTGCGCGTTCTCGGTGATGCGCCCAGCGGCAATTTCGGCGCGCAGCCAGTCTTCGATCTGGCGGTAGAAGGGGAGGTGGCTGGTTTTGTTGAGCTCTATCATCACACTCAAGTACACCGCAGGTATAGTCTATGTATACTCTAAATTAAAATATCTCACCGGAGTCATAAGTATATTTAATTATTAATAGATGTGAATTTAGGATTAGTTGCCGGACGCGTCGAGGCCGAAGATCTTAGCCCACTCTTCGACTTCGCGGGCGGAGAGGCCGTTGTACTTGCGCGGGTCTTCTCCCTTTAAGGGGTCTTCGGCGCGGTGGGCGCTGGCGCGGAGCTTCCGCAAGAACGATGCGCAACTGAGCGTGTGGCCGCCGGCTTTCTGGACGTGGCGGATGATGAACTTGTCGTTGCTGACGACCGTGAATTCGCCGGGGCGCGACGCATCTTCGACCATCTCGATGATGTAATTGTCCGCGTCGGTGCGCGGGTCGGCGTAGATCAGCACGACTTTGCCGGCGGCTTCGCGCTGGCGGCGGGGGCGGTGCGCGCCCTTTTCGGAGCCATCGAAGACGGCGGTGACTTCTTCCAGATCTTCGTTGTGCGCGAACGTGGAGAGCATGCGGACGAGCATAGATCGGGCCGATTGAAATCCATGCCGCTCCAGAGTTTCTTCCAGAGGGTTGTGCATGAAGATCAGGTTGCAGGCATCGACCACGTATTTCATGGCCGCAGTTTAGCGGCGGGAAGGCGTATTGCTGGCGAAAAATGTTCACTTCTGTAGAGTACACTCTTTGCAACCACTCCAAACGCGAGGCACATTTTTCAATGGCGCAGCTCGGTGTAAATATTGACCACGTGGCGACGGTGCGGCAGGCGCGGCGGACGTACGAACCGGATCCTGTGTGGGCGGCGGCGGAAGCGGAACTCGGCGGCGCGGACCAGATCACCGTTCATCTGCGTGAAGACCGCCGGCATATTCAGGAACGCGATGTCGAAGTGCTGCTGAAGACCGTGCAGACTCGCGTGAATCTGGAGATGGCCGTGGCGTCGGATGTGACGCGGCTGGCGCTGAAGTGGAAGCCGCACTGCGCGTGCCTGGTTCCCGAGAAGCGGGAGGAAGTGACGACCGAAGGCGGGCTCGACGTCGCCGGGTCGCTCAAGCGTGTAAAAGAAACCGTGAAGCGCCTATCTGGCGCGGGGATCATCGTCAGCTTATTTATCGACCCGGATCGGCTGCAGATCGAAGCGGCCGCGAAAACCGGCGCGCCATTCATCGAGATGCACACGGGTTCCTACGCCGAAGCGCGCGGCGACGATGCGATTCAGTCGGAGCTGTGCAAGCTGGTCGACGGTGCGCGCGTGGCGCACAATCTGGGCATTCGCGTCAACGCGGGCCATGGTTTGAACTATCGCAACACGAAGGCTGTCGCGGAAATTTCGGGCATGGAAGAATTGAACATCGGCCACGCGATTGTGGCGCGGTCGATTTTTGTCGGTTTCCGCGAGGCCGTCCGGGAAATGAAGCGGATTGTGACGTCGGGCGCATCTTAAAATTCTGGAAACGAACATGGCCACGATTGAAGCCCAGACCAAACAGTTCTCCGAGAGTCTCGCGACGCTTCGCGCGGAGATCGGGAAGGTCATCGTCGGACAGGAGGCGATTCTAGAAGGCGTGGTGACGGCGATTCTCGCCGGGGGCCACGTGTTGCTGGAAGGACTTCCCGGCCTCGGCAAGACGCAGTTAGTCAAGACGCTGGCCGATGCGATGGATCTCTCGTTCTCGCGCATCCAGTGCACGCCGGATTTAATGCCGGCCGACATTCTCGGCACGACGATTCTCAGTGAAGACGAGAACGGGAAGCGCCGCTTTGAATTCCAGCACGGACCGATTTTCGGCAACATCGTGCTGGTGGACGAAATCAATCGCGCGACACCCAAGACGCAGTCGGCGCTGCTCCAGGCGATGCAGGAAGCGGCGGTGACGTCCGGGTCGACGACGTATCCGCTGCAACAACCGTTTTTTCTGCTCGCGACGCAGAATCCGATCGAGCTGGAAGGCACCTACCCGCTGCCGGAAGCGCAGTTGGATCGCTTCATGTTGAAGCTGCTGGTGCCGCAGAACAATCTCGAAGCGCTGGTCAAAATTCTCGAACGGACCACGGCGGGCGCGCCCACGCGCGCGGCGAAGGTGCTTTCGCGCGAGGACCTGCTCACGGCGCGGACGCTGGCGTCGAGCGTTCCGGCGGCGACGGCGGTGCTTAATTACGCGGCCCGCGTGGTACTGGCAACGCATCCGGATCTGGCCGGCGCGCCGCGGAGCGTGAAGTCGTACGTGAAGTACGGCTCGTCCCCGCGCGGAGCTCAGGCGATCGTGCTCTGCGCGAAAGTGCGCGCGCTTTCCAGCGGCCGCTTCAATGTGGCGATGAGCGATATTACGTGGGCGGCGCGGCCGGCGCTGCGCCACCGCCTGATTTTGAATTTCGAAGGCGAAGCGGCGGGCATTCGCAGCGACGCGATCATTGACGAGATCCTGTCGTCGGTGAAAGAAGAGGGCCCGTGAGTTCCGCTCCGAAGAAGAAGACGGCGCGCACGATCAAGCCGTTGATCGGGCGCACGCGCATCCAGAGCCGGCTGCGCCAGATGGCGCGCGAGATCTGCCGCGTGGTCAAACCCAAAGAGCGGCCGCTGGCGGTGATCGTGCTGCAGGGCGCGTTTATTTTCGGCGCGGATCTCGTGCGCTTGTTTCCGGAAGAGTACCCGCTCGACGTCGCCTTCCTGCGTTGCCAGTCGTACGGCGGCCGGACGTTTTCCAGCGGACATGTGCTCTTGATGCAGGACATCGAGCCGAGCATCGATCTGCGCGGCCGGACGGTGCTGCTGATCGACGATATTCTCGATTCCGGATTGACGACGCGGTTTCTGATCAATCATCTGAAACAACGCGGCGCGGCGCGCGTGCGGCTGTGCGTGTTGCTGCATCGCAAGGCCGGCGAACGCGGCGCGAAAGACGATCGGCCGGCGCCGGACTTCGCGGGGTTTCCGGTGGGACCGCACTTCATTGTCGGTTATGGGTTAGATTTTGATGGGAAGTACAGGCATTTGCCGGATTTGGTCGCGCTGACGGATAGTTGAATATTCAAAATTAGAGATTCAAAAACGTACGCGGTGGATATGGTGCCACGGATGCGCGGACACTTGAGCGTAGCGAAAGTGTTCGTTCATCCGTGCGTTGCGCTCGTCTTTTTGAAGAGTACGGTTAGCTGGAATCTCAATTCCGACCGCTTGCGCGAAATTCGTGAGCGTCAAAGCAAGGAGCAAGCATACGGCCGCTTGCTCCTTGACACCTAAACACGCGCGTAACGCACGGATGAATAAGTTTCTTCGCTGCGCTTAGAAACTTATGCATCCGTGGCACCCGATTACTTCAGGTCTTTCAGTACGTCTGAATCGAACTTCGCTTTCGGCATTTTCAGATCGAGTTTTTCAAGCGTCTGGACCAGGGCGTTGGCGACGACGTAGTTGCGGTACCACTTCTTGTTGGCGGGGACGACGTACCAGGGCGCCCAGGGCGTGCTGCATTTCTGGATCGCGTCTTCGTAGGCTTCCTGGTAGTCGCTCCAGAATTTGCGCTCCTTCAAATCCGCGTCGGTGAATTTCCAACGCTTCTCCGGATCTTCGATGCGGAATTTAATGCGCTCGAGCTGCTCGTCCTTGCTGATGTTCAGAAAGAATTTGACGATGACGGTGCCTTCGTTGGCGAGGCGCTCTTCGAAATTGTTAATGGCCTCGTAGCGTTTCTTCCAGACGGACTTTTCCACCAGATCGTGGACGCGGACGACGAGCACGTCCTCATAATGGGAGCGATTGAAGATGCCGACGGTGCCGCGTTCGGGGAGGGCCTTGCTGATGCGCCAGAGAAAATCGTGGCTCAGGTCTTCCTCGTTGGGCTTTTTGAAGCTGGTGACGCGGCAGCCCTGCGGATTGACGCCGGAGAAGACGTGCTTGATTGTGCCGTCCTTGCCGCCGGTGTCCATGGCCTGCAGGACGACGAGCATGGAGAAGCGTTTGTCGACGTAGAGCTTCTCGTGGAGCAGGCGAAGCTTCTCGATGTCGGACTTGAGCTTTGCTTCAGCCTCTTCCCGCGACGTGAATTTTCCCGTGTCGCCGGGATCGGTCTGGGAAAGTTTAAACTTCGATCCGTCTTCGATGCGATGGCGTTGGCTCATACGGGAATTATACCTCGTCCCGCGCGCGTGCCTACGCGGAAATTCTGGTCACGGCTTTTCCGCGACGCAGTAGAGGTTCTGCTCGCCGCGGATGTAGATGCGATTGCCTTCGAAGATGGGTGAGGCTTCGGTCTGTTCGTGGTGCGGGCCCATCCAGTGCTTTTCTTCCCAGCCTTCGGGCACGATTTCGTCGATGTTGTTTTTGGCGATGAGTTTGAATTCGCGGCCGGGTTCCACCACAAGCATGCAACCGGCGGAGTCGATCATGTAAATGTACTTGCCCGCCATCGCGGGACTGGCGCCAATGCCCATGCCGACAGATTTGCGGCTGTACGGGTTCTTGAAATCGAAGGGCGGGAACATGCTGTAGACGATCGAGTCGGCCTGTTTGGTTTTCGTTGTGTCGACGACGGTCAGAATGCCGAAGTTGCCGACGCAATAGAGCAGGTTGTTGTGGTAGAGCGGGGAAGCGGTGTAGAAACCGGAGATGGTGGGATCGACCTTCAGCGCTTTGCTGTCGCCGCTGGGCATATTGACGCGGTTGTACTCCTCGGTGATCAAGGGCTTTACCGTGAGTTCATTATCGGCCTTGGGCAGCACCTGCATAAAGCTGGCGCGGTTCTGGGTGTAATAGACCATGTCTCCATTGGTTACCACCATGCAGCCGGGCATATCGCCGACGCGCGGGACGACAATCTTGCCGTCCTTGGCGCGCACATAATTTCCGGCGCTGATGACAAAGTCGGTGCCACCGACGTTGACTTTCACCAAGGCGTATGGATTCCCGCAGAAGGCCGCGGCGCGCCAGATTTCCTTGCCGGTGGCTTTGTCGAAGGCGGCGAGATTTGTGGTGACGGCGATGAGCTTGTCGTCGGCAATCACGGGGGAGGGCGATTGGCCGTGCTCGCCCCAGCCGCCCGCGATGGATTCGTATCTCGCCCACTTCAGCTTACCGGCCAGGTCGTAGCTGGCGGTGATGCCGTTGCCGGAGGAGATGAAGACGTCCTTGCCATCGGAGCAGGGCGTCGCGCCGGTGTAACCGCACCAGCTTTCCACGTACATGTCGGGCGGCAGGGCGTATTTGCGGTCGGCTTTGAAGGTCAGGTCGTTGATCCTTTTCTGGAGGTCGTGCTTCTGCTTGTAGAGTTCCTTCGACCAGCCCTTCTCGACAAACGCGTCGTTGAGTTTCTGCAGCTCAGCGATGAGGGGTTCGATTTCAGCGAAGGCGGGATTGGCCTTCTTCTCCTCGGCGGTCACGGTGATGTAGGCCGGATGGGAGCGGATCCAGAGCAGTTTTCCGGTCAATTTGTTCAGGCAGATCAAGTCGTAGGGTTCGGAGCGCGTGAAAACTTTGTCGCCGACAATGATCGGCGTCGACCACGTGTAGCAGGGGAGCTTGGTCTCCCAGAGGATGTTTTTCTTCTCGCCTTTTTCATTGCGGGACCAGGTGGTGGGTGGTGTGGCGTCGGGATAATGGCCGGTGCCATCGCCGCGCCATCCGACGACCTTGTCCGGTTCGGCCGCAAAGGCCTGGAGCGCGCAGCATGCCAGAAGTGCGATCAACGTTGTCGAGATGGGTCGAATCGTCATGCGTGGTCTCCAGTTGCGGACAGGGCACCCACTTCCAGCCACCGGACACTATACGAAGACGTAGCAGTGTTAGGGGTGGTATTTTGCGCAATGACTTTGTTGTTTTGCGCAAAGCGGAGCAGTTTTCGTTAAGAGTTGAAAACAGATACATGTGGCGTCCAGTATGTGGCAATGATAGCTTGGGTTCAATAGGCAGCGGGAAATGAAGCGTTGAAAATTATAGCATTCCTAGCGGTGATTGTGCTCGCGGTCGCGCTGGCGGTCCTGGTTTTCAGGCGCGCACCAGTGAGCTCCATTCCATCCGCGCCGCCTGCTCCATCTGCTCCAACTGCGTCAGTTGCGCCGGAACAAATATCGAAGCTCTCGTTTGTGACGTACAACGTTTACGACCATGTCGAGGAGATGGCCAAGCGCGGGCCGGCGCTGTTGAAGGAGATCGGCGACGCGAACGCGGATGTGATTGCGCTGCAGGAGATCACGCCGGAGTTTTTGAAGCTTCTCGTGAATTGTGAATGGTCCGGGCGCTACAAGGGACTGACGGAAAAGGGAGAACCCGTCGCCCAGAATGAACTGTGCATTCTCTCAAAATATCCGGTGGTGGACATTCAATACGTCGAATTGCCCAGCCGCCTGAACCGGGCGGTGTTGATTGCGAAAATCGTGGTGAACGGGCGCACGCTGGCGGTGGCGACAACGCATCTCGACAGCTTTCTCGAAGATGGGCCAGCGCGCGCGAAACAGTTGGATCAGATTTTTCCGCTGCTCAGGCGCGCTGACGACGCGGTGTTGATGGGTGATTTTAATTTCGGCGACGGTGAGCAGCCGGATACCGCGCATCTCGATGCCGGCTACACGGATTCGTGGACGGCGCTGCACGCGGGCGAGGCTGGCTACACGTGGAATATTGAGGTGAGCGAGATGGCGCGGCGAGGCTCGTTCGAAACGGAGACCAGCCGGCGCCTCGATCGCATTCTGGTGCGATCATCGGTGTGGAAGCCGGCGGCGTCGAAGATCATCGGCGACAAACCGGTTGAAGCGGGCAAGCTGAATTTATTTCCGTCCGATCACTTCGGACTCGTCGCAGAGATGAAAAAATTGTAAAGACCGCGTCAAATTGTGGAATATTGCGCTGGTCTATTTTTTGCACTTAGTGCTCTTCGCGACGCCAAATGCAACAACGATGCGACACCGCGAGCGGAGAGAAAAATCATGGGCGACACTGCGATTATTTCCGATGCCAAACGAAAATGCAGAAGTTGCTTCTGGTTTATTTCCACTCATGGCTGTACGTGTGCTCAATCGGAGCTGCGCGGAAACCGTGATGCGGAAAAATCGTGTGTGAAATGGGCTGCTGACCGTCCGTCTGGCAGGCATATTCCGATTCCGCGCTAGCTAAATGAGTAGTCGGGTTCTGCATCACCACACATGTAACGTCACCTGTTCCTGCCGCACCACAATTTTCCAAGCGTTGTAGTTCAATAAAAATGGGCGGACGATTGATCGTCCGCCCATCTGCTTCCGTGACCATATTATCGTCGAGTTTACCAGACGAAACCGTCGAGCCCGCAGCGGAACGCCTTGTCGCGTTCGCGTTGCGCTCCGGATTCATCTCCGGCGGCTTCGAGCAGGACGCTCTTCAGATACAACCAATGGCTGTGATCGTCGAACTTGAGCGACAGGCGCAAGTCGATCAGATTTTCGATGCGCTTGAGCGTCCGCTGCCCGGCGGGTTTGTCCAGGCCGGACTTGATCAGGCCGATCGACTGCCAGATCCGCAGGTAGGAACCGAGGTCGTGGAACTCGTGCGCGGCCTTGGTGTACCATTCCTTCGCTTTGGCGGCGTGGCCTTCGGCGGCTTCGATGTCGCCGAAAAGACAGAACACCTCCGCGAGGATGTGCAGCACCTGCGAGTCTTCGCTGAAGTTGTGCTGAATCACCATCGCTTCCTTCAGTTCCTTGCGCGCTTCGGCGTAGCGTTCTTCCTTGATATGCCGTCGCGCGCGGGCCACGCGGCAACGGATATGACAGGCGGTGAGCTTGTGGCCGCCATGCGTCGCGGGGTGTTTGGTGTTGAGCATAAAGTCGAGCGCTTCGTCGAAACGGCTGTGCGCGGTCAGTTCGCAGACGTAGCGGCGGGTCATGTAGTCGCTGCAATCCGGACGTTGCAGGTGTTCGCTGTACTCTTTAAGCAACCGGTCGCGGCGGCCGGAATGCTGCAGTACGCCGAAGTAATAGCTGTCGATGCGGTTGTCGTGAATCTTTTCGACAATCGCGGCGAGGCGGTTGATCTCCCCGTCCGTGCACTTCTGCGGCTCGGACTGGACCAGCGCGATCGAAAGATGGAGTGCCGGCCAATCGCCGCCGTGATGGACGGCATGTTTCCAGGCCGCGCCGGCCTCATCCGAACGCCCGCAGCGCTGGAGCAGGTTGCCCCAGAGGTAATGCAGCCGCGCGTCGCTGGGGTGAGACTGCAGCGCTTTGGGCAGCGCGTCGAAGTAGGCGTCCTGCCACGGCCGGTCGGCGAGGGGATCGAACTCGACCTTCTTCTCCATGAACGTCGCGGGCACGCCGGCCAGACCGGCGCAGTGATCGGCCAGCACCAGATCGCTGACTTGCCAGCTCTTGCGGAACGACGTTTTCGCTTCCACCGCCAGGAGCGCCAGCGAGGGATCGCCGTACTTCAAATAAATGTCGGCCACGGTGATGGCGACATCCGCATCAGAGGCGAGCAGTTTCTCGAACGAGCCATCGTGCCGCTCGAAACTCAAGACCGGATCGGTGGGGTACGCGGCGCTCAGGGATTTCAACAGCGCACTGTCGGCGTGACCCGACAACCGACGCGCGACCACGGTGGCGACGCCGAGGTCGCGGTTGCGGATCAGAGTCGGGAGCGCTTCGTGCTTAGTCATTTTCGCCGCGGCGCCAAAGTCGCGGTTGCGCAGATGCGCCAGCACGGTGGCGAGCTTCCGCTCTTCGCCGTGCAGGCCGGTGATCATGCGCTCTTCCAGATCGCGGTCGCCGGCCGCCAGCGCGATGCGTAGCAGACCCCACACGAGCGGCTTGCTGTGGCCACCGCTTTCGTAGACGTCGAGGAGCAGTTTGCGGGCTTCGGCGTATTCGTGGCGGTAGAGGCGGAAGAGTCCGACTTCCTCTTTCAGCGCATTGTCTTTCGGCGCGAGCTTCAGCGCAGCTTCGTACCAGAGCCAGGCGTCCTTCCAGTTGAAGACCTGGACGGCGTTCTTGGCGTTGATGCGGAAGTTTTTCGCGCTGACTTCGGATGGATCGTGCATCTCTTCGCGCGTCTTCGGCGGCGTGCCGTAGTCGTAGAGCTCAAAGTCGCAGGTCGTCAGCTTCATCTCGGCCTGGCCGGGATCGACGTCGAGCTTGATGGGGCCCTTGACGTCGAGCTTTTTGGTGTAGACCTTGTCGGGAGCGAGATCGGCCTCCCAGGTTTCGATTTCGCCCTTGTCGGTGTAGGCACGGAATTTCACACCGCTGAGCGGTTCGACCGATTGCGCGCGCACGATTGCCTTGCCTTTTTCCTGGCCGACGAAAACGGTGAGCAGTTCATTGGCGTCCGTGATACCACCGAGGCCGTCGATGGGCTGCCAGCGTTCGTGAAAGGCGATGGTTTGGTGCGGTTCGAGGACGCTCCAGAATTCCTGGTCGTTGCGAGTGCCGGACTGCAGTTCGACGTAATCGCGCAGATTTTCCGAGAGCAGCTTGCCCCAGCGTTCGCCCGCCGGTCCATTGCCCCACGCGAAGTACTTCTTGCCGGGCAGCGTCTTGGGATCGGCGGTGTGGACGACGCCGAATTTCTGTTTCTCGTAATAGCCGCCGAAGAAGCGCTTGTCGCCGGTATCGCCGAACGCGCTGATCGGTTGCTTGCAGGCTTTCCAGTAGGAAAGATCGCAATCGTTGTCGTACGGCCACTTGAAGAGCTTGCCGCCGTGGTGTTCGCAGTATTTGTACGGGTAGTAAAGGCGCAGGCTGTCGTCGGTCGTGATACCGCAGTTGCCCCAGTAACAGTACGGATGTTCGAGGTCGGTGGGATTGTGCAGCCAGCCGTCGATTTCAAGGACGCGTTTGCCGGGCGCGAGACGAATGGTCATCTGCCACTGCACGCCAAAGAGCTTGTCGGTCGCGCCGAATTTGCTCCACGCCGCGCCATTTTCGTCGACGCCGTGCGCTTCGTTGATCTTCTGAATCGTCAGCAGCGAATGCGTGACGGGGAAGTTGAATTCGATGCCCGTGGCGATCCACGGTCCGCCGACGGCCAGGTCCTGATGCTTGATCGCGTCGGTGCGGTGAAACATTTCGCGTCCGGACACCAGGTCCTTCGCGCCCCAGACGTGTCCGCCGAGATCGGGAAGAATGTCGACTTCGATGAATTCGTTAGCCAGCCGGACGACGCGCATGGGGTACTGCTCGCTCTTGGCCGTCTGGCTTTCGCTGTGATTGTACGGAAAAATATTGCGCGGGTAGCCTTTCGAAAACAGGCTCGGCAGCGGCACTTCAGGCCGGACGGGATAACGTTTCATCTTGACGGTGAGCTGCGTGGCCGTCGCGTGTTTCGCGGAAGCGGATGATTTTTTTGGTTTGGATTTGGAAGCGGTAGAACGACCGGATTTCGCGGACATCGAGAATTCTCCAATGGGAAAAGTAGAAAACTTCGCCACTGGAGGCACCAGAGTATCACTGGTGGTCAATGAGTCCAGTTAAATAGTACAAGTCTAATCCAGTTTTGACCGTAAGATTTTATGCTATCAGGAATTATGCTTACATTAATTTGGCAAATTGAGAGTTATAGGAAAAGTTGCAACACAGGTGAAAACTGTGGTGTATAACAATCAGTACAAGTTCCGCCACAGTGCCGGGATGAGCGCGAATGACTGAACTACACACCGAAAAGAAGACGCGCCTGCACCTCGTGATCCGCGACCGGATTCTCAACATGCTGATCAAGAGCGGTTGCCGCCGCGGCGATCCGCTCCCTTCTTATCGCGACATGACCGACCGCTTTCACGTCTCGCTGGTCACGATTCAGCGCGCGATGGATGAACTGATTAAAGACGGCATCGTCCGCGGCTGGCCGGGGCGTGGTACTTTTCTCGACCGTGAAGTCACGCAGTCCGGACGTCGGCTGACGCAGGTGGGGCTGGTGATCAACTGCGCGCGCAAAACGTTCTTCTCTTCGACCTATCTGATGGAAATTTTCCAGGGCGTGATGCTGCAGTGCGAGGAGCTGAACGTCGACACGCGGTTGTTCTCGATCAAAAACGAAGGCACGCTGACGCCCCGCCAGATCGCCGAGAGCGGCGTCGATGGCGTGCTGTTGCTGGCGGTGAATCACGACGCGTATATCCAGGAGCTGGTGCAGGAATTTTCCCCGGTCGTGGTGCTCGATCACAGCACGGAAAAAGTGGCGACCGATTTTCTCGTCTGCGACACGCAACCGGCGATGGACGGCATCGTCGCGCATCTGGTGAAACTGGGTCATCGGCGCATGGCGTTCGTCGCGAACTGGACGACCGACACCATCGCGGGGTTGCAGGGCTTGAATCCGGACATCGAAAGTCCCATCAGCATCGAGCGGCGCAACGCGTTCATGCAGGCAATGTGCGCCGCGGGTTTAAGCGATAGTGCGTCGGTCTACGAACTTCCGGCCGCGCCGCTCCAGACTCTTACTCATGTAGTCGATGGGTGGACGAAGCAGGCCGTGCGCCCGACGGCGATTATCCTCAACAGCGCCGGCGATGTCGGAATCCTGGATGCCGAATTCGCTGCGCGTGGCGTGCGTGTTCCGCACGACATTTCGCTGGCGGCGGTGGCAGGGACGGGCAGCGAAGGCATTTCTGGTGGAAAAGTGGTGACGTACCAGCGCGTTCATTTCATCGAAATGGGGCGGCAGGCAGTCTCGATTCTTTCCGAGCGCTGCGCCGAGCTGCGGCCGATGAGTTCCAAATTGTGGCGGATTGGGGCAGATTTTATCGAAGGCGGAACCACAGGCGCGTGCCGGGTGCCGCGCGACACAGGAGACATGTAGCCATGAGCAACAGTCGAATCGGAAAAATGAACGCTGCAGTGTGCCTGGCTTTGATGCTGACGGGCCTCTCGTTGCCTGTGTGCGCGGCGGAGCCGGCGCTGCAGGCCTCGAAGGAAAGCTACGACTACGCCGCGGCCATGAAGGACGTCGCGAAAAAATTCAAAGGCACGCCGGGCGTTGTCGTGCTGCTGGGTGATTCGATCACCTACGCCAATCAGAACACGGCGTGGGCGCTGCATGGAGAAGGCCAGTCGCCGGAAGTGAAAGCGTTCTTGAAGTGGACGCATGTCGGCGACGGCGGAAATGTAGACGGCTGGACGGCGGCGAAAACCGATGTCGAAGGCGGTCGCAGCCACACGGCATCCAGCGGCGTGACGACTGGCGAGTATCTCGCTGGCGGCAAGCATGGTCTGCCGCCGCTCTCGGAGATCATCAAGAAGTACAATCCGCAGCTGGCGCTGTACATGCTCGGCACCAACGACATGAACCAGGGTGCTGCGCCGGCCGCTGCAGTCGCGAACGTTGAGAAGGCGCTCGACATGCTGATGGCTAACGGCACCGTGCCGGTGCTCTCCACGATTCCGCCGATGAAGGGCAAGATTCCACAGGTGGAAGCGTACAACGCGGAACTCAAGAAACTCGCCGAGAAGAAAAAGGTTCCGCTGCTCGATCTGTTTGGCGAGATGAAGGCACTCGATGCGGACATGATGTGCTTCCTGACCGGAGACGGCGTCCACCTTTCATTCGACAACGCGGCGGGTGCGCCGACGGTCGAGAATTTCAAGAAGGCCGGCTACCTCTGCCGTTGCTACTTTAACGTGCAGAAATTGATGGAGGTAAAGGGCAAGGTCATCGATGCAAAGTGACAAAATCCGGGTGTGACATTTTGTGCGACGTAAAACACACGGGCGACCACGCCCGTGTGTGGCATGGATGATTTTGATTGCTGGCGCAAAATTGTCCGGGAGTTTAGCCTGTGAAAGTCGCACCCACTAAACGATTGCCCAAGTGCGAGACTGTGCTGAAAATTCACAGTGCAGCCGTGCGCGCAGGCCTGAGAAAAGGCGAAATGAGTTCACCCCAGAGTTACTTCTCCTCCCGCCGCGTCATGGCGGACATTAAGGCAATCGTCGGACACACGCGGTGGATGACCTCTCCGGAAATCAGCCGGGCGGCACATTACATCAAAGATCAACTAAATGCCGTGGAAGGGCTGACCGGCGTTGAGCTGATCGAATTTCTCTCCGATGGCCGCACGTCGTTTGGCGGCTGGGTAATGCCGAAGTGCTGGGACGTCCGCGCGGCAACGTTGACCGTGCCCGCCGCGAAGGGCCGCAAGGAACTGCTGCTGGCCGATTACCATGCAAATCCGTTTTCATTGATGATGTGGAGCCCGGCGACGCCGCCGGAAGGTCTCGAAGCGCCGGTCGCGATCGTTGAAGAGCCATTCAAGAACGGCCGCACATTGAAGGGTAAATTTGCGCTGATGACCTTGCCGCAGCTGGGTGTGCCGCTGCTGCAATGGGCCGCGGAGCACGGCGCCGTCGGTGTGATCAGCGACACGGTGATCGAGCGCAAAGGCATCAAGGAGGGCAAGTACCTCGAAGACGCCATTCAGTATTGGAACTACACCAACCCGCAATGGGACGGCCCGCAGCGGCTGCCCGCGTTTGGATTGACGCCAAAATTGGGCCGAAAGCTGCGCAGTCTGCTGGCCGCCAATCCCAAGTTAACCGTGCAGGCCCGCGTCGACGCTCAACTTTACGACGGCACGCTTCCGCTGGTCACGGCGCGACTCCCTGGACGCGGGCCCGGCGAATTCGTGCTCACGGCGCACATGGACGAACCCGGCGCATCGGACAATACCTCCGGAACCGCGATGGCGATGGAGACGATGCGCTGCCTGGCCGAGCATGCGCAGAAGTCCGGCGAACTTCCCGCCGTCGGCGTGCGCTTTTTCGCCTCGGTGGAATCGCGTGGACTGCAGGCGTATCTGAACACGCGGCCCGTTCCACGGCACGGTTACAGCGGCGGATTGAATCTCGACATGATCGGCTACGATCAGACCGACGGGCGGCGCGGCATGGATCTGATCTCCGCGCAGCCGTCCGCACCATCGGCACTGGCCGAATATCTTCGCGAACGCAGCGCGCTGGAGACTGGCCGCGCACCGGCGTTCACTTTTAAAGAGTCGCGCGCCGTGGTGATCAACGATTGCCAGTTTGCCGGTGCGCCGTTCCATGCGCCGATGGTGCTGGTGGAGCAGGCGCCCGACAAGACCTATCACAGTTCGCTCGACACGATTGAGAACCTTTCGCCGGCGCATCTCAAGCGCATGGGTGGCCTGGTGCTCGATACCGTGACGTTTGCGACGTCGGCAAACTTCAAGGATATCGCTGCATTCGGTGAACGCTTGTATGCGCAGTACGCCACCGCGCTCGCCCAGCCCGATGCCCCGGCGCAGCGAATTCTGCGCGACGCGAAAACCGTGTACGCCCAGCTGATCGACACGTTCCCGCAGGATCAGCCGGTCGGGGAACAGGAGCTCGAACACTTAAGGCAGAACAATCAACTGATAAAGGGATACCTTTTCGAAAAGTACGCCTTCGAAGAAAAAGCGATTGCGTGGCTGGCGGAACTCAAGCGCCTCGCCGCGAACTCGCACGCCAAGCCGGAAATCTCGCCGCTCGAAAATCTTGCGCCGAATCTGGTGAAGCTCGCGCGCGCTCAGGTTCCAGTGAAGTTGTTTGCGGGATATCTTGCGTTTGAAGATTGTACGAAGGCGGAACTCGCCAGGCTAAAAGAAGTGTGCGGCATCGAGCGGGGCTGGGGGGCGCCGGCCTGGCTGCAGTTCGCGCTGGATCTGTCGACGGGCAAACGCTCACTGCTGGATATCTACGCCGTCGTCGCGGCGGAGCTTCCGGTCGACCTGCAGCAACTGATCAACGCGATGGAATTCCTGCGCGGTCGCGGGCTCGTGAAGATCTGCACGGCACTGACGAAAGCGGATGTCGCGGCCGCGGTGCGCAGCGTGGGCATCCGGGCCGGCGACATTGTGATGGCGCACACGGCGCTCTCCGACTTCGGCTATCTGGAAGGCGGCGCCAACGCGCTGATCGATTGTCTACTCGAGATTGTCGGACCCAAGGGCACCGTTTGCGTGCCGACACATTCGCTGAACTGGGTCGGCAAAGCGCCCTATGATCCGAAGACGTCTCCGTCGTTCACGGGTGCGGTGCCGACGGCATTTCTGAAGCGTCCGGACGCGCAGCGCAGTCTCCATCCCACGCATTCGGTGGCCGCGATCGGACCGCGTGCGAAGGAACTGATCGCCGGTCACGATCACACCGTCGAGCCGCAGGCCCGCGAAGGTTTTTGGGGCAAATTTGTGGAAGCGCGCGGCAAGGTGTTGATGCTCTGCCGCCTCCAATCCAACACGCTGCTGCACAGCGGCGAGTTATGGGGAGGCATTCCCATGCCGTCTTGCGTGGCCCATTACTCCCGCGACGGCGAGCGCAAGGAACTGGTAATCTCCGGGATGCCGTGGCACGTTCACGCCTTCGATCTGGTCCATGCCGAACTGAACGCGCGCGGCCATCTGTATACGGCGCCGCTGGGGCAGTCGAAGATCTACGCCATGGATGCGAAGGAAGCCGTCGAGACGATGCAGGGCTTTATCGAGCGGGATCCATTCGTGGCACTGCGCGAACGCTGCGATTGTTTTTACTGCGCGTACGCTCGCCCGCGGCTGATGGCAAAACAGGTGGTGAGCCGCTAACGCTTTTCGAGCGGCCGGTAGTCGATCGACAGGATTCGCACCACGCCATCGCGATAGTTAAACTGAATCCGCCCGCGACGGGGAGATCCGCTGTTTTCGATCTCCAGCGCGGATCCGTCCAGCTTGGCGGAGTATTTGTCGCCGGAGCAGACGAACACAATCTCGTGCTCCTTGCCTGCCAGTGGATCAAGCCTGGGCCGGTAGAGATGCACGCCGACAATGCCGTCGCCGCCCTGGTGGGGCGCGAAGAAGAAGGTACTGGCGCCCTTCGTCGGAATGAAGCGGATTCGGAATTCGCCGTCACCATAATCCACGGCGGATTGACCCGCGTCAGCGACGCCCGGCTTGAGTTCCAGGCCGCCTTCGTTGACCATCCAATGCTCGCGACAGGCCGCATTCACACCGTCCATGTGATTGGGGCCGATCACTGTTTTCCAATCGCCGGTACCGCCCGCCAATTCCACGTTGGTATTGGGCGTGCCGCCGGGTCCAGCTGCCGGTGCAGCAGCAGGCGCAGGGGCAGGGCGATCGGGAACTTTCAGATTTGCCAGCAGGGCTTGCGCTTCCTTGCCCGCGGGTGTGGAGCGGAACGTACTGGCGACGGCTTCGAGTTTTTCCTTGTACGTCCACGGATCCGGCGGCGTGGCATTGGCGAACTGTTTGGCATCGCGCAATTTCGCGGCGGCCAGATCGTTGCGAATGTCTTCCATCTCGTTGGAGTTTTCACGCGTGTTGGGAATCTGAACCGCGGCGACGGGCTTGGGCGGCTCTTCAGGAAGCGGCGCCGGCTTTGGCGCGGGAATCATGGCGAGCTTGTCCTGCGGTTTCTCGAGAGTGTCGGGCAGAGTCTTTTTCGCTGCGTCGGGTGGCTTCGCAGATGGACCGGAAAATACCAGGATGGCGATGGCGATCAGCGTCACCACGACAGATCCGCCGATCATCACCATCGGCATGTTGGAAGTCTTGGAGCGGGAATCGCCGCGGCCTTCGCGGGCGTCGGCGCGCATCGTCGCTTCCATGCCGGCGCTGGTTTTACGCGCGGGCATCTGCTTGGTGATGCGCTGCGGACGGGCGAGCGTGGGCGAAGAGGATGTCGCCGGTCGCGTGCCGGATGCCGGGACAGCCGGCACCGGAGCAGAGGGCGGCGGAGGGGCCGCTGCAAATTGGCAGTCGGCGCAGAGGTACTGATTTTCGTCGACGAGTTTTGCCTTACCGGATTTGACCTCGGCTTCGTTGATGCGCTTACCGCACTCTTTACAAAATACGATCAGCATAGATCCGCCTTGCACGTGGGCGTCAGCGCGCGCCACTCAATCTGAAAACGTACCTAATACTACACTGTTTACGAGTGAACCGTAGGCAAAAAAGCATCCTAATCTACAAGACGCACGTTGTGTTGATTCGTCGCCATGATTTTCAAAGATTTGGCCGACTCAGGCCACGTGGTCTGAGTCCTCGCCTGTTTTGGGCGGGGACGAATTCGTCCCCAGCTCAATAAGGATGTTCGGTAAAATATCGGTGCTGATTTTACGAAAATATTGGTAACTCCGACGCTGCACGATAGTTTCAGTAAGGGACTGCCCGGCCCGAGGACCTATTGCTATGACCACGATGGCACTGACCAGCAATAACGAATTCGTCTCCGGACGCGAACGGCTCCGCCGTTATGTCGACCGCGCGTTGATCCGATTGCGCGCTCAGGAAGCGCTGCGCAGCTTGACCGTTGTCGTTAATCTATCGGCTTGTCTGCTCGCAGTGGCCATCTTCGCCGACCGTCTCTTCTCGCTGGACCGGCTGGGCATCAACGTCTGGATCATCTGGTCGGCGCTGACAGCGCTGGGCATTCCATACATTATCTGGCGCACATACTCCCCCCGCATTCATGCCAATCTCGCCGCGGTGCTGGCCGACGATCGCCTCCGCCTGCATGCACGTTTGAGCAGCGCGCTCACTCTCGATTTCAGCGATCCGGCCAATCAAGCCTTCGGCGAAGCGTTTTTCGAAGAAGCGCTGAGCAAGCTCAACGCTCTGAAAGTCGAGCAGGCGTTTCCGGTGAGTCTGCCGAAGTCGATGGGTTTCTCATTCGTTCCGCTGGGAATATCGGCGCTGCTGTATTTCTTCATGCCGCCGCAGGATGTCCTGGGCATCGTCGCGGGCGTGCAGAAAAAACGTATGGCCGAACTGGTTCAGAAGAAGGCCGCCGCCGGACTGGAAAGCAAGCTTGAAGACATGAAGAACAAGAAGCCCGATCTGCCGGTGGACGAGCATTCGGGGCAGTTCAAAGTCAGCCAATTGATGCAGAAAGCCGATTCGATCGCCAAAGAAATGAAGAATGGTGAACGGACCAGCGACGAAGCGCTCGCCGCCCTTTCGCAATTGAAGCGCGACGTGGAAGCGGAGAAGGAGAAACTGGGCCAGGGCAAGGATTTCCTCGACCGCCTGGAGAAGCTGCAGGCCAAGGATCTCAATCTGGAAGAGAGCGCGATCACCAAGGAAATCTCCGAAGCGCTGAAGCAGGCCGATCCCGCGGAAGCCGCGCGGCAGATGCGCAAGCTCGCGCAGAAAGTCAAGGACGACATTCTCGACGATCCGAACAAGAGCGACGAACAGAAGAAGCAGGAGCTCGACAAACTGCAGCGCGAAGTTGAGAAGCTGTCCGAGGCGCTCAATTCCGACGAGCAGCTGAGCAAGGATCTGAAGGACATTTCCAATACGATGTCGAAATCCGACTATCAGAAATTCCAGGACGAGATCAACAAGTTCAAATCAAAGGACCAGAAGAACAACGCCAAAAAGAAGCTCGGCGACGACCTTGAGAAGCAGATCAACGACGCCGCTGATGAACTGGAGCGCCTCGACGAAGACAACGACCAGAAGCTGGACGAGGAAGACAGCAAGGAAATGGAGCAGCTCGAAAACGTCGAAGAAGCCACTGACGACGCGATGGAGCAGCTGAACGGCGACGACTCCTCCGAAGGCAAGGAAGCCCAGCAGGGCCAGCAAGGTCAGCAGGGTCAGCAGGGCAAGACCGGCAAGATGAAGTCCAAGCAGGGCAAGGCCGGTAACTCGGGCAAGAACGGCAAGGCGATGCGGGCCAAGGGACAGCAGCAAGGCCAACAGGGCCAGCAAGGTCAACAGGGGCAGCAAGGCCAGCAGGGGCAGGGACAACAGGGCCAGGGTGAAGGCAAACAAGGCAACAAACCGGGCAATGGTCTGGGCAGCGGGCAGGGCATGGGTCACCGTCCGTATCACGACGGCGATGCCGAGTTCCAGTCGCAGAAAGCCAAGGGTCAGCTCCAGGCCGGCGCAATCACGGGGCTGTCACACTTCCGCGGACAGGGCGCGAAGGGCGATGCGCCGCAGGAGTTCATCAGCGCGATGACGGCCGCCGATCAGGAGCGCGCCAGCTCGCTGGAACTCGAACGCATCCCCGTCGACGCGCGTGATACGGTTAAGGATTACTTCCGGGGTGTGAAGGAAGCAGCCGGCCTGCCGAACGCGCCGGAACCGGCGCCTGCACCCGCGAAGGACAAGTAGTTCAGTCACCGTCCAGCACGGCGCGAATCGCGCGTGCAAAGGCGGAAGGGCTGTACGGCTTTTGAATAAAGTTGACGCCTTCTTTCAGCACGCCGTGATGAACGATGGCGTTCTCGGTGTACCCTGAGGCAAACAGCACTTTGACTTCGGGGTATTTGGCCTTGATCTGCGTGGCCAGTTCCCGGCCACCCATCTTGGGCATCACCACATCCGTCACGAGCAGCTGAATCGGACGCCCGATTTCGGCCGCGACTCGCAAGGCGTCCACGCCATCGGTGGCCAGCAGTACGTCGTAGCCGCGGTCCGTGAGCACAGCCATCGCGCATTCGCGGATGAGCAGATCGTCCTCAACAACAAGAATGGTTTCTGTTCCGCCGTATGCGGCAGTGGAGTGGCTTGCGGGTCCGTCTTCCGCGGCAGCCTGAGCAACGAGCGGCAGATAAATTTTGACGGAAGTGCCTTTGCCCAGTTCGCTGTAAACGGCGATATGTCCGCCCGCTTGTTTGACGATCCCCTGGCACATCGCCAGCCCCAAGCCCGTACCTTTGCCGACGGGCTTGGTGGTAAAGAACGGCTCGAAAATGTGGCTCACGATTTCCGGTGACATGCCGGTGCCGCAGTCACTGATTACCAGCATGACGTAGTCGCCGGCGGCCACCTCCGTCCGCTCCGCGGCATATTCCGGGCTGAGCGTGGTATTGAGCGTTTCGATCGTCAGTTTTCCGCCCGTGGGCATGGCATCGCGTGCGTTGACGGCCAGATTCATGATGATCTGGTCGAGGCTCCCCGGGTCGGCCTTGACCGAGCCGAGTTGCGGTCCGGGTTTGACCACAAGTTCGACGTCTTCGCCAATCAGGCGATGCAGCATCGGTTCCATCTGCACGATCAGGCGGTTGAGGTTGATGACTTCCATCTTCACGATCTTCTTGCGGGCGTAGGCCAGCAGTTGCTGGGTCAGTGTCGCGCCGCGCTGGGCTGCCTCCAGTACGCGGTCGAGGTTGCGGTTCAGGCGTTCCGGTTGCGTCGCGTTGAGCTTGGCCAGCTCGGAAAATCCGATGATCGAAGTGAGCAGGTTGTTGAAGTCGTGCGCCACGCCGCCGGCCAGGCGCCCGATGCTTTCCACTTTCTGGCTCTGCAGCAGCTGCTGTTCCAATCGCTTGCGTTCAGTGATGTCCGCGGAGTAGTAAATCACCCGTCCAAAAGTCTGCTCGTAACCGGGTACGACAGCCCATCCGGATTGCAGGAGCAGCATCTTGCCATCCAGGGTCACGCGCGGAACTTCGCACGAGAAGCGTTTCTCGCCGCGCGAGAGCGCCAGGAACATCTGCGCCAGTAGCGCGGGTGTTTCTTCGGTGAACGTCTTCAGGCGGCTGTTGAGCAACTCTGTGCGATCCTTGGCCCGAAACAGTTCGAGTGTGAAATCGTTTACGGCGATAACCTTGGCGCGCAATATGCCGTCGACCGCCGCCTCGGGATGCTGTACCAGGTACTCCGCAAGGCCGCCGTGATTTTTTTCCAATTCCCGGATGTAGGCAATGCTGGCGGAGAAATCCACCTCCCACAACGACAACGGCGCATAATCAAAGAGGCTGCGGAAGCGCTGTTCGCTGGACTGCAGCGCCAGTTCGATCTCGCGGCGCGCGGTGATGTCGTGAACGGCGCCGTCCGTCGACACAGGCTCGCCGCGTTCATTGTGCTGCAATTGGACTTCGACGTGGACAATGCGCTCTGTGCCATCGGCGCGGAAGATGCGGAATTCTCCGCCGGAGCGGCCGTTGTTCTCGAGCATGTGGGGGCGCATGGCCAGCGCACGGGCACGGTCGTCGGGATGGGTGTGCTTCAACAGGATCTCCCGGTCAAGGTGCACCTGATCCGGTGGCAGGCCGTACATGCGCAGCATTTCCTGGGATGCGATCAGCTTGCCGGTGTTGAAATCCATCGAAAAACTGCCAATGGATGCGATGCGCTGCGCTGCGGCCAGGGCCTTCTCGCTAGTGCGGAGTTCGTCGAGGGCCTTGCGCTGCAGCCTGTCGGCCACGCGCAGTTTTTCCGAGATCAGCAGAATCAGCCCCGCCGCCGAGGCAGTGACGAGCAGGCTGAAGAGCGCGAAGCCGATCGTGACATCGGCATGTGCCGACTGTTGAATCGTCAGTGCCAGCCAGCCGAATGCCATGGGCAGAATTAAAGCAGCCGGAACAAGATTACGGACGAGTACACCATTGGGTCCGTCCGCCACAACCAGCCGCATCAGCCCTTCGGTGGGCCTGGAGCAGAGCAGCGCGGTGCACACCAGCATCATGCAGACATTGGAGTGGAGAGAAAAGGTAAGGTAGAATCCGACTCGGTAGAGCGCCGCGACGTTGAAAACAAAACCGATCAGCGCGAGAAACGCGACCGTAAATGCCATCAAGACAGTGGTCTGCGCGACGGCGACTCCCAGTCGCGTGCGCATGGTTTGCGCCAGCGCCGCAAGGCCAATCAGGGTAAACGCCACCGCCGCGGCCGGAGACATGCGGCCCGCCATGGCAGGATTATTCACCACCAGCCTGTCGAGTGCTACCGGAGCGCCGGTCAGTAGTTCCACCAGCGTGGCCGCCCCGGTGAGGAGAACCACCAAACCCAGCGCGCGTTGCAGGGCGGTGCGCGCAGCTGATTCGCTACTAAGATTCAGTAAGACAATTGCTGCGCCGGCAAGATGCGCCAGCGCCGTGTGGGCTTTCATCGTGGGGCCGTTTGGCACCAAAGATTTGGCGGTTTCCCAGCCGAAGATCCACCCGAAAACGAAGACGAAAAGCGCGAGGGCCGCCACCAGCAGCGCGGCCACGCGCGCGCCAAGGCGCGCCCGGCTCACGGCCTGCTCGTTGAAATCGACCGCCATGAAACGCCCTCAGTGATACTGGTTTCCCAAATGATACCCATCTTTTCAGGCTATTACTATTTAAATGACCTTGTGTGGATTGGAGAGACATAAAAAAGACCGGAGCGTTGCCGCTCCGGCCCTTTTTGCTGACTTGCGGGGACTCGACGCTGATCGCTTACGCGATGGTGATGTCCTTGTCGAGGTACACGTCCTGAATCGTCTGGAGCAGTTCGATGCCTTCCTTCAACGGGCGCTGGAATGCCTTGCGGCCGCTGATCAAGCCCATGCCGCCGGCGCGCTTGTTGACCACGGCCGTGAAGACCGCATCCTTCAAGTCGCTCGCGCCGTGGCTTTCGCCGCCGGAGTTGATCAACGGAGCGCGGCCCATCTGGCAGTTTGCCAACTGGTAGCGCGTCAGTTCAATCGGGTGGTTGCCCGGGGTCAATTCGGTGTAGACGCGGTCGTCGGTCTTTCCGAACTTGATCGCCGTGTATCCGCCGTTGTTGGTCGGGAGCTTCTGCTTGATGATGTCGGCGCCCAGAGTCGTGCCAAGATGAACGGCCTGGCCGGTCAAGTCGGCCGACGTATGGTAGTCGACGCCGTCCTTCTTGAAGGCGTTGTTGCGCGTGTAGCACCAGAGCACAGTGACCAGACCAAGTTCATGGGCGGCGGCGAACGCGTGCGAGACTTCCTGCAACTGGCGGGTGCTTTCCGGAGCGCCCCAGTACACGGTGGCGCCGACGGAGGTGCAGCCCATGTCGAAGGCCTGCTTGACCGTGGCGAACATCACCTGGTCGTGCTTGGCCGGGAGACTCAGCGTTTCGTTGTGGTTGAGCTTCAGCATGAACGGAATCTTGTGCGCGTACTTGCGGGACATCTGGCCGAGGACGGCCAGCGTGCTGCAGACGCAGTTACAGCCGCCTTCGATGGCGAGCTTGATGATGGATTCGGGATCGTAGTAGATCGGATTCGGAGTAAAGCTGGCGGCGGCGGAATGTTCGATGCCCTGGTCGACGGGGAGAATCGAAACGTAACCGGTTCCCGCGAGGCGGCCGTGATCGACGATGCCCTGGAAATTGCGCAGCACGGTCGGCGAGCGGTCGGTGTTGGTAAACACGCGGTCGATAAAGTCCGGGCCAGGGAGGTGGAGGGCGCTCTTATCAAACCCTTTGGCTTTATAGCTCAGCAGGTTTTCTGCGTCTTTGCCCAAGATATCCGCAATTTTCTTCGACATGCGTAAAACTCCTTCTGCCAGGAACCCGTAAAAACACCGCACCAGTCGCTGTGTGTTCAGAAAAGTCTAGTGGCTTTGCTACCCCGGTCAAGCGGTTGAGTTCAGAGTTCATAAAATCATTACACGAAGAAATAAAAGATGGAAATGACGCAGGGAGCTTCCCAAATAAGGACTTATGCCCCTCGAAACGCCAGTGTGACCCGTGTTCCTTTTCCCACCTCGCTCTGAATCTGCAATTCGGCTTGGTGAAGTTTCGCAATACTGCGAACCAGTGCCAATCCTAGACCGACGCCACCCGACGCGGCCGAGCGCGCGTCATCGACGCGGTAGAAGCGATCGAAGACATGCGGCAGATGCTCGGCGGGAATACCGCAGCCGGTATCGGAGACGATGATCACTATTCTGTCATTTGCGCGCGCGGCGGCGATGGCAACCTCTCCCTGCGGCGGCGTATGGCGCAGCGCGTTGGCGATCAGATTGCCGATCGCGCTCTGAAATAGTTCGCGGTTGAGCGGTGCGCGCAACGACGCTTCCGAAGTGACGGTGAGCTTGACCTGCGCGTCGGCCGCCGCTGCTTCGTAAAATTCCCGGACGACGGAGAGTTCGTGGGTTACATCGAGATTTTCCAGTTCGATGCGCGATTCGGCGCTTTCCGTGCGCGCGATGAACAGCAGCCGGTCGACCAGCCGCGTTAGCCGCTCGCATTCCTCCAGCGCCGAGCCGAGTACGTCGCGGTATTCCTCGACGGTGCGTGGTTTGCCCAGCGCCACTTCCATTCCCCCGCGCAGGTTGCCCAGCGGCGTGCGCAGTTCATGCGCGATGTCCGCCGAGAACTGGCTCACGCGGCGGAACGATTCTTCGAGGCGGTCGAGCATGGTGTTGAAGGTGCCCGCGAGCGTCTGGATTTCCGTGGGCAGGTTGCGGGTCTCCAGACGTTCGTGGAGCGTACTGGAAGTGACCCGTCCGGCGGCTTGCGTAATCTGCTGCACCGGGCGGATGCCGCGGTGCGCGATGAAGTAGCCGACAATCGCACAAGCCAGCAGCGCGGTGGACAGACCGATCCAGATGGAACGCCGATAGGTGTGCAGGATGCCGGACTCGTGCTTGCGGTCGTAGGCCACTTGAATCACGTGGGTCTCGCCGGGATTTTCCGGATTGTGCACGCGCGTGGCCATCAGGCGGAACAACCGCCCGCGTTTGGTCAACGCATCGCTGCCATGGCGCGCTTCATCCGCTTCATCCATCAGCATGAACATGCTGTCGGGAAAGTCGTGCGACATCTGATGCGCTTCCACCAGGATCGCGCCCTTGCTGTCGGTCACGCGAACAAACACGCGGGCATAGCGACGGCTGGAGAGCTCCGAGTCGATTTCCTTTTTCAGACTTTCCAAGCTCGTCTCTTTTTCGCGCAGCAGCGTGACGAGCATGTTGGTGGTGTCTTTGAGAAAGCCGTCGATTTCATCGTCGAACGTGTTGGTCAGCGCCGCGTAGAGCAGGCCCAGCGTCACCGCCACCAGCGCAAACGCGGAGGCCGCGTACCAGAGCGTCAGGCGTCCGGAGAGGCTGCGAAAAAATGTGGCCGCTGGCCAGCGGTCCCTGCCTGGCACCTCAGTCGTCGCGCTGGGGCTCAAGGACATAGCCCACTCCTCTCACCGTCTGGATCAGCTTGACCGGGTACGGATCGTCAAGCTTCGCGCGCAGGCGGCGTACGTGGACGTCGACCACATTGGTGCCGGAATCGAAATTCATGTCCCAGACTTTTTCGGCGATCAGCGTGCGTGAAAGCACCTCGCCTTTGCGCCGCACGAGCAGCGAGAGCAGCGCGAATTCCTTGGGCGTCAGGTCCATCCGCTTTCCGCCGCGCGTGGCGCGGTGGCGGATCAGATCCACTTCCAGATCGGCGACCTGGATCATCTGTTCCACGCGCGTCGTTCCACGCCGCAGAATTGAGCGCACGCGCGCGAGCAACTCGGAAAAAGCAAACGGCTTGACGAGGTAATCGTCGGCGCCGAGTTCCAGACCCTTGACACGGTCCTGCACGGCGTCCTTGGCGGTCAGCAGCAACACCGGCGTCGGCACGCTGCTTTTTTTCAATTCCGAGAGCACCGACCAGCCGTCGCGCTTGGGCAGCATCACGTCGAGGATGATCAGATCGTAATTGTTGACCAGCGCCAGGTGCAAACCATCCTCGCCGTTGTCCGCGACATCCACAACGTAGGAACTCTCGCTCAGGCCCTTGCGCAGATAGGCCGCCGATTTCAGCTCGTCTTCAACGACCAGAATTTTCATGAATCGCCATCCGCCGCCCATGTCAACACATCACTGTCATGCTTCAATGGACGCTTGAGTCCCGCCTTGGACTCACTAAATCCACGTCGGGAATTATCGCGTGATACCTCGATTTGTGCCGAACATTTCAAAAATGTAATGCGCTGATTTTCAATTCATGAATTTCAGCGGGTGGTCGTCCGGATCTTCATCTTCGGGTGCTGCGAGTCGCTGTTCTTCGGCCGCTTTCACCGCCTTGCTGTGAATCCACCAGGCATATCCGCCCAGTCCGCTCACGGAAAAATAGATCGCCAGCAGCAGCACCACCCATGCCGCGGAGGCCGGGCGCGCCAACGCTCCTGGATAAGCGCGCTGCAACAATCCCGTCCGCAACGCCACGCGGCGTTCCAGTGTCGTGGCGCTGGAGTCTTCCACCAGGTCGCGCGTTTTGGCGTACGCGAGCATCAGTCGCTCCAGCGGCATCTCGTCGAGCGAATGATCCTGATTCAATCCCGCTGCGCGGAGTTTGCTGCTCAGCACCGCGATGTTGTGGGTCGTGCGCAGCGTCAGCAGAATGAACGCGGCGATCCCGAATGAAATCCAGGGCGAACCGACGCCAAAATAGACCAGCGCTGCGACGGCCAGCAGCTTGCACGCGGTGTCCATCCACGGTCGCCGCGAAAAAAGAATCGCGTTGAAAAATTGGCCGCCATCGAGCATGCCCAGCGGAATCAGGTTGAAGCCGTTGATGATCAGCGCGACCAGCGCGATGCGGACGGGCAGATCCTGCATGCCGAACGCGCCGTAGTGATACGCGATCAGGTAACCGCCCGCGACAATGACGCTCGGCACTGGTCCCGCCAGCGCGACGAGCGCCCGTTCCACCTGCGAGGCATCGTCCTTTCGGCCGCTCACCGCCGCGCCAATAAATGGGATGAAGAACAATTGCAGATCGGTGTAGCCGAACGCTTTTTTCAGCACCAGATGCCCGGCCTCGTGAATCAGGACGATGGCGACGATAAAGGGAGTCTGTTCCCAGCCCAGCCAGCGGCCGAGCGTCACCACAAAGAGCGCCAGCGAAACCACGGTCAGCCATAAAGAGGGTCGCGAGGTCTCCGGCGGAATGCTGAGTTGTGTAATTGCTTCGAGATTTTCGTCACGCCACGCTTCGACCTCCACGCCCTCCGGCCGCGTGCTGTCGGCGATTTCGTCGATCGTCCGTTCCGGAAATACTTCCGCCGGACTGATGGGACTGGAGTCGGGATCGGATGCGTCGGGCGTAAAGTCAAACCTCCATCGCGGGTACAACGGAGTTGAAATAAAACTGGCGTGAGCGGCAAACGCCGCTCACGCCAGATCTTTTACCATACTTCCCGAGCGCTGCTATGTCGTTGTTGTACGTGCGACCTTATGGCCCCGGGGCCCTAAGATCGACGCGCACTATTTCCCGACTAGCTTGCGCGCCTTCGACGCGATGTTCTCGGGAGTAAACCCGAACTTTTTGAACACCTGCTCGGCCGGCGCCGACGCGCCGTAGCTGTCCATGCACTGGTACGCGCCCTTCAAGCCCACGTATTTGGCCCAGCTCATCGGATGCGCCGCTTCGACCGCCACGCGCGCGGAGATGTCCGGCGGCAGCACTTCGTTGCGGTAACTTTCCGGCTGCTGATCGAACAGCTCGAACGACGGCATCGCCACCACGCGCGCTTTCACGCCGTCCTTCGCGAGCAGTTCCGCCGCCGCGATGCAGTACTGCACTTCCGAGCCGCTGCTCATCAGGATGACATCGGGCTTCGTCTGCGCGTCGCCGACGAGAATGTAGCCGCCCTTCAGCAGGTTCATCGCCGACGGGTATTTGGTGCGGTCGAGCACCGGCACATTCTGGCGCGTCAGCGCGAACGCCGTCGGGCCGTCGCGGTGTTCGATCGCGAACTTCCACGCCACCGCCGTCTCGGTCGCGTCGCTGGGTCGGATCGTGGTGAGTCCATAGATGCCACGTAGCGCGCTGAGCTGCTCGATGGCCTGATGCGTCGGGCCGTCTTCGCCCAAGCCGATCGAATCGTGCGTGAAGACGAAGATCGACTGAACGCCCATGAACGCCGCGAGGCGGATCGACGGCTTGCTGTAATCGCTGAAGATCAGGAACGTCGCACCGTACGGAATGAGCATCTGCGAGAGCGCGATGCCATTGAGCGCCGCCGACATGCCGTGTTCGCGCACGCCGAAATGCAAGTTGCGGCCACCGTACGTGCCATGGTCCTGATCGTGGTCGCTGGCTCGCGGATTTTCCGGCGACTGGAAATCGCCGAGTCCCTTGATGTAGGTCGACGTCGAGGGCGCGAGGTCCGCGCTGCCGCCCAGGAGCATCGGCAGCTTCGGTCCGATCGCCGCGAGCACCTTCGCCTGCGCGACGCGGGTGCTGAGCGATTTTTCGCCCGCGAAACTCGGCAGCGCATCGGCCCAGCCGTCGGGGAGTTTCTTGGCCTGCCAGTTCTTGAACTGCGCCGCCAAATCCGGGTGCGCCGTTTCGTACGCCGCGAACTTCGAATTCCACGCCTCTTCCTGCTGCTTGCCGCGCGAAAGCTGCTCGCGGAAGTGCGCCAGCGCTTCGGCCGGAATGTAGAAGCTCTTCTCCGGATCCCAACCGTACGCTTTTTTGGTCAACTTCACTTCATCCGGCCCCAGCGGCGAACCGTGCGCGTCGTGAGAGTCGTGCTTGTTGGGCGAACCGTAGCCGATCACCGTTTTCACATTAATAATGTGCGGCTTGCCCTTGATCGTCCGGGCCTTCTCAATCGCCGCCGTGATGGCCGCGACGTCGTTGCCGTCGTTGACGATCTGTACGTGCCAACCGTACGCTTCGTAACGCTTGGCGCGGTCTTCGGTGAACGCCACCGACGTGTGGCCTTCGATCGAAATCGAGTTGTCGTCGTAGAGGTAAATCAAATTGTCGAGGCGCAGATGCCCGGCCAGCGACGCCGCTTCGCTCGCCACGCCTTCCATCAAGTCGCCGTCGGAGACGATGCCGAAGACCGTGTAGTCGATGATCTCATGGCCCGGGCGGTTGAAGTACGCCGCCAGGTATTTCTGCGCCATCGCCATGCCGACGCCGTTGGACAACCCCTGGCCGAGCGGCCCGGTGGTGGTCTCGACGCCGACGGTGTGGCCGTACTCACTGTGTCCCGGGCACTTGCTGCCCAGTTGCCGGAAATTCTGGAGCTCCGAAAGCGGCAGATCGTAGCCGCTGAGATGGAGCAGGCTGTAGAGGAGCATGCAGCCGTGACCGGGCGAGAGAATGAAGCGGTCGCGGTTGATCCAACTCGGATTGGCCGGATTGTGGCGCAGGAAATTCTGCCACAGCGTGTAGGCCATCGGCGCCTGCCCCATCGGCGCGCCGGGATGCCCGGAGTTGGCCTTCTGCACGCCGTCGATCGACAGACAGCGGATGGTGTTTATGCACAGCAAATCCAGTTCAGCAGCGGTCATCGGCACAGTCAAGAATCTCCATACAAGAATCGTCGGAAAACACGTTCGGTCGTTCGGTAGAGTAGGAGAGTTGGCCGAGAGTTCAAGGGGAAGGGGAGCCGCCAGAAAGCAGAGTAGAATTCTCCCTTCGTGACTCGGGTCACGAAGGGAGAACTCGGCAGTTTCCTCCGACTATTCCCGCAATTGGAAAGAACTTCAAGAATTTTGGAATCCGCAAGCACGGATCCTTTTCAAGTGTGGCGCGTGCACTCTGATTTACCAGTCCCGCGGATTACTGCGCGGCGTACCACGCCGCGAGATCGGTGAAACCTGCGGGGACCGGGACTTTTTGTGCGGTAAGCCAGCGCTGGGCCTTGGCGGCCAGCGTGGCCCATTCGCCTTTCCGATCAGCATACTTCGTTTCAAACGCGTGGAGCACGGCCAGTGTCGCGAGAATGCGCACGGCAAGCTGATCGTCGCGTTGAATCGCCCTGGCCAGGACTCCGACTAATCCCGGTTCAACTTTCAGAGTCTTCAACGCCCGCGGTTCGAAAGACCCATCCGCTTGCTGCGTCAGCGTGAGATCGTAAAGTGAATCGGCCTCTACTTTCGCTACGCCGTCCTGGGGCATAGACTTGGCTCGGTCCTCCCGAAACAGTCCCGCAATACTTCCGAACAGCCCAGACGGCTTCGGGGCCGCGGGAGGCGGGGGTGCAGATGCGAAGCGTGGCGCGGTGGCTGTGACCTGTGCGGGCCCATTGGCTTCATCCAGGTCCATAGGCACGTCGTCCGTGGATTCACGTGCTTTAGGAGCCATCCGCTTTCGCGCGACAGCACCTCGGACTTTCATCGGTGGTAGCACACCACCGAGAGCAGGCAATATCGATCCTCCCGCACGGCCTGCGGCCGCGCCCAGCGATTTCGACAATTTGACGGCCGCATGTTCCTCACCCCAACCCTTCGTCAGCGCAATCGGAATGCGCCGCAGTTCGGCCTGCGCCGTCTGCGCGGCGTTGGCGCGTTCTTCGACGGCGACGAAACTGGTCGCCGACGACATCAGTTGATAGCGCAGCGCCAGTTCCAGAATCCGAGCGCGACCGGCGCTCTGCTTGCGATTCTGCTGGGACGATCCGCGCTCGGCTCCTCGTCCTTCCTCAAGTTCCTGGATCGCTTTGCGCGCCATTAGCACCGGAATCGCGCTGTCGCTGGACGACTTTTCGAGATCGACGGTGACCGGAAAGCGCAGCGCGCCTTTCGGACTGTCCGCCAGCACCGCGACTTCGCCGTTGCTCCCGCCCACCACGCGTCCATAGAGCGTGAAGCGATCGCCGTTGAACAGCTGTGGCAAATCTCGCGGCGCGACGAGATCGACTTTCAGGTTGCCCCAGTCGATCCGGACATTGCTGATCGACGCGGACGCGATGCGTCCGATCTGCTTGAGCACCTTCGGTTCAATGCGTTCGTTGGGATGGATGAATTCCGCCTGTCCGCCGCTCGCGCGCGCCAGCCCGCGCAGCAGGTGCTCGGACACACCATTGCCGACACCGAACGTGAAGATGCGGCAGCACTTGGCCTGCGTTCGGGCGAGTTCCAGCAACTCCGCCTCGTTACCGACTTCACCATCCGTCAGCAGCAGGATATGGCAGGACTCAGCCGCGCCAGACATGCGCTCCAGCGCGATTTTCAGAGGCTGGAGCAATTCGGTGCCGCCGAGGTCGGCCTGCATCGCCGCGATTTTCTTCGACGCATCGTCCAATGTCTGCTGCGAGTAGGTCACGCTTTCGGGATACAGCATGTCGATTCCGGTTCCGAAGCCGATCACATTGAAGCGATCCCCGCTCTCGAGCGACCGCAGCGCCACCAGCAGCGCCGTGCGCGCCTGTTCGATGCTGGAGCCCTGCATTGATCCGGATCGATCGAGCAGAAACACAAACTCCGCCGGGCCGCGCTGAAAGCCGGAGAGATCCGGAAACAGATTGAGCATCACCGCGCGCACGCCGTCACTGTCGCGCGCCACGAGCGCTGAGGCACCGTGCGGATTGACCAGATTAATGTTGAGCACAAAATCCTGGTCGAGCTGAATGTTTTCGCCCATCAATTCGACATGAATCTTTCTGCCGCTTATCCCAACGCGAGCGGGGTGGGAGGGGCAGGACACTTCGCGCACGTCGCCGGCGGCTTCGAAGTCGATGATCAACTTCAGGCCGTAGGGCACTGGACCGGCTACTGTCGGCGGCGTGATGTGATCGAGTTCCGCCGGATCCATTTTCTTCGCCACGTCGGCGGGAATGTAGCGCGGCGAAATCGTGGTCGGGATCAGCAGTCGGATGGCATCGCCGGAATGTTCCAACTCGGTCGCGTACGTCAGCCGCACCGTCGCTTCCTGATTGGGCAGCAGATTGCCGACGCTGGCCGTAAAAATATTCGGGCGGTCCTGATCGACCAGGAACGCGCCGTGGCCTTGAGCCATCGCATCGTCGTACTTCTCAAACGCCTGCTCGCGCTCTTCGATCTTCCCGATGATGCGCCGGCCGCCGATCTCCACTTCGAAGCCGCAGACCGCACAGGATTCGTCGAGCGGGAAGGAGTACACCGCTTCCACCGGCACGGATTCCGTGTTGTGATAGCGCTGCGCGACGCAGACCTTCGCGGCGACGCCGGATGCGTTGACGTCGATCTGAACGCCTTTGAGCGGGATACGATTGCCATTGCAAAATAGTCCGCCCGGTTCGTAATTTTTCATGGGTTGTCCCCCTGGTTAATGAGATTCTAATGCACCCTGCTAGTGCGGTTCGCCGTCGCTGTCGTAATTTTTCAAGACCTGCTCGCAAGCCGCAGCAAGCTGTTCGAGGATATGCGCCGGCGGAATCGCGCCGCCGCTGTTGAGTTCCAACTGCAAACCCGGGCGGAGAGAAATGCGCACGACCACTTCCGCCCTGGCCGGGATGCGCGCCGATTCTTGCGCGTCGGCGGCGGCCGGAAGTTGCTCGATCGTCTCCAGCGTGACGCCTTCGCGTTGTAACCGCAGCACGCGCTGGATCTGTTCGACGTGCTTCTGCGTATACGCGCTGCCGCGTCCGCGACCGCCGGGCGCATCAATCAGCCCGCGCTGAACGTAGTAGCGCACGGTCCGCCTCGAGACATTTGCGCGCTCGGAAACTTCGCCGATGGAGTAGAGCGGTTCGTTCACAGCATCGTCACTTTCCATGTATAAATAATACGACACTCGAATGTCGAATTCAAGTGTCGCATTAATTGATTTTTTAAACGGAGCCATAACATGCCGTTCCATAAATATTTAATGACTCGGAAATTTGTGACTGCGGCCATTAGCTACGGTCTACGGGTGACTCGGCATGGTCGCGCCGGCGCTGCTGCGTAGGCCGGAAGGCGATCCGCGATGGTGACGTAGTCCACGCGGTGGTGCCAGCCAGGGCGGCGGGTGTGGAACACGGGGTCGTGCTGTAAGTTTACATGACCGGTTGGGCAAACAGTTCATGGTTTGCGATCCGGCCACGCGGAGACAGCATGACCAAGGCCGACATCGTCAACGCAGACCAAACTGGCGTTCAGCACCAACAGGTAAAGGCGGTCGTCCAACTGACTTTTGATCACATCGTCGAAGCGTTGCAACGAGACGGCCAGATCGAACTGCGGGACTTTGGCGTGTTTGAGACGCGCATTGCTCCACCGCGGATAGCTAGGAACCCGAAGACGGGTGTAGAAGTGAGCCTCCCGGCGCGCAGACGCGTAAGTTTCCGGACGGGGCAGATGATGGCGATGCGAGTGAGCGGCGGCAAGTAACCGCTACTGTGCAGAAGGCGAGTTCTTCTTAAACGCAATCATGGCGACGACTATAGCCAGCGCAAGAAGCAGGAATGGCCACAGCGGCGCGTCGCGGCGAGATCGAGGAATGACGCCAGTGGCATGACGGGTTTCCGTGTGTATCAAGGTGTACTTTGGCAGCGACACTATTTCTCGACGTGCTGCCGCCATTGGCCGTCCTGAAACCCCTCAATCAATCGGGACACCAAGTTTGAATCGCCCTGCAGATCAAGAAATGATGATTTGGCGTTAAAGAAATTCACGAATCCAATAAGCGTGGTTGTCGCTCGATCCACATCAACAAACCCCATGCTCCATGCGCCGAATGTTCGCTTCTTGACAGTTGCCTTTGAAAGCAACACCAGACGCGAATGGCGCGGGTCGTGGCAGATGCGCCCATACAATTCGTCCACGACTTGCTCTTCGCCTTCGAGAATCTGAAAGAACGAAAGCCTGTGATAAAGCAGAAGTCCACTGATATCCAAGCCGCTATTGGTTGTCCTGGCCTTCAGCAAGAGTTCGCGAAGGTCGTCCTGATTGAACGGCTTGGTCGCTGCACTCGCGTAGATAAGTTGAATGAGTGACATTGTAATTCTCCCAGTAGAATAATAGGCATGGGCCTATCCAGATATGCTTGCCGCCGTGTCGTGCTGGCCCATCCTATTGAAATAATCGTGCTGGTCTCGCACGATTTAAGGTCATATCCTGAAGAACATGTGCGCTGCAGCTACCGGCATCTTGGGCAAGGCTGATTCGGTTCGATCCGGGGACATAAACTTCAATTCACAGCGCAGGCAGGTGCCTCTTAGGGGCTTCGGCGGCGGCAGCGGCCGGTGTTTCTTCGCGGACACAGCGGATAACCGATTGAATAATGTCTGCTTCGCAAGAGGAGACAGCATGACCAAGGCCGACATCGTCAACGCAGACCAAACTGGCGTTCAGCACCAACAGGTAAAGGCGGTCGTCCAACTGACTTTTGATCACATCGTCGAAGCGTTGCAACGAGACGGCCGGATCGAACTGCGGGACTTTGTTTGAGACGCGCATTGCTCCACCGCGGATAGCTAGGAACCCGAAGACAGGTGTAGAAGTGAGCCTCCCGGCAGCCGAATTGAGGGCGATCATCGGCGCCGCTATGGAGACGAGCCGTTTGATTATTGAGGTGGCCGGTCAGGAGTTCACCATCATCATGCCGAACTGGGTCGACGGGGACGTAACCCGGTTGGCGCAAGTCGTGTCCAATGTGCTGAAGAACGGTGCCAAGTACACGCACCGCGGCGGCGGATATTTACGTAAGTGGCGCCGGCTCACCCCAGACAATTTCCGCCGAGATTGACTGTTCCACGACCGACTTCGTATGCTTTGCTACAACCTGCCTGACGGCTTCATCGAACTCTTCGGCCGCCTCAAGTTGCATTCTCTGTCGGGAAAAACTGGCGCGGCCATGAAACGATTCGACGTATTCATCAAGCGATTGAACGAATGGAATCTGCGATGTTCGATGCCGGCCGATTTCGCGAAATAAGTTCATTTCTTTGAGAACTTGGATCATGTCATATGCTTGGTAATTCTGAATTGTCGAATATTTTCGTATGAGCGCCAGTAACTCGCTATTCCATTTCGGTGGCGACGCGTCAACGGTAGCGATTGCCAAGTGGCATTTGGGGCGAAGAAGTGATCTAAATCGTGGCAGGACAATTTCCCAGTTCATCCAATGAAGGCTATCGCCGGCCAAGATTAGGTCATATGTTCGATGGAGAGGAATATCCTCCATGTGGCCAACTATCCAATTTATCATTTTACTGTTACCGTTCGGCAGATACCGGGCGCGAGCAATCATGGCGGCCGAAGCGTCCACTGCATCGACAAGATGAACGGCGTCGACCATATTGCGTGCAATTACGCCCGTCCCGCATCCTACGTCGAGCACGCATCCATGCGCACCGCCTGCTAACTGCGTTAAGAACTTGAATGCCTCGACGGGATAGCCGGGGCGATGTTGATATGCTTCAACAACGCTTTGATCTTGAAAAGATTCGGCAACCTGAGCGGAAAGAAAATTGGGTTTGGCCATCCCCGCATTCTAGTGCCCTCCCGCCCCTTCAGCCAACTTTTCCTGCTTACCACTTCCAGCCGCTACACCCTCCAGGGGCCGTAATCCGCAGGTCGCAAGTGATCGGCATATGGGGACGCGCTGGGCCGCCCAGAATCGCTCCCCAGACGCCGTCAGAACTTGCCCCGAAGGCTTCCGTCCCAGTCATTCCCCTGACTTCCATGCTACAATCCGCCCATGCGCCTATTGCTCCTCGTCCTCGTGATGGCCGGATCGCTGGCCGCGTCCGAGCCTGCGCACGCCGATCCGCTTTTGGACGGCATGGAGTCAGTGGGCGACTACGCTTTCACCACGATCATCGTGCCCACAACCCGTAGGCGCGAATCCACGTCGCCCCCGCCGCTTCGCGCAGTTCAGTGGGTGCGATGAGCGTTTGGACCACGCTAACGCTGATGAACCGGCGCGTTGCACCCCGAGCATACTTTGATTCTCAAAACGTTTAAGCTGTTGCGGAAGGTTTGCCGGCGCCATGAATAGCTCGAGGAACGCAGCAACGAATTTCCTTGGAAGATGGGTTGAAACCCATCAAAGCTTCGAATACCAAACTCTTGCTTAGCTTCCATAAAGTTGTATCGTCAGTGCAGTACTATCATTATGTGTGAAACACGAGGTAAAATGTTATCCGACGGCGCGATATTACCTTCCGTTTCAACTCCTGCTCAGACACGCAAGACAATGAGCGTTTTGTTCATCGGGCTTCCCATACTTTCGGCAGCCGTTATTTGTGCCGGAGCTTGGTGCTATTACCAACTTCAATTCGATCATACACTCCGTACCGCTCGTGAATCGCTCAATGATATTGCCGATCTGAAATCGCAAAGTATTACACAATGGCTCAATGAACGTCGCGGCGATGCGGAGATTGTTCGCACCAGCATGCTCGGCAGAGGCATGATAAACGATCCCAGTAGCGTCACGCCCCGTAACGCAGAAGTTATCAACGTATTCCTTAATGTTTACGGCTACGCCGCGGTCGTCTTCGCCAATTCCAAGGGTGAGGTCCGGGCAAAGAGGCCGCTCAACTATGAACTCCAAACAGATTCCGTGGCAGAATACATAAAAGTCTCTTTAAACACCAATAAAATTGTGTTTTCGGACTTGGATCGGGACGGGCCGAATGGCTCAACCTTATTGTGGATCTCGTGCCCGGTGTTTACCCAATTGCAGACCACTGGCCCGCCTGACGGCGCTGCCCTGCTGGTCATCGATCCGCACGTATTTCTTTATCCGATGCTACACAGATGGCCCACGCCCAGCCAATCGGCACAGGCGCTACTTGTATTGAATAAGGATGGACGGATTGAATATCTTAACGAGTCTCCGTGCAAATCCGGCAATGGCGTTTCTCCAGCGAAGGTGCTGGATTCGCAGTTGCCCGCTTTGGCTACCGTAATTGCCCAGTCCAACGACGGTATTTTTGAGGCGGTGGATGATAACGGTACTCCGATCCTTGCATCGGTAACCAAGATAGCAGGCACGCCGTGGACACTCGTTACCAAGATGAACGAAAGCGAAGTTCTTTTGCCTCTTCGCAAGGAGGCTTGGGTCGTCAGTTTGTTTTCGGGCCTGCTGCTGATCGTCCTAGCGATGGGTGCGGGTCTGGTGTGGAGGCAGCAGAAGCTGGTCCATGTGCGCGAAAGCGAGGCACGTTTCAGGGCGCTCATTGAACAAGCTCCGGTGGCAGCCAGCATTACCAAGGATCTAAAGACAGTCTATGTCAACCAGAAATATCTTACTCAGTACGGCTTCCAACGTGTGGAAGAACTGATAGGGCAACCCGCCAGCCGCCAGTGGGCACCGGAATGCCGTCAGCTAATCATGGATCGCGCCACGCAACGCATGCGCGGAGAGCCAGTACCAGCCGACTATGAAGCGACCGGTCAGCGGAAAGACGGCACTCAATTTCCCGTGCATGTCTCCGTGGGGATTGTCGATCTCCCCGATGGTCCAGCGTCGCTGGCTTTCCTGACCGACATAACGGAGCGCAAACAGGCAGCGGAGGCGATCTCTCTATTTCGCGCACTGGTGGATCGCGCCAACGATGCCATTGAAGTTATTGAACCTGGCTCCGGGCGGTTTCTGGATGTGAATGAATTGGCGAGTAAAGTGCACGGCTATTCGCGTCAAGAATACTTGAAAATGACAGTATTTGAAATCGATCCCCAAATGGGCAATTCAGGATGGACCAAGCATATCGCAGCGCTGAAGGAGCATGGATTCCAGGTATTCGAGACGTTGCACAAACGCAAGGATGGCTCCATCTTTCCCGTCGAGATTAACGCCAGTTACGTCCATCTGGATCGCGATTATGTGTTGGCAATCGTGCGTGACATGACGGAGCGACAACGATTTGAAGATGAGCGCCGGCGCCACGAACGCCTCTCCTCGCTGGGGCTGCTGGCGACCGGTGTGGCGCACGACTTCAACAATGTGCTGCACGTCGTCCTATGCGGAAGCCAACTCATTCGTACGTCCTCAGACCGTGGGCGTATTGAAAAGCTCGCGGGACAAATCAGCACCGCCGCCGTCCAAGCGCAGGAAGTCGTGAAGGGACTTTTGACATTTGCACGTCAGAATAAAACGACGCCACAAGTATTTGAGGCGCATGAATCGGTGCGCACCGCCGTGGCGATCTTCGGCATTTCAGGAAGAAGTATTCAAGTAGACCTATCGGGTCTACAAGCGCCATTCAGCCACATCCTTGGATACAGCGCCGTGCTCCAGAACGCAGTCTTGAATCTCTGCCTGAACGCTCGGGACGCGATGCCGCTGGGCGGAAAGATCGTCATCTGCAGCGATACTGAAGAATTGGATCAGGCCGCAGCGGTCAGGCTTCGTCCCTTCGCAGTTGCGCTCGCACCGCATTGGCGGCTCTCGGTCTCGGACGAAGGCACAGGAATGGATGCGGAGACGATCCGGAAATGTTTCGAGCCATTCTTCACGACCAAGGGGGAACGAGGAACCGGAATGGGTCTGGCCACGGTTCATGCGGCGGCTGTCGAACATCATGGCGCGGTGCGTGTGGAAAGCGAAGTTGGACGCGGAACGACATTTACACTCTGGCTCCCGCTATGTACGGGTACAAACATGCAATGGTCAACCGTGCGAACTGCCCTTGACGAGGCGGTGCGGCCGACGCGACATCTGAATCTCGAAACCGCGGCTGCACAAGCCGCGGATGTGAGTACGGATGCCATCGCCGAGCAGTTACAAGCCCTGCCAATAAACCACCGTGAGCGCATTCTCTTGCTGGCTCGAACACTCGACGCGGAGTTATTAGCGAAGATGGCGGAAGATCTGGCCGTGGATTACCCAATCGTGGCGCAGTTCTTACGGCGTAGCGTGGAGCAGCTCGATTTCGATGCGTTAAATGAGATCATGAATGCCCCGATCAAGCGCTGATACCGAATGCGACTGGAAATCGCTTCTGCGCCAATCTCCATATTAAGGTGTTAGCCTGGTTATCGACTATAGTTGCGTGGGTATACGCCGAGATACTAGTTCCGATGAACTTGGATGTAACAGGCGCAAGCGGCTGAAATCGCGCCACGCATCAACTGTCGGCCCCGCACGGAGACAGAGATGACCAAAGCCGACATCGTAAATCAGATCACAGACCAAACGTGCGTTCAGCATCAGCAGGTCCAGGCGGTGGTGCAACTCACGTTCGATCACATCGTCGACGCGCTGGTTCGGGATGGAAGAATCGAGCTGCGCGACTTTGGCGTGTTTGAAACACGACCGTGTGCGTGCTGACCCCGTAGCGTGCTAGTTTTAGTCGTGGGGCTATACTTGACGCTGACACCCCAGGGACCATAGGAGCCGCCAATGTGAGCATGAATCGGCGTACCGGTCATCGTCCGCAGTTTTCCCGCGCGTTCCGGCGTCAAATTGGCTTCTCCCCCAGGGCGTATAAACAACGAGCAGTTCCTGATCTAAGACAACTGCACGTGTAGCCTCACCACATAATATTGCTCCACTCTATTCGAATTTGGGAAAACTGCGCAAACCACCTTTGGTACGACCATTGCGCCTTGTGTCGATATGTGCGACCTGCCGCCCATTAGAACTTACCGACAAACGGCAAATCTTGCAGCGAGTTGAGGTGTTTCATGTATCGGATGTCCAATATATCGGTCACTTGTATTGGAATAGGAATGGCCATTTTCTGCACAGCCATTTCTGCCGCACAGCCCCGAATAAGCCTCGACACGCCTCGTGGTGGAGAGACTTACATTGTAGGGCAGGAACAGATTGTCCGCATTGTCTCCCGTCTCAAGTCCGCCGAAATCTATTTAAGCCGTGATGGTGGAGAAAATTTTGAGAGGCTGGGCACGATCGATGGCTTGTCCAAAGATCTTGCGAAGCGCACCACGTTAGCGTGGACTGTTGCTGGGACGCCATCGAACACCTGCGTCATAAAAGTCTCAAGTGGCGTATTCTCAACCACCTCCGGAATGTTTGCGATCACCCTTCCTCAAGCCAATGGGGCCACCGGCGGAAATGGAAATGCCGCCACAGGCGGAACTCCGGTGAACACCGACCAACTGGTCGATGGTTCTGTTACCACCTCCAAGTTTGCCGACGCATCCGTTACGACGCTCAAGCTCGCCGATGGCTCCGTTACGACACCCAAACTGGCCGACGTTTCCGTGACCACGCCCAAGCTCGCCGATGGCGGGGTGACAACGTCGAAACTACTCGATCTCTCCGTCACCTCGCCCAAGATCAACTCCGGGCAGGCGTCCACGGATATGGTGCTCACGGCCGACGGTATTGGCGGAGCCAGTTGGCAGATGCTCCCCACAATCGCGCTCAAAACTGGAACGGATGTAATCACGGCGATCAACGATCCGGCGAGCACGGGCGTCATTAACGTCAACCGGCTGGATCCCAACGTCGCACTTAAGAGTGCCGTGAATATTTTTACACTGGGCCAGGTCATCCGGACCGGTGGTGATGCAAACGTTGGGCTGGTCATGAAAGGCAATTCGGTTTCGCAGAGCGCCGATCTCCAGCAATGGCAGGACGCGGCAGGCGCGGTGAAGGCCTCAGTCTCATCGGCTGGAGTACTGAGCGGCGATGGTTCGGGATTGACGAACCTGAACGCAGCGACGATTTCCCAAGGCGTACTGCCTGTCGCCAATGGCGGCACAGGCGCTGTCGCTTTAAATGGACTGGTTATTGGAAATGGAACGTCGCCGGCCACCAGCCTGAAGGTGAATCTCGCCGGCGCGACAATTCCCTCTGTCACCGATGACGGCGCTGCCGGTTACGCTGTGGGCTCACGATGGGTGTATGTCAGCACCAAAGACGAATACGTCTGCACCGATTCCAAGCCCGGAGCCGCGGTGTGGAAGCGGACCACAGAGACGGCCGCCTCGACTTCGATGTTGAACAGTTCCATCAACGTGGGAAGCATCTCGGGGCTCTGTTTTGACGGCACCAATCTCTGGGCCGGCGCCGGAGATAGCACCAATTCGCTCCTGCGTATTGATTGCAACTCCGGCGCGTTCGTCGGCAACCCCACGGGTGGGGGGAATATTATCGCCATTCGCTCGATCGGCGGATTCCTGTACGCGGTCGGTTCGAATAACCTGATCAAGATCGATCCAGCCACCGGTTCCGCTTTGGCCACCTGGACCGTCGCACCTCCTGGCGCGTACCTCAGCGACCTCTTGTATGACGGCAGCAGCATCTGGATTTGCGGTTATGAGGATCCCGCTCGGCTGATCAAAGTTAATCCCGCTGACGGTACGTTTGTCACGTACTTCCTTGCTGGAGCGCATTCCAGTTGGTCGCTCTCGTTTGATGGCACGAATATCTGGATGAGCACCGACGATTCACCGGGCACGGTTGTCAAGTTCGACCGCGCCAGCGAGACCTCGGTGGTTTATCCCGTGGGCTCGCAATACCTGGAAGGCCTGGTGTATGACGGCACAAAATTCTGGACCATTTCGAACACCAATCCCGCCATTCTCTACACCATCGATCCGGCTAGCGGCGCAGTATTAAATTCCTACAACACCGGCTTGAATGGCGGCTTCGCGATGACCTTCGATGGCAAATACGTCTGGGCAGGTTTCTTCGAAGCGAAGATTTTAAGAATCGATCCATCGTCCCCGGCCAATTTTGTATCCTTCGTCATTCCGAGCACACGCACGCGGGCCATGGCGTCGAGTGGACAGTCCATGTGGGTGGCATCCGGCGGCAGTCCTACAATACTGACCCGCTTGCCATCGTACTCGTCATCCACCAATTATCTGAACTCCGCTTACATCAGCAGCGTCCCCGCCGGCAATGCCCCGCTTCTGCTGGTTCAACCGGCCGGGACGGTGAATTTCAATACTGCAACCGCCACGCTATTCGGTGTGAACGGACCGTCCGCTTATGCCGGTAATCTCGCGGACTTTCAGGTCAACGGCACGTCTGTTCTAAAGGTCTCGGGCACCAGCGGCATGGCTCTCAACGGCGCTCTCACCATCGCCGCCAATAACAATTTCCTCCAAAACGGCAGCGGCACATTCGGCACGGGCTCTGGAGCCATTTCGCTCAACGGAAACGTAACGCTGGCCTCCGGAAAGACCTTTACACAAAGTGGCGCCGGCACCTTCAGCACGGGTACCGGGGCCGTTACTCTGAACGGAGCCGTGACGGTCGCCGGCAACAACAATTTCACGCAGAACGCTGCGGGCACCGGCACGTTCACCACCGGCACTGGCGCAATTGCGCTCAACGGCAACGTGACTCTTGCCTCCGGGAAGAATTTCGCTCAAAGTGGCGCGAGCACACTGACTACCGGCACCGGCGCCGTTACGCTCAATGGGCCCGTGAGCATCGCGACCAACAATTCCTTCAGCCAATCCGGCTCCGGTACGTTTGGCACCGGCACCGGCGCGATCTCGCTCAATGGACCGGTGACGCTCAGCGGCAACAACAATTTTACTCAAAATGCCGCGGGCACTGGCACCTTCACCACTGGGACCGGCGCGGTCTCGCTCAACGGGCCCGTGACGCTTGGCGGCAACGCGAATTTCACTCAGAATGCCGCAGGCACCGGCACCTTTACTACGGGGACTGGGGCAATCTCCCTCAATGGCAGTGTCACGCTCGCGTCCGGAAAGAATTTTACGCAGAGCGGCGCTGGAACCTTCACCACTGGCACCGGCGCATTCACACTGGGCGGAAAATTGAACGTGCCCACGGGTGCCGCCGGAATCGCCGGCAACGCTACGCTCGTGGCCGGCACCGTCACCGTCACGACTTCCGCGGCCACCGCATCGTCTGTGATTATTCTGACCTATACAACGGTTGGCGGCACACAGGGCTTCCTGCGTGCGACCGCTGCAAGTGGATCGTTCACGATCACATCCAGCAGCGCCACCGACACCAGCCATGTCAATTGGTGGATCGTCAACTGATCGAATAATCCAGCCTGCAAACAAATACCCGCCAATGATCCTCCTGATATTGCTTATTTTTATTCGACCATGTTATACATAAAAAAAGATATATCGAGTACCGCACATGTCTGACGCCTCTGCGCGCACTGTTTAATTCAGCCGCGTATTCTTACCACGACATCAGCGGCAACTCCGGGCCGCCCGCTCCCGCCAACAGCGCCGAGCGCGATACAGCGCAACCGCGCGGATCGGCGATGACGCGGTCGAGCGCCAGCAGCGCCTGCATCAAGCTCCCCACCCCGTCCACCGCTTCGTAGTACGGTTTCGCCGGATGGCCGCGCAACAAGCCGCGGTGGTGCAGCCGCGAAATCGCGTCTACGGCAACCGCTCTCGCGTGGTCCAGATGTTCGGTGTTGGCCGTCAGCGCGAACAGTTGTGTGAACAACGAAATGGCGCGCGCGTAATGCCACGCGTACGTGCCGTGAATCGCCATCGTCTCGGCGTACGGCGCGTACCACGCGTGCGGACGTTCGCAGCGCCCTGCCGGCAAGGTCGACGCGATCCACGCTGCCCAACGCTCAGCTGTCTCCAGCATGTCCGCCTCGCCGGTCAGCGCGTGGGCATGAGCGTAACACTGCGCGGCGACGAGTGGGTTTTCGTAACCAGCGACGTACGGCTGCCACAGATCCGTGTGGCCGCGCGGTTCGAAGAGCGAATAGTCGCCGCGGCTTAAGTCTCCAGTTGCCACATCGGTTTTGCCTTCCAGCACCGGCGAACCATCCAGCCGCAACGCGCCCCAGAATTTTCCCGTCCGCGCATCGTAACCATAGTGCGCATACGCGCGCAGGTGAGCCAGCGCGCGCTGCCGCAGCACATTGTCTCCGGTGAGAGTATACGCGCTGAGCAACCCGCGGCAGTACGGTCCCGGCACGGTGGTCGGAGAACAACTGCCGTCGAACCGGTTGCTACCCGCGTTGGGCCGTTCTGGAATCAGATTCGTCTCCGGATTGCGGCGCTCCCAGTAGTAGGAACTGATCAGCCGCGCGCGGTCGCGCCAGATCGTTTCACTGCTGACCTGTGCCAAAAACGCGAACGCGTGGATTAGCGCGCCGGCGGTCATCGAAAAGTCGCAGCCTTTATTTCCGTCGGCGTGGCGGTTGAGTTCCCCGGTGGCCTTGTCGATCACGTGCCACGTCCAGATGCCTTCGATTTCGCGCCGCACCGCCGCGGGATTTTCGCGCCAGAGGATTTCCCACGCGTGCTCCTCGATCGCATGCAGTTCGTGCGGATTGCCGTCGTGCCCGTCGCGCTGCCGCGTGAAGAGATCGAAATGGCGGTGCCAGCCCCACCAGAACATCCCGTGTTCGTCGATCAAGTGTTCCATCGTCCACGCCGCATGCTTCCGCGCGGCCAGCGCGTAACGGCCGTCACTGAAGATCACCGAAAGCGCCTGCAGCGACCGCAGCAGACTGTGATCGCAATTCAAATTCGCACCGGCCGGATTGCGCCGCCCGCGGCGCTGCACGCGGAATATTTCATCCAGCGGCAGCGGCTCGCGCGGGCAAGTGCGATCGCGCGCATCGAGAATGCTGACAAATTGCGGCGTCGGCTCCGCGCCGTAGCGGTCCCGGCCATGCTCCAGCAGGATGTCGGCGCAGCGCCGCACCCATTCCCTGAACGGCACGCGCGCGACCTCTTCTGGCGTGACATCGCGTGGCAGTGCTTCCAGCTCCAGTGCCGTCGACATGCGGATTCTCCAGTGTCACTCTATGGTGACATCAAAGCCGCACAGAAAACATAGCATGGATGGCTATTTTCATGCGAATCTTGACGAACTTCCCGCATTAACCGGTCTCGTATCGCTCGCCGCAATCGGTCAAGTGGCTATTTTCGCCCCAAAACACGGCGAATCTGCTCCAGTACCACCTTACGGCTTTTGAATTAAGTTCTCCCCGTCGTTCACGCTCAATTCGGCAGCGTACCCCGAGGTGAATATTATCCTGGCGCTTGGACGAGCAATGCGCATCTTCGTCGCCATCTCCAGCCCACCCATGCGCGGCATGGTCATATCGGTAACCACGAGATCAATGGCGCCGGGGTCATTGCTCCAGATTCGCAGTCCCTCGTCCCCGTTCTCCGCGGTGATTGCTCCATAGCCGCAATCCTACAAGGCCTCCCGCAGGCAATCCCGCACGTTTCCTTCACCACGATCATGCCATGTCCTCGGCGCGCCACGTCGTCAGCTCGGCCGACGTGACGCCGAATTTCACCATCGCGTCCCGGACCGACAGCGTTCCGCGCATCAAATATCCAAGAATCGCTTATATCAACGCTTGGTCGAGGTTGCATTTGAAAGCGCGGATTAGCCCGAAAAGTGAGCACCAGGGCGCCAAGAGGGATGTGCAGAGTTCCAGTCTCACGCAGCGTAGGACTAATTCGTAACATTACGAATTAGTACGCGCGAAAGACAATCAATGGAGCATCGAGGCCGACATCCGCGACGAATGGAGCGCGGAAGTCCAGGAGCGCACACCGCTGACCGCACAAGACCTGCTGGAAGGTGGCGTGGACGTGGCGTGGTTCCACCGTTGCTTCGAACCGCTGGGCGACAAGCGCTGGAAGAAGCTGAGCGAGGCCGCCAAATTCGCGCGGAGTTGGTCATACGCGTGCACAGACCTTTTCCGCGACAATGCTGGGCGAACTGAAAAAAACCGATTTGCTCGAAAAGATCACATCAAAACGCTGCAGGTGTTAAAGATCAAAAACGTCCGCTGATCGACGGCACGCTCGCGCACTATTCCCTGCATCTGGGCAGCGGCAACGTCCATCTCCTGCCCGGTGGTTCACTGTGGCTGGTGCCAGTGCACGCCCAGCATCGAGGCCGACTGTTCCTACCCTTCGCCGACAACGATCCCAAGACGGCTGAAGTGATGTCAAAAGTTCTGCTGCTGTCTCGACTTTAAAGTCTTCGCGGATATACAAGCAACCGCACGATGGAAATGCGAAGCAATATCGGAACGCGAGCGAACGTCAAAACGCACGGAAGATGACCGGACCATCGCACGAAGTGAACAATCGATTGGGCGCGAGCTCAACGGAATCGCTAATTTTGGGGATCCTTATATAGACAGAGTTTAGTCTGCGGCGAGCTACAGCTACCGAGGAATAATTGGAAGTCGACGGCCCGATGGGCGATTCGCGGTCCATTTGTTGCAGTTTTTTTCCGGTTTTTTATTTCCACGCAGTTCGGAGAGCGCACAGGTACAGCCGTGGGTGGAAGTAAACCAAAAGCAGTCCTTGCAATGACGTTCATCTGAATTGACCGCTATCAAAGTTCCGTCCCTTTCAAACCTGGAGTCCAATTCATTCGCTACTGTCTTCACGAAACTCCATCTCAGTTCCGCCAAAGAACACTCTGTCGAATGCTTGCAATTCGGTCGGTTCTGAAATCCTGCTACCGTTCATAAAAGTACCGTTCACGCTCCCAAGATCGGCAATATAGAATCGGTCAGCGACGAAGGAAATTATGCAATGCCGCCGGGACATTCGTTCGTCGTCGAACGACAATTCGATCCCACGGTCCCGACCGATGGTGATCGACTTGCCTGGGATCAACGCGATACTCTTGCCGCTATAGGGTCCATTCATAAACACAAGCTTTGTACGTCCGTTCATGTGGTCCACCCGGCGGCAACTTTCAGTTACTGGAACTGGCATCCGCGGTTTGGTGACTAGATCCAATTTGATCGAGTGCCCAGGCTACGGATTCAACATGCCAGTCGTAAAGATTGTCCACATCATTCCTACTCTTTAGCGTAACTTTCCGAACAAATGATTCGCTGGAGGCATCGGCCTGAAGCAACCCGCCTTCCCTCCAGCGCTTTTCGGTAGCTGTGTCCAAGCGTGCACGCAGCAAGCAGTAAATCGTTGTGGGGCTTCCGTCTTCCGGGACTTTCAACTCAGAGACGGGGAAAAATGCGGCAGATTTCGCGTCTAGCCTCATGTTGGCCATCGCCGATTCGCGATCCGAGGTGCGATGCAACGCATCCACTATGAATTGGCTGGAATCCTTCATTGTAGGAGCCGTGCCCACCGTGATCTCCACGGGCGCCGGCCCACTCTCTGAAATCATCTTGTGAATCATGCTCACGACGCCCAGACAAACCACCGCCACGGCGCAGGCCAGAAGGGCACGGTTTTTTGTTTTGGACTTTGGCGGTTTTGTAACCCGCGACACACTAATTGGAGCGACCTTTAACTGCCGGGGCAATGCCGCCTGCATTTTGCGGCGTGATTCCTTTGTGTTGATTTCAGAGATGATCGCGTCGATTTCATCGCGTTCGGTGGACATGGGATTCCCTTTCGCTCAGCGCGTGGACCGACGCCATTCGTGCCAGTCCGCCACGGACGGCGGAAAGTCCTTACCAGTCAATTCTTTGAGGCTGCGCCAGGCCGTGAATGCAACTTCCCGTTTCGAATCCTGCAGCATTTCAATCAACGCGGGAATCGACTTGGGATCGACCATGCGCCCGAGCACATGGCAGGCGGCAGCGCGCACGCAGAAATCCTTGCTCTTCAGCAGTGGCGTGACGGTATCGATGACTTCTTTGCGCATCAGGAAAAGCTCGCCCAGTTCCTCGACGGCCGGCGCGATCATGTTTTCGTCAGCGGACTTGATTTGATCGGTCAATGCGGCAAAGCGGATCGCGCTGCCGGCGCGCTCGTTGGCCCACCAGTCCGTCCACATGGACGGGTCGGCCGGCAGTGACTTGCCGGAAATGTTTTGCAGCGACCAATATGCATTGCTGCGCACCCCGAAATCCCGATCGTTCAACAGCTCGATCAGGCGCGGGACGGCTGGCAGATATTTGAGCCGCCCCAGCGCGAGGCAGGCTTCTTTCCGTTCATTGTTATCCGCATCATGCATGAGATTGAGAATCGCGTTCGGCGCGCGCATCTGCGAATTGGTTTTGGACAACGCCACCATGGCGGCGGACCGAACGACATAGTTCTTTTCGTCCAAAAGGGTGATGAGGAAATCCTCGGCAGGCCGCGACGCTGCTGCCTGCAGCACCTGGGCCATGCGGATTTTCTGAACATCTGTCGCTTGCGGAAGCATGCGGTTGAATTCAGCAACGAGCTGAAGGCTTCCGTCTTCCTTGTCCGCCAGGGAGCGCAGCGTCGCGCCGACTGCGTCAGCTATTTTTTGCCGCTGGAGCAAATCGGGTCCTTCAGGATTGCATTCCAGATGCGATACGAGCAGTGGAATGGCGGCCGCCTTACCCAGTGACTGAATTGAACTCAAGACCGCGACTTGTTCATCAAAATCTTTGCTGGCCACAAACACCTTCACCAGCGGCGTCACCGCGTTGGCGTCGTGGGTGGCAGCCAGTGCGTCCAACGTAAAACTCTTCTGGCTGTTGCTCAGCGTGGAGAAACGGTCGAGTTGCTTCAGAAGGTACGGCGCCACTCCCCGCCCGCCCTCACTGATTTTCCGCAAGAGCTGCTTGCGGCCGTCGTCCGTTTGTTTTTCAAACGGCAGCGTCTGCCACTCATCGAGTTCCTTCTGAAGATCGGGACTGACCGATTTCTCCGATGCGGAATCAAGCGAGTCCGCGCTGGCCAGCGTAATGACTTCAGGTGCAGGTGACGATTCGGCGGCACCCACTCGCAGACTGATAGCAGCGCCAATAATTAACGGGAACAGGCATGATTTGAGCATGTCCATCTCCATTCAGTTGTAGAGTTCGCGCCAGGCCACCAGCATGACGTCATAAATAATCGCAGGACTCTTGGCGTTCATATCCCAATGCCAGGCGGCGGTGCCGCCCAAGTCAGTCGTCGCGCCGATCACAGCGCCAAACGAATCGGCATTGCCGATGACAGTCACCGGAGCGTTGGGGGCGTACACATTTCCGTAGAAGACCGCACCACCGGCCAGTTTTACGGCGCCGGTCGAGGCGCTAATCACGCTGAACGCGCTGGGATTGCCGGTGTTGTTGACGACACCGCCGCCGTTGAGCGTAAATTTGGAGGTGTACGGTGTAGTCGTACCGCCGACATAAATCGTCAGCGAACTTCCCGGATTGATGGTAATCGTATCGCCACCGTTTTGACTCAGATCGCCATCGAGATAGACCGTGACATCTCCGTTGATGGTAATGTTCTGACTCGGCCAGCTCGCCAGACGGTAAGTGCCGGCGGGCAGGACTGGATTGGGCGTGCTGTGCGTCGCTGCGGGTAGTGACGCCAGCACTGTTGCCGTCGCCGGAGGATTGTACGTGGCCGGCGGCAATTGGACGGGTGTCAAGTAGGGGGCTGTGGATCCCGTAATGGTGCCGCCGCCGGTTACTGTATCGCCGGGGCCGGGCGTGGCGTTGCCGTAGATGACCAACGCGCCCACGGTCGAGACGGGTCCATTGCTTCCAACATTTCCGCCCATGCCCAGAGACCAATTGTAGGCATCCAGCGTTCCGGCTGCGTAGGCCGGGTGCACGAGATTTCCCTGGGCATCGTACAATGCGGCTACGGCCGGCGCGGATGCGACCTGCTGCGCATAAGTGAGGCTGGGATTGTACACATACGAATTGGTGTAGATGCCACCGTGAGCGAATAGGCTCAACTTGCCAAATGCACCGGCAGGATAAGATCCGCCGGTAACCGGCCGCTGAAACGTGGCCTCGACTTTACGCCAGACATTGTTGTGTAAACGGCGGTCGAAAACCGGAGCGGAGGGCGGAGGGCCGATCGGCGGTCCAAAAACGTAGCACCCTTTAAACGAGACCTTGTGCAGACTGTGGAAGTGGCGGCCGACAGGCCGCG
>JBBRPR010000034.1:0-86477 GCA_038227875.1 Planctomycetota bacterium
ACAATCTGATTCTATTCCCGCTGCGGCACCGTCACGCGATTCATAACGCCATATATTTTGAGAATCAATCCGCGCCGTTCACACTTTCCCGCGCCGATTTATCTGAGACTCACAACGCTGAAGTACGTGATTCCCGACACCCGGAACTCCGCGGAGCTGGGTTCACTCGATATTAATGTTTTCAGCCAGTAGTCCTTCGCGATCTCGCGGTCGTCGATATGGACCGCATTCAGCCAGCCCAATCCACCACCCGCGGTCCGCTCTGACTCACTTTGCCCGGTGAGTTCGCGCCACCAATGGGCGCTGGACGTATCAAACTGCTCGTTTGCAATGCCATCCGGTCTGTAGCGCCAGACGGTTTCGCTCGAAGACAATGCTCGTGGATGGCTAAACTCTTGTTCGCCCATTCGATTGCACTCCACAGACTCGAATCGCGTTCTCTCATAGTTAATTGTACCATGTTGGATCAAAAATATTCAAATGTATTCAAAGCGACATAAACAGGTCCCTTTAGGGTAGCCGCTGGCCCGTCAAAAGGAGGAATTTGCGAGGTGTCTTATCAGTTGTAGGAAGGCGCGCGAAATAAAAGTCTTCGCGCGACATTCGTGGGGCTTTCCACCGGCAAGCGTAAAGATGTGCAACGAGGCGGTCAGAACCCGCTCAACTCTTCGTCCGTAAGCGGGATCGCTTTGGAGGCCCGTTGCAGAGCGGCGTTGTGGGTTCCGTTCATCACTATGTGGGTCCCGTTGGTCCCGTTTAGCGCTGCGCTGTGTTTGGGGGTGAGCTTCGTCGCGGTTGCGGAAGCCGGGGCGGGGGACTTCCGGGTCGGCGCGGCGTGAGTTTCCCTGGCCTGCGGAGGCTGAACTGTCGCCGCCGTTTTCTGCCCGTTGGCTCCGTGAACCAGCAGCACCAGCGCGTTGATCATCTCCTGAAGTTCCCGCGCCTGGGACGAGAGCTCTTCGCTGGCTGACGCGGATTCCTCGGCACTGGCCGCGTTGGTCTGCGTGACCTTGTCGATGTCCGTCACGGCGCTGTTGATCTGTTCCACGCCCTTCGACTGTTCGCCGCAGGCCGCTGCGACTTCCCCGATCAGTTGCTTGACCTTGTTGGCCGCTTCGACGGTATGCGTGAAGCGCTGCGAGATCTCGACTTCGACCACACGCTTGATGATTCCGGCCACATCCGCGGAAACCTTGACGCCGTCGTCGGCGTTGCGCTGGGATTCTTCGATCAGCGCCGAGGTATTGCGCGCGGCTTCGGCCGAACGCTGCGCCAGGTTGCGGACTTCTTCCGCCACGACCGCGAAGCCTTTGCCGGACTCGCCGGCCCGGGCGGCTTCCACCGCGGCGTTGAGCGCCAGGAGATTGGTCTGGAACGCGATCTCGTCGATGGTCTTCACGATCTTCGCCGTCTGGTCGGCGGAGGATTTGATCTTCTGGATCGCCACCGACATGCCTGAAATGCGGGTGGCCAGTTCCTTGCCCATCTCCTGTGTGGTCGATTGGCCGGAGAACGCGGCCGTCGCAGCCTCGTCGGACATGGACGAGGCCTGCCGTGCGTTGTCGGCATTCTGGCGCGTCATCGACGACATCTCTTCCAGCGACGCGGACGTCTCTTCGAGACTCGACGCCTGGCGACTGGCGCCATCGGCCATCGACTGGCTGGACTGCGCAACCTGTCGCGACGCCTGCGTGACGCAACCGGCACTGGAGGTCAGCAGCTCAATGATCTTTTTCAAGGGCGCCGTCACCGAGTTGCTGCTGGCGAAGGCGATCAGGCAGCCGACCACGATCGTGGCAATGGCAACCCAGATGATGACGTTGCGAATGGTGAAGAGCACGTCGGATGTCGCCGAGGTCACCGCCGCGATGTCCTTGGTGGCGGCGTCCGCGATCTGAGCCACTGCTTTCTCCATGCCGTCAGCGGACTCCGACATGCGCAGTTGCTTTTCATGGATGTCCTTGTCGATCTGCACAATGGCCTTCATGCGCTCGATGTACTTCTTCCAAAGTTCGTTGGATTTCTCCTGCATGTCTTTGGGTAAGCTGAAGGCGACCATCTGCTTCTTGAATTCTTCGACCGTCTTGGCGATCTCGCCGACGTATTTCTCATCGCCGCGGAGCAGGTAGTCCTTTTCGTGACGGCGGCAGGTCAGCATGAGCACACTGAGTTCGGCCAGTCCCTGGTCATTGACCAGTTTCTCGACATCATGGGCGGAAGCGCGAAGCTCACCCATCAGTCCTGTTTCCGGCGTGAGCCCTTTTTGCGTCTGAAGATCGACCACTTGATGCAGTGCCGCCCGGTAGCTTGCCACCTGGCCCTTGGCGTCCTGCGCGGATTGTTTAACGGCCGGATCCTGCGCGATCTGCTGGATGTTGTCCAGTTTGCCATTCACCGTGCCAATGGCAGTGTCGATCGCGGTGACCGTGGCCGGGTTGCGCTCCATCAGGAAGTTCTTCTCCAGATAGCGTGCCTGCATCAGCGTCGCCCGGGATTCCTCGGCGCCGACTCGTTCGGCGACGCTCTTATCGACGGCGCTTTTCAATAGATTCTGGATGTCCTGTGCGGCACGTAAACTGTAGGCGTACGCGATGGCATTGCCGATGCAGACCAGGAGAATGACCGTTGCGAATCCCAGCCACAAGCGTGTTTTGATCGTGAAGTTCACTGTTCATCTCCCAAGGTTGAGGTTTTGAAAACGCCGCACGTTCCGCACAGGACCTGACTTGAGTTACTTGATCGCCACGAATCCGGCGCTCTTCACGACTGCCTGACCCTTGTCGCTGAGCACGAAGTCGACGAACGCCTTGACGTCGCCGGTGGCTTCGCCTTTGGTGGCCAGCGTCAGCGTGCGGCAGATCGGGTACGTCTTGTCCTGGATGGTTTTGGGGGTGGGGAGGACGCCGTCGATGGCCAGCACCTTGACCGAGTCGTGCGCCACCGAAGCGGAATCGTAGCCGACGGACGTGACGATCTTGCTGATCGCCGGCAGGAGGACCGCATCGTGTTTGACCGCGGCCGAGTCGGGGAACTTGGCTTCCTTCAAGACCACATGCTGAAAGCACTCGCGCGTACCGGAGTCGGCGTTGCGATTATAGAGGATCACGGGCTTGCCGTCCGCCCAGGTGGTCGTCTTGCCCGAGAAGAGGTCCTTGAGTTCGGCCATCGTCAGCTTTTCGGTGGGATTGTCCTTGTTGACGACCACGGCCACGGCGTCAAAGCCGTAACTGGTGCCGACCAGGCCGGCTTCATCGGTCTTCAGTTCCCGCGACAGAAACGCCAGCGCGACTTCGCCGGCCTGGCACGCCTTGACTCCCGCGCCCGAACCGCCGCCTTCGACCTTGACGCTGTTGCCGGAGTCCTTCTGGTACGCTTCCGCCAGCTGCTTCATGACGCTGATCGTGGAATCCGAGCCACGTGCTGAAATCTCACCAGCGACCAACGTTGAAGCGCAAACCAGCATCGACAAGCAGACCACATTGCGAATCGCGTGAATCATGATTCCCTCCGGATAGGTTGGCCTCAGTCGTGAGGCATTGTATTACGAAAACTGCACTGCTCACTTTGTCGGGATGCTTCGCAGCAAATAAAGGAGTGATATAAAAAGCGAATTGAACTTTAATGATGGCGAATTTGAACCGGGTTTGGCCGTCCAACTTCGAAATTCTCCCAATTTAGCGACGTCAAGCGTGGGTTAAGCCGAAAACGAAGCGCGCTCGCTGCGAATATTTCCGAGTGTTCAAAGAGCAACACTGGCTGGAGTCGGGCAAATTTTGCGTTTGGAGTTCAGTCCTGGTTTTGGACGGTTAGGATGAGAAGGGATATGAAGCCGACCGGGAACCGACGATGCCAAAACTTCGGACTGTCGCCATACTGACCTTGTTCTCAATGTACGTGGTTGGTTTGGTCTTCTCATCCGGACTCGTGAGCCGGTCGTTCATCGGAAACCTGCCGCGCTGGTTCGTGCCGAGCGTCCTTGGACCGTGCGTTGTGGTCAACATTCTGGACGTCTTCTGAAATCTTCGCCTCCTTGTTTGGAAGCCCGACTCCGACGAGAACGCCAACGTCCGGTAACGCATCGGCCCGGCGCGCCGCCTAGGGGGATCACCCTCGCAGGCAACCTCACATAACATACATTATCGGACGTTAATAATGCCAGCCATCTGGCCCGGGAAGGGGTCGAAAAGTTCCCGGGCTCTGGCTGGGTTCTCAGGCTTGTGGGGTTTCGGGCTTCGGAGCGTCGATACGGAGGACCTTGCGGATGATGGCGTCGAGGCTGGCAATGCCGGGGCCTTGAACGATCAGCCAGAACAGGAAGATGCCATAGATCACGGGCGTCACGTCGGTCAGGTCTTTCTTGCTCTCGGCGCCGAACAGACCGTGGAGCGCGGAGAGGAAATCGGCGCGGTCGGCGGTGATCAGTGCGACGACCATGGTGCTGGCCAGCAGCGCGGCGACCGGGCGCGTCAGCAGACCCAGGATCAGCAGGATTCCGCCGTAGTATTCCAAGCGGCTGACGAAGGCGGCATTGAGCTCCGGAAACGGGATGCCCAGATTCGTGAAGAATCCGGTCACTTTGGTCACGTCGCTGAGCTTCCCGGTCCCGGTCAGGTAGAACGCGTAGCCGATCACGATTCGGGTCAGCAGCGGCGGTAAAAACGACAGATAACCCAGCCCCTTCAGACCCAACCGACCCCACTTTTGAGCCAACGTCAATTCGGACTCCTCGCCAGACATAACGAACCTCCAGGTTTTGAGCTACTTTCGGGAATACACGTCAGTGAATGTCGTCAGACTAGAGATAAATTCTCGATTGGAAAGCCGCTTCAACAAAAATTCATCAGGCCGCTGGCTGCCGGAGTTTGCTGACGGCCGTGGCGGCGATCAGCATCGCGAATTGGATCAGGATGATTGCCGACCCGGGGTAAATGTCCTGGCGGTAGGAGATGTACATCCCCCACCCGAAGCTGATCACGCCCAGCAGCGTCGAGACAATCAGCGCCGGAATCAGCCGTGAGCACAGCCGCAGCGCGGTCACGCCTGGGATGATCAGCGACGCGCTGACCAGAATGATCCCGACCACGCGCGAGGAGATCACGACTGTCAGCACCAGGAAGAGCAGAAAACTGTAGTGCAGCGCACGGACATTCAGTCCACTGACTTCCGCCAACCGTGCGTCGAAGGCGTAGAAGAGCAGTTCCTTCTGAAAGACGATCAGCAGCACCACCACCAGCACGGCCAGTCCCGCCAGCACCCAGACGTCCCGCGGACTGACGTTGAGCAGGCTGCCGAACAGGTACGTGTCCATGGACGTCATGTACTGCTTGTTGCGTTGCTGGCGGAGTTGCAGGAAGAGCGCACCCAGCGCCATGCTGACGGAGAACGCGATGCCGATGGCGGAGTCTTCCGCCAGCTTTCCGGCTTCGCCATGCCGCGAGACTTTGCCGATCGCAAACGCCAGCGCCAGACAGAACGCGAGCGTGATGGCTTGCACACCGAGGTCGTCATAGCTGGAATCGGCGAGCAGGAAGAGCCCCAGCCCGATCCCGCCAAACGCGGCGTGCGCCATGCCGTCTCCGACGAAGGCCATGCGGCGCACCACCACCAGCGGCGAGAGGCTGGCGCAGCAGAGCCCCGCCAGCGCGCCGGCTTCCAGGGCGCGGCTGAGCAGCGGGATCCTGAAGATGTCGTCGAAGAAACTGGGATCGCTCACGTCGGTTTCTTATCCTGTTCCGGCGCGTGGCCATGACCGTGATCGGGGCTGTGGCCGTGATCGTGGTCGCAGTGCGGGCCGTGCGCGTGGCCGGCCGGCGCGGTGTCGCCGTGGAATTCTTCCAGATGATGTCGATGCTGGATGAAGAACGCGTCGAGTTCGCAAGCGTAGACGTTGCGCAACACCGCTTCGCTGATCAACTCGCTGCGGTCGTGCCAATGGAGCGTGCGGCTGAGGCAGGCCAGTTCGTCGGCGTAGTGCGAGAGCGCCGTGACGTCGTGCGAAACCATCACGACCGTGAGCTGGTAGGACTCGCGCAGTTTCTTGAGCAGCGCGAAGAGCTGCGACTGGCCGCCCGTGTCCAGGCCGCTGGTCGGTTCGTCCAACAGGAGCAGCTTCGGCTGCGCGACGAGGGCTCGGGCGATGGCCATGCGTTGCTGCTGACCGCCGGAGAGATTGCCGGCGGGACGATCCTCGAGTCCTTCGAGCCCCACATCACGAATCGCGCGGCGCGCGGCTTCGTGCTCGACTTTGCCGGGGCTGCGGAAGAGACCGAGGCTGGCGTACGTTCCCATTAAGGTGACGTCGAGGACCGTGGCCGGGAAATGCTTGCGGACGCCGGTGTCCTGCGGGACGTAGCCGAGTAGCCGGCGATCAGGGCCCAGGTCGTGGGCTTCGCGCCCGAAGACGAGCACCTTGCCGACAGTCGGCCGCAACAGGCCGAGAATCAGTTTCAGCAGCGTCGACTTACCGCCGCCATTGGGGCCGATCAGTCCGAGGAACTCCCCTTCCCTGATCGACATTTTGACGCGATCAAGCACCAGCGGCCCCCGGCCATACGAAAAGCTGACGTCCTCGAACGCGATGATCGGATTCGGTTTGCTGGCGGCCGTAGCTGTGGCCGATTGTTGATAGGTCGTTTCCATGGCTTTTACTTTCCGTTCGTTTCGCTCTGAATACCTTCCGCGGATCCAAGCGTGCGCAGATCGTACTTCAAGCGCTCGAGATACGTCTTGCCTACTTCACTGATTTCTGTGTCCATCGGGTCGAGCAGCTCCACGCGCGCGTTCAGTTCCTTGGCCAGCGTGTTGAGCGCGGCAACATTCGCGCCAGGCTCGCGAAAGACGACTTGTTGTTTGAGCGATTGCATCAGCTTCACCGCCTCGACGACGTCCTTCGCACTGGGTTCAATTCCCGGACTGACTTGGACGACGGCGGCGATCTTGATCTTCAGCCGCGCGAACAGATAGCCGTAGGCATCATGAAATGTGACGAGCTGCGTACCCGCCGGCATGTTCGCCGCGAGCCGGTCAATCTCCTTGCTGGTCTCTTCGAGCTTCGCGATGTACGCCGCGGCGCGCTTTTCGTAGCCGTCCTTGTGAGCGGGATCTAGTTTGCCGAACTCTTCGCCGAGGTGCTTCACCACGATCGCCGCGCGCGCGGGGTCGAGCCAGAAATGCGGGTTGTCGCTGCCGGCATGATCATCGTCCTCATCGCCGGCGTTGCCGTGAATTTCGATCTGGCGATACGCTTCCATTTTCATCGGCGCGATCCACGCGCTGGTGGTGAAGACTTTGATTTCTCCGCCCGAGTTGGCTGCGAGCTTCTGCGCCCATGGATCCATGCCAAGCCCGACCGTCAGCATTGCCTTCGCTCGGGTGGTCGTCTTCGCGTCGCTGATCGAGGCTTCGAAGTGGTGCGGGTTTTTCGTGCCGTCTACGAGGCAGTAGACCGACGCGTTGTCGCCTCCGACTTCGCGCGCCCAATCCGCTAGTGGAAAGATCGTCGCCGCGACCTGGAGCTTGCCGCTGTCGGCTCCGTCATTCGGAGCGTGCGCCGGGCGGACGAACAAGAAGAATAAAGCTGCTGCCGCAATTGCTGCGACGAGCAGGACCATCACTATACGCACGGGAAAACCTTTCATTCAGGTGAGATAATACTTTATAATACCAAAGATCTTCCGTCAAGTTAAGCCAATCGGTTTGCGTCTAATCACACGCCAGGGTGCCACCCCGGTCTCGCCGTTGAGACCGGTGCGGGTTCGACATCGCGTTTGCAATTTGGACAGTCGTCGTGTGCCACTGGTGGCTGGCAGTTAAGCCACCAGTGTGAACTCGCGGATAAACGTCGCCCATGGAATCGCTCAGATCGCGTTGTTTCCGAATCAGTGTATTCAATGTCTCACAATCCGATTTACCTGTCCGCGAGGTCGGCACTGGTGGCTAAACAGCCAGCCACCAGTGGCACACAACAGCAGCCTGAATTCCAAACGCGGTGTCCATCCAGCACCCATGCGTGTGAGTTTCGGCCGAGCCTGAAATCCATACTCCCTCATTTCCAATATAGTCCGTTGCTGTTCTTTGCGTCTTGGCGTCTTTGCGCGAGATTCAAGAACCATCTCGTTCGCCGGGTGCGGCGTTCGCGAGCTTTGTTTGCGCGGCGTCGACGGCCAGGCGCATGCGGCAGAGGCGCGGCCAGGTCAGCAGGGGCGTGTCGCCTTCCGTCGCTTCCTGCGCAGTGGCGGCGACGCGGCGCCAGCTCATCAGGTCTTCGGCTTCGAGCACCATCTTGCGCATCTCGTCGGGAAGCCATTTCAGGTTGCGCTGCAGGCCGGCGTCGGAGATGCGGTCGTCCATCGCCAGCAGCCACGCGTCGCGCGCGACTTCGCGGGTCAGCGACCAGCCCAGGCGGAAGAGCTCGCGCAGTTCCATCATCTTGAGGTGTTCGACGGCGGAGTTCAGGTTGCCGCGCGCGACGGCTTCCAGCGCCACGGAGGCGAGCACCTGGACCGAGAGCAACGCCTGCGTTTTGTGCTCGGGATTGCCCGAGTCCTTGCTGTGCGCCAGCAGAAGCGAATTGGCCAGCGTCGCCGACTCCTTGATGAACTCGCGTTCGGTTCGTTCGCCCAGCTTGTTCGACGAGCGGCCCCACGCCAGCGCGTGGAGCAGGAACGGCGTCTTCGACGTGGCCACATTCTGCAGCGCGGTGGTCTTGGCTTCGGGGGGCAGTTCGCTGACCTTTGGCCAGGTGATGCCATAGGCGGAAGCGTTGACGATCTCGAGCAGGAATTCCGCTTCGGCCAGCGCCGGGAAGCCGCGCTTGAGCAGCCGGTCTTCGCGGCCGGCGTACATGTCGGCTTCGACGATGTCGCCTTCTTCACCGATGAGCAGTCCGATCAGTTCGCCAAAGAGATCGCGATCGACGGCGTAGAAGAAGTCGAGCAGGTTGCGGCTGAAGTCGTCGCGCGCTTCCATGTCGTCGGGCGTGAACAGGTAGCGCTGGTTGAGATGGAGCGCGAGGAGCAAGTTGTCCTTGTCGACGGCCGGCTTGACCTTCTTGCGCAGGAACTGGGCCAGCGCGTTGACGTCGAGGCCCTGGAGCGCCTCGTCGACTTCGTCTTCGTCCAGCGCCATCATCAGTTCGAGCCAGCGGCGGACTTTCTTGTGGTCCAACTGCCCTTCGGTGAACCATTCGATGTCGGTCAGCTGCCGCATCTGTTCGGAGGACGCGGCCTGGATCAGCGCCATGGCGTCTTCTTCGCCGATCAGGCGCACGGCATGGTGGAGGTGTTCGGGCGGCAGCGCGCGGACGAGCTCAGTGAGGTCCTCGCTAAGCATCAGCCAGTCCTGGAGCTGATCGCCGGTGAGCGCGAGAGCGGTTTCGAGCTGCTGCTCGAAACCGAGCTTTTCAAACGCGAGCTCCGCGGCGCGGCGGTCGGTCTCCGCGAGCGCGAGCAGGGATTGCGCCTGCTGTTGGAGGGCGAGCGGGTTGTCGTTTCGTTCTTCGTTCATTTTCGGATTTATTATCTCACGCAAAGCCGCGAAGCCGCCAAGAACGGCGGTTTGGGGTGAGCAAGAATACCGTGCAAGGGCGATTGGTCTACGACCTTCATGTAACATTTGCGGTGAATTGCACGGGTTGAGGTACCACACTTCTTCATAGGAGAATGTAGCCGAATGTTACAAAATGTTACATGAATCGGGGGTCGCGCTGTTTTCCGTACAACAGCGATGTTGTACGGGGTTGGGCGATGTTGACGGGTCTTGCGGTTTGAGAGTGCGAGAGGCGACCTCCCCCGCTCCGCCCAAGGTGTATTCAGTTGTCAGAGAACAGTTTTGCACCAGTTAATAACAATACACCGTTAAATGCGGTTTGTCAATAATGATTTATGACTAAATATGATGAAAACGGTGCGTCGCGAGTTAACGTGACAACGGCTGTGAACCGCGGTACTTACGGACCTATTTCGTCAAATCGAAGCACGTCAGTGAATTGTTGTAGCGGATGTACAGCTTGCCGCGGGCGACGACGGGCACGGTCCAGCAGGGCGCGCCACCGTAGGTCGCGGGAGAGTTCACGTGCGTAAACCATCGATCCAGCTTGATGGCGCCTTTCCATTCCGTGATTTTCTTGAAGCCTGCGGGAGACGGATCGAGCAACCACAGGTCGCCTCCATAGGTCAGACACAGCAGGCATCCGTCCACTTCCAAAATCGACCCGCAGCCGGTTTTCTTCTCACTCCACTTTTCCAGTCCGGTCTTCAGATCCACGCACTGGAATCCACTGTTGAAAGAACTGTAGAGACCATCGGCCGGATGGAAAGTGGGTCTATGTTGCGCTTTTCGGACGAGACCTCAGCGTCAAGAATTGCTTCGGCATTTTTAAACGCGATCTGGCGACAGGCGATCTGACGCTGGAAAGAACCGGGAGCTTCTCCCGATCGGAATATCGCCCGACAAAGGCTGGGTGTACTTTTTACTACACCGCGCTTGGCGATCCGTTTCCACCTTTTTCTAATAAAGTTTTTTTAATGCAATGTACAATCTACAAAATCGTCGGTGCGGGTCAGTCATAGTCGCTTTCAGTAAATCCAAGCGCCTGAATTGCGGTCGTATCAGCAAGCTCGAACTGATTGAGTTTCGAATTCCCGCAGTGGGGGCACGGTGTCTGGGGATCCGTCGGGATTGCGTCGTTCTTCGTGACGGCTCGTGGATCTGGGAAGGCGCATCCTTCTTCTTCGCATTGAATGACGAGTTTCGTGCAGACCGGGCAAGCGATGAAGGCCAGGCAACTCCCCTGCCCGCAGGTTGGGCAGGTTCGTTTGAGTCGCCAGGTTGGTCTGCGGATGTTCACGCCAGGTACCCTCGAATTGTTGCTATTTATAAACGCCGATTATCGCGAATGGGTTTTCCGAAAAACGAACAGGCATCCTCAAAAAGCGCGTCGATCAGGTTGTCGCCGAAGACGATCAGCTCTGGCCGCTTGCACATTCGATACATGCATTTTCCAAATGTGCCGAATGTAAAATCGTTGGATATAAAAAAATAACTATCGTTATCAGGAAGAACAGGAACTGCACAGTTTTTCGTGGATGGGAATGGATTATCGATGTGCGGGTCGAAAAAGTAGCAGGTGTGATTCCAGTCCAGCACGTTTATTCGTTCGCCGCTCGGAGTTAACGCGCGGAACGCTCGAAAGACGCGCGCGGTAAAGTCAGTCTCAAGAGGACGACGCTCCGCATCGGTCATTTTGCAGAACGATGCGACTCGCCACACGCACGACGGTACCGGGTCTGGTATTTTCCCGTATCCATGCGGGTTTGTATTAAACGTGGCTCCAAATCTGGCCCACAACGGATCGTGGTGAGAATCGTCGATTACTTCCCAGCCATATCCGCTTAACACCCGGCGCCATGTCGAGATTTCGAGTTGACGATAGTCCACTTCTGAAAGAGGCGTGATTCGGGAATCTTTGAGCAGATCATCATCAGGGGGCCACTCACTGACAGGTCTGGCTTGATTGAGAATATCAACCAGTACTCGTACAGCCGACACCTCGTCGATTACACGATAGATGAAACAGACTCTCGCGGGATTCGCCTTTACCCAGACGGCTGGATTCAGTTTAAAATAGAAGCCATGTGACTTCTTGAAAATGAGCAGGTGTGGTTTTCTTCGAGCCCTCGCGGCTTCCATCGACAACGGCCATGGACATAGAACCTCGATGGCACCAACTTGAGGCAACTCATTAACGACAAAGCCGGCGCGTGTCAGTTCGTCCGACACGCTTTTGAACTGCGGCATCTGATTTGAATAATCAGCTCTCATAGTGCTCCGACTAAACATAGTGAAATTAGAGTTAATCCACAACTCTTTCAGAGTGGAAGCAGCGTCGTATCGCGGACGAGCGGCTCTCTATTAACTCCTCCCAGCCACTTGCACCTGATTTGCTGGCCTATACATTTTGTACGGCACTCACGCTGGGCGGAGGGCCGTTCCTTGTGAGTTTCGTCCTGCGGCGTTTATTTTCGAAAGGAGCAGACCATGGGTATTCAAACCGTTGCGCAGAAGTTTGTGAAGATGTGCCGGGAGGGTAAGAATTTTGACGTGATGCGGACGTTGTACGCGCCGAATATCGTCTCCGTTGAAGGTGACGGCAAGGAAACCAGCGGGCAGGGACCGGTTATCAAGAAATCAGAGGACTGGGTTTCCGACAAGACGTTCCACGGCGAGACGGTCGCGGGTCCCTTCTACAACGGCGCGAACCCGGATCAGTTCGTCGTCTTCTTTACGCTGGATATCACGCCGAAAGCGACGGGCAAACGCGTCGCCCGGGAAGAAGTCGCCGTGTATACGGTCAAGGGCGACCTGATCACGCGCGAGCAGTTCTTCTATGATGGCGAACATTGATTCAACGCGTTGAACAACGATGGTCTGATGGATTCAAATAGAACGCGAGCGCTGCCGAAGGGCAGCGCTCGCGTTTTTTTATGGCTGGGGCTTTGAGCAGTCGGGACGTCTCCGAACGGTGCTTCGCGGTAGAGATTGCGCGACTCGAGAAGCTTACTTCTCCGGCCTTGGGTGATGTTGTACGGGCGGGACGCCCGTACTACGAAACTACTTGCCGACCACGTTGGCTCCGGTGGTGGTCACGTTCAGGGTCACGGTTCCGGCGTAATCGGCTCCGCCGAAGTTGATCGTGATGGGAATCGTGGCCTTGCCGCTGCCGCCCGCGGGAACTCCGGCGGCCACCAGCACGCTGCTGAGGTTGGCGCTGATTTTCGCGGTGAACGGCGCGACCGACGTGCGCTTGCCGAACTTGAAGGAGCTCGGCGAGGCGGTGCCGGAACCCTTGGCGTTGAGCGTGAACGTCTTGCTGACGCTGCCGATCGAAATCGTCAGCGGCCCGGAGAGGCTGGTGACGGTCGCCGGCAGGGCCAGCGAGCCGCCGAGCGAGAGGACGTCCTTGCCCAGCGACGGGTTCTTGCCCTTCAGCGCGGCCTTGACGATCGTGATCGTGCCGGGCGGAGTGGCGGCGGCGGCGACGGTCACCGTGGTGGTGCTCTTGATGGTGTTGCCCTGCGTGTCGAACATCGTCGCGGTGATCGTGTAGACCTGCGGCGTGGTGTAGGTGTGCGTCGCGCTGGCTCCGCCGGCGGCCGGAGAACCGTCGCCGAAGTCCCAACTCACCGTCAACGCCACGCCACTGGGGTCGACTCCGGCAACCGTCGCGGTGACCACTTGGCCAACCTTCGCGGGGTTGGGTGTCGCTGTCGCGGCGCTGGTGACGACCAGCTTGCCCTTCACCAGATACGTGACGGCATTGGAGACACCGCCGCCGGGCGTCGGGCTGGCGACGGTGATCGCGAAGGAACCGGCGGCCGTCAAGCTCGCGGCCGGGATGGTGGCGGTCAGTTGCGTCGCGCTGACGAAGGTGGTCGTCAGGCTGATGCCGCCGAACTGGATCTTCGACGCGCTGACGAAGTTGACGCCCGAGACGGTGATGGCAGTCGCGGCATCGCCGGCGGTGGCGGTGAGCGGCGAGACGTCGGTCAGCACCGGCGCGGGGTTGTCGATGCTGAAGTTCGCCGCGGCCGAGGTACCTCCACCCGGCGCGGGATTGACGACGGTGATCGAGGCTGTACCGGCGGCGCTGAGGTCGCCGGCGGGGATGACGACGATCAGCAGCGTGGAGTTGATGAACGCGGTCGGGCGGCTGACGCCGTTGAAGTTGACCGTGGCCGTGGGGGCAAAGCCGGTGCCGTTGAGCATGATGTTGAGGCCTGCGGTGCCCACGAGCGTCGACGAGGGGCTGACGCTGGTGATGACGGGAACGGCGTTGGGCGCCGTGACGTCGAGGGTGGCGGCCGACGAGGTGCCGCCGCCCGGACCCGGGTTGAAGACCGTCACCGCGTTGGCCTTGACCACGGCCAGATCGGCGGTGGTGATCGCGGCGGTGATCTGCGTCGAGGAGACAAACGTGGTGACGCGGGCCAGGCCGTTCCACTGGCAGACCGAACCGGCGACGAAGTTGGAGCCGGTGATGGTCAGCGTGAAGCCGGAAGCGCCCTGTGTCGCGGTGGTCTGGCTCAGGTTACTGATCGACGGTGCCGGGTTGAGGACGGTGAACGTCGCCGCCGAAGAGAGGCCGCCGGAGGGGAGCGGGTTGAAGACGGTGACGAGCACCGATCCGGCGCTGGCGATGCTGGCGGCGGAGATCGACGCGGTCAGTTGCGTGGAGGAGACGAACGCCGTGGTCAGGTTGGTGCCATTCCATTGAATCACGGCACCGGTGGCGAAGTTCGAGCCGTTGACGGTCAGGGTAAATCCGGCCGAACCGGCGGTGATGAACGCGGGCGTCAGGCCGGAGATGGCCGGCGTGGCGGGATTGTTGATGGTGAACGTTGCGGCCGACGACGTGCCTCCGGCGGGCGCGGGATTGGTGACGGTGACCGAAGCCGATCCGCCCGTGGCGATGTCCGCGGCCGGGATGGTGGCGACCAACTGCGTGCTGCTGGAGAAGATGGTCGTGCGCGCGGAGCCGTTCCAGTAGACGACGGAGCCGGGGACGAAGCCGGTGCCGGTGAGGGTCAGGCTGAAGCCGCTGCCGCCGGCGGTGGCGCTGGCGGGATTGAGCTGGGTGATGGCCGGCGCGGGATTGTTGACGGTGATCAGCGCCGTGGCCGTGGCGGAGTTGTAGTTGGCCGTGTCGGTCGGGGTGAAAGTTGTGGACAACGTTTGACCGACGCCGGCGTTGAGCACGGTGCCCGACGGAGGCGCGTAGGCGAACGATCCGGCCGTGGCGCTGGTGGCGTTGAGTTCGGTGCTGCTGAGCGCTGTGCCATAGGTGATAGGCGAGGGATTCGCCCACGTGATCGCCGGCGTGGCCTTGGCGATGAAGAGCACGGCGTTGGTCGAGCCGGTGTAATTTGTGTCGTTGATCGTGACGAGCACATTATAGGTGCCCGCGTTGGTTGGCGCGGTGACGGAACCGTTGTAGAGAATCGTCGCCGTCGCGGCGAGCGACGCGGGCGATGTGGTCACGGTGATGGGCTTGGGGTTGCCGTCGTAGGTGACGCTCAGACCGCTGAGCGTGAACGTGGGAGGTGCAGCTTTCTGGACGGTCAACTGCACGCTGGCTGTCGCTCCGGTGAAGTTAGTCGTGTCGGTAGGAGCAAACGTTGCGGTCAACGTCTGCACTCCGGCATTGAGTACTGCGCCGGAGACGGGCAAGTACGTGAACGAGCCGGGGGTGCTGGCGGTGGCATTGAGCTGGGTGTTGTCCAAGGCGGTGCCGTAGACGATGGGCAGCGGCGTGGCCCAGGTGATGGTCGGTGTGGCCATAAGGACGTTGATCTTCGCGGTGGCCGTGACGGCGGCGTAGTTGGTGAGGTCTGACGGCGTGAACGTCACGGACAAGAGCTGGCCGCTTCCGGCGTTCAGGACGGTTCCGGCCGCGGGCGTGTATGCGAACGTTCCGGCGACGCCGCCGCTGGTGGCGTTCAACTGCGTGGAGCTCAGCGCGGTGCCGTAGGTGATGTCGGCGGGGTTGTTCCATGTGATCGTCGGCGTGGTGACGAGCACGTTGATCGTCGTGGTCTTGGTGACGGATGCGTAGTTGACGCTGTCTGTCGGCGTGAACGTCACGGACAAGCTCTGGGCGTTACCGACGGTCAGAACAGTTCCTGCCGCTGGCGTGTAGGCGAACGAACCGGGCAGACCGCCGCTGGTGGCGTTCAACTGCGTGGCGCTGAGCGCGGTGCCGTAGGTGATGTCGGCGGGCGTCGGCCACGTGATGGTCGGCGTGGCCTTGTTTACATCGATCGTCACGGACTTCGTGGCGGTGGTGTAGTTGGTCGTGTCGGTCGGCGTGAACGTCGTCGTCAGCGTCTGGTTTGCGCCGGCGTTTAGCACGATGCCCGCCAGCGGGTTGTAGACGAACGAGCCTGACGCCACGCTGCTGCTGGCGTTGAGTTCCGTCGTGCTGAGCGCGGTGCCGTATGTGATCGCCGAAGGATTCGACCACGTAATAATGGGCGTGGCCTTGGCGATGTTGAGCACGGCGTTCGTTGTGCTGGCGTAGTCCAAGTCGTTGATCGTGACCAGCACGTTGTACGTGCCAGCGGTGGTCGGGGCGGAGCTCGATCCGTTGTAGAGCACGGTGGTGTTCAGCGGCGAGGGCGTGGTCGTCACGGTGATCGGCTTGGGCGAGCCGTCGTAGATCGCATTGAGGCCGCCGAGCGTGACCACAGGCGACGCCTTGAGCACGTTCAGTTGGACGGTGGCCGTGGCGGTCGTGTAGTTGGTCGTGTCGGTCGGATCGAACGTCACCGTCAGCGTTTGCACGCCGGCGTGGAGGATCGCCCCGAAGTCTGGCGCGTACGTAAATGACCCGCCGGTGCTGGCGCCAGCGTTGAGCTGCGTTGCGGTCAGCGCGGTGCCGTAGGTAATCGAAACGGGTGTCGCCCAGGTGATGGTGGGCGTGGCCTTATTGACGTTGATCTTCGCGGTGGCCGTGACGGTGGGATAATTGGTGTCTGTCGGTGTGAACGTCACCGACAAGAGTTGACCACTCGCGGCGTTCAGGACGGTTCCGCTCGGCGGCGTGTAGACGAACGCTCCGGCGATTCCGCCGCTGGTGGCGTTCAACTGCGTGGAGCTCAGCGCGGTGCCGTAGGTGATGTCGGCGGGGTTGTTCCATGTGATCGTCGGTGTGGTGACGAGCACGTTGATTGTCGTGGTCTTCGTGACGGATGCGTAGTTGACGCTGTCTGTCGGCGTGAACGTCACCGACAAGCCCTGCGCGTTGCCGACGCCCAAGACTGTTCCGGCCGCGGGCGTGTAGACGAACGAACCGGGCAGACCGCCGCTGGTGGCGTTCAACTGCGTGGCGCTGAGCACGGTGCCGTAGTTGATGTCGGCGGGCGTCGGCCACGTGATGGTCGGCGTGGCTTTGTTGACATCGATCGTCACGGACTTCGTGGCGGTGGTGTAGTTGGTCGTGTCGGTCGGCGTGAACGTCGTCGTCAGCGTCTGGTTCGCGCCGGCGTTGAGCACGATGCCCGCCAGCGGATTGTAGACGAACGAACCAGCGGCCACGCTGCTGGTGGCGTTGAGTTCGGTTGTGCTGCTGAGGGCGGTACCGTACGTGATCGCCGCGGGATTCGACCACGTAATAATGGGCGTGGCCTTGGCAATGTTGAGCACGGCGTTGGTGGTGCTGGCGTAATCCAGATCGTTGATCGTGACCAGCACGTTGTACGTGCCGGCGGTGGTCGGCGCTGTGCTCGAGCCGTTGTAGAGCACGGTGGTCGCCAGCGGTGACGGGGTGGTCGTTACGGTAATCGGCTTGGGCGAGCCGTCGTAGATCACGTTGAGTCCGCTGAGCGTGACCACAGGCGATGCCTTGAGCACGTTCAGTTGGACGGTGGCCGTGGCGCTTGTGTAGTTGTTCGTGTCGGTCGGATTGAACGTCACCGAGAGCGTTTGCACGCCGGCGTCGAGGATCGTAGTCGCGGGTGGCAAGTAGATGTACGATCCGGCGGTGCTGGCGACGGCGTTAAGCTGCGTCGCGCTGAGCGGCGTGCCGTAGGTGATCGAAACCGGCGTCGGCCAGGAGATCGTGGGCGTGCGCTTGCTTACCGTCAACGTCGCGGGCGCGGAGGTGCCGCCCAGCGTGGTCACGGTGACGGGGACGCTTCCGGCGTTCGCCAATTCCGCGTCGGGCACGGTGACCGTGATCGACGTCGCGGAGATCGCGGACGGAACGATGGGTGTCGCCGCGCTGAACTTCACAGTTGTGCCAGCGGTGAAACCGGTGCCGGTGATCGTCAGCACCTGGCTGGTCGTTCCGGTGAACACGGTTGACGGGCTCAATGCGGAGATCGCCGGCACTGGGAGCTGCGCGGTGAACGTGGCCTTGGCCGAGGCGGTGCCGCCGTTGCCGTCGGAGATCGTGTAGTTCACGCTGTCGGTCGTGGTGAAGTTGAGATCGGGCGTGTAGAGGATGCGGTCGTTGGTGGCGTTGAGCACCGCGCTGCCGTGGGCGGGCTGCGTGATCGCGGTGATGGTCAGTGTTTCGCCGGATTCCGTCGTGTCGTTGGCCAGCACATCGGCGATGAAGGGTGCGCTGCCGAACGGCGTGGTGAAGGAATCGTTGACGGCGACCGGAGGCGCGTTGACCGTCAGCACGACGGTGTTGGAGGCGACGCTGTTGGTGAGCAGTGAGACGGTCTTGGTTCCGGCGGTGGCCGCGACGGTGGCGGGCACGACGGCGTAGACTTCCGTCGTGCTGACATATGTGGTGGAGACGGCCGTGCCGTTGATTAGCACGGAGGTGCCGGCGGTCATCTGCGCCGACGTGTCCGTGATGTCCAGCAGGAACGATCCGGAATTCTGCTGAACGTGCGCCGGGTTGATGCTGGTGATGTTCGGCGTGCCCGTAGGATTGATGGTGAAACTGGCGCTCAACTGCGGCGTCAGTCCTGACGAAACCGCGCGCAGGTTGTAGGTACCGGCTTTGTTCACGCCCAAGTCGTTGAAGCGGATCACGCCGTTGGTCGCGAAGATCGTCGTGGTGCCGATCAGGGACGCGAAGTTGGTGTTGTTGAAGAGGAGCACTGTCACCGGCCCGTTGAAGCTCAGCGCGAGATTACCCTGCAGGTCGAGCGCCTGGATCACCGGCTGAGGCGCGAGCAGTTGATTGACCAGGCCGTCTCCCGGCGGCGTGACAAAGGTCAACTGCGTGGCCAGGCCGTAGAGGGGCGAGGGGAACGGCTGGAATCCGATCTGAGCGGGGAACTGGTCGGCACCGTTGCCGAGCCATTCGCTGTAGGTCTTGCCGAGACCGGTGACGTTCGAGCCCAGACCGGCGAGGTTGTTCACCGAATCGTACGGGCCGGAGGAATCGCCCCAGAAGTTGAGCGTGGCGTCGAGCACGCTGGTGGAGGTGTTGAGCAGACCGTCCTGACTGAAGGACTGGATCGAGTTGGAATTGACCTTCACTGTTGAGGACGTCGCGCCTTGAACGCTGACGCCCGCGCCGGAGTTCTGCAGCAGCTTGTTGTTCTTGATGGTGGTTGTGTTGTTGCCGCCGAGCAGCGTCACGGCCGCCACCGAGCAGCTCTGAATTTCGTTGCTGTCGATCGTCGCGCCGGTGACGTTTGGATCGAGCGAAATGCCGGAGGTACTGCCGCTTGCCGCGCCGGCGTTGAGCAGATTCGCGCGCACCGTGGCGGAGTTGCTGGAGACCTGGACGGCAATGCCGCCGCTGAAGCCGTTGATGATGTTATTGGACAGCGTCGCCGACGTATCCGCGAACTGCACGGAGACACCGACGGCCTTGCGGATGGTGAAGCCGTCGATGCTGGATCCCGTTCCGCTCGTGGCGACGAAGACCAGCGGCGATCCCTGGCCCGAGCCGTCGATGATCGACTCCCCCGCCCCGCTTGAGCGGCTCAGCGGATCGATGGTGTACTTCGCGCCGCGCAGGTCCACGGTCTTGTTCAGGGTGACGGTTTCGTTGTAGGCCGTGGTATTGGGCCAGACCTGAACGATGAAACCGGAGCCCGTGAGCAGGCCGGTGGCTTCGTCGATGAAATTGCCAGCGGTCTGCGGGCTGCCGTTCCAGACGTTCAGGAAGGTGAAGTCGCCCTGGAATCCCGCGACGCCGGTGTTTCCGTCAGCGCCGCTGTTGAGCCAGGGCGTGTAGTCGACGGCCGCGGAGACGGTGGCCGTCACGGCGGTTTGCGTGGTGAAGCCGAACCAGTTGCCCGAGGCATCGACGGTGGTCGCCGCCACGGTGGCGTTGTTGACGGCCTTGCCGCCGTTGCCGGAGAGTTTGTTGTTGAAAATCTTCGCGGTGACGAAGCCGTCGGAGTTCACCTTGGCGATCTTGATGCCGTCGCTGGCGTTGCCGGTGATGAAATTCTGTTCAGCACCATCGAGCGTACCACCGTCCACCGCCAGGACGCCGACGCCAAGCGTCGTGATGGTGTTCTGGAACAGTCCGGGCGCGCCGGTGGCGACGCCTTTGTTGGTCAAACGCACGCCGACGGTCAGGTTTCCGGTGATCGAATTCTGACCGGCGAACGCGGCGGCACCGTCGATGTCGAGGCCGATGCCCGTTCCGGTGATGCTGTTGTTCGAAATCTGCGCGTTGGCGCTGGGTGCGTTGATTCCCTTCTGGTTCGTGTCGCGGACGCGGATGCCCGAGGTTACGGCCGATGTAATCGTGTTGCCTGTTCCGGAGCCGCCAACGGTGGCGGTCAAGCCGCCGCCGGGAGTTCCCAACTGCAGGATGTCGATGCCGCGGTCGAATCCGGTGATGGAGTTCGTGCCGATCACCGCGTCGCCGGCGGTCGTCGTACCGGGTCCGTTGTAGAGCAGAATGTCGGAGAGCGCGATGTCGACTGCGCGGCCGGTCGCGGCGCCGGCGGTGGCGTTCGTGGCGGTCAGGCTGTTGTTGGTGACGAAAACCAGACCCGTGCCGTTGCCATACAGGAAGATTCCGGAGTTGCCTTTCTGGCAGCTGATCGTGTTCGCATCCACGGTCACCGCTCCACCGCTGCTGAGCACGCCGATGCCGACATCCTTGCCGGTGCCGGCGGTTCCGAGGCTGACGGTGTTGCTCGACACGCTGACGGTACCTTGGCTGGAGTCGACGAGGATCGCGTAGAGGTCGTCGGTGTTGCCGGTGAGCGTGACCAAGTTGCCGAGCGTCGGAGCGCCGACGACGCTGCCCTTGGCGAGGTGCGCCAGCTTCAGGCCGCTGCCCGTGCCGCTGACGGTGTTGCTGTTGAACGTGCTGGGCAGCGTGGTGAGCGTTGCGTCCACATCAATTCCTGCCACGCTGGTTCCGGTGATGCTGTTGCCTATCACGGTGGAGTCGACGTGGGTGAGTTTCAGGCCCGTCGGCGTGGCGGAGATTGTGTTGCCGGTGACCGCCAGGCCGCTGCTGAGCACGGTGGTACTGAAGTCGACGGCGGAGGTGCCGATGTTCTTCAGCGTGTTCTGATTGATCGTCACGCCGTCCAATGCCGCCGCGCCGGGGGCAGAAATGGCGAAGTCGTAGGTCTTGCCCGCTGCGCCGCCGGAGCCATCGACGGTAAGATTCTGAATCGTCACCGCACCGCTGGAGAGCACGAACGCGCTTCCCGCTGCGGCGACGGGAACGACCTGGACGTTGCCGTTGCCCGGAGTCTGTCCATCCAGGCTGACGGAGCGATCGACGGCGATGTTGGATTCGTCGTAGAAGCCGGTGCGGATGTCGATCGGACTGGGCGTCGCGCCGCCCGCGGCCGCGGCGATGGCTTTGGCGAGACGGTCGAAGATGGCCTGGCCGTTGTTGCCAGCCAGTTGGGCAGTGGTGCCGTAGCCGACGAGCGCTCCGCGGTCGAACGTGTTGGCGGCGTAGAGCGCGCGAAGATTCGCAACCGAGCGCTGGAGATCCCAGAACTGGGCACCGAATCCGCTCACAGGCGGAGCGTTCTTGAAATTGTTGCCCGAAATCGTTCCGGCCGATGCCGCGTCCAACTTGACGCGCGCCGTTACGCTGGCGGAGTTGGAGAAATCGTTGGTGGTGATCGCGCTGCCGTCGGCCTGCTGCAGCAGACCAATCGCGTTGGCTCCCGTAAAGGTATTGCCGGTGACGGCGGTAGGCGTTGCAGAGGTGCCGATGTTGACCAATTCGGTAGCGGTCTTGCCGGTCGCCACCTTAAAGGTGTTCGACGCCAAGGTATGCCCACTGGACAGCGCGAGCAGCGCATTGCTGGTATCGGCCGCCGAAATGATGTTGCCGGTCACCGAGCAGACACCGGCTGTCGAATCGAGGTAGACGGCGGCCTGTCCGGCACCGTTGATCGTGAATCCCGTCGACGCGCCCGTACCGATGGCGACTTTGCCGGCGGTGACTTTGATCGCGCCGCTGGTGGCCGTAGTGCCCACGCCGGCGATCGTGACGCTGCCTGAGGCGTGTGTGGAGACCAAGGTCAGATCCTTGGCGATGGTGACGTCTTCCGTGTAGGCGGTGGCTCCGTCTTCGACCTGGACCTTTCCGCCGGCCGTTGCCAGGTTGACACCTTCCTGGATGAACGTCACCGAGCCGGCATTGGCGCTGTGGTTGTCGACGTGGAGCCACGTAAAGTCTCCGTTGAAGCCGGGCGTGGCAAGCGCCAGCGGCGTGCCGGTGTGCAGCCACGGGCTGTAATCGGCCAAGCCGCTGATGGCTCCGGTGACGCTAACGGGCGTAAATCCGCCCCACCAGTTGCCGGACGCATCGACGGCGGTCTGCGGTGAGGTCAGATTCTTGACCGCAAAGGACGTGTTGACGCTGAGATCGTTATTGAAAATCGTGCCCAGACCGTTGGCGGCACTTTCGAACTGAACGCCCACGGCGTTGAGCGTGATGAAGTTGTTCTGGATGGTGTTGATCGTGCCGGTGGATTCATCCACGCCGATCGTATTGCTCTGGATGGTGTTCTGGAGCAGCGTCAGCACGCCGCTGTTGTTGACGAGTGCTCCGGTGGCCAACGTTTTGAGCTGATTGTTGGTCAGCGTCGCGGAACCGCCGTTGCCGGTCTGTGTTACGCCGAGGTAATCGGTGAAACTCGGGGCGAATTGCACGCCGATTCCGGCGACCGACGCGGAGACCGAGTTCAACGTCGCGTTGAACTGTGTCGCCGACGTGCCCTTTGCCACCGCAAGACCGGTGTCGAGACCCGTCAAGATGTTGCCATTGGCCGTCAGCGTCGCCGGGAAATCGCCTCCGGGCGGCACGATGGACGAGGCCAGCAGACCCACTCCGCCTGTGGCAAACGGACTGATCGTGTTGCTCGACACCGTCGCGCTGCCACCGAATACCGCAATGCCGTAAGAGGTGGACTTGACGGTATTGGACGTCACTTGCGACGTGGTCGTGGCGGGCTGTTCGATCACCGCGCCGTACGTGTTGTTGCTCAGTGTATTGAACGAGATCACATCGCCGGCGGTCGATGCGGACGCGCGGGAGAGCGCGCCGACGATGCAGCCGGAGATTGTGTTGCCTGCGCCGGTTCCACCGACGACGACCGTGGCACCCGCGGGAGACGACGCGACGAGCACGCCGATCGCCGCGCTGGAGACGGTGTTCTTCGTGATCGTGGCCGTACCGTTGGAGATCGAGATGCCCGCCGCGCCGCTGGCCACGGCGCCGCCGATTGTCTTGATCGTACAGTTGTTTACCGTCGTTGCGCCATTCGCGGAGGAATTCTTGACGCCGCTATTCTTGAGATTTTGAATCGTGAGGCTGTCAACCACGATAGCCGTCAGATTGGCCGCGCCGTTGGTGTTGATGCCGTTGAGGGCCGTCGTCAGACCGTCGACAGTCAGGTTCTGAATGCTGATCGTGTCGTGGGTCAGCGTGAAGACGTCGCCCGCCGCCGCTTTGACCGTCGTGTTGGCCGCGCCGTTACCGAGGATCGTCAGCGCCTTGGGCACCGTCACATTTTCCGTGTAGGTTCCGTTCAGGACGTGGACGGTGTCGGTGGCAGACGCCGCGGTGACGCTTGATTGAATGTCACTGCGAACGATGACGAATCCGCTTTCATCGTTGACCAGCGCATCGCCCCCTCCATTGCCGGTGCCGTACACCGCGCGGTCCAGCGTGTTGAGGGGCAGCAATGCCTTCAGATTTGTGGCATCGAGAGCGGCGATGGTATCCCCGGAAATGACCAGCGCGCTGACGGTGTCGATCAGGTTGAGCTGCCGCAGATTGTTGACGAATGTGTTGCCGGTCAGGGTGGTGATGTCCAAACTGCCGCCATACGTGGGCTGAATGATCACGGCGTCCGCACAACCTGAGAAGGTGTTGCCCTGAACCAGTGTGTTGTTCGTGGCCACGTTCAAGCCGCTGGTCGCTCCGAGGATCACATTCTGCTGAATTCCCGCTCCGCCGCCGAATGCGCCGACGATTCCGGAACTCGAGTGGACAATGAGATTGTCCGAAACCGACGCGATCGCGTTGCCGCCGGACGTCTGCGCGGACGCGGTGGCGGTGCCGTTGGCGGTGGTGCTGTTGCCGGTGAACGCATTTTCGGTGGCGACGTAGGTAAACGTGGCGGCGTTTGGAACATTGATGCCGTACGTGTTGGCGTCCGTCGACGCGCTGTAGTCGAGCACGGAGTTTTGAACCGTCAGCGATGTAACCGCGGCGGTGTTGGTGATGCCCTGGTTGAACCCGCCGGAACCGGACGCGGGCAGTACGATGCGGACACCGTCGATCACGACCGTCGGCGACGTGACATTGACGACAGCACCGAATCCCGTGGCACCGGCGATAATCGTCTCATTCGCGACCGGGCGAACCGTCGACGCCGTGGTCGGAGCCGGGCCGGCGGGATTGACGTAGCCGGGAACGCCAGCCTGCTCGCCTTTCAGCGTCATTGCCTTATTAAGGGTGATGTTTTCCGAATATGTCGCCTTTGCGACGTAGCAGGTGTAGGTCGGCTGGCACGCGGTGATGCCGCTGGCGATCGTGGTGAATGCGTCGACGCCAATGATGTGCGGCGAACCGGGAACGGGGTCGTTGGCAAACGTGACGCTCGTGCCGTTGGCCAGCGCATTGTAATTGGTTTTGTCGACAAACGTGTTCGTCACCGGGAGGATCGTCAGCAGCAGGTTGTTGGCGTCGGAGGTGTAATCGAGCTTGTAGGTGAAGCCGACGTCGTTGATCACCGTGACGTTTTTGAATACGCCACTGACCGAATTGTACGTCGCGATGCTGACCGGACCGCCGGCGGCGATGAGTCCGTTGAAGTCCAGCACCAGCGTCGACGTTCCACCGAGAGTCAGCGTGTGGCCGGTCAAATCGAGCTGACCGAAGTCCGTGCCCGCGGTCGCGCTCGTAACTTTCTTCACGCGCAGCGTCAGCACGCCGCCGACGCTCACGTTGGTGTCGCCACCGGCGAGAACGCCCAGTTCCGATGCGCCGACGCCCGGAGTAATCCTGCCACCGGTTTGCGTCGTGATTGAGCCGGTAATCGGTCCGGTGCCGCTCAGCAGACCGCTGCCGCCGATGGTCACGTTGGACGACAGGGAGCCGTCGACTTCGAGCGTACCTGCACTGATCGTGGTAGTACCGGAATAGGTGTCGGTGCCGGAATAGATCAACGTACCCGCGCCGATTTTCGTGACGTTGCCTGTCGTACCGGAGAGCGAGCCGACGATGGCCGAAGCGGACGCGACATTCAACTGGACGTCGCGCGTCAGCGTGGCCGCGCCGAAGGAGCGGGCGCCGCTGGCGAGCGAAACCACGGCGTTGGTCGACGCGACCAGCAAACCGTCGGAGAGCTTGGCCACGGCCGCGCCGGTTTGATTTAAATCGACCGCCGGGGCAGTGACGCCCGCCGATCCAGTCAGGTCTGATCCGATGTCGAGAATAAACTTATCCGTTGTTGCCGTCGTCAGGTCGCCGGCGCCGGTGAAGAACAGCGCTTTGCTGATCGTCACCGTTTCGTGATAACCCGATCCGCCTGCGCCATTGACGATGACATTGCCTGCCGGCGCAACCGCGGCGACACCCTGTGTAATGGTGGCGAAACTGTCGTATAGGAAACGGGCGGTTGCCGGCGGCGGAACTCCCGGCGCGGTGGACGTGGTCGGCGCTGCGCCCGCTGTGGTTCCGGCGAATAGCGGATCCACGTACACGGGCGACGGCGGGGGCACCGTCACCTGGAGCGATACATTTCCCGAGCCCACGGGATAGCTGACGAGACCGGTCGTACCGGCGATGCCGTTGATGAATGAGAGTCCGCCCGTGAACGTGCCAGACTTGGTCGCGGCGACCAGGATCGCGGCCGTGCCGCTCTGGTACATGTTGGTCGCGTTGACAGCCAGCGCGGAGTCCAGCGTCAAGCTGCCGGTCAGCGACAACTGGTCGAAATCCGTGCCGGCAACCGAGAAATTCTTGATCTTCACGAGCAGCTTCGCGCCGCTTTGGAGCGTCACGTTGCCGCCGTGGAGAATGCCGTAGCTCGTCGGCGTTCCCGGAGCCAGCGTGCCACCACTCGTGACAAGAATGTCGCGATTAATTGTGCCGTCGCCGCCCAACGTGGCGTTCGAATTGACCGACACAGCGCCACCACCGATCGTAAGCGACCCGGGCGAATTGATCAACAGGGTACCGGCGCTGACGTTCGTCGCGCCCAAATAAGTGTCCGTTCCCGAAAGGGTCAGCGTGCCCGGCCCCGCTTTCACCAGGACGATCGACGGACTGGCGTTACTGATCGAACCACTAATCACGGGCGACTGACCAGCGTTCACACTGAACGTCACCTGCTTGTACAACGCGAACCCAGCGGCATCATAAGGCCCGGTTCCCGTGTTGATCAGAATGGTGCCGAGCGGCGCCACACAATTCAGCGCCGTATTTACGTCTGAGAACGTTGTTCCCACACTGGGGACACTGCTGTCAACGGTCACGCTGTTGGGCTGGGTCACGTGGACGACAATCTTGTCCGTGAACGACGTGGTATCGACCGCGACGTTGTAGCGGAAGTTATTGTTGAGGATATGGATGTTGGCCGGAGCGAACACGCCGGAGAGATTTCCGGTGGGATATTTAATGATGTTTGCATCGCCGGGCGTGTCTTTCGGGAGCGCGTTGAGGTCGATGTTCAGGATGGAAGTGGTGTCGAGCTTAACCATGCCACCGCCGGTAACAATTACTTGATCGTAATCCGTGCCAGCGGTCGTGAATCCCTGAATTTCAACATCCAACTGCCCGTTGTTGGTCAGGTCGTAGTCTCCATTGAAGGTTTGTGTGGAGGGACTGTTTCCCGGTGAATTCGCCCCGTTGCCGAACGCGTGGAATCCGCCGTTGATCAAGCCAAATCCGCCAACAACGCTTCCCGCTCCGGAAACCGTTACACCCGATGCCGAGGCGAACGCTGTGGCGCTATTGACCTTGAGCGTACCACCAGTCACATTGACCACACCTGTGTAGCCGCCAGTACCGATGAATTCGATCGCGCCTGGACCGGCAATTCCCACGGGACCCGTGCCCGTGAAGGGGCCGGTGAATGTGACGACGTCCGTGGCAACAGGGACGGCGAAGGTAAAGGCCATGGACGCGTTTACGCCGCCATACGTTCCACCCGACATGGAAATTGTTCCACCGGGTGTCAGCGCCACAATAGCCGCTGAGAATGTAGGGAAGGCGTCGTATCCGATCCAATGTGGATTGGGATCGCCCGGCAGGTAAACGAGTGTGCCGGTTGTAAATCCCGCCCACGCGCTGCTGATCGCCAGACTGCTGGAACTGACCGCAAAACTCTTGACCGTCGCCTGTCCTACTCCATTGTTGGAATCGGTAACAGCAATGACGACAGTGAAATTGCCGCGGGATGCGTAGGTGTGCGATACCTGGTTCGCACCAGAGGTGACTGCAATGTTTGAATCGACATTGCCGTCGCCCCAATTGACGGAGGCCGTATACGTTTCCACCGCACTGCCGGGGTCGGAGAATGAAAAGTTCAGGATCGTCGGCGATCCGATTGCCGCCTGGAAGTCCGATGCGACAACCGTCGGCGGGTTATTTGGAACATTAATGGTAATTGTTGCGGGCGGCGAATCGGCAATACCGTCATTCGCGACGAAGACGAAACTGTCCGCCTCAAACGCGACATGTGCCGGTGTGTAGGTCAGGGCAGGTGCAGTCCCGCTAAGGGAGCCCCTGGCTGGCGACTGAATCACGCGATATGAGAGTTGGCGCGGACCGTTGTCCGCATCTGTTGCCGTCAGAGTTACCGGGAGTGGCTGCGCCGCAGCTCCTTCGGAATACGTAAACGTCTGACTATCGGCAACAGGAACGGTATTGGGGACAAGTGTTAGTCCAAAAGGTTGCACCAGGAAGTTCTGCGAGGATAGAACGGTCTGCGCCTGCGTTGCGGGATTGATTCTGACGATCGATGCACTTCCAGCGCTGGCGGTGACAATCTTGCCCGCGGAATCAACGGCGATCGACGTGGGTCCCACGATCGATCCGTCAACTCCGACTCGTGTTTGATTGCCCGCGGAATCCAGTTTCAAGACGAGGTTGGGCAAGGTGGGCTGATTGCCAAATAACTGCGCAACGTCGGAAATATATACGTTGCCACTGGTATCCAAGGCAATCCCGAGCGGTAGCGTGATGTCTCCGCCACTGGCAAAGGTGGCAGGATTTCCGCCGCTGGGTATCTTCACGACAACGCTTGGTTCTCCCTGTCCAAAGAAGAAAAGCCCATTGTTGATATAGATGTCGCCGTTGGCGGCTTCCGCGACGCCTGTCGCCAGAACATGTCCACCGGGAAGCACATTGCCAGCCGGTGTTCCATTCGCATTGTATCGGTTCACGCCTGCGGTGCCATCGGCCACGAGGAACGATCCGCTTGCTTCGGCAAACATCCCCAAGGGCATGCTGAGTCCTGTGGTAACAAGGGGAGTTTGCTGACCTGTCGCCGGATCAACGCGAATAATCGAAGGGACGTTGTTATTTTGGGTGGATACCAAAAGGGTGCCGCTGGCTTCAAACGTGATGGATTGAGCATTGGACAGACCCGTCGCAATCTTGAACTGATTTCCCGTAACTGGATCGATCAGAATTACCGCCGCGGCTTGCGAATCGGCCACAAAAATATCGCCTGGCGTTACTTTCGGGACTATCGTGACGGTAAATGTCCCCGGTGTGGCTGCGGCACCCAGTGCGTCCACCACATTAAACATGAAAGAATCCGTGCCGAATTCGTATGGGGAAGGCGTGTAAGTAAAGGTTCCATTCGCATTCACATTTGCACTGCCACGCGAACCATTGGTCTTGAGTGAAAAAGTTAGCTGCTGAGCCGGAAGGTCGGGATCGGTTGCCGCAAGCGTTCCATTGAGAGCAACACCTTGCGTGGTGCTGCCAGAGCCATTGATCGCGGTAGGAGGCTGGTTCTGGACGTTCAGGGTGAACACTCCGTCCGCCGTGGCGAATCCGTCCGTCACATGAAATACAAACGAGTCCTGTTGCGGCGTGCCGGGCGCAACGTACGTGAACTGCCCCTGCGCATTCGTGGATACCGAGCCGGCTTGTGGCTGATCGACCGTGTACGTGAGAGTCTGGCCGCCAGGCTGCTGGAAGACCTTATCTGGATCGGTTGCAGAGAGCGTACCATTGTACGTTGCGCCGAGCCCGACGTTCGCATTTCCGTTGTTCGCAACCGGAGGCCGATTGACGAACGTGATGGTTATTGGAACTGTAAACGTTGTAAATCCATTATCACCGGCCACGAATCCCTGAGAGTTCTTGATGCTGATTTGAAAATCGTCCACCAACTCGCCGCTGACATCCGTCACGTCGTCGGTTGCATAGGAAATAATCTGATCGTCGATATCCTGCTGGGTGAAGGTGTCGCCGGGTGCGAGTGCGGTCGTGTTCTTGCGCAGTTTTCCATTACGCGCGCCATTAATGAACGTATAGGTAATCTGGGCATCGGCACCCCCGGAGGAATCCGTCGTCAGCAGTGCGGTGTTGCTGAAATTCACGCTGGAGCGCTGATTCAGCGACACCCCCGTGTTGATGGCCAATTTCACAGTCCGATTGATGGCGAATTTGAACGTGAAGGTAGTGCCTGTGACGGTACCCGTGCTCGCCATCGCTCCATACGGGTCGGAGACGCTGAATTTAAACCCATCGCTCTGCTGGCCGGTATTGTCGGTTTCCGTATAGGAAATAATACCGCCATCAATATCGTCCTGCGTGAACGTGCCGCCGACGGATACCGCCGCGTTATTCTTCTTCAATACGCCGTATTGGGGCAGTCCTCCAGAAAGAATTGTATAAACAATATTTGTGGAGGTGAATCGAGTATCCGTCGCTTGCAGGTTTGATGATGGGACGACGACAGTCGCGGTCTGATTAACCGGCAAAGTGACGTTGGTCGCCACTTGCAAATACAGATTGATATTAATTGGAAAGGTGAACGTAGTGTGCCCTTGATCGATTGCAAACCCACCGCCTGGATCGGTCACTCCGAATTGGAATCCGTCGTGTGTCTGTCCGGATGTATCGGTTTCCGTGTATGTGATCCTATTGTTGTTAATATCGTCTTGCGTGAAGGTGCTGCCGGCAATAAGCGGGGCGCCGCTATTCTTGAGAGATCCGTACGCCACGGATCCACCACCAGTACCAGTAGGAATCGTATAAATAATCTGCGTTGGCGGATAAAGTGAATCCGACGCGCTCAGAAGTGTATTCGTAATCGTAACAGTCTGCGTCTGATCGACAGTCACACCTCTATTTTCTTGAAGTTTGAGCGCAGGCGTAACAACCACTGGAATTGAAAATGAACTCGTGGCACCATCGGCATCGAGAACCGATACGGTTACGGTTGTGCTTGCACTTTGATTCAGCGCTGGCGTCATCGTCAGCGTGTAGTTTCCAGATCCAAGGTTGGTCAAGCTGAGACTGCCATTGGGAAACAGGGTTGTATCGACAGCGCTGACGGAAGTCACAAGGCTGCCTGTGGCCGTTTCATTGTCGCTCACCGAAAACGGCAGTGCTGTCGACGATTGGTTTCCCGGAATTACGACCGTCTGAGTATTGTCGAAGCCTGGCGTCAGCGTTGGCGCAGTATTTACGTAGTACAGACCACCGGTTACATCCGACGTAGTTGCTCCAAGGTTATTGTTATTGGCATAGTCATACGTCCCAATACCAAAGGACGTAAATCGCATATTTACTTTGTAACTAAATGTTGTTCCGTCGATGATGCGGACAGCTCCGCCCACACTCGCTTGCAGCCCTACAGTCGTTGGGTCAATTAGCTTGACTGGATTGTTGTTTTGATCCGTGATGGTAGCCGTGAAGGTAACGGGAACTGTTGGGGAACCGACGATAGTTGCTGTAAATACCAGAACTCCGCCATTCAAAGATGAACTGCCTGGCACAAAAACAAGTGTCTGATTGTTTCCGAAAATACCCAGTTGAATTGAATTAGGTACAAAAGCCCAGTAGACCTGCCCACCGTCTTTGTCCGCCAGCTTAACATTTGAAAACGTCCAATTCTGGCCGCCCTTAGCAATCGCGCCACCCGACTGCCCATTAATGACCGGAGCCGAAACAAACGTCACGCCTCCAGGCGGTTGAACTGGGAAGATGAAAGGCCCTGTCGCAGTCAAACCCCACGCTGCGTTTGGAATGCAAGCAAGCAAAAGGAGCGCGGCCAGCAGCGCGTTTGTCGCACGACTGTTTCGAATCAAATTAGACGCACCTCGTTGCTCGGAAATCTTCAAGGACTTCATTGGCGAACTCCAATTCAAGGTTCAATGTCGACGCCGATTGCAGCGCGTGACGCAGCAGCGCTATTCGCACTCGAAAACACGATTTCGCAGCGGTGCCAGGCAAGATGAAAAACATGTAAGTCTATTTGAATTCGGCGCGGGAGTATAACTGTATCGCGGAAAGGGGTCAAAACTTATTTCTAGATACCACTCAAGTTTGTAAATCATTATCAGGTATACACATGCAACTACAACAAGGCAGTTTCTTCCGAGATTAACGCGTGGTGCTTTTTAATTATTTTACAGGTCTCTTGTGTTGCGTTTTCGTGAACTTTTGCTTCTACCTGATATAAGTCCAGACACCTTAACGGCGCGCCTAGTGCAGCGGCCGTTCAGGTGCGTTTATCCTTTCCTCTAACTGGTTACGAGAATAGTATGGAAAACCCATCATTGAACTTTCAAGCTTGCGGACAGGGGCTTTGCGTGGACGCGGAATTGCCGGCTGAGCATGAGGCCAGGACGCTCATTCACGATGGGCGCAACTCGCGCGTCTTTCGGATGCGGCGGGGGCGCGATGGCGGGCGCGTTGTGCTGAAAGTGCTCAAGGCCGACTACCCCACCCCGGCGCAGCTCCGGCGCTTTCGGCAGGAATTCCGGCTCGCTTCGGGGCTCAATCTTCCGGGTGTGATCAAGGCGTACGATCTCGAAGGTTATCAGCGCACGCTCGCGATTTCGTTTGAGGACATCGATGGCATCTCGCTGCGGCAGTGGGCGGCGCAGCATCCGGGTGGCGTGCTCTCCGTGCCGGAATTTCTGCCGATCGCCATCAAGCTCGCCGACGGGCTGCGCCAGCTTCACGGGCTGAACATCATTCACAAGGATATCAACCCGGGTAACGTCGTCTACAATGCCAGCACGGGCACGCTGAAAATCATCGACCTGGGCATTTCCAATCAGTTGAGTTCCGAAAACCCGGCGCTGAAAATTCCGGAGGTGCTGGAAGGAACGCTGCCGTACATTTCGCCTGAACAATCCGGACGGATGAACCGGTCGCTGGATTACCGGACGGATTTTTATTCGCTGGGCGTCACGTTTTATGAACTGCTGATGGGCAAGCTGCCCTTCGCGGCGAAGGATCCGCTGGAGCTGATTCATTGTCATCTCGCGCAGGAAGCGCCGCCGCTGCAGACGCAGCCGCGACAGGCGCAGGGACTCTGCGCCATCGTGATGAAGCTGATGGCCAAAAACGCGGAGGACCGTTATCAGAGCTCGGCGGGAATCATCGCCGATCTGGAGCGCTGCCAGGAATTGTGGAAGCTGACGGGCGGAGGCGCGGTTCCGGAATTCCCGCTCGGCTCGCGCGACATTCCCGAGCGCTTCCACGTTCCGCAGAAGCTCTATGGACGGCAGCGCGAGCAGGCGGCGTTGCTCGCAGCGTTTGAAAAGCTGACGCGCATCGATCCGCAGACGAACCAGATGCATTGCACGTTCGCGCTGATCGGCGGGTATTCGGGCATCGGCAAATCGTCGCTGGTTCGCGAGCTGTACAAACCGATCACGAAGAAGCGCGGCTACTTTGCGTCGGGAAAATTCGAGCAGTACCAGCGCAACATTCCGTACTCGGCGCTGGTGGAAGCATTTTCGCGACTGATCCGCGAATGGCTGAGCGAATCGACGGCAACGCTCGATCAGCGACGCGCGGCGTTGCTGGAAGCGGTCGGCAACAACGGGCGCGTGCTGATCGACGTTTTTCCGGACGTGCAACTGATCATCGGCGCGCAGCCGCCGGTCGCGGAGCTCGCGCCGATGGCGGCGCAGAACCGTTTCAACGGCGTGTTTCAGTCGTTCCTGCGCGCGGTCTGCAGCGAGGAACATCCGCTGGCGTTGTTTCTGGACGATTTGCAGTGGGCCGATCTGGCTACATTGAAGTTGATCGAGCGGATCGTCTCCGAGCGGCAGGTGCCGTGCTTGATGATCATCGGCGCGTATCGAGACAACGAAGTCGACGCCGGCCATCCGCTCACGCTGACGGTGGAACAGCTGCGGCAGGCCGGCGCGCCAATGGAGCGGCTGACGCTGGCTCCGCTGGAGTTGCCGGCCATCGCACAGCTTGTTGGCGATACGCTCCATCGACCTCCGGATGCGGCGATGGAACTGGCGACGCTGGTGCAGCGCAAGACGGGTGGCAATCCCTTTTTCATCAACGAATACCTGCGGACGCTGGAGCGTGAAAAGCTTCTGACGCTCAATCGCGAATCGGGCGCGTGGCAGTGGCACATCGCCCGAATCGAAGCGACGGGCTTCACGGACAACGTGGTCGACCTGATGCTCGGCCAGTTGCAGAAGTTGCCCGCGGCGGAGCAGGCGGCGCTGTCGACGGCGGCGTTTCTCGGGGCGGAGTTCACGCTGGAGAAGCTAGCGCGGATTTGCGGCTTCGATCCCGCGACGGTCTTCGCGAATCTAAAGTCGGCGCTCGACCTGGGATTCGTCCTGCCGCGTTCGCAGATGGACGAGAACCTCCTGATTACCGAATTCCAATTCGGCCACGACCGTATTCAGCAAGCTGCGTACAACCTGGTTCCGCAGGAACAGCAGGCGGCGATGCATTTGAAGATCGGCCGGGTGCTCCAGCATGCGGCGACGGAGAAGGAACTCGACGAACTGCAGTTCGATCTCGTCAATCATTTGAATCTGGCGGGCGCGCTGATCACCGCCCACAACGAGCGCGAAAAACTGGCGGAACTGAATCTGCGCGCCGGGCGCAAGGCGCTGGCGGCGGCGGCGTTCAAGTCGAGCTTCACGTACTTGCAGCAAGGCATTGCGCTCCTGAGTGCGGATGCGTGGGAGACGCAGTACGCGCTCGCGCTGCGTCTTCACACCGATGCGGCCAATGCGGCGTTCCTCTGCGATGATGTGGAAAGCATGCAGCGCCTTTCGGAATGCGTGATGCAGCGCGCGACATCCGCGCTGGATCGCGCCCCGGTTTGCGCGGTCCGTATTGAAGCGCTCGGCAATCGCGGCCGCTTTGCCGAAGCGATCGCCATCGGCCTGAACCTGCTGGCGGAGCTGGGTATCCATTTCCCGGCCAATCCCGGACGGCCGGATTTTGTGCGAGCGCTGTGGGAAACACAGGCGCTGATCGCGAAGAAGGAGCCGGCGGAACTCGCGACCATGGCGGAGATGCGCGACCCGGTGATGCTCGCGGCCATGCGGCTGCTGTCGAAGCTCGAGCCGGTAACGTTCGTCGGCTCCGTCGATTTGAATGCGCTGATCACGCTCAAGCAGGTGGCGCTTTCGATGCTGCATGGAAACGCGCGGCAATCGGCGTCTTCGTATGCGACGTACGGGCTGATCCTTTGCGGCATCGTCGGCGACCTCGAATCGGGATTCAAATTCGGACAGGTCGCGCTCGAACTGGCTTCACGGCCGGGCAGCAAATCAGTGGAGCCGATGGAACCGATGGAACCGATGGAACCGATGGTGTTGATGGTCGTCCATTCGTTCATCAACCATTGGAAACTTCATCTGAAGGAAACGCTGGAGCCCCTGCAACGCGCGCACGGACTGGGCGTCGAGTCCGGTGATTTTGCCTACGCGGGCTATGCGGCATTCGATTACTGCACGCACGGCATGCTCATTGGCAAAAATCTGCCCGATTTGAAAATGGATATCGACCACTACGCCAAAGCGCTGGCGCGGATGGGGCAGCATTCGGCGCTGGCTTATTTGCAATCGTATCAACAGGCGGTGGAATGCCTGCTCGGAAGCTCGCCGGAATTTGCGGAACTCTCCGGAACAATACTGACTGAACCCGATGCCATCGCGCGTTTTCAGCAGCAGAACAACCGTGCGGGGTTGTGGCACCTGTACACGGCCAAGTTACCGCTGAGCTACTTGTTCGAAAATTACGACCAGGCGCGCGAGATCAGCGACCTCGCGAACCAGTACATCAGCGCCGGATTGTCTGGCGTCGCCGTGCCGATCTTGTGCTTCTATGATTCGCTCACCCGCCTGGCGCTCTGTCCCAAGCTCGCACCGGCGGAGCGCGCGGCGGCGTTGCAGCGGGTGAGCGAGAATCAGCAGACGCTGGATCGGTGGACCATGGCTGCGCCGATGAATTACCGGCACAAATTCCAGCTGGTCGAAGCCGAGCGGCATCGCATTCTCGGCCAGAAATTGGAAGCGATCGAATGCTACGAGCAGGCGATTGCCGCGGCCAGGGAGCAGCGCTATCTGCAAGAAGAAGCGCTGGCCAACGAACTGACGGCGAACTTCTATCTCGAATGGAACAAGCTCACGGCCGCGCGCGCGTATTTGGCGGAAGCGCGACATTGCTATCTGCATTGGGGTGCGACGGCCAAGGTCAATCGGCTGGATCTCAAGCGCGGCCAGCTCCTGGCCGAGATCACGCCGATTCAAACGCACGTGGCTTCCTCGGACACCACCAGCAGCGACGGCTCCGGCAGTGGCAGCGCGGCGTTGGATCTCGCCTCGGTGGCGAAGTCGTCGCAGGCGATTTCCAGCCAGATCGTGCTGGAGAAGCTGCTGGAAGCGCTGATGAAAATTCTGCTCGAAACGGCGGGCGCGCAGTCTGGTTCGCTGCTGCTGAATTCCGCGTCGGCGTCCGGCGAGTTGGGTGAACTCCGAATCGAAGCGCGTGGCGCAGCCGGATCAGTGGCGGTCGTACGCTCTGAAGCCATTGACGACAGGCTTCCAGTATCCGTCTTGAATTACGTCGCGCGCTCGCGCGAAAGCCTGATGCTCGACGACCCGGCCGCGCACAGTTCGTTCAGCAACGATCCGTACATCCAGGCGGTCCGGCCGAAGTCGGTGCTCTGCTACCCGCTGCTCGATCGCCGCCGGCTGACCGGGGTCGCGTACCTGGAGAACAATCTGACGCCGGGCGCGTTCACGCCGGGTCGGATCGAAGTACTGAAACTGCTCTCCGGGCAGGCGGCGATCTCGATTGAAAACGCGAAACTTTACGCGAGCTTGGAACACAAGGTGGCCGAACGCACGGCGGAACTGGCGAAGGCCAACGAAGAGTTGAATCGCCTGGCGACGCTCGACGCACTGACGCAAGTCGCCAATCGGCGCAGCTTCGATGCGTTTCTGACGAACGAATGGAATCGCCAACTGCGCGAACGCGCGCCGCTGGCGCTGATCATGATCGATATCGATTTCTTCAAGCAGTACAACGATCGCAACGGGCATCAGGGCGGCGACGATTGCCTGGTGAACGTCGCGCGCACGCTGGCGCAGACCTTGCGGCGCGCCGGAGATTTCATCGCGCGCTATGGTGGCGAGGAATTCGCTGCAATTCTGCCGCACACGGATTTGGACGGCGCGTGTGCCGTGGCTGAATCGCTACGCCTGGCGGTGGAGGAAGCCAAGCTCCCCCACCCTGCGTCCCAGGTCGGCCCGTACGTGACGCTGAGCATGGGCGTTGCGAGTTGGGTTCCGCAGCCGGGTCAGCTTTCCAGCGCCTTGTTGGTGGCGGCAGATGAAGCGCTGTACTCCGCCAAACGGAACGGCCGCGCTCGGATCTGCCGGTACTCCTAAACGACACGTGCTCCGCGTTCACACGATGCTTCTTACGGAGCGGGAGTCGTAATGCTGTTGCTGTCCAGCGACACGGCTCCGATGCGTGTCAAGGCTCGGCCTTCCAGCGTCGCGCCAGTGTTGAACGTGATTGACTGGTCGGCCAGGATGTTGCCCTTGAAGTTACACGTCGTGCCGATCGTGGCTGACGTTCCGACCTGCCAGTAGACATTCGCTGCCTTCGCGCCGCCACTGAGCACGACCTGCGTGCCCGGATCGGTCGTCAACGTCGAACCCATCTGGAAGATGAAGACGGCGTTGGAGTCGCCTTGCGCGTCGAGCGTCACGATGCCATTCGCGCCCGTGCCGGAGAGCATCGTGGACGTGGAGTTCTTGTAAAGACCCGGCGTGAAGGTTAAGCCGCCGACATTTCCCGGCAAGACTGCTGAGCCCAATCGCGCTGCGCTGTCGTTGTAGGCGGCGAGCAGATCGTTCTTGGCCTGAGCGGCCGTATTGTCGCCGGCGTGGGTCGCACCGGTCACAATTCCCGGCGGGAATCCGGTCACCGCGCTGCCCGGACTGACGCCCAGATCACCAGTCAGTGTGGTAGGTCCGACACTGGTCACGGTCGAACCGGCGAGCACGGCGAACGCGCTGGAAGATCCGAGCGCCACGGGTGCAGGACCCGCCGAAGCATTCGCGCCAGTAGTGAAGGTCCATGTGTAGGTGCTGGCCATCTCGTTGCCCGCGACATCCATGACTTGCGTGGTTACGGTGGCGGTATACGTGGTGCTGGGTGTGAGGTTGCCCGTCGGAGTAAACGTGGCCGTGGTGCCCGAGTAGGTTACGGTTCCGGACACTGCGGTGGCGCCTTGTAATGTAAAGGTAGTGGTGTTGATGGTCGAGGCGTCCATCGGTTCGTTGAAGTTGGCCATCAGCGGCCGGTTGACGGGTACTGCCGTCGCGCCGTTGACGGGATTGGTGGAGGTTACGAACGGCGGCGCGGAATCGGCGGCTGCGCCAGATGTGAACGTCCACGTCGTGTTGCTGGCCGATGCGTTACCCGAGAAATCCTGCACGCCAGCGGCCAAATTCGCCGTGTAAACCGTAGCCACTGCCAGAGCCGCCGTGGGCGTAAACGTGGCGCGATGGGTCGCCGCATCGTAGGAGATAGTTCCGGCCACCGCGGTTGTGCCCGGGCCGGCGAGCGTGAAATTGGCCGAGGTGATCGTTGCACCATTCACGGCCTTGCTGAACAGCGCGCTGACTTTTGCATTGGTCGGCACAGCCGTGGCCAGATCGGCGGGAGAGGTCGACAACACACGCGGCGCGGCGGTGTCGGGCGGAACGCCGAGACCGGTGATCACGAGCACCACGACGCCGCTGGTGTTGTTGGACAGCGTCACCGTGTGGATGCCAAGCGCATTGGGCGAACCGGCGGGCAGCGCTTTCAGATTCAGCTTGCCCTTCAGATCCGAGGTCACCTTCTGGGTGAGAGTAACGTTGATCGCGAGCAGAAAATCAGTCATAGGCGGCAGGCCGGCAACCTTCAATCCAAACTTGGTGGCTTTGGGCGTGCCTTTGATCTGCAAGGTGTCGACGGCGAGTGGAATCGCACCCGTGTTGGTCATGGGGCCTTTGAAACTGTACGTGTACTTGTCGGCGTGAGTGATGTCGACGCTCAGCAGCGTCTGCCCGGAGCCGAGCACATCCAATTCGCGCAGGTTGATCAGCGGGTTCAACGCGTCGGGCAGCGGTGTGCCTTTGCTGCCGGTGGCGGTTTTCGAGTAGCTGACGCTTGCCTTGCCTTTCGCATCCGAGGTCGTCGAGGCGATGCTGGTCTGCGCGGTGTCGGAGTTTAAAATTCCGGCCAGCGGGTACGGAGTGCTGGGGAGCAGTTTATTCAGCGACAGTTTGAACTGCTGACTGACAACAGTTCCCGAGCGCGCGTACTTTTCACTGAGCTTGCCCGTGGCGCCGGCCGCCACGCCGGAATTCTTTAACGCGGTTGAAACCGTGAAGCTCAACTTTGCGACCGCAGGCGCGGCCGTGCGCGATCCGGCGTCAACTGCATGCGCCGAAAACGTGCCGGCCAGCAACAGGGCCAGCGTGAACAACGGCATTAAAGCTCGAATTCTCATGATCAATCTCTTTCCGCGAAATCGCGTTTTGCGCTCAACTCATTTCGAAACGTTGGACTGAGCGCAAGTTCCGCGCCGCTAATTATTTAGTTCCGCTCGCAGGTGGAAGTCATGGCGGATGGCGAAAGTCATCCAATCATCCCGATATTCGCAACACCGCCGAAAACGCCATAACTCGTGCACGCGTGCAATTTCGTGCTCCCAAAATACGTAGACCTACGTATCTCTCCGCTGCCACTAACTACTTAGAATGAGCGGGCAGATAAAAGGGAGAGATATCCATGCATCGATTTGATTGGAGTAAGCAACTGGCGGGAATGGTTCTGGTGGCGGCGCTCTGCTGCTGCGCGAGAGCTCAGGCCATGGTTCACACCTGGCAAGGACCGGCCAATGGCAACTGGTCGGCAGGAGGCAATTGGGTCGGCGGAGTTCCACCTACTTCCGGGGAAGTAGGTGGAACGATCGTCGAATTCAATTCCAACTCAACGTCCATTCAGAACATCGTCGGCCTGACTGTCGATCTGATTCACTTCAAAGGGTCAGGCAACACCATTAACGGCACCATGCCGTTGACCATTAGCGGCGCGTCGTTGACCGTGAACATTCAAGACGATGCCGGCGGCAATACGCTCTCCAGCAGCCTCGCATTAGTGCTGACAGGCGCGAGCGTGGAAGCGGCCGTCACGACAGGCACATTAACGATGGCTGGCAATCTCAGCGGTACGGTGGGGTTCGTGGAAAACGGACCGGGCACCATCGACTTCACCATGGCTTCGAATACCTACAGTGGCGTGACCACGGTTTTGCAGGGCACGCTGCGGTTGAATTCCAATGGCGCCAACTCGGCCGTTCCGGGAACGCTCGTTATCGGCAATGGACTGCAGCCCGCGAATTCAGCCATCGTGAAGCTGCTCCAGTCAGCGGAAATTGCGACGACGTCGGCGATCACAGTCAAAGCAGATGGTGCTTTGAATTTCAATAACTTCCTCCAGTCGGCAGCAACGCTGACGATCATAGACGGCACGGTCTCGCTGGGCACAGGCACGCTGACGCTGTCTGGAGCGATCGCGATGACCGGAGGTACGATCAGCGGCAATTCCGGCGGCAACGTCAGCCTGGGCGCAAACATCACGGCCACCTCGTCAGCCACGGCCAGTGCCAAGATCAGCGCCGCGCTGAATCTGAACGCGACACGCACATTCACCGTCAATACCGGATCAGTGACGCCGGATCTGCTGATCAACGGCATCATTGGCAACGGCGTCGCGACATCGGGAGTCTTTAAAACGGGCACCGGTACGATGGACGTCGTCGCATCCCAGGCCTTCACGTACACCGGCACAACGACCGTGGACAAAGGCGTGATGGAGATCAACACAACAGTCGGAGCCATCATCAATGGACCCCTGGTGATCGGCAATGGCGTCGACCCGGCCGGCTCTGCAACGCTGCGGGAATTGAACAGCAGCGACATCTCTTCCGCATCCACTGTGCAAATCGCCAGTTCCGGCGTGCTCGACATGAATACGCATACCGACGTCGTGGGCGCGTTGACCGGTCTGGGGCAGATCGCGATAAATTCCGGGTCGCTGACGGTGAACAACGACAACTCCACCACGAGCTTCGACGGCACGATCACCGGTGCGACGGGAACGTTCCGGAAAAGCGGAACCGGATCGCTGACACTGACGGGAAACAATCCGTTTACGGGCACGACCACGGTGGTCCAAGGCACGCTGATCCTGAACTCGCCCGGAATTGACACTGCGGTTCAGGGACCGCTGACCGTGGGTATCGGCATCTTCGCCGCCAACTCTGCGATTCTCAAAGTCCTGCAGAATGCGGAAATCGCCAACACGTCGCTCGTCACCGTGAATTCCGACGGCAAGTTCGATCTCAATGGAAAAGTCGACACGATCGGTGCGCTGACACTGAATGCCGGCAATGTGACGCTCGGCGTGGGCGCGCTGACGACCAACGGACTTCTCACGATGTTCGGCGGAAACGTCGCAGCCGGCGGGACGCTGAGTCTTGGCGGCGACGTTGTTGCCACGTCCACGGCGACCAGTGCCGCGGTGATCGCGTCCAGTCTCACCTTGAACGCCACGCGGACGTTTACCGTTAACGCCGGCGTCACTCAACCGGAGCTGACGATCAACGGAGTGATCAACAACGGGCTGCCCATGTCCGGAATTACCAAGACCGGCACGGGTGCCATGTTCCTGCAGGGCACGGCGGGAAATTTGTTCAACGGCGTGACCACTGTCGACAAGGGCTTGCTTCAAATCTCTGACACGGTCGGACAGAACATCCTCGGCAACATCGTGATCGGCAATAATGTCGACTCCGCGAACTCCGCGATCCTGCGCGACCTGAACTCCAGCGACATTGCCGCGGCCGCGACGATCACCATCAATTCGTCGGGCCAGCTCGATGTGAACGGTTTCACCGAAACAATCGCCGCACTTTCGGGCACTGGCTCGATCAAACTGGGTTCCGGTGCGCTCACCTTTGGCGCAAACAATTCGGCACAGACCTATTCGGGCACCATCAGCGGCACCGGCAACATCCGCAAAACCGGCAGCGGAGTCCAAACGCTCACCGGCAACAACACGCTGACGGGCCAGACGCAGATTCTGGCGGGCACACTCCTGGTCAATGGTTCGCAAGGTGCCAGCAATGTCGTTCTCTCCGGCGGCAGCACGCTGGGCGGCACGGGCACCGTCGGCAACGTTGCCGTCACAGCGTCGACCATCGCGCCGGGCGGCGCGGCTCCAGGGCAGCTCTCCACGGGTAACATCGCGTTGGATACCAATTCCACGATCACCTTCCGCCTGAAGGATTCCGTCTCCGCGTTCGATGCCCTGAACGTCACCGGCACGGTTACGCTGGGCAATTGCGCGATTCAACTCAGCATCGACCCCGCCTTTGCGGGCGGCGGTGTGCTGGCGCTGATCAACAACGACCTGGCCGACGCCGTGGTCGGGACGTCAAAGAGCTTCACCGAAGCGCAGGCCGTACCGCTCAATACCAATACGTCTGTCTTCTCCTACATGGGCGGCACGGGCAACGATGTCGTGCTTACCATCGCCAATATCCCGCCGTCGCTGACCTCCGCCGCGAACGCCAATCCGTCTCCGGCCACCGCGACGCTGCCGGTCACGTTCTCGGTCGGCGCGTCCGACGGCAACAACGATACGCTGACCTACACCTGGAACTTCGGCGATGGCACGCAGGGTACGGGCTCCAGCGTCATGCACACCTACGCTACTCCTGGCACGTACATCGCGTCCGTCACGATTAATGATGGCCGCGGCGGCTCCATCAACAGCAGCACGATGCTCACGGTCAACTCCGCCGTCCCGCCGACGCTGCAGATCAATGCCGCGCCCGCGACGGCCGGTGTCGGACAGACAGTTACGTTCGCCACTTCATCGGGGGTTCCTGCGATTCCGCTCACCTACGTCTGGAATTTCGGCGACGGCGCGACGGGCATGGGCGCAACGGTGACCCACGCATACGCAGCGGCGGGAAGTTACAACGTCTCGGTGGTCGTCACCGATGGCCTCGGCGGCACCGGCAACGGCGTGGCCACCGAAACCGTTAACGCGCCGGTCATCGGCGCAGGCAACGATAGCGACGGCGATGGTTTCTCCGATGGTTTCGAAAACACGGTCGGCACAAATCCCGCGGACGCGACCAGCACCCTCACCGGCGCGCCGGCGGTGGCGGGAAGCATCCTGCCGCTGACGCTCAGCAAGGCCTCGATCAAGTTGAACTTCGCCAAGGGCGGTTCCGACACCATCGGCTTCAGCGGAACATTGAACGTGCCGGCGGGCTTCGTTCTGAGCGGAGCCAAAGTGAGCGTCGATGTCTCCGGCGTCGCGCGCAACTTCGCGCTCGATGGCAAGGGCAGCGCGAAACTGGCGGATGGTTCGGTCTTCAAGCTCTCCGCGAAGGCCACGAAGGGCAAGGTTGCCGCGCAAACGGCGAAGTTCTCGGCCACACTGCCCAAGGGCACGTTCGCGGCGACGCTCGCACCGACGGGCCTGGTTGGAAGCGCCGATGCGAAGGGCAAGAGCGTCAAGGTCGCCTTCACGGTCGTCTTTAATCAGCTGTTGCTGCAGAAGATTCAGACGATGAGCTTCTCGGCCAAGAAAGGCAAGACCGGTTCGGCCAAGTAAATCGTGATCCCCCTGAATACAGAAAGGAATGTTCAGCCCATGAAACGCGACAAACTCGAATCCGAACTGTGGAATTGCCCCGGCGCCTTTCAAAACCAGTGTCCGCGCGAATGGGCGAAGCTGAACAAGACCGATGATGAAGGAATACGTTACTGCTCGGCGTGCGCGCAGAATGTGTATCTGGCGCGCACGCCGAGCGAATTTGTGAAACACGGTGAGCAGGCCACTGCGTCGCGGTTCCCGAACGCTGCACGCCGGACACCGCGACACGCATGCTGATGGGCCGCATCGGTCCACTGGCTGTGGAGCGTCTGCTGCGCGAGCAGGAAATCGCACGCGACTGGTGGCTGGAAGTGCTGGCCAACAAGCCCACATTTGAACGCGAAGTCATGGCCGCGCTGTCGGAATGTTTGCATGCGACGGACGAAGTGGAGGGGCAAAAATGATTCCGAGCTCTAAGAATCCCTCCGAAAAAACGTTCTCCTTGTATGCCATATGTCACGTGGATGCCGATTAAAGGTAGCACGTATTACTTGGGCAAAGCCTCAGGTAAATTTGTGTTTCGCGATACAAATGGCAATCCCATCTCACGTGACAACGCCGTCCGCTTTCCAACCTTCGATGCCGCGCAATGCGCGGTCTTGCGCGCCGATCGACGCTACCGCGACGACTTCCCGCGTATCGAACAAGTTCAAGAATAACTCAACAACACCGTGTTTTTTTCGGGTGCTTAGGGACAGTTGTCCCTAAGCACTCGGCTTGACGAATAGAGCTTCGACCTTATGGATTCGAGGCCTCAAGGAAGAAAGTGCCACGCCGTCCATCTGTCCAATTTCCTTACACAAAATCTTAACTTCCTCCATATCCGCGGTGTAAAAGTATGCATACGTATTGAATCGCGGAGCCGAACGTCCATGAAAATCACGCCTGCACTCTTCCTCATTTACATTCTCTTCTCCGCCAGCACGATGCTCGGCGCAGACAGTCTCGGCTGGCGCGGCGACGGCTCCGGCCGCTACCCCGACGCGACGCCACCTCTTAAGTGGGAACGCGTGAGCAAGGCCACCGCCGCGCTGCGCTTTCAGACGCAGAAGCCCGGCGACGCGCCCAGCGGTTCGCCCATGACCGACGGTGTCGTGCGCGAGTGGCTGGTGCTGGGGCCGTACACACCGCCGGAACCGAAGCCATTCGAAAGCGACACGATGCCCGATGAAACGAATCTCGCGCCCGCCGAAGGCGATAAGGTGGGCGAACTCGTCTGGAAGAAAACCGCGAAGCTTGAGAACGCCATCGTCGATTTCAACGCTGCCTTCGGCAAACAGACTGCCGGCATGGGCTACGCGTTCACCTACGTTTACGCGGAAGTGCCGGGCAACTACATGCTCAATGTCACGAGCTCCGATGCAGTTCGTCTCGTCATCAACTCTGTCGCTGCGAAATCCATTGGCGGCCGCATGACCGCGCCGCTGAAGAAGGGCTGGAATTCAGTTTTGCTGAAAGCCAAGCCGGGCGGGTCGTCGTGGTTCGTCGAACCGATTTTCTACCCGCCGCAGCCGCCGGAATTCACGGAAAACAACATCGCCTGGCACACGTTTCTGCCCGGGTGGGATGCCGACGGCTACGGCGCGGTCGCCGGGTCCGGTATGCCGATTCTCGTCGGCGATAAACTCTTTCTGCTGTGCGAACCGCACGACCTCGTCTGTCTCGACAAGAACACGGGCAAGGTGCTTTGGGCGCGCACGAATTCTTATTTCGACGCCATACCCGAAGCCGACCGCAAGGCCAATCCGGAGATCGCCGCGCTCGCGCCGACGGCCGAAAAGCTCAGCACACTGATGGATACGCTGAAAGACGGCCCGTTCGACAAAACCAAAATGGCCTCTCGCAACAAAATGCAGGGGGAACTTTACGCCGCGCTCGCGAAAATCGATCCCAAGCAATACAAGCTCCCCGGCGGACAGGACGTGGGCATCGCGGGCAACGCGCCGGTCAGCGATGGCAAGCACGTGTACGTCTGGCTGCTCTCCGGCGTGGCTGCGTGTTATGACCTGGACGGCAAGCGCGAGTGGATCAAGCTCGAAAATAAGCCGGCGATCGAACACGGCTTTTCGTCGACGCCCACGATCCTCGACGGAAAATTGATCACCTACATGCGCGAATTGATGGCGCGCGACGTCAAGACTGGCGAGATGGTCTGGCATTTCCAAGTGAGCAAATTTCTCGAAGGCCAGAGCATTGCCGGACACTTCCACGAGTCGTTCACCAAGGCCACGCTCGGCGGGCAGGACTACCTGGTCGTGCCCAACGGCACGCTGGTGCGCCCCACCGACGGCAAGATCGTCTTCGCCGATCCGCGCCTGGCCGGCTATCAGCACATCCCATCGGCGGTGATGAGCGGACGCACGATGCTCTGGCAGTCGACGCAGGGCACGCTCTACATCGTCACGTTTCCCGACAAGGCCGCCGACACGTTGGTACCAGAATCGTTCAAGGAAGTGAAGATTCCGACGATTCAGTTTCCATCCTTTTACAACGACTGGCACATGTCCTCGCCGCTGGTCCACGACGGACTCGCTTACCTGATGAACAACGTGGGCGTCATGACAGTGGTCGATGTCGCCGAAGGCAAAATCGTCTACCAGCGGCAGCTGGACCTCGACGGCTTCGCGTCGCACGCGGAAGCCGCCTGCCGCGGCATGGGCTGCAGTCCGACGCTGGCGGGAAAGTACATTTACTTTGTCGGGTCGAGCAACACGGTGCTGGTGATCGAACCGGGCCGCACGTACAAACAGATTGCAAAAAATCGCATCGAGCGGCAGTATCTGGAATGGGGCTGGTCGACCCGCCAGGAACGCACGGTCGCCTGCCCGATCTTCGACGGCAAGCGGCTGTTCCTGCGCGCGGAGAGCGGCTTGTATGCGATTGAGGAGAAGTGAGAAAAAAGTGCGGTAAGATTCGGGACAATGGTCTCTGACATATCTACGCTGAAACGAAGATTTCAATTCAGCTTGCGCACTGCCATCGTTTGCGTATTTGCTGCTGCACTTCTCGTGTACGCAAATTCGTACGAACAACCGCTGGCGACTTCGCAGAACGTTCTTTTAGTCAGCGGCGCGGGATGGCCGTGGATCTACCGCGTGTACGCTCACGGGGAATGTAAGACCTGGTTCCACGAAAAAGACGTCGGCGCCCTCTATGCAGTGCCGATTGCGGACTTTGGTTCCGAGCGATGGCAAGAATTAACAAACGCCCTCTATACCGCCTATCACATTGCGGGCGGGCGTTATTGGCGGCTTTTGGGTAATGTTGTGATTGCGCTTCTGATCCTGATTTCTATTGCCTTTGTAAGCGAACGGGGGTTTAATCGAAGGAAATCCGTACAAGCAACCTCAATCCAAATCAACGATTAAAAATATATTTAACTTTATTTTATAACGATATCATTTATTGTGTGTCCTTAGCTTGAATCGCGGAGGTCACTCCATGCAACTGGCTCGCTCGATTCGTATCGTCCTCTTCGCTCTGCTGGCGACCTGTGCGACCCAGGCCGCCGAGGAAACGCTCGAAAAAAATATCTCACTCGAAGATCCCGGCTTCAACTGCCAGCGCGCGGTGATGACCGCGGGGCGCGATGGCAAGGTCTATCTGCTCTCCGGAAAAGTCGGGAACTCCCATCTGATCCAGATGAATCCCGATGGCAGCGAGCAGGTCGGTATTCACGGCGACTCTGCGCCGACCAACGCGACTGCCAATGCCTCGGGTTGGATCATCTCCGGCCACGCGCATCTCGTTCACAAAATTACGATCCGCAATCCGAAATTCGAAGTGAAGGCGGAGTTCAAAGACTTTTCGTGCAGCGACAAACTCGGCTGGGACGCTCCGGCGCACGTGGAAGCCGGCGCAAGCGGCGATTTTTACGTGCTGGATCAACACCGCGATCGCATTCTACGCATCGACGCGAACTGCAAGATTCTCCGCACCATTCCCCTGCCCCACACGCCCGAAGGCAATCCCGGCATCACCGCCGATTTTCGCGTCAACGAAGCGCACGAGATGCTCGTGATCCGCAGCCGCCAGGGGAAACTGCGCGCGATCGGCATGGATGGAAAGCCGAAATTCGAAATCCCCAACAACCCGTCCGAACGCGCGTACGACCTTTCCAAAGACGGCACGCTCTTTCTGCTGCCGTACATGGGCACGGAAATTCTACGCTTCGATGCCGATGGCAAGCCGCTGGCGAAAGTGAAACTCGCGCTGGGCGAACTCAAGCCCGATTCCAAGCTGCCGTGGTTCAACGAACTCGCGTTTGCCGGAACGAAGCTGCTGCTGCGCCGCGCGCACGAAACGGAATTCTTCCGCGAATTCGATCCGGAATCCGGCGCACAGGAAAACATCGTGACCTCGCGCTACGAACGGATGGTCGCGCACTTCCCCAGCCTGACGTGGAACGCCGGCGAAGCCGTGCCATTCAAAATCGAGTACGAAGCCGCAGGCGGCGCGGTAGCTCCGAACTGGCACGTCTTCGCGCGCCCGCTGGAAGCACCCGGCTTCACCGAGCTAAAGCTCCACGACAACACGCTCGACATTCCCGCCACGTCGGCCGGGCTTTACCTGGTGGAGATCACCACCGGCCTCAATCCCCAGCAGGAAAAGACCGACGCGCTGCGGCTGTTGCGCACCCTCGTCGAAATTCGCAAGTCCGGCGCGAAAGGCACGGTCGCCGTGATGACACCGGACAACCGCGTCTTTTATGGACGCGGCGAGCCAATCCCGCTCGAAATCTCCAGCCGCGCGAGCCAGAAGAATGAATCGCTCGACGTCAACGTGCTGCTCACCGACGCCGCCGGGACGATCGTCGCGCAGGAAAGCGTCGCGCTGAAATCCGATGCCCCCGCGAAGCTTACGATTCCCGTGTCGCTGACGAAATCCCTTATCCCCGGCGCGTATCTGCTCGCGCCAGTCGCCGCGGGTTGGACCTGCGTGCCGCAGCATCTCACGATCGGAGCAGGCTTCGACGACAACCCCATGTTTCTGATGGAGTACGGTGACTACGGCGACATTCTGCCCACCGGCGATTTCTGGACCGCGCCCACCGCCACGGAAAACGGTCTCGCGCGGAAGCAGAAGCTGGGTCTGAATTTCATCGTCGACCGGCTGGGCAGCCCGTTGGTGGCCGGGCACTTTGATTGGACGCCGGCCGATCAAAAAAATCTCTTCGCGCCGCTGGTCAAACGCCTGACGGACGATCCGCTCGCGATTCCGCCGGAAAAATCACACGTCGCACCACCGCTCTTCCAAGCCATGGCGGCCACCGGCGCGTTCGGCATCCACGAGATGTCCATTCTGCTCACCAACGACGCGGGATTGCCGCTGGGCACCGGCTACGATACGCGCAAGCCCGACGACATGGTTGCCGCCGTGAAGAAGATCACAACGGCGCTGGTTCCCTACCCCGCCTTCCGCGGCTGGATCTGGGCGTCGAACTGGTGGGTGTTCGGCAATCGCGGCAGCGCGGCAGCCACCACGCCGGAAGACAAGAAAGCCTACGACGATTCCCTCAAGATCGCGCTGGCCACCGGCGCGTGGGATCCGGTGATCGACAAGGTCTCCAACCTGCGCGTTAGTTACGCCAAAGACGCGTGCGAATTGTTCAACGCCGCCAAGAAGGAGATTGCGCCGCAGTTGGTCTCCGCCGTCGCCGCGCCGTTCCGCAGCGTCGAATCGTATCCGCCGATCAGCCTATCCGCCGTCGACGAGACCGACCTGCAGGCGCAGTGGGAACAGATGGCCATTCCCTTTGCCTCGGCGTTCAACGTCGATTTCTACAAGCGTCCCGGCAAACCGGCGTGGGGGCATCCGGAGATCTGGAACGATTCCGGCACCGGCGATCAAATCGGACCGACGCTTTTCCACCTTCTGATGCGCGGCGCCGACGGCATCGGCGCGTGCGGCGCTATTCCGCCGTGGAGCCACCTGCGCGAAGATCCGCGTTCGGCGCACTTTTTCACCGCGTCGGTCTTCCGCTCGTCCTTTGCATTGGTGAAACCGTACGGCGCGCTCTTCCGCTCACTGCAGAACGACGACCCGGTCGCGATCCTGCTCTCCGGCCGCATGTACAAAACCGACACGTGGAAAGATGTGATGGGTCTCCACTTTTCGCGCGTGTACGAATCGTATCTCTCGTGTCTTTATGCCGGGACGCCGGCCTCGCTGGTCTTCGTCGAAGATCTGAAGCCTGAGACGCTCAAGAAATTCAAAGCGATCCTGCTCGTTGATCAGCGCTTCGAACCGGAGCCGGAATTGCTGCAGGCGCTGAAATCCGCGCAGGCTGGTGGCACGCCGGTGTTTTACGACGGCAATTGCCTGGAGAAGTTCTGCACCGATTTCAAACCGCTGGGCTTTAAGTTCGCCTCCGTGGAAACCGATCGCAGCCCCGCCGGAGACGACCACGCCTACTGGCGTTTCCCGGCGTACGCGATGGCCAATGTCAAGGGTTTGAAGGATGCCTTCGGAGCGAAAGTGCCGCCTGTTGCCGGCGCTGCCGCCGGTGAAGTGCTGCTCTCACGCCGCCGTGGCGGCGAAGGCGAATATCTCTTCGTCGTCCAGAACAGCGTCCCCGAATTCGATCCCGGTCAGCTCTGGCGCGTGAATTTGAATGTCGCTTCCCGCGTCCCGATGATCGCGCCCGTCCAGATCGCCGACGACGACCGCCCCGTCTACGATCTCTTCGCGCTGAAACGCATCACGCCCGATCATGGCACGATCAACGTCGACCTGCGTTCGATGCCCGCGCGCGTCTACGCGATTCTGCCTACGGCGATAGAAGACGTGTCGCTCACCGCGCCCGCGCAGATCGCCGCCGGACAATCCATTGCGTGGAAAGCCGCCGTGCTCGACGCCAAGGGCAACCCCATCGCCGCGCAGTTGCCGCTCTCTGTGCGCCTGCTCGACGCCAGCGGCACGGTCCTCGACCAGAACACAGCCGTCGCTGCAGCCGGGGAAGCACAAGGCACGCTCACCGCGCCCCTGCTGAAAACCACCGAGCCGCTCGTGCTGGAAGCGACGGAGCTGTGCAGCGGCCGTTCCGTCCGCGCGAAAATCGCGTATGCACCCACGGCGCTGCCACTGAAGTTCTCCGACGCCGCCATTCCCGCTGCGCCTGCCGCTCCGGCCGTGCGCGGAAAGGAGCCGAGTTCGCTCGCTCCCGGCGAAACGCTTTACGGCCCGCACCTGCGCTCGACGGCACTCTCCAGCGACGGCAAGACTGCGCTCTTCTCCGCGATGAACTGGGATCACAATCTTTACGCTGTCGACCTCGACACCGGCGCCGTCCGCTGGCGCAACCGCATCGGCCACTACTTCGCATTCCACCCGCAAACCACCGCGACCGGTTTCGCTGCCGAAGGCTTCGACCTGAAAACCGGCGAAGGCTATTTCAATTACCTGATCGCGCCGGATGGAAAACTCGAACGCCGCTTCGCGCTCCATGGCATTCCCAAGCGTCTGCCCTTCCGCTTCGTGCCGGGACTCTTCCATGACTTCGCCGAAAGCTTCGCGACCTCGCCCGACGGCACCTGGACGGCCAGTTGCGGCGACCTGGGCCTCGCCGCATGGAAGAAGGACGGCACGCCCCTCTTTTCGCTGGACTGGTGGAAGACCGACCGCCATACGCTCAAACTTCTGGCGCTGGACGCACAGACGCTGCTCGCCGTCGAAGGCACGCGCGCGCAGGCCCTCGACGCGTCCACCGGCAAGCCCAAATGGGACGTCAATCTCGGCGCCGGCGGCGACGTTTTCGATGTCTGCGCCACCCGCGATGGCAAAACCACGGCAGTCGTCACCGATCTCAACGGCGGCCGCGTCCTGATTCTCCGCGACGGCAAACTGCTGCGCACGCTCGTCACGTTCGGCCGCCGCGCCGCGCTCTCGCCGGATGGAACTCTGCTGCTCACGTTCGATCGCGATCTCGATTGCTTCTCTGTCGAGACGGGAAAACTGCTCTGGTCGTTCAGCGGCGACGACGCTATCCGCGCGCTGCAGGTCAGCGCCGATGGCAAACGTGTCGCCGCCTCCAGCGACATGGGCACGCTCTACGTCTTCGGAAGCGACGGTGGACGGCTGCTCGAAACCGATCTCGGTGCGCGCTGCGATCCGACGTGGCTGCCCGATGGCGATCTGTTCCTGGCGACGTGGATGGGCCGCGTCACGCGGCTGGATGGAAAATTCAAGCCGCGCTGGAGCGTTCTGCTCGCGCCGGAAAAGTCGAGCATGCGCGGCCATCAGCTCGACGACGATGGCACGCCGACCACGCGCGTTCCGTTCGTGGGCACCGCCGAGGCGCATCCGCTGCCCTTCACGCCCAATCTTATCGCGCAGACGCAGTTCACATTCAAACTCAACACCCGCACCAACGCGCCGCTGGCCAACGACACCAAGCTGCTCTACGACGGCAAGGCCGACGCGCCGGCGAATCCGTGGATCGACTGGCACTACGTCGGATTCTTCGCCGAAACGTCGCCGTTCAACACGATCGAAATCACCGCAACCACCTCACGCGTCAAGCTCGATGCCGTGACGCTGGTCGAAGATCCCGCGCATCCGGAATCGTGGCTGCGCGACGCGACCCTGGAATACTGGAACCTGGAGAAGGAGGAATGGAACTTCGCGCAGGCGCTGCTCTCCGACGCGCCGGTTCATTCGCACACCTTGCCGAAGCCCGTCGAAAGCACGCGCTTCCGCCTCGTCCTGCCGTGGGGCTGCGCCGGCAACGTGCGGCTGGCTGAGCTGGTCTTCCACGGCCAGGTCACCACACCGATCAAACCGCCCGCACCTCCGAAAGCGGCGCCTCCCCCGAAGGCTCCAGCGCCACCCAAGAAGTAGGTGGCTGGGGTTCAACGGATTATAGTATTCGCGCGATACCCACTTTTTACTTAAACTGTGCAGCAAGCCCGCTCGATCCACCTCTAAGAGGGATGGACCGGTCGGCTTCATTGCTTTCAGGAGGAACTTCTGTGAAATTCAAGCTCGCAACGGCTGTGCTCGTTGGCGGCATGCTCTCCCCGTTCGCCTCGAAGGCGATGGCTGGCGACGCCAATCCGAAAGTCGAAGAAATCATCGCTCAGATTGAAGCTCGGCGTGGCGAGAAGACCACCGCCGAAGTCACGGCCGCTCAGGAACGCGCCAAGCTGATGGAAGAGCGTGCTCAAAATGGTGGGATGCGCGGCCAGGGCGGCGGCCAAGGTGGCCAGCAAGGCGGCGGCATGCGCAATCGCGGCAACGGTGGCGGTAATCGCAAGCCGGGCGGCGGTGGCAACAATGCCAATCCCAATCCCACGCCTCCACCGGCTCCCGAGCAGGGCAAGTAACCCACACAGGGTTGCTGCCCCAGCATGACACCCCGGACCCGCGCGCACCGCGCGGACAACAGGACGAATCGCACTTCAAAAGGAGTTCGTGAATGAACGTGTTCAAGGCAAAATCACTTGCCGCTGGCGTGGTCGGAGCGCTCTGTCTGGCGGCTCCGCTCAGTCTCCATGCGGAAGATGCCGCGCCGCCCGCTCCAGTTCCGGCGGCGGCACCGGCAGATCCGGCACCGGCTCCGGTTGCCCCGGCCCCTGCCGTCGCGAAGGTCGCGGCACGAACGACGCTCGAACAGCAGATTGATTATCTCGAAGGCGCGTTGGCTGAAGGCATCGACAACCTCGATTGGAAGATGGCCACGCTCGCCGCCGACGGCTTCAAAACCGCGGGGCTGACCGGCAAGGATTTGGAAATCTCGCTCCTCCGCGCCGAACGCACGGCGGTAATCGAACACACCGGCCCGGGCAACGCCGGTCCGCAGGTACTCGCGCTGGGCATGACCGTCCGCGCGCAGCTCGGCGACGCGGCCTCGCTGACGACGCTGCAGTCGTGGGCGAAGGATGAAATTCCCGCCGTCAAAGCGCCCGATCAGGCGCTGTGGAAGGATGCGCCGGCGGAAGCAGTCAAAGCTCAGAAAGCGTACACCACCTATCAGCAGACCGTCTCGCGGCGTGAATACGCGATTCTGGGTCTGGCGCTGCTCAAACAGCCCGGCGTGGTCGAACAAGCGCTCGCGGCGCTCAAGAATCCCGCCGACCAGGGCGGTGGCGGCGGAGGCGCGTTTGGCTTTGGCGGCCCCGGAGGTCCCGGTGGCTTCGGAGGTGCTCGCGGCTTCATGCGCGCGTTCGGTGGACGAGGCGGCGGCGGCAGTGCCGATCCGCTGGTGCTCGCGGCGCTGGCGGCCGATCCTCAGGCCGGCTTCAAAGCGCTGACAGACTTCATGACCGACGACAAGGGCAATCTCGCGCAGCAGGCCACCGTGGTTCAGTCGCTGGCACGCATCGCGCCCGGTTCAAAAGTGCGCAAGCCGGTCGATGAGCAATTTTCGCTTGAAGCCGATCTCGGCGCCAAGCTTCCGGCCGACAGCTTCGCCCAGCTGAGCAAGCCGTACCTCGCGCTGATCAAACGCTGGAAACCCGACGATGCCAACAACCGGGCCAACGGCGCGCTGACGCAACTGCTCAGCGCCGGCAACGACTTCCCTGAAAAATCGATCGATGCCGATGGCATCACGGCACTGCAACAGTTGAAGGAACAGATCACCGGTCAGCAGGGCAACTGGCTCAAGCCGCAGATCGACAGCGTGCTGCGGAAACAGGGCGTTGATCCCAACGCCGCCACCAAGCCGCCGGCGCCTCCGAAGGATTTCTAACGAAAACGCTTACCGATGGATAAAAACGCGCCGCCAAAAAGCGGCGCGTTTTTATTTGATACAAGTCTGTGTCAGGTCATACAGACGAACTTGCCGAGTGCACAGCACTGCACCGCACTCGCTGCCAATTTTTGTGCATCTGCCTGTGCACTGTCGCGCTTCCTGCGCCGCTAGGAAATTGAAAAATAGCTATGACGCGACACCCGTTTAGCTGTTGGGATAAGTCTGGCCGTGTATTTGCCATTCTCTAAATCGCGAATGTTTGGAAATTCGGAAAAGTAGGCGCTCGTTCTCTCGTAGTACTGGATGAGCAGACATAAAAGAAGCCCGCAACATCTGGGGGAATTGCGCGGCGAACCGGTCGTGAACTTTAACGTATCGATACAACTTACCGGGAGCTGCAACCGTGAAGAAAAAACATGCAAACTATAATCAAATGGCAATGGCCTGCGAAATTGGACATTCGGCTGTCGCCACGGAAACCACGGGTACCCTCCCCGTGAGTTCCAGCCCCACTGCAACGGAAATCGGTGAGCGCCGCCATAAATTCGGCCTCCGTCTCTCCCAGGATCTGAAAGTCTCGCTGGGCGTCGAACAATGCCCGGTCGTCCGCACCGCGGCGGACGTAGCAGACGTTTTTTCCGATATCGCCACGTTCGACCGCGAAGTCCTGATCGCCGGCGCGATCGACACGCAATTGCGGCTGGTCTGCTGGAATCTGCTGGCCGTCGGCCGCAGCGATCTGCTGGTGATGCGCATCGGCGACGCGTTTGCCGGAGCGATCCGCAGTGCGGCGTCGGGGATTTTCCTGGTCCACAACCATCCGTCCGGTTCGCTCGAAGCCTCGGATGAAGACTTGCGACTCACCCGAGAAGTGGCCGAAGCGGGGTTGCTGCTCGGTTACAATCTGGTCGATCACGTGATCATCTCGCGGCTGGGGCACCGCAGCCTGCTCGACCGCTCGTTCCTCCGCGCGCACGCCAAGCGCCTCCACATCACCAACACCGTTCAGCGCGATCGCCAGGGCGAAAGTACGGTGACTGAGTGGCGCTGCCTGACTTGCAAAAGCAAAAACTCGCGGACCAGCCATGTCCTGCGCTCGTCCTCGAAGCAGTGTGCCTACCTGCCCTCGCGCTGCGCGCACTGTGGCTCGTTCGCCTGGCTGAAAACGAAACCCAGCAGCGGCATTTAGCAGGATTAAAGAATGCTCGCGCCAAACGCCGATTGCAGCAGATCGCGCGCGACGCACGCGGTCAAATTGCGCTGATCGAGCGCCGGGTTTACTTCCACCAATTCGCAACTGATCATCCGGCCCGTGTCGGCGATCAACTCCATGATCAGATGGGATTCGCGGATCGTCAGCCCCCCCGCCACCGGCGTGCCCACACCCGGCGCGACGGCCGGATCCAGACTGTCGATGTCGAACGAGAGATGGAATCCGTCGGTGCCATCATTGACGATTTCCAGCGCTTCGCGCATGCAGGCCGCCATGCCGCGCTCGTCGATCTGGCGCATGGTGAAGACGTGAATGCCGTACTTTTTGATCTTCTCGCGTTCGCCCAGGTCCAGGTCGCGAGCGCCAAGCAACACCGTACGCTGCGCGTCGATCATCGGCCGCACGCCGGCGAGGTCCGTCAGCAGCCGCGGTCCGTGTCCCAGCGCCACGGCCATGGGCATGCCGTGAATATTTTTGCTCGGCGATGTCTCCGGCGTGTTGCAGTCGCCATGCGCGTCGACCCAAAGCACGCCGAACTTCTTCTTCCGCTTTTTGGCGTACCGCGCGATGCCGCCGAGCGTGCCCATCGCAATCGAATGATCGCCACCGAGCACCAGCGGCGTTGCGCCCTTGTCCAGCGCGCGTTCGACGAACAGTGAAAGTTCCCGGCAGACGCGCGCGATCGGAGGCGCAAAAGGGAGCGGCGATTTCGATTTTTTGCGCGATTTCTTTTCCGGCGTCGCGGTACTGGCGTGAGGCACGGCGAGATTGCCGCTGTCCTCGACCTGCAGACCCAGCTCAAGCAGTTTCTCCGCCAGTCCTGCCACACGAATGGCGGACGGGCCCATGTCGACGCCGCGGAGATGCGTGCCCAGGTCCATCGGGACGCCAATCAAGGCAATAGTGCTGCGGGGAGGAGGCATGGCTTTCTTTTAACCACCCCATCAAAATCCGCAACTTGGGCGGTAAGTCGATTTGACGCGGACGCCTCTCACCAGTAAAAAGGTGCGTTCCGTTAATTGGGTAAACCGTTCAACGTTGGAAAGGTTCAGCGAAGCACATGGCTAAGTCGAAGGTACGCAAGCCCCACCCCAAGCCTCCAGAGAACGCAGCGACGGTTGTCGAGCTGCGCAAAGAGATCGCCGCGCTGAAGGAAAAGCTGGCCAAGCGCAAGGCTGACGCGACAAAAGAGGGGAAGACCAATAAGTTTGACCCCAAGTACCGCCTTGCGATCAAGCGCGTCAAGCGCGCCCAGCGCAAGCTGCTCTCCGAGGCTTACCGCCTGAAGCCGAAGAAGGAAGTCGTCGCCGCGCCGGCCGCAGCAGCAGCGCCCGCGGAAGCCGCAGCAGAAAAGAAAGAGTAGTTCAACGCGTAGCGTCTTTGCAGGCGGGACGCCTGCGCCACAATTCAGCAGGCGGAACACCTGCGACATATATTGTGGTGCAGGCGTCCCGCCTGTAAGTTCCTTGCATCCTGCAGCGCACGAATCGTCCACATCTAAAGAGAGGTCGTCCCATGGCCAATGCTCCCAAGATCCTGGCGTTCGCGGGTAGTTTGCGCGCACAATCCTGGAACAAAAAGATGGTCAAAATCGCCGTCGCGGGTGCGACCGCCGCCGGCGTGGAGTGCACGTATATTGACCTGCGCGATTATGCGCTTCCCATTTTCGATGAAGATTTGGAAAAGCAGGACGGCCTGCCCGCCAACGCGCGCAAGCTCAAAGACCTGTTCCTTGCGCACCAGGGTCTGCTCATCGCCGCGCCGGAATACAACAGCGGCATCACCGCCGTCCTCAAGAACACCATCGACTGGATCTCGCGTCCGGTTCCCGGCGAAACGCCGCTGCAGTGCTACGACGGCAAGGTCGCCACGCTGATGTCCGCGTCGCCCGGCGCGCTGGGTGGATTGCGCGGGCTGGTCGGCGTGCGCTCGATTCTCGGCAACATCAAAGTGACCGTGCTGCCCGACCAGGTCGCCATCGGCAAGGCCCACGAAATGTTCACCGAAGACGGCCAGCTGAAAGACGCCGCGCAGAAAGCGTCCGTCGAGAAACTCGGCGCCGGTTTGGCGGCGATGCTCAAGAAGCTCTACGCCTGAGTTCAGGACTTGTCCAACCCAGCACGGATTCTAGAATTCAAGCCATGAAGACGTCGACGCTCACGCTCGTTTCCGCCGGACTGCTCGGTTTCGCCAATCAGGTGCTGGCGTGTCCGGGTTGTAAGGATGCGGTCTCCAGCGCCAACACGGTCGCCAATCCTTGGGGCAACGCGTACAACTCCAGCATTCTGTTCATGCTGGGAACGGTACTGGTCATCGTCGGCTCCGTTTCGTACGGCATCTTCCGCATCGCGCGCGCGGAAACGCAACGCAAGCTCGCGCCGGCTGGCGGAGTCGCGATCCCGGTTGCCGCTCCCGTGAAAAAAGTCTCACTGCTGAAGTTCGTGCTGCCGGCCGTCGGGCTGCTCTATGTCGCTTTCATTGCCGCCGCGATGACCCGCACCAAATCCACGCAGGCCTCCGAACAGAGCGTGATCGACATCCCCAGCCTCAACGACAGCACATTCCGCTCGGCCCAGATGGTGAACCCGTCGCTGGTCGTCGATTTCGGCGCCGCGTGGTGCCCCAACTGCAAAACCAGCGCGCCTGAATTTTACCGCGTCGCCAAGGCCCGCCAGCCGCAGACCAAGTTCTTCCAGGTCGACGTCGACGCTTCTCCGGTCACCGCCAAAGCATTGAAGATCGACGATCTGCCCTGTTTCGTCCTGTTCCTCGACGGTCAGGAAGCCGCTCGCCGCACCGGCGCCGCGACCGAAGCCGAGCTGAACGCGTGGATCGATAGCCACACGCCGAAGAAATAGAAGGCAGTGGCAGCGCAGGACCATACCGCAAATTTGCGGTATGGTTAGTCGATTATGTCTATCGATCTAACCATGTAGTAAATTTACGACGTGGTTAAAAGCCAACATCAGGCAAATTTGCCTGATCATCAGTCCTTCTTCACGGACGACACAAACGCGAAGCGGTTCGCCAGCAGCGCTTCGGCGATCACCAGGATAAAGCCCGCGAGCATCAAGTACGGCGAGAGACTCACGCCGAAGCGAATTTTCCCCAGCAGACGGTTGAGTTCCTCGGAATTGTGGACGAGTTCCGCGCTCGGGACGAGCTTCGACGGCTCGGCGTACTCAAGAATACCTTCCTCCGGATCGACATTCACGGCAATGTCGCGCGTATCGAAGCGCCCGGCCTGGCTCCATTCGAACTCGCCGCTGCCGACCTCGTTGACGATACCGGCATCATAGGTCGCGAAACCATTGGAGACCGACGAATCGACCTCGCGGACCGCGCCACCGTTCCAATGGTACTTCACTTTCGGTGGCGCGCCTTCGGCCGCCAGCCTCAGGCGCAGGGACTCGCCGACGCGTGCCGTCTGCGTCTCGGCGGGTGTGGTGAGGTAGACGACGAGGCTGTGCATCAACGGAAGGAAGCTGACTTTCAGCGGCAAGTTGGTGCTCTGCGTGTGCAGCGGCGCGGCGAACATCAGCACGCGGCCGAGACCATACGCGTGTTCGAGAATCGCCGGATCGCCGCCGCCAAACCGCGCCAGCACGCGTGTGCCCGCGCCGTTCAGCACTTCCAACTTCGCCGCGCGGTAGAAGGCCGCGGCGCTCAGGTCGAGTTGCACGTCGCCGCGCTTGAGCCGCGAAAAAATCGGATGGTACGGATCGATCTCTTTGATCGTCTCGGTATGCCCGCTGTCGCCTTCTTCGCCCAACGTCCCGACCATGCGCGCCGGCGCGAGCGGCCAGAAGCCCGGCGTCTCCGCCGCGAGCTTCGTGTTGAACTCCGCGGCACTATCCGGACCGACGCCGGCAATCACGAGGCTTCCGCCCGCGGCGACGAATGCACGCAGGCTCTTCAACGCCGGCTCATTAGTCGGGACGCTTTCGGCGAGAATCACGGCGGCGTAGTCGTCGAGATTTTCCGCGGCGAGTTTCGCGGGTTCGCAGAGCGTCAGGCTGACGCCGGTGCTCGCCGGGCCGCCTGGATTGAGCGCCTTCTCGATGTAGAAGCTCGGCGAGACGCCCGATTGCATCAGCGGCCGGCAGATCAGCACGCCGAGCTTGGCGCGCACGCGCACGGAGAGCAACCGCTTGTTGTCGACGGCCAGCGCGTCCTTTTCGATCTCGGCGGTAAGCAGACGCCAGCCGGGCTTCTCGAAGTTGACGTCGACGGCCAGCGTGGTCGCCGATTTCGGCGGCAGCGCGACGAGTTGCTCCGCGGCCGTCTGCCCGTCGATGCGCAGGGTGAGATTGGTGCTGACTGGCGTCGAGCCGCGATTGGCCGCGTTGATGCGCACGCGAAATGGCGCGGTCGTGGTCGCGAAGGGCGAAATCTGTTCCAGCGCCGTCACCGCCCCATTTTCGCGCCGCGACGGCGGGACCGGCACGAGCACCGTAGTGAGATTGCGCCCGGTGAACTCGACGCCTTTCAGTTCGGAGGCGCGCTGCTGAAAATCGGAAATGACGTACAGCTCCCGCTGCACGGCCTCGGTTTCGTCGAGCAGTTTCAGCGCCGCCTTGATCTGCGGCCCGAGTGCCTGGGCACTGAGCGCCGGTTCGGAGGCGACGAGTTTGCGAGCCAGTTCCTCCGGATCGCGGACCATGATCGGCTCGCTGTGCGACGTCAGCACGCAAACCGCATCGCCGGCGGTCATGGTCTTCAGAATTTCTCCGGCCAGCGACTTGGCGCGTGAAAAGAGGCTGCCTTCGCCGTCGACCAGCGCCATCGAATAGGAATCGTCGAGCACGATCACCGCCGCCACGCCGCTGGATTTCCCCGGCCCGCCGCCGGAACCGCTGCCCGGCGGCTTCCAGGCCGGACCGGCGAGCGCCATGATCAACAGCAACAAAGTCAGGCATCGCAGCAACAGCAGTAGTATTTCCTGGAGCTTCTGGCGGCGCGCGACCTTGCGGTCCACTTCGCGCAGGAAGCGGATCGTCGGGAAGTCGACCTGCCGCGCCTTGATCTTGTAGACCAGGTGGATGACGACCGGGACGGCGATGGCGCTTAACCCCAACAGAAAAAAGGGGTGAACAAACTGCATCAGCCCACCCTCTGCCGCTTGTGAAGGTAGTGGGCCAGCACCTTGTCGAACGGCGTCGAGGTGTCGATGAGCTGGTAGTCGATATCCATGTTTGAACACTGCTTGCGCAAATCGTCGCTGAAGCCGCCGACGGCTGCCATATACGCCGCGCGTAGCGACGCCGGCATGACTTGCACGCGTTCGTTGGTCTCCATGTCGCGAAATTCGGAGAGCATCGCGTACGGGAATTTCAATTCATTGTGATCAAGAATGTGAAAGGCGATCACTTCACTCTTCTTGAAACGAAGATGGCGCAGGCCCGCGACGATCTTCTCCTTGTCGTCATAAAAATCGGAGATCACGATGAACAAGCCGCGCCGCTTCACGGTCTCAGCCAGATAATGGAGCGCGGCATTGATGCTGGTGGTCTGCTGCGGTTCGGCGTCCATCACCGTCGTGACGATTTCGCGCAGGTGGCGCATCGATGATTTGGGCGGGACGTACTTCAGCACCTTGTCGGCGAAGAGGATGATGCCCGTCGGATCCTGCTGCAAAATCGCGAGGTAACTGATCGCCGACGCAATGGCCGAGGCGTAGCGGAATTTGCTCACCGGGTCGCCGAACTTCATCGACGCGGAACAGTCGAGCAAGATGTGGACCTGCATGTTCGTTTCGGAATGGTACTTCTTGATGTACTTGCGGTCGGACCGCGCCAGCGCCTTCCAATCGAAGTAGCGCAGGTCATCGCCGGCGACGTAGGGGCGGTACTCCGCGAATTCCACGCTGAAGCCGTGGAACGGGGAGCGGTGCAGACCCGAGATGAAGCCCTCGACGATCCACCGCGCGATCAGATTCATGTTCGAGAACCGCGCCAGAGCTTCCGGCGGCAGTAATTCACTGATGGCGCGCATGGATCTTTCCCCGATTCAATTCCCGCTACTCCAATGGACCGCGACACGCACTCTTACCAGGGCAGGTCCTTGGCTTCGGGTTCTTTGATCTCCATGCAGAGCATGTCGATGATGCGTTCGGTGTTGATGCCTTCGGCGTCAGCGTTGAAGTTGGTGAAGATGCGATGGCGCAGCACCATCGGCGCGACGCTGCGGACATCGGCGCACGAGACATTGACCCGTCCACTGAGCATCGCCTTGGCCTTTGCCCCAAGGACGAGATACTGCGCCGCGCGCGGGCCGGCGCCCCACGTAATATATTCGTTGACGAACTTCGGCGCCTGGATGGTCTTGGGCCGCGTCGCACGGACGAGATCCGTGGCGTACGTCGCGACGTAATCGGAAACGGGAAGCTGCCGCACGGCTTTTTGCAGCGAGACGATTTCCTCGGCGGAGATGCAGCGCTCCGGCAGGCCCACATCTTCACGCGTGGTGGATTGCACGATCATCACTTCGTCTTTGCGTTCCGGATAGTCGACTTTCAGCATGAACATGAAGCGATCGAGCTGCGCTTCGGGAAGCGGGTACGTTCCTTCCTGTTCGATCGGATTCTGCGTGGCGAGGACAAAAAACGGCTGCCGCAGACTGTGCGTGTATCCGGCGGCGGTGACGCGGTGTTCCTGCATCGCTTCCAGCAACGCTGCCTGCGTTTTTGGCGGCGTACGGTTGATTTCGTCGGCGAGCAGAATGTTGGTGAAGATCGGTCCCTTGATGAAGCGGAAAACGCGCTCCTTCGATTGCGGATCGTCGTCGAGGATTTCCGTACCGGTGATGTCGGAGGGCATCAAGTCGGGCGTAAACTGGATGCGTTTGAATTCCAGGTCGAGCGCCGCGGCAATCGAGCGGACCATCAAGGTCTTCGCCAGTCCCGGTACCCCGACGAGCAAACAATGCCCCTTGGCGAAGAGCGCAATCAACACCTGCTCGATGATTTCTTTTTGTCCAACGATGACCTTGCCGACTTGCGCGACGATCAGGTCCCGCGCGGACTTCAGGCGTTCCAGTGTCTGCTGATCGACCTCGCCGCTGCTCTTGGCGCCGCCGCTTTTCGATGAGACTGCCAGCGCGTCGATGCCCGTATCGGCGCCCGTGGCCGCGGACGATTCGTATTTCAGCGCCGTCGAGCCGAAGAGAATCGTGTCGCCGGGTTTCAGACGCGCTTCGGCCTTGGTCTCGCCGTTGATCTTGGTGCCGAAGCGGCTCTGCGCATCGACGATGACCCAGTTGGCGCCTTCGCGGAGAATTTTCGCGTGCATGCGCGAAACATTGGCGTCCTGCAACCGGATCGTACATTCAGGGCCACGGCCGACGGTGATCTCCTGGCCCTGCATCTGGTACGTGGTCCCCTGCCCCTGCCCGCTGACGGTGACGAGTTTGTCCATCGATGGCTCTTTCGCTCCCTATTAGTAGTGAACCGTTCAGTGGATCAGTGGGTGATTGTGTACATGATGATGTTGGTACCGAGTTTCAGTGCGTCGTCGGGCATGATCGCGAACGTGTACGGCCGCTCCTGCTGCTCCCAGCCGCAGCCGAGATCGAAGCGCGAGTAGATCACGCGCATGTCGTCGCCGACTTGAAGGCCTTCGAGGTACGGCGCATTCATGTCCTTGAACGATGCGCGGACCTGCGTTGAGTAGGCGACCTTATCGATCTTGTAGAAGGACGAGTAGACGGGGTGGTCGAGTGGCAGCTCTTTCAAATCGCTGGTCGGCACAACGCGCTTCATTTCCCGGCGGAAGGCTTTGTCGAAGCCGAGATTCCCGCAGCACGAATCGGCCAGCAGCATGCCGCCGTGTTCAAGGAATTTCTTGAGGCCCGCGACCTCGTCGACGGTCAGCGAAAAATCCTCATGTCCGGTCAGGTAGAGGAACGGGTAGTTCATCAGCGCCGGATCGGTCAGCAGTACTTCCTTGCGGCCGAAGTTCACTTTCGTATTCGTGGTTTCGATCGTGTTCTTCAGCAGCGCGGTAAACGCCGACGGCGCGGGATCCCACAGCCCGTTGGTCTTGACTTGCGCGAAGACGAAGTCGCCTTTCAGCGAATCGTCCTTGGTGTCGAAGGCATGGCGCTGGGCCAGGTAGCGGCCGAGGTTGTAATACGCGATCGTGTACGCGGTGAGGTTGATGCCGAGATTCATCGCATCTTCGCCGACGATGCAGCGCCCGCCTTCCGGCACATGGTAGCTGTCCCACGCGCAGGAAAGATCGTACGGGAAGAGGAAGACGGCGGTGCGGCAGCCGACATTGGCACCTTCGAGCGTCGGCAGACCGTCGAGACGGTGCGCGGCGGGCGAGTACTTCACATGATCGATTTCAAACGAGCTGCGGAAGACCGGATGATCCGGCGCGAGCAACTGGAGCGGATGGTCCGGGAGGATCGCTTTCATTTCCGTGCGGATGGAATTGGCGAAGTCTTCCGAACCATGGCAGGAGTCGCACCAGATGAAGCCACCGCGCAGCACGAACTCGCGGAGCTTCTTGCGCTCTTCGTCGTTGAAGCTCAAGCCGCGCCGGCCTTGAATGTAAATCACCGGAACTTCCGCCGGATCCCACGAAAAATTCTTCGGGTCGATGTTGACGTTGCGGTAGCGGACGTTGAGCTTCGCGTTGGCGAATTTCATCAGGCGGTTGAGGTCGGCGGGATCGGTGTTCCAATCGTACCAGCCCATCTTCTGGCCGTCGGGCATCACCTTCGAGTAGTACCCACCCCACATCAGCTTGCCGATCAGCGTCGGCGCCGCCGGTTCGCGTTTGCGTTCGGTGCGGCGCAGCGGCGTGGCGGGCAGCGGCAGCGGCGGCACACCTTCGCCACCTTTAATGCGCTGGGGCTTGGCTTCGGGCAGCAGGCCGCAGGGGCCGTCGTCGTTGCCTCCAAGATCGGCCGCGAGCGCGCAGCCGGACGCGAGCAACAACGCCACCGCGAACAAGGCCCTGCATGGAGCGGAGATCGTTTTCATTTCAGCTTCTCCTTCGCCTTCGCCGCCAGATTGGACGTGCCGTGTTCATCGACCAACTTTTTGAAACACTCCACGGCCTTGTCGTGCTGCTTCAATTCGTCGAACGCCTGGCCCTTCCAGAATAGCGCTTCCGCGGCAAATGGCGCGTACTTGTCGGCGGCCATACCACGGTCGAGCTCCCGGATCGCCATGTCGTACTGTTTTTGCGCCAGATGCACGCGGCCGCGCAAGTGGCGCGTCACACCGGTCAATTGGATCGTCGGCTTCTCCCACTCCCACGATTCAATTTCCTTCATCGCCGCATCGAAATCGTTCTGGCGCATGAATTCTTCGAAATTCAATTCGTGCGAACCGTTGACGAATTCAAAATCGCCGACGCGCTTCTTCCACATTTCAGAGCGTTCGGTGTCTTCCAGAATTTTGCGCGCGGCTTTCACGTCGCCGCGGACAAGCGCCAGTTCTCCCATGCGGATGTACGCGAGACGGACGTAGTCGGAGTTCTCTGCCTTGAACGTTTTCATCACCGTTTTGTAGACCGTTTCGGCGGCATCGATCTTGTTCTGGTAATCGTAGAGCACCTCGGCCTTCAGCACCATCCATTGCGCGGCGAGTTGCGGCGGCACGTCCTTGGCGCCGGAGATCGCGTCGCAGACGGCGATGGCATCGTCGAAGCGGCCGCTGTCGCGGTACATTTCGTAGAGGCGGATGATCCAGCGGGCCTGCTCGCCATCGCGCGGGATCAGCCCTTTGTCAACCGCGGCGCGGAAACCGCGGATCGCGCCGTCGAAGCGCTGCGCTTCGTGGCAGATCTGACCCATTTCCATCAACGCGTTGACGGAGAGCTGCTTGGTTTCGTAATTCTTGACCATGTCTGCGTAGGTAGAGATGCGTTTTTCGTACGGACGCCCGAGCTGGCCGCGCTCGGGCTGGATCAGCGCTTTCTGTTCGATCTTCTTGCCGTCGGCGTCGAGAGAGACGGTATAGAGGCCGGGTTCCAGATAGATGTGGAGCGGCGCGATGTCGCTGCTGGTGTTGCCGTCGCCAAAGTCCCACTTGCAGGCTTTCGGCGCCGTCATCGATTCGAATTTCACGGCGGTGACGCGGCGGCCTTCCATCGCCAGATCGTCGTCGTAGACCCATTGGAAATCGGCCTCCGAACCGGAGACGCTTTCCACTGCGCCGATTTTGGTGACGAGCGTGCCGACGAAGGAATCCTGATTCATGTGGATGATCGTTGGGTCACCCGGGCGCTGCCAGCCGACCGTGCATGCGCCCCACCCGCGGAAAGCCGTAACGAATTGAAAGCGGTGCACCCCCGCGCGGAGTTCGAGCTTGCCCTGATGCGTCGCGTGCTCACCGCCGCCGGGCCCGTGCCAGCCAGGCCATTCAGCGACGGGTTTGTCGTTGATGAAAACGAACGAGGCGTCGACGGAGTTCGTGGCGAACGTGTATGTGCCGTCGGCGGGCGCGCGGATGTACCCGATGAAATTGCAGATCGCGTGGTCCATCGGCCCAAGTGGATTGAACGACATCGTCGGCGACGGCGACCACCAACGGCCGGTGACCTTGGGGCTTTTCAGCATCACCTGCTGCGTCTGCGCCCAATTGTCGACGGGCGCTTCGACGAACTCACGAGATTCGAGCGTCAGGCCTGCTTCGATCGGCTTGCTGGGCGCGGCTTTCGCGTTGGTGTTGCCGAAATAGAGCTGGTAGTGCCCATGCTTGGGCGCGTCGAACAAAATGCAGGCGCGATCTTCCAGTCCGACAGAGATGATGCGAATTGCTACTTCCTTGCCTTCGCCATCGATCACGCGGATGTCGCTACCGTCGGGATTGACTTTGCCCAGCGTCGGAAATTCCACCATCGCCACGGTGGTGGGCCCGGAGCCGCGGATCGTGTCGATGACGGTGATGTGCCGGCGGTAACGCCACGCGGCATCCCACCACGTCGCATCGGAGGCCGCAACGCTGGCGCTCAACGCACACGACGCGAGCAACGCCGCTACTAAGATGTGCGATTTACTCCACATCGTCGCCGCCGCCTTCCTTGCCATCGGGACCGAACGATTTCAGCGTGTACTTTTCCTTGGTCGCTTCGTAGTGAATTGCGTTGCCCCACGGATCGTCGCTCAGGTCCATCACGTACGGTCCCGCCCAAGCGTTGTTGCCAGGATTCTTCAACAGCGCCTGGAGCGAATCCGGAAAGGTGCCCATATCGGCCTTGTAGCGGTCGATGGCACTGCGCAGGTATTTCAAAATCGCTTTCGCTTCGCCGGTCTTTTCGTTCTTCTCTTTGGACTCGTCGTGCTCGTCGCGCTGCTTGTGCGTGGCCCAGCGCTTGGGCGCTTCCGGGTCGAGGCCCGATTCGACGACCTTGATGTTGTCGAACCAGTAATTCTGCGGCGGCCAGTATCCGTAGAGCATCACGCGCATCCACTTCACATCGCTGCGATCGTGCGTGGGGCAGAAGGTGATCTTGCTCTCCTTCCACTTCTTCCCGCCATCGCAATCGACAAAGACTTTGAACGAATTGCGCTTTAACATCACTTTCTTGACGGTGCCGTGGTCGTCGATCTCCTGCGGCATTTCGGTGTAGCCTTTCATGAAGATCTTCGGCGCGCCGCCTTCCGAGCGGACGTCGGCCGTGAGCGTGTAGGTCATGCCCGGCTTCACGTCGATCCAGTCAGAATACAAGCTGACGCCATCGTTGCCGCCGACGGTGTCGTAACCTTCGCCTTTGATCTCGCGCGGCTTTTTCGGCGGCGGCGGATTGTCCTGCTTCATTTCCTTCTGGCGCTGATGAAATTCCTCGTTGTCGATGCGCGTGTACATGCGAATGCATTTGGTGCCGCGCTGTTCGTCCTTTTCATAGAACGAGGTGAGGCCATCGACGCGATCCCAAAACTTCGGCTGCGCATCGCCCTCTTCAAACCCAGGATTCTTGACAAGATTCACTTCCTCAGCGGCAATGAGATTCCCCGCCACGCAAGCCGCGCAGAGAAACAAAATCCAGACACCTTGCGCGCTACCTTTCATCCCAAACTCCCATGCCGTTCATTGCGTCTTAGCGGCGACTCGACTGAGCTCGCCGAAGTCTCTGCGTGAGATATGAAACCGTCTCAATCGGAAAGCGCCTTGTAGTACGCCTTGACCCAGTCCTTGAACTCCGGCGGAATTTCCTCGTCGCTGCTGTTCTGGAAACCGGTGCGCTTCTCCGTGGGAGCATGGACCGAGTCGCGGAGCACATCGATCTGACTGTCGGTCGATTTCTTGACCGACGAGAGATTGGTGGTGACGGCTTTCATCTCACTGGTGTAATTCGCGCCCTGATGGTTGCGCAGCTTGTCTTCGACGAGTTTCATGCGATCGATCGCGGCCGCGAGGTCCTGTGAAACGTAACCGCGTTTTTCGAGCGCGACCTTGGCTTTCTCGGCGGTGTTGCGGATTTCCGCCTGGTTGTCGGCCATGCGATCCATCTTCTGCATCGTGGGCGGAGGCGGCACGCCGCGCAGACCTTCCTTATTAGCGCCGCTGATCTTGCCACCGCCAGTTGAACCGCCCGATGGATCCTTGGACGTGTCTTTGACCTGTCCCTTTTCATACGGATCGGGCGTGGCGCGCGAAGGCGTCTGCTTGCCGCCTTTACCTTCAGCGGTGTCCCCGACGAACTGGCCGCTGCTCTTGCCGCTGCGGCCTTCGCCCGAACGGCCGGCGATTTCGTTGCTGTTGGGCTGCAGATTTCCGGTGATGCCCTTGGCGCTCATGTCCGCGATCGGACCGTCGGCGACGCCCCAGCCCACGCCTTTGTCCATGCTGTCGAGCCACGAGCTGGTGACGTCCTGCGATTCTTCGGCGAGCTTGTCTTCCTTGTCGATCAGATCGCCCATGATGTCTTCCATTTCGGCGGGCAGATCGGCCATCGGCACGTCGACGTCCTTGGTGTTCTCTTCCATATTCCACTTCTGATTGTCCGGCGCGGTTGCCAGCCAGCGCTCGATGTTCGAGGTGATTTCCTTGGCCAGTTCGAGCCCGGACTCTTCAGCGGGGATCGCCATTTCGACGGACTTCTGATTGAGCGCGCTGGCGGCCATCTGCATTTCGCTGAACGCTTTGTTGAGCTCCTTGCCCAGCGCGCCGTTGGAAAAATCCTGCGGCGGAACTTTAGAGAGGTCGGTGACTTTCTCCTGCATGAACTTGCCCCACTGCTCTTCGGTCTGGCGGAGCGTGTCGAGTTTTTTCTTGGCGTCGTCGCTGAAATCTTCGCCGGCTTTCAGCTTTAGATCCATCGTGTCTTGAATGACCTTCTTCTGCGCGTCGGTGAATTCCTTCAGGCCGGCGAGCAGATCCTTGGCGACCTGGCGCGGCGTTTTCTCGCCCGCGTCGGTGAGCACTTTCTCCATGTCGCCGCTCTTCAGAGCCGGGATGATGCCTTCGAGTTCGGTGACGATGGCTTCGAGTTCCTTTACGACAATGCCTTGAGTTTCCGCGGCCGCTTTGCGGTCGGACTTGAGTAACGAGAGCGACTTCGCGACCGGTCCGCGGATCGCGTTTTCAAGCCGCGCGCGTACACCGAGATGGCGGGTTTCCGGATTGACCCAGCTGGCGAGCACTTCGTTGAGCAGCGTGTTGATGCCGGTCTGTTCGCCGATCAGGCTTTCGGTTTTGGCTTTGCCTTCGGTGTTCTGGGTGCGCACATTCTTCTGCCACGCAATGGCCTGACGCAAACGCGCGGCGATGGCGGTGAGCTCCTTGAGCACGTCCGCCTTGGCCTGCGCGTCGTCGATGACTCGAATGGTGATCTGGGGCGAAGCGGTTTCGCTGCCCTTCATGTCGCGCGCGACGGCGAAGATGCGGATGGATTCGCCGGTTTTCGCTTTCAGATCGGCTGCGGTGAGTTGCTTGGAGGCGCGCAGGTCCTTACCTTTCGCCGGGAAATCACTCAGGGTAAAGGCGTCCTTCTCCTCCTTACCAGCGGGTATCGCCTTGAGCGACACGGTCGCCAATGCAAAATCGTCTTCGGCGTGAACGAGTGTGGCGAGCGTGGCGGACGGATGGAGCGTGGTGTCCTTGGCCGGTTCCATGATGCGGATGCGCGGCGGAAGGTCTTTGAGCGCGGTGAGCGTGTAGTCGGAGCTCTTGCCAGTGATCTTGTCGGCGTCGGTCCATTCAAAATGGAACGTGCCTGACTTGGTAACGCTGAATTTCCATTCCAGATTCGAGCCGGACTGCTGCGGCTTATCGATGCTTTCGGAGACGAGTTTCACCGACGCGAGTGCTTTACTGGTCTTGAGGCTCAGTGAAATTTTGGTTTCTTCCAGCGCGGAGATGTTGCCGTTGGACGGATCGTCGGTGCGCACCGGCATCTTCAGGTATTCTGGATAGGTGTACGCGACGACGATTTTCTCGATCTTCGTCTTCGGCAGCACGGTGACGTGGAACGTTTCGCTCTCTGCGTCGCCGGCGTGGACGGTGTATTCGAACGACGTATCGACGCTCTTGAATTCCTGCTCGAACGCGCCGCCGAGAAAACGCATGTCGTAGCCGGCCTGCCCGCACTGCAGATGAACGCCGGGCGGAATTTCGCCCCCGACGTCGGCCTTGATCGTGACGCTGGTCCCTTCCGGAACGGTGATGCTGCCCGGCGAGACACGTAGTGACGTTTTCGTGATCGGCGCCGTGTAGACTGTGGGCATGGCGTAACGTTTCAGCGCGTTGGTGAAGTAATCCGGTAGCGCGACGGCGTATCCGGCGAAGAGGACCAGCGCGATGCCGGCGATCATCGCCAGGGGCTTGAGTGCTTTCAACGGCAAGACGCGGCGCAGGTCGAGTGCTTCGACAATGCGTCCGGCTTCGGCCTGGATCATGGTCAGCACCAGTTGCGGCGTCCGCGGGTCGCGGGCGAGGCGTGCGGAATTGATGAGTCGATTGTCCATCTCGGGAAACGCGCGCTCAATCAGAATCGCCGCCTCTTCGCTCGAGACAGGTTTCATCAGCGGAAGAATCATGTTGCGGATCGCGAGCGCAATTACGACGGCGACGAGGCCCAAACCCAGGATGCTGCGGACCACAGCGTTGAGATGGAGCAGGTTGTCGAGCGCGAACAACGCCAGCAGCCCGCCTGCGAAAACGCCGGAGAGCAGCAGCAGCGCCGACAACGCGCGCAGCATTTTCCAGCGCCGCTGCACGGTGATCACGGATTTCGTTAAGGCCGACATCATTCGCCCTCCGTACTCAACCTGCGTTCTTGGCTACTCGACGACCGCATTTTCGCTCACCGCTTTCAGTTTCTCCTCGCTCTTGTACTCGTACTTTGTCAGATCCTTTTCCAAACGCTGCCGGTAGAGAAACAACCGCCGCTTGATGTCAAAGTTCTGCTTCGTCGGCTCGAACGTCCACAACTCCCAGCGCGCGAATTGGTAGCCTTTGTCGTAGCTCTCTTCCTTACGCGTCAGTTCTACGAGGCCGCGAACAATGTTACCCGATTTGGCGAACGCGACGATCTTCTTGCTTGTGTAAAATTCTTCGATCGAATTGACCTTCTCCTGGATCGTTTTCTGATCGGCATCGGGCACCGCATCGCCGCTCAGTCCGAAGCGCACGCTGGAGCCGTCGAACAACAGCACGTCGTATGCGCCGCTGAGTAACCCGGTGAACGGCGGGTCGAGAGACATCTCGCGCTTGTGATCGACGAGGACCGGCGTGCCCTTCGCTTTGATCGTGATCATACCGAGCTTGCCGTCGCCGATCTTGCGGTTGGGCAGGACGATTTCCTTCACGTAGATCAGGTCTTCGGCTTTCTGATTTTTCTCGCCCTTCTGATCTTTGACCAGGAAGAAGCGCTTCGAATCGTCGTCGATCTCGAGATAAAAGGGCGCGTTGACATGGCCGTGCACGGTCTGGCCGGAGGTGAGCGTGATGTCGGTGAGCAGTTTGCGCACGGTGTATTTCCACGGCAGCATGATTTTCTCGGCGTTGCCGTCTTCCTTGAACATCCACGCCTGCTGTTGCGACTCTTCTTCGATGCTGACGGCGATGCGCGCGATCTCTTCGGGGTCGATGGCCACGCGCTTACCTTTATTGACGTCAAAAAAATCCAACTTGCGGCCTTCGGTGATCGAAAAACCGCCTTCGGCCTTCTCGCCATTCGAAAATGTCGTGACGGCGAAATTGGGCGCCGCGCTGAGGGCTAAAATTAGCATAAAATGCATATCGATTTAACCCTTCTCTTAATTGAGCTGCAGCCTTTTGCGCACTGACCATTCGATTCCCAACGCCAGCAGGATCAGCAAAAATGGAATCCACGACTCTGAGACGACGTAGTCGCGCGTTTCAACTTTGATCACGCCGGCCGCTTTCAGTGCTTCGGGCAGCGTGCGCGCGGTGATGGCATCAAAGTACTGGCCGCCCGAGGCCGCCGCCAGTTGGCGCAGCAGCGGTTCGTTCATGGCGATGCGGCTGAATTCGTTGGCGGGTCGTTCGACCAGGAATTCCCCCGCCGCGGGACCGGCGGTGATTTTGTAGCTGCCGGGTTTCCTCGCCGTGTATTGGCCGTCGAGGTTGTTGAGGTTCTTCTGCAGCGGGACGCTTTCGCCAGCGATCAGCGCTTCCTTTAAGTTCTCGATGCCTGAACCTTGCACGTGGAATTTCACGGGCTCGCCAAGCCGGTAAATGTCCTTGTCGGTGGTGATCAGCGCGGGTTGCTGCGGACCGGCTTCGGCGTCGCGGTTGGCGGCCCAGCGGATCACCTGTCCCCAGAATTTCGCGAAGAGTTCGCTGCCGCCGTTGTCGGTGTACTTCATCGCCCACTTCCAGTCGGAATCGGAGAGACTCAAGAACACGCGCCCGGACCCGTAGCGTTGAACGGCGCAGAACGGGAAGGAACTCTTCTCGCCTTGAGCCAGCGCCAATACTTGGGCTCCGGCTTTCGTCGCATTCGATTCGTAGACGCTTTCGACGGGCAGAAACTTCGGCAGGCTGGCCAGGATCGGATGGTTCTGGCCTTCCGACGTGGGTTGAATCGCGAGGTTGCCGACGAATTCCTTCGATCCGGTCACCGCGACTGGCAGCGCGGTCTCCAGACCCATGGCGGCAAGTCCGCTGGCGAAGGAATCTTTTCCGGCGAGCACGATCAGCCCGCCCCCGTCCTCGCTAACGTACTCCCGCAGCGCCGTGGCCTGCGCTTTGGTGAAATCTTCGGCGCGGAAGTCGCCAAGAATGATCGCGTCGTACTTTTTCAATCCGGCGCGCGTCGACGGCAGCATCACGGATTCTCCGCCCTCCGCCGAAGATTGGTACGCCTTGCTCACGTCGGTCCGCAAGATGGCCTGCAGCGCGATCTGCGCGTCCTTCTTCAATTCGCGCGTGAGAAACTTGTACGTCCAGCGCGGCGTGCCTTCGTAGTAGAAAACCTTAATCTTCTCCTTGGTGACCTTCACGGAGTAGAAACGATTGTTGTTCTCGGTGATCGTCTCTTTCGGATTGGGCAGCACGCGCACTTCGTATTCGAACAGTCCGGCGTCATCGGGCGAGAAATACAACTGAACCTGCTGCGGATCCTTGGTGAGCGACACGGTCTGTTCGGCGAGCACCTTCTCGCCGAGACGGATCTGCACCGTGGCGTTTTCCCCAGTCAGATTGGTCTGGCGGAGTTCCACTTTCACTTCGCTCTTGGAATGGATGAACGCCTGCTTGTCGGCCTTGAGAATCGAGAGATCGATGTCCGCGTTCTTGGCGACGGATTCCATCATCGATCCGAGTCCGACGGTGTAGATCGGCACGCCTTGGGCGTTTTCGGCAGAGCTCTTCGCCGACGTCTCGCAACCGTCGCTGAGCAGTACGATGGCCGTCAGCGGCGCCTTGTCCTTCTGATCGCGGACGGTGGCGATGGCTTGACTCAAATCAGAGCTGTCGCCTTCGGCTTTGAGCGATTTGAGTTCCACAGGTCGAATGGCGCTGTCGAAGCCGATCAGATCGGCCTGTGCGCTGTCGGAGAGCCGACTGAGCACCGTCTGTTCACCAAGGATCTGTTGCGCCGTCTTGATGCGCGTTTCGCCGCCGACGGAATCAGCGAGGTTCATCGACTTGGAGGTATCGACCAGCACGGCGATGCGCTGGCGGTCACGCGGCGAGACATTGAGACGTAGGATTGGGTTGACCAGCAGCAGTAAAAAGACCAGTACCGCCGTCAACCGCAGTGCCAGTAGCACCGCCGGGAGCCAGCGGTGGTATTCATAAAGCGAGAGCACGCGGCGGTACTGTGCAATAATAATCACAACGCCGACCACGCCCCCGGCCAAGGCCACAAGCGGGGATAAGGCAGTGCCGGGAAACACCACAGACGTCGCTAACATCAGCCTCACTTTAACTCGGTTTGTAGGTTTTCGCAGCGCAATGTACGGAGTTTCCCGAGGGTGGAACGAATTCGTACAAGAAAGCACTCAGCGTGCCACGAATTTACGGTCAGAAGTGTCACATATGCGAAGTTTAGAAATGCCGTGGAGTAACTTTTACTACCCGCCAGCGGTGAGTATGGTGTGAGCATGTCCATCGAATCTTCGAACTTGGAAACACCCGCTTCGAGTTTGCCGGCTTGGCGGCGCTGGCTGGCGTACATCACGGTCGCCACCATGGCGATCAACTGGAATGTGGAGAAGTTGCTCCACTTCAAAGACAAGCATTACTTGTCGCCGCTGATGCCGCTGTTGCTGATCCTTGTGCCGCTGACAATCTATGACGCGATCACGCGCGGACGCCGCGCGGATCCCAAATCGTTCAGCTTCCCTCCGCTGCCCAGTTTGATCTGGGCGGCGCTGGCGATGATCTCCTGCTTGTGGATCGCGAAGTTCCCGGGCGGCGAGACTGGCAAGGCCTGGCTTCGTGGCGCGCAAGCATCGGTGGTGTTCGGACTGCTGGCGGTGTGGGTATTTCAGAACATCGCGCGGAGTCCCGCGGAATTCCGCAAGCTGGCGTTGATCGTTGGCGTCAGCGCGGCGGTCTGTCTACTGATTGCGCTGCGCCAGTATGTCGGACCGATTGGATTGCCGTACGATCCGCGGCATAAGGATCAGGATCTGCTGGGCGCTTCGAATATTCGCCTCGGCGGCTGGTACGATTTCCGCGGCACGCTCGGCGCGCTAACGGCAATGATCGCGCCTGCCGCGGCCGCGTACGCGATTCTCGACCGTGACAGCGCTGTGCGCAGCATCAGTTTCTGCGTCGCAGGGTTGTCGCTGCTGGTTACGCTTTTTGCGGGCGGCTTTATCGGAGCGACGGCAGGCATCGTCGCGGTGATCGGGGCGTTGGTGGCCGTGCGCAGTTGGCGCGCGGCGCTGATGGCGTTGGTTTTTCTACTCTTCATTATTTCCGTGATGCTGCCGCGACTGCCGCGCAACAATCCGCAGGCGATTACCGAGGGCGTGGCGCTTTACGTCAACGATCCAGCCACCGAAGCGGACGCGGCGAAAGTGCCCAGCGCGCGACTGCGGCGCTATCAGGCGGTGACCGATCTGCTGACGGCGCGCACCGATCCGATGGATCTCAACAGCAAGCCCAACTGGCACAAAGGCGTGGGCTGCGGACAATACCAATCCAAAGTCAACGGCTTCTATCAGGCACCCTACGACAAACCCGGCAGCACGACCGACGATGAAGCGGCGTTTGGCATTTACGTCGACGAGCCGACCACCTTTGGTTTGTTTGAAACTGTCGCGGTGGAGCTCGGGGTACCCGGTCTGATTGTCGTGTTGCTGCTCTTCGCGTGCTGGATCACGTCCGCCGCGGGCGCTTTTTCGAGGCTCTTTGTCAACGCCACGCGCGAAGCGGCCACACTGGCGCTCGCCGCGATGGGCGCGGGCGTCGGCGCGCTGGTGTTGAGCGTCTTCGGCAATCCCGCGTCGCAGGGACCGGGCGGAGTGTTCGCGTTTTTCTTTGCGGTCGCACTGTGTTCACAACGCTGGAGCGCGACTCCGGCACCCGCGTCGGAACACAGCAGCGCATGAGCAGCGCGCTGGCGAGCGTCGCGCTGCTCTGCGGCATCCTGTTGATCGCCGCGGGCATCGTGTTGGCGTTCGTCACCGGATTTGATCTGCTGTTTCTGGTTGTCGCGGCGGTGATGATCGGACTCGGCGCGGTACTGTTGCTGAAGTTCAGAGGTCGCGTTGATACTGGGAGCGCAGACAGCGGCATCCCCAATTCGCAGCGCTCGTTTCAGAAGCCCGACACGGAAGCGAGCTCCAAACGGGCGAAACTCAACGACAAACTCTAATTTTGTGGGCCCGGCCGTGGAGACCTTACTGCTGACCGGCCAGCCCGTTCAAGATCTGCGCCATGATCCGATTGAGCGCTTCGAAGCGCAGTTCGTTCATCATCAGCGCTGACGCGTCTTGAATGTATTTACCCTTCACGAGTTCGGCGGCGCCATGTTTCACCAGGTCTTTGGCGCTGGCGTGTGTCACTTCGAGATGGAACTGCAGTCCCAGTACGCTTTCACCCATGAGAAAGCCCTGATTTCCGCAGCCTTCGCTGAACGCGATCTTGATTGCGCCGGGTGGCGTCGAGAAGGTGTCGCCGTGCCAGTGAAAGACGTCGGAGTGATCCGGAAGAAATCCCAGCAACCGCGATGCGCGGGCCTCCGCGGTCCATTGAACGGGGTACCAGCCAATTTCCTTGTGCGCGTTCTTCGTGACTTCCGCGCCGAGCACCACCGCCAGCAACTGTGCGCCGAGGCAGATGCCGATAACCGTCTTCTGCGCATCGACGGCAGCGCGGATGAACTTCTTCTCGTCGGCAAGCCACGCATGCTCGCGTTCGTCGTGGACGTTCATCGGGCCGCCCATCACGAGCAGCCAATCGAACGCGGCGAGATCCGGAAGTTTGTCGCCTGCGAAAAAGCGCGTGAACGTCAGCGCATGACCCTGAGCCATGGTCCAATGCAGGATGCTGCCGGGCCCTTCAAATTCCACGTGCTGCAGGCAGTGAATACGCATGGACCTTCCTTAAGCCGGCTTGTTTCGAGAAGGTTGGAGCTTAGCAGCAATTCGGACCGCGCGAAAAGAAAACGCGGTTTCAATTTTGAAACCGCGCACCGTCGTGCCACTGAATTGTGAGACGGGATTTCAGCGCCAATTGCGAACGCGTTTGGAAGAAATGAGCTGGATCTTCACGGTGTCGTGCCGGCAGCCAGGGCATTTGAGCTGTTCGCGCGCGAGACGTTGCTCTCGCAGCGTACTGGGTGTTCCGGAACCATCGTTACCGCCGTCGAAGTCAACTTCATGACCGCAGACGTATCGAATCTTGATGTTCGTCATGATTCTCCACTCAGCCAGGTTATGGCAAATTGCAACTCCTGCACACCATGATGCAAAGCGTGGACCAAGCAAATTCCACCTAGAATAGTATGTTGCACATGTTTTCCAGGCAGTTGTTACCGATTAACTGTCGGATTATCAGCGACACCGATGTTCAGAATCGAACGCCAATCGTGGTTAGCCCGAATTGTCGATTCTCGGAATCGACACACAGTTCGTCGTGCGAAATTACTTTCCCGCCAAATGCTCACTCATTTCGCCTCGCACCGGGTGCTCGGGCGCCTTGCCCGCCGGCAGCAGAGCGATCAGCGACATCTTCATTTCATCCATTATGCCATAGAAGCACGGAACTACGATCAGCGTCAGCAGTGTCGAGAGCGTCAAGCCGCCGATGATCGAGATTGACATCGGGATCATCAGTTCGCCGCCGGGGCCCAGTGCCAGAGCGGCGGGGAGCGCGCCGGCCACGGTCGCAACGGATGTCATTAGAATTGGACGCAGACGCAGCGGACAGGCTTCGATCAGCGCGGCCGTGACGCTCTTGCTCTTGTCTTCGTCGCGAACCTGATTGGTATAATCGACCAGCAGAATTGAATTTTTCTTCACGATCCCCATCAGCAAAATCAGGCCGATGATGCTGTAGATGTTCAACGACTGCGGGTTCATGTGAAGGCCGGTGTACGACGCATACCTGGTCAGAAAGAGCGCCAGCAGCGCGCCGCTGACGCTGAACGGCAGCGCCATCAGCACCGTCACTGGATGCAGGAACGAATTGAACTGCGATGCCAGCACCATGTACGCGACGACCAGGCCGAGAACGAGCGCGAAGATGAGGCTCTTGAACGACTCTTCCATCGCGCGCGAGTTGCCGGTCTTGATGAAATTGTAGCCTTCCGGCACCGTCTCGGCGACGTGCTTGCCGACCCAGTCCAGCGCTTCGGCCTGTGAATGTCCGGGCGCGGGATTGGCGGAGATGCTCACGGCGCGCTGGCGCATCTGGCGGGTGATCGACTGAAACGACGGGCGCAGTTCGACCTTGGCGATGTCGCGGATCTGCACCAGTTTGCCGTCCTTCGAGCGAACATAGAGGCTCGTAATGTCTTCGCGGCGGCCGCGGTTTTCCTGGAGCAGGCGGATGCGAACGTCGTACTGCTTACCGTTGTCCTTGAACGTCCCGATTTTCTGGCCGCCGATCAGGTAGCTGACGGTGTTGGCCAGCGTCATCACATCGACGTTGTTGGCCATGCACTTTTCGCGGTCCGGGATGACATCGAGCTCCGGCATGCCGCGCTGGTAGTCGGTGTCGATGTCCTGGAATAGGCCGCTGCTTTTCATATCGGACATGAATTGATCGTCGAGCTTGCCCAGCTTGTCCCATTCCGGTCCGCGCAGGGAGAATTCGATCGCCGCTGCGCCGCGCTTGGCGTTGGCAAATCCCGAAGCGGAGAAGTCGACGAGGATCACGCGAGAACCTGGCGCGGGATTGTCATTGAGTTCCTTGCGCAGCATCGCCATCGATTCCTGCTGGCTGACTTTGCGGTCCTTGAATGGCTTGAGCGTCACGAACGCGATGCCGGCATTGACGTCCGGCGGCAATCCGGCGATGACCAGTGACGCTTCGATTTCGTCATGCTTGTCGAGCAGCTTCTCGACGTTCTTCATCACACGATCGGTGTAGTCGACCGTGGAGCCCACCGGCGTGAAAATGCGGATCATGTAGTAGCCTTGATCCTGCGGCGGCACCATTTCTTTGGGAATGTATTGAATCAGCAGCAGCGAACCGAGAAAGACCGCCAGCGATGCAACCATGACCAGCGCGGATCCGGTGGGAAACGACTGCTGTTTGACCAACATCGCACCCATGCCTGCCGCACTGTACAGACCGAATAGGCCGATGGTCAGGAGCAGCACGCTGGCGATGTTGAAATCGCCGCCCGTCAATCCGCTGTAGACCCCCATGCCGCCGAAATAACTGAGCGCTCCGCCGGCTGCCAGGCACAGCAGCAGAAGCACGAAGCCGAAGGTCTTGCCGGTGAGTTCCGTGCGGAAATTCAGCACGGTATTGAGCATGCTCTTGTAGAAGCGCGCCAGGCCGTCGAACAGTTCGCCGGAAAAGCGCTCTATGAAATTACCGCGATGCCCGACCTGCAGGAACTGCGCGCAGCGCGCGGGCGCCAATGTCATCGCCTCAAGAAGCGAGATGGCGACGGCAATCGAGAGCACCACGCCGAACTGGAAGAAGAATTTCCCGATGATGCCGGTCATGAATGCCACAGGCAGGAAGATGGCGATGATCGCCATGGTCGCCGCCAGCGCAGCGAAGGAAATCTGCTCTGTGCCTTCGCGCGCCGCAGTGACCTTGTCCTTGCCCATTTCTGCATGACGGTAAATGTTTTCGAGCACCATCACGGCGTCATCGACGACAATGCCGATCGAGAGCGAGAGCGCCAGCAGCGTGAACGAATTCAGCGAGAATCCGGCGAAGTACATCACCGCGAACGTACCAAAGACGGAGACGGGAATCGCCAGCACCACATTCAATGTTGACGAGAGCGATCCGAGGAAAAACCAGCAGACTACCGCGGTCAGCAACACCGACAGAAACAGTGTCAATTCGATCTCATGAACCGCATCTTTGATGAAAATGCTATTGTCGACGCGGACGTCGAGACTCAGGCCCTTCGGCAGCGTCTTGCGCAGTTCCACCAGTTTGTCGCGCACATCCTTGGCGACCTGGACGGTATTGGCGCCGTGCTGCTTAATGATTCCCAGTCCCTGCGCCGGCATGCCGTTGGAACGCGCGATGCGCCGGCGGTCTTCAAATCCGTCTTCGACGATTGCAACGTCTTTCAAATAGACCGGCGATCCGTTGCGCACGGTGACGAGGATGTTGCCCATCTCTTTGACGGTGATCGCTTCGCCTTGAATTTCGACATTCGCTTCCCGCAGCGTGCCTTCGACGCGGCCGCCGGGAATTTCAACGTGCCCATTCTGGAAGGCGTTGACGACATCGTTGGCCGTCAGTCCGTAGGCCTCGAGCTTCTTGCCGTCTACCCAGATGCGTGCGTTGCGTTCCAGGTAGCCGCCCATCATTACGTCGCCGTCGCCGGAGACCGTGAGGAACTTGTCGCGCAGGGAATTCTTGGCGTACTGGCTGATGTCCAGCTGCGAGCGCGTGCCCGAGAGCGCGATCCACATGATCGGATTTTCTTCCGGATTGGTCTTGTTGATGATCGGCGGGTCCATTGTCTTCGGCAGCAACTTCGCGGCCTGTGCCACGCGGGCCTGGACGTCCTGCAGCGCCTGTTCGACGTTGCGGTTGATGTCGAACTCGATCGTAATCGTCGACTGCCCCTGCTTGGAGACCGACGAGATGTCGACGATGCCTTCACACGCCATCACGTTGTCTTCAATGATGTCGGCGACGTCGCGCTCCATGATTTCCGGCGTCGCACCTTGCAGCGTGCAATTGATGGTGACAATCGGGAAGTCGATGTCTGGATACTGACCTTCGGCGAGACGTGAGAGCCCGATGATGCCGAAGACGATAAAGAACGCCATCAGCATCCAGGCAAAAACGGGATTGCGAATTGAAACGCTGGCTAAGCTCACGCGTGGGATGCTCCGGCGATCTTCGACATCATTGCCACCTCAAGACAATTCCTTGCACAGGGCTTTCAAGGCGTGTCGACGCCTGGCACCACTACGCTTCCATCCGGCAAGAGCGTCAGGTGATATCCTTCGTCGAGCGAACTGGCGCCTTCGATCACGAGCGATTCGCCGGAGTTCAAGCCGCTGAGCACTTCCAGCGCGTTATCGGTCACGCTCAGGCCGATCTTCACCACGCGCTTTTCGGCGACAGGGTCGCCGCTTTCCGCGTTTTTGATGACGAATGCAACGAAGCCTTTCTCAGTGGTCAGAATCGCGGTCGTCGGCACCACAACAGCCTGCTCGACACTGCCGCTTTGCAGGCGCACGGAAGCGAAATAACCGGGGATCAGCTTGTCGAGATCCGTTTCGATTTTTGCCAGGCATGAAACGACGCGTGCATCCGTGTCGACCTGATCGCTGATCTGGAACACCTTCGCTTCGAATTGGCGGGAGGGCCACGCCGGCACGGAGAACTTGACCTTATCGCCGACTTTCACCACGGCCGAATCGCGCTCGGAAAGCTTGAAGCGGAGTTTCATCGCGCGACGGTCGACAATTGTGGCCAGCGGCGTGCCGGAGGGCACAAACATGCCATTGGTGATGTACTTCTTTTCGATTTTCCCGCCGATCGGCGTGAGCACCGTCGACTTGCGCACATCGTCCAGCGAAATCTTCCACTGCGATTCGCGCTGGGCGATGGCGGCTTCCAGCGTACGCAGCTGCGTTTCGGACGCCTGCGTCGCATCACGCAATTCCACATCGGCCAGATCGCGTTTGGCCTGGTAAAGCTGAATGTCTTCTTCCGAGATCGCCCCAGCCGTGCGAACCGCGACGCGGCGTTCGATCTCCGTCTGTGCTTCCTTCAATGAGATCTTTTTCCGTTCGATGTCGTTGGTTAGTCGCCGCTTGGCATCAGCCAGATCGGCCACGGCCGCCTTATAGATCGCTTCATCGCGGGCGGCCACGAGACGGTAGGCTTCAGGCGCGATGCGGCAGAGCACCTGCTTGGCAGGAAGGTCGTCGCCTTCTTGAAATCCCACGTCGTAAATGGTGCCGGCAACCTGGGAATCGATGCGGTAGGTGTCCAACGCCTCCAGCGCGCCAATGGCGGGAACTTCATACACCACGGCCTTGGTCTTGATGGTGTGAACACGCACCGGATACTTGCGCGTCGACGCCGTTGTTCCGCCGCCAGGCGCAGGAGCCGTCGGTGCAGGCGCGGGCGTGGGGGCAGGCGCGCCAGAGCCGTCAGCTTTGGTGTTCTGCTGCGGGCCACGGAACGCGAGCGCCGTAGCGGCCGCGCCCATTCCACACGCTAGGACGACAATGATCAGGTACTTCATGGCTTCCTCATTCTTTATTCGCGGGTTGCGCGGATGCCTGGATTGAAACCGCAGGCGCCGCGGTGGGCACCGTAAGCCCGTGCACAAATAAGTGCAGCGCCATGTCCGTCAGTTTTTCCGGCGGAGGCAGCGGATCGGCGACGCGCCGCACGTTGCGGATCATTCCCATCAACATGTCGCCGGCCAGCGCGGGGTCGAACGGGCAATGCACTTCGCCGCGCGACTGTGCCTCCGAGATCAAGTTCGATACGATCGCGCGGAATTCCGAGCGCCGTTTATAGAATTCGTTCTTCTTGCGGATCCACAATTCGCTTTCGTGCTGCTGCATGACCTGAAAGAAATTCTTGTGTTCTTCGAGTAATTTGGCCACGCACAGGACCGTGGCGCGCAACCGAACCAGCGGCGGACCATCGATCCGCGAGACGACCGCCACTTCCGCATTCATCCGGTCAAAATAGAACAACGCGACGGCGGCGAAAAGATCTTCTTTGGTCTCAAAGTAACGATAAACCGTTCCTTTGGCCACTCCTACCTTCTCTGCCACATGATCCATCAGAACTTCGTGATACGGCCGCCGAGCAAAAAGCGCAGCGGAGGCTTCCAAAATGGCGTCACGGTGATCGACGGCAATGCGCATGATTCGAATCCCACTCTGTAATGAGCGACTGACCAGTCAGTTTGGTTGACCGACGAGTCAGTCTAGCTACGCATGACTCGTAGTCAATCCGAAATTCTACGCATGCGTACCGAATTTCGATCAGGGGGAATGTAGAGTGATTTAAGCTCGCAGAGTCGCAGGTTCAAATCCTGTCGCCCCGTACTGTTTTCTTTACGGCCTGCCGAAATCGACTGTCCGGATGAAGAGCTCATCATTTTCTTTGGTGACGGTGACTGAAACTGCTTCGCAAAATCCATCTCCGTCCATGGAAACATATGCCCATCCAACATCATTAGGCTCGCTATTCGGCAAGTCCTCGCTTGTATTCACGACTTGTACATTTGTGATCGGGGCTTTCGCATACTTAATCATCGACGCAACTCTTTTCTTGAGATCGCCTGCCGGGCACTCGCGACGTAGCTTCGCAGAAAGCATCTTATGAGCGGCCTTAAAATTGCCCTTCATCAAGTGTGTGGCAAATTGTTCGGCAATCGTGACGTATGGCGACGTGGACGGAGAACGCTCCAGCCTCTTCTTCGCCTTCTTCATTTCCTTCACAACTTTCGGATTCTTTAGAATGCCACTCTTACTCAATGCCGATTGAAACGCGCGAACTAGGCTTTCTGATGCGTTTGGCTTCTTGCTGCTCATCATAACTCTCCCGACAATTTATCTTGCTTAGCCTACGAATTCTCTCGTCCCGACCAGTTCTCAAGCGAATTCTTCGCCCAGCTTCGCGTCTAGTCGCAGCAGCGTGGATGCAATCAGATTCGCACAACGCAATAGGTCGATCTGTCGCACGTATTCGCCGGCGACATGCGCCTGCCCGGTGAATCCCGGACCGATGTTCAGTACGTCCATTCCCGCCGCTCGAAAGAGGACCATGTCGGTGCGCGCGCGGTTCCAGCTGTATCGAACCTGATCGAACATCGCGCTGCTGGCTTCGGCCGCCGACTTTAGCAGCGGCCCGTTGGGATCAACCACGCATGCCGGCGCGTCCAGCCGCAACGAGTAGGTGGCCGCTACGCCATTGAGATCGCGTGTCAGTTCCGCCAGCTCGCGTTCGACGGTTTCGCGTGTCTCGCCGGGTGCCACGCGCCTGGAGATGGTCAACTCGCAAAGTTCCGGAATGATATTCCCCGCCGAACCGCCCTTGATCAGCGTCACCGAGGCCGCAGCGCGTCCGACGATGCCATCGAGAATCCGCACATCTTTGAAGCCTGCGTTCAGCCGCTCCACACGTTCGCAGATTCTCGCCGCCGCATGGATGGCATTAAGGCCGCGGTCAGGACTGGCCGAATGCGCCGAGCGCCCCTGCAGCGATACCTTCGCCACCGCGTGGCCCTGGCAACCGACCGCCAACGTCGGGCAAACGGGATCGCAACTGGCCTCCGTCGTCAACGCCCATCGGCCGGGTTCCCGCTTCACAATATTATGGACGCCGTTGCGTTTGCCGTGGGCAGGGCCTTCCTCACAGATCGTGCAGGACAGGACCAAACGGAGATGCTTCAGGCGGTGAGCGGGCTGCGCGAAGTGCTGGACCAGATGGAGCATCACCGCGACGCCGGATTTCATATCCGACGTCCCCAGTCCCACAATGCGCCGGTCGTCACCGACACCCACGATTTCCGGAGCCCATGGATTGGACTTCCAGCCTTCGACCGGAACTACCGTGTCGGTATGTCCACTAAGATGGAGGGTCGTGCGCGCCGGGTCGCCGTGAAGCTGCGGTTCCAGCGCCGCCCAGACATTGTCGTCGCTATCGCGCTGAGCGGCGACGCCGGCTCTCTGGAGAAACTGTTGCACGAAATCCGCGGCGGGTTTCTCCTCGCCGGACATCGATTTGATCGAAACCAGGCCGCAGACGGTCTGGGCGATGGCTTCGGCGGTTTCCGGGTCGAATTTCATGTCCGGAGAATAGCGTATCGCCCCGATTTTCGCCAGACATCGCCCACGCGAGGCTGTGGAGGAAAAAATTCTTTTTCCCGGCGCCAAAAACTCTTGCTTCGTTTGCCCGAAACCTTTAGCGTTTCACTCCTTATCGCCCTCATTGCGTTGCGTTGCTCGATCTCGCGTGTGAAGGTTTTTAAGATCCCCAAGGAGGCCTTCGAAGCCAGTGGAGACGTGGTCGGTTCAGGACGCCGTGGAGTTGTACGGTGTCAATAACTGGGGTCGCCAGTTTTTTTCAGTCAACGATCAGGGTCACCTGGTCGTCCATCCAACAGGACAAAAAGATACCGGGATCGATCTGAAGGTGCTCGTCGCCGACATCGAAGCCCGCGGCATCGGTTCGCCGATCCTCATTCGCTTTCCGGACATTCTCAAATACCGCGTCGAAGAACTTCACAACTGCTTCAACACCGCTATCAAGGAACAGAGCTATCGCGGCTCGTACCGCGGCGTCTATCCAATCAAAGTCAACCAGGAACGCCACGTCGTCGAAGCCATCGTGCGCCACGGCAAGGATTTTTACTTCGGGCTGGAAGCCGGATCGAAGCCGGAATTAATGTGTATTCTCGCGCTGCTGGATTCGTCCGAAGGACTGTTCATTTGCAACGGCTACAAGGACGAAGAGTACCTTGAGATGGCGCTGCTGGCCACGAAGCTCGACCGCAAAGTCGTGATCGTGCTGGAGAAGTCGTCGGAGCTCGACCTCCTGCTGCGCCTGGCCGAGAAGCACAAAGTCCGCCCGATGATCGGCCTGCGCTCGAAGCTCAACGCGCGAGGCACCGGCCGGTGGGAAGCCACCAGCGGCGATCGATCCAAGTTCGGCTTCACCGCCGAGGAAATGCTGAAGGTCTGCGACACACTGCGCTCGAAGGAATTGCTCGACTGCCTGCAGCTGCTTCACTTCCACATCGGCAGCCAGGTCAGCGCGATTCGCAATATCAAGTCGGCACTGAAAGAAGCCGCGCGGTTTTACGTGGAATTGAAGAAGCTCGGCGCGGGCTTGAAGTACCTCGACGTCGGCGGCGGTCTGGCCGTCGACTACGACGGCAGCCAGACCAATTTCGACGCGTCGATGAATTACTCGATGCAGGAATACGCCAACGACGTCGTTTTTCAGATCATGGAAGTCTGCGAGGAAGCCGGGGTCGAACACCCCAGCCTCATCAGCGAATCCGGGCGTGCACTGACCGCTCACCACAGCATGCTGATCTTCAATGTGCTGGGCAGTTCCGAAACCGCCGGATCCGAATCGGGGAATGGCAACGGCGACGATCCGCATGACGTGGAACTGGCCGACGAAGCGCCGAACGTCTTGTGGAATCTCCGTGAGACCTGCAATTCCGTCACGCGCAAGAATTTTCTCGAAGCCTACCACGACGCGGTCCAGATGCGCGACGAAGCCGTCACACTTTTCAACCTCGGCTACTTGAGCCTCAAGCACCGCGCGACGGCCGAGAAACTATTCTGGGCGACGTGCAAACGCGTGCTGAAGATCGTCCGCGCTTCGCCCAACGTTCCAGAAGAACTCGACCGTCTCGAACGCTCCATGGCCGACACGTACTTCTGCAATTTCTCGCTCTTCCAGAGCGTGCCTGACCATTGGGCGATCAACCATCTCTTCCCGATCATGCCCATTCATCGGCTCAATGAACGCCCCACGCGCCGCGGTGTGCTCGCCGACATCACCTGCGACAGCGACGGCAAGATTGAACATTTCATCGACCTGAAGGACGTCAAGAGCGTGCTGGAACTCCACGCGCTCACGCCGGAATCCTATTACCTCGGCGTGTTCCTGGTCGGCGCGTATCAGGAAATCCTCGGCGACCTTCATAATTTATTCGGCGACACCAACGCGGTTCACGTTTCGATCGAGAACGGCGGGTACAAAGTCGAACAGGTCGAAACCGGCGACACGGTCGAAGACGTGCTGAAATATGTCAGCTACGATAAAAACGAAATGATCCACAAGCTCCGCACCGCGTCGGAAGCCGCCGTGCGCGCGAATAAGATGTCCATTGAGGACCTGCGTCTGTTCATCACCATGTATCAGAATGGCATGGACGGGTACACGTATTTGGAAGGTTAGCCTTTGCCGTTAAACGGCCGTCGAGCCGTGTTTCAGTTGTTTACCACGTTACGGTTCCCATTACGGTTGTTCCTATACGCTTGGAGAAAGCCTCATTCTTAAGAAGCGGAACGATTTTCGTCGTTAATTCTGGACTCACTAACCAAAGCAGCGCAAGACATTCATCCTCTTGGGGCGGCGATGTCGATGGGCAGAATTCGATGAATCCGTTGTTGACTCCGATCATAAAATGAAAATATACATTTACGCATCCTACTCGTGAGTCGAGGCACTCAATAAAGGGAAGCGTCCCACTGATTGTTGAAAATTGAAGAGCGTCCCGTGCCGATGAAGAAAGGTATGGGAGCGATGAAAATGGAAAGTGACGAGATAGTGGAAGAGGTTGGCAGGATGGGGCCGCAGGCAGCGGGAGACA
>JBBRPR010000035.1:0-86335 GCA_038227875.1 Planctomycetota bacterium
CATCGAGGGAAAAAGTTATCGCATGAAAGATCGCATTGACCCCAACTAAACCGCACGTCAGCGCCGCCGCTCTCATCCGAACTTATCCGCTGCATTTTCAAAACGGTCTATTCACCCCATTTTCACGGCGGCGCTGACACCCATTGCCGGAGTCGACTACGGCCAACTAAAGCATGATGCGTTCGCAGCCGTGAAGGCACTTGAAAAAAACGCGCACATTACCGAACAGATTGAGATGCGATTCGAGGCAGCGGTAGAAATAATTACGGTTCACATGAAGCTTGATTGTCGAACAGTTGCCGAGGCAGAGCCGATATTGTTTCGAATGTCTGATGTTTGGCCGGGTTCTAGGGGTGAGGCTCTCAAGTGCGATTGTCGCGACGCCTTGGTAAGAAAAGGTATTTCGAGATCCGAGGCATACAGATTACTTGGGAGGTGCGAGCATCCATCTAGATCCGACACAATTGTAAAAATCAAACTCTCACAAGTACTGAATGAAGAGGAATATTTGATCCCGTAGTCCCAACCGCGTCCCAAGCATATTTGGGACGATTTTACCTATAGAGCGATGCTTTTTGTTTGGGACGATTTGGGACAAAAAGCGACCTTTCTTTATTTCGTTTTATTCTCGTCTTCGTTGAAGTTGCTGAACTACAGCGACCACGGAGGCGAAGAAAAATGGAATGGCCACTATCGACTGGGCAGGTTTGCAAGCTGCTCGAAATTCCTGACCATGTTTGCAATAACCTAATCCGCTGCCGTCGGCTCGACGTCCCGCTTTCCATGGGGCGGCGCGCGTGGTATCCGCACCACCTGCTCAAAATCTCGCGCATCATCGGCAAAGACTCCCTCGAAATTCGCAATCTGTGCATTGACGGCGCGAAAGCGGTGAAGCCGTGAACGATATTTACTACACCATCACCGATCCCGACGACGTCGAGCACATTGTCAGCGCGGCCGACTTTGCGCGCGTCGTGGACGAACTGTCGCAGAAATTTCCCGATGCTGAACTTGAAATCGAGGCACGCTTCGCAACTGCCGAGCAGAAAGCAGGCGCGGCATGACGATCAACCTCGAGACCGCCCGCCACTTTCTGAATCGCTTTGGCGAGCGTCACACTTACCAGACCTTCGACGATGCCGGAAAGGGACGGCGCGAGCTGGTGCACATACTCCACGGCACGTTCACCGATGTGATGCGCGAACTGGCGCGCCTCAACAATGCCGGCGCGGGAATTTTCTTCACCGTCAATCAGACCGATGGACGCGGCAGGAAGCGCGAGAACGTGACCGCGGTGCGCGCGCTGTTCGTGGATGCCGACGGCGTTGAATGGCCGAAGACCTGGCACAAGTGCCCGAACGTCGTCACGTGGCGCGACACGGCACCGGGCGAGCTTCCGCGCTGGCACGCGTACTGGTCAACGCAATGCCCGCTCGACAAGTTCACCGAATTCCAGAAGCGACTGTCAAAGCACTACGGCACGGATCCCGCCGTCAACGATCCGCCGCGCGTTATGCGCATCCCCGGATTTTTACACCGTAAAGCCGATCCCCTTGAATTTTATTGCCACGTCGCGGAGCGCACCACATGGAACTAGACACCGATATTATGAACGGCGTGGGGCCGCTTGTGGACGAAGCGCCAGTCGGGCAGGAACCGACGCCGGCGCGTGCGCAGTCCGCAACCGTTGAGGGCGAATCCCCCGCCGAAGAATTCAATCGCACCACGAGCGTGTCGGACCTGCTGAATAAACATCAATGGAAGCAGGGGCACGAGAGCGGCGGCAATGTTCACTGGACGCGACCGGGCAAGACCGGCGGCACATCGGCGACTGTGAAAGACAATCTCTTCTACGTGTTCACCAGCAGCGATTCGAAATTCGAAGGTGGGCGCGCCTACAACGCCTTCCAGACTTACGCCCGGCTTGAGCATGATGGCGATGAGAGTGCAGCCGCGGTTGCGATTGTGAGGCGTCGGCCGCGAACTGTGGCGCGCGCCACAGTTGAACAGCCCGACGAGGTTGAAGTCGACGATATGCAGCCTGGGACGGCCAAGGAACAGCCGCCGGTTGAACTACGCACCCCGAAAGAGCTCTGGAACTTCAACACTGCCGACGATTCGAAGTGTCTGCTTGGGCGCCGCTTTCTGTGCGAGCAGGGCAGTATGCTCTTGGTCGGCGAATCAGGCATTGGGAAATCTTCGCTGGCGATGCAGTGCGTAACCTGCTGGTCGCTGGGACTTGACGTCTTCGGCATTCGTCCAAAGCGCCGGCTGAAGTCGCTGATTTTTCAGGCCGAAAATGACGACGGCGACCTTGCGGAAGAACTGCAGGGCATCGTCCGCGGTCTGCAGCTCGAGCATCGCCTGGACGAACTACAGGACAACATTGCTATTGTGTCGGAGAGTGCGCGTACAGGTACGAATTTCACTGCATTCGTTCGCGAAATGGTCCGGATCCACAAGCCCGACCTGGTGTGGATCGACAATCTGCTGTCCTACCTGGGCGGCGATGTCTCCGACCAGAAGACTGTATCGGTATTCCTGCGCAATCAGCTGAACCCGATCGCCAAAGAGACCGGATGCGCCTTCGTGGTGATCCACCACACCGGCAAGCCGCCGAAAGACACGCAGGGCAAGCCCACGGGCAACCAGTACGCATATCTCGGCACCGGCTCTTCAGACGTCACCAACTGGGCGCGGGCAATCCTCGTACTGCGTGAGTCCGAAGCCGGAATCTATGAACTGCGCGCTGCGAAGCGTGGGGCGCGTTCTGGGCTCTTCGAAGGCAAAACCAGCACAATACCGGGTCGCTCGGCGTTCATCGCCCACGGCGAGGCTGGCATCTATTGGCGGTGGTCTGACGTGATTCCCGGGCAGTCCGAAATTGACGCGCGCGAACAGGAATCCGCCGCCGTCCTTGAGGCTATTGGTGAGTCCGGCTGTTCATGGACGGAGTGTTTAGAGCACGTCATGAGGACCTTGAAATTGAAGCGAACTGCAGGCGCTGAATTCTTCCGGAAGCACGTCGAAAAGCGGCTGGATTACTCCCCGTTTACGAAGCGATATTCGGTCAAAAAAGTAGTCCGGGAAGTAGTCCGGAGTTAGTCCGGTCTTCATAGGTGCGGACTCCACAACTTTTCAGTGTTGTACTTGCTCGAAAGTAGTCCGGTCAAAGAAATGAGGTTCGAAAGCGTGAATTGTCATAGGCAAAACAGGGAAGTTAGTCCGGTAGTCCGGAGTAGTCCGGTTTCAGTCCGGTCGGACTGGTAGTCCGGTCGTCCGGTCTAACCCCTTTAGGGGGTTAGACGGACACGGACCGAACGAACTGAACAGAAAGGCAGCATGCAAATTCTCGGCATCGACAACGGTCTCGACGGTGGTCTCGCAATCCTGGACGCCGCCGGCGCAATCCTGCAACGCGAAGTGATGCCCACGGTCACCGTGAAGGCGTCCAAGCGCGAGCACGACGAAAGCGCGATCGTGCGATTCCTGAAAGCATCGGCGCCGGGCCACGCGTTCATTGAAAAAGCGCAACCGATGCCGGAACAGGGCGTCACGTCCACGTTCAGCATCGGCAGGGGCTACGGGCTGCTCCGCGGCATGCTGTCGGCGCTGGGCATCCCGTACACGCTCGTGCATCCCCGGACGTGGCAGAAAGTCATGTTCCGCGATCAGCCGAAGACAGACACGAAGGCTATGTCGGTGCTCATCGCTGGGCGTCTGTGGCCGGCAACGGACTGGCGCGCGACCGGGCGCTGTAAGAACGCACACCACGGATTGACAGACGCCGCACTGCTCGCCGAATACGGCCGCCGTCTGCTCGCCGGACAATCGAACCAACCCGCCTACGAATACTCAAAACCGATTCAGTCTTCCGAGTCCGAAGACACGGAAACACTGTTCGCTAGCATGGAGGCAAAGTCATGATTGTAAAATCGTTCGCAGACTCTGACGTCAAGCGCGCTGAAGTCTGGCACGTGATCGCACGCCGCGGTGAAGACCTCGAGGTGTTGACCGAGAGCCACGCGACGCACGAACAGGCACGGGCCGCGGCGCTGCGCATGCGGACGTTCGTGCCCGGCAGCGACTTCGGCACCGTGTCAAGCCTGGTCGACTTCACCCGCCTGGAGCTGCTCGACAAGGACGGCGCGCCGATCATCACCGACGTTCGCGACAGGCAGACCGTCACCGCGTCAAGTCTGGACGGTGTCGCATGATTCGCTGCCAGAAATGCCGAAAGCCGCTGACCTGGGCTCAACAGCGCGTCCAATTCGGACGATTGACGCTGCACAAGCTTGATGCCGACACGATTCGCGCCGTGCTCCCGCGCTGTCAAAAATGCGTGACGGTTCATCTCGATTCGCTCGCTAACACCGATACCGAAAAGCAGTGCGTGAAATGCGGCTCGCCGACTCCACACGATTACATCGCACTGGCAACTGAATGCGTGTGGACGTGCGAAGTGTGTGGATACGAGGAACACGATCCATACCCGCTGCTGGCGGAGGGCTAAAGCGATGCCAGCGAAAACGAAACGACCAGACTTCCCGCGCAGCGCGAAATACCACATCGCGCGGCCGGCGCGACGACGGTGTCTCAGGTGCAACGCGAAGTTTCCGAGCGAGGACATCGGGCATCGGCGATGCCAGCGGTGCGAGCACGCGCTCAAGGCGTCCGGCGCGTTCGCTGTGGACGCCAGGCAACAGGCACGCAAGGGGAGGGCGTGGTAGGGCTGAAATGTTCGAAACGTCTGAAAGTACAGAAACGCCAGCAGAACCCCGTGGCTGGCGACCGGGCACGATTGGCGGGGTATACGTCGAAAGACCGAAAGGACAGACGATTTGTGATGAAAGTTCAATGCCCAGCCTGCGGCAGCACCACGACCCGCGTCTATTGTTCGCGCGGACGAGTACGGCATCGACGTTGCGTTAATTGTTCGAAACGCTTTAAAACTGTTGAAATAATCCATTAGTAGTACTGAGCATGTATACAAACACACGGAATAAACGTATTAGCTTATATAGAAACTGGAGGCAAGCCCATGACAATCATTGCGTCTGACCGATTCCGAAAGACCATGCCCGACGTACTGTCGCGCATTCAGTACAAGAACGAGAGGTTCACCCTCACGCGTAACGGCAAGGCTATTGCTGAATTGGTACCTATCGCGTCCGCGACCGCGGCTACCACGCCCGACGTCAAGGCGGCAAAGTAATGCCGATGAAAGCCGCTGTCTACCGCGCCAACGCCAGCACACCGCGCAGTAAAGCGCAGCGCATTCGCTCATCGTCACGCTGGCAAAAGGTTCGTTTAATTCAATTGCGAGAGCATCCGTTATGCCACGACTGCCAGCAAGCAGGCAGGACAAAGCAGGCAGAGCAGGTGCGTCACATCCAGCAGGTGGAGAGCAGGCCCGACCTTGCCTTTGATGGCAGCAACCTGATGAGCTTGTGTGAGGCGTGCCACGGCAAGCGGACGGCAAGGGAGCGCGGGTGGTAGGGGTGCAGGCCCCGTCTATCTCTCACGATCCACGCCCCGTAGACCGCATCGAGGCTCGCACATTTGTGAGCGTTCCCAGTTGAATCAGGAATTTGAAAATGACACAAAAACCCAAATCCAACGCCCCGCCCTACCTGATGCCGGCGACGCAATTGTGGTTTAAATCCGTTGTCGAGGATTTTGAACTTGACCCCCACCACGTCCGCCTGCTCACCCTGGCGGCGGAGGCGTGGGACCGCACCCAGCAGGCGCGGGAAGCGCTTGAAACGAACGGCTTGACGTTTGACGATCGCTTCGGATGCCCACACGCGCGGCCGGAAGTCGCCATCGAGCGCGATTCTCGTATCGCCTTCGCGCGGCTGATCCGCGAGCTGGCTCTTGACGTTTCGGCACCTGCAGAAGCCTATTCCCGCCCCGCTGGAATAAATGGCAACGCCCACCGGAAAGTGAGCTGATCAGAATGCCACGGAAACGACGCGAAGGCCATGGACGGGCGGCAATGACGGCGGGACAGAGAGAATTTTTAATGAGCGGATGCGATCTCGCAATGCAGATTAGCGACAGCCAGACGCTCACCGACGAACAGACAGGGACCCTCTGGACGCGGTACGGCGCATATCTAATCGAAGAGCACGCGGAATTGAATGCATTTACTCGCCCGTGGGCGTTCTGGTGTTTCGATGCACCCGAACCACGCCGGCGCATCAACGGCGTTCACCCATTCGAGAACCCGGAGCGTAAGGAAGCAATCACCGCCGCGCTCGAAAAGTGGCCCGGTCATGTTCTCTACACAAGCGCGAATGAGCTGACGCATGGAAAGCCCGCTCATCTCATTGTGGATGACGACGTTTCGGCAAAATATGAAACCGAACGCGAATACCTGACCCGTTTAAATCTGCTTACCGATCACGAGCGCAGCCTGGATGCATCAGAATGATTAATATTCCGCACGGATTTCATTTGACAGTAAATGTTCCGCTAGCTTAGAGCGGCAATGGATTAAAAACCGAACGCAATCCTGGAGCGGACCATGACCATCGAAATGAAGACCGAAGAATTTCGCCGCGACATCCCCGCCGTCATGCGCCTGGTCTCCCGCGGTGGCGCGTCGGTCATCGTAAAGAAACACAACCGCCCGCTATGCCGGATCGTGCCGATCGACATCCCCGACGCGCTCGTGCCGGATTTGCTGGCGCGCGCCCCGTCCGTGATGGCGTGAACTGGAGACGCGTACCATGATCGAACATTTTTCCGGCGCGCTGCTGATGGAACGAACCGCCGCTACGATGATGGCGAAAGCTATCGAGAGCTGCGATCAAAAACGCCTGGACGTTTTCAAACGGGGCCCCAGAGCGCTGTGTGTTCGCGGCACGGAAGTGATTTTGAACGCCCGGCGCGAAAACACCAGCGGCATGCATCCCCGTACCGCGCTGGCGATGGGCGGCGATCAGTACGGCGGCGGGTATCAGATCGTAAACGGGATTGCCATCATCGGAATTTTCGGACCGATGTTCAAGAATTATGGCCCTTACGGGTACGCTGATCAGGTTGAAATTCAGGCTACTGTGCGCGCGGCGACGATGGATCGAACGGTCTCCGGCATCATGCTTGTTATCGACAGCCCCGGCGGCTCGGTTTCCGGCACGCCAGAGCTCGCTACCGAGATCTACGCCGCGAACGCGGTGAAACCTGTGATGGCGTTCATCGACGGCCTGTGCGCGTCTGCAGCGTACTGGGCGGCATGCGGCGCGAGGGCGATCTACAGCAATTCGACGTCGATGGCAGGGTCAGTCGGCGTGATTATGTCCATCATGGACGCGTCAAAAGCTTACGACGCGGCCGGCATCAAGGTAACCAACATCAAAACCGGTGAATTCAAAGACACCGGCGACCCCTCGCAGCCCGCCACGAAGGCCGGAATCAGCTATCTGCAGGACATTTGCGACCAGATCGGCGCGCTGTTTTTCGCCGACGTCGCGCGCGGCCGCGGCATTTCTCTGGACCGCGTGCGCAATATGCAGGCGAAAATCTATCTCGGCGCCGATGCCGTGCGTGTTGGACTCGTGAATGGCGGCAGCACTACGTTCGATACGGCATGGGACCTGTTGCGGCGCGCCAGTGATCAGAAGTACCGCGCTGGCGTTGAGCGCATGGATGAGTACCGCGCAATCATTCAGAAACTTGAATCAGAAACACTTGAAAACTAAGGAGAGTAGAACATGAAGAACCTTCGCCATCTCGCCGCAGAATTCCGACGCCCCGCCAGCATCATGGAGGCGACGCCGAAACTTTACGGCTCACTCAAAAATTGCCACAGTCGAGTCAGCGCGTTCCGATTCGGCGTGTTCGCGGCCGGAATACTCGGCGTACCGTGGGCTGCTACCGCATCGCGCGAACTTTGGGAACCCAGCGCGCTGATGACCGAATCGACCAACACCGCCGGCGGCGCGCTGGTCCCGGATGAGTTCCAAGACGAAATTATCGTGGCGCGCGAAAAGTACGGCGTGATTCGAAAGTACGCGCGCGTCTGTCCGATGGCCAGCGAGACCTTGCGCGTGCCGCGACGCACCGCAGGGTTGACGGCGTACCCCGTCGGCGAAGGCGTCACCGCGACCGAGACGACATCAGCATTCAATGGTTTCGGTTTTGTCGCGAAAAAGTGGATTACACTTCTGCGCGCGAGTTCTGAGCTGTCGGAAGACGCGATCTCCGCTTTTGGCGATTACATCCTGGGCGAATTCGCATATTCGTTTGCCGTCGCCGAAGACAATGCTGGTTTCGCTGGCGACGGAACATCGACCTACGCGGGAATTACCGGACTGAAAAACGCGCTTCTTGGCGGCTGTGTCTCCACCAGCGCGGGGACAACCTGGGCATCGATCACCGCGGCCGAAGTATCCGCGTGGCTGGCGTTGAGCCTGGACTACGAAGGCGCGAAGGACCCCGCGATTTACTGCAGCAAGGCTTTCTTTCACGCCGTTCTCGAACGCCTCGCGATTGCTTCGGGCACCGCTTCCGGATTGCAAATCGTCAACGGTTTGCCGCAATACTTTTTCAATGGTTATCCAGTTCGATTCACCAAGTCCACGCCGACCGCGACCGCCGTCAACACGATCTCCGCGTACTTCGGCGATCTGTCTCTGGCCGTCGCGCTTGGCGACCGCCGGCAGGTAACCGTTTCATCCACCCTCGAGGGAAGCGTCGGCGGACAATCCACCTGGGAGCGCGATGAACTCAGCATGAAGGCCACGGAACGAATCGACATCGTTTGTTTTGAACCGGGCACCGCGACTGTTGCCGGGCCGGTAGCGGCGCTGTCAACCCACAGTTAACGGAGAAAAAACATGAACCTGACCAACGCCGAACAGGCAGCGCTTTTGAAACTGGCGCACAAAACTATGGACGCCGAATCGCTTTCCCCGGATGCGCTGCAGCGTCCGGACGGCACCTGGATCTTCGACCGCATCCCGGCCGGCACGCCGTGGTCTGACGGCCACCCGGTCCTCGATCCGGTCGAGCTGGCGCAGTGGCACCTGGCGAAGAAAAAAGAGCAGGCCGCACAGGCCGCCGCGGACGCGCGGAAGCACGATGACTTCTGCGCACTAATGGCGCGCGACCACGCCAACAAAATGAAGTTTTTCCAGCCGACACCTCAATAGCGCCGTCCGGCGCCCGGCGCGTTCTCTCCACGGCGCGCCGATCAGATTCGGGAGTCCCACCATTACGCCGGATCAGATGGACACAGCAATCCGTCTGGCGATCATGTTGAAGGATGATGACTTCATTCATGGAATCTAACCCGCAGCGCCGCTTCGCTGATCCGAATCATATTTGGGTCTCCAGAGTTGATCCACGCTACGCCCGCCCGTTTAGCGCGTCAACGCCAGTACCCCGCCATTTGCGCAGCGTCGACCGTAGCGCGGTTCCTTTACGGCTTGCGTCCAAGCGCCGTCCTCATGGCCTTGTACGCTTCCCACGGCGCTGCAAGGGTCTCAAAATCGTATATACTCGCGACTCCAGCTCTACCCAAGACAACGCGCCTCGGTAGCGTTCCGCTTCTGTTCATCCATGCGTAGAATCGCCCCCTCGCCAACTCTGCGTGAAAATCACTCATGCCCTGAGTTTTCAAGAACTCGACGAGTGTCCCTTGCTGGCTCATGAGCCCAACGGTACGCCCCGGATGCCGACGGGTCAACTTACACATGCCTTTCACCGTCTGGCTCTCGAAATCTCAAACGAAAGTGTTAGAGACGAAGCTGCGCTCATCGAATCCCGCATCCGTGACTCGGAACGAGCGTTTCAGGTCCTACAGGCGCGCCGGCCGCCTGGAAGCACGGACGTCCGGCACGTATTTGATTCCTGTAGGTATCTTTGACGGAGCGTGTCGACGTCAGCACGTGTGAGTCAGATTTCCAGCAGGCAAACAACGTAACAAACTCACGTAACAAACGACTCGCGCCGATTCCATAAAACCATACACCATATAGTATTTATCTATTACGCAACAGACTCTGACTCTGGGTATCTTGGTTCGAATCCAGGCGGGGCAATTCTAAACAAACTTGCGTGAGTACGCCGTTCCAGCGATCCGCTTTGATAACACGCGGATCCAGGCGGAACTGTAACTCTCCGCTGCAATCTATTTCTCGAATGCGGACGCCGATCCGGCGACTCGCGGCTGGTTACCCGACTTGCCATCGAGGTCAGTTCCCAACCCAGGAGCTCGATGAAACCGAAGGTCTGTGTCCGATGGGGCGAGATGAACGTCTCCATTCGCGGCGTCCACAAAGTTTACGATTTGATTGGCTGTATTTGCTTCAATTCCGTCGCCTCCATCCCAACGAACTGCCGTCGCGTCGGTCGACATGCAATGGAACGCGCAACCGGGTTCTGAATACGCAGCATCTCGAAAGCCTTCATTCCTGGCCTCCGGTGCGGCCAGACAATTGATGAATTCCACGCCTTGCTGATTCGCCGGATCAAACGTCTTCGCGGTACAATTGATAAACGCCACGCGCATGCGCGGATGACTTAATTTTTCCTCAGACTTGGGTTTGTAGTAGCTGTCTTTGCAATTGACCATCAACGTGCTGGGCGAGGTGTTGACGACTCCGCGTGTGTTGCCAGCGGAGAATAGAGCGCCGGCCGAATTGGCGGTCAAGGCAGCTTCCATGAGTTTCAGATTTCCGCCCAGCAGCCTGCTCACCGATGCGCCGGGTCCGGCCGTGACCGTGGCGGCTGCGTCGACGATCAAGCCTTCGAGCCGCACATGCGGCATGGCTGAAGCATCAAGATCGCCCTTCAGCATAAAGCCGCCCAGTCCTTTGGCGTCTTTCATCCGGCCGGTGTGGCCCTGTCCTTGCGCCACGCGAATGACCGGACAGTGAACCGCATCCGTAACCCAGCCGGTCTCCCCGACCGACGCTTGGATGGCATCCGCCAATCCTTCGGGCCAGTCGTTGTAACATTCAGCCACGGCCAGATAGATGGGCGAGCCTGCGCTTTCGACGTCGAAGCTATGTCCGGATGCGCACTTTACAACGCCTGCTTGAATCGCACCCTGGCAACCGGAAACATAACAAATGTTGCGCGCGTTGAAGCAGCGGAGTGTACCGGCGCCGCCGCCAGTGAACGTCACCGGCTTGCCAAAGTCGCTGGCATCGCACGTGCCGCGCGCCTTCGTGACGAAGAGCAACGATTTTCCGGAAGTTCCAGTGAGGTCGCTGCGCACTGCGGCCTCCCAACTGGATAGCGAGGAGAAATCGCCCTCGCGGGCGCGAATGGCGCAGACAAATGCGGCCGGTTCGCCGGCAGTCACGTTGACCTCGACGCTGGCTCCAGCCAACCCGCCTTGATTGTCGCGCAGGAGGAGTTGGACGACGTATTTTCCAGGCTCGGCGAAAACGTGATGCAGCACCGACCCCCGGGCCAAGCGCCCGTCGCCGGTATCCCACAGGCATTCGACGATCTGCCCGTTCGCGGCGGTCGATTTCTGGGCGTTGAATGTCACCGCCAGCGGAGCGGCACCGGAGAGCACACTGGCTTCGATCGCAGCGGTGGGCGCGGCGTTTTCAGTGATTGGAGCGGGCTCGGCGACGAGCTCCACTCCGCTGAGCATCGGTTCACCGGCCGTGGCTTTGAAGTCGATGTCGAGCGCTCCGGCGATGGATACGCCCTTGAATTCCCGGACGAGTTCCCGCTTGGGTCCGTTGGCCGCCTGAACCACGTCGAGTGCTTTAAGTAACGGCTGACCCTGAAGACTGACATCGAAGACACGCTGTCCCGGGCGCGCGCCGTCCATTTCGGCAAAGTGCAGCCGCACGGTGTAGGGGCGATGGGCGGCCATGGCGCCGCGCGCGGCATCGAGGTATAGCGGCGTATACTGCGCCGTCAGCGGGCTGCTGGAAACGCTGATATTGATCAGCAACTGTTCCTTCCAAAGGCCAAGATCCGCCAATTTCGACCAGGGGATCGCCATCTCCGCAGTGAACGGATCCACACCGGCAGGAGTTCCAGGGGCAGCGGGCGAAGCGGCGTAACTCCAGTCCTTGGGATCCAGTCCGGTGGATTGCTTGTTCTTGTCGGTGCCGGTGAGGACCACATCGTCGAGTTGCCGTTCACGACTGTTGAGCGTCACCGTCAGGGTCTTGAACGCATGGGGGCCGTAAAGCGCATGGGTGCCGGCCGCGACGTACAAGTTGTTATCGTCGTAGCGGAGCTGGGCGAAACAGTGGTCGTCTGGCTTGGATTGGCCGTTGTCTTTGTCGCGATCAATTGCGCATTTGTTCGCCGTGATGATCAGGTGCGGCGAGTCTTTCCAGCATTCGTCGTCCAGATTGCCGTCAATTTTAGGCGCGACCGCCGTGCGCTTCGCGACAGCGGGCTGCGCCAGATGAACGGTCAATCCGGTCATGCCTTTCACGCACGAGGCGGCAACCCAGGTGTGTCCTGAATCACCGGCGGACTGTTCCATTTGGGCGCTGTGGTGGTAAACGCTTTGAACCGGGCCGCGGTAGCTGACCGGTACCAGCGGCAACGCTTCCGGCGTGGCATCGAAGATGTGGCTGTTGCGGCCGTAGCGTCCGGCATAGGGGTGATGCGTCCAGAGCAGCCCCTCGTCGAAGCGATCGCCCGGCGCGCCAAAATTCACGCCGATCCGCCGCACGGGGAGTTCCTCAACGGGATTGCTGGTACGCACGGATTGATACTTGAACCAGTTCTCCTCGCCGTCCATGGGCGCCACCGTGAAGTTACTGAATTGCATCGCCGCCGAACAACCGCAGGCGCTGCCCGGAACAGGCGTGGCGGTGACAAAGAGCCAGCCGTTCCACATGAATGTTCGGCCCGGACAGCCGCCGGCTTCTGGGAAGAACAGCCGACCCCAGTAATGTGACGAGGCATCGAAGAAAGAGGACGTCTTGCCGTGCGTCAGACCGAAGTCGCCGTAGCGGGAGAAGGTCGCAGAGCAGGAACCGTCATTGCCGCTGGCAGGCACGCCACAGAATTTTTCAACGGTTCCATAAAGCGGATTGGGGAGCGATGTGTAGACCGACTGTGGCGTGGAGACAGTGGCAGCGGTCGGGTAGCCCTTCTCGCCGCTGAAATTCGGCGGCGAAGGGACGCGACCGGGCATTTTCGCTTTCAACGGCAGCCAGGAGAAGAGGTCCATCCGTTCCCACACTGTGGTCAGTGGATTCCAGCTCGCCAGTTCGGGCATGCTGCCGAACTCCACCACGCCAAACGGCGGCGCCGGCCGGAGTTTCTCGTCGGGCAATCCGGTGCGCGCGATCCGCGTAAATTCGCCGGCGCGCGTGACATCGCACAGCGGCATCGACTTGGAGCCTGCCACGAAAGCCGCAATGGCCGAGTGCTGGGCGTCCGTGGTGGGCAACCAGATCTCACCGCCAAAGGGTCGCGTATACGTGTAGAGACGCTCGACTGCCGCCGGACCGCCGGCGAGGCCCGCGGTCGCGAAGTCTTCGCAGACAATCAGGGCGGCCTGGCAGGGCGCGAATTTAAAATCCAGCGGCGCTCCTTCCAGTGTGGAGAACCGTTCGGCCAGCACTCCTGCGTTGTCCATGCTGTCGTGGAGTTCCTGAAGTTTGCGTGAGTCGGTGCCGACGGCCACGACCATTAGCGAGGACTGTAGAGCGAGCTCCTGCGCCATCCGTCCATCACGTACTCCGATGACCAGTGCCAAACCTTGTTTGAGATCCTCGCGGCTGAGTATGGTCTTTACCGCGATGGCCGCAGCGTCGCTTCCGGGCTTGAGCGGCGTGGCCTTGAGCGGGTGGACGGCAGCTTGCGCTTGTTGGGGAGAGAAGCAATAGAGGCTGCCTTCGGCGGTGGTCACAAAAAGCTTCCCATCGCCGGCCAGCAAGCTGGCCACTTTGCCGGTGACGCCGAGTTCGCGGACCGTGTCGGGGGTGAATGTCTGGTCGCGGACCGTGATAGTGAGCGGTTCGGGGATGGTATGAAGGCCCTTGCCATTCACATACCAGCCATACTCGCCGCTGCGCCGGGTTTCAGTGCCTGCGTCGTGGCCGCTGCCCGCAAACTTGAATCCGACGCCGAAGTGACCCATGAATTCGCCGCTGGCGGTGTCCACCATCCACGGCCGGCCGGCACCTTCCACAGTTCCATAGACGCGGGTGCCATCGTACGAAACCGCCAGCGGCCCAAAGGCGGATGTATTCCACATGTCGGTGATGCGGCCATCATTGACCCACGTGACGGCGCCGGTCGCGGCATCGAGGCAGTAGGCATAGAGACCCGTAAAGGGGAGATATCCTGCGGCGACATAGACTTTTCCGTTCGAGAGAACTGGCGATGCCCAGATCGGCCAGACGGAACTCAGCCGGCCGAAGCCCATCGCCATGCGGTTGTTGGGAGCGGCGTGGAATTTCCAGCGCACGGCACCATCGGCGGCGTTCAGACAGTAGACCCAGCCATCGTCACTGCCGAAAATAACGGCGCCGCCGCCGTCGGGCAGCCGCATGGCGGCTGGCGGGCGACGCACCGCGCCACTGGCATAGTAACGCCAGCGTTGTTCCCCGCTGTCGGTGTCGAATGCGGCGATGCAGTCACTCGCAGTGATGGGGACGAAGAGCATCTTGCCCAGTTGTACCGGCCGGCAATAGTCAATGTCGACATAGACGCCCTTGCTACGCGCAGAAAATGGACTGCGTGTCGTCGGCAATTCCCGGCGCCAGAGCAGGCTGAGTTTGCCGGGAAGACTCATGCTGCTAAATCCGCTGCGCCATTCGTCGGCGCGGTATTGAGGCCAGTCGCTGACGCCGGCCTTCTTGACCAGCACCCAGCACGAACGCGTGGGAGTCGAGTATGTCTGTCCCCGTGCGGCGCCGATGGCAGCTTTCTTTGTATACGTCATGTTCCAAGTGAATACGTCGCTGCCACAATAGCCCGGCTCAGGAGCGTAGCGAAAGGCCGAGCCCTCCAGCGTCACCGCGCCGTGCGCGGGCCGGTTGAACTGGATGGCTGAATCGTAGCCGGCTCCACCGAAGTAAGGCGCGGGCACAACCACCGGCGTATTCTCGATGGCCAGTGTCGCGGGCTGGTCCTGTGGATCTGGAGGCGCTTCCGTCACGGTGATGGTGACTGTCACTGTGTTGGATTCAACCGTTCCATCGGTGAGCTTCCAGGTGAAGCTGTCGCTACCGACGTATCCCGGATCGGAAAAGTAGTTCGCGGCTGCCACATTGGAGCCGCCAGGAAGCGCGGCGGGCAATTCCACCCGGCCGTGTGTCGTCTTGGATACGACGATAATGGGGTAGGAGTTGTGCCGGCTCTTGGGCACCTGGACGATCGTCATCCGGACCCGCGACGGCGTCCCTGAGCGGACGGTCTCGGAAGAATCTTTCAGCAGATGGGCGAATTCCGCATCGGGTGGAGGTGCGTCGCCGGCGAGCGCGGCCGAAACGAAGAGCAATGTACTGATGATGGCAATGGCGCCGATGGCTGGAGTGGCAGTGATCCGTGTGCTCACGTTTGGACCTCCTCGAGACCGCGACGTTGCGATCAGCGGCCCTGTAACGATTGCGGCTGAGCTGCGGTGGACTGCGTCCCTGCGCCCTGCCCCGCGGGCGGCATGAAAATCATCGGCACGCCCACGCGAAGTTGGAGCCGTTTGGGCCGCTGAATGCGCGAGATCAATAGCTCCGCGGCCGCCGTCCCGAGCTCGCGCCCGTACGCGCGAATCGGCAGTGCTGCGCCGCCATACCCGCTGTCGGTGACGCCTGCACCCACCAGCCGAATTCCCTTTTCAGAAAAACAACGCATCAGCCTTTCAGCCTGTGTCACGCTGTGACAAATGACAGCTTCAGGACCCTCGTCGGCCGGAAGTTCCAATAGGCGGCGCGCCAACTCTTCGTCCTTGACGAGCCACGGATTCTCAAAATGAGCCCAGCGCTCCGGTGACGCCAATCCGCATTCCAGCATGCCGTGCCGCCAGGCACTCATGCGCATTAAACTGTCGGGATCGATGGCCATACGCCCCTGGCGGAATTCCGCCACTTCCTCACGCGTCATGGCTGGCGATGGCGCGGGAATGCTGACAAATCCACCCACAAAGTGAATGCGACGCAGCCCCTTTTCCGAAAGGTACCGTATCAGCGAACGGTGAGCCGGAAATGGGTCGACAAAGACCTGGTCGGCTTGCAGCGCGTACCGTTCGTCCGAGTAGTCAGCGAATACGCACGGTAACCCGCGCGCAATCAAGGCATCGAGAAAGGGCTGCTCGAGGATCGAGACGGTGATCACGCCGTCCAGTCCGGCTGCGTCAACTTCCTCGAGCGGCGGATGGCGAACCTGCGACGCAAGCGCTTCTCCCATCGCCACCAGGCTGACCGCTCGTCCCGGGAGACTCCAAGCGCTGCACGTGGCCTGGTGATGACCGTGAGCAGGCCAGTCCGGCTGTACGTCTCCCAGTCCCAGAACGTCGGCGATACCGTTGATGATATGTCCGTGAAATCGATTCATCAGTGCGTCGGGATTCAGATCTTTCCGGCACAACACCCCGATCCGTAGTTTTCGCCCAGGAAGGATGGGAGTCTGCTGCCGTTCAGCGACAAACGATCCACTCCCCTGGCGCCGAACAATCAAGCCCTCCCGCTCCAGGTCTTTGAGCGCACGAATGACCGTCGTCTTATTGACGCCCCAGCTCTTATGGAATTCGCTGTCTGGTGGTAATTGCATCCCGGGCGGATAGGTACCGTCAAGAATCCGCTCGCGAACGCTTTCAAAGATATGCAGATGCTTCGCCATCGTTCTCAACCTCAAGTCTTAAAAATACATACCCCAAACAATCAATTGTCTTGTTTAAATAAATTGATTTATTTTAAATCATTTTTATATAATAGTTTACAATATTAATGGGACGCCAAGAATTCGAGCCGAACTGCTACTTGCCTCGATTGACCAAGCGCAGTTTCATTGGAATTCGCGTGAACGAAGCCGGCAACCGGGGATCTGCCTGCCGCTGCATCAGGCGCAAGATGCACATCTCTGCCAATTCAGCCACGCTCCAGATGACTGTTGGCGGGATCCAATCGAGTTGGAGTTTTTGCGCAAACTCCGTTTCAAAATCTTCTTCTGTCGACCAACCCACCCACTGGAAGTCGACGCCCGGTTTCAGTCCAAGTTCGCGCGCCGCAGTGTGAACGGCCAGTCCGTAGCTTTGCCACGGCGCGATTATGCCGTCGGGGCGAACTTTTCCCGACAGCAATTGACGCGCACAGTTCACAGCGGCAGCGTGGTCGCCCATCGGTGCGCTGACGCATCGGGCGGCATCCAAGGATAGTCCGCAGCGCACAGCGCCGGTGACGGCTCCGCCAAAACGCTCCGCAATCTGCGGCGTCGTGGCCTTTAGCTCCGGGCCGATGAACGCCAATCGTTTACAGCCCTGCTCCGCAAGGTATTCCGCCGCCAGAATCGCGCCCGCAAATCCGTCCTGAACAACCGTGTCCAGCGCAACACCTTCCGCCCACGCATCGGCGAGCACGATGGGAATGCCCAGGTTCGCAATCGTCCCAATTAACTCGCGATCGGCGCTTTCGACGATGACACCGCTGGCGCGTGCGGCCTTCAGATGCGCGGCGATGTCACCACCGGCGCGCCCATTGCTTTGAATGCAGAGCATGGAGCGCGCACGCTGCCCGGCCGCGTCCTGCATTTCGCTCATGATGCGGCGATAGAACCATTCGGCTCCATGACTGGCCGGTTTTGCAATCACCAGCGCCAGGGGATAGCCATTTTCCGGAGAATTGACGCGCCCCAACACGCGATGTCCGCGCCGGCTTTCCGGCGCAATCAGAGCCTCCGCCTCAAGAATCTTCAACGCCCGACGCACGGTCTTTCCACTCACTTTGTATTGTTGGGAGAGCGCGCGCTCGCCGGGCAGCAGTTGTCCGGCTGAAAATTCTTCAGTCAGCAATTTCTGACGCAGAGTGTCCGCGAGTTTTCCGGATAGCCTGGATGTCAATGTGTTCATCATAAGCTCATGCGCTTCCGACCCTCGGTACTTATTAAGACAGAGGGATATCAGAAGGAATGCAGTTGTCAATATCGCCTTGTTGCCAACTCGAGATTTTATAGTGATAATCTGAGCGATTTTTCTTCAGTAATACGCGTGACGGTGTATCATCAAGTGAGCAATGCAGATAGGAATACAGAAGGATAGCAGACGGGGGATTTCGCGTGCGCAACCGAGTCGTGAGTCTGGCCGGACTGCTGCTCTTGTCATCCTTTTTGAGTCGCGCCACATCGGCTGCAGATGCCGGTCCGGAAAGTCTGGCGGCGCTGGCCGCCACGTCGTCACGCGGCAACCAGGGTCTCGCGCTGGTGCTCGGAGATTCCGACGGAAAGCTCACTGTAGCGCTGGCCAAAGGCGGACGCATGAATGTACAGGCGCTGATCCGCGATCGGGAACTTGCCGCGAAGCTTCGACTATTTCTCGTCGAGAACGGCCCGGCGGAACGGCTCTCGGCCGTCTGGTGGCGCACCGCGCACCTGCCGTACCTTGATGACCTGATCAATATGGTTGTGGTCAATGGCTGGGGCGGGCCTGAAGTCAACGGGCTGACACTGGACGACATTGTCCGCGTTCTCTGCCCCAACGGCGTCGCGGTAATTGGCTTCAACAGCGGCACCGATGCGGATGTCACCGCGCTTCTCGCCGCCGCGGGTAAGGTTAAACTCGCCAAGGCCGAAAAACTCGCCCGCTCGGGCGCGTGGATCAAAATCACCAAGCTGATGAACCCGGATTTCGGCGAATGGACCAGCCCGTACGGAGGCCCGGAACTAAGCCACGTCTCGCCAGACAAGGTTTTTTCCGTGCCGTTCAAGGAGATCCGCTGGTGCAACGGGCCGAACTGGGGATCGTTCAATAACGCCGTGTATGCCGGCGGCCACTCCTTTCATCTGGAAAATCTTTATGTCTCTTCCGTTGCCAGCCAGTTGCTGCTCGTGGCGCGGGATGCCCACAACGGCTGCGAACTCTGGCGCGAGAAAATCACCGGAGGCGAAGGCCTGTGCGCCGACGACAAGTGCGTCTATTGCGTCGACAACAAGGAACTGGTCGGCCGCGACGCCCTGACCGGCAACGTCGTCCAGAAGTACGGCCCGGCCACTCCGGGTATGGCGCTCACCTCCTTTGACGACTGCCTGATCATCGGCGGCACCGCTGTCGACAAGGAGACTGGCAAAGTCCGCTGGACCCGAAGAGCCGCGACTCAGTCGGCCGGTACGGCGGGAAAAGTGTTCGTCTGCGATGGCCAGAACGTCGAAGCCGTCAACCTCGCGGATGGCAAAACCATCTGGAAGGTCGCGCCCGCCGAACTGCTGGTACCCAAAAGCGCCTATCGCATCGCGATCTTCGTCAAGGCGGACACGGTCTATATTGAACGCGATTCGGTCACCGAACCCAAGTCGGTATTGAACGCGCTGGATCTGGCCACCGGAGCGTTGCGCTGGTCCCGCCCCCACGACAGCGGCACCGTCCTGCCCTACGCCGATGCCGTCTACCTGATCAGTGGCGTCAACATCAAGGGCAACCCCGGACCCAAGTGGGCGGAGTGGGACATCAAGACCGGCAAGGAGACGCGGGCGCTCGAACCGACTACGTTCACCGGAGGGAGGTGCTGGAGCCCCACCGCAACGGAGCACTTCATCACCGGGCTGGAGGAGTCGATCTACTTCGACCGCCGGACCTTCACGAGCACCGTGACGGGACGCGGCGTCCGTTCGTCTTGCAAGATCGGTTCAATCTTCGCCTACGGCCTGATGTACGACCTGCCGCACACCTGCAACTGCGGGACAGTGCTGCGCGGCGTCTCCGCCGTTTCCGGTGGCAGCAACATTCCCAAGGGCGAAGTCTCCCCGGCGTTGATCAGTATTTCCGCCGCACCCGCCCCCGTCGCGGTCAATCCCGGCGACTGGCCCGTGTATCGCGGCAATCCGGCGCGCGGGGCGTCGTTGCCCGTCGAGCTTCCTGCCGAGCTCAAGCCGGCCTGGTCCGTGGCCATCGGCAAGAGCACGCCTACCCAAGCCACCGGCACTGCCGGGCGCGTATACGTTGCGGATTCGGATGCACACCAGGTCGTGGCGCTGGATCTTTCCACGGGGAAAAAACTCTGGACGTTTGTGGCCGAAGGCCGCGTACCCCTCCCGCCCACGCTGTACAAGGGACTCTGCCTGGTCGCCGACCACGCCGGATGGGTCTACGGCCTCGACGCTTCAACCGGAAAGCCTGTCTGGCAATTTCAAGCCGCGCCTGAACAGAAATACATGTGTGCCTATAACCAGCTCGAATCGTCCTGGCCGGTCAAGAGCGGCGTGCTGGTGGTGGCTGACACGGCCTGCTTCTCCGCCGGACGCACGGGGATTTCCGACGGCGGCATTACCGTCTTTGGTGTGGACCCCGCCACCGGTCAGCAGCGCTGGAAGAAAAACTTCACACGCCTGATGCCCAACGACATGCTCGTCAGCAACGGTACGGATCTCTTCCTGGAACGAACCCACCTCAATCCCATCGACGGCAGCGAATCGAAACTTCAGAAAGGCTACGCTGATTTCGTGCTCCAATCCAACGGTTACGAACAAGGTGCCGGCAATTCACTGCTGGACTTGCTCAGCTCTGCCGACCCCGGCCAGACCTGGCTGCGGAAGAGCAATCCGGGACATCCGCGCGGCGCAGGGCAGACCGTGGCCTTCGACAAGGACCGCACGGTCTTCACAGCCCGCGTGGCACTACCGCCCAAGTTCGCGCTGACCGAAGCGCAAGTCCGCGGCGCTGGCGCCTCGACTTGGACCAACAGCACCGCCGCACAACAAATGCTGGGCATGGTGCTGGCCGGCCCGCGTGTCTATTGCGCCGGAATCCCGCAATACCGGGACAGCGACGACAAACCCGCACTCTGGATCCTCAACTCCGTCGACGGCAAGGAACTCCAGCGGCTCCCGCTGGACAGCGCGCCGATCATCGACGGCGTTTCCGCCGTCGGAGACCATGTGTTGGTCGCGACGACCGACGGCCACTTGGTTTGCTTCGAGAAGAAGTAGTGCTGAGAAATCGCGCATTGAAAATGCGCAGAAACCGAGCGGCGATTGCTGCAGACCGTGGCTCGACGCAGCGCAGAGCTCGGGCACAGAATTCGTTTCCCGTAAAGTGTATTGAACCGATTCGCGCCTCCGCGCGTGCCCACTAATGGGAGCGCCGGCGCGAATGATCACGTGCATGCAATATTGCTGAGAATCTCAAAATCGCCCACGTCGGTCCGGTGTATTCTTCCGGGTACAGTCCCCTATTGTCCCGCCAACGAGGTCACCGCCATGGTTGTGTTTAATTCACTGCTGAAAAAAGTTGCAGCGAGCGCAGCGCTCTCCATGGCCCTGACCGGAGCCGCATGGGCGCAGTCGGACAACGCGGACACGCCGAAGCCGGAAAATCCGCAGAATGCAATCCGGCCCATCGAACGCCAGCAACGTCACGTCGGCGACACGATACGAAAATCGTCTGACGATCTCAGCGACCTGATTGAGGACCTGCATCAGAGTTCCCTCCCGGACATGGACCCTTCGGAATTGAACGGGGCCAACGCGAAGCTCGATGAAATCATCCAGACCCACATGCCGCTGGTCATGCGCGCGCTGATTCGCGCCCGCACTCAAACAGCGGATGCCAATGCCGACCTGCGCGTCAGCCTGAAGAGCTCCGACGACATCCTGAAGATCCTGCAGGCACTGACGGCCGCGATGAAACGCGACCTGCAACCCACGCTCACCGCTCGCGCACTGACCAACGCAATCACGAAAGTCGCCGAAGCTCAGGATAAAACCCGCGACACGAGTCTGCTGCACGAAAACCTGGACAGCAAGCCGGCAGACACGCTGACTCCCGAAGAACGAGCCGCTCTGCGCGACGCAATCGACAAACAGAAGGACGCGGCCGCGGAAGTGAAGAAGACGCTCGCTGAGCTTACGCACCAGGCCGAGACGCTGGCGCCCACCGACAAACCCGCCGCCGATGCCATTCGCAGCACGCTCGCGGACCTAAACAAGGCCGATGTTCAGCGCAACGCCGACGGCGCGCACGACGACGCGGCCGACAAGAAGCTTCATTCAGCGGAAAAGAAGAATGACGATGTGCTGACCGCGTTGCGCAATGCCGAAAAGCATCTGGCGAAGTCGTCCGATCCAGTCTCGGACCTGGAGAAGCACGCCGCCGCTCTGAACAACGCGAAGGGCTTGCAGGAAAAAGTCATGGACGACACGCGCGGCCTGAAGCCCGATGACGACAAAGGCATCGCCGGCGCCATGAAGGATCAAGGAGAAGTCGCCCGCGCGCTCAACGATATGAAGGCGGATAACCCGGCGCTGACCGATGCCGCCAATGCCTCCAAGCAGGCGCAGGAGAATCTGGGTGGCGACAAACCTCAGAGCGCACTGAAGGATCAGCAGCGGGTGCTTGACGCGATCAATTCCGAAATCAAGAGTGTCGCCAGCAAGATTGCCCAGCAGAGCAAAAACGCGCCGAAGAAGGAAGGTCCGATGGGCCAGTTTGCCTACGACGCGGTGAAGACCATCGCCTCCGCCGACTGGACCGTCGCTCTTCCCGCCAAAGATCGCGGCGACGTCGAGCAGGCCGTCAAAAACAAGATGCCACCCAAGTACGCCCGCCAGATCATGCTGTACTATGAGAACCTGGCCTGTGCGAAACCGGAAGGCAACTAAACGCGCGGAGCTGTGAGTCTGCGTGAGGACTTCGATGCTCCCGCATACTTAACGAGTCTACACAGCCGGTGCGAACTCAGAATTCGCCAGATAGGGTTCCGCGCCTTCGCCATCACGTGGCGAGCGACGCGCCGTTGAGTCGCACGCTGCCGTCTCCGGACTGCATTCTCCAACTTACTTTCAATATCTCCCTCTCACCCCATTTACTGGGCGGCTTTCATTCTGATTGGGGTCCCAATTGGGACCGGCTACATACATTGTGATTCATATTTTAAAATTTTTGAACAGGCGTTGAACTACGGTGGTCGACAAGGCTCGGGAACTTATATTAGGACTACTACCGTATTGCACGTTCAGCAGTGAGTCCGCCAGGTTTATTTCGAGGAGGTGAAAGATGGCAGAAATCGACAACCTTCGCTACACGAAGATGGCCCTCAATACGGGCTCGGGCGCCATGCCTGCGCTTGGATTTGGCACTTTGATTCCCGATCCGGTTGCAACCAAAATCGCGACCAAGGCGGCTCTGGAGGCGGGATTTCGCCAGCTCGACGCTTCTGAACGTTACCGCAATGAAAAGGAAGTCGGCGAAGCCATTCAGGACGTGTTCCAAGCGGGTAAGATAAAGCGCGAAGACGTGTTTATCGCCACGAAGCTCTGGAACAACAATCATCGCCCTGAACGCGTCAAACCGGCCTTCGAGGCCAGCCTCAAAAAACTCCAGCTCGATTACGTTGATCTCTATCTCATCCACACCCCTTTTGCATTCCAGCCCGGAGACGAGCAGGACCCGCGCGATGCGAACGGCAAGGTGATCTATGATCAAGGCGTCACGTTGCTGGATACGTGGAGGGCGCTCGAGCGCCTGGTGGACGAGGGCAGGTGCAAGGCCATCGGATTATCCGACGTGAGCCTGGAACAGACGAAGGCGATTTTCGATGCGGCCAGAATCAAGCCCGCGGTCGTTCACGTCGAGTCTCACCCATATCTGCCCCAGTGGGAGCTCTTGGATTACTGCAAAAAGAATCGCATCGTGTTCCAGGCTTTTGCGGCACTGGGACACAGTAGCGAGCCCAACGTGCTGGAAGACCCTGTCGTCACCTCCATCGCCCGGCGAGTCCACAAGACTCCCGCGCAAGTCTTGCTCGCGTGGGCCATTCAGCGCGGCACCGCACTGCTGACCACCTCCAAGACTCCCAGCCGAATCAAGGAGAACGCGGACGTCTCCACCCTTCCTCAAGACGCCATCCGGGAGATCAGCGAAGGAATCACGACACGGGTCAGGTTTAATGCCGTGGTTGAGACCGGCATTCCCGGGTTCATTCCGCGGGAAAAGAAAGCTTGAAACGGCTGACCGCGAAGCGCCGATTTGTGGATCCAGTTTTGTCCACCCCGTGGAAGCCCACCAAGGCCCAGCTCCTGGCGGCGCACAATAAATTCGTTCCTGATCTCATCGCCAAAAACCTGATCGTGCTTTTCGCCGGCATTAACCCCGGTCTCTACACAGCGGCCATCGGCCGTCACTTCGGCCGACCCGGCAACCGCTTCTGGCCGGCCCTTTATGGAGCCGGCTTCACCCCCCGCCTCTTCTCGCCTTTTGAGAATGCTCGTCTCCTCGACCTCAAATTCGGCATCACGAACATCGTCGAACGCGCCACTGCCCGCGCCGATGAACTCACAGCCGACGAACTTCGCGCCGGCGCCCAGCGCCTCGAAGCCAAAGTCAAACGCTGGCGTCCCACCGTCGTCGCCTTCGTCGGGATCGGTCCCTACCGCATCGTCTCCGGCGTCAAAGACGCCCACGTCGGACTCCAACCAAATCTCTTTGGCGGCAGCCATGCCTGGGTTCTCCCTAACCCCAGTGGCCTCAACGCCCACTACCTGCCCGCCGCCCTCGCACAACTCTTCGGAGACCTACGCCGCTGGGCTATTGCCCAGCACCGGCACCGCCAAAGGCACCTAACTTCCCAGCCCTGACAAGGAAGCCAGCATCGACCACCCTTCGTTCTCAACACGGGTAAAAATTGCTGTACTATTTGCAGTACTACGGTGTATTTCATCCATGTTCGACATATCGAACATGTGTTTCATGCTTCGGAGGTGACTGTGGCCCCTTTAAAATCCATCCTGCGCGGCATCCTGGCGGTTGTGGCAATCCTCACGGCGTCCCGACTGGCAGCCTCGGACTTGGACGAGTTCAAAGTCAAACGTAAGGAAGTCTTCGAATTTACGAAGCGCCCGACGGTGGCCCGCGCTGCCGATACGCTCAAGATTTCGTTCGCGGTAAAAGACTTCTGCGACGCCACGATCGCGATCGAAAGAGAAGACGGTACGATCGCCTGCCATCTCGCCAGCGGCGTGCTCGGAGCCAACGCGCCGGAACCGTTCCAGAAAAATAGCCTCTCCCAGACGGTCACGTGGGACGGCAAAAATGACCAGGGCGTACTGGTGATCAACAAGGCGGCGCACACGGTCCGCGTCTCGCTGGGTTTGAAGCCGGTCTTCGAAAAGAACCTCTACAATTCGCCCTACAAACGCATCTCACAGGCCGCGCCGCAAATCCAGGCCACAGAAGAAGGCGTCCTCGTTTACGAAGGCATGGGCGTGGACTCGGTCAAATTGTTCGATCACGCCGGCAAGTACGTGCGCACGGTCTATCCCTTTCCCGCCAGCAAGCTCAACGATGTGAAGGGGATTGAGTGGCGCGATTTTCCGCAGGGCTTTCACCTGCCGTGGAAGCTGAGCATCTATCAGCAGACGCTGCTGACGTCCGGCGACAACGCCTGCTGGACCGACGAAGGTGGGCGCACGGGGCGAGCAGCGACGGGCATGGCCGTGCGCGGAAACCGCATCGTCCTGGCCTACAAGAAGCTCAACCGCCTCAGCACCGACGGCAGCACGGGCGGGATGGAACTCACCGGCGGGAAGGCCAGCGTGATGCTGGAAAAAATGAACACGCGATTTGGCCAGATCAATGCAGACACCGGGCCCAGCAGCGTGGCCATTTCCCCGGACATGAAAACGGTCTACATGGCCGGCTACTCCTACCGCTTTGCATCCAACTTTGATACGCAACATGGCGTCATGAGCATGCCGCTGGAAGGCACGGAAGACGCGAAAGTATTCGCCGGTGCGTTTGGTCTCGTGGAAGGCAGCCGGGCCAAGGGCGAAGGAACCGAGCCGGGAAAATTCGGCAACGCCACGTCGGTGGATTGCGACGCGCAGGGTCGCGTTTACGTCTCGGACTTCATGAATCAACGCATCCAGATCTTCTCGCCCGACGGCAAGTACCTGAAGGAACTCAAGACCCCCAACCCCGCTCTGGTGCGGCTCAACCGCAAGAACGGCGAGATCTACGTCTTCAGCTGGACAATTCCATCCTGGATGTGGAGCGCCTCCTCCCCGCAGCCCGGCGAAATTGCCGTTACGCGCTACGGCGCGTTCGACGACCCCAAGCAGATCGCCCGCTACGTCATTCCCGGCGCTGACGGCAAGCCGATGCAGTACCGCTGCGACGGCGGCCTGTACCTCAACCTCCCGCATGCGTTGTACTTCTCCGGTGAAATCGATTCGTGGACCGACACGCCGACGATCTGGTTTGGACGCGATTGCCGCAACGACCTCGAGTTGGGTCTGGCCGGCGGCAACGGTGCCCGCAGCACCGCCTGGGATCAATGCGGCATCAAGGTCTACAAGGAAAAAGACGGCAAGCTCGAGATGGTCCGCGACTTCGGCAAGGATACGATGAAAGAAGCGTTCTTTGCCAAGCCTCCCAGCAACGCGGTGCAGCATTGCTACGTCAATCCGGTCACGGGCCACTTGTTCCTGGCGGAAGCCGACAGCGCGCCGACCTGCAAAGCCAGCACACACTGGCTGGACATCGATCCGGAAACCGGTGCGATTCAGGACGTCAAGCTGCCGTTCAATCCGGTTGACGCGGCCTTCGATCTCGATGGCAACGTGTACCTTCGCAACACCAATGTGATCGTGCGTTACGACCCAAAGACCTGGCGCGAAATCCCATGGGACTACGGCGAGGAACTCGAACATGTCGGTGCCGACGGCGGTATCGGCGGTCATGCCACCGCGGTCACGTCGGGGCTGGTGCTCCCGTCGATGTCCCCCGTTTGCTACCATCAGGGCGGCATCTTCGTCTCGCCCAAAGGTTATGTCGTAGCCTCGTGCGCTTACCACTACACGGGTCTCAGCCACGTGCCCGGCGAAACGACGATCGACGTGAAGTCCCTGTCCAATCTGGGCAAGCCGTACGTTCCCCATATGTTCCCCGGGCGCGCGGTGTCGTCGCTCACGCCCTGCATCCATGTCTGGGATAAGTTCGGCAAGCGCGTCTACGAGGACGCCGTGCCTGGCGTCGACCAGGTTGACGGCATCGCGATGGACCGCAACGACGCCTTGTACTTCATGCACAAACCCACCCGCATGCTGGACGGGAAGCCCTACATCAATTCCATGTCCGAAACGATGACCAAGGTGCTGCCCAAGAAGAGCACCGTGATCTCCGCCAGCAACGCCGCGATTCCATTGGATGCCGCAAGTACGCCCACCCGCAAACAGGACGGCACCGGCGTATGGATTGACAACGCGGAATGGTTCTACGGCGGAGTCGGTTTCGCGGGCTTCAACGCCAGCCAGGCCGGCGGCGGATGCGCGTGCTGGTTCTCGCGCTTCAGCCTGGATCTCTATGCGCGATCCTTCGTGCCGGAGCCGCAGCAGTTCGGCATCGCGGTGCTCGATTCCAGCGGCAATCTGATCCTGCGCATCGGCCGCTACGCCAATGTCGACAGCGCCGGTCCCCAGAGCCTTCAGCCGCTCGGCGGCGACGAAGTCGGTCTCTTTCACCCGCTCTACACCGGCACCTATTCCGACCGCCGGTTGTTCATCGCCGACTATGGCAACGGGCGACTGGTCAGCGTCAAACTGAACTATAACGTCGACGAAAAGCTCCCCGTGCCGGGGGCAGGCAAATAGTCGACTTTTAAAGCAAAATGAGCCCTAAGCTGTCGCACGCGTCATTCGTCACACCATTACAATGCGAATGGCGCTTTTCATCACACTTCTGTCGGTCAGCGCCCTGGCGTTCGCGGAAGAAACTCCGCCCGAGCCGCCCGATGCTGAATTAAGATCAAATGTTTTGCAGCTCATCGAGAAATTGGGGAACGACGAGTTCGAGTGCCGTGAACAGGCGCAAAAGGAACTGGCTGCATTGGGCCCGAAAGCGGCCCTGATCGTCGATAAACTCCCCGCCTCCGCAGATGCTGAAGTCAATTCAAGACTCCAGCGGTTCCATCTTCAATGCCGGCTTTACGCGGCGAATTCCCTCCCCGAATTATTGACACTCAGGCAACTGTTCCTGACTGCCGAAAACACCGAGCTGGCGGATGCCGCGCTGAAGAAAGCCGAGACACTGGCCTCACCGCTCGAACTGGCCTCAGCGCTTTTTGAGCGGAGCATGACAGACCACAGAAAGGTAAAACCGGACATCACCTCGCGCTCAGCGACCATCGCGCTCATTCAGATCGAAACCGATTTGAACCTCTGCATCGATTACTACGACGCCCATTTGAAACTTCATCCGGATGACAAGGACGCCGAAGATCGGATGACTGAAGCTGCCATGATAAATTACGCCTGCCGGAAATACTCGAGTCTCTAACGTCATACTTGTCGTCTGGTGTTATCGCTCCGATCGTCCACACTTTGGACTTTTCGCGTGTGAGCCTTGAACTATGCTTCTCAAATGCCCTATCGCGTTCTTCATCCACTCTTTCGCCACCTGAACATCATCCTCTGTCTTTCCGGCGCTGCCGCGACAGTTGTAGTGTCATGGCTGACCAACCCACATTCCGCGCCGTGGCTTGTGGATATTTATGTATCCGTGATTTTATTGCTGGCAACGTTGAGGAATTTCAAAAAGTCGCCGCTTCATCGTTCGTTTGCGCTCTACCTCAGCGCCTTGATTTTGTATCTGATAAACGTCTGGATCCTCCACGTCTTGATCCCAGGCAGGCCGCCCGAAGCAATAAAGTCGCAGATCAATCCGTTGGTGAAAATTGTTGGCCTGGGCAGCGTCTACATGGCCGTCGCACTCTATCATTTCACTCTGCGATTCGCGCAGGCGCGATCCGGGATTTTGCGCGTGATTGAATATTGCGGTTGGGCCGCAAATACCGTGTTCTATGCGCTGCTTCTTCACGGTTCGCTTATGGGAGACAATGTCTGGGCCGGCTTCACCTGGGTGCCGGTGATGAACTCCGCCTACAAAGCATTTTTCTATCTCACCACGATCTTCGTAACGTTGGGCATTGCCATTCCGCTATTCAGCGTCTTTACTGCCACGGATCGGCAGCGGAGACTTCAGCTCTTTTACTTTTTGCTGGGTGGTGCGCCGTTGTGGCTCTCGTGCTGGGGACATTTCCTGATCAGCCTGGGTATTAATATTTATCCAGCCGGCGGAGTTATTTTTCTGCTGCACGCGCTGATCCTCTCTTATGCGGTGCTTAAACACCAGGTCTTCGACATCACCATTCTGATTCGCCGCGGTTTGGCATACGCCGCACTGTCACTTTTTATAGGAATTCTTTATGGAGGTTTGCTGCTGATCTTGTCCACCTGGACCGCGGCCTTTCATGCGAGCCTGATTTCCAGCGTCATCTTTGTATTTATGGTCGGGATGATCTACGCCCCGCTTTTAAGTTATCTACAACGTCTGTTCGACCGACTGCTATTCAGACAAGCTTTCGACCGGCAGAAAATGATCGAACAATTTGCCCGTGAGTCGGCCGAATCCATTGATTTAAACTCACTCACCCATTCCCTCTGCACACTGATTGCGCAGAGTCTCGATCCCCGCGGCATTCGTGTTTTTATGGACACAGGCAACGACACCTGCGTTCAATTCTGTTCGTATAGCGACGGCAAATATTTTTCCTCCAATTGGCCCGAAGGTCCGCAGTTCCCTGAACGATTCACACACGATAAATTTACTCCCCAGGGCGCCTATCGAATTCACTTCTCTGCGCCGAAAACGGTTGGCCAATCACTTCAGCTCACGGAAGGTGACGATGCGCTGGTTGTTCCGATCACCCATCGCCAGCGCCAACTCGGCTACCTGATTCTTGAGCCCAAACGCGCCGACGATCCGTATTCCGACGACGATATTCGAATGGCGGAGACGATCGCCGCACAGTCCGCTACCGCGCTTCAAAACGCCCGCTCCTTCGCCCAGATGGAAAATCTCCAGGACTTCACCCGCACCATGCTCCAGAGCCTGACCACCGGCGTGCTCGTGGTTTCGTCCACTGGCGCGATCGAACAGTCCAACCAGGCGGCGTGCTCCATTTGCGCGCTGGACGCCTCATTTCCGGCGAATTTGAATGAACTCGAGAAGTCCCATCCGGAACTCGTCCGTGAAATTCGCGTCCTGCTTCAAGATGGAAAATCCTCCGACGATATCGAAGTGCGCACCGCCGGCAGTCGTCCGCGCAACCTGCTGCTCAGCTTCCGCCGCATGGGTCAGCGCGATGCCGACGCCCTGTTCCTGGTCGTGATTCACGACGTCACCAATTACAAGGAGTTGGAAGCCGAAGCCTTGCGCCGCGAAAGTCTGGCGCGCATCGGCGAAGCGACGGCCGGCATCAATCATGAAATCAAAAATCTGCTCCACCCCATCCGCCGGCAGATGGACCGCCTGGCGCGCGTGGACGTCAACGATTCCGCGGCTGTTAAGCACGAACTGGAACGCGCCAACTCCGTCATCCCCGGGCAGGTGCAGTCCCTCGAGCGGATGCTGCTCAACTTGAAAACACTCGGTCGGCCACTGGTGCTGCGCTGCGGTCCGGTCGATCTGGAGTCCATGGTCGCGGCCGTTTGGCAGGAAGTCCTGGCGACCGTGAGCCCCCGGGAGATCGCGTTTGCCACGCAGTTCTCCAACGAGGCCCGCGAAGTCATCGCCGACGGCGCGTGGCTGCGTCATGTCCTGCATAATCTTCTGATGAACGCCGCGGAAGCGACGTCGGGAAGAACTCCCGCGCTCGTCTCCGTAAAATCCGAACGCGATGGACAGGTCTTCAAGCTCTCCATTTCCGACAATGGATCCGGCATCGACGACGCTTCCAAAGGGCGGCTCTTCGAACCGTTTTTTTCGACCAAGGGCGAAGCGGGAACGGGTCTGGGACTCTGCGTCTGCCGTCGCATTATTGAATCGCACGGCGGCCGGATTGTCATGCAATCCATCAACGGTCAGACGATCTTCAGTGTGATTCTTCCGGCGCAGCAGAAGCTCGCTGCCGGCGAAACCCATCAAAACGATCCGCGCCGTCTGGTGCTCAATTAATCTGCGGCGTTCTAGCGCTGAACCAGGTCATCTGGCATCGCTTTGATCGACGCTTCGATCTTGTTGTTTTCCACCTGGTCGAAAGTCGGTGCTCCCGTGAACGAGTACGTCGGCGACGCATCGATGCCGTTTTTGCGGTCGTAACCGTAGGACCAGGTGATCATTTTCACGTCCGCGTAGTCGCCGGCGCTCACGGCTAGAAATCGCACGATCACCGGAGTGCCGAAATCATCGACCAGCCGGCCATTTTTCAAATTGCTCTGCTTGCAGTGGAATTCGCACGTCGACTCCAGCACTTGCACAAATTCGCTGTTGTCTTCAGTTCCATTCGCCGGCTGCCCCATCGGCGCGCAGGGCGTCTGATAAAAATCGGCCGCCGTCACCCCATCGAATCCGTGCCCGCCGGGCTTGATGGGATAAGTGCCGCTTCTGAATTTATACTGATTCAACGCGATCGACATGCCGTCCAGCATGGCTTTGCTCGACACTTCCTGCGCATGCCGCTTGACCAACATCACGACCGGAACCAGGATTCCCATAAGAACCAGGATGATTGCAATCACGATCAACAGCTCAATCAGCGTGAGCCCACGGCCGCGGACACTGCTTCGATGGAAGTTGATAAGATATCCCTCCTCAAATAGGCACCTTGAGGTGGATTCCCACCCGCGAACTCGGACATAAATTTCATTAAGACAATATCTTCCTGAGCTACTTTCTACACCCGCCCTCCGTCCACCTGTTCCACCTGCTCTCCACTCCACTGTTCTCGGCCGCTCACTTCGGCGGCTTGCAGATGTAAACCTTCTTGTCCGCGCCGGCGATCCACGCCAGGCATTCCAGCTTCGGCACATAGCACAGGAAGGAATACCATGCACCCGTGATTCCGGCCGCGTCGCAGTCGGGCATCTCCTGATTCAATTTCACCGTCTCGGTGGTCCACGGTTCCGTGAGCGGATTGGCGGCCGGCGGTTTCAGCCGGATCAGCGTCGCGCCGCCGTTTTTCACGGGCCGAAAGTAGAAGCAACCATCCGGCGGATAAAACACGAAGCGGTTGGGCTCCGCGCCCGATTCAGGCAGCTTGTCCTTAAATGGCAGAACCTTCCAACCTTCACCGGGCTTGTCGAGCTGAAAGGCGTGAAGCTCGTTTCCAGCGACGTCAATGATCAGGCGCCGCACCGGATCCAGAAACGCCTGCCCGCCGCCGCCAAACGCGGGCCAGCCATACTGCGGCGTCGTGGCGTTCAGCTTCGACCAATCCGCCGCATCGTAGTACGGCAGATCCTTGCGCTTCTCGATTCCGCCGATGCCGTAATACCGGCCCAATTTTTCATCGAAGATCACCGCTGTATAAATCCCACACAGACGGGGATGGTCCGCGGACGTCAGCCGCGACCACTTTTTCGTATCGAGGTTCAGCACGTGCGGTCCGCGTCCGCCGCCGCCGTCTCCCGTGACCGCTCCGCGTCCCAAAATCAGCACCGAACCCTTCGGCCCGCCGCCCAGCGCTTTGGGCAGCTCCGATTCGTTCAGGTACGGATGCCCCGGCAGCGGCACCTCCGAGTCCTTCCATTCCTGCCACGCATCGCCAGTGGAATGCTGCGCACAGTAAGCCGTGCCGCCACTGACTGTGGGGACGCCATTGGCGTTTTCGAAGCCCTTCCACTTCGCGTCATCAAAATCGAAGATCGCCGCGCCCATGACCTGCACCGGCGCCGCGTGCCCGCCCGTGCAGGTGATCACATAAGCGCCGCGCGTCGAATAATCGCGCACGAACGTTCCGCCGCCAAACGCACCGAAAAACGCAATGCCCATGCTCTCCGGCTTCAGATTGAAAACCGCCGCGATGTCCGTCAGCTTGTTCTCGCCAATCGCCGTAACGTTCCCCGGCGTCGGCACCGCGTACGGCGGCTCCGCTCCACGCACACTGACGCAGAGCACCAGCACCGATAGCGCCAATACCATTCTGATTCGTGTGAGTCCCATTGCCTCGCGCTCCTTCAGATTCATTCCCGCACCACCCGCAAAATCATCGTCGCACACGGCGCCAGCCGCAGCGGCCCGTCCATCGGAATTTCACGCGTCGTCAGGGGGTCCAGCCACGTCTGCTTTCCCCGCGCGGCGACCTCGACCGAAAACTCCAGCGCCGTCGTCGCTTCATGACAGAAGATGTAGAAGTCTTCGCCCGACTTCCGCACGTGGCGGCAGCGCAGCTTGGGCTGCGCGGGCGTCACCGTCACATCCGCGCGCATCAGCACACCCAGCGCCGAGAGCAGCGCGTCCGGCGTGGCCGTGTCCACTGTTCGCGGAGGAAGATTCGCGGCTTTGGTTCCGTACACAATCAGCCGCCCCGCGTTGGCCAGAATTTCCAGCGCCGGCAAGGCCTGCGCCGGGACGCGTTCGAAGCCATCGACAATCAGCGCCGAATAATGCTGCCCGGCGATGCGAATGCCGGAGGCATCCGTCCGCGCGTCCTCCCAAAGGTGCCGCGCTTCCAGATAGTTAAAGTCACGCTGCTGCGCAAAACACGCAGCGGCGGCGCGCCACGGCAGCGCATCGGATTCACCCAGGATCGAGATGCCGCAGACGTGTTCGCAGTCGGTGTTCAGCCACGAAAGCCGCCGGCAGAAATCCGCGTACGCTTTGTACTCGCCCCACCACGCGCTGTTGGGCCCCACGTCCGGCGGGCGTTCGTCTTTCCGACAGCCGCGGATGGAATAGTAAAACGCATGAGGCACGAGCAGATTAACGCCGCGCACGAAGCACCAATCGGTCAGCGCTTTCATTTCGTCCCACGTCAGTTCGTGGCCATACGCGCCGAAGCATTCGTTGGAATTTCTGCGCCGAGCCAGATGCAGCATTGCCGACGAGCCGCACTTCCCCTGCGTGGATTCCTTGCCTTCAATGGCGCTGGCTTCGTGAGCCAACACGCGTCGCCAGACCAGGTCCTGTCCCGGAATGTGAAAGTACCGCTCCAGCCCGATATCATCCGACTCGCCCGGATGCCCCGTTAGAAAAACGTTGTGCTTCGTGCACCACACTGAGAGCTGCCGGTAGTACGTCTGCTCCAGCCGGAAACCCAGCGCGCGGTGGTAGTCTTCACGGAAGCGTTTCGCGTCCGGCTCGTCGTCAAACCACAACGCGGGAAGATGCGGCGTGAAGTCGTAGCCGAGAAACTTGTTGACGTGCTCCAGAATCCCCGTCGTGCCGGGCTGGATCCGCTTCTCATTGCAGCGGCCGACCAGACTGGGTTCGTCGGTGAAGATGCCAATGATCGTCGTGCCAAATTCCGCGCCGAATTCCGCCGCGAACTTATCGTAAACCAGACGGATGAACGACCGTACCGCCTCCGGATTCAGCAGATCGCTGGCCGGCGGCTCGTCTTCGTCCGGTCCTTCTCCGATCAAATGAATGCCGCGGATCCCCGAATTGATCGGCCGGTCGATGATCGCCACACGCTGGCCATTCCGGCGCGGCACCGTAGCCAACAACGTCCAGCCGGGTTTCAGCACCGGCGCTTCGCCGTTGACTTCCACGCACGCCAGTCCGCGGCAGGCGTGGGCCGGATTGGCCGCCACAACCTGGCCGCTCGACGACCCCGACGGATACATGCCCTCGTCGTAGAGAATGACGTAAAGCCCGCGCGCCTTCGCCTCATCGACGGCCACGTGGACGAAGCCCAGCAACTTCTCCGACATCCACCCCGTGTCGCGCGGCAATCCCACGCGCGGATGGATCACGAACCCGTAGACGCCGTGCGCTTCGAAGTCGGCGATCTGCCGTCGGATCTCGGCGGCATCGAGCGTGTCGTTCCAGAACCAGAACGGCAGCACCGAAAACTCGCGCGGCGGGTTCCGAAATTCATCCAGCAGTGCGGTCATGCTCGTCTCCAGAGGTCTGTATCAGCTTTGCATTCCAAACAGGTGGGATCGGGGATCGGGGATCGGGCATCGGTCAGTTCGGGGGCGCCCGTTACCTGCATCGCATTTTCGCTTCGATTGAGCTTCACGGACGCGCCTTCCAAAAAGCAGATGCCCGATCCCCGATCCCATCTGTTCCTTTGGCGTCCCATTTCCTTGGGAAGTATCATTTCTTGTAGCGGTACGCGTATGGCACATTGTTTTCGAGGAAGATAATCGCGTTGTGCCGCACGTCGTAGCCCGACGGCATGTTGTCGGTCAGCGGCGGCATCTTGAAATCCGCGGGCAGCTTCGGCGTGATTTTCTCCCAGCGGTTTTCTTTGACGATGTACGCCCACATGTCGTTGGGGTTGCCGCCGTTCCAGTGCGTGCCGCCGCCCAGTAGAATCGCCACGTCGTTCTTCGAGTCGTAGACCAGCCCGTATTTGTGATTTCGCGTCGGAGGCTGTCCCTGCGCTTTCAAATCCGTCCACGTGTTCGTCGCCGGGTCGAAGGACATCGTGCGGTTGGGCGTGTCCTCCTTATCGGTCACGCTCGACAGTGCCAGGAAAAACTTCTTGGTCGTGATGTAGGGCATGTGCCGGTACTCCGGGCCTCCCGGCGCGCCCGGCGTGTCTTTGACATTCCACGCTTGAGCTTTGATGTCGAAGACGTGCGTCTTGTCCTTATCGACGGTCACCGCAGCAACGAGATGATCGGGATCTTCCTCCAGCCCCGTGTTGTGTCCGGGAAAGGTTCCGCCGCCGGGCACCAGCGTGAATTTGTCGGCTCGCGAATCGTACGTAAACGAGCCGTCCGTGTAGCCGGGCATCGGGCAAGCCGGTCCGGAACCCGCGCCGCCCATGAACCAGAGAAGCTTGCGGCTGGAATCATGAAAGATGGAGCGTGAACACGCAGTGCGCGGACGCAGCGCGCCGGCCACATCGCACACACGCCGCACCAGCCAGCGCTCGTGGCCTGGATCGTAGAGCGACAGGTTATTTCCATACCCGGACCAATAGGGACTGACTCCGTTGCCGCAGCCGCCGTACTTCGCGAAGACTCCCAATTCCGGATCGTAACACCACGGCACTTCGGCGCCGAGCATCACGCCGCCGCCGAGCGGAATCAGCGTGTTGTCGCCCATTTCCGTGAGGTGTGGATTGAGCGGCGAGGGCAGCGTCTGGCGAATTTCCTTCAGCGAATCCGCGGCACCTTCCGCGGGCGGATTCGACGCGGCCTTGCCCACCGTCGGCACAAATCCATTGGCGATGCATTCCTTGCCCGGCTCCGCGGCCGGATCGTAACGGAACGCCCAGACGCCCAAGTCCGCGTCGGCGAGCAGGAAGCGTTTGCGGTCGGTGTCGTATGCGAGTGCCTGGCGGTAGCACATCACCGTCGGAGGGTCGGCGCTTTTCATCGGCGTCGGCCCCGGTGTCTTGATTTCTTTCCATTCTTTCTTTGCCGTATCGAACACCCACGTGTCGTTGAGCTGATCGGCGTTGGGTCCCTTGTCGCCAGCGCTGAGGCCATGGAGTATCACGACTTTGTTGTCCGGATCGTAGGCGATCACCGAACGCATGCGCACGGAGGGACTGGCGCCGGTTGTCATCAGTTTTTCCCACTTCTTTGCCTCTGGATCGAAGCTATACGCGAGCATGCTTTTACTCTTGTCGAAATCGCCGTCGATCGAGATGACCCGGCCCAGTCCCGCATCGAAGGTCATCGAAAGAATATGTCCGCCCCACGCCGGTTGCGGGCCCTGCGGTGTGTTCACGGTCTCCCACTTCCCGTCAGTGAGATTACAGACCATCGTCACGGCGCCCAGGCCCGTGCTCGCAGGCCACGGCGCAGCGACGGCGATGCCGTGAACCGGATCGACGCAAACTTTCCCCAGGTTCTTCGGCAGTTCCTTGCTGATCGGCTTGAAGTTATTCCCCGCCGGGTCGTAGCTCCAGATGCCGGTGCTGCCCGTAAACCCGCAGGCCAAACCGCCGGCCAGCAGCACGCGTTTACTCTTCTCGTCGTAGCGGATGTCCCAGCTGCAGCCGCCGCCCGGGCGGTCGTCGGGATAGTTCTCGTCTTCCGCAAAGAGGCGCTTCCATTTTCCCGTCGCCGGATCGAACTGATCGAGCGCATTGGAAAAGCGCGGCGTGTAACCGCCGTAGCGCAGGAAGACTTTCTTCACTGGCTCGTAGCACCACGTCGCCGCGCGGCCCGGCGGAATTTCGCGCCCTTCCGCGTCGCCGGGACAATCGGCGATGCGCACCCACGTGTTGGCCGGAATGTCCGCCCCTCGCGCCACACCGCGAAGCGCAGCAACGCAGAGCACGCAAGCCAGCAGTAATTTCGTTCGCAGTCGATGCATCACACACCCCCGAAAAAATCATGGTTCAAAATTCAAGACACGAGCGCTGTACGAATCGCCGCCGCTACGGACGTCGCCAGCGCGGCCGATCCGGCCTCGGTAAAATGAACGTTCATCGGGCACTGAATTTCTGCCACACGCGCCTGCGCAAAAGCGAAGAGGTCGTGGGTCGGAATTTTAAGCTCGTCCATCACGCCGGCCGCCGCGTGGTTATAAAGCGGCGCGTCTTTCGCATTTCGCGGCGGCGAGAGATTGTCCTCGGGAACCGGCGTGGTGCTGCACCAGACCACCCGCCGCGCCGCCGCCTGGTAACCGCGCGCGAGCATCTTCAAATTCGCCGTGTACTCCTGCAGCGGGACCTGATTGACGCCGTCGATCAACTTCATGTCATGCAGGCCGTAGTTGAAATGGATCACGTCCCAGCGCGTCTGCCCCAGCATCTCCGCATTTTTCTCCAGCCCCGTGCGCGTATGCGCGCAGTTGTAGGGCGGACGGTGCACGTTGGCCGTGCCGGCCAGCTGCGCGCGCACCGGCAGCGTGTAGCCGATGGAAATTGAATCGCCGAGCAGCAGCACATTTGGCAATCCCGCCTGCACCACAGGCGGCAACAGCGCCGGATCCACTTTCTGTTCACCGCCCGGTTCTGGAACCAAAGCCATCGCGTCAACTCCTCAATCGTTTTGAATTCAACGCGTTTTCGGCGCTTCGTCCGACAGCCGCAGTCGCGCCGGAACTTTCAGCAGCACCGTCGGCAACTGCGCATTCATGCGCCGCTCCACCAGCCGCGCGATCGCCAGCCGCGTCAGCTCCGTGGCGCTCCACACCATCGCCGGCGGCACCGGTCCGCCGCCAAACAGCGCGCAGTACTTGGAGTACTCTTCTTCCGGAGTCCAGCCGATCACATCCAGATCGCGTCCCAACACCAGGCCCAGCTCGTTGGCCGCACGCGTGATCTCGCTGACCGCGTCGGACCAGAGTGCCAACACCGCCGTCGGCCGGTCCGGCCGCGAAAGCATCGCGCGCGCTGTCGCTGCGACCATCGCGCGCGGCGTGTCGAGCATCAGCTCCGGTTGAAACAAGCCCGCCGCGCTCAGCGACGCCGCCACTCCGCCGAAGCGCTCGTGGCTCTGCACCGTCTCGCTGATCGGTCCCAGCCAGCCGATGCGTTTGTGACCGCGTGAAATCAGATGCCGCGTCGCCACCATGCCGCCCTGGAACGAATCCTGCACGATCGCATCCAGGCGCATCTCCGCATCCCACGAATCCATCATCACCGTCGGCAAGCCCATGTTCGCGACCTCATCGAGCAGCGCCGCGTTCATGCTGTCGATCACCAGCCCGCAGACGCGCCGCTCGCGCAGTTGCGTCACGATCTCCTTGCTCGAACGTTTGCCAGCACCCACGGCGAGCAGCGACCAGCCGCGATCAGAAACGGCCTTCTGCACGCCCGTTACCAGCCGTGTGTAAAATTCATTCCACTGATCCACACGCTCGACCGTCGAGACCAGGAACGCGATCGGCATCCCGCGCTCCGGATCGTTGGCGCGCGCCATCACCCGGAAACCGTGGCGCGGTTCGGAGGAGAGCAAGCCTTCCGCGACCAACTGCCGCGCCGCGCGCCGTGCCGTCTCCGACGAGACGCCATGCTGCGCGCCGAGTTCCTTCATCGACGGCAGCACGTTCCCGACGGCAATTCCGCCCGAAGCCAGGAACGCACGGAGCTGCTCTGCCAGCCACTGGTATCCTTTATCGTGCGTCTCGGGGACGTTTTCAGTGACAACCATTTTTTAGCGTCCATGCACCGTTATATTTGGTATTAATTAGCCTCTGGTGACAACATCTACTTCAATCGGTGAAAACAATACACCGTGTCAGAGCGCCTGTCATCACGAATCCGGAAGGATTTTTCGATTGCGAGCGGGGAGGGTATAAAAAGCGTGGAACCCTGCCGCCAATTGGCGGCAGGGTTCCACGGACGACCTTAAGATTGTCAGGCGCACGGAGCGCCTGTGCGACACTGGTTTCCAGCCAGTGTTTTACGCGGACTTGACGGCGATCTTCCGCGAGCTGTTCTTCGCTTCGAAGGTCTTGGGAAGTTTCACCGTCAGGACACCGTTCTTGAAATTCGCGTCCACCTTTTCCATCTCCACCTCCCGCGGGAGCGTGAAGGAGCGTTGGAAGCTGCCGTAGCTGCATTCGTAACGGTGGAAGTCCTTTTCCTTGGCTTCCTTCTCCTCCTTCTTCTCGCCGCGAATGGTCAACACGCCGTCGTCCAGCGTCACGTCAACGTCCTTCTGATCGACGCCGGGCAGTTCGGCCGTGACCTGAATCTCCTGGTCGGTCTCCGCGATATTTACTTTCGGGGACCAATTCTCGTACTTTCCGGCATTGGCCGGCGCGAGATTAAAGTTGCGATTGAACTGTTCGAACATCCTGTTCATCTCGCGATGCATGGCGGTGAACGGATCTTCGTTCGCCTCGGGCCGCCGGGCCAACGAGGCCTTTGCTTTCTCCAACAGGCCCATGATAGTTTCTCCTTGCACCCTTAATCCGAATTCCGCCAGAGCCGCTCTCTGGCGTCCGAAAAAAGCAGAAGCAGACGGAATGCCATTGAAAATCGACCTGCAGTTCTTGCTGCAAACCGCTGCCGTCTACTTCATTACGCGAGTCTGCATGGCGTGCAGTCCGCGCTGATTTTTGGCGCGCTTGAGTTTACGATTGCCGCGCGCGAAAAAGTGTTCCGCGCTACGTTGTGCTTACTTTTTTCGAATCTGAAAAACCGTCACGCATAGGATGTCATTTCTGCAAACCAGTTGCATTCCGACCCGTCAATTTGACACATTTCGTTTCCGCCATTCCCGCGGAGAGCACTCCTTTCGTTTCTGAAACTGGCGATTGAACGACGAGAGCGTCTGGAAGCCCGTGTCGTAGGCGATCTGGGTCACCGGGGCCTTGGTTCCGGTGAGCAGACACGCCGCCATCGAGATGCGATAGCCGAGCACGTAGTCCCGCGGACTAACACCCAATTGCGACGCGAAGACGCGGCGGAAATGGCTGCTGCTCATGAAGCACGCCCGCGCCAGCCGGCTCAGCGCCAGCGGTTTGGCGTAATCACGCGCGATCAGCTTCAACGCGGGCTCCAGCGTCTGCATGCGCTCGTACGAGCGCGCTCCAGGGGCGGCACTCAACTCGGGCTGCATGTGGGCGTTCGAAAGTTGCGCACGGCGGTGGAGTTCCACCAGCACGCGGATCACGTGGGCGTGAATCGCGTCGCGAAAGTGCGGGCGTCGCGCGCGGAATTCATGGATCAGTTCCTTCACGGACGCGCAGAGTTCCGGCGACGCTTCCGGACGAAAGCGGTTGTCGAAGCGCGCCCCGCAGCAGCTGCTCAAGTCCAGCAGCGCCGGATCGGCCGCCGCGCCGAGCAGCCGGACGGGGTCGACGAACAGGAACGTCCAGTCGCTGGGCGTGCCGCACGGCGGGTACGCGAAGTGAGCCTCGAGACTGCTGATCACGTAAATGTCGCCGCCGCGAAACGGGTAGACCTTGTCTTCAACCATGAAAACACCGTCGCCGGAATGGCAGACGCCGATCTCGAGGACATCATGGACATGAAACGGTCCGCGATCGCGCCGCTTGTGGGTGTAGTCGACGACATGAAAAGGAAAGGCCGGGTCCAGCTTCCAGGGCTCAAAGGTGACCTGCCGCTGACTTGAGCGTTTCTGCATAGTTTTGGAGCGCGTCTGCATAGCTTCTCCCTTATGACGCCGACTATACTGTGCACGAACGATCGAGGCAATTCTTAACCCATTTTCTCATACGGAGTGAAACTGAAGATGCCGACGCCCCGTCAAAGTGTGCTCGAAAAAGGTTACGTGGTGCTGGAACGCGTTTACAGCGAGCAGGATTGCCGCGAGATGCGCGCGATTTTCCGCGAGGTCTGGGAGCGTTCGGGCAAGCCGGGAACCGGCTCAACGTTCGGGTTCGTTATGCACCCGGTCCTGAAGTACGCCCCGGAACTCGCCCGCTTCTACGCGCGGCAAGACGTCGTGGACGCGCTGACCGATGTCTTTCAAGACGCGCCACGGCTGGCGCATTCCGGCGCGCTGATGAGCGACAGTTCGCGCCACTTCACCGACTGGCACTACCACCGTTCCGACATCACCGATGCCAGCGCCTGGAATCCCGCGCGCACCGACCGGCCCGCGGGAATCGAACGCGTGCTGGGCAACATCTACGTCGACGGCTCCAACGACGACTTGGGACCGCTGCTGCTCTATCCCCGCCGCATCGACGACGTCCTCGCTCCGCCCCACGCCGCGCGCACCGGCGACTGGCCGGGACAGACGGTCCTGTATGCCCCGCCGGGTTCGATGGTGATCTTCGAACAGAGCGTCTGGCACGCCGCGCGACCGGCCCGGACGAACGGGCTGCGCCATCTCTTCGGCGGACACTATCAGGCCTGGAGCAACTCCACCCCGCACCGCGAAGACAATCACTACGATGGCGAGGATCTGCAGCGCTACAAAACGGAACTCCCCCTCTTTAAGTCGCTCGTCGAACGCGCCGCCTGCCCGGTGAGCTGAACGACGTTACTCGTCGTCCTGAGGACGTTTTTTCGGCGCGGGCTTGGCGGCGACGGGGATCGGATTGGCGTCGACCTTCGGCGCGCCGTCGCCGACCGTCACCGTCACTTTCTTCCGCGCCGAGCGGTGTTCGACATCGGTGGCTTCGACGGTCAGCGCGAACGCCCCGGCTTTAGTGGGCGTGCCGCAGAGGTTGCCGTCGGCCGTTCCGATCAAGCCGGCGGGAAGGTCGGTGAACTTCCAGAGGTACGGCCCGAGCCCGCTCTTCGCTTTGAACGGGACTTTCAGTTCCTTGTTCAACGCCGCGTCGAAATTGGTCGTCGTGATTTCGACGTTGAATTCCGGCTTCTTGCCCAGCGGCTGAAGTTGCTCGACCTTGATGCTGTCGGGATTCTTCGGCGCGGTGGCGGCGTAGTACAGGTTGAGCGTTGGTGCGTTCTCCGACTCCTTGCTGAAGAACCGCGCGTAGGCTTCGCTGCCGTCTTCGAGCGTCAGCAGCATGCCGTAGTTGGGATACTGTTTGTTCTGCCAGCCTTGGACCAGCGGCGTGACGTCGATGTCGAGGTGCTGGCTTTTTCCCTGCTCACGCCCCAGCCGCCGCGCGCAGCTCACCACCGGTTCGAAGTCGCCGCCGAGATTGCTCCACGGTTCGCCCTCCGCCGCCAGACCCCACGACGCTGAGCTCTCCGAAAACGGACGCAGCAACCGCTGGATGCGCAGCGCGGGTTTGACCTTGTTCGGCCAGATCTCGTCGGCTTCCAGATGGAGCATCGCGGTGGTGCAGGGCGTCTTCGCTTCTTTCTTCAGTTCGAAGTAGATGAGAATGCGATGCGCGTCGCCGGACTTTGCCTGCAGGTCCATCGTGCCCCGCGCGCCTTCGCCCGGCCATTGAGCCGCCGCGTTGGCGGAGTAGATCGTAACGTCCTGCGTCGGCTTGAGGACGATTGGGTCGTCAACCGCACCCGCGGCGAGGCAGCTCAGCAGAAGCGCTGTGCAGAAAACGGAATTGTGGTGCAGGCGTCCCGCCTGCAAATACCTTGCATGAAGCCTTTCCACGCGATCCGTGTTCAAGGAATCTGCAGGCGGGACGCCTGCACCACAATTAATCGCCATGGCTGGCACCTTTCTAAAAGCAGTTTTGAGTGTTGAGTTTTAGTTTTGAGTTACTGCTGCGAGAGAACGTAGCGGTGATATTTGAGGGAACAATAGCGGGGTGCGAAGGTGTGCCATCTGCGGGACGAAACGGCCGAACGGACAGTCATCGTGTCCGTTCGGCGTTGCATTGGTGGTTTTTAACCCTGGCACAAATTTGTCCTGGGGTCTTATCGTCTAGATATCACTCCTCGATCTGATACGTCACGTCTTTGCTACAGACGACGATCTTGCCGCCGAGGGCAAGGACCGAGGCGAGACTCGCATCGCCCTTGATCAGCGCGAAGTACTCGGGGCTGAAGAGCTTCACGACAGTCATCTTCGCATCACTCTTGGCGATCGAATCGACCCAGACTCCGCCGCGGTTATAGAAGGTGCGGGATCCGACCTGCTTGACTTGGGCGGCCTGCGCCTGAGCCATTTGCTCGCCGGCCTTTTCATCGCTTTCTTCGACCGAACCTCCGCCCGAGGCAGCTCTCTTTGCATCGGCGCGCATCGCGGCGCCCATCGAGCGGTTCATTTCCTTCCCGGCCATTTGCTTGGACTTGTCATCAGAGTCCATCTTGAAGCCATTGGTTGAAGGCGTCGAGCTTTCGGCATCCTTCAGTCCCTTCTCCACCGTCGCCAGCGCTACGGCGACATCGCCGGTCTGCATGGTCTGCGCACGCTCGCGGATGGCGCCGGCGCCGTCGGCGATTTTCTTCATCTGTTCACTGTTCCGGGAGAGGGCTTCTTCCGCCTTCATGGGCGCCACAGCCGCCGGTGTATTCGTCGCGCCGAAGGTGTCGTCAGTGCGGGGATCGCGCGGCGCCAGGCGCCGGTCAGGAACAGGCTGGCCCTGGCCGGGTTCGACCACCAGCTGGCTGGTATAGGGCGTCACGATGCCGTGGCGCTGAGCCAGCGCGACGAGCTCACTGACGATCTCGGTGTTGTTGCCGTGCAGGCGCAGGTCTTCCATCAGGTGGCCGATCTTGCGCATCGCCCAGACGCGGGGCAGGTACGCGTTGTCGACTTCGCGCGAGGGCCAGTTCACATCGAGGTGGATCTGCTTCTGTTCACCGGCGACATTGCCGCTGAGCGTGATGTGGCCGGGGCCGGAGCCCTTGAAGCGGCCGACGAGCAGGAATTCGGTGCCGCGGTAGAGCGCGTTGAGCTTGCGCGGGTAGATGCTGCTGGCCTTGCCGCCATCGCCGTAGTCGACGGTGACTTCGGTCATGAACGGGTTGCGGATCTTGTTGTAGAAGTCGCTGACCTTCACTTCGATGTCTTCGCGCGGGGCGACATAGGTCGTCGCGCCGTCGTTGCTGTTGGCGAGGATGTCCATGAAGTGCGTATTGACGTCGTTGCCGACGCCGAAGTTGATGAAGCGGATCTTGTTCTTCTTGTTCGCGTTCTGCACCGTCTGCAGGATTGAATCCGGATCGGTGGTACCGACCGTGGGCAGACCGTCGGTCATGAAGACGATCATCTTCGTGGTCGCGCCGCCGTCGGTGAAGTCGTTGGCGAACGCCGCGCGCAGCGCGCCGTCGATGTTGGTGCCGCCGGTAGCTTCGAGCTGATCAACATTGGTGACGGCCTTCTTGATGTTCTCCTTGGTCGCGGGCAGCAGGTTGTTGGCGAAGACCGAGACGTCCGTCGAGAAGGAGATGAAGTTAAAGCGGTCCTGTTCCTTCAAGGAGTTGAGGCAAAACTTGATCGCGTTGCGCGCTTGGTCCATTTTCTCGCCCTGCATCGAGCCGGAGATGTCGAGGACGAAGACGATTTCCTTGGGGATGATCTTGGCGTTCACCAGCTGGCTGTCAGCGCGACCGACGAGCATGAAGTAACCGTCTTCGCCGTCGCTGCCACGATGAGTCAGCAGCTTCATCGCGACGTCGTTGGTGGCCGGAGCGAAGAGCAGGCGGAAATCCTGGTCGGAGGTGATGTTCGTCCCCGTGAGCTTGATCGAAGCCGTGTTCTCATCGGGGCGGTCGACCTGGACCTTGTGCGACGGGCTGTAGACCGGACCGATGGCGCTCTTGGAATGGATCTGCACGTCCAGGTTGAAGTTCTCGACGCCGTGCTGGTAGAGCGCCGAGCCGGCGAGAATGTGGCGGAGATCGTAGAGGCCGCCGTCGAGGGTCAGCACCTGCGTGTAGCTGAATTTAAATTTCTTCTCTTCGTTGGGCGCGACGGGGAAGATGCGCGCTTCGTACATGTTCTCGCCGGCGAAGCGGAGCAGCGACGGGTCCTTGCGGCGGACGACGATCGATTCGTAGATGCTCTGCGCTTCCGTGGCGTTGTGGAGCTGTCCTTCGATCATCGTGCCATTCATGGAAAGGGACGAGGCGTTGACGGAGGCGCCGTTGGGCAGCGGGATCATCACGCGCACTTCCAGATTCTGGCCGCTCAAGTTCTGGAAACTCTGCTCCATTGTGGTCGTCGCGACGTTCTCGTCGATGCGGACGTGGACGGTCGAGGCGACGATGCGGAAGGGCAGGTTCGTCTGCGGCGGTATGAACGGGCGGTGGCGGACGTCGTCGATGGGTGGCGGCGGCATCGGAAGCATGACTTCGTTGTTGAGGACCGGCATCAAGACCGCCTGAGCGTTGGCCCGTTCGGTAACGACGATGGCCATCGTGGTGATCAGGATCAGGAGCAGGAGTTGGAAGCGTCCCATTTTCATGATGGTGATTCCTTTCAATAAGCGCTGCACGCCAGTGTTCAGGCTTTGGACTGGCGAGAGGCGTCGGGGTTTCGGGGATTCCGGATATTTCCGAGGAGGTGAGCCGTAAACCTGGGATGGGCTGTCCGGTTAAATCGGAAGAACGGCTCCGATTGCACGGTGCAATGTTACGGAATGTTACAAGAGTCGGGGCCTCCTGCATGGATGCCCGGTGTGCGTGGCGGGAACGGGACTATGGAAGGACGATTGGACTTGTACCGCGAGTAGCAGCATGTGTATGTCTCTTGGAATTTTGTAGAGGGCTTGTTAGCAGGCGCGAAGTGCCGCTGGCGGTTTCGGGGGGTGATTCGGGAATCTGTCCGGCAAACTTAGCCCCTGCCCTTTTCAAGGGGGGAGAATGGGCCGAGTGAGCTTCCGTGTTCTCGGGACGTTTCTTGGCGGAGTCGACTCGCCGACACCCTCGCGGGAACGAAAAAACGCGCCGCTACATGCGACGCGTTTTTTTCGGAATTCGACGTTCGACTTTCGACTTTCGACTTTCGGTTCAGCCGAACAATTGCGAATCGTCGATGGGTGAGAAATTGTCTTTCACGTCCTTGAGCAGGTGCTGAACGTAGGCCATCCACTTGCCTTGGCGGAAGAGGGTCGGTGTGCCGCCGGCGACGGTTTTTAGCACCGTTTCGCGGCCATTGTTGAATTTCAGCGTGACGGTCAGCACGTCGAGACCCGTGTCGAAGACGATTGAGATTTTTTCGTCGTCGTAGACGTAGGCACCACTTTTCTTGTCGCCGTTGACTCCGTCGCGGTGTGTACCCAGCAGCGTGGCCACCGTCTTGGATTCTTCAATCGCCATACCGTCTCCTTGGTCGAAGGCCTGTCTCTGGGGATATAGTGCTTAGACTATGTCAGATTCTTCCTGCAGAAGCAATAGCGCAGCGGCGCGCAGCGCGCTGACGCGCGAGGGGCCAGGGGCCAGGGGTCAGAGGTGGGCGTGAGTTAGGGGGCTGAGTGTGTGTTGAGCGCGGTCAGAGCTAGAACGCAGAAGGCAGAAGGCAGAAGGCAGAAGGCAGAAGTGCCGTTCTTCAGCGCTGGTAGATCGGCAGGTAGCGGTACGGGACGCCCAGCATCAGGCAGCAGATACCGGTGCTCCAGCAGCCGTAACCGAGCGGAAATTGGCCGCGGTTGGCGCCGGACTTGGCCTGCTTGCTGATGATGTCGCGGGAGACGTCGGGATACCACTTCTTCCAGTATTCCAGGAACTTGCCGCCCTGGCCACCGGCGCGGTACATCGCCACGATGCCGTAGTAGTGGCCGTAGGCGAACCAGGGGCTGCCGACGTCTTCCTTGCGTTCGCGGGCTTTGACGAGGTAATCGAGCGGGTCTTTGAGCGCGGAGGCTTTGTAATCGCCGCAGAGCAGCAGACTGGCGCAGCCGGCCGCGGTGGTCGACCACGTGCGGCCGCCGCCGGAGTACGAGAAGCCAGAGAGGCCTTCGCCGTCCTTGGGCGTGCGCAGCGTTTCGATCAGCGTCAGCGCGCGGTCGATGGTTTCCTTCGGTACGGCGATTCCGGCGTCCTTCGCGGCGCGCAACGCCATCACCTGCATCACGACGACGGACAAATCGTACGAGGGCATGCCGGGCTGATAGTGCCAGCCGCCGGCGTTATTCTGGCTGCGGATGATCAGATCGACGGCTTTCTTCAGAGCGGTGGCGATGCGTTTGTCGCGGGTCTGGCCCCAGGCTTCGGAAAGACAGATCGTGGCCAGGCCGTGGTGGTACATTGAACCGTCTCTGCCTTTGAACAGGAAGCCGGACGCCTGCTGGCAGCTGATGATGTATTCGACGGCCTTGGAAACGTTTTTACCGTACTGTCCTTCGCCGGGCAGATTGCCGGCGACCATCCACGCCATGCAGCCGGCGGCGACAATGCCGGTCGTGTTGCCCATTTCGCCGCCGAAGGAGCCGTCGGCGCGCTGGTTGTTGGCGAGGTACTGCATGCCCTGTTCGATTGCGGCTTTGCCTTCGCGCGAGAGTTCCACTTCACCGTAGTTGGCGGCTTGAGCGCGGAAGGAAAGAACTACAACAAGGGTGGCACACAACAGTGAGACTGCGAGTTTGCGTAGCATCGTGAGCGGTTCCTGGGCATGGCCAACCAGCGGGCGGGTACGCCCGCGCTTTTTTCAGGTCTGCAGCGCGCCGCTCCTGTGAGCGGCGCGGTGATGTTCAGTTCTCGGCCTTCGCGCCGGCCAGATTTTCGTAGTAGAGCTTGATCTGCTTGGCGTACTTCGCGGGCATCTTGTTCTTGATCGCCTGTTCGACGTCGGCGCGGTCCTTGGGAGGCAGCGCGACATTCCAGGCGTCGTTGCCGGCGACCTTGTTCTGGTCGTAGGCGAACTTGCCCATCGGACCTTCGCCCTTCTTCTGGCCCTTGGATTCCTTGGCGGCCTTCGAGGCCTTCGATTCCTGTTTGGATTCCTGCGCCTGCTGCTGGGATTGTTGCGCCTGCTGCATCGCAGCCATGGCCTGCGCCTGCGCCTGCTGCGCCTGCTGTTTCTGGCCCTGCTGCATGGCCTGCGCGGCCTGCTGCATGGCCTGGGCGGCCTGCTGCATCTGCTGCTGCGCTTCCTTGGACATCTGCTGGTTCTGCGCTTCGGCCTTGGCCATGTCGGCCATCGCCTGCTGCTGCGCGGCATCCTGCTGCATCTGCTGCGCGTCGTCGCGGGCCGTCTGCTGCTGCATCTGAGCTTCCTGCGCCTGCATGTCCTGCATCATCTGCGAAGGATCCGTCTGCTGCGCCTGCTGCTGCATGGCCTGCTGCAGGGATTCCATGGCCTGCTTCTGCGAGGCCTCGGCTTTCTGCTTGTCGCCCGCCTGCATCTGCTGGGCGGCCTGCTTCATCTGCTGAGCGGCCTGCTGCATGGCCTGCTGCGCCTGAGGGGACATCTGCTGGTTTTCCGACTGCTGTTGTGCCTGATCAGCGAGCTGCTGCTGCTGGGACGCGTCCTGTTGCATCTGCTGCTGGGTATCCTGTTCGGTCTTCTGTTCCATCGCGCCTTCCTGCGCGGCCAGCTTCTCCATGTTTTCCATGGCCTGGTTCTGCGCGGCCTGCGGATCGGCGGCCTGCTGCTGCTTCTGCTGCGCTTCCTGCAGCTTTTCCATCGCCTGCTGCTGGGCCTGTTCGGCCTTGGGTTTGTCGCCCTGCTGCATGGCCTGCGAGGCTTCCTGCATTTTCTGGCTGGCCTGATCGAGCGCCTGGCGCGTTTCCGGGGCCATCGCCTGCATCTGCGATTCGGCCTTGGCCTGGTCGGCCAGCTGCTGCTGCTTGTCGGCGTCCTGCTTCATCTGCTCCGGGCTTTCCTGCTTGGTCTGGTCGGCCGTCTGCTGTTCCTGCTGCTGGAGCTTGTCGAGCATCTGCTGCATGGCCTGCTGAGCCGACTGCGGATCAGCCTGATTGAGCTTGTCCAAGGCCTGCGATTCGGCCTTGCGCAGTTCTTGCAGCGCCTGCTTCTGTTCCTGCTTGGCTTCGTCGGGCTTCTGGTTGGCCAGGTCCTGCGCGGCCTTGTCCATCGCCTGCTGGGCATTGTCGACGGCCTGCTTTTCGTCCTTGTCCTGCTGTTTCTGCTTGTCGGTGGCGGCCGGGTCTTCAGGCTGCTGCTTCATCTGATCGGCCAGCTGCTTGGCGTCGTCGGCGAGCGCTTTTTCCGGCTTGGCCAGGCTCTGGGCTTCTTCGGGCTTGGTCTTGTCGGTGTCGGCCTTCACGTCCTGCTGCTTCTGGATCATGTTCTGAATCTTTTCCAGTTCAGCGGCCTTCTCCTGCCCCTTCTCCTGCTGGTTTTCGACCTGGGCGAGTTCGTTCTCTTTCTTCTTGATCTCGTCGTTGAGTTTGTCGAGGACCGCCTGCTGATCCTTCTGCGCGTCCTTGGATTTGTCGTCGCCGAGCTTGTCCTGCGCGGCCTTGGACTTTTCTTCGGCTTGCGCCAGTTCCGGCGCGTCCTTCTTCATCTGGTCGAGGGCCTTGGTGACGTCGCCCTGATCCTTCATCGCGTCAGCAACGGCCTTGTCGTTCTTGTCGTCGAGCTTCTGGGTTTCGGCCAGCGCCTTCTCCTGCTTGTCCTTGGTCTCTTTCAGATCCTTGATGTTCTTTTCCAGTTCGGCGGCGCGGTCGCTGCGGTCGGCCAGCTGCTTGTCGGCCTCCTTCATCGCCTGCATCACGTCTTCTTCTTTTTGTTCGGCGGAGCGGAGCTTGTTTTCCGTCACGTCATCCTTGGCTTCATCGGCCTTCTTCTGGACTTCGGCCTTTTCGAGCTGCTGCAGCGCCTTCTGAATCTGTTCGGCGGCGTTCTTGTCGGTCGCTTCGGCGTTCTTGGCCTGCTCCTGCAGATCCTTGATCGCCTTCTTCAATTCGTCGGACGCTTCCTTCTGCTTGTCAGCGGCTTCCTGGAGCGCCTTGCGTTCTTCCTCGGTCAGCTTCTCGCGCGGCTTGCCTTCCAGCTTTTCGTGCTGCAGGCGCGTGTCCTTGGCCTTGTCGATCGCTTCCTTCTGCTTCTTGATCGCGTCGCCGAGTACCCGTTCGGTCATCGAGGACTGGACGTTGCGCTTGAGCGCCGACGTCACCGTCAACAGGTCCTTGATGATCGCATCGGAGCCGGACATGCCGTCGCGCAGGCCGCCCTTCAATTCCTTGTCGTCGGAACGCGCGCGGCGCAGGGCATCGGTGACAACCTGCACGCGCTTGGAGGAAATGTCGTCGAGCTTGTTGGTGGCATCGGAGAGGCCATCCTTGGCCTGCAATTCGACGCCGGCGTTCTGAGTCAGATCTTCAAGCAATTCGGTGATGTCGTCGGCGGACTTCTTGATGTTCTGGCCGACATGGGTCTGCTGGCTTTCCAGTGGCTTGATTTCATGCATTGCGGCGTCGGGCTTGGGGGTCGGGTCTTCAGACTGCGCGAAGGCGGGCGCGCCGAAAGTCAGCGCCGCTCCCAGCATTCCAGCGGCAACGGACTTCTGCAGAATCTTGTTGAACATGACCATGCGAAAGGACTCCCCTCACGTCGATTTTGGACGTTCTGACGTTTCTCAGCCGCGGTCTGCGACACAATTTACATAGGTGCAGAAGGACACAATGCGCCCTATGTTTTGATACACCAGATGGGACGGAGGCGGTCGAAGTTTCTTATGTTTCTTTTCTAAAATGGGCGCGAGAAGAAGAGGCGTCTCACTAATGGCCGGCACCTATGGTTTTTTGATGGCGAGTGGTCGCTGAAACGGCGTCAAGAAACCATGCTTTCGCCAGCATTATTGAAATAATGATAGCAGTATTTTGAAGGTTCTGAACTGTTCGTCAGCTTTTGAGCAAGTTGCGCGCAATCACCAAGCGCTGGATTTCGCTAGTGCCCTCATAAAGCGTCAGCACACGTGCATCGCGATAGAGGCGTTCGACGCGGTATTCGCGGCTGTAACCGTAGCCGCCGTGAACTTGGACGGCCCGATACGCCGAGCGATTGGCCGCTTCGCTGGAGAACAACTTCGCGACGGCGGCCTTGTCGGTAAACGGCTGACCGGATTTTTTAGTCCATGCCGCCGAGAGCGAGAGCGTTCGCGCCGCTTCGTGATCGACGACCGTGTCGGCGAGCATCCATTGGATCGCCTGCAGATCGGCGATCGGCTTGCCGAAGGCGATACGATCCTTGGCGTACTTCTTCATTTCGTCGAGACACGCCGCGATCAAACCGGTGCTCAAACTGGCGATGCCGATGCGACCAGAATCCAGGGCGCTCAGGGCGATCTTGATGCCCGAGCCTTCCGCGCCGAGTAGATTGGCGGCGGGAATCACGCAATTTTCGAAGGCGACTGCGCAGGAGTGGCTCGCGCGCTGGCCCATTTTCGGTTCGGATTTTCCGACGCTTAAGCCCGGCGTGTTGCCTTCGACAATGAACGCGCTGATGCCTTTGCGCTTGTCCGGAGATGGATCGGTGACCGCGACGACCAAGTATGTGCCGGTCGCCGTGGCGTTGGAGATCCACGTTTTCTCGCCGTTGAGCACGTACGTCTCGCCTTTTTTCTCGGCGCGCGTGCGGATGGCCTGGACGTCGGAGCCGGCGTGCGGTTCGGTGAGCGCGAAGGCGCCGAGTCCTTCGGGCAGGTTCAGGCGACGGAGGTACTTTTCCTTCTGCGTGTCGTTGCCCCACTGCGAAATGGTTTCGGCGACGAGATTGTTGACGGAAAGAATCACGGCCGTGGAGGCATCGGCACGCGCGATTTCCATGATCGCCAGTGCGTACGCAACGGCGTCGAGCCCCGCGCCGCCATAGGTATCGGGAATGAGCATGCCCAGCAGACCGAGCTCCGCGAGACCGGCGATCGCCGCCGTCGGGAATTCCTCATGCGCATCGAGGTGCGCGGCCAGCGGGAGGAGTTTCTTCTCGGCAAAGTCGCGCGCGGTATCGCGGGCGGCTTGCTGTTCGTCGGTGAGATTCAGGTCCATGGGGATATTAGAACGGGAGGAACTGCCATTTTCCATCGGTCATTTTCCATTTCCCATTTTCCATTTGGAACTACATCGCGCGCAGGACGAACGACGTGTGTTTATGTGTCGGGGAGCAAGCGGCTGTTTGCTTGCTCCCTGCTCAGCGCAACTCAATTCCGCTAGAATACCCTCCTCGATAACAAGTTCCTAAACTGCTTGCGCGTGAGTCCCGAGCGCCAAGCAAGGAGCAAGCTAACGGCCGCTTGCTCCTTGACACACAGCCGCACGCGGATTCATCACTCATCACTCATCACTCATCACTCATCACTCATCGCTCATCGCTCATCGCTCATCGTTCGCTTTCAGTGTGGCGAGTTGTTTCCTGGCTTCTTCCACTGCGGCTTTGAAGCGGGCGAAGCGCGGGTCGAGGGCGGCTTCGAAGAAGGGGATGGACTCGGCGGCCAGGCCGCTGGCGCGGAGCGCTTGACCGGTGGTTACCAGGAGCGGGCCGGGAGTGACGTAGAACTCGTTGAAGTTCCAGCAGTGGCGCGCCTTATCCGTGGCGGAGGCGATGGTCAGGGCCAGCGTGCGCATCTCGTCGGGTTTGTGCTCGGTCGCGGCCTTGGTCCATTCGGGGAAGAGCGAATTGGCGAATTGGCCATAGGCAAACGCGTTGCGCGGCGCTTTCTGGGTGGCATCGAGCATCACGTTGATTTCGCTGGCGAAGAGCATCCCGCGCATGAAGCCGAGCACGCCGACCACCAACAATACCAGCGCCCACACGGGCGGATGAAACGCGTCCTCACCGCGCGCCGTCGCGATTTTTTTGAGCAGAACTTCAACCAGCAGAGCCGCGCCGAGAAAGAGAAACGGCAGCGCCATGTATTGAAAGCGGTCGTAAGCGGGAAACGTGGTGGCGGAGACGTTGAGCATCGGCCCGAGCGCCAGCGCCCAGGCCAGGGCGCAGAAGATGAAGAGTTTGCGCTGGGCCGCGCCGGCAATGGCGATGCCGGCCGCAAAGAGCGCGATGACCGCGATCAGTTTTCCGAAAAACGCCGGGTCGCTGAATTCCAACACGCGGTCGAGATCCTGAAAGAAGCTCACCGTCCACGGCAGAAATGCGGTGCGCAGGTAGATCAGCAACGTGCCGGGCAAGTTGAGCACTGTGTCGCGGGCGCTCCATGCAATGGCGTCTTCGGTATCGTGATTGGCACGCAGCGCGACATACGCAAAAAGCGCCGCGAGCGCGAGAAACGGAAGTGTCGCGAGCAGATTACGCTTCGGCGCAGCCTCGTTCGTGCCTGGTAGCAGTGGCGCGCAGAGTTCGTAGAGCAATACCAGCGGCCCGACGACGAGCGCAGGCGACTTGCCAAGCCCCGCCAGTCCGATTAACAAAAGTCCGCCAACGATGCGTACCGCGCGGGAGCGGTCCGTGTTAAAATAGAGCGCCAACGCCGCGAACGAAAACAGTCCGCACCACAGCGTTTTCTGTTCGGTGATCCAAGCGACAGATTCAGGCTGAATGGGATGGACCGCCCACAGCGCTGCCACGCCCAGCGCCAGCGTCGGACGGCGCGTGAGATTTTTGAGCATCGTAAAACACGCCAGCGCCGCGCCCGCGTGGAGCAGGACGCTGAACAATCGGTACCCGATCGCATGCGCGCCAAAGACCTGCCACTGCGCCCAGATGAGCAACTCATGCAGCGGCGCGTAATGCCCAAAATGCGCTTTCGTAAAGATCCCCGACAGCGGCGCCGAACCGTTGATCGCCGGGTTATTCACGATCATCGAATGATCATCGACCCAATAGAACGGCGCACCCAGTGAACCGAGTGCGGGAACGAAAGCAGCGACGACCAGCAGCGGAAGAGCGAAGCGCGAAACAAGCTCCGGCCGTTCATTCGCCATCCGCGCTAAAACCCCAAAACAAAATCCGTAACCGTTCTTTGCGTCTTAGCGGCTTTGCGTGAGATTGAAAACTCACCGCATCCGCAAGCGGATCAGCCCCAGCCCCACCATCTTCAGCAGCATCCAGCCATGTTTGAAGCGGCTGATCTGCGTCTCGCCGTAGACGCGTTCGCGGTAGCGCACCGGCAGGTCGACGATCTTCAGGCCGAGCTTCGACGCGCCGAAGAGCAGATCGAAATCGCCGAAGGGATCGAAGTTCCCAAAGTAGGCGCGCTGCTTCGCCAGGCGTTCGTAATCAGTGCGCAGCAAAACCTTCGTGCCGCAGAGCGTGTCCTTGACGTGCTGACCGATCAAATACGAAAAGGCCATGCTGAAAAACTTGTTGCCGAGAAGATTCAAGAAACGCATCGCCTTGCCTTCCATCGGGTAGACCAGGCGCGATCCGTTGACGAACTCCGCGCCGCCTTCGGCAATGACGTTGAAGAATTTCGGCAGGTCTTCGGGCACAACGGAGATGTCCGCGTCGAGGATCAGCAGCACGTCGCCCTTCGCTTTTTCAAAGCCGAGCCAGACCGCATCCTTCTTGCCCTTGCCCGTCTGCTTGTAGACGGAGATATCCATCTCGGGGTGATCGGCTTTCGCTTTCAAACAGGCGTCGTAGGTCTCGTCGGCGGAATTGCCTTCGACCAGGATCAGTTCGGTATGCGCGCCCATTTTCGGAAGACGTTCGACGATGCCCGGAATGTTCCCCGCTTCGTTGCGGCAGGGGCAGATTACCGAAACGGTGATCGGCTTGGCCAGCGCCACCGCAGCCGCCGGATTGTTCTTCGCCACGCCGGTCAATCCCGGAGCCAACGGCAGCCGCGCGACGATCCAGTTGGAGACGCAGAACCATTTGAACGGCTTGAACGGCGCGAGGACCGTGTTGCAGAGCCCCGAAAGCAGCGGAATCCGCTTGGGCAGCAGCACGCGCGAATCAGTGCTGACGACTTCGAAGCCCGCGAGTCCGAGCAGGTTGGCGACATCCTCGGTCGTCACCCAATTGAGCGTTGGCTGGCGGTACTTCATCCCCAGCGCTTCGGCCATCGCGAGGATCGGCTGCCAGAGCCGGCTGTGCATGTTGATGATCAGCCGCGTGCGCGCGTGGCAGAGCGGCTTCAAGTGTTCGAAGAGCGCGTGGATATCGAACGTGAAGCCGAGGAGATCGGAGAGAATAATGTAATCGAACGTTTCGCCCTTCCAATCGGCCTTCTCCGCCGCGACCGCTTCGAAGCGGAATTGCGGATACTTCTGCCGCGCGACGTTGACCATCTCGGGGCTCAGATCGATCCCGACGCCGACCGACGGTTGGAGCGCCGCGAGCATGTCGCCGGCGCCGCAGCCGATTTCAATCACGCGCGAGCCGGGAACGACGTGGTAGCGGGCGATGCGTTCGAGTTCCTGGTGGTAGCCGAGATTCTTGTTGCGCCAATATTCGCGGTCCGGCGCGAAGTTGTCGAAGTAGCCTTGCAGCCGCTCGAGGCATTCGTCGAGCTCCGACGGGCGGTACGCTGCGCGCTCCCCATGCGTAATGGGACCGCTCGCCACGGGGGCGGGTGCCAGGGCGGTTTCCGGTTTGGGCTGCTCGAGGTCGGTCTTCATTGAAAAGGAGTATATTTCAAAGGGAGTGAAAAGCCGAAGGAAAATGAGGGAGCGGGTCCTGGCTCTTGGCTCTTGGCTCTTGGGAGACCTGTCGGGCAAAGTGGCACCATTGGCGTGAGTTGGCGCCACAGGTACGGAGAATTCTGAGCGTAGCGAAGAATTATCCTTACCAGTGTGATCGCAGTGTGATCGTGGTGGTGAATAACATCCGGCCAAGGCACTGGCACCAAATTATTCCTGAGCCAGGAACCGCATTAAACATTTACACACATAACACCTAAATTTGCGGAATTCGTATTGACACGCCTATTTGTTAGGGTATTATTTGGGTATCTAAGGAGAGCTTATGCCATGAAACAAAACTATCTGCGCGCCAAGGACATGCTCATCGCCATCAAGCAGTTCTATGGCTACGACCTGGGAATGGCGACGCTCAACCGCTGGCGCAAGCGACACCCGCTGCCGTCGCCGGCGCAGTTGAAGGAACTCTGCCATTGGTTCGAGCACCGCATGTCGGAAAAGCGCGGCGGTGAAATGTTGATGCGCTCGACTGGGAAGCGGACGGCGCGACGGAAAAAGTGAAGAGCGTGTTCCTTCACCAGATCGGGAAACTGTCCGGCCAAGGCACTGGCACCAGTTCCGAATATTCAGGCCGACGCCCCCGCATTCACCGTAGTCCAGTTCCTTCCACTTGGCGCAGACCGGGCGTGCCGTCGAAAATCAGCAGGCGCGTCGCGATCTTGTCGATAAAAAATCGATCGTGGCTGACCACCATCACGGCGCCGGGGAAATGGGCGAGCGCGCGCTCCATGACTTGCGTGCTGGTGAGGTCGAGGTGGTTCGTCGGCTCGTCGAGAATCAGCAGGCCCGCGCCGGAGAGCAGGCACAGCGCCAGCGCCACGCGCGCTTTCTGGCCGCCGGATAATTTTCCGATGCGCTGCTTCATGTCCAGTTCCGAGAAGCTGAACATCTCGATGAACTCCTTCACCTCTTTGCGTGGCGCGCTGGCGACGATGCCGTAATTGCCGCCGATCACTTTCGACAGCATCTCGTTGGGATCCAGATCGCGCAGGATGTGGTTGAACGAAACGCCCGAAAACGCGAAGCCGTTCCCGGTGCTCAGCCACTGCACGCTTCCGGCGCTCGGTTCTTCATCGCCGGTGACGATCCGCAACAGGCTGCTCTTGCCACAGCCATTGGGGCCGACGATCGCCAACCGTTCGCCTTTGCTGATCGTCAAATTCAATCCGCGGAAGAGTTCCTGCCCGTCGTAGCTCTTGGCGAGGTCCTTGATGCGCAGCAGTTGTCCGGAGACGCGCAGATTTTCGTAGATACTGGTAATGATCCGCTCCATCGGCGGCGGCTGAACGCTTTTGCGGATGTTGGCCAGTTTCCGCTTGAGCCACGCGTTGGGTGATTTCGCGGCCTCCTTACGGTCGTCGATCGCTTCCGCTTCGTACACGAGCAGTTCTTCCTCGTGGCGGTGCTGCGCCTCGATCATTTTCAGCCGCAGTTTCCGCTCGCGCACGTATTCGGCGAAGCTGCCAGGGTATTCGTGAATGTGGTAGTTCTCCAGCTCGACGATGCGAGTGACGATGCGTTCCAGGAAATGCCGGTCGTGCGAGACAACTAAAATGGCGCCGCGGAATTTCTTGATCCACGACTCCAGCCAGTCCATGCCTTCGACATCAAGGTAATTCGTCGGCTCGTCGAGCAGCAGCGCGTCGGGTTCTTCGAGCAGGATTTTCGCGAGCGCGGCGCGATTGCGCCAGCCGCCGGAGAGCTGCGCGATCTGGCGGTGCCGATGCTCTTCTTTAAAGCCCAGCTTGGAGAGCACCGTATCGATCTTGTTCTTCCAGTTCCAGCCGTCGCAGTGTTCGATTTTTTCGAGCAACTCCGCCTGGCGCGCGAGCAGCGCGTCCATGTCCTCCGGATCCTCGCCCATCTTCTGCTCAATCTGTTCGAGCTCGGTCATCATGGCCTTCACGTGGCCGAGCACGTCCTCAAGGATTTCCTGGATGCTCGCTTCGGAATCGAGTTCGGAAAATTGCGAGAAGTAGCCGATCTTGACGTTTGGTTCGAGCTCGACCTCGCCTTCCGTCGGCTCTTCGCGGCCGAGGAATAGATTCAGCAGCGTGGTTTTGCCGCAGCCATTGGGACCAATCAGGCCGACGCGATCGCCTTCGCCCATGCGAAAGAAAATCTCTTTCAGCACGAGCCGGTCGTCGTACTTCTTGGTGACGTTCTTGATGCGAACCAGACTCATCGTGACGCGCTCCACCGTTCCAAATGACAATCAAGACGCGAAGTCTACCGGATCGCGTCGGAATTGCTGCTCCGGCGCAGGGAGAAGATGTTTTTTCTGGACATTTGCATGTGGAAAATGGCGACAGTTTGCCTCGAAGAATCCGATCCGGGACTTTTTCGTCTTCAATACATTCGACGAAAGAGTGTATTACATCGCGGACCCTGATCTGGACTCCGGAGATTCCCGCAATGCGCTTCGCCCTTTTAGTGTTGCTGTCCTGTCTGCTCGCGACTGCCTGCCACGCGGAAACCGCGACGCTCAAATCGACCGCGAATATCTGGGTGTCCGACGCGCCCAGCGAGGTGGACACCAGCGGCGGCAAGTGCGGTGTGTTCAAAATCAAAAGCATCCAGGAAATGGCGATGATCCGCTTTGACGCCACGCCGGCGAAGGGGAAGGAAGTCCTCAAGGCCCGCCTCTGGCTGCACCGCGAAGGCCCCGATCAGCTCCGCTACATCCGCATTTCCACGGTCGCGCAAAATTGGGAGCAGGGCACCGCGAGCGCCCCTTATAGTCCGGGCAACGGCGCGACGTACAACCACGCTGACGCGGCCAGCAAGCGGCCGTGGACGTTTCCCGGATCACAGATCTGCGACGCCTGCATGTCGTCGGGGAATACGCTGGCGTCGTGGGCCGAACGCAAAGAAGAAGCGGAGGGCTGGATCTCCGTCGACGTGGCGCCCGATCTAATATACGCCCTGGTGGCCGGTGACACCGACGGCTTCGCTGTCTGCGATGGCGGCACCCTGCAACTGGCCAACAACATGATCGCCAGCGTCCAATCCGGGAAACCGCCGCGCCTCGAAGTCGAACTCGGTGCCGCGTTGATTGAAATCCCACTTCTGCCCGTCATCAAGGCCACGCCCGCGCTCGATCATGCCCACATGGATGCCGGCGCGATCAAGCTCAGCATCGCCGAATCCAAAGGCGTGCTGTGCTGGCAGATGAAGAACAACGGCAAGCCCGTCGACCGCTGGCGCGTAGCTCATCCGGCGAAAAAAGGGCCGACGGAATTCTGGATCGAAGACCTGAAGCCGGAGGAGTCGTGCAATCTCGAAGTCACCGCCATCGCTCGCGGCGGCGCGGCCTCGCCAACCGTAAAAATCAGCCTGACGGCGTCGCCGGCGCTTGATGCGAAAGTTCAACTCAATGAATTTCGAGAAACCAAATCCGCCGGCGAATCGCCCAGTGACGGAAAGATGAAGGTCTGGGCCTGTCCCGGGCTGCTGAAAGTCAGTCCAGAAAAACCGGAGCTCCTCTTCAAGGACGAGGGCGGATCCGAACCGATCCAAAACGCCAACTCCGTCTGGAACGGCAAAGAGATTAGCCTTTTCGGCTGCAAAGGCGAATACGTTTCATACCAGCTCTGCATTGAGAAACTCGCCGAGCCGCTGAAGGGCATCGCCATAAAACCCGACGTATTGAAGTCCGCCGAGGGTACGACCATTGGGCTCGGCGACATCGAACTTTCCCAAAACTGGTATGCACAGAACGGCGCGAAGCAGTGGCAGCCGGCGTACTGCCTGCCGCTGAAAGCCGATCAGACTCTTGCGATTCCCGATGCCAAGCGCGCACTGGCCTCGCAGCAAAATCAAACCGTGTATGTCGACGTTTACATTCCCAAAGACGCCAAGCCCGGCGAATACATCGGCACGGTTTCGATTCAGGCCGAGAACGCCAAGACTGTCACACTGCCGGTCAAACTCACAGTGCTCGATTTTATGATGCCCGACAAGCTCAGCTTCTGGCCGGAACTCAACGGTTATTCGACGCCGCCGCACGTACAGGAATGTTTCGTCGCCGCGCACCAGCACCGCTGCGTGGTCAACCTCAACAACAGCGTGTGGGCGCCGGAACTGCAGGGCGCGGGCAAGGACATCAAAGTTGTGTGGGAGAATTTCGACAAGAACGCCGGTCTGCTCCTGTCCGGCGAACTGTACAAGAACAACCGCCGCGCGAGCGTGCCGGTGGAGGTGATGTACCTGCCGTACGCAGACAGTTGGCCGACGCCGTTGACTCCGGAAACGTACAAGTATCCCGGGCACTGGCCGGGCCGCGGCGAGAAAGCCGACTTCATCACTCAGCAGATGCTGAAGGCGCCGTACATCGGCGATGCACTGAGCCAGTCTTACAAGGACGCGTTTCTCGCGGTCGAGAAGCAGTACATCGAACATTTCAAAGCAAAGGGGTGGAATCAGACGGAGATGCAGTGCTTCTTTGGCGGCAAGAGCACCCATCGCATCGATTACGGCGCAAACATGTGGTGGACCACCGACGAGCCCTACCATTGGGAAGACTGGCTCGCGCTGCAATTTTTCTGCACGCTCTGGACGGAAGGCCGCGGCGACGCGAGTTCGAAAGTGTGGGCTACGCGCGGCGACATTTCGCGACCCAACTGGCAGGGCCGCGTGCTCGACGGCGTGCTCAGCACGATGTACATCGGCGGATTTTCATCGCCGGCCAGTTACCGCCGCGGCAAATTGCTTCACGAACAGACCGGCGTGAAAATCATGGCTTACGGCGGCGCCAATCCCGACACGGTCAGCAACACGCGCTCGGTGGTGCTGGAACTCAACACGTGGCTCAACGGTGCCAACGGCATTCTGCCGTGGCAATGTTTCGGCCCTGACGCCGCGCTGGATTCCAACGACGCGCCGGCCGGAGGCGGCAATGCCTTGCTCGTCCCCGGCGACCGCCTCGGTCTTCCCGTGGCCGTCGACCTGCGCGTGAAAGCGTTGCGCGATGGCGAGCAGTTGATCGAATACCTGGCGCTGCTGGCGCAACAGCGTCACCTCGAACGCGAGCAGGTGAAAGCGCTGGTGCTGAAGGCGGTGAACCTCAAGGCCGGGCGCAAAGCCGGCGCTGGAGCCGACAACGCCGACGCGTTGGAATTCGGCTCACTGCCGGCGTGGCAGATTTCCGAACTGCGTCGCACGTTGGCCGAGCTGATTCTTGCGAAGTGAAAACAAAACCGGCAGACCAGAGTGATTCTGGACTGCCGGAATGAGTCTGAAAAACGCGTGGGTCGAAAAGGTTTTTACGCCTTCTTCGGCGCCTTGGCGGCATGCTTCTCCGCGGTGGCGTCCATCTTCATCTGGATGCGCCGCTTCTTCTTGCGTTCCCAACCGGTGTGCTTCTTCTGAGCCATGGTCGATCTCCTATTTTTGTCGCCGCACTGTAGTCGGTGAGCCGGGAGATGCAAGAGGAAGGGGAAAGGGAGTCATTGGTCATTGGGTATTGGTCATCGGTCATTTTTTATTTAACGGCGCTTCGCCCTTGAGCGAGCATCCTCGAGGATTTAATTCCCATCCGCGTGCGTTTTTGAATTTTGAATTCTTAATTCTACTTTTGAATTGCTTCCGTCTTCTTCGGCTCGTCTCCCCCGCCCCCGCCCTCTCCCTCTTTCTTCGGTTCGAAGCGGTACGCGGGCTGGCCCATCACCGACGCGTACAGAATATCATTCACCGGGTCCCACGCGAAGTTGCCGAACCAGCCGCGCTTGTCGTATTTGAATTTCTCCGGGTACGGCGCGATCAGCTTCCAGTGCTCGCCGCCATCCGTCGTGCGGAAGAGGCCCTCGTGACCGGACACGACCATGTTCTTCTCGTCCTTGCCGAAGTACGGGCCGGTCGACATCTCCACGGGCGCGCCTTGAATGGCCCATTTCTGGCCCTTGTCCTTGCTCACCAGTAGCCCGCTGGCCGAGGTCCAGTACCCGACGCCTTTGAAGACGCGCATCACGCGGCCGGACGGTACGATCGTCGAAACTTTTTCCCACGTCGCGCCGCGGTCTTCGCTGCGCTGGATGCCGGGGTCCTTGGTTTTCGCGACGACCAGCGTGCTGTCGTCGAAGATTCCGATGCAGTCGAAACCGGGGCCGCAGTCCTTCCACGTCTCCGCGCCGTCGAAGCTCATCCAGCCCCAGCTTTTCGTTTCGTGGCGGACGGCGAAGAGCGTTTTTCCGTCGGTCCAGTCGATGGCACCGTAGTCCATATTGGAGGCCGGCGATTTCACGACTTTGAAACCGTTATCGAAAATCACCGCGCTCGACCCGGTGGCCATGAAGCACAGCACGTCCTTGCCGGCGGGATTGACGTCGAGCGAGAATCCGGTTTCAGCGCGGCCGGAGACGTTACCCTTGTCGATGCGCACGTACGTCGCGCCCTGATCGGAACTGCGCCAGACGCCGTTGTCGGTGACAACGAGGTAGACGTCGCCGGTGGTGCGGTCGCAGGCAATGCCGCCGGCCTGGCCGGGCCACTTGGTCGGCTTGCCGTTGGTCTTTTCGATCGCAGCGACGAGCTTGTCGGAGATGCTGACCCACTTGCCCGGCGGCGCCTCCAGCTTTTTGGCCGGCGGCGGAGTTTCACCCGGGGCCAACGGAGGGCCGGGAGTGGCCGGGTCTGGCGGAGGCACCGGCGGGTCGTCGGCGCCGCGTGCTGCGAAGACCGCGCAGAGCGTGAGCAGAATCGCGAATCGAATCATAGGCTCGCCATTCTCGCTGAGGTGAGGCCGGCAAGCAAGCGGTTGAATCGCTGTCTGACATCAACTACGATGAGTTACGTTGTGTTTCGAAACGGGCGCAGGAAGACTTGATCGCGTGATCCGTATTGGCTCAGTCCCCTACCTGAATTCGAAGGTGCTCGTCTACGGCCTTCAGAAATCCACGTCGGAATACACCTTCGAAACACTCGTCCCCAGTTTGCTCGCCGCGAAGCTCCACGCCGGAGAACTCGACGTCGCGCTGGTCAGCTCGATCGAATACTTCCGCCACCCCGATTACTGCATCCTGCCGGATCTCTCCGTTTCCGGTGTGCGCGAAATGTGGAGCATTCAGTTGTTCTACCGCGGCGATTTGAAAGCCGCGCGCCGCGTCGGGCTCGATCCGTCCTCGCAGACGACGAACGGTTTTCTCCAGATCATCCTCTACGAAAAGCTGCAGCTTGGGATTGAACTCGTGACACTGGCGCTGGGCGAAGACCCGCTCGCGCGCACGGACCTCGACGGTTTTCTGAAAATCGGTGATCCCTGTCTCACCTTCAAGCCGCCGTCGGGCTACGCGGCGCTGGATCTGACCTCGGAGTGGCATCAATTCACGAATCTGCCGTTCGTCTTCGCGGTATGGCTGGCGCGCAAGGGCGTGGATCTGGAGGGCGTTAACAAAACGCTCTTCCTCGCCAAGCGCGAAGGCATGCGCAACATCGACACCATCGCGCGAGCCGAGGCGCCCAAGCTGGGACTGGATCTGGCCTATACGAAAACCTACATTGGCAAGATCGTGCACTACGACCTGGGACGTGCGGAGCTCGGCGGTCTGGACCTGTTCCGCCGGTACCTTGTCCGCCAGCGCCTGGTTGAAGAGAGTAAAGGCTTTGAATTTTACACGCGCTGAATATACCACGCGCGGCAAGCAAGGAGCAGTGAAGCGATGAGCACCGACAGTGGCGTGCAGAAGATTCTCGACAAGGCAATCGGCGGCGAGCGCATCACGTTCGACGACGGCGTCGCGCTGATGGAGCGCGCGGATTTGAATTCCCTCGGTCGCGCCGCGCTGGCCGTGCGACAGCGGCTTCATCCGGAATCGATCGCGACCTACGTCATCGACCGGAACATCAATTACACGAACATCTGCGTTGCCGACTGCGATTTCTGCGCGTTCTACCGCAGGCCCGGCGATCCGGAAGAATATGTGCTGCCGCGCGAGCAGCTCTATCAGAAGATCCGCGAGCTCCGTGAGATCGGCGGCACGCAGATCCTGATGCAGGGCGGCCACCATCCGTATTTGAAGCTCGATTGGTACGAAGCGCTATTGCGCGACATCCGCCAGACGTTCCCCGACATCCACGTCCATGCGTTTTCGCCCAGCGAGATCGTCCACTTCTCGCACATTTTCAAAATGCCCGTGCGGGAAGTGATCAAGAAATTGAAAGCTGCCGGTCTGCATTCGATTCCCGGCGGCGGCGGCGAAATTCTCGTCGACCGCGTCCGCAACATCATCGCGCCGAAAAAAGCGATGACCGACGACTGGCTGGGCGTGATGATCGACGCCGCGAAGGAAGGCCTGAAGGGCTCGTGTACGATGGTGGTCGGCCACTTCGAAACGCTCCGCGAACGCGTCGAACATCTCGAACGGTTGCGCAGAGCGCAAGACGAGTTCAATCCGTTCAGCGCGTTCATCGTCTGGACGATGCAGCCGAAGCACACCAAGCTGGAAGGCCGCGTCGACGCCGCCGGTTCGTTCGAATATCTGCGCAGCCTCGCCGTCGCGCGTATTTACCTCGACAACGTGCCAAACGTGCAGTCCAGCTGGGTGACGCAGGGCGCGAAGATCGGGCAGCTCAGCTTCCTCTACGGCTGCAACGATTGGGGCGGTTTGATGATGGAAGAGAACGTCGTCAGCCAGGCCGGCACAGTCCATGACGTTCAGATCGAGCAGATGAAAGCGCTGAGCGCTGATATCGGACTGACGTTGCGCAAACGCAACTTCTTCTATCAGCTCATCGACGAACCGCAACCCAGCGCGGCCTAACATTCAGGCCAGCTGGCCTGAATGTTCGACAACCACAACTAATGGTAGAGTTGTACCTGAAGTACAGCTTATGGACGATTGTCCCTAAGGTCATTTGACGAAAAACGCGCCGCAAATTGCGGCGCGTTTTTCTCAGTCCTCAGTCCTATCCCTTAAAGAATACTCTTGTGGTGATCGTACTTCACCGGCGGCGCGCCGCAGGGGGCGGCCCAGCGGATGCCGTTGGTGATCACCGTGCGAATATTCTTGTCGAAGTACGTCGGGTACGTTTCGTGCCCGGGGCGGAAGTAGAAAATCTTCCCTGCGCCGCGCTGAAACGTCACGCCGCTGCGGAAGACTTCGCCGCCTTCAAACCAGCTGATGAAGACCGTCTCCTCCGGCTCCGGAATGTCGAAGTGTTCGCCGTACATTTCTTCGGCCGGCAGCACGAAATGATCCTCGATGCCCTGCGTGATCGGGTGGCCGGGCTTGGTGACCCAGAGAATTTCTTTCTTGTCGTCTTCGCGCCATTTGAGGCTGCAGCTGGTGCCCATCAACAGTTTGAACGGCTTTGAATAATGCGCGGAATGGAGCGCGATCAGGCCCATGCCTTTCTGCACGCGCTGCTGCACTTTCGCGGCGATTTTATCGTCGACGTCGCCGTGAGCCGTGTGGCCCCACCACGTCAGCACATCGGTGTTGGCGAGGACTTCATCGGTCAGGCCGTGGCTGGGTTCGTCGAGCGTCGCGGTGCGGACTTCCAAATCGGCCTGCGTGCGCAGATGCTCGGCGATCGCCTCGTGCATGCCTTTGGGATAAACCTCGGCGACTTTTTTGTTCTTCTTCTCGTGGCGGTACTCGTGCCAAACCGTCACGCGAATCTTTTTGGACATGACTTTCTCCTGGAGGGTGAATGAATGTGTCCCATTGAGTGGACAGCCGGTTACGATGTACCGAAATGCTAAGGATTTGAGAAAATGTTACCACACACAAAAATTATCCGCACCGTTCCCGTCCTCTTTGGCGAGGGCCAGCAGAGCGCCGAGCACCCCGAGGTTGGGCATGGGAATGGGAACACTGATCGCAACACGATGGGCGGGCGCCACGAACGTGGCTGACACCGGCCCACGCTCCCCCCGGCCGCTGGCGCGCGCGGAGTTCGAGCGTCTGGCGCTCGAGCATCGCGGCCGGGCGTTCCGCTTTGCGCTCGCGTATCAGGGCGACCGCGATGTGGCGGAAGACCTGGTCCAGGAGGCGCTGGCCCGTTTGTACGAGCGCCGGGAGCAGTACCCGCTTGCTACGCATTTCGGACCGTACCTGGTGAAGATGATCGCGCGGCTGTGCATCGATGAAAAGCGGTCCCGCTCCGTCCGCGAACGGCGCGAGCCGGAACGCCACCGCGCGCGGATGCAGCCGGACGATCCGTCGCAGCATGCCGTGCGCCAGGAACGTGCTCAGATTTTACAGCAGGCGATCGGCCAGTTGCCGGAACGCGAACGCGCCTGCCTGCTGCTGACGGTGTGTGAAGGATTGTCGTACCGCGAGGCCGCCGATGCGCTCTCGCTCTCCCTGGCGGAAGTGAACAACGCCGTTTACCGCGCGCGCATGGCTTTGCGTGCGCAGTTGGGACCGATATTGACCGGAGAAGGCGGCGCCTGAGCGCGCGCCTGACTTCAGACGGAGAGGAAACTGACCATGTCTGCTTTGCATGATGATACGACCGGCGCGCAACTCAGTGCGTGGCTCGACCACGAACTGCCCGCCGATGAAGCTTTCAAAATGGAGACGGCCGTGCAGCTCGACGGTACGTTGCGCAAATCGGCCGCGGAATTCCGGCAGTGCGATGCGCTGCTGCGGGAGTGGTACGCGGACCTGCCGGCCGAAGAATCCGCGCGCCCGCTTGCGTTTCCGCTGGCGACGGCGGGAAAATCGCGGCGCGCGGCGCGCTGGGCGTTCTTCTCGGCCGCCGGCGTCGCTGTCGCGGCGGTGGCGATTGTGCTCTTCGCGTTTCCGTCGCTGCAGGGACGGCATGCGCAGACGCTGGCTCAATACGCGATGGACAAGACGGCCGAAGCGCTCTCGCGAACCAGGGGCATGACCGCCGACGTTCACGTGGCGATCGTGCGGCACCTCGACACGCCCGACGAAAATGGAAATACCGAGGAAAAGCGCACCGCCAGCGGGCGCATCACGTTTGCCAATATCGCCGCGCCGCGCTTGAAGTTCATCAGCACCGAGCATTGGGACGCCGTCGGCAAGGAGATGCCACTGACGCGCGAATGGGGACAGAGCGACGACGAGCAGTGGCTCTCGGAGTCGCAGGGTGGCAGCACCAATGCCTTCAGTCTGCAACAGACATTCGCTACAGATGATCAGACTCCGCTGGTGACGTTCAGTGGTGACCGCGACGACGGTTCGCCGGTGGACGTGCGGACGCGCCAGGCCGTCGAAGGGCTAGCCACGCTGGTGCGGAGTTTTTCGCGCGACCGGTTTCTCTCGTGGATGGGCTGCCAGTGGACTTTTGCCGGCGGCACGGGCGTGAAGGGCGACGCGTGGCTGTACACCGTCCAGCCGTTCGCCAAAAACGGCGCCACTGCGAGCCCCACGGTCTGGACGCTGCGCCTGTGGTCCGGCCGCGCCGATGGCGTGATCGATGGCGTCGACCTGGAAGAATCGGTGTCGAACGCGGCGACCGGGGCGCTGGAGCAATCGTTCCGGACTACGTACAGCCTGAAGCTTTCGGATGTCGAATTGGAGACGAGTCACGTTGACAAGGACGCGGCGCCAGCGGCCAGCAAAGATGACGGCGGATTTTAACTCAGCTACGATTACACTTTTTGCGGGGAGGAAATGCAATGCGGGTGCACGAAAAATGGATCGCTTTAATCCTGCTGGCCGCGCTGCTGGGCATTCGAGCCGGTGCGGAAGAACTTACGTACACGCCGGAACAGTTGGCGGAGATTCGGGCCATTGCCAGCAAGCATATGGGCAAAAAAATGGCGGCGATGTCCCGCGAGGACGACGCCGCGCTGGGGAAAGCCGTGCCTATCGTCAGCACGGACAAGGACTCGCTTGCGTTGAACGGTTTCGGGATACCCGGTGGGAGATTCGGCAACTCCGACGCACTACAGTGCGAACAGGGACTCTTAACCGTCTCGAACTCGACGTATTTCAATCAGCGCTACCTTAGATTCGCGTTCGATCCCACGCGTACGTTCGCCGTGGTGATCAAGGAACAGATCGACGACATGGCACCGTACCTGGCCATGAAAAGCATGACTCCGGCGTTGCGTCAGAACCTTCAGTCGCAGCTCGACATATTGAACCGGGTACACTCGCAGTCCGAGCTGCAGGTTCATCAGACACTGCAAATGTACGGCCAGAGGCTGACGGGTAACAATGCCATGACCCCTGCCCAGTCCAGCGCTCTGGCGGCGTTGATGGAACATCGCCAGGTGATGATTGAAGACCTCCAGAAACTCGCGGCTGCTCATCAGAAATCACCCCACGACGCGGCGCTGGAAGCGAAACTGTTCGCGAAGTACGACGAGTATTCGAAATCGACCAGGAGCAGTCTGCTGACGAACAAGGAATTTTGGTCGCCGGGCCAGCGTCGGGCATTGGGGCTCGATCCCGATCCCAACGCCAAGCCTCGCCAACATACGGTGGTATCGTCCAGCGCCAGTGCAAGTTCGAGTGCCTCGTCGGGAGGCGACGAAGAGATTGCGGACGCCGCGGCGCGGGCGTCCAAATACGAGGCCGAGGAGAAAGCACGCCAGAAAAGGCACCGCGACGAAGCGAAAATAAAGTTCGCGCTCAAGGGCACGGACGCGCTCACGCTCTCCGTTTCGGTCGACTGCCCCAACGGCACACTGTGGCTGTACGCCGATGCGTTACCCGACAATTCCGGCGCAAGTTACACCGTGTACCTCGATGAATCCGACACGTGGGCCAAACAAAAAGAGGATTGGAAGAAGAACTACGATCTATCAAAGCCTGACCAGGCCGCCGCCGCGCAGCGGCTGGAAACAGCTACGAGCAAAGCCTTCTTTTCGTGGAGCCAACCCGTCGAGGAGCTGAGAAAGAAAACGCAGTCAGTGCCCGACGATGTCCAGCAGCGACTCACGGCGATGATCAAGGAACTCGACGCCGCCGCCGCGGCCGCGCAGCAGCTCTATCAACAGACGCTTGCGAAGCCGGCGGATGCCGCGCTGCAACGGCAGCTCTTCGAAGCCGTGAGAACCGCCTGCATTATCGATCGCAAAAACAGCGCGCTGACCATGCGCAGCGCCTACGATGAAGAAGGCGTGCGCGACGATCTTCCGTGGCTGCTGAATCTCGATCAAAGCGACGTAGCAGCCTCCGGGCAGCTCAGCACCGCCAGCGAGATGAGTGGCGGCAGCCGTGGTTCGATCTCCGTCTCCGCGCGACCGGCCGGCGATAAGCAGTATGTGGGCATCAATGCCTCGAGCGCCACAGTGGGGAGTCTGGCCGACGAGGTGGAACACGCCGCGCGCAAGTATTTTCACAACCACAAGCTCAAGCTGACCGTCGATGCAGCTGCTTCCGACAAGCCGCTGAAAGGAATCGTCGAAGGCAAGTCGCCCGAGGAGCTGTTCAAATCTTTCGCGCAACGCGCCGGAGTGAACATGGTCAAGGACGAGAAAAATCCGGATGCGTACGTGCTGAAGCTCTAGTCACCGTTGCGGCGGTGCGTTTATGAACTTCGACTTCTCACTCGATTCGCGCCGCGATCCATTGCGGCGCGAAATTATTTATTCGGTTCTGGAGCAGGAGTCGGCGTAGGTGCCGGCGCGGGCTTCGGAGCGTCCGGGGCAGGCGTGACCTTCGGTGATTCCGGAGCGGGCGTGTTCGGCGCGTGGCCCGGCGGGAAAAGCGAACTGGCCGGGACCGGCGGCGGCGGAGCGGGCACGCCTTCGGCGGGCGCGCTGATCGCGGCGCCGCCATTGGGACCACTAATGGGAACGGGCGCGACTTCGGTCTGATTGACGCTCAAGCCACAGCCGCAGCTGGAATCCCAACCACCACCGAGCGCCTTGATCAAACGGACCGTGGCGATCTGACGCTGGCCGAGGACCTGCGTGGCCTGTTCTTCGACCACCAACTGCTGGCGCTGCGCGTCGACCACGTCCAGGAAACTGACCTGTCCATTTTCGTAGCGCGTGTTGGCGAGCTTGGTGACCATGCGGGCGGATTCGATGGCGTCGTTGAGCGCCTTGGCCTGTTCGGCGCGCAGACGGATGTCAACCAGTGCGTCTTCGACGTCCTTGAAGGCCACAAGCACCTGCTGGCGGTAGACGGCGAGTTGTTCGTCGTAACGCGCCTTGGCGGCCTCCAAGTTCGCGCGGTTGCGGCCGCCGGTGAAGACCGGCTGCGCCAGATTCGCGGCAAACGTCCAGACCGTACTGGGCCAGTTGAACAGCTTGCTGAGTTCCGCGCTTTCAAAGCCGCCGGAACTGGTCAACGAGAAGCGCGGATAGTACGCGGCCTTGGCCACGCCGATTTCTTCGCTGAACGCCGCGAGCAGCCGTTCGGCGTGCGCGACATCGGGGCGGCGCAGCAGCAGCGTCGACGGCAGGCCGGCCGGCACTTCCGGCGGAGCGTCGGTCAGCGGTTTGAACTCGATCTTGAAATCCGAGGCGTTCTTGCCGCAGAGGATCGAGATGACGTTGGAGATCTCTTCGCGCTGCCGTTTGACGTCGGCGAGGCTTGCTTGAGTCGTGAACACGTCGGTCTTGGCGCGGTTGACGTCGAGTGCATCGACGACGCCGTACTTGAATTGATTGGTGACGAGTTTCAGCGATTCGTTGCGCAGATCGAGTGAACGTTCCAGCACGTTGATCTCGGCGTCGAGCGCGCGCAGCAGGAAGTAATTCGCGGCAACGTCGCTGGTGACGGAGAGAATGATCGTGTGGTAGTCGGCGACGCTGGCTTCAGCGCGCGCGCCTTCGGCGGCGTACTGGCGGCGGATGCGGCCCCAGACGTCGGCTTCGTAGGACAAATTGAGCGGCACGATGAAATTATTGTGCGGTTCGCGAAGGCCGGGGACAGTCTTGCCGCCGCTGCCGGGCGAAAAGCCGTTGCGCGATTCTTCGCTGCGGGTGAAGCCGGGGTTGGCGGAGATCTGCGGATAAAAATCGGCCTTGGCAATGCGTGCCAGCGCCCGCGCCTGATCCACGCGCGCGACGGCGGCCTTGATATCCTGGTTGGCTTCCAGCGCCACGGATTCCAGATCGTTGAGCACCGGATCGTTGAAGACCTGCCACGCGGGACCGGATTGAGCAATGTCCTGCAGTGCGGCTTTCTTCCACTTCCAGTCCGCCGGAGTTTCACTGACCGGGCGCACATAGTCGGGTCCCACGCGGCAACCGCAGAGCGTCAGGCTCAGTGCACCGACCGCCATACACGCGCGAAGATTGACTTTCTTGCTCGACCATCCAGGAAAGAAACGCTTCATCATTCGTGATTGTTTCCGTTGCTTTTCTGAGAGGCGCTCGCAACGTGTTCCGGCTGCGGCTCCACTGCGTTGCGGCGGCTTTCGCGAACGTACGGAATCGGCGCGCTGACATGGCCCTGCACCGGCGCATGACCAGCGCCCGCCGGACCCACGTGATGCGAACGGAAAAATGGAACGAGGTCCATCACGTTCATCTGGAACCACTCCATGAGGAGGTAGATCACCGGCGTCACGTAAAGTGTAATGAGCTGGGAGACTATCAGACCGCCTACAATGATCAAGCCCAACGGGCGGCGGGAAGCGCCATCGGCGCCAAAACCCATGGCGATGGGCAGCGCGCCCATCAAAGCGGCCAGCGTGGTCATAATAATCGGGCGGAATCGGTCGACGCTGGCGTCATGAATCGCTTCGATCGTGGTGCGGCCTTCAGCTTTCCGCTGCAGCGCGAAGTCGATCATCATGATGCCGTTTTTCTTGACGATGCCCATCAGCATGAAAATGCCGATGGCGGCGTAGAGCGACAAAGTTTCGTTGAAGATGTAGAGCGTCGCCAAGCCGCCGACCAGTGCCACGGGCAGCGACGAGAGCACCGTGATCGGATGGATGTAGCTTTCGTACAGAATGCCGAGGATCACGTACATGATGAAGAAGGCCAGCGCCATTAGTATTTTCAGAGTGCCCATGGTGTCTTCGAAATCTTTGGCCTTACCCTGCAGCGCGCCGCGGATCTGGGGAGGGACTATTTTCGCGGACGCCTGCTGCAGAAAGTCTGTCGCCTCACCGATGGCGACGCCGGGGGCCAGGTTGAAGAAGATCGTCACCGAGGTGAACTGATTGATGTGATTGACCGATTGCGGGCCGGTTGTCTGTTTCCAGCGCGTTACGGCCGACAGTGGGACCACGCGCTTTCCGTCGTCGCTGCGGACGTAGAGCAGGCGCAGGTCGTCGGGGTTGGCGCGGTTCTTGTCTTCGACTTCCATGATGACTTGGTACTGGTCTTCAGGTCGCTTGATCAGGTAGAGGTAGTTCTGCGAATACCCGCGGCGCAGCAGCGCTTCGATTTTCGACGCGGAGATGCCATAGGTCGACGCCTGGTCGCGGAGGATTTCGATTTCGAGATTAGGCGTCGAATCGTAGAGGTCGGTGAGGATTGGCTGCGCGAAGCCGAGGATTTTCTGGCCGTTCTGTTCGACCATGAAGCCCATCATCTCCGCCTTGAGTTTGCGGGAGACGGCGTAGGTTTCTTCCGGGTCGATGCCGGAAAGCGTGTAGGCGTATTCGCCCTGCAAGTTGGCTGTCGCGCCCGTGCTGATTTGGAGGACCGGCTGCGGATTCATAACGCAGAAGGCCGGCACGGGACTCAAGCTGCCCATCAGGTTGTGCGCGACGGCGGTAATCGGCGGCGTCGGAATATCGCCCATCGGCGTTTTCAACGGCGGCCGGTCGGCGGGATCTTTCAAAAACGCGAGCAGGATGCCCTGGTTGGACTGCAGGAACTGCGAATTGCCGGTCATCGAGAACGTGACGTCGACATTGGGATCGGCCTGCATGATCTTGTCGGCGGCGGTCTGGTATTCGTGCATCTGAACGTGCGACGTGCCCTGTTGTCCGATCATGAAGCCGAAGATGAACGAGCTGTCGCCGAGCGGCAAGAACGAGCGCGGCACTGCCGAGTAAAAAAAGCCCGTGCCGATCAGGCAGAAGACCCACGTGAGCGCCGAGATCCACGCATGCTTCAAAAACCACGTCAGCGTGCGCCCGTAAAACGCGATGGTCGGATCGATGATCGCGTTGGCGAAGCGTTCCATCAGCGTCTTTTTGCCGTGTTCGCCGCGGGCGGAGAGCAGGCGTGCGCACATAAGTGGTGTGAGCGTCAGCGAGACGATGCCGGAGGCGATGATCGAGACGATGATGGTGACGGCGAATTCGCGGAAGATGCGGCCGACGAGTCCGGACATGAAGACCAGCGGCAGGAAGACCACCGCCAGCGAAATGGTCATCGAAAGAATCGTGAACGAGATTTCCTTGGCGCTGTTGAGCGTCGCGTCCATCGCGTTTTCGCCGAGTTCCATGCGGCGGACGGTATTTTCGAGAAAGACGATGGCGTCGTCGACGAGGAAGCCGATCGCCAGCGTCAGCGCCATCAGCGAAAGATTGTCGAGACTGTAGCCCAGCATCGACATCGCCAGGAACGTCAGCAGCAGCGACAGCGGCAGCGCGATGGAGGGAATCAACGTGTCGGTGGCGCGGCCGAGGAAGACGAAGATCACGATCACGACCAGCACGAAAGCGATGATCAGCGTTTCTTCGACGTCGGCGACGGAGTGAACGATGGAGAGCGAGCGGTCATAGATCGGCGCGAGCTTGATCGAGGGCGGAAGCTGAAGTTCGATCAGCGGCAGAATGTTGCGGACGGACGCGGCGACTTCGACGGCGTTGGCGCCGGCCTGTCGGTAGACGCCGAGCACCACGGTCGCGGAGGGAATTTCATGACCGCGCGCCCAGAAGTGCATCGAGACGCGCTCGTCGGCGACGGAGTCGGTGGCTTCGGCGACATCGCGGAGGTAGACGTTCGCACCGTTCTTGCGCGAGATGATCAGGTTGTTGTACTCGGACGCCGATTCGAGCTGCCCCTTCGGCTGCAATAGGAAGGTGCGATTGGCGCTGTCGAACTGTCCGGCGGCCTGGTAGGTCGTGCCGGCGCCGATGGCGTCGGCGAGGTCATCGATGGTAATGCCGCGGATGGCCATCGCGGACGGATCGACCTTAATGCGGATGGCCGACTTGGTGCCGTAAATGTCGACGCGCGAAACACCGGGAAGAATACTGATGCGCTGCGCGACTTGCGTGCTGCCGTAGTCGTAGAGTTTTCCGGCCGTGACGGAATTGGTGGCCAGCGCGATGTAGAGAATCGCCTGGTCGTTGGGATTGGTCTTCGAAAATGTTGGTGGCGAAGGCAAGTCGACAGGGAGTTGTCCCGTTGCCTGCGTGATCGCCGTCTGGACGTCGGTCGCGGCGGCGTCGACGCTTTTATTCAGCGCGAACTGCAGCGTGAAACTGGAATGCCCCTGCGAACTCTGCGAGGTGACCAGCTCGAGTCCGTTGATCTGCATGAACTGGCGTTCGAGCGGCGTGGCGACGTTGTTGGCCATCGTCGACGGGCTGGCGCCGGGGTAATTCACCTGCACCTGGATGACGGGATAGTCGACGGCCGGAAGGTCGTTGACCGGCAGGCTCTTGAACGCGATGACGCCGAACAGGATGACCGACACCGTCAACAGGGTGGTCATCGCCGGTCGGCGAATGAACGGTTCTGAAAGACTCATTTTTTGGCGTCCCCGCCCTTCGAGTTGGGGTTGGGGTCGCTCGATTCCGCTGCGTCACCGTCCTTGGCGACTTTGATTTCTGCCGCCTTGCCTTTGCCATCCGGCGCGGGAGCCGCCACCACGGCCGCACCGCTCTGCACGGCGACCTTCACGCCGGGGTAGAGCATCATCTGCCCGGTGACGATCACGTCTTCATTGCCGGCGACGCCTTCATTGATCACGACCTGATCGTCGTGGCGCTGGCCGAGTTTCACCGGGCGCAGTTCGGCGGTGGAATCGGCTTTCACCACGTAGACGAACGGACCCGTCTGCGCGATTTGCGTGGCGACGTTGGGAATCAACACGGCGTCTTTTTTGGTGCCGAGCAGCAGGCGAATATTCACGAACTGGCCCGGCCAGAACATGCGGTCGGGATTGGGCACGACCGCGCGGAGATTGATGGTGCCAGAGCCTTCCAGCACAGCGTTGTCAAGGAAGGACAGATCGCCGACACGCATGCTCTTGGAGTCGGGAATTTGCGTCTCCACCTTGAGTTGCGCGGCCGCCATGCTGTTGCGGACGTTGGCGAGTTCGGTTTCGGGAATCGTGAAGTCGGCGTAGATGGGATCGAGACGCTGAATCACGACCAGCGTCGGCGCGTTCATGGTCTGGACGACATTGCCCACATCGACGAGCCGCTGACCGCAGCGGCCGTCGATCGGCGAGGTGATGGTCGTGTATTCAAGATTGATCTCGGACGTCCGGATCGCCGCTTCGCTGGCGGCGATGCGCGCCTTGGCCATGGCGATGGCAGCGACGCCCTGGTTGAGCTGCGCCTCGGTGACCGACACGGACGCGCCCATGGCGCGGACCTGCGATTCTCCGACGGTCTGCGCCATTTCCTTGGAATCGAATTCCTGCTTGGAAACGGCGTTCTGGTCGAGCAGATTTTTGGCGCGCTTGGCCTCGATTTCGTTCAGCGACTGGCGGTTCTTGGCCATGGCCATGTTAGCCTGCGCTTCTTCCAACTGCGCTTGATTCTGTTTCAGCGACGCTTCAGCCTGGGTAAGTCCGGCCTTATTCAACGTCAGATCGGCCTTGGCCTGCTCCAATTGCGCCTGAAACGGTCGCGGATCAATGGTGAAAAGCTTGTCGCCCTTCTTGACTTCGGCACCGTCCTTGAAAAATATTTCAATGATTCGCCCAGCGACCTGCGGTTGAATCGAAACGATTTCGGGCGCGGCGCACTTTCCGATCTCGTCGATATAGATCGGCACGTCTTTGGCAACAGACTTCGTGGCGGTAACCGACGGCGGCGGCCGCTGCTGCATCTGCGGCGGCCCCTTTTTTTCACATCCTGCCACAATCAGCAGAACAGCGGCGGCGCTGAGAAGCAACGGAGCGCGCAGAGTTTTAATGAGGGACGGTTTCACGAGACATCCTTTCAAAACAACGCTAAGTGCGCACTTACTCACATATCCCTAACACGCCCGTCAGGCCCTCAATTGGGTGAGAGCAAAGCCAGGGCCTTGGGGTTGTAAAACCGTTCCACCGCCTCATCTCGTAACCCCAAGCCGGTCAGGCAGAAGACCACAGCATCCTCGGCGAACTTCTCTTTACTCACTTTGTAATTTACGGTCGGCTTATCGGAAATATGCATAAAGCCGAGCATCAAGACCAGGTGCTGGGTCAGCCACGCTCCGGACTTAAGGTGCGCACAGTCCGGACGCATATCGCCAGCTTTTTCAGCGGCCGCGAGACATTCGCGGAGCTTGGGAACAAAGGTGCTGCCGATGTGATCGAGAAAGACGCGCGCAAATTCGCCATCTTCGCTCAAACTGCGCAGCAACAGCCGGTGAAAATCATTCGTTTCATCGGAACTCAGCAGCTTGGAAAAGAGAAAGTGGAGCATCACGGTAAGCGTCGATGTCGACGGTTCAAGCGCCAGCAGTTTATGGTAACCGGCGGAGATCTCCGTCTTATGGCATTCGTCGAGCATGGCCGCGTAGATCGCGGCCTTATTGGGGAAGTGCTTGAACAGCAGCGCCTCGGAAACATCGGCGGCGCCGGCGAGTTCACGCGTGGTCGTGCCGTGGAAGCCCTTTTCGGCGAAAATCGTGCGGGCCGCATCGATGATCGAATCGCGTCGGGCTTCAAAAGAGAGTCTCGTCTTCTGTTTCACATCTCCCTATGTAAGCGAACACTCACTTAAGTCAAGAACGGATTCAACTTCCATTTTCCATTGAAAGGCCGGGTGCGCTGCTTCGTCCGCCAGCGCGATGGAAAATGGAAAGACGCCCTTACCCGGTTCCATATGGTAATGACACAAGATCTGGATATGATTCCAATTGATCAGTGTGGTGATTTTAATTTGGCAGTCGGATTAATCTCCCCCAGGGCGCGCCATGCCGACGATTGGGTTCCTGAGTACAGCCCTCTACGACGAATACCTGATTCAATTGATGAGCGGCGCGCAGGAAGCGGCGACGCAGAACGGTTGCAACTTCATCGGTTTGGTTTCGCACGGGCAACATGCGTTCCTGAAGATGGCCAGCGCGCGGCGCTTTGACGGCCTGGTCTTCCCCACTCACTATCTATGCTGGAACAAAACCCTGCCGCAGGTGAGCGAGTACGTTCGTTCGTATAATGTTCCCGCGGTTTCCATCGGCATCGCGCTGGAGGGTGTGCCAAGCGTTACGATCGACAACTCCACGGGTTTTTACGCGCAAGTCGTGCACCTGATCAAGGACCACGGGTTCCGCAAGTTCGCGTTCTTCGCGGGGCCGACGTGGAATCCCGAAGCAGAAGTACGGCTGGCGGCATTTCGGCGCGCGCTGGCCGACCATAATGTTCCGTATGATCCCTCTTTGCACTACTTTACCGAGTGGGGACATCGCCAGGCCGAAGGTCTGATCGCGCAGTTGCTGGCCTCAGGAAAGAAACCCGACGCCATTGTCTGCTCCAACGATCAGCAGGCGTGCGATGCGCTGCACGCACTGGCGGCGCATGGTTTGAAAGTGCCGCGGGATTTTGCCGTCGTGGGGTTCGACGACGCTGCCGAAAGCAAACACGCCTCGCCGCCGCTCACGACCGTGCGCCAGCCCATCTTCGAACTCGGCGGCACCGCGGTGAACCTGCTGCGGAGGATGCTCAACGGCGAAACGGTTCCGGCCGAGACGCGGCTCGATACGGTCTTCATCGTGCGCCAATCCTGCGGCTGTCTGCCGGTCGACGTGAAGCAGGCAGTGACCAACTGGCGCATGGAACGCGGGACCAGCCGCGAATTGGAAAGCGCGCGCGCCAAGGTCGTCTCCGAAACGCAGACGCTGTTCAATCTGCCGGAGTCCGATCACACCCTGAAGTGGGCCAACGAACTGTTCGACGCGTTCACCTCCAATTTGACCTCCGACGCGACGCAGGTATTCGTCAACGTGCTGGACCAGATGGCGCGCGGCGATTCCGAAGGCGAGGACCGCGACCTGCTGGTGTGGCAGGCGATGATTTCGATTATCCGGCGAAATGTGCTGCCGCTGATTCCCGAACGCGAGCAGATTTTGAAGGCGGAAAATCTCTTCCACCAGGGCCGCGTGATCGTGGCCAGCGCCACTGCTCTGTCGATCGTGATGAAGTCGCGCCGCGCCGGCATGTACCTCTGGAAACTGATGGCCGATAATGAACAGCTGAGCGCGTGCGATTCCGTCGAGACGTTCCTGAATGTCTTCTCTTCGACGCTGCAGTACATCGGCGTCGAGCGCTGTTATGTGGTCCTGTCGCGCAACCGGGAGTTTGGCGGCGAAGGCGAAGTGCTGTTCGAATTTCACAAGCATCACGGGAAGCAGCCGGCCGAATCTCGCGTGTTCAACATGGAGGAAGTGGTGCCACGGGACATGCTCGCCGATCCGTTCAATGTCATCGTTCAGCCCATATTCTCGCGCACGGGGTTGCTGGGTTATATCGTGATTGAAATGGAGGCGTTCTACCCGCAGGTGATGCTCGACGTCCGCCGCCAATGCAGCATGTCGCTTAACAGTGTCGTGATGCTACGCGAAATGAAGGAGCAGAATTACAAACTCGAAGCGGAGATCAAGGCGCGCCAGGAGATTGAGAAGGAACTGGAATTTCGCGCCTTCCACGACGCGCTGACGAAACTGCCCAACCGCGCGCTGTTTCTCGACCGCCTCCGGCAGGCGCAGGCGCTGGCGGAACGGAAGAACGATTTTATATTCGCGGTGCTCTTCGTGGATCTTGACGGTTTCAAACGCGCCAACGATTCGCTGGGCCACGAAGCCGGCGACGAAATCCTGATCGGCGCCGCGACGCGCCTGCGCGGCTGCGTACGTTCCGTCGATACGCTCGCGCGCCTCGGTGGTGACGAATTCACCATCCTGCTTCATGACATCCGCAGCAAAGAAGACGCAGCCGTCGTTGCACAGCGCGTGTTGGAGGAACTGAGCCGGCCCTTCACCATCAAAGGCCAGACTCCGGCGATCTCTGCCAGCATCGGCATCGCCCTGAACGACGGCAACGCACCCTCCGACATGATCCTGCAAAACGCGGACGTGGCCATGTACCGCGCGAAGAACGCGGGCAAGGGACGCTTTGCGTTCTTCGGAGATCGCGTGTTGTAGGCTCGACTGCCGGGAATCGGGATTCGGGATTCGCCGAATGCAGACGCGCGGCTAATCCCGATTCCGGAATCCCGAATCCCGGCCGTGCTCACACCACCCACCCTGAATTCTGCCTGCGATAGACTTTGGGCGGCACGCCCGTGTTCGCTTTAAACTCACGGCTAAAGTGGTACGGATTCTGAAAGCCCGTGGCGGCAGCGATTTCGAAGATGGGTTGATCGGTGGTGATCAACAGCTGTTGCGCTTCTTTGACGCGGACGGTCTTGACGTAGTCCATCGGCGAGAGGCGCATGTGTTCGCGGAAGTACGAATGGAAACGCGAGCGCGACAGTCGCGCGACGCGGGCCAGGTCATCGATGCTCACCGGTTCGGCGAAATGGTCGCGGACGAAAGAGAGCACCGGCGCAAGTCGCTCGGCCTGCCGCAAAAACGCCTCGCCGAATTCGCTCAGCGGCGCCGCTTCACAGAGCAGACGCAACGCGCGGAAGCCCAGTTCATTACGTAGCGCCAGCGCGGTCAGATTGTTGTGCGGTGAGCGCTGCAACTTCAAAAGCTCCGAAATAAGCGCGCCGAATTCGCGGCCCAGGCGCGGCCCGACGTTGGGTGGCAGCGCCAGCAGCGAAACGAAGTCGACGGTGGTGAAGAGCAGGAATTCGGCATGCAGCCAGTGCGCGTGCATTTCGCCGCCTCGGTTCGCGGCGTGGTGAATGATTTCCAGCGGCTGGCCTGTTGTCGCCAGAAATGCTTCCTGCTCGCCGGAGAACGAATTCACGCCCAGCGAATTCACTTCGTAACGGCCGAGCAGCGGCTGCGCGATAATCGTGCACGGCGCGGTCTTGCGGTGGACGTAACCGTCCTTGAATTGAAGGAAGGTCCCCGCTTCCATAAAGACGATGCTCACGGCACTCTGGGGTATTTTATCAAGCACGGCCATCTATGGTGTTTCCGGACGATAAATTTCATTGATAGGACTTATGGATATCTTTTTCGAATTTCCAGCCATTTCAAGCGGCAATCCGAGGATGTAGAGTTTCCTTGTCGAACGTAGACCTCTGGAGAAACCTCACATGCGATTCGGAACGTACATCGGAGATGTTAAGAGCGCCGAGGAGCAAGCCGCGAAGGCCCGGCTGTTTGGCTATACGGCGATGGGCGTGCACGCGGAGTTCGCAAAAGACGACGATGGCGTGAAGCACTACCGCGACGTCGCGAAGAGATTTGAGCTGGTGCTGGCGGAAGTCGGGGCGTGGAGCAACCCCATCAGCCCGCTACCCGACAAGCGCCGCGAAGGCCTGGAGCTTTGCAAGAAGCACCTCGCGCTCGCCGATGCGCTGGGCGCCCGCTGTTGCGTCAACATCGCCGGTTCGCGCGGCTTGAAATGGGACGGCCCCCATCCCGCGAATCTCACCCGCGAAACGTTCGATCTGATTGTCGCCTCGGTGCGCGAGATCATCGACGCTGTGAAGCCGACGCGCACTTTCTATACGCTGGAAACCATGCCGTGGATGTATCCGGATTCCGTCGAATCCTACGTCGCGCTGGTCAAGGCGATCGATCGGCCGGCGTTTGCCGTACATTTCGATCCGGTCAATCTCATCGCCAGCCCGCAGTTGGTCTACACCTCCGGCGCGCTAATCCGCGACTTCGTCGCAAAGCTGGGCTCCAAGATCCGCAGCGTCCATGTGAAGGACATCAAGATCAATGAAAACCTGACCGTCCATCTCGACGAATGCCGTCCCGGCCTGGGCGTGCTCGACCACCCCACCCTCTTCCAGGAATTGTCGAAGCTCGACGCGGATCTTCCCGTGATCATGGAGCACCTGCCCGAAGAAGAGTTTCCACTCGCTGCCAAATACCTGCGCAGCGCGGCCGCCAGCGTGGGAGTTTCACTATGAAAGAATTTGAAATCGCCATCACCGCCAACGAACGTGCCGAGCTGCTGCCGCTGCGCGAAAGCGAAGCCCATCCCGGCGGGACGCTGGGGGAAAACGACGTTGCCGGCCACACGCTGGTCTCCGCCGTGAGTCCCGGCACGGAGCTCTCGTGGGCCTTTACCGGGAAGAATTTCCCGGCGTATCCCGGGTATGCCTCCGTGATCAAAGTCGAGGCCGTCGGTTCGAAGGTGACCGACATTCAGCCCGGCGATGCGGTCTTCACCATGGGCAATCACCGCTCGTTCCAGCGCCACGGCCGCAAAGGCGTCGTGAAAATTCCAGCAGGGCTCGATCCGGCCAAAGCAGTGCTCACGCGATTGATGAATGTGAGCATGTCGACGCTGGTCACCACCACCGCGCGTCCTCCGTCAACCGTGCTGATCAGCGGCCTGGGCCCGGTCGGCAATCTCGCGGCGCAAATTTTTCATGCCAGCGGTTACCGCGTGGTCGGTTGCGATCCGGTGGAATGGCGGCGCAATCTGCTCGCGCAATCCGGCGTCGCAGTGCTTCCGGGAATTCCCTTCGCTGATGCCAACTATGTCGACAAGGTCGATCTGGTCGTCGACTGTTCCGGTCACGAAGCCGCGGTGCTCGACGCCTGCAAAACCGTCCGCAGGCGCGGCGAAGTTGTGCTGGTCGGCGTGCCCTGGCGGCAGCGCACGGATCTGACGGCGCAGGCGCTGCTGAGCGCGGTGTTTCACCGTTACGTGGTGCTGCGCAGCGGCTGGGAATGGGAGCTGCCGATGGAATCGACGGAGTACCGGCCCGGCAGCATCATGCAAAACCTCGCCGCGGGATTGGACTGGATTGCCGCCGGCAAGATTCGCGTCGAAGGCTTCGCCGACAAAGCATCGCCCGCAGACGCACATCGCGTCTACACGGAGCTGTTGCACCAGCGTACGCAAACACTGACAACGGTGTTCAACTGGAGCGGAGTGGCGAGGTAGTGCAAGTTTTGTCAGGAGAACTCTAGGACACATTGTGCGCGAAATCGTGGTCGCAAATTTGCGACCACGAAAAACCAAGCGATCGGGGTGAGTATTAGGTCGCGCGCGCCGATTCACTCTTTCTCGTTCGTCGTTCTGAACTCCCCGCCGCCCCTCCGTGAGTTGACTTTCCTCCTCAATCAATTATTTCTCTTCACTTCACATTATTAATGCGTCGCACGTTTTACACGTCGACGATCCCTTCATTAATTGAGGATTGCAGTCATGTTCAAATCGTCTCTTCGCGTCGCGGCTGTGGGTGGATTGCTCTGGTTGGGCATGGTCAGCGCGGAGGACGCTCCAGCTCCGGTTCCGGCTCAAAATGGGAGTACAAAAGATAGTACGACTCCCGCAACTGCACCGGCATTAAAATCGACTCCAACACCCGCCCCGGCGGCCCCGGCCGCTCCCGCGGTATTGCCCGACGACTTGAAGGACGTCACGAACCCCGATTACCTATTCGAACTCGCGCAGGTCCATCTGCGCTTCAATGGGTTCGATCGGGCCGAGCCGCTCTTCCGCTTCGTCGCCGAAAAAGGCAAGGACGGTCAGCAGAAGACGGCCGCTCATGAAGCACTTGCGAATTTGCTGCAGAAGAAGAACGACGTCAAAGGCGCCACCGCGGAACTGGAAGCAGCGGTCGCCGGCGCGTCGACGCCCTTCGACAAGGGGCGCATTTCGCTGACTCTCGCCCAGAACTACGTCCGCGCCAGCGATTGGGATAACGCGGAAAAGCTGCTCGTGGATGTCGCAATGACCGATCCGGGCGTGCAGAATGGCCGCTGGCTGCAGCAAAGCGCGCTCTCGCAGCTGCCACAGGTCTGGAAGAACAAACCCGGACACGCCGACGCATTCATCAAGCAGACGGAAGACGCGTACGCTAAAAATCCCACCGACACCGCGTTGATGGAACGGCTCTCCGATCTCTACAGCAACGTCAAACACGATTACGCCAAGTCGGCGGAGCTCACGGAGAAGCTGCTGCCGCAGCGCCCCGACGACCGCGGCCTGCAGTACAAGCTCGCTGCGCTTTACCAGCAGAGCCACCAGTACGACAAGGCCGTGGACCTGGCCAAGAAGATGATGACCGGTCCGAACGTCACCAAGGACGATGCGCACAGCCAGAGCTACCAGATCGGCAACCTGCTGATTCAGGCCGGGAAGAAAGACGAGGCCATCGCGTGGATGAAAGAATCGTTCGCCAAGGACGCGGCGAGCGGCCGCGACTACTGGATGCTGGGCATGTTCTACGAGCAGGCCGGACTGCACGCGGAAAGCGAAGCGGCGCTGGCGAAAGTCCAGGAACTGGCGAAGACGCCCAACGAAAAAGCCGACGCAAAAATTCTGACCGCCGAGTTCGCTCTGCGCCATCGCGACCTGCCGAAGGCCGAAGAAGCAGCCAATGCCGTGCTCGCGGAGTTCAAGGACAATCAGAACGTGACGATGCGCGCGAACATGGTGCTGCAGCAGGTGACGGCGCAGAAGAACGCGCTGGCAGCCAAGCCCGCTCCGATCAACATCGAAAAGATCGGACCGAAGCCCGCGCCCGCGCAGCCCGTGGCCGGACCGGCGCCCGCGCCGACTGCGCCAGTGGCGGGACCCGCGCCAGCCCCTGCGCCCACACCGGCTCCAGCACCCGCACCGGCTCCGGCGCCCGCTGTTGCGCCAGCACCAGCACCGACTGTGGCTCCTGCACCGGAAGCAAAGGTGGAAAAGAAAGAGTAGATAGGCCCAGCTGGATTCGAACCAGCGACCAAGGGATTATGAGTCCCGATTCTCCCTCTATGAAGATTTTTCCAACATAGAGTCAACATAGAGTTTTTGCATAGAGTCCGGCACCGCTTTCTTTCAGCTCGTTCCGGCCTTGCCGCCGATGAGCTTGTGTAACATCGAACAGACCTCCGAATGCAAAATTTGGTAGGCCCAGCTGGATTCGAACCAGCGACCAAGGGATTATGCAGGAAGCCTTGGCTTTCGCCGGCCGATCACTTCCTCGGACTATGCCTTCGCCCGTTCTGGGCGGCTCGCCGTCTAGTCTCTACGCCTTCCCGGATTGCGCCGGGCTTGGTTCGGCGTTGGCCTGCTTCTTTCGAAGTTTAGCGTTCGCCGAGTTTGACGAGCTACTCGCCGGGCATTCCTGCCTGGCGGACCCTGACTGTTTCAGCATGAGCGCTTTCGCGCTGTTAGCCTGACAGCCCTTAAGTCCCCTGCTCTCACCGCTGAGCTATGGGCCCAACCGTATACTCTTGTATCCGAACCGGCGCGCGCGCTCAAGCTGGAAGCGCGCCAAGGACTCGCGACGAGTTTGAACATTCGCGAAATTGTTGTTACGTTAATCCTTTCCGCTACATCGGCAGGTCGTATCGACGAGGTTGGAATATGAGTTCTTCCGAAGACGCTCCTCTTGATGCCAAACTGCAGGCCGCGCATGCGCCGATACAAAGCGGCTACGGACAAATGGGCGAAAGAGCAGGAAAAATGGGATTCAACCAGAGCGTTCTTGAAAGCCATTCTCGAGTGGCGCCAGCAGAACAACTATCAGGATTTTCAGAAACACCTTCAACAATTGCTTGGCGTCCGGGAAACAAGGGTTGACCAGTATCTCGCCGCCGCTCGATTCGCGGCCGAACCCGTTCCGGTTTTGCCGGATGGAGGCAACGTCCGGATCATCGATCTCGAAAAACACGTCGAGTGCCCTACAGTTTCGCAAATGGCCCAATGTCATTCGCTGTTGAAAAGCAAAGACAAGCGCAAGCAACTCGCTGCCAGGCGGGCGCTGCTACTGGCCATCAACGGTGAAAAACTGAAGTCGGTCAAGAATCTTGAGAAAACCGTCAACAAGCGGCGGTTTGAATACACGATCAGAGGACTCTCGGCGGCTCCAGACGACGCGTTGCGCGTGATTGCAACGTTTTTGAAAGAACTCGTTGCGCTCGGAGACAAGCAAGCCTTGTCGATCTTGAATTCAATGAAGATCGCCGTAGCGACCGGCGGTAAGGTCGAGGTTGCTCTAAAGGGAGTTTATAAAGGCCGGGTGGATGCCAATGTTGACTTGGCGAAAGAGTTTGTGGCGCCACATCCCAACGACGAAGCAGTCACTTTGTCAGATCAAAAGGAACTTGCCCAGATTCATTGGTTGCTTGAAGGCGGCGTGCCGGCGCCGAAGAAGCCTTTAGCCCGCAAAGCGAATCGAGAACCCGGTGTATTTGATCAAGTTTTGATGGATCGAAATCGTCGTATCCAAGAGCGGGGTCGGCTCATTTCCTCCTATACTGATGACGCAGCCCTGCCAATCTTCACCGGAAAGGATTCGCTGGAAGCTATGCTGAACGGACTTCTTCCTAGTTGGGAAGGTCCCGAATCGCAGACTTTCCGATTCATTACGTCCGCATCTTTTGACGCCGCGGACGCTCCTTTGCAGTTCGGAGACGATCTTTCCCATTACGACAAGGGAACCCAAGGAAAAAGAATCGGCTCATTGATCTTTCCTTTTAAGACAACGGGTAAGCATCGCAGTGACAGAGAGTTTCAATGTTTCGTTGAAAACGGAACTGTCACAACAATGATCGAATGTGCCTTAAAACGATGGGGGGCTCATGTAGAACCAACTTTTGATTATGCGGATATTGTAGCTGAGTCGCAGGCTGACGCTCGTGAGCGATTCGAAGAGGTGCTTAAAATCTTAAAACGATCTTTTGCTGACACTCACGTCGGATTCTTAATTTTTCCGCGCTTACCGCAGGGAGCGGTCGAATCACGCTTGCTTGCTGAACGCGGCAGGACCAAAGCGATTGAAACCTACGAAGAATCTGTACCTCACATTGATTTGGCGCGCTTTACTGACGAATTCTGTAAGATGTACTCTGTTGTGCCCACAACTATTGCGCACGAGTCCATTCGGAGCGCGTATGACAAATTAAGAAAGCAGCTCAATGGTGAGCCTACCGAGTCAGAGCTCATTCGCATGAGTTGGTCGGTGGCATGGAAAACATTGAAGAAGATGAAGGAGTTCAGGCCAATTATTCACTCACTTGAGTCATGGAATAAGGCCAATGAGTTGAAAAGCCGTAACGATGCTCATTTGTGATACCTCAGGGGTGTCTTTGTCGCAGTGAAGAATACATGCTGACAGGAAGAGCACTTTCGTTTGTAGCCCAATTCTTTCTGATCCCATTCGACAATCCTTATTTTTCGAGACTTACATGAAGGGCATTTGCACGCCTCGGCTCGTTGCTTCGGTGCGGCCTCAGGAAATGGTACCGCATAGCTGTAAACGGCGGTCGAAAACTGGAGCGGAGGGCGGGCGAAAAACGTAGCACTCTGCCCAACGTACTGCTTCCTGCTGGAATGTCTATTCCGCCTGGTGAGACGACTATTTAGTTTCGGATTTAGAGGGCTCGTCGCCGC
>JBBRPR010000036.1:0-85826 GCA_038227875.1 Planctomycetota bacterium
ACAATCTGATTCTATTCCCGCTGCGGCACCGTCACGCGATTCATAACGCCATATATTTTGAGAATCAATCCGCGCCGTTCACACTTTCCCGCGCCGATTTATCTGAGACTCACAACGCTGAAGTACGTGATTCCCGACAGCACCAATGTCGAAATTCTGGCCACGTCGATGCAGTCGATGCACTCTTTCCGGACGGCGAGTTCCACGGCCGTCTCGATGATCACACTTTGTTCCCGCGGAATTTTTTCGTTCTTGGGGTTGGGCAAGGCGATGGAGGGACCCCGCTGCAGTTGCTCCAGCAATTCGGGGGAGTCGATACGCATGTCCTTGGTCACAACGCATTTTGTGAAGTCGGCGATCATCGCTCGGCGAATGATCGGCTCATCAAAGCCCAGTCGTTCGATCAGCGTGCCGCTCGCTTTTTTGTAGTTGGTCTCAAGGATCGGCGTGGCCTCGGCGCGGAATTCGTTGTTCTCGATTTTGATGGATTTGCTGCCGTGCAGCAGCGTCTCCAAGTCTCGCTGTGCCGCCTTATCCATCCGGGAACATTCGTTCATCCAGACAAACGGCATTTTCATAACTTCCGATTCGTAGACCGTTTGTCCGCGCGCGTCCTTCCTTTCCAACATGCCCCGCGGACGAACTTGCATCATCTTCATTTCGATGGATTTTGGATCGATCTTAAGCAAAGCGCACAAAGCCTTCACGACAAAGCTTTTAAGTCGCTGTGTGGCGCCGGCCAAAATCATCGAGACATGCAGGTCCTCGACAATCTCGGCCTTCCGAACGCCGATGGCCACGATTGAAATCGCCAGCGAAGCAGTATGGAGGGGGGTCGGCATCAACTCGATTTGGGGCCAGACACGGTTGAGCGCGGACGGCGGGAAGTGTGAGAAATCGACGCCGTCGATGGCCTTAAGTCCCGCTTGGCTGGTCACGAACAGCTGATCCTGACGATCCATCAGACCCTGTTCATGGAGTTTCAACAGCCACCGATGACAAGCGCTGCGGCTGACGCCGGAGCGTTTGGTAATCTCGTCGAGCGTCCCCGCCGAGGTGGCCGACTTCAGAATTGCGACGCGGCGGCTCTCGTCGGTGGAAACTTTGGACGGTTCGGGTTCCGTTTTCATTCTGGGGTTCCCTCATAGGCCATCCCACTTTCCATCCCAGTAGTTGAAATGGGATGGGACGGGACGGGAGCCAGTCTTGAGCTGTCGAGAAAGTCAATCAAGGACAGGGGCGTCCAGTAGCGGACATGGTTGCCGGTGACAAAATAGATGCACCCTGGTTCCGTTGCGATGAATCGCCCATTTAGAGGGCGGTTGTGGATGAAGGCCTCAATCATGTCTGAGGGAATTGACGCCAGTCGCCCGCTAGACGAACGGAATTGTTTCGCCGCGACTTCGCCAATAAACACATCACCCAGAAACTGCCAGGTTTCGTCAGAGAGCGGCGTCTGAAGCCCCTCCAAACTACGCCGCAGGAGTGCCAGTTCCTGTTTCAGGCTCTCGGTTTGTACCTGCAGACTTAGTAGCGCCAGTTCCGTTAGGGCAAAGGATGAACCTGGCTCTTCATTTGGAAGTCCAATTTTAAAATTTTTAAGCGCTTCACGTTTAAGGATATCCCAATATTTTTGTAAACTTGGGGCCACGCCGATCGCCTGAGACCAGGTTTTGATCATGGAATCTCTCCGTCGTTGTCGGTTAGCAGAATTGAAAATTTCGCACCCGGAAATTTTCTCAGATGGACTGAAATCATGTCGACCAACTGCGGGACAGTCGTGCATTCCACACGCAACCCCTTGTCGCTGGTGACGATGAATTGCCCCGATTCGCGCGGCAGGGTGTCGGGTTCGGCGGTGGGCGAAATATCGTTGGCGAAATGGCCAATGCCTCCAACCGAGGCGGCATAGCCCTGCAGATTTTCGGTAGCTTGTCGTCGCATCCCATCTCCGCCGCATGAAACCTCGACGAAGATTACTAAGAGTGGGATGGTGAAAGGCTACTAACGTTAATAAACCTGATAGGTTTTATGGATTCAATGGCTTGCGATGGGCTATGTAGCTGGGATTGAGGGAAAGTCTCCCAGCACTCGATTTTGTTTTTCTTCGATAGGAGAGGACGTCAGCCGGGGCACCGGCAATCGCCAGTTTGGTGCGCAGGGATGAGAGCAGCATGCGCTCCGCACTAGTGGCTTCCGTCAAGCGTATCAATGGCTTGCCTTTCAGATCGTAAACGCTCGTCAGGAGGCGTTCTTCATCCGGCTCCAGAAACAGCTTCGCACCATTAAAATAATACGCTTCCTCATACCAAATGAGCTGCATCTTCGGCGCAATAACTGTTCGCAATAACTTTTCCCGTCTCCGGGCAAAGTCTGGATCCGTGAAATGAATATCAACGAACTCTCTGCACTCTGCAATCGTCTGCAGCGCTTTGTCCAGGTTCTCACTAAAATAACAACATATGAACGCAACTTCTTCCATCCTCTCCAGCGTTGTAATCACGATCTGGAGGTTATCTTTCCAGCACTTCTGCCGCGCATAAGCGCTCGGCGGGAGGCCTCGATTCACCGCGTTTTCCATTAACTTAAATATCGCCGGCAGCGCCCTCAATCCGACATCCGGTCGAAGCAGGACCGGTTGCTGATACCGGGGTTCAAGCAAATAATGACTGCGTAGAAAGGAAAAGGTCCGATTGGCATCGTCTTCATAGCTCGCTTTCATGTTCTTGGTTAATGCAAGGATTTCTGTTCTCGCTTTCTTAGCCGCCCCTTTTTTCACTTCTCCCAGAGTTAGCTTTGCAAGTCCCTCCGAGATTTCTCGCAGCGATTCCAGATACTTTCGATACGTGTGGAGGGTCTCGATCAGTTCATTCTGCGTGGGATCCATGAAGGGTATCCTGTCGTAAGATTGTCCGCCGCGCCGTGGACCGTCGCCGTCGACCGCCCGTCACCCAAAAGTGCCTATCGCCAGCGAAACGGCCAGCGTTGTCCGGTGTCTTCGGAAGCGATGGAAATATAGTGCCGGTCGGCGATGGCTGGGGAATTGCCCATCATGCGCGCAATCTCCACCCCGCTGTACCCGCACATCCCCAGTATGGTGCCGAAGGTATGCCGCCACTCGGAAGGGCCAAATGTCCAATAGGCCCCGGCCCCGTATTGCTCTTTCGGTGCCCTCTGCCCGGCCTGCTCCAGGGACTCGGATTGATCCGGTTGGGTTGTTTTGCAGTTGGGTTCGTTGCCATTGAGCTCCACAGCTGTATCTAAAGCCCCACCGGCTGCGGCAGCACGCCCAGAGGTCCCGGTTGACTGAGCCGCCCTCGCGGCGCGCCGCATCTTTTCCAGTTGCGGTACGTCGCATTGCAGGTCCTGGATCATGCCCATAAACATCCGGTCCTTGATCGCCCACGCGGGCAACCGGCGGTAGAGATGTTCAACGAACGGTTTTAAAGCCGGTTGGCGAGTGGAGCAGAGGAGCTTCAACCAGTCACTCGTGATGGATTCAGGATGGCTGTGTGCATACCGATCGAACAATTTCTCCGCGTCCTCATCGCCCGTTCGGGCCAGGATGACGAGTACCTTGGCGGTGGACTGAGGATCGGCGTCTTGGGCCGCGTGCAGAAGACTTGCGTTCAACGCAACAACCTGCGCTCGCGCGGGGTTCTCCTTGAATAAAGTGTCGATGGCATGGGTTCTAATGTGCGCATCCTGCTGTTCCAGTGCGGCGGCGGTCTGGACGATGTTCCAGCTGTCGAGGAACGCACTGCTGCCGGACCAGAGGCCCATTAAGGTCTTTTTGCGGACGACGGAATGATCCAGCAGCGAAGGAAACAGCCAGGGATAGTTGCTCTCGCGCGTGTTCAAGTAGTCTTTCAGAATCGGCAGCAGCGTCGTGCGTTCGATCGGCACGTTGCGCTCGCGGCCGGTCTTGGTGCCGACTCTCTTCGGTCCGGAAGTCCGGGCGGTGATGCGGAGATATCCCTCCTTCAGGTACACGTCGTCGACCTTCAACCATTGCTGTTCGGCCCAACGGGGGCCGGCGAACACCGCCACGGCAACCCAGGCGCGCCAGTAAGGCCACGGCCGCAACCCTTCCAGCAACGCGTTCAATTCGTCCAGCCGCCGGACGGCGAGGATGTGCTCCGGAGCGCGCGAACCGCCGGCGAGTGTCCCGCAGCGGTCCATTGGGTTTTCTGACAGGTCGTATTCACGCACTGCCCACTTCCAGAAGATGCGCACGTACGCTTTGAGGCGGGCCCGGGTGATCATCGAGACGTCCTCATCGCTATTGGCGCCGCCCTTATAATTCAGCAGCCATTCCTCAATCTCACGCGCGCGGACCCTGGCGACATTCTGCGCCGGACCGAGGGTCTGCACAAACGACTGCAAAGCACTGTGGACGTGACGGATCGTGGACGGCGCATGATCCACGGCATAGTTTTTCTCGAAGCGCAGTTGCGCTTCACCCAGCGTGGCCTTTACGTGGTGGTTGTGGGCGCGCTGGAAGCGTTCCAGTTGTGAGACCAGCGAAGCCTTTTCTCGCTCCAACTTGGCGGCGCGCTGTTCTGCGTCAACCCTCAGCCGACGCTCGTCGGCCAGTGCGGGGGAACTCTCTTCGATCTTGACGACATGCTTCAGAAATCCAGCCGCTGCGAGCGCGTCGATGGCCTCTTTTAATTTTGGCGTGAGCGTGTGGGTCGGGTCGGTGCGTTGGGGTTTTCGTCCCAGGAAGATCGAGAGCGAGCGCTCATCGAACGTGATGAACGCCGGATCTTCAGGCGCGAGTTTCCAGAGATCGGGTGTGTTGGCCAGCCGCTCGAGATCCCACGCGATCTTGCGTGCTTCCAACTCGTCGCGCGTGCCCAGTGAGCGGCTGACGCGCTGACCCGACAGGGGGTGCGGAAAGTTGACGACAAACCCCGGACGTCCGGTGGCCTGATAGGCGGAGATGTGTTGCACCGCGCGCGGCGTGGCGGTGCCGGAACGGGGGTTGGCGCGGGGCAAATTTCGGCTCGTTTTCACCGCTTTCAGGGTATCACCCACACAACGCTACACAACAAAATTCACACAACAAAAAAGTCGCGAAAAAACACAACGCCGGCGTTTTGGGCGCCTGTTTTCATAGGAGAAAGGAGGGAAGTGGGTGAGTGGAAAGGAGTAGTGAAAATGCGCCCTGGAGGACTCGAACCTCCGACCCGGTGATTAAGAGTCACCTGCTCTACCAACTGAGCTAAGGACGCGCTGAATGACTATCGATTTTTGACGTTCGAGATCCGACAGGAGTACCCTTTGCGGCTCAGAACGGCGCGTACTATAGCGCATGGCATAAAGCGCGCAAGTCGAACTCGCAAACTATTGCGCAGCAGGCTGAAAATAGCGCGATCTTCCACCTGAAGTACACCCCGGCCTCAGGGCACTCATATTCGGCGCACAAATTACAATTTTTCTCACACCGGGGCGGTTTCCGGATACTCTAAAGATACTGTCTGGCCGAGGATTCCGGCCCCTGACCCTAAAGCTGCTAACGGAGGCTTTTACCGATGTTGCGTGCAGCGTTCTTCTGCTCCCTTTTTGCGGTTCTTTTGAGCGGCTCCGGGCTGGTCCAGGCGGCTACCACGTCGCCGACCAAGACGCCGGGTGTCGCCGATCCGCCGCCGAAAGCCCCGGAAGGCTTCACGCAGATCATTACACCCTCGTTCGTGGTTGAAACCGACGTCTCGCAGGCCTTCACGCAAAAAGTCGCCGGGATGGTTGCGAAAGCGGAAAGCAAGTTCAACGTCCTGTTCAAAATCAACGCCGATTACCTCAACGGCGTCTCCAAGCAGTTCATCGATAACAAGTACCACATTCCCGGCACCTTCATGAGCTGGCGGCGCGCGTTTGTCGAAGTCCGCGTCTACAAAACCGAAGAGCGCTTTGCCAACGAGTGGTTCGACCTGACCGGCGTCACCGACAAGCTGCAACGGCTGAAGCAGGGCATGCCCGGCGCCTACACCGGCCCGCGTTACGAGAAGGATTCAGAAGGCAAGAATGTTGGCAAGCCGATCCTGATCATCCGTTCGTTCCTGGCCAACCGCGACGACGACGAACTGGAACGCACGATCCTGCACGAAATGGGACATCTCTACATGCAGGCATTCCTGCTGGAATACTTCGGCGCGCCGCCGAAAGGCCAGGAAGGTCAGAAGCGCGGCACGCCCGCGTGGCTGGGCGAAGGCACGGCCCAGTTGTTCGAAAACCGCTGGTCCAACGCCGCCAGCGCGCAGAAAGCGCGGCTGCGTCAGGAAGGCATGATCTACGAAGCGGTGAAACTCGGCGACAGCTATCCGTTCGAAGAATTCACCAACATCACCAACGCGCACAATCTTGCGGCCGTCGCCGGCGATCCACTAAAGGCAACCTTGAACTACGCGCAGTCGGCGTCGGTCATGGACTTCATGGTGAATGTGAACGGAGCGATGTTCTTCAGCTTCCTTGAAAATCTGCGCGCCATGAATTTCGAAAAGAATCTGGCCAATCCCGACAAGAACCACGTCGGCGAACTGTTCTCGTTTCAGAACGAATGTTTCAAGAAGGCCTTCAACAACGATCTGTCGCAGGTGGAGCAGTACTGGAAGGACAACGTCAAGAAGACGATGGAAGCGCAGTTGAAGAAGTCGCCGGAGCTCTATTACTGGATCGGCGAATATTATCTGCGGCGCGGCAAAGACAAGGCCAACGATCTGGCGCGCGCCGAGGAGAATTTCAATCTGGCGATGACCCAGGCGCCGAACAAGGGTGAAGGCTACCTCGGCATGGGCCGCATGGCGATCCGCAAGCACGACGACGAGAACGCGCTGAAGGAACTCACCAAGGCCGTCGAGCTCATGCCGAAAGACGAAGACGCGTGGTACTACCTCGGCATCGCGCAGGTCAACGTCGGCAAGCTCAAGGAAGCTGTCGAAAGTCTGACGAAGTCGGTCAAGATCTACCAGCTCAATCACGTCGCGCTGGCGGGGCTGGGCCTGGCGCAGTTCCATTCCGGTGAATACGAGAAGTCGATGGAGAATTACGAAAAGGCGTACCAGGCGTTCCGGAATCCGTACTACCTCTTTCAGAAGGGGCACGCCGCGTTCTTTGGCAAGAAGTACCGCGAAGCGCAGCAGGGCTTCGCGGCGTTCTGTGATTGGTTCCCGCAGGACGCGCAGGGGCAGATGTGGTATGGCCTGGCCGCGTGGCGCCTCAACGACAAGGATTTTGCGATCAAGAAGCTGGAAGAAGCCAGCAAGCTCAATCCGCAGGATCCGACGATCATGGAAGCGCTGGCTCGCGCGAAGAAAGGCGAGACGCTGACCTTCGCACTGGAGAAACCGGAAGTCGCCGAAGCCAAACCCGATCCGAAGAACACCGACCCGAAAGCCCCGGCGGAGGCCAAGAAGAAGCCCGACATCCGCATCGAGGACGAATAGCAGCCCGTGATCATCTCCAGGCCTGAACCGCGAAACGCCTTTACAGCCAGGCGTTTCACGGACATATTTGGCGTGATGAATTGCTTTCAACGGGCTGCTTGCCTGTGATCCACGATCTCCGGCAGACACGTCTGGCGGACCGCCGGCTCGGTAATTTCGTGCTGCCGGCGTACGGCGGCCACAACTTCGCGGATATTCCCAATACAGTGCTCTCGCTGTTCGGCGCCGATCCGCGGCGGCCCATGCTGGATGCGGAGATCCTGGCCAAGATCACCGCGCGGAAATTCAAGCACGTCCTCGTGCTCCTGATCGACGGCTTTGGCTTCGGCGATTTCGTCGCGCGCGCCCCGCGCTATCCGTTCTTCCGGAAGATCTGCGAACGCGGCGACGTCTTTTCGCTGACGTCCGTGTTTCCCTCCACGACCTCCGCAGCACTGACCACATTTTTCAGCGGACTTACGCCGCAGGAACACGGGCTGCCGGAGTGGAACATTTACCTGAAGGAAGTCGACGAGACGATCCAGACACTGCCCTTCAAGCGCATGAGCGGCAAGTATGGCGACGAACTGGTCGACGCGGGTCTGAATCCCAGTCTGCTCTACGATGGCACGACGATTTTCGAAAAACTGAAAGCGCACGGCATCCCATCGACGTGCTTCAATCAGCGCTCGTACGCCTACAGCGGGTATTCCTCCGTTACGCGCCGGGGCGCGGCGGCGATGGGCTTTCAAAACGGCTCCGACCTGATGGTTCACCTCGCGCGCCGCCTGCAGGCCGCGGAGTCGCCGCAGTTTTTCTACGTGTACTGGGATGCCTTCGACAACCTCGAACACACCTATGCGCCGGGGTCGGCGGAGACGGAATTCGAGCTCGAAAGCATCTCGCACATGTTCAACGAGCAACTGCTGGCGCGACTGGACGGCAAGGTCGCGGAGAACACGCTGCTCCTGATCACCGCCGACCACGGGCACGTCCCCGTGCTGCCGGAGCAACTGACGTTGCTCTCGAAATATCCCGAAGTTGCGTCGGCATTAATGCAGAGCCCCGCCGGCCGTACGATCTACCCCACCGGCGGCATCCGCGATCTGATCCTGCATCTGCGGCCGGAGAAACTCGCGGCGACGCAGCAGTTCCTCGAAGAGAAGCTGCGCGGCAAGGCCGATGTCTGGACCACGCAGCACGCGATCGAACGCGGCGTTTTCGGCATCAACGCGCCCACGGCGCGGTTTCTGGAACGCGCCGGGAATCTGTGGGTGCTGCCGTACGAAAACCAGACCGTGTGGTTCGAATATCCCGACAAGAAAGACAAGACGCACTTCCGCGGGCATCACGGCGGGCTCTCGCCCACGGAAGTGTTCATCCCGTTGGGCGTGGCGACGCTGGCGGAGTTGCTGGACTGATTTTTTGACGCGGCTTACTGCCCCTTCGCCGAACCCTTGCTGCTGCCCGAGAACAACGTCACGTTGTCCACCAGCTTGCCTTTGTTCGTGTAGCTGGCCGTGTACGCAATCGTTTCCACGCCCGCCGACAGCGTGCCCACCGCAATCGTGGAGCGCGCTGTCTTCGTCCCTGTTCCCTTGCCTTCCGGATTCTTCTTCGGCTTGAACGAGAAATTCAGGAACTGCTGCGCGAACACCGGGCGCACCGTATCGTTGATCGTGATCACGATCGACGTCTTGCCGATTTTCACGCTCGCCGTGCCCAGCACTCGGCCCGTCGGCGACGGAATGCTGCCCAGCGTCGTGAAGCCCACCTTTACCGACGACGCGCCGGCCACGTATTTGGGATCAGCGCTGAATTTGAACGTCAGATTGTAGTCGTCGCTGCCCGACGTCTCTTCGACAAGGTAGCTCACGGTCGTGTCACCGGTGAACGACTTGGGATCGTACGTGCCGTTGATCACGATGACGTGCTTGGAGTTGGCTTTCGCGAGCGTCTCCAGCGATGAACCGATCGGCGTTTTCAGAATCTTCGAGCTGGCCGAATCGGAAAATGAAACCGTCGCTGTCACCGCCTGCGCATAAACGGTCGACGAGATCACCAGCAACAACGCACTGACAAAATACCGCATGAGAAAATCTCCCGAGTGAAGGTCACGGCTGAAAAGTTGAATCGTGACACGTTAAGTTCGGCTGGGAGAAAGTCAACGGTTACTTTTGTGTGTTATTTTGCCGGAGGTGCCATGCCGTTTGTAGTCCGGGCGGCTCGCCCGGACCACGGGAAACTACATCACCGCAGCGCGAAAATCCGCCCATGAACAGCCGCCGTTGAGACGCGGAAATTCGAAGACGCCCTTTTCCTTCAGCAGCGCCGCGCGGCGTTCGTGCATCTTCCCATCGCGCGTGATGAACTGGCCCCACCAACCGTAGCCCTTGGGAAATTCCTCCGCCTTCACCAGCGACGCCGCGAAGCTTTTCGGGAAGAGTTCCTGAATCGGCTTCAAATGATTCATCCACGAATCGAACGACATGCGCTCCGGTTTCCCATGCTGCTCCTCGATCTCCGCGATGATCTTCCGCAGATCTTCCCGGCGCTTCCCCGGCTGAGCGAACGGGGAGAGCGGCGCGTCCAGGTTGTGGAAGTGCAGATGAACCGCACGGTGCTCGGGATTGAAATCGTAGCGAAAGCAGCCCGTGTACTTTTCCGAAAGCAGTCCCCGCTCGTAAATCGGAAACGCCGTTAACCAGCGCGTGCCCCAGCGCTCCCATAGAAACGCCACGAACGCCGCGCGGCCTGCCCCGAGCTCCGTCGAAGGGCCTGACTTGCCGGCATGCCGCTGCAACGCGTTCCAGCACTCCGAAAGCAACCCGCGCCAGGCGTGATCGTCCAGATCCATCGTCACGCCAGGAGCGAATTTGCAGATGCCTTTGAACTGCGTGAAATTGCCGAAGCCGTAGTCCATCCCCCACCACGGCTCGCGGGACAAGCGATGGTGCAGGTAGTTGGCCTGAAGTTCAAACATCTCTTGCGGAAACGATGGAACCGTGCCGCTCATCGGTGGTTCCCGATTCCTGCAGGCACGGGCAGCGGCTTGGGTACGCGGCTGACGAAGCGCTGGAAATTCAAGCCCATCACTTTATCCAGCGTTGTCTGTGGCAGCGCCAGCCCGCGCAATTCCACGCGGCCGTTGCTGCCCGTCGACGGCTGCTGCCCCATCGCCAGTTCGCTCAGGTTGAAAAACGTTTCGCTGGTTTCGAGGAACAACCGCAGCGTCTCAGCCTTGGCACGCGCGTGCTTGAGCGCGTTGCGATCGTTGATGTCCGTGCCGTACAGCACGCGGTCCTGGAAGCGGACGAAGAAATCGCGGCCGCGGTCCGGGTTGTCGGAGAGGTAGTAGAGAAATTCGCCGCCCATCGCCAGGTCGATCATGATCCCCGGGTAGCGGTCGAGCAAACCCGTCAGACGATCCAACTGCGGCGCCAGGTACATGAAATGAGGAAAGTTAATGCGCAGGGTCGGGTGCCGCTTCAAAATCGCTTCGGCTTGGCGGTGGAATTCCTCCTGCGGCTGGAGGTCCTGGTACGAATTCGGGCCATGCCACAGATTGATCGGATCCGAAACATGCAGCGTCACCGGCGCTTTCAGCTCCGCGACGCGCGCAAAAAACGGCGCGTAGTACGGATGATCCAGCCCCAGCGGCATCCACGTGCGGCGCAGCGCCGGCTTGCCTTCCAGCATTTTGATGCCGTCGTATCGCTCCATGATACGCGTGGCCTGATCCGCCAAGTACGCGCCGTCGCCCGACGCGACACGCTGCGGATCGTGCTCCAGGCAACCAAACGCGTAGAAAAAGTCCGGCCGCTCCGCCTTCCGTTCCAGCACAAACGCGTTCTGAGTCACCGCGTTGGGTCCCGGTATCGCGAGCAGATTAAGATGGGTATAATTAACGAGATCGAGGATTTTGTAGAAGTGTGGAAGTGGCTCGGCACCTAAATAATGTACGTGAGAATCGATGACGACATTGGATTTCCAACGAATTGTGTCCAAGCAAGGCGTCCTCCGAAGGTCTATGAAAGATACCACGTAAACAACGTGCAGCCATTAAAATATGTTGTAGTTTTTGCGACAAAGGACCACATGGCCAATTGGCCATGTGGTTAGAATCCAACATCCGGTAAATTTACCGGGGCTGTCTGGTGCCACGGATGCGCGGACTCTTGAGCGAAGCGAAAGAGTCCGTTCATCCGTGCGGACGCATTGCCTTGACGGCGCGCAACGCACGGATGAATAAACTTCTTCGCTGCGCTCAGAAGTTTATGCATCCGTGGCACCAGAAGATCTCTCAACTTTTCTTGCCGCGCGTGAATCGCCAGATCAGCCCAAACAGCACCGCGATCACCGCCAGCCACGGCAGCATCATCCCCAAGCCGCGGATCAGGTAGCCCATCGACGTCAGGAAACCGCCGAAGGTGTCGCGCATCAGCATGCGGAAGGAGCCTTCCTCCTGCGGCGCGATTGTGGGTTTTTCCTGGATCGTCACCGCGATCTCGCCGACGACGTTGGGATCGACGCGCGAAAGCTCGCCCAGCCCCACGCCTTTCACATCGCGCGATTTGACGCGGCCGAGTTTCTCGAGCTGGCCGATCACTGCGTCCATCTTTTCCGCTTTGACGCTGAGCTTGAACGCGCCCGTCCACGAACCGTCCGAGCGCTGCCGGCTGTCCGCTTCGCTGACGTGCAGGCCCTGCTCCTTGGTCAGCGCCGTGAGCCGATCGCGCGCCTCCACGAACTCGGTGACCTCCAGCGTTATCGCCCCGCCGGGAACTTCCTTCGGCTGCTCAAAGAGTTGCAGTTCGACCGTGCACGGTACATCCGCCGCGCCGCCTTGAATTTTTCCAGACTCGCCGCCCACCGTACGGTGCGCGATGCGGCCCAGCGACGGAAGCGCATCGACCAGCGCCGCGAAGTTCCCGGCTCGGACGCGCAAGCTGATCTGCGCCGTCGAGACGCCGTTGTTCTGGCGCTGCGTCTGATTGCTGACGACCGTCGCCTGTGCGGCTGCAAGCGCCACGTCGAGCTTCGCGATGGCTTCGGGCAGCGCGCCGACTTCGATCTGCAGACTTTCCGTCGGCAACTGGATGCCCCGTTCGAAGAGCACCAGCGCGATGTCGCAGGGCACATCCTGAGCGCCATCGGGCACGCCGGATCCGAAGGGCTGATTGACAATCTTCTCGTCCTGGACGCGGCCGAGGCCCTTGATCGCCGCCGCGACCTCCGCAAAGCGCCCGAACTTCGCGCGCAGCGCGTAGGTGCCCATCAACGTGCCATCGCTGCGCTTGTTGGTCTGGCCGTTGAGCAGTTGTGCACCGGCGTTGGTCAGCGCTGCGTCGAGCGCCTTCTTGGCTTCGCTCAAGTTCGCTACTTCGACCGACAAACTCCCCGTCGGCACCGCGCGCGCCGGTTCCTGCAGCGTCAGGCGAATGGTCGACAGGCCAATCTGCTCCTGCCAGACGCGCATCTGCCCTTCCATCCCTTCGATCTCGCCGCGCACGCGCGTCAACTCGCGCTCCACCTCCAGCAGGCTCTGGATCTTGTCGAGGTACGTCTTGCTCTTCACCAGCTCCTGCAGCCGCTCTTCCTCCACCCGCATGTTTTTGATGCGCGCTTCGGTGTCGACGTACTGCGCCGTAATATCCGCCGCCCCCGCGCGATCCTGCAGCACCGTGCCGAGCTTCTTCAACTCACCGAAGAGTTCTTCAAAGCGTTCCGGCACGACGCGAATGACTATGTCCCCGCGCTTGGCCGCGCCGGACAGGTCGCTCGTCCGGCTGTCGGCGATCTGCGCCTGGAATTTGGTAACCAGAGCTTCGACCGCGCGGGTGGAGTCCGTGTAATTCTTGATCTCGAGCGTCAGCTCGCCGGTCTTGATGATCTTGAGCTTGGCGTCGGCTTTGGTCTCTTTGGGAGGCGTGTCGATGGCTTTTTCGGGATCGCCTTTCGTGCGACTCGTCTCAGTGGGATTCGCTTGGGTGTTGTTGAAAAGATTGAAGCTCATTGGGCCAAACCAAGAGTTACTCATCCGAATATTAGGATTTGACAGGGCGGGATACTCCGGGCGTTTCCCTAGAATAAACGCCTTCTGGTCGTCAGTGAGTCCCGGTAAGTCGCCAAGCTTTTGTGGTGCCTCCACCGGCATGACAGGAGCGTTGGGTGGTTGGAGGACGAGGTATTCTTCGTTATGTGCAGTGAGTGCCTTATTCTGCTCAGCCAGGCCATCGGCTTCGTTTCTTTCTTGAGCCACAAGACTTTCTTGCTGCCGAATCGTGTTGTCCTTCGCTGCAAGTGCAACCTCGTGGCGACCGTCGTCTTCTCCGACGGGACCTCGCGCATACTTCTTGTCTTCGACCGTTCGGCGATAAACCTCTTCACCTTCCGCGTAAGCCGGACCACCGGTAACTAAAGGGATTCTAATCGGCGTCTGCGCGGCCCCAGCGGTAAGCCACTCGTGCCGTTCCTGCATCGTTCCCAACTGCATCGCCACAATAAACACCGCCGCAACCATCAGCGACGCGACCGCAACTTTCTTCCAGCGCGTGAGCGAAATCGGCGCGTGCGGTTTGGGCATCGAGCGTGCCATCGCCACGCCGGAATTGGCCGCGGTGGCGTTCTGGATCGCGAGCCACGTGTTGCGCATGGTGTTCTCCGGAGCATGAATGTCGCGGGCCGTGTGCAGCATCGCGCGGGTCTTCTCCAACTGGCGCAGATCGTCGCGGCATTCACCGCAGCCGCGCAAATGCGCGTCGAGATTCGCCGCCAGATCGCCCGACAGCGATCCGTGCACGCGCTCGTCGATCAGTAATCTTGATTCATGACAATCCATGGTACGCCTCTGCTCTGTCGCCTGGTCTGATTGGTGCCAGTGCCTTCGCCGTACGCGTCACCGAACTTCGATTCCACTGCGATCGCACTGGCAAGGCCGGTCTTTCGCACGCTCCAAGTCCGTCACGTGCCAGTGGCACCACTTCTCACGCCTCTACGCGCTGACGTGGCTCGCCAGCATCTCCTTCAATCGCCGCCGCGCGCGAAACAGCGTTACTTTCACGCGCGGTTCGCCCCAGCCGAGAATCTCGCACGCGGCTTTCAGCGGCAGGTCTTCGATCTCGCAGAGCAGCACCACTTCGCGCTCGGCTTCCGGCAACCGCGCAATCGCCGCGCGGACCACGGCGCGGGTTTCGTCCAGGGCGAACTGTTCGGCCGGCTCCATGTTCTCGGAAGGGACCTGGTTCATCGTTTCCGGCTCGGTCTGCGGCATGCGCCCGCGGTGGCGCGACAATTCCACTGCCGACGAACGCACGATCGTGAACAGCCACGTCGTAAACTGCGCGCGCCCTTCGAACGACTTCAGGTGCTGAGCCACGCGGACGAATGTTTCCTGCAGAATCTCCGCCGCCGCATCGTCGCGGCCCGAAAAGTACCGCGCGTAACGCCAGACCCGGTCCGCGTGCCGCCAATACAACGACTCCAGTGCCGAGGCATCCCCGGCTCTGTGCGCGCGTATCAGATCAGCATCACTTTCGTTCATGGCGTCTCCATCTGTAGTGTACGAGGAACTCGCCGCAGAAAGGTTACAACTTTGTGGCAATAAAATGAGCCGCTGCGGGGGCAATAAGGCAATAGGGGTTTTTACAATGGGGTTACCTGCCGCGGATGAATTTGCCGGTAATCTTCGTGAATGCAGTGACCGCAACGCCTGCTGATTCGTTATCACGGGTGATACAGCGCATCTGTTTTGAACAATTTGTTGCAACGCCTGGCCGGAAGGAACGTCTTAATCATGTTGAGTAAAATAGACCGCGTGTGACCTGACGGTTCGCACGCTATTAACGCGTGGTAGCGCAGTTGGCGTGTCTCTTTCGAGACGTGGCCGGCCTGTGTGCGCACAGCTCGCGCGAACTTTACCGACGAACTGAATACTGGGCGAGGGGAGCCAGCAATGCGAATTGCTCTGGTCACGGGTGTACTGTTGTCACTTTTTTGCGGCGGCGCGGAAGCAGCGCAGAGCCACTCCGCCGCAACAGCTCCCGGCGCCACCGTCGACGACGGACAACGCGCCGCCAATCGCGCCCAACGCGCGTCGACCGCCAAGGAGTACCTCGACGCAAAAAAGTCCGCCGAAAACACCTGCCTCACCTCTTTAGCAGGAATCGCGCGCTGGCTGGTCACGCTCAACGCCAAGGCCGATGCCAAACAGATCGTGAGCGAGATCCGGGACGCCGACCCGAAGTTCACCGGACTGGCGCAGTTGGAGAAGCTCGTCGACGACATTGCCCAGCCGACCGTGCTCGATGAAAAAAAGAAACACGAACTCGCGACCCGCAAGACCAGCGCGCAGCACCAGAAGGCCGCCGCGCTGCTGGAACTGGCCGGACGCTGCTACCGCGCAGAGTTAATGGGCTACGCGTACGACGTGGCGTGGGCGGCGCTCGACGCCGACCCGGACAACACCATCGCGCGCTCGGCGATGGGCCAGACGAAAGTCGGCGACAAATGGTACACGCCGTACGAAGCCGCGGCGTTGGGTGAAGGCAACGTCTATGTCGCCGAAGCCGGCTGGGTGCCCAAGGACAGCCAGAAGCGCGTGGCCGCGGGTGAATGGTACGAAAACGGCAAGTGGATGACGCTGGCCGACGCCAACAAGCTTCACGCCAATTCCGCGACGCCGTGGACGATCGAGACTGACAATTTCATTCTAAAGTCGACGGCGACGCGCAAGCAGGCCATCTTCATCGCGGAGAAACTGGAAGCGATCCGCGAGCTCTGTTTCCGCGAGTACCTCGAATTTTTCCTGCGCGGCTCGAAGAAGGCCGGCGGGCAGATGCTCTTCAACAAACCGTTCGCCAAAAAGCTGATCGTGAACTACGCCGGCAACAAGAGTGGTTTTGAGCAGGAGATCAGCGCGTCCGCCATTCCGGCGGAACACAAAGGATTGCTCCTCCGCTCCGCCGGTTTCTATTCAGGGCATGTTCACGCCTCGTTCTTCTACTACGATCCCAATTTCGGGCCGTTCCAGGTCTCGGTGATGCAGCACGAAGTCACGCATCAGATCCTCGGCGAATACTCCAACGGCAGCGCGCTCTTTCCGTGGCTGTCCGAGGGCGTCGCGGAAGTGCTCGAAGCCGCCGCGCCCAACTCCGCCGGCCGCATTCTTCTGCCGCACGGCTACGAGCATCCCGATGTCATTGCGGCCGCCGAAATGGCGCGGCGCAACACGCTGCCCGACCTCACCAAGTTGACCGCGCTGACACGCGAAGGTTTTCACAACGAAGCCGTGCGCAGCATCAACTACCAGGTCTCCGGCGCGTTCTGCCGCTTCCTGCTGGAGTACAAAAACGGTGCGTACGCCGCGGACTTTCTGGAATTCCTCTACGACAGTTACCAGCAACGCGCGTCGAACAATCTCCAGAAGTACATGGATCTGGACATCGCTGCGCTCGACAAAGAATTCCGAGTGTACCTCGCCGGTTGCGATTCGAGCTACTCGCGCCGCGAGGTTGCCGACCGCCCCGTGAAGAAAGCTGCCGCGGGCGGATCGACGCCGTCGCGTGACGCCGCGAAAAAGTCCGAGCCGCTTAAGAGCAAGGACGCCGAAAACGGCGGCGGACTGAACACCGACGACCCCTTCAAACGCAACGAGAATTGAGATTGGGAAGAGCAACGGGTGGCTAACGAGATCGATGGTTTTTGGTGGTCAATTTGCGACCACGAATTCGCGCACAATGTGAGAGCGCTTCCGTTACAGCGCTCTCATCAAGTGTGCTCAACGAGCAACAGTGAGAACCGTTGGTAAGTATTTTTAATAGGAGACTGCCGTTGAAAGTGGATTGGTGGCCGTTCAGGGCTGATTCACTTCTGCGATAACTTTTCAAGCCACTTGGGATCGAGAGTTCCAGCGATTTGGACGCCCGTTAAGGTGTAACTCGTGTCGTGAAACGCCCCGATCGCACAGCAGTGCTGGTCATTGTCCGCTTTTAAATCGTACTCAATAATATCGTTGCCATTGGTCTTTGCGCTGAGGTGCCGGTCGGCGCAAATTGCCTGGAACCGGCCTGTCGCAGGTCTACTCGTGGGCTTGGTGAGCAGCACCGTAGTGTTGATATCGATTTTTCGAACCGCAGCTTCGTTGGTGACAAATACTTTGGTTGGAGAATCGGGCGACGTTGTGATTGCGAACGCCACTGCCAGCGTGCCTTTCAGATCCTTGTACGCGACATCGATCGACAAATTCCTGGAACTAAACCGGTTTGAAATCAGATGGTCGCCGAAGGGGTCGCCGTTCGCGATCTGAATTCCGCCCTTGATCCACTTCACGGAGTTGTATTCGTGTCGAAGGGTTATTTCGAAATCCTGCAGCTGATCCAGGGTGGAGAAATCATAGGCGACGGTGATGGCTTTGGTATTCGCGGCGTAGGAAAGAATTTTCCCTTTAAACGCGGCCTGGACCCGAGGGTCCATTCCCGGTGTGTCGGCAACTGGCGTCGCGATTTTCGTCGGCGTTTCCGGGGGAAGGGGGGATGCAAGGGGCGGCGGCTTTGCAATCTCATTTGGCTTCGCAACGTCATTCGACTTTACTACTGTACGCTCGTCGTTGGCCTTCACTTGTGGCCGGCGATTGGCGATCAGAAATACAGTTCCCAGAACGATCAGCGTTCCCACTCCAGCGATCGCGGCAATGAGCGGGCTAAACCCGGCCTTGTTCGAAGATCGCTCATGACCCGCGGACGGCAGCGGGTGCGATTCTGCGCGTTTGACAGGCGACATGCCAATTTTTGACCCGTGCCGGACAGGTTTGGAATCCCCGTGGGGAATTTTGTTCATCGGCGTTGCGCTGCCACTGGGAGGTTTGAAATCCCCCGACGGGATTTTGTTCAGCAGCGTGGCGTTGCCGCCGGATTTGCGAACAGGCTTGCGCAGTTCCACTTCAGAAATTGCGTCGAACTCCTGAGTCGTGACGCCCACGGCGCAGGTCTTGCAGAAGATCCCCTTGAGCTTCTTGTCGCGACCGAGGCCCTCCAGGATCTGCTTGTCGGTAATCCGCTTTCCGCAGGTCTCGCAGAAGTAGAACTTGGTAACGCCGTGTGACGGCGCAGGCTCGCTTACGGGAGCGAATTCTCCCGTTGGCTCATCGGGACCGACGACTTTGGTGGGATGGACGTTTCGAGGTGGCGTTTCTTTATGCAACGGAGCGCATTGGACACAGTAGTTCTTGCCATCGTGGGTGAAAGAATTCGTCCCGACGCGGTCGCCACAAATGGCGCAAAACATATTTTCCATCAATATGGGTCTCTTGGCGAACGCTCCGAAGTGCGACAGTGAGAGAGGACCCTGACTGCGTAGCAAGCAATCTACCATATCACCAGGTAAGTCATCAAACTTCATTGCGGCGGCATTTGTCGCTCGGCAATACGGCCCGCTCCCTCTTTCTGTTGAAGAAATTGAACACAAACCCGAGTTGCAGAAACGAAAAAGCCCGGCGCTGTTAACGCCGGGCTTTTTCAAAGTCATTCGCAAGAGCAGCAATGAGAACTGCTGTTTGCTGCCGGCTTGGATTTAGAACCAACCCTTGCGGCCGGTCACGTACGTCGCATCGAATTCTTCGTCGCTCTTGGTCAAATAGATCACGCCTTCGACCAGTCCGATGATTCCCGAAACTCCAACACAGCACAGAAGAAGTTGGATCACTCCCTCTTTCGTGTAACCCAAGTAGAATTTGTGAACTCCCAATCCGCCCAACAGAATTGCGAGAACACCTGCCGTTACCCGTTTGCCTGAAGCCATGGCTCCTCCTGTGATCGCACTTTTATCTACATGAAATGAGCACGTGAACCTAACCGCAAATGACGGCGAGTCAAGCCACTGAAACGAAGGAAATCCACCGAAAATGCATAGGCTATTTTATTTCTTATTACAGGTTTGATCGCACTGCATTTTACTCTCCCGACTCCCGCTTGTAGATTCCTTCCACGCCGTTTATCACACACGCCACTGACACACGGGTTGGGTCTCTCATGTCCGGCAGCACACTCCATCTCAGCACCCTGCTGGAACCCCTCGCCGAGAAACTCGACGCGCTGCTGCGGCAGGAAGCCGCCGCGCTGAAAGATCCGTTTGTCCCCGCCACGATCATTGTGCCCAGCGCCGACGTGCGCACGTGGCTGCAACTGTACCTCGCCCGCAAGCAGAACGTCGCGATCAACCTGCGCCTCCAGTATCTCGAAAACGCGCTCTGGGAAATTCTCGGCGAGATGACCACGATGCGCGATCCCGTCGCGCGGCTTGAGCATGAAAACTACCGGCTGCTGATCCTCTCGATTCTGCTCGAAGAAACCGTCACCGATCCGGCGCTTCAGCCGGTCGCGGCGTATCTGGGCAAGAAGGATTTGAAGCAGCGCGAATACTGCCGGCGGGTCTGGGATCTCGCCGACCAGCTCGCGCGGTTGATCCGCGATTACGAGTACCACCGCCAGGACGATTTCATCCAGAAATGGATCAAGCAGCAGTCCGCGCTCTCCGGCGTAGCCGGCATCACGCCCGATGCGCTGGCGCTGGAACGCTGCCAGCGCGCGCTCTTTGCGAAAATCATCGACGAGAAAACCGGACTGCGCGCGCGGCTATCCAAACATCATGGCATCACGTTCAAAACGCTGCCGCAATATGCGCAGGAAGTAATGGAGCGGCCGTTGCGCGAGCGGGAAGAATGGCCGCAGAGTCTGCAGACCCGGCCGGTTCACCTCTTCGGCGTCGCGCAGATTTCGCCCTACCATATTCGCGTGCTGCGCTGGCTCAGCTCACACCTGACCGTGCGCATCTACCACGTCAACCCGCTGGTCTCGCGGCTCGATCCAAAACTGTGCGCAAAGGATGGTTTCAAGGCGCTTAACGAAACGGCCAAACGCTTCGACCATCCGCACCGCGCCAAAAAAGCGCCCGGTGACGAATTGCTCGGCTCGTGGGGACAGGCCGCCGCCGCCAGTTTTCATCGCATGTCGGAACTGCTCGCTTCGGGCGACAGCAAACCGCTGACGTGCGAACTGCTCCTGCCCGCCGAGCGCAAACCGCGCGGCGTGTTGCAGCGCGTCCAGAACGATCTGCTCGCGCATCCCGAGAAAAAGCATCTGCGCCTGGGACAGGACGTCTCCGTCCAGATCGCCGCGTGCCCGGGAATCGTCCGCGAAGTCGAAACAGTCTGGAACAGCATCGTCGCCAATCTACTCCGCGATAAGGAACTGCGCCTCAGCGACATCGCCGTCCTGGTACCGCGCATGGCGCTGTATCGGCCCGTGATTCAGACCATTTTCGATCGCGACGTTCAACACATGGCCACCGGCGCGCGCATCCGTCCGCCGATCGCCTACAATCTCGGCGACTGCCGCGCGTCGGAGTTGAGCGTCTTCGGCCAGGCATTGATGGCGATGTTCGACGCCGCGCTCGACGGCTTCCCGCGCACGCGCGTTCTGGATGTCTTGTCGAACCCCTGCTTCCTCGCGCGCCTTCACGCCGCGCCGGAACAAACGGCGGTGTGGCTCAACTGGGCCGAGCAGCTGGGCATCTATCACGGCTGGGATCAGCGCGACAAGAAGGAGTCCGGCTATACCGACTCGCCGCTCTATTCGTGGCGGCGCGCACTGCAGCGCTTGCGGCTGGGGCGCATCATGGAGACGCCCAGCGGTTCGCCCGACGAGCCGCTGCCGTCGTACCGCGAAATCGTGCCGTATGCCGATCTCGAAAGCGGCGACGCGGAGCAACTCAACGCGTTCTGCCGCGCCGTCGAAGAGCTCCTGCCGCGCTTGACCGAATTTCGCCGCAAGCCCGCGACCGGCGCGGAATGGGCGCAACGCCTGCGCGAACTGCTCGTCGATTTTCTCGACATTCCCGAAGACCGCGAAGACGAGGCGGCTGTCCGCGCGGCGCTGCTCCGTTCGTTGGAACTGCTGGAGACACTCGACGGCGTCTCCACGAAAAGCGAGCAGCTCTCGCTGCCGCTCGTCCGCGAATTCATCGCCGCGCAGTTGGAAGACCTTGGCGTCGGAAACGCCACGGGCCGTTACGGCTGCGTGACCATCACCGCGCTCCAATCGGCGCGGCCGCTGCCCTTCAAAATCGTCTACGTGCTGGGACTCGGCGAAGGGCTTTTTCCCGGCCCGGAAATCAGCTCGCCCTTCGATCTGCGCGAACGCAAGCGTCTCCCCGTCGACATCCGTTCCAGCGACGCGCAACGCCTGCAATTCCTCGACGTCCTCGCCGCCACGCGTCAGAAGCTCTACCTCCTATATAGCAGCAAGGAATTGCAGAAGGATCAGACGCTTTATCCCTGCTCGCTGATCAACCAGCTCCGCACGTACATCGACGATCGCGTGCTGCCGGCGTTCAATCCGGAAAAGATGCCGCTCTTTGGCGAGGAATTTAAAGCCAACGACGGTTTCATCGACGCGCAGATCCCGCTTAACGGACACGATCCCAAGTTTCTGCAGGAAGCCGGCGAGGAGCAGCAGTATTGCGATCTGGCCACGAATGTCCGCCGCGCCGATCGCGTGCTCGCCTTGCAGGAAGCGCTCGCCGCCGGCCAGCTCGATCTGGGACTCTCAGCTGAAGCCACGCAATCGCGCGTCGCGGCGCTGGCGAATGCGTCGCGCGGAGAACTCCTGCAGTCGTCCGGAACGAACTCCGCCGATCCGCAGACGATCGCGCGCGTAACGCTGCGTGATCTGCGTTACTACCTTGAAAATCCCGCGCGCGCGGCCCTGCGCCGGCATCTCCGCGTTCAGACCGAATTCGATCTGGAGGCCAGCGACGACGAGCCGTTCTACACCGACGACCGCGAGACCGATGCCGTGGTCCAGACCGCGCTGCAGCGCTTCGTCGCGAAGGCTTCCGTTCCCGACGCGCCGGAGCCGGATTACAATTCGGAATTCGCGGAAGCATACGAAGACCGACGCCGCATGGGGCTGGCGCCCGATGGCGATTTCGCGGCCGCCGATCGCGCGCGGCTGCGCGCGGTGCTCCGCCAGCGCATTGAAGGCGTGACCGGTTCGCTCTCCGAATTTGTCGACACGCGCGGCAAGCCCGCGTTTCTCGGACGCATACAGATCGGCCAGAGCCGCGTGCCGGCTGGCGCGCAGCTCCACTTTCCCGCGCTTCGCATCCCGCTCGAACGCGGCGGTGCGCCGCTGGATGTTCAGGTCAGTGGATCGTGGGACTTGGTCTGGCGCGCCAGCGACCGCCTCGATCTCGCCGTCGTGCTTCATGGAAGCGACGACATCGACGGCCGGGAACTCTCCAAGCATCTCTTCGAACCGGTGCTCTTCTACCTGGCGCTGCTGGCCGGCGAGGACAAAAACGCAGGCGGACAATCCTCGTCGGAATGGGTCGGCGCGCGGCCGCTTCGCTTATCAGTGGCGTTCGATACAAACATCGCCGAATTTACCTATGCAGGCATCGAACCGGATGCGGCGCGCGCGTATTTGAAATCGCTCGCCGCCGATTTCCTTGCGACGGGCACGTTCGATAACTTGCCATTCAAAACCGCCAGCCACCGGACGCTGAACGCGGCTTATATGGGAGAAGACGGCCCGGAACTGAGCACGCTGCGCCAATATTATGTCGAGCGTTTTCAAACTGCGCTCGATCAGGAATTCGACACGGAAAACACCGGCGAGCCGCGCATCGATCCGCTCGAATTGATCGAACTGCATGTACCCGACGACGCGTTCGAGAAAATCCGCCGCCGCTTCCGCCTGCTGGATCTCGGACCGCGCGTCAATCGCAACGCCGCCGCTGAAGAAAAATCCAAGCCGCGCGCCACCGGCACGATTACGGGGAGCGCCAAAAAGAAATGAGCGCACTCGATCAGATTAAACCCGGCTCGCACGCCATTTTCGAAGCCTCCGCCGGCACGGGAAAGACCTACACCGTCGAGCAGCTGGTACTCCGTTTCCTGCGCAATGGCGTGCCGCTCGAACAGATTCTCATCGTCACGTACACGGAAAAAGCCGCGGCCGAATTGCAGGACCGTCTGCGCAGCGCGATCACCGCCGTCGCGCGCGACGTGACCCAGTCGTCAGAAACGATGACCCACGCGCTGGAACGCTACGACGACGCGCAGATTTTCACGATTCATGCGTTCTGCCTGCGCATCCTGCAGCAATTTCCGTTCGATCACGGCCACAACCCGCGCGCCAAGATGACCGCCGACGACGAAGTGATGGCCGCGTGTCTGCGCGAAGTTCAGCGCGGCCAGTGGCCGGCCGCGTACCAGAAGGATCTGACCAGCCTGCTGGCCGTGGCGCGATTCAATCTCGACAGCGGCGGTTCCGAGTGGGATAAAAAAATCTCGCGGCTGGCCAACAGCTTCCGTCCCGACTGCAATCACAAGCTGGAACCTGATCAGACGATCGCCGCCCAGGATCTGCGCGACCTGCGCGAGCATTTCACCGCGGAACTCGCGGAGATCACGCGCCTGGCCGGCGCGCACGATCCAAAAGCGCACTTGCACCAGCATCCGTTTTATGTCGGGTATGGGCAGCTCAAATTTAATTCGACCTGGCGCGATTCGCGCTGCCGTAAGTATCTCGTCCCGATCCTGCTGTGGATTTCGGATCCCGAATCCAAGGTGGACGCCATCGCCTCGTTCGCCCGTGCGTACAACGCGTGCATCAGCGCCGATAAAAAATTCGACGGGTTCGATGTTCTGTCGCGGGACGCCAAGCAGGTGAACACCGCCTGCCAGCATCTCGAAGAGATCTGCCAGCGCCTCGACGCGCTCCGGGCGCGGTTGGCGCAGATCGAATACGTCCTCGCCAGCGGCACCATCAAGGATCTGCTCAATCACATGGACCGCTACAAGCAGGAACGCGGCCTGCACAGCTTCGAGGATTTTCTCACGCGGGTTGCGCGCGCATTAAAGCCCGAATTCAATCCCCGCGCCGCGGATCTGATCCGCACGCTGCGGAAGAAGTACCGCGTCGCCATCGTCGACGAATTCCAGGACACCGATCCGCTGCAGTGGAGCATTTTCAAAACGATTTTCGTCGACGACACCGACGAGCACCAACTCGTTCTCGTCGGCGATCCGAAACAGGCGATCTACTCGTTCCGCAACGCCGACGTCAACACGTACCTGCAGGCCCGCGAGGAGCTCAAAATGCGCGGCGCCAACGTCGTGCGGCTGGAGACCAACTTCCGGTCCTGCGTGCCGCTGGTTCACGGGCTCAACACGCTCTTCCGCGACGGAACTTTCTTCCCGGGCAACTCGGGGATCGGCTACGACGACGTCCTGCCCGCGCCCGACGGTTCACGGCCGGAAACAACTCTCGATCAGACCGGCCGCAAGGCGATCACGGTCGTCAACTTTCCGCCCGACACCAGCGGCGCGGCGGCGCGGCGCCAGATGTCGCAGTTTGTCGCTGAAGAAATCGCACGGCTGCTGCGGCCGCAGGCCGGCAAGCCGATGCTTGCGTTTGAAAATCGCGGCAAAGAGGAGATCGTCCGCGCCGACAGCATTGCGGTGCTGCTCTTCCGTCGCGCCGAATCCCGCTGGATCGAAGAACAGCTCCGCCAGCGCGGCATCCCGTTCATCTTCTATAAAAAGACCGGCATCTGGCAGTCGGACGAAGCGATCCACCTCAACATCGTCCTCAAGGCGCTCGCGCGCACCGACCAGCCCGCGCTCTTCCGCGAAATGCTGCTCACGCGCTTTTTCGGCGTGCGGCCCGAAGACGTCGCCGCCTTCGAACACTCGTCGCAAACCGATCTGCTCCACCGGCTTTTCCTGCGCTGGCGGGAACTCTGCGACCGACGGCGCTGGGCGGAACTGTTCCGCTCCATTCTCGAAGACACCGGCACGCTCAGCGCCGAATTCGGAGCGTTCGACGGTTCGCGCCGCGTCGCCAACTTCCGCTACATCACGCAGGAACTTTCGCGCGCGGCGTACGAGCGCGGACTCTCGCTGATCGACATCGTCGACCTGCTTCAGCACAAACGCATGACGTCCGGCGAAGACGAATCCGGTCTGCAGCCGCTGGAGACCGAACGCCCGACCGTGAAGCTGATGACCATTCACGCGAGCAAAGGGTTGGAATTTCCCATCGTCTTCCTCGCCGGCGGTTTCACGGGCAAAAAGGTCCGGTCGTTTTTGAAGTACCACGATGATTCCGGGCGGCTGGTCTTCAACCTCGACTCCAGCCACGAAGCCGGAAAAGAAAAAGCGAAACAGGAAGAGCGCGAGGAGTCTCACCGTCTGCTCTACGTCGCGCTGACGCGCGCGATGCTCAAACTTTACATCCCGAGCGTTCCCAAGTCGCGCTTCTCCGATGGCGTAGTTTCAGAAATCCTCACGCCCGCCTTGACCACAGCGAAGCTCGATCATTCGGAATACGCCGGGTTCATCCCACCGCCGCCCCGCGCGACTGCGGGCAGTCCGTCCACACCCGTGGCGGCCGTGATCGATGAACACCTAGTGAAAATCAAGCTCGCTGAACCGCTGATGCCCGGCGTCGATCTCGGGCGGCTCGCGTTGCGCCGCGTGGAATTGCAATCGTTCTCGCGGCTCGTTCATCACACGCCGGTCGTGCAGATTCCCGTGCTCGATCGCCCCGCCCGCGCCGACGACGATGCGCGTCCCGAGGAGCTCGCCAAGGACGATCTGCCGCCCGGCGCGGCCGCCGGCGACGTGCTCCATTCACTGATCGAGACCATTGAGTTCGCCACCGTTCGCGACGCGACAGACAGCGCCGCGTTGCTCGTTGAGAAGAGCATCCCGCGCCTACTGATCGAACGCAGCCTGCGCACAAACATGCCGGAAGGCGCCGACGACCCGGACGTCTTCTCGCGCCGCAGCAAGCGCGTGGCAGAGTTGGTCTGGAATGCGCTGCGTACACCGCTGCCACAATTAAAGGGCACGCCGCTCAGCGCGCTCGAACCGCGGCAGCGGCTGCACGAACTCGAATTCCACATGCCCTTCCAGATGAACCCCGGCAAGAATCTTCCGGCGGAAGTGAGCGCCGGAGAGGGTTTCATGACCGGCTTCATGGACTTGGTCTTCACGCACGGCGGCCGTTACTTTCTGCTCGACTGGAAAAGTAATTCCCTCGCGTCGTACACCGCCGACGACTTGGCGCGCGACATGGACGCGCGGCAGTACCACCTTCAATACCGCATTTATTTGCAGGCGCTCAGCCGCTGGTTGCGCGTCACGCACAAGACCGCCAATCCGGCATCGCTGATCGGCGGCGTCCTCTACATTTATCTGCGCGGCATGAACGTGGCCGATCCCACGCGCGGCGTCTTCTTCCGCGAACCCACGGCCGACGACTTCGATGAGCGTACGCTGGCTGATGCGTTGCGCGCCCAGGCCTTTGCCGGGAGGTCCGCGCCATGAACGACGACCGCGGCATCTCGCTGCAGCGCCTGTTCCCGACGTTCAACGCCGAACGGCTCCACCTTTTTCTGCGCGCAGCGGAATCGGGACTGGAGGCGATCGACTTCTACACAATCAAGGATCTTCAGGATCTTTCCGGCTACAGCGACGACGACCTGGCGACGCTGCTGCTCTGCCAGTTCCTGGCCCTGCGCGAAGGCAGCGTCTGCATTGAACTTTCTCCGGAAGCGCTCGCCCGCCGGCTCGAAGGACTCGCGAGCGCCGACGACGCTGCGCGCCACGCGGCGGCGATGCTCGCGGCGCTCCAGAAAAATCCGTATCCCGACCTGATCGGCACGCGCGACGACGCCACCCGGCCGCTCGTCCGCCCGGGAAAAGCCAAGCGCGATCTGCTCTACTTTCAGAAGCACCTGCGCCACGAACGCGCGCTGAAAACGCTGCTCGATCAACGTCTCGCCGCGCCGCAGCACAGTGCCGACCTGAAAACGCTGCAGCCCCTGTTCAAGGCCAGCCTCGCCGCGCATGCGGCGGTCGGCGTGAATTTCAGCAGCGAACAGAAACTGGCCATCGCCCTCTCGCTGCTGCGGAATTTTGTCGTCATCTCCGGCGGGCCGGGCACGGGAAAAACGTCGGTGGTCTTCGCGCTGCTCAATTGCCTCATTCGCAACGGCACGCCGGCCGAACGCATCCAACTCGCCTGCCCGACCGGACGAGCCGCTCAGCGCCTGACTGAATCCCTGCGCGCCGGCGCGGCGAAACTCGGCGGCGAGACTGCCGGCCCGCTCTCCAAACTCAGCGCCCAGACCGTCCATCGCCTGCTCGGCTACAATCCGCGCTCCGGCACGTTCGGTCAGCACCGCGAAAATCAGCTCTCCGCCGACGTGCTCATTGTCGACGAAGTCTCGATGATGGACGTGGTCCTCATGTCGCGTTTTCTGGAAGCCTCCGCGCCGCACGCGAAGATCGTGTTCCTCGGCGACAAGGATCAGCTTCCGTCCGTCGACGCCGGCTCCGTACTAGCCGACCTGATGCCCCGTGACGGCAAGCCCGCGTTCAGCGAATCGGTCCGTGAAAAACTGACGCAGTTGACCGGCGTCGAACTTGTCGGATCGCAGAGCAAAGAAGCGATGCGACTGGCCGACACTGTTGTGATCCTGAAGAAAAATTTCCGCTCGCAGCAGCAGATCACCGAGATCGCGCGCAGCATCAACGATGTCGGCACGGATCCGGCGCAAGCCACGGCTGTCGTACAGAGAATTCCGGCGCTCAAACTGGAAGCGTCAAAGGCGGCTGGTTTCCCTTACACGTGGCCCGCACAAGCTGGCGGGTGTTTTCGCCTGGACCATGCGCACCATCCCGATGAATGGCGCGCCGTGCTCGATGCCTGGGCGCGTTTTCATTATGTCGAGAACGCTGGCTATCCCGAACTCGTCCGCCGCCTCGCCGTCAGCGACGATGGCGCGTTCACGCCGGAACTCGAAGCGGAGATCGCGAAGGTTTTCGCTGTCGTCAGCGGCGCGCGCGTGCTGACGCTGATCCGCGACGGCATCTGGGGCTGCGAAGGCGTCAATCTCCACCTCGCCCGTCTGCTTTCCGACGCCAACGACCGCCGCGGCAGCGCCGGCATTTTCCCCGGCGCGCCGGTGCTCGTGACATCCAACGACTACACGCTCGATCTGTTCAACGGCGACGTCGGAGTAACGTTGAAGACCGCCGACGGCGCGCTGCGCGTGGTTTTCGAACGCCAGGACGAGTCCGGCCGCCGCAAGTTCATCAGCCTGCCTCACGACATCCTGCCGCAGCATGAACTGGCGTTCGCGATGACCGTGCACAAAAGTCAGGGCTCGGAATACGGCCAAGTCCTGCTCGCGCTTCCGCCCGAAGGCGCGCAACGTCTACAGAACCGACAGCTTGTCTACACCGCGATCACGCGGGCGAAACAGGCTGCTGCTTGCTTCGGGGCGCCGACCGTGCTCAGCGCCGCAATTGCGCGCGCGCTGGAACGCTGCTCGGGCCTGACACAGGACTGAGTACGGCGCGTCACAAGTAAACGAGTACGTTGGTTTTTGGTGGTTGCAAATTTGCAACCACGGTTTTGCGCACAATGTGGTGGGCATCAGGCAGCGCAGTAGTTAAGGCTACACCACTACCTGGAACATTACGTACCGTCCGACTTCAGCGAACTCAAAGAGAGCGCGTCCGTTGTCGAACGTGACGTTGACCGGCGTCTCGCGTTCGGTGTCGCTGGCCAGGATGCGGTGGGCGATGACCTGGCGCGGGGCGTTCTCCATCTGCAGTGAAATACGCAGCCCGGTCGCCGGTGTTTCGTGCGTGTTGATCGCGTGCACGGCGATCGCGCCGCTGCGCGTCGTCACGGCTTCGACCACCACGTGTCCCTGCGCGACCTCTGCCTTCACCGGCAATCCGGCGTTGCACGCATACTCCAGTGCTTCAATCGCGGTCGACGCGTCTCCGTCGTGCAGCGAGGGCAGGTAGACCACGCGTCCTGTGCCGTGCCCGTGCTGCGTGGCGTACGGAAATTCCGGACCGCAAAGCGCCGCAATCGCCGGTTGCGGACGCACGCGCCGCCATTCGTCGCGCCGGCCGGTGGAACTTAGCGCCAGCAGTCCGCCGCCCGTGGAAACATAGCGCTCCAGCTTGCGCACGATTTCGTCTGAAATGCATTCGCACCCGGCGAGCACCACGCAACGGTAGCGCGTGAGGTCTTCCAACTGTTGCGCGTAGACCAGATCGAACGGGACGTTGTTCTCGATCAGCAGATTTTCCAGCGCCAGTTGCGCCGCGCCATTGTCGCCTTCATCGAAAGAAAGGCTGGGCGTGTCGCGGTAGACGGCGATCGTGGAGACGGTGCGCGTGTCCAGCAGCAGCGTCTGCTTGTGCCGCGCGTAGAAATCCAGGTACGCGCGCAAGACCTTGAACTGCGCATCGCCGGCCACGCGGTGCTCCCAACCCGGCCCGAACCACGGCGACAACACGTCGCCGGCCACACCAATGCCTTTGTTGTTGAACGCGAGCTGCAGGGCCAGGGTGGTCTCCAGCGCCGTGGTGCTGCTGGTATCGAGCGTCGATTCCGCCGCGCCGCCGAATGCGCGCGCGATTTTGAAATTCCGGATCGCCACGCGGTGCGCCGTGTTCACGCGCTCCATCGCGCCCTCCGGCGTCTCCGCAGCCGTCATCTCTTCGGCGTCCTGCGCTTCATAGGCGGCGCGCGGGTCGTTGCCGGATTCCGCGGACAGTTTCAGCGCGCGCGGCGGGCTGACTTCGGCGGTGATCGGTTCGTCTTCGAACACGTCGTCGCGCCGCGCCAATCCGGCGACGTCCAGATGCGGCAGCAGCTGCGGAACGCTCAGGCCATGCGTGGCATCGGCGAAGACATTCTGCGTCAGAAGTTCCGCCCCGACAGCGCACTGCGGGTTGCGCTTGAAAATTGCGCGCGACAGGCGCGAGACGCTCTGCGCCAGCGTGTGCGCCTTGAACTTGATCCATTCCTGTTCGTGCGGCGAATCGGCGGTCGACGCCATGCTCGCGCTGGCGGCCGAGAACACCGGCGGGCGGACGTGGGTGAAACTGTTGTGGCCGAAGCGTTCTTTGCCCGCGTGGCGCGTGCGATCTTCCTGAGCTCCATATTGCGCGCGCAGATATTCGCGGAAGAGGCCCACACAGATCGGACAGCGGCACGTATCGGGCTCGGCGTTGTAGCCGACGGAGTCGAAGTAGATCAGATCCGCGCCGAAGTCCACCGCCATGCCGCAAACGCGTTCGATGTAGCGCAGGAAACTTTCCGAGTTGTAGCACGGGCGCGCGGCGGGGCGACCCGGATGACCGCGCTCGGCGCTCCACAGATGACCGCCCTGGTCCGGCACAAATGTTCGGCCGTCGGAGTTGAACTGCAGCCAGTTCTGTGCGTCGTTTTCTTCGGAAAGCAGCGTCTCGCTGGTCAGCGTGCCCAGCGCGACGACGGCAGCGACCTTGATCCCCCGCGCATGGGCGCGCGTGATGTAGTCGTGGACGCGCTCCATCTCGTCTTTTTCGAATTCGATGCCAAACCCGCTGAAGAAGCGCACGTACACCAGTGTTACGCCCGCGCGCACCAGGCTGTCGAGCGACGCGTCGGAGTAATTCAGGTCATAGTGCTCTTCAAAATCCGTGCGCTGCCCGCCCGCATATTTGCGCAACGTCGGCGGCGGCGGGAGGGTGACGGCGACCAGGCCCGCGTCGCGGATCCACTGCGGTTTGCTCTTCGAAAATTCAGACATGGATGCTCCAGAGTGCGTACATTTTTAGCGTGGAAGAAAGGTACGCCGTGCGGTCCGGTTGCGCAAGAGGAGGGGCGTGGATGTGTGAGAAGGAGCAAGCGGCTGTATGCTTGCTCCTTCTCACACATTCATTGTCACAACATTCCTGAATCGAAGTTCGCGGCATGTCCGCCCGGCACCGGTTGTCCGGCGCGTAGCGTGCGCCAGATCTTGCGGACGGCGGAAGGTTCGTACGGTCGATAGATAAATTCCGCGCGGACGCTCTGCGCGCCGGCATTTTGCAATTCTTTGAGCCGGGGACTCAGGCAGAAGGGTCCTTTGTTGAGGACGATCGTGCGGCAGTGGTAATCCAGCGCGGTGACTTTTTCGCCGTGGCTGGAGATCATGTCCATGCTCTCGAAACTGCAATTCGCCTTGCCGGGGCAGCCGCCGATCAGGTTCGCGTAGGCGCAGGATTCCGCAAGAAAGAGCGGCGTGTCCTGGTAGACGATTACCGTCGCGCGGGCGCCAAACTCGCGCAGCAGCGGCGCGAAATTCTGGAGGCCGTCTTCCGGCGAGAGCGTGAAGCGCCGCGCGCCCATCGCCAGCGTCTGCAGTGCGGCTGCGCGGTTGACGACGTAGACCGACCAATCCGTGGCGAGATCGATGGCGGCATCGGGTTGCAGCGGGTCGAGTCCCAGGAACGACCACGCCGACGCGTTTCCGGCCTCCCACTTCGTCCAACCGGCGGCGCGGAGCTGCGCGATCTTCTGCAGCAATCCCTTTTCTTCCCACTTGCGCGTCAGCGCAGGCAGCGCGAGCCGGATGTGTTCGCGGCCGACGGTGGTCGCCAGCGCGTTCAATTTCTCCAGCAGCAGTGTCGGATGATCGCGCGCGATGTCGACGGTGATTTCGTCGATTTCGCGCCAGTCTTCAGCGTCGAACGCCTCCAGAAACGCTGCGCGGTCGACTTTGATCGACCACTTCAGAGACTGCGCGGTGAGATTGGTGGTATTTAACCCCTGCGCCTTATCCTTGCGGAGCACATCGGAGCAGACATCCGCATGCCGCCGCGCGGAGGCCGCGTTCAATTCCCGATCGAGCGCCTCGGTGATTTCGCGGCGCAGCGGGTTCAGCCGCGAGGCAGGCACGAACAGCGCGGCCGGATTGGCGAGCTCAAACTTTTCCAACGTGAAGCGCGTGTCGCCGAGCTTCTCGAACGCGCCCCGCACTGCGCCATCCATCTTCGCCGCGTCTTTCGCCGGAGTGAATGGACCGGGCAGCGCGCGCTGGAGTTCGATGAGTTTGTCGCTCGCGCGTTTCGGCTCGATCCGCGCCGTGACGAGCAGTTGATTGGCGTCCAGCCGCGCGGAAATCGCGACACCGCGCCGCGCGCGGTGTTCACCGGGCTTAGGAGTTGAATGACGATAGCGGCGCTTCACCGATTGCGAGGACGAACAGTAAATCCGCGCACCGACGGGAATCGGCGGGTGCTCTTCCGGGAGATCGACTTCGACAGTGGCGTTGGCCGGAGCTTCGAAAATCGTGCCGCCCGACTTGCCGCGTCCTGCAACGATGCGCAGCGTCTCCACCGCGAAACCGAAGGGCTTGCCCAGGCCGGGCACGTCGATCTGCAACCCGTCGTGGCGTTCAATGCCGAGCTTGGTCGTGAAGCGCAAGCGCGGCGCAGATGAGCCGGCATTGACGATCTCGTCGACGCTGCCGATCGGGTTGCCGCGGTGGCCGACGGTGTCGCGGTCGGCGACTTCCTTGTCTTTGTGCGACTGCACGAACAACCGCGTCCACGGCCGGCTGAAAACGGTCTTCATGTCCGCTTCGTGCGACTGCCGTTCTTCCGGCGGCAGCGTGCCATCGAGCAGCTTGCGGTAGTAATCGGTGGTCGTCGCTACATAAAGGGGGCTTTTCTTGCGGCCTTCAATCTTCACGCACGAAACGCCGGCGGCCTGGAGCGCGGGCAGATGGTCCGGCAGCGCCAGGTCCTTCATCGAAAACGCGAAGCCGACGTTAGGATCGCGCCGCGTCGACGAGCCGTCGCGCAGCGTGTCCGGCGCGCCGCTGACCTTGAATTCATCGCGGCAGGAGTACGCGCATTTGCCGCGGTTGCCGCTGCGGCCCAAAGTCTGCGACGAAAACAGGCACAGCCCGCTGTACGAATAGCAGAGCGCGCCGTGGACGAAGACTTCCGTTTCGACGCCGGACGTCGCGGTGATGTCGGCAACCTCCTCGAGCGTCAGTTCGCGCGCCAGGACCACGCGGGTGAAGCCCATGCGCCGCAGCGTCTCCGCGCCCGCGCGGTTGTGCACGGCCAACTGCGTGCTGGCGTGCAGTTCGAGCTCCGGAAAATGCTTGCGGACGATGTTGTAAACGCCCAGGTCCTGAATGATCAGCGCGTCGACGCCGATGTCTGACATCGCGCCGAGCGCGTCGACCAGTTCTTCGAGTTCGTGCTGCAGCACCAGCGTGTTGACGGTCACGAACACACGGCGGCGGCGTTCGAGTGAGTGCGCGAAGCTGGTGATTGCATCAAGATCGTCGAATGTGAAATTCTCTGCTTCGGCGCGAGCCGAGAATTTTTTCAGGCCGAGGTAAATCGCGTCCGCGCCGTAGTAATACGCCGCGTATCCGGCATCGAGTCCGCCGGCCGGCGCGAGCAGCTCCACCGCGTGTTCGGCGCGCTTACCATCCAGCGGCACGACCAGCGGCGCTTCCGGCGCGAGCGGGTTGTACTCGCCTTGCGGACCTTCGGGTTCCGGCGGCGCGTCGGCGGGCACAAAGCCGGGCGCGGGCAGCACGGAGGCGAGCGTCAAGCCTTCCCAGGCCTTCGGCTTTTTCAGTCCGGTGGTGGAGCAACCGCAGTCTGCGGCGGATGTCTCTTTGGATGTACTGGATTCTGGAGCGGACATGGCTTCTCGAACTTTCGCAGCTGGACTTAAAAAGGCGAAGTATAGCCGAACGCCCCTACTTATACAGACCAAACAGCGCTTTTACTTCCGCTTCGCTCAGCGCGCGGTTGTAGATGCGGACCTCGTCGAGCGCGCATTTATGTTTCTCTTTGCTGGTGGGATCGTCGGCCAACCGCAGCGCCGTCGGCGTTGAGGCGATGGTCGCGTTGTTGGTGGCAATATCTCCCTCTTTCGATCCGTCGACGTAGATCGCAATTCGGCCTTTGGGCCCGTCGAACACGCCCACGACGTGGTGCCAGGTGCCATCGACCGGAAACACCCGCTGCGTCAGTACCTCGCTGAATTTCTCGCCGGATAGCGACGTTTGGAATTTCATCTTCTGCTGTCCGTCGTCGCCGTCGTTCATCAGGAGGCCATAGCAGATCCACGGAGATTCGAATTTACTCCAGCCCTTGCTGACCACGCGACCCCAATTGCGCGTCTTGCCCAGGTTTTTGAACCAGATTGAGACCGTCAGCGCCTCGGTGATGCGCAGGCCCGGCTTGTCCGCGAATTCCACAAAATCGTCCGCGCCGTTGAACGAAAGCCCAGTGCCGACGTGAGCCGGCCCCCATTCCGCACCCATGATTTTTCCGGTGTTGAGATTTCCCGACGCGTCGGCCGTGATCGTGCCCTTGCCTTCGTCGAGCTTCCAATATCCGGCCAATCCCTTGGCGAGCGGAATTTCGATCGACCGGGTCTGCAGCATCTTGATTTCGTCGGTCTTTTTCGCCGCGAAGGCCGTTGAGCCGAATTTTTCCTTGAAGGCATCCAGCGCCGGTTTGATCTGGTCGTATCGTCCCGCTTCGAATGCCTGCGTGATCACGATCCATTCGTGCGACGCGGTCAGTTCCAGCCGCGTCACCGCCGCTTCGGCTTTCTCGATGTCCTGCGCCTTGGCCAGCAGCACGTCCAACTCGCGCTTCAGCGACGCCAACTCCGGCGGCGCGCCCGCTGCTTTCGCCTTGTCCAGCAGCGCACGAGCTCCGGCGAGTTGATACGCTGCCGCCTTACCATCGAGCTTTTTGACCGCGATAAACGCGCGCAGCAACGCACCCTTGCCGTCCGTGTCGAGGCCCAAAAGCGTGAGCTGATCGCGGGACTCTGTCTCGAGCGCTTCGAGCGCCACCGGCACCCGCGCCGCATCGCTGGCCACCTGGAACACGCCGTCCTTGAACTCATCGATGTGAAACTTGCCCTTTTTGCCGACGTTCATCGCCGAGGCTTTTTCGGGCTTCAATTCAAAGCTGTCGACGTCTTTGAGCTTCTCAACGCCCTTCGGCAGCGCTGCCTCGAGATCCGTCAGCCACGCCAACGCCTTCCCGTCCTGCGCGAGTTCCGATTCTTTGCCCGGAAACGACGCGGCATTCAGCAGCGCTTCGGCCGACGCGCGGTCGTAACGGCGCAGCACGGCGTAGTATTCGTAAAGAAAATCCTCGTAGCCGGCGATTTTGCCCGGCTGAACCACCGCTTTTGGCGTGTCGGTGCGTACGCTCGTGCCTGTGCCGGCAGGGACGGGAGTGGCCGCCGCACCCGGGACGCCCAGCCAGATGTCGTCGACGTAGGCCACGATTTCGCCGTTACCCCAGGTGTTAAACCGGATCTCGTCGAAGACCGCGCCGGGTTTGATCTTTTCGCCTGTGTCGACTTGCGCGCATTCGCTGATCGGCACGTCGACGCTCGTCCAGGTGTTCTTCACCACCGCGTCGAGCGGGTGTTCGTAGGCCCTGGGCTCCCCGGCGACTGCGATCACGAAGCGGAAATCCTTGGCGTTGCCGATGTAATAGCGGAACCTCACATGCATGGCTTCTGGAATCGGAAAATCGAACTTTCGCTGCTCGCCGCTGCGCTTGGCCCACTTTACCAGCGCGGCCTTGGCCCAATCGGTTTTGCCGCGCAGCGCCAGGACTTTGCCCGTTCCGGGCGCCGGCGCATCGACGACTTCGCCAAACGCCAGGCCTTCCACCGCCGCTTCAAAGTTCTCGCTGAACAACGCCGCTTCCGTTCCGCCTGGCTTTGCCACGGGTGTCGGTGCAGGCGGAGTCGGGGGAGGGGGCGGGGGAACGGTTTGCGCCGCCTCCGTCGGCGGTGGTGGTGGCGGCGGCGCGGGTTGGCTTGGCGTAGCTTCGGCGGGCGTCGCGGCCTTCAACTCATCGCGCACGCGCCGCGCGCGAGCCGCTGCGATGGAGTCGCCGTACTTCGCGATGAAGTCATCGAGCCGCTTCACGCGTCCGTCCACGTCGCCGGCCGCCAGGCCGTCAAACGTCCGCACTTTTTCGAAGGCATCGGATGCGATGGTTTCGGGGTCGTTCTTCGACAGCGGCGCCAGCATCGGTGAAGGCGTCTGCGACGGTTGTTCGTACACCGGGTTTTGCGGCCGGGTGTTGGTCGAGGCGGTCGAGCTTGTCGTCGAGGATTGCGTGCGCGTGCCGGTATCCGAATAGGTCTCGTGGCTGGAGACGGACTTCTCTTTCGTGCCGCCGCCGCCACCCCCGCCGCTCATGGCAACCAGGCCGATCAGCAGCGCGCACGCGCCGACGCCTGCCGCGATGGGCAGGGCCATGTTCGCGGGTTTCTTTTGCTGCGGATGCGCGCCGCTCGGCGGATGAGCCCCGTGGCTCCCGTGCGTTCCGTGCATGACCACGCGCTTGGAATCGTGCGACGACGTTCCGGCGCTGGTATGCCCGGTGCCCATCGAGGGCGAATTACGCTTGGGAACTTCGACGGCCGGAATCAGCCGCGAGCCGACTTTCTTCGAAGCGCTGCCGACATTCCCGACGTTGGGCAATGGCGGCGGCGCGCATTTGGGGCAGAACACTTTTTCATCAATGCGTACGGCGCGTCCGCCGGCCAGATCCTGCTCCGAAACGCGAAACCCGCAGCGGTCGCAATACACCAGTTCCATGCACTGATCCCATGACCTTGATCCCCAAAATCCTATGTGTTTACCGTGGTGAAGTAAATGAGGATAAGTGTGGACGTGAGCAGACCGGACGGTCCGCCTGTTCAGAGTGAGGCGGGCGCTTTACGGCCGTTCGTGGAGAAAAAATTAGTATTGCGTATCGACGACGCGATCGGGCCCGGAGGCAATCAGCGAACCCTGGCTTAGCGCCTTGCGGGCTTCTTCCAGTGCGGCGTCGAGCTGATCGGTTTTCGACGCATCATCGAGGTAAATCTGGACGACGTCGGCAAGATCGCGCAGCCGGGCGCGCAGGATCTCAATTTCGCCCTCGAGTTTAGCTATGTGAGCGGGGGAGTTATCGGGAGTTGGCATATATAGGCCCTCGTGGCGCGGGATGACAGGTGGTCATCACATAATTAAACGCAACAGACGGGCCAAGAATAGTAGCGCTAAGCCGAGTCTCACTTCCCCTTCTGCCGCTGCACCGCCTCGATCACATGCGAGGGCAGCACCACCGTTCCGCCGGCCATTTCGCAGGTGACGCCGTCGGGGGTGATCGCCAGCAGCACGATTTCGAAGCGGCTGCCTTCGCGCAATGTCAGAATCCAGTCGCGGTACTTGGGGTTGGCTTTCGTAGCGGCGGGGTCCTTGGGCAGCACGAAACTTTTGATCATGGGCAGACCAATCGGCAGATCGCCGTCTTCGTCGCGGATCGTGACGACGCCCTGTTCGGGATCGACTTCGACGACTTCCGCGTTGTCCATGTGCGAGATCGCCGGGGCGGGGGTGTTCTCTTTTTTCTTCGGGTCTTTTTCCTTCTCTTTGTCTTTGGGCGGATCTTTGGGCTGTGGCGCGGCGGGGTCTTTCTTCTCGGGCTCGCCGGTCGCTTCTTCGCGCGTTCGCAGGTCGACGTTGGCGGCTTCGTCGTCTTTGACGGTCGTGGGCGCAGGCAGTTCGCCGGGTTCAACTTTTGCCGGCGAGAATTCGACTTTGCGGATGACCGTGCGCGGCAGCGCCAGTTCCACGCCGCCGGGCAGCATGAAGACCACGCCCTTTTCGTCCATCTTCATCAGGCGCGCGCGGAAGCATTCGCCGTTCTGCAGCAGGACGCTGTGCGGCGTGCCCATGAATTTGCGCTTCTTGTCGGTGTTCTCGAATTCCAGCGGTGGTTCGTAGCGTTCGATGGAATTGGCTGCGATCTGCAACGCGGGATGCCTGGCGTCGAGGAATTCCGGCGCGATCCAGAGGAACTCTTCCGCCTTCGGCGCGTCCTTGGGGGCCGCGAGCATCTTTCCCGCGATGCGTTCGCCGCTGGTCAGCCAGAGGCACGCGCGTTCGGCGGCGCGGTCGACGGAGACGACGTGATCGAAGACCAGGTCGTCGAAAATGATGCTGCGCGGCTTGGTATTGGCGTCTCCGACGCGGAAAAAGCGTGCGCGGACGATCGGCACTTTCGAACGGATGCCCAGGAATTCATCCTGGCGCATGCCCCCGGGGAGCAGGTTGCTGTCGTTCTGATTCAAGACCTGCGCCAGCACCCGGCCGCTGCGGTCGTAGACGGCCAGGCCGATCGTGCCGACGTTCTCGGCCTTGATGATCGCACCCACAGAGCTCACACCGCCGGCGCGGAAGTCGCCGGTCTTCGGTTCGAAGCTGCCGGGCAGCAGGAAGTTCACGTCCAGATCCGAATCGTGTGCGATGGCCGAGAGTCCCTGGCTGGCGCCGAGCAGCGGGACGTCGCTGACTTCAACGGTGGCCTTGGGTTCGGAGGCCTTCAGCAGCACGCCCCACGGCGTGTAGGCCTGTTCGAGACTGTCGCCGGCCTTGGCGTCTTTCATCGCGCCGCGTTTTTCAGACTTGGTGTCCGGCACTCGTTGCATCGTCAGCGTGCGCAAGCCCAGCAGCGCTTCGCCGATGGTCTGCGGATTTTGCTGCGCCTGCGGCCCGAGGTTCTCGGCGTCGTTGAGCGGCGTCCAGCGTTCGGCGGCCTTGCCCACCGGCTGCGCCGCGGTCTGGTTGATTGCGGCGCTCGCCTGTGTGGCCGGCACCAGCGTGGGGACGTTAATCTCGGCCACTTTCAGAAATTCGATCGCTTCCAGCGCCTGCAGCGGCACAGTCATTCTGGCCCAGCGCGTGCGCACGGACAATTCCGGCGTGTTCAGGATTCCGGATAGGCCCGTGCCGTCGGCTTGCGTAAGGCGATCGCCGGCGTCGGCGGCGTTCTGCAGATTCATTTCAGTGATCAGCGCGCGCGCCCGGTTGGCTTCTTCGGCATCGGACGATGCCGTGGCGCGGCGCAGCGGCCCGAGCGCCGCGCGCCCGAGGCTGCGCAGCGTGGCCAGCGCCTTCTCGCGCACCGCAAACTGATCGCTCTGCAAATCGCCCAGCGCCAGCCGCGCGTCGTTTTCAGCGTTGGGATCGACGCGTTCGCCGAAGGTGATGCGCGCAGTCTTGACCAGATCGACCGGCCGGATCGCGCCGGTATCGTGGCGAAAGAGCAGCGGATGAGAAACGTCGAGCATCCCCAGCAACCGCGAGCCGCCGGAAGTAATCAGCGCGACAGGAACTTCCTGGGCGTCGTCGGCGGCGAATGCCAGTGTTGGGAGCATGCAAAGCAATATGGCGATAAGGCGCGTAGCGCGGCTGAGCCGCGAGGGGCCAGGGGTCAGGGGCCAGGGGTCAGAGATTGGCAAACGCTTCCTGAGAGCGAAGGTGCGAACCGATGATGAACGGAAATTGACTGCCGGAATAGCGCTATCCATTTCTGCGCTCGGCTTGCTCATAATTTCTCGCAGACATTGCATACCTTACCTCTACTCGAACGCGAAACCCGTTAGGGGCCACCCCTTGCCATCTCTGCCCGTGACCCTGACCCTGCGCGCGTAAGCGCCTTACTCGCGGACCGGCTCGCCGTCGGCGGCGCGGCGGATGGCTCCCGCGAGCGCTTCGATGGCAAAGGGCTTCTGAATCAATTCTTGTGCACCGGCGTTGAGCATGTCGGTCACTGTCTTATCGGCACTGTATCCAGAAACCAGCACGATGGGAACAGCCGGGAGGCGTTTGCGCAGCTCGTCCAACAGCGGCAGACCGGCGAGGCCGGGCATCATCACGTCCAGCAGCACAACCTGGGGCGTGATCTGCGGGCGGGCGTCGAGTAGCTTCAAGCTTACCACGCCGCCGGCGGCGGTGACGACGTCGTAGCCGAGATTTTCGAGCAGCTTGCGGACGGTCTCGCGCAAAATGGTATCGTCGTCGATGACCAGGATCGTCTCCTTGCCGCCCAGCGAGACGGCACTGTTCATCGCCGAGGAACGGGCGACGGCCGGAAACGTGGCGGAGCTGCGGATAACATTGGACGATTTCTTGCGCGACTGGCGCATCGGCGCGGCGGGCAGACGGATGGCGAAGCGTGTGCCGGACCCCGGCTGACTGTAGACGTTGATCTGTCCGCCGTGGCTGCGCACGATGCCGAAGACGACAGACAGCCCCAGGCCGGTTCCTTTGCCGGGACCCTTGGTGGTGAAGAAGGGCTCGAAGAGATGCTGCTGCACGTCATCGGTCATGCCCGTGCCGTTGTCGCGGACTTCCAGCAGGATCGCGCCGGCGCTGGATTCCGAACCCGAACCGTGCGGGGGAGTGGCGGAAATCAGCAGCGTACCGCCGTGGGGCATCGCGTCGCGCGCGTTCACACAAAGGTTGATCAGCACCTGCTGCAACTGCGTGGGGTCGCCGTAGACTTTTTCGAGAGTGCTCGAGATTTCCTGCACGACTTTGATGTTCGACGGCAATGACGGCGCGAGGAGATCGATGGTTTCGCGAATCAGTGCTCCAAAGTCGACCGGCTGCGGCTGCAGCACGGATTTGCGCGCGAACGCCAGGAGCTTGGCGGTCAGGTCCGCGCCGCGCTGCGCGGCCGATTCGATGCGCACGAGACAGGTGTCGAAATTCTGCGCGGCCTGTGCGTCGGTGAGCGTGGGGCGCGTGAGTTCCGGGCCGAACGCGCCGCGCAGTTCCGAGCGCGCCAGCGTGCACTGGCCGATGATGCCGCCGAGCAGATTGTTGAAGTCGTGAGCCATGCCCCCGGCCAGCGCGCCGACGGATTCCATCTTCTGAGCCTGGAGCAACTGGGCTTCCAGCATGAGCTGATCGGTGATGTCGATGCCCAGGCAGACAAGGCCGTTGGGAGTGCCGTCGGAGCCGCGCAGGAAGCTGGAACTGAAGCGGATCTTGCGTTCGCGCCCATCGACGGTGGTCCAATTGAGCGTCATCTCGCTGCTGCAATCCTGCGTGCGGAAGGCGTTGGCGATGGCCGTGGCGATGCGGATCTGTTCGGACTGGCGCGGCGAGACGATGCGCGCCAGCGCTTCGCCGATGACCGCGTCGCGCTTCCAGCCGCTGATCCGTTCGGCGGCCGCGTTGAAACTTAAGACGTGACCGCGCGCATCGACGCTGAACATCATGGCATGGACGCCGTCGACGATCTCCTGCACGCGCGCTTCCGAGAGCCGCAGCGCGCGGCCGAGTTCGTCGCGTTCCACCGCGGCAGCGGCCAGGCGCGCGATGTTGCCCAGGCACTGCAGGTCGCGCGGCAGGAAGCGGTGCGCCTTGGACTTCCACATACCCAGCACGCCAACGGGGCCGTGGGCGCCGGTCATCGGGACCAGCACCCCCGAGCAGACATTGGGAATGCGTTCCAGCAGCATGGGGTGGACGCGCCGGTCGTTCTGCGCGTTCTCGATGATGATCGGCTGTCCCCGCTTGAAGGCCTGCGCGGTGACGCCGTCGAGCGCCAGCGGTACGCGCGTGTATTTCAGCTGCTCGCGGAACTGCGACGAGACGCCGCGGCTGATCAGCGCGTCGCCCTGCGCGGTGGCGAGCATGAAGCCGACGCCGGTGGCCTGGAAATTCCGGTTGACCAGGTCGGCGATGCGTTCGAGCGTGCTTTCCAACGCCGGGTTTTCGACCAGCAGATGGCCGACTTCGTTGAGCAGGATCAGTTCGTCGGCGCGCTGGCAGGCTTCTTCGTAGAGCTTCGCACGTTCGATCGCGGCGGAGGCGAGCTGCGCGAGCTGTTCCATGCGGCGGATGTCATCAGCGCTGAAGTCACGGGGCGCGCTGTTGTTGGCCATCAGTACGCCAAAGCGATGTCCCGGCGGTCCCAGCGGCACGACGATGGCCGAGCCCGAATTGAATTTCTCGTTCATCGCCTGATTCGCGCGCGGGTCCTTCAGCATGTCCGGCGAGACCAACGAACGGCCTTCCTTCAGACACAGCGCGGTGATGGATATGGCATGAATGGAGATCCGCGCCGTCTTGATTTCCGGGTTGGGAATGGTCGATGCGCGCGATTGCAACGTCTGCGATTCGGGATCGTAGACGAATACCGTGGAGTATTCGGCGTTGATGATGCGGGGCACGCTCTGCACCAATTGTTCCAGCGTGCCGGCGGTATTGAGGTGCTGCGACAGCGAGCGGCCGATCTGATCGAGGATGCGCAGTTCTTCGGCCTGCTTGCGCGTGGTTTCGACCAGGCGCGCGCGGCGCAGTCCGGCGCCGGTCTGACGCGCGATTTCCTCAGCCAGGCCCGATTCTTCCAGTCGCAGGTCTTCGCGGCCTTCAAAGGCCAGCACCAGCGCGCCGGGGGAAGGCTCGTCTTCCGCGGCCGGGGGCAGGGGGATGATCAGCGCCAGCGCCTCGCGCCAGCCGCCGGCCAGCACCTGCGAGCCTTCGCTTTCTTGGACGAAAATGCGGATCATCCGGTTCTCGCGGATGGCTTCACACAGTGCGCCTGTTTCTTCGCAGGGATGAACGAGGCCTCGAATTTCTGTCGCGTGGGGCGCGGAACTATCGATGCTGGCGCAGCGCAGCACGTCGATGGGCGGCGAGGCCGGGCCCTGCGCTTTGCTCAAACGAGTCTGGCTGCGCAGAAACACGGTCGCCGTCTGCGCACCCAGCAACCGGCGCGCGGTGGACGTGGCCACCGCCAGGATCCGCTCCTCATCGTTTTCGGTGGCCAGTTCCTGGCTGAAGCGGTAGAGCCCGCCCAGTTCATTGGCGTAGTGGCGGGCCTGCGCGTGCGTCTCGGCGCGTTCCACGGCCGAACCGACGGCGCGGCCGATCAGGCGTAGCAGCCGCCGCTCTTCTTCTTCCGGATCGTACGACGTGTCGAAGAGCATCTGCACGACGCCCAGCGTGCCGTGTTCGCTGAGGATCGGCACGCAGACGGTCGCTTCCATTCCGTGGCTCTGATACTGCGCGCGCATCTCCGGATTGGGGACGACGGCATGCATGTTTTCAGAGATCGAGACAATCGTCCCGGTCGTGAAGCATTCGCCGACCATCGGATCGTCCAGCGGCACGCGCGGGGGATGATCGAACTTCGCGGGCCGCAGGCTCACCTGCTGAACCAGGCGCAGGTACGACGCCTTGCGCGCGTTGGGGACATACACGGTCGTCTGCGCGGCATCGGCCAGTCGCGCCATGCTCTGCGCCATCTGTTGAAAGACCGATTCTGGTTCTAGACTGCGGCTGGCCGCTTCGGTGACCTGCTGTAGCGTGGCCAGCTGCAGATGGCGGTGGCGCAGGGCTTCAGTGCCGCGCTGGACTTCCGTCTGCAGTTCCTCCTGGTAGCGCTGGAACAGCAGCATCACCAGCGCCGCGCCGCCGCAGATGATGCCCAGCAGCAATGCCAGCAGCGCGCCGTCCCGGAAATCCGAGAGTCGCTGCAGCTTCAACAGATGCGCCTGCGCGGCAGGATCGAGCACCAATTGCTGGATCGAGCGGCTGACGATCGCTTCCGTGGCCAGCGTCCAGATCACGCAGAAATCCACCGCAGTGGCCATGCAGAGCAGCAGCGTCGCCAGGTGCATGCGCGCTGTGGCGCGGTGCGCCGGCAGGCCGCTCAGGCTTGCGCGTTTTACGCGTTCGACCAGGGGGCCCAGCAGGAACGCCAGCGGCAGCGTGGCGATCAGATCGACGGCCATGTGCGAAAGCCAGTTGTGATCCCAGTTCGCAAGCATCTCCACCGACGGTACGTGCTGGGAGAACTGGTGGAGCAGCGTGATGCTCGCCGCCGTCACTGTGCCGCAGAAAATCGCGACGAAAAACAACCCCAGCGCGCTGGCGCGGCGCAAGGCGACGTCAAAGCGGTAGCCGCGCAGAATGACGCTGAGAATGGCAATGCCGCAACCTTCGCTCAGGCCGTTCATACCCATGTTGGCGTGCGGCACGAGCAACCCGCTGGCGAGGATCAGCAAGACGGCGTATTTCCAGCCGGCGTGAATCGTCCACAGCACCGCCAGAATCCACGGCGCGTTGGCGCAGATTTCACCGGCCAGATTGAGCAGCGTCGTGACGTCGTCGCTTTTTAAATAATGGTTGCCCAGCTGGCGGACGATAACTCCGAACACCAGCGAGAAGAGCCAGAGCCCGAAAACCACAACTGCGGCGCGTGGGGAGCCATGACGGCCAGACCATGGCGGAAACGGCAACGGACGCAGTCCGGGTTCATTCAGGAATCGGCGCGATGAGGTCGCATTCCGCTCGCCGGCAGAGACAGTTCCCGAAATGGATGAGGACGACTCCGACACGGAATGGCTCCCCGGAAACGGCCAAAGGCGAAATGACCTGATAGTCTCTCAGTATTATAGGACGTGGGCAAGCATGCAGTGATTAAATTAATGTGAAGGGGGCCGAAAACATTCCAAAATAAGCGGCCCGCACTTGTCACCGGGCACGCCTTGGTTATCCTCGCATGTTCAATCTTCAACAGCGCACGTGTGCTTGATGCGGGTACCAGTTTCGCGACATCTGTTTTAGTAACTGTGACCGGAGGTTCAACTTGCGTGTAAAGATAAGCTTATGATGGGGCTGTTGGGGTGACAGTGCAGTTGGCAGTGAAGTGCAGTGGGGGGAGATAGAATGCTTCACCAAGTTCGTCCAATTCCGGACTTCGCGTCCGGAACGGGGTGTCGTCTGCGCTCCAAATCGAACCTGCGCGTTCGGCTTTGGGTGCTGCTGGCGACGCTGACGCTGACGCTCTCCATTTTTCGGGCCGCTCGCGCTGAAGACGTGCCGGTTCCGGCCACGCCTGCTCCAGCACCCGGCAATTCCACCGTTCCTCCTGCAACCTCCGAGAGCAAAGCCGCGTCGGCTGATGCGCCGCCGCCGGCCGATCGCCCCAAGATTCGCCGCTGGCTGGATGAACCTGCTCCCGCCGCGCCTGCTCAAAACACCGCCCCCGACGCACCCCGCACGGAAACCGCCGGCGAAGCCGCTCCGCCGCAGTCGCTGACCGGTCCTGAACCGCTCGTCGCCACCGATCCGTTGCTGCAGCCGGAAGATCCCGCGATCGCCGAACGCCGCGCCGCGCTCCAGGCGGAGATCAAAGTCAAACTGCTGGAAGCCAAGCGCGCCTACAAGTCCGGCGATTTCGTGCGCGCTGAAAGTATCGCGCGCAACGTCATCTCCTGCGATCCGCGCAACACCGCCGCCGCCGAAATGCTCCGCAACGCCCGCGGCCGGATGCTCGACGCCGACGAAAAAGTCACCAACGTGGCCGGCGAACGCCGCGACCGCGAAGCACTGCTGGAAGCTGATGAACACGCCGTCCGCCCGCCGCCGCGCCTGTCGACCGTGCGCCCGCATTTGCAGCGCCGCGACGAAGACATCGAGTCCGCGCGCCGCAAGACCATGTCGCAGAAACTCGAACAGCGCGTCAGCTTCGACTTCATGAAAGCCGACCTCGAGTGGGTGCTCAACTCGCTGTTTATTTTGACCGGCGTGAACATCATCGCCGACCAGGCCGCGCTGGAAGGCAAGAGCCTCACGCTGCATGTCGAAGATCTGCCGCTGAAGGAAGTGCTCAACTTCATCGTCCGCAACAACACCGGCATTCAATATTCCGTGACGGAAGACGCGGTCTGGATCACGGCGACGGAAAAAGACGACCTCAAGAACATCATGTTCCCGAAGGTCTATCCGCTCCATCACGGACTGGTCAGTTCCGAAGGCGGCAGCGGCGCGGGCACGGGGCAGCGCTCGGGTTCCACCGGCCGCGGCGGTAGTTCCGGCGGCGGCGGTGGAGGTGGCGGTGGCCGCCGTGGCGGTGGCGGAGCAGGCGGCGGCGGAGCCGGTGGCAACAAGGCCGGCGGCAAGCAGGGCGAAGAACCGACCTACATCGAAACCGTCTTGAAGTGGATGAAAGACGTCAAGGACGCCCACGTTTTCCCGGAAGGCTCCGACTACCTGATCGACCGCCAGTCCAATCAGCTCGTGGTCTTCACCACGCCGGCGGGACACGAACGCATTTCGCAGTTCCTCGACTTCTTCGATCAGCCGGCGATCCAGGTGCTGATCAAGAGCCGCTTCCTCAAGATCGACGCGACCAACGAAAAGTCGCTCGGCGCCAATCTCGACCGCTTGAACACCCGCATCCTCAACATCGATACCACTGGCGGCACCGACACGTCCACATCGACGGGCACGGGGGTCACCGACTTCCCCCCCGGCGGACAGAACAACCCGACCAAGCGCTTTGGTTACACTGGCGGCACTGGCCCGCTCAATTTCCCCGGAACGCTCGGACCGGGCAACGTGCTGACGCTGATCGGCCGCCGCACGGATCCGCAGTTCCAGATTACCCTGGCGGCGCTGCTCAACAGCAGCTTCACGAAAGTGCTCTCCGAACCGCAGGTGCTGGCGATCAACAACAAGCAGGCCGTGATCGACATCTCCACGCAGTTCTCGTACATCACCGACCTCCGCCCGGTGCAGTCGACCACGGCGGTCGGCAATGGTACGGCGGTGCAGAACGTCTCGGCGTTCATTCCGGAATTCGACACGGAAGAAATCGGCTTCACGCTCACGGTCACACCGTCCGTCGGCCGCGATTTGAAGACGATCAATCTCCATCTCGAACCGATCATCGACTCGCTCTCCGCCGGTCAGCAGATCCAGGACTTCCAGACGTTTGACCTGGGCACCAGCAACACCACGCAGCCGGCCGTGCGCCGCCCGACCATCGACCAGACGCAGGTCGTCACCGACGTGGTGCTGGAAGACAACGGTTACGTAATCCTCGGCGGGTTGCTCCAGAGCCGCAAAGACATCGTTGAACGCAAAGTTCCGGGGCTGCACAAGATCCCGGTGCTGGGCAACCTCTTCACCTCGAAGAGTACCAATACCACGCGCAGCAATCTGTTGATCATCGTCGAAGCGCAGATCATTGCGCCCAGCGGCCGGACGTATTTCTCCGAACCGGCGCCCGACGACGTCAACCCGCGTGAAGGTGGTTCCAACCACCCGCCGATGCAGGTTTCCGACGCGGTGCGCCCGGGCAACGTGAACCAGGCGCTGGGTGTCGCTCCACGCCAGATCACGCCGCCGCTGGTTTCACCGGCCGATCCACGCCAGGCGCCGGATGCCCGCAGGACCCCCAATGTACCCGCGACGCCGCGCAGTGCTCCGGCCGTGGCGGAGACGCCGTCAAAGCCCATCGTCATTCCGTCGCCGCCGTCGCGATCGGTGGTCAACGCTCCACCGGTGGCCGCGCCGAAGAATGCGTCAATCCGCGAGCAAATGGAAATCCTGGCGAAGACCACGCACACCACCGCGTCGCTGCGCGTGTCGCCCAACGACTGGGTCGTTTCGGAAGAGGAAGGCGTCGCTGCGGACAAACCTGCCGATGACAAGTCGGCACAGCCGGCTCCGGCGGCTCCGTCAGCTCAGGATCGCGGCGCGACGCGCGGTGAAGTCATTCAGCCGGACAAGTAACGCCGAAAAAAGAAGTCGGCGTTACCGCACTCGGAGCGGTCATTTTCAGTAACTTACCACGCCCCTCATCGGTTATATTCTCCTGTACCCTGAGTCGTTGAGACGGGGTGAAACGCGGAGCTGAAAACACAGTGTCCACCTTAGCCGGCATCGATATCGGATCTGAAGCGATCAAGGGCGTCGTGCTCAACATCGCCAAGAGCGGCAAGACGGAAATCGTCGCCGCCGGCACGATGCCAATCAGCGATCTGGCTCACATGGAGGACAGCCCCGACAAGGTGCTGGCCCTCGGCGTGAAGCTTAAAGAGCTGGTCAAGGGCGCGCGGCTTAACGGTTCGGTCCGGCGCCTGGGTGTCAGCGGCAAGAACACCGGCATCCGCTACCTGCAGGTTCCGCCCGTGCCGCCGTGGCGCCTGGACATGCTGGTGAAGTATGAAGTCGAAGAAAAGAGCGGAGAAAAAGAACCCACCGCCTACGACTATCATATTCTCGGCGTTCCGGAAGTCGGCGGACAGTACACCGTCATGATCGGGACGTGCCGTGAAGCGACGTCACAGGAACTGCTGCAGGTCGGAAAGTCCGCCGGACTGGGCGAAGTCGAAATCGACCTCGAAGTCCTTGCGCTCTACAACGCCTACTACCACGGCCACGGCTACGACGCCGACAAGACCGTGTTGATCGCCGACATCGGCGCCGACGACATGACCGTGCTGCTCTGCCGCAACGGCGTGCTTTGGTACGCGCGCACGATCCTGGGCGGCGGCCGGCGCTTCTCGCAGGTTCTCGCCGACGAGCTGAAAATCGAATTGCCCGAAGCCGACGAACTGAAAAAGACGCAGGCGGAAATCTCCTTCGATCTCGCACCCGTGGCCACGACCCGCGTCGGCATTCCCAAGCGCTTTGGTGCGGCCAGCCTTTCGGCGCGCGGCGCGACGGGCATTATCCCCAAGCCGGGAACTCCGGAACGCTCGGGCGTGATCAAGCTTGATCCCTCCGCGTCGTCCACGAACCCTGCGCCGGCTGGAGCAGGAATCACTCCGGCCAACTCCACGCTTATCACGCTGAAGTCCAACGATCTGGGGACCTCCGGCGCGCCGACCGAATTGCTCGACCGCGAGCAGATCAAGAATGCGATCGCCGCCGCGAAGGCCAATCCGCCCGCTGCCGCCGCGCCCACGACCCCGGATTTGCCCGGCTCCGAAGATCTGTTTGTCATGGATCTTCCGCCCAGTCTCGAATCGCTGACGCCCGCCGGCCCGGTCACGCCGCCGGTAGCCGCAACACCTGCGTCTACTCCCGCGTCCGCCTCCGCAGCTCCCGTGTCCGAACCGTCCTCATCGCTGGGCGACGACACGATGATGTCCATTCCGTCGCTCGATGAACTCGCACTGATGTCGACCACGCCGGCGACGGCGGGTTCGCCGGCTGCTCCTGCGGCGGCCAGCGCCGCCGCACCGGGCGCGTCGGCTCCAACAACATTGCCCGGCGCGTCCGTCTCAACGCCCGCGGCCGGCGGCGATGTTCCGCTTGATGAAAAACGCAAGAAGCAGATGTCCGCAGCGCTGGTCCGCGAAGCCGCGCAAGTTTGTGCCGCACTGGAAAACGCGGTGCTCTTCACCAAGCAGCAGACCAAGCTGCGCGAACTGAAGATCGACCGCGTCTACCTCACCGGCGGCGGCAGCAAGCTCAAGGGCCTGCAGGAATTCATGGGCCGCCGCATGCGCATGGAAGTGGTTCCGCTGGAACCGCTGCGCCAGGTTTCCACCGACCGCTTGCCGGCCGATCAGGCCGCCGCCTTGAAGAACGATCAGCACACCATGTCCACGGCGATTGGATTGGCGCTTTCGCATCAGCCTGGCACGTTCTCATTCCAGCTCTGGCCGGCGATACTGGAGCAGCGCAAGATTTTCTGGTCTCGCGGCGCGTACCTTTATTACGCCGTCGCCATGGTGGCCGTGGCCATCCTCCTGTTCGTCTTCACGCCGTATCGCAATGCGCTGGCGCTGGCGGCCAACAACGATGCGGCGACCCAGGCCGTGGCGCGAGCTCAGGAAGAGACCAAAAAAATTGGCGCGCTCAAGACCGACTACGACGAAAATGTGCAGCGCCTCAAGCAGATCGATGAAAACATTCAGTCCGGCGACAAGTTCCTCAATATTCTCGCCGAGCTCAAGAGCCGCGATTCCAACGAACAGAAAGGCCGCATCAGCGACGACATCTACATCACGTCGATCTCGACCCATGTGCCGAAATTTCTAATCACGCTCTATGGGGCCGCCAATGGCGGCACGGCACCAAAAGGCCCGGGATCCGGACTCGGCACCGCCGCTCAAAATTCCGCCAACAGCAGCAATGGCGCTCCAGACACGTTCCAGGCGCAGCGCCGCATTTACATCCGCGGGTTCGTCAGCGGTCCCAAGCAGACCGAACTGGTCAGCAAGGTTCGCGCGTTCTGGAAGAATCTCGTCCCTCACGAAGATCAACCTGAGCACGCCGACAATCTGTTCAAGGACGTCTTTGACATCTGGTACGGGCGCCCGCAGCAGTCCGGCAGCAACTATCTGCTGGAGTTCGTGCTGGAAGTGTACACGGAAGGTACGCGCGAAGAGGCCGCCCCGGCGGCTCCAACCAAGGGCACCGGGCGGGGTGGACGCCCGCGCATGCAGGGGACTCCCACGGGAGCCACGACCACACAGAAGCCGATTTCGGATTGATCGTCAGCACCCAGTAAAGTGTGTAAGACCGGAGCACGACCGCCATGCCGATGGACGACACAGACAAGCGACTGGTGAATGGCCTGATGTGGATCGCCGCCGTCTGCCTGGGCGCTTATTTTCTGCCGTGGGTGGGCTACCAGGAACAGCAGCGCGAAGAAGAGCGCGCGCGCGAAGCGTTGATTGAAACTGACAAGCAGTACCGCGTCAGTTATGCGGACATGCATCCCGCCAACCAAGGACGCACCAGCATCGAGGAAGTCGTCGACGCGGCCGGCGTCCCGCTGGCCGAGCTCAATGCCACGTACACCAAGGGCAACAAGGAACTGGCCGTCGACATCGACAAGAAGGAAAAGGCCAGCCGCATGGCCTTCCCCGAGTGGACCAACATCCCTGAAGAATGGAAGCGCCACGAGGGCGGTTACTTCAAGTACGTGCTGCTCAATGACCTCGTTTCGATCGGCAACCAGCTTCGCCTCAACCAGGTTTCCTGCGACGACGATCAGTTCGGCTTCGGCGAATTCACCGGTGAGGCCCGCATCGATGACATCCAGGCCAAGGAATACCTGCGCGAACTGTTCATCGATGAAAAGATCATTGGGCTGTGCATCCAGGCGAAAGTGAAGGAAGAGAAAGTCGAACGCGACCGCGGCTTGAAGCCGGAAGCGTACATGCGCATCGTCAAGATCTCCAAGGAAGCGTCGCAACCCGACGGCCCGACGGCGCTGGTGCTCAACCGCAATTTCAGCGAGGAAGAGCACAAGAAAAATCCGCTCTCCGAACGCGCGCGCAAGTACACCGTCAAGCAGTGGAAGAAATTCATCCAGCAGTATCCCGTCGAATTCGTGCTGCAGTGCGATTCGAATACCTTCCAGCGCTTCCTCTATTCCGTGCGCGAACCGGGACAGTTCCTCGTCATCCGCAACCTTGAAATCGTTTCGCCGTACATCACCGATAGCAAGGAAGACAAGAGCGAACTGATGGGCCAGGAACTGCTGTCCACGCCCGATAAACTGAACAGCCTGAAGCTCGACAACCGGCACATCCAGGTCAAAATTTCAGCCGCGGGTATGGACTTCTTCGACCCGGAGGTGTATCCCAAGGGTTTGTACAGTCCGCCCGTCGACAAGAACAAGCGTGTGGAAAAGTCCCGGCACATCATTCCGGCTGCACCGGCCCCGCAGGCTCCGGCTCCGGCGAACTGAACGCAGTACGAGGTTAGAAACATGCACAACACGACGACGGGCAGCTTCAATAAGGAGAAGATGATCTTTCTGATCAGCTCCGTTGTCGTTGCTGCCGGCGTGTATCTGTTTCTCACCAGCGGTCCTGTGCCCCTGGAACCCGGCGCGCCGGTCAGTTACCAGATGGCGCGGCCCGAAGCGCTGGTGATGTCCGAGATTGCCGCGCGCGAAGATGAAGACTTCTATGTCGTCGACGGCAAAGTCACGAAGATGACCGACAAGCGCACCAAGCAACTGGTCAACCGCGACCGCAAGTCTCCGTTTGAACCCTTCTCCACCTTCGCCACCCGCACGCCGGTCAAGCCCGTCGCCGTCGCCAACAACACTCCGCCGCCTCCGCCGCCTCCACCCGCCGCACCGGAAAAGCCGAAGGACCCGAAGAAGGAGTTCACCGGTTCCACCGCTGAAGCCGAAGTTGAATTCATGGGCGTGATGACGATGGCCAGCGGTGAAACGTTCGGATTGCTCAAGCCCAAGGACGGATCGCCCACCATCCGCGTGAAGATGGGGTCTGAAATCGAAGCCGGCGGCACCAAGTACACCGTCACCGCGCTTGAAAAACAAGCCATCTGGGTGACCGACGGCGACCAGCGCCCGTTCATTCTGAAAGACTCGACGTTCGACGGTTCCGAAGAAACGTCGTCGGAGAGTTCGGAGTCAAAGACGAGCAGCAAGCCCAAGGACGCGCCCAAGGTCGCGCAGACGACGCCGAAAGAGTCCACGCCGGCGCCGAAGGACACGACCGCCAATCCGCACAAGGATCAGCCGAAGAAGCCTGATCGCCCGCGGAAGAACAAGAACGGCATGGCGCCGAAGAGCGGTAATTAGAAATTCACTGTTGGGTTGCGAGGTAATCATGAGACCGATCCGGACAGGATTTGGGCGGGAGAAGCTCTGTTTTCTCATCTGTTCCACCATCGCCGCGTCCGCCGTTTACTACGCGCTGGTCAGTGCGCCGTTGCCGCTGGTCCCTGGCGCGCCGGTCACCTACAGCACAGCGATCCCGGCGCCGCCGGAATGCGTGCCGCTCTCGATCCGCCACGACGAAGAAGGGTATGTCTTCAGCGTCGTCGACGCGCAGAGCGGCGAGCGCGCCAACCGCGACCGACCTAATCCGTTTGCGCCGTGGATCGCGATCGTGCGAGTCACTCAAATAATCGTCCCTCCGGCCACCGTGGTTCCTCCATCCGTTACCGTCAAAGACGATCCTGCGCCGCGCATCGACAAACGCGAATTTCCGCCCGTCGCGCTGTCCTCCGCCGTCGCCTACACCGGAGTGCTCTCCGCCAACGGCGACACCATTGGCCTGCTTAATCGTAAAGATGGCTCCGGCTATCTGCGTGTCCGGGAAGGCAGCGAGTTCGCGGTCGGCGGCACTACCTACCGCGTTGAGCGTTTGGAAAAACAAGCGATCTGCGTGCTGCAGGGCGGGGTGTCGATCCGTCTGAAATGCGAGTAGATCTGGCGCCACGGATGCGTGAATTTCAGAGCGCAGCGAAGAAATTCATTCATCCGTGCGTTGCGCTTCCCTATGGCTGAGCGCCCTGCACGGATGAACGGATGCTTTCGCTAGGCTCAAGCATCCGCGCATCCATGGCACCATTATTCGCGTGCGTTTTTGAATTTTTAATTCCAGATTTTGAATTATCATTCGTTCATGGACGCCTTTGACCTGCCCGGCAAAACCTCCTTCGGCACCACGCGCTGGACTGTCGTGCTTCAGGCCAAGGGCGATCACGCCGAACCTTCGCCAAAAAATAAAGTCGCGCAGGAGCGTCGGGAGGCGCTGGGCAAACTGATCGAGATCTACTGGAAGCCGCTCTACTTCTACCTGCGGCGCAAAGGCCACGGAAACTCCGACGCCGAGGACCTCGCGCAGTCGTTTTTCACTGCGTTTCTGGAGAAGGATTTCCTCAAGTCCGTCGACCGTGACCGCGGACGCTTCCGCAGCTTCATCCTCGTCGCCATGGACCATTTTCTGGCCAACGAATACGACAAGGCTCACGCTCAGAAACGCGGCGGCGGGCACAAGATTCTCTCGCTCGATTTTGCCGACGCAGAAAAGCGCTACTCGGCCGAACCGTCCACCAACGAAACACCCGAACGACTGTACATGCGCAAATGGTCGCGCACGCTGACCGACCAGGCCATGCTCGCGTTGGAAGAGGAATTCAAGGAGAAGGGCAAAGGCCCGCTCTTCACCGCGATCAAGCCGCACCTCGGCGGCGGCGAAGACTACGCCAAAGTCTCCGAAGAACTGGGACTAACCGTCGCGAACTTAAAAGTCATCGTACACCGCGCCCGCGCCCGCTACCGCGAAGTGCTCCGCGATTTCGTTCGCGACACCGTCGCCACCGATTCGGAAGTCGACGCCGAATTGTGGGAGCTGATCCGCTCGCTCTAGTTGCGGTTTGGGATGGGGACCATAGTCCCCATGTTGACTTTTGACCACATGGCAAATTTGCCATAAGGTCCCCGGCTACTCCGTACGTTTCAATAGCGCTTCGATGCCTGGCTGGCTATGCGTCCAGCCGTAGGCGGGATTGCGGCACGGGGCGGCCAGAGCGTGAGCTTCGCGGCGGCGGCCCTTTCCTTCCAGCCAGAGCGCCAGAAACCAGCGCCATTCCGGATGCCAGCGCGGACTCGGCCATAGTTCTCCCGGCACGGGCTCCCGCTCGCCGCAGAACATCAGCGCGAGATCGCGCGAAGCGCCGAAAAAATACTGTTCCAGCAGCGCGCGGTTTTCCGCCAGCGACGGGCGTTTGAGCAAGCCCAGGGAAGCCAGCAACATCTGAAGATGCAGGCGCGTTTGGGCGACGATGAAATCTTCGGGCTTATGTACATCCGTGAGAAAGCCGGCCGCGCGCTCGAAGTCGCCACTAATCAATGCGCGCAGCGCGCGGAAGACCTGGATGTGGCCGTCGTTTTCCTTCAGCATTCCAAATCTGGCCACGAAGAGTTCGAATAATTCCTCCTGCCCGCTGTCGGCCAGTGCGTAGCCGTGGCGCCAGCAGTTTTCACTAAACGCAATGTCTGTCGCCTTGAGGCTCAGCGCCGTCTGGCGTTTGGCGCCGTCCAGATTGCGGCGAGCGAGTTCCAGGATCGCGCGCCCCATTTTGATGTTCTGTGTCCAATCCTCAGGGCGCGCCAGCCATTCGCCGATCAAGTTTTTGTGAACGAGATAATGCAGTGCCACACCGGAGTGACAATCGTTCAACCCTACGGTGCCTTCCCTGCTGATCGAGTCTGGAAAGTGCTCCATTCGGTTCGTGGCCAGAGCCAGCGGGATAAGCGGAGCGGTGACTTGATGTATGGCCATCTGCTGTTCAAATAACTTGCCGCGGAAGTCGAGAAGGAAATCCAACGCCTCATTCCAGCGGCCCAGCCAGCACAGGTAGTTGACTGTGCGACTGGCGCAGGAGAGCTGGCTTTGAGCGGGCGGGCGGATGTGCTCGGCACCCAGCCGGTTGATCGCCATGATCGATTCGAGTGCATGGGTCCGGGTGTTGGGCGTGGCGGAGACCCAGCTGAATTGCCGCGCGGCATCGAAGATGCGCACGCGCGCCTGGCTTTCCGGAAAACGCTGAAACAAATCGCGAAAGGTGTTCAGTGTACGTTCGAGACTGGTTTCATTCTTCGCTCTCATTTCATAGATCGCACGTTCGGCCAGCGCGAAGGGTTCGAAAATCGTCCCCTTTGTTTTCTGGAGAGTTTCAAAGGCCTCTTCGTCGCGGTTCATTTCGGCCAGGCACATGCCGGCCTTCAGCTGCGCTTCGGCGCCTTGCGCGCCGTCGGGACTTTGAGCTGCAATTTCCCGGTAGCAATCCAGGGCTGTGCCAAAGTGTCCGGCCGAATAATTTCGATCGGCCGCGCGCATCGCTGGAATCTGCTTGCTCCAGTTCTGGCTCTGGACTTCCAACGGCTTGAAATGGGTGCGCGCCGTGAAGCTGTAGAATCCCAGGTGCGCGCCGCTGAACGGAAACAATTCACGGAACGTGAGCACGCGTTTGCCATTTATGGCGCAATGGAGCAGGCCGTCGGCGTCCTGGTATTCAATCTCAATCCGGTAGCGCCGACCCGGCTCGATCGTCATGCCGGCTTTCACCACAACGTCGTTGTCATGACGGGCGATTTTGAAGACTGTGTTGTATTCGGCTCCCACCTGAAAAAAGTAGCCCCAATAGCGATTGACACCCGGCACCGTGGCGGGCTGACAATGGCCAATGATCGACAACTCGGAATTGGGCAGTTCCGCCCAGGCTTCACAACTGAAGCGGAACGAACCCGGCACGGGAACTTTCCATTTCAAAATTCCTTCATTGGATTCCTGTGAGACCCAGTTGTCGCCTTCGATCCTCCACGAACCGAATTGCGCGGCCCATTCGTCTTCGCGAAGCGGATGTGCGTCCGGGCCGAATCGCGTCGTGGTCCAATCTGTTTCGCCGCGCAGAAACTTTCCCAGCCGCTCCGCAAACCGTTCGGCGTTCGGCCGCTGAGCGGGATCGATCGCGAGCGCTTCACCACTCAGCGCTGAGAGCTGCGAATCGATGCCGCTTTCCGGCTTGAGCGCATCGGGCGGCGTGAAACTGCCTGTGAGCAGCGCGTCAACGCTTTCGCTTGTGGAGGCGCGCTGGAATGGCAGCGCGTCGGTGAGCAGATAATAGAGCAGCGTCCCGAGCGCAAAAACATCGCAGGCCGGCCCGATCTTGTCCTTTCCGCGGACCATTTCCGGCGCAATAAAAGACGTCGAGCCGACCAGTTTGACGCCTTGAGAATCGCTGGCCCGCCCGCTCTCATGACTACCGGTGGACCAGTCGATCACAGTTACTTCGCCGTACCTTCCGACCAGGATGTTTCCGGGCGTCAGGTCCAGATGCAGTACGTTCTGCATGTGCGCGTACGCCACTGTTTCACTGACGCGCTGCAGAATCTCCAGCAGGCGGCCGGGCGTGAAGGTATGCAGCGTTTCCATATCGCCTTTGCGCCGCGCGTCGACGATTTGCTGAAGCGTGCGGCCATCCAGTGGCTTCATGGTGTAGTAGCGGCGGCTGTCCTGATCGCGGCCGATGTTGAAGATGGGCACGATTCCAGGGTGATTGAGGCCGGCCGTAACCTTCGCTTCCCGTTCGAAGGCCTGCGATTGTTCGAAGGACTGATGTGCCGTCAGCGGCCGTTTCAAGGCCACATCGCGGTCCAGGCCCGGCTGCGTGACCAGCAGCACTTCGCCCATGCTGCCCACGCCCAACCGGCGTTTGACGATGTGTCCGTCGACCATCTCGACGGCGCCGGGCTTTAATGCGCTCGGGGGAACATCCGTCTCTCCCGCCGGACTGACCGTGCCCAGCAGCCGCACCGCGCGCTCGGCCGAAACCGCGTCGGAATCGGCTCGGTCTCCGGGTTTGGCGGACGAGGGAAGCACGCGATTGCGTCCGCCTTCCTTGGCGGCGTACAGCGCTGTGTCAGCGCGGAGAAACAGTGGCTGCGCCGAAAACGCGTTGAGCGGAAAGCTGGCCAGCCCGATCGTTGCAGTGACCTTCAGGCCCTGCGGAAGTGGAATCGCCTCGACTTTTTCGCGAACTTTCTCGGCCACCTTTAAACCGTCTTCGGCGTTGGTGTCGAGCAACAGGATTTCAAATTCGTCGCCGCCAAACCGTGCGAGAATATCGGTGCTGCGAAAGGTGGCGCGCAGGATTGACGCGACCTGCAGCAGGCACTGATTGCCCGCTTCATGTCCGCAGGTATCGTTGAGCGCCTTGAAATGATCGAGGTCCATCAGGAGCAGCGAAAGCGGCTCCTCATTCCGAATCGCGCGGCGCACGGCCTGGTCAACTTCCTGGCGAAAATGGCGGTGGCAGAAAAGTCCCGTGAGCGGATCGGTGATCGCCGATTGATAGAGGAGGGTGTGTTCCAGCGATGCGGCGGCTTGCGACGCGAGCATCTCGAAGAATTGCTGATCCTTGTCGCTAATCTTCCGCGATTGCTGTGTCGTGAGAAGTTGCAGCGCTCCAAGAATTTCCCGGCTGGCGGTGAGCGGTGCGCAGAGCATTGTGGCGGGCTTGCCGTCGATCGTTCTCTGCACGAAGACAGGCCGTCCGCTGTGAATTACGCTTTGCGCGACTTCCAACATCAAGGACTCGGTGGCGGCATTCATCGGCTCGGACGATGCCGGCCAGTGCCCACGCGGGATAAGGTCGCTGTTTTCGAGTAAAAATGCTGAGGCCTGATCGAAGCCGAGAAGATCGTGGGCGGTGCGGCAGACATCGGTGAGAAGCTGTTGTACGTCGTATTGTATCTGCCAGCCGCGACTGGCCTTAAGAAGTTCGGCCCAGCTATTCTCGTAGAACGCTGCATCAGACATGGGCTAAGTATAGGAGAGTGCGACGCGTTTGGAAATAGCGGTCTCGGTTCAAAGCACACCGTTTTGGCTAAATTGGGGGAGGCACGCCGGTTATGAGCCAAAGCCTCTCGTTAAAACCGCTAGAAAATCCAGCGCCTTCGCCTACGCTCTTTGCCTATGAAGAAACTCGGTATTCTGGCCGATACCCATGACCATCTGGACCGCATCCGTTTGGCGGTGCTGCTGTTGAAGAAAAACGGTGCGGAAGGGCTGTTGCACCTCGGCGATTTCGTGGCGCCGTTTGCATTGAAGGAAGTGCTGAAGTTCGAGGGGCCGATTTATCTCATCTACGGCAACAACGACGGTGAGAAAAAGGGCCTGAAGAAGCTTTTTCCTGAGATTAAAGACGGCCCGCACGTCTTTGAAATCGGTGGCCGGAAACTGGGCGTGGCCCATTCGGTCGAAGAAATTCCCGCGGATTACCGGACCACGTGCGACGGCGTCTTCTACGGACATTCGCACACCCGCGTGCACAAACCGAAGGCCGACGGACAAGCGCTGGAACTGAATCCCGGCGAATGCTGCGGCTGGCTGACGGGAAAACCCAGCTACGCGATGCTGGATCTGGAAACAATGCAGGCCGAGATTCTGGAGCTGTCATGAGACTGGTATCCGTGTGTGGAATGAGCGCGATGGCGCTGCTGCTTCTGGTCACCACCGGCTGCACCAGCCGCGGCATCACCGTGACCAGCGAACCGCCGGGCGGGGAGCTGTCGATCAACCGCCGCGTCGTCGGCGACACGCCCATCCGCGTGGGCTTCACACATTACGGCACGTACCGCATCGAAATTCGCAAGTATGGCTACAAGGTCCTGGTGCGTGAAGAGAAGATCAGCCCGCCGGTCTACGGTTACGATCCCGTCGCCGCCGTCGCCGACAATTTCATTCCTGCCCGGTTGAATGACGAAGTCTATCTCCACTACGTTCTCAAGCCGCTCGACGCCGTCGACGAGAAGGACGGCGACAAGAAAGCCGACGACGACAAATCGCCGGACGCGAAAACCGCGAAGGCGCCCAAGAGCGACGCCGACCTGCTGGCCGAACGCAGCGCCCGTGAGCAGGCGCAGAAGTCATCGCTGCTCGAACGTGCCGTCGCCGCGCGCACCGGCCAGATCACGCATCCCAAGACGCACGAACAGATCCAGGTCGCCGTCGGCAGCGCCGCGCCGACCAAGGCTAAAAAGCCGATCGACTCCGATCAGCCCGTGACCATCGCCGACACGTACACTGTGATCGGGCCGTCGCTGACGCCCATGCTCGACCTGCCCCCGGAACTCGGCAGCGTCGCGCCGATCAACGCCACCGCGCCGCAGGGAGCGGAACTGGCGAAGGAATACGGCTTCGGCCCGACCAATCCGCAACCGCCCGCAGCCGCGCTGGAGAAGTCGAAGTCTGGCGAATTCGCCAAACCTGAAGAGAAGAAGCCCGTCACCCCCGTCCCTGTCGTCCGCACGCCGAAGGACGAAGAGCTGATCTACGACAAAGCCGCGCCCAAGGACCCGGAAGAGAAGAAGAAGTAACGAGGAGACACGTTCGACACGCTCCGAAAAAAGCCCCGGCGATTTGCCGGGGCTTTTTTATTTCTCGTTGAATCGAGCGGCGAACGCGCCAGACTGAACGAGGTGCCGACTGCCCGTTCCACCTCGGCCATGCGCGCGAATTGCAGGTCACCATGCCGCTCTCCAACTTCCATCCCGCTGTCCAAGCCTGGTTCAAAGCGCACTTCAAAGCGCCGTCGCCGCCGCAGGCGGAAGGCTGGCCGCTGATCCAATCGGGGCGCGACACGCTGATCTGCGCGCCGACCGGCAGCGGTAAAACGCTGACGGCATTTATGGCTTGCCTCGACGCGCTTTTCCGCCAGGGCTTTGACGGGACGCTGCGCGACGAGACGCAGATCGTCTACGTCTCGCCGCTCAAGGCACTCTCCAACGACATCCAGAAAAATCTCCGCGAACCGCTCGAAGGCATCGCCGCCACTGCCGCCGAAATGGGCCTGCTCCCGCCGCAGATCCGCGTCCGCGTGCGCACTGGCGACACCACGCAGGCCGAACGCGCCGCGATGGTCAAACGCGCGCCGCACATTCTGGTCACCACGCCGGAGTCGTTGTTCATCCTGCTGACTGCGCGGCGCACGCGCGAGATGTTGCGCAGCGTCCACACCGTGATCGTCGACGAAATCCACGCCGTCGCCCGCGACAAGCGCGGCGCGCATCTCAGCCTCAGCCTCGAGCGCCTCGACGCGCTGGTCAAAACCGCGCCGCCGGATTCGCTGCTCGGCGCCGATCCGACGCGGAAAGTTCAGCGCATCGGCCTGTCCGCGACGCAGCGGCCGGTGGAGCTCGTCGCGGATTTTCTGATCGGCGACCGCGGGCAGGCGCGACGGGAGGACTGTCCGGCGGCGTCGCCGGACGGACGCCCCACCACCCAGGACCTCTGCGCCATCGTCAACCTCGGCCATCTCCGCAAAATCGAACTGTCGCTGGAGATCCCCGGCACGCCGCTGGAGGCGGTCTGCTCGCACGAAACATGGGGCGAAGTTTACGAACGCATCACGGCGCTGATCGCGCAGAACCGGACCACGCTGATCTTCGTCAACACGCGCCGCCTCTGCGAACGCCTCGCCGCGGAACTCTCCAAGCGCCTGGGCGAAGACAAGGTCACCTCGCACCACGGCAGCCTCTCGCGCCAGCAGCGCTTCAACGCGGAAGCGCGGCTGAAGTCCGGCGAACTTAAAGCGCTCGTTGCCACCGCCTCGCTGGAACTGGGCATCGACATCGGCACCGTCGATCTCGTCTGCCAGATCGGCGTGACCTCGGCGATCGGCACGATGCTGCAGCGTGCCGGACGTTCCGGCCACAGTCTCACCGGAATATCGCGCGCCAAAATCTTCGTGCTCACGCGCGAGGAACTGATGACCGGCGCGGCGCTGCTGAGCTCCATCAAGCGCGGCCATCTCGACCGGCTCGAAATTCCACTCCAGCCGCGCGACATCCTCGCCCAGCAGATCGTCGCGGCCTCCGCCGATGAAGAATGGAAAGAGGACGACCTTTACGCGCTGGCGAAGCGCTCGTGGAACTACCGCGACCTGGAGCGCGACGAATTCGACCGCATCGTCGGCATGCTGGCCGAAGGCTTCTCGCGACGGCGCGGTCACAACGCGGCGCTGATCCGCTACGATGGCGTCAATCACCTGATCTCCGCCCGGCGCGGGGCGCGGTTGGCGGCGATCACCAGCGGCGGCGCGATTCCCGATACCGGCGATTACCTCGTCGTCCAGGAACCGCAGGGCATCACCGTCGGTACGCTGAACGAAGATTTCGCTGTCGAAAGCGTACCCGGTGACATTTTTCAGCTCGGTAACACCTCGTGGAAGATTCTGAAAGTCGAACCCGGCCGCGTCCGCGTCGAAGACGCGCACGGGCAGCCGCCGTCCGTGCCGTTCTGGCTCGGCGAAGCGCCGGCGCGGACCAACGAGCTCTCCGAAGAGGTCTCGCGGTTACGCGTGAGGATCGAAGAGCTTCTTAATCTCTCGCAAAGACGCAAAGACGCAAAGAACGGCAACGACGGGGAGGGTGGGGACTTAGAGGCCGCGACTCTTTGGGTTATGGAAGAGGCTGGCATTGAACGGGCTGCGGCTGAGCAGCTTGTGCAGTATCTGGCGAGTTCGCTCAAAATTCTCGGCGCGGTTCCGACGATTGATACGCTGATTCTCGAACGCTTCTTTGATGAGAGCGGCGGGATGCAATTGGTGCTGCATACGCCGTTCGGGCGGCGCATCAATTGGGCGTGGGGGTTGGCGCTGCGCAAGCGGTTCTGCCGCGGCTTTAACTTTGAGCTTCAGGCAGCAGCGTCCGAAAATGCATTGCTGCTCTCACTCGGACCGCAGCACAGTTTTCCGCTCGCGGACGTGTTCAATTTTCTGAATTCGGAGACCGTCGAAGACCTGTTGATCCAGGCCATGCTCGTCGCGCCGGTCTTTCAGTCGCGTTGGCGCTGGGATGCCTGTCGCGCGCTGGCGTTGCTGCGCTTCAGCGGTGGCAAAAAAGTGCCGCCCGCGCTGATGCGCATGCGCTCCGATGATCTCATGGCCGCGGTTTTTCCGCACGCGGCGGCCTGTCCGGAAAATCTCGAAGGCGACGTCGAAATCCCCGACCATCCGCTTGTGAAAGAAGTGATCTACGACTGCCTGCACGAGGCCATGGACATCGACGGACTGCGCGCGGTCCTCTCGCGCATCCGCGAAGGAAAGATCCGCTGCGTCGCGCGCGACACCACCGAGCCCTCGTTGCTGGCGCATGAAATTCTGACCGGCAAGCCCTACACATTTCTCGACGACGCCCCGCTGGAAGAGCGCCGCACGCAGGCCGTCTTCATGCGCCGCGGCATGGAACGCAGCGACGACGCTGCGCTCGGCGCGCTCGACCCCAGCGCCATCGCCGCCGTCCGCGAAGAAGCCTGGCCCGATCCGCAGGACGCCAACGAGATGCACGACACGCTGATGCTCCACGGTTACGTCCGCGACGCCGAAGCGCGCACGTGGATGCCGCTGCTGGAGAAGCTGGTCGAGACAGGTCGCGCGCGGCCGTTCAACGATCTGTGGATCGCGACCGAACGTATCCCCTTGTTCGAAGCGGTCTATTCGACGGGGACTCCGGGCGAGCCGCCCGGACTTCAAAAGGAATCGGCGCTCATCGAGATCGTACGCGGGCGCATGGAAGCGATTGGACCGGCGACCGTCGCGCGGCTCAGCGAGGAATTGCATCTGCCCGCGTCGGAACTCGAAGCGGCGTTGATCGGGCTTGAGACACAGGGCTCGGTGCTGCGCGGCTTCTTTGAAATTCCGCCGACGCGCGAAGTCAACAGCGGGCAGGGTGCGCCGGAATGGTGCGACCGGCGGCTCTTGGCGCGCATCCACCGCTACACGCTCGAACGATTGCGCAAAGAAATCGAACCGGTCACCGCCGCCGACTACATGCGCTTCCTCTTTTCGTGGCAGCACGCCACTCCGGGCAATTTGGCCGAAGGCCCGGCCGGTGTGCGGGAAGTCATTGAACAGCTGCAGGGCTATGAAATTCCGGCGATGGCCTGGGAGCGCGACATCCTTCCCGCACGCGTGAAGGGCTACGACCGCCGCTGGCTCGATCAGCTCTCCCATTCCGGCGACGTGACGTGGGGACGACGGCTTCCGGCGCTTCCCGATCCGGAAAAGAGACACAGCGGGCTAGTCAGGCTCTCGCCCATTGGGCTTTATCTGCGCGATCACCTCGATGCGTGGATGGCGCTGGCGCCGCCGCTGCCCCCCGATGAATCCCATCTCAGCAGCGCCGCGCGCGCGGTATTGCTGCAATTGCGCCAGCGCGGCGCGGTCTTCTTTCAGAATCTCGTCCGCGACGCCAAGCGCCTGCCCATCGAGATCGAAACCGCGCTGGGCGAACTCGTCGCGTTCGGCTTCGTCACCGGCGACGGCTTCGGCGGTCTGCGCGCATTGCTGATTCCGCCGTCGAAGCGCGCCAAGGTGAATCAGAAGCAGCGCGAACGGATGATGCGCCGCGCCGCGCGCTGGAGTGCCCTGCGTAATAGCCCGCACTTCCCGCAGCCGCCCGCGCCTGGGCAAGCGGGCAACACGACGCTCGGTGCGATGCAATCCGCCGGACGCTGGTCGCTCTTCCGTAATGAGCCGGACTTGTTTGGAAAGTCAGAACCCACCGACGTTGCCGAGACCGTCGCGCGTACGCTGCTGCGTCGCTGGGGCGTCGTCTTTCACCGCGTCGTCACGCGTGAAGACGGGCTGCCGCCGTGGCGCGACATCATGCGCGTGCTGCGCAGGCTGGAAGCGCGCGGTGAAGTCCGCGGCGGCCGCTTCGTCGCCGGCTTCAGCGGCGAACAGTATGCGCTGCCGCAAGCCGTCGAACTGCTCCGCTCGATCCGCCGCACCGCCCCCGATGGAGCGCTGGTGACGATCTGCGGCGCCGACCCGCTCAACCTGGCCGGCATCATCACCCCCGGCGACCGCGTCGCCGCGCGATCGAAAAGCCGCGTGGTTTTCCGCGACGGCATCCCCGTCGCGATCCGCGAAGGCAAGGAAATCCGCCTCCTCGAGCGCGACGCCGCACCGGCCGCGAAGGCTGCGTTGCATGCGGCGCTGATGCGGAAGGCGATGTGAGACGGCGGGAATCGGGATTCGCCGAATGCGATTCGCGGCGAATCCTGAATCCCGATTCCCGCTCGTCTCAAATCAACCGTCGCCCAATCAACTCCCCCTTCACGTACGCATAAATAATCGGCGCCATGATCACGCCGGGGATGCCGAAGATGGCTTCGAAGGTGAAAATCACCAGCAGCATCTCCCACGCGGCGGCGTGGATTTGCGAGCCCATGATTTTGGCGTTCACGAAATATTCCAACTTGTGAATCACCACCAGAAATGTCAGCGACGCCACAGCCGCGCCCGGCGAGACGCCCAGCGAGACCAGGACGATGATCGCGTTGGAAACCAGATTGCCCACGACGGGCAACAGGCCGAACAGGAACGTCAGCGCGATCAACGTGTAGCGGATCTTGTGTTCGAAATGCATGCCCATCATCGGCATCACGACGAGCAGGTAAATGGCGGTGAGCACGGTGTTGAGCGCGGAGATCTTGATCTGCGCGAAAACCACGGCGTCGAACGCGTTGGCCAGGCGGCGGATGCGGCCGGTCAGCGCCACCGCAAACGGGCCTTTCGCCGGCCGGTATTCAAAGCTGACCAGCGCGCCGACAACGATGCCGATGATCGCGTGGAGCATGACGTGGCCGGCTTCTCCGCCGACATGCTGCAATTCCTCTTTGTGCTCGCGCAGTTTGGCGGCGAGAAATTCGGGTAACTGTTCAGACTCCACGCCGGGCGCCATGTCGCCCAGGCCGATGTCGCGGATCATTACGCGCGCCTTGTCCAGCGCCGCGGCCATGCGGTCGAGCAGCTCCGGAATGTGGCCGATGCGGCCCTTGATGAACGTGATGGTCAGGACGACCAGCAGCGTGGTGGCGAGCACCAGCACGCCGCCGACCAGCGCCAGCGCCACGACCTTGGAGCGTTCATGGCCCATGCTTTTACTGCGGATCCGGTTGGCCAGTCCGCGGATCAACGCGAAGACGAACAATCCCGCCAGCAACCCCGAGACGAGATGAAAATGGATGACCCCCAGCAGCCCGAGGCCCATCAGGATCCACGCCGCTTTCTCGCAACCCGTGGCGGGCGGCAGCGGCGGTTCGAAGGTGAGCGCGTGCGCGGATGAAATGGGCGGCCCGGGCGGTGCTACTTCAGGCGTTGCAGTTTCAAGCGTCGCTGGTGGCTGAGGAGATGGGACTGGTGGTGGATTGGGTGGCGCGTCCGCGTTCGTTGTCATATTCGCTCAATCTAGCGGCACTCGGCGCGGTTGCAACGGAGGCGGAATGTCCCTGCGGTTCTCTCCCGACCAGGCCGATGAAGATGGCCATGCCGCCGCCGAACGGGATCAGGCACATCACTGTCCAGCCGAGAAGATTGTTCGTGAACTGATTCGAGACGAACCACGACGCGCAGCCCATGAAGCCAAAAGCCAGCGTTCCGGCCGCCATGCCCTTGAACAGCGTCGAGATATTATCGCGGCGCAGGTTTAAGGCTCCGCCCAATGCTGCGCCGACGGCGATCAACAGCAGAATGGCTGTGCTTTCATGCACGGAAGTTTCGCGCAACGCATAACTGAAGAGATATCCGCAGAGCGCCCCGATGTTCAGTCCAACAATGGCGCGGATGAGAGAGCGGCGCAGTACCCCGGCCGCAAATCCCCAGAGAGCACCCAAGCCCGTACAGACGCCGATACGCAGGGTCACGCTATCTCCGGCCGTCGGCAAGAAGTGAGACGTGATTGCCAGACCTGCCAGCGGAAGGGCTCCCACCGCAAACATCGCCAGAATTCGTTTCATCGCCACGCACCTCCACTTTCTACAACGCATGAGCCATGAAAAGGTTTCATACATTCTGTAGCCTTCCACCTGCGCGGATTTCACACAGTGTGCGGCTGAAATCACCTCAATACACGTCGAAGATGCTCATTTACCGCACATTTTAGCGCGTTTCGGAAAAGTCGTACATGCCGGCTTCGGGTATTCTGCACGCACGTCTTTCCCATTCTTCTCTCGGAGTCTAAAACGGCATGAGCACAGTTCGAGTCGGCATCATCGGTTTTGGCGGCATGGGCGCAGGGCACGCCGATTACCTTACCAAGGGCCAGATTCCCGGCGTGGAATTGACGGCGATTTGTGAAGGGGATGCCAATCGCCTGAAGGTTGCGCGCGAAAAGTACGGCGAAAAAATTCAGCTCTTCCAGGACGCCGATTCGTTCTTCAACGCCAAGGCCGTCGACGCGGTGCTCATTGCAACGCCTCATTATCAGCACCCGCCGCTGGCGATCGCAGCGTTCAAGCACGGCTTGCATGTGCTCACCGAAAAGCCGGCCGGCGTGCATCCCAAGCACGTTCGCGAGATGAACGAAGCGGCAAAAAAGAGCGGCAAGGTTTTCGGCATCATGTTCCAGATGCGCATGACCGGCGCGTATCAGAAAATGCGCGACCTCGTCACCTCGGGAGAACTCGGTGCGCTCCGCCGCACGACCTGCATCGCGACGGACAATTTCCGCTCGCAGGCGTACTACGATTCCGGAAGCTGGCGCGCGACATGGTCCGGTGAGGGCGGCGGCGTGCTCCTCAACCAGTGCCCGCACACGCTCGACATCTGGCAGTGGCTGGGCGGCATGCCCTCGCGCGTGCGCGCCTTCTGCTCGTTCGGCAAATACCACAAGATCGAAGTCGAAGACGATGTGACGGCGTATGTCGAATACCCCAACGGCGCGACCGGCACGTTCATCGCCAGCACGGGGGAATACCCAGGCGAGACCAAGCTGGAGCTCTGCGGCGAGCGCGGCAAGCTGACCTTCCAAAACGGCAAGCTTACCTTTATCCGTTCGCGCGTGCCCGTCGGTGAATTCTGTTTGACCACCAAGGAAATGTGGTCGCGCCCGGAAACATGGACCTGCGAAGTTCCCTACGTTTCGGGCGACGGCATGCATCACCAGATTTTCAAGACCTTCGCCGAAGCAATCCAGAAGGGCACGACCCTGATCGCGCCCGGCGAAGAAGGAATCAACAGTCTCCAGCTCGCCAATGCCATGTTGCTTTCCACGTGGTCCGACGACTGGGTGAACCTGCCGGTCGACGAGGAACTTTATCTCGCGAAATTGCAGGAAGCGATCAAGAAGTCCGATGGGAAGAAGAAGTGAGGGCGGGAATCGGGATTGGGGAATCGGGAAACGAATCGAAACGATCACAAGAAAGGGAAAAACCTAAATGTATCTGACTGGATTTGCGGATGAGGCGGCGGCGGACATCGACGGACAGATTCGTGCGACGAAGGAACTGGGCTGGTCGAACATCGAATGCCGCAGCGTGGGCGGCAAGAATCTGCATGACATCTCCGATGCGGATTTTGACGCCGTCTGCGAAAAACTCAGCGCCGCCGGTGTGCGCGTGAACTGCTTCGGCTCGGCGATCGGCAACTGGGCGAAGAACATCGAACAGCCCTTCGACATTACCCTGGCCGAAGCCAACCGCGCGATTCCGCGCATGCAGCGCCTGGGCTCAAAACTGATCCGCATCATGAGCTACCCGATCCTGAAAGACCGCGCGCCCGACGATCAGCTCGCCGCCGAGCGTTACAAGCGGCTCAACACGCTGCAGAAAATGTTCAGCGACGCCGGCCTGCAGCTGGTCCACGAAAACTGCTCCAACTTCGGCGCGATGAGCTGGCAGCACTCACTGCGCATGCTCGAAAACGTGCCGGGACTGAAACTCGTCTACGACACCGGCAATCCCGTCGACAGCGACGACTACAGTTTCGCCGCGCCGCGCCCGAAGCAGTCCTCGTGGACGTTTTATTCCAATGTCCGCGCGCACATCGCCTACGTTCACATCAAGGACGGCAAGCTCGACGCGCAGGGCAAGATCGAATGGACCTTCCCCGGCGAAGGCAGCGGCGATGTGAAGCGCATCGTCAAGGATCTGCTCGACACCGGCTACGACGGCGGATTCTCGATGGAGCCGCACATGAAAGTCGTGGCTCACGACCCCAGCGTCAGCGCCGAAGCCGAAGCGCGCATCGCCAACTACATCGAATACGGCCGCCGGTTCATGCGGCTGGTCGAGGATGTGGGCTACCGCGGCAAGATCGCGGAGATTGCTCAGCCCGTTGCAGCGAAACGTTAAACGAATCAATAACGTTGTACTGACATCGATCCTGAGAAGACGAAAGTCTTCTCAGGATTTTTGTTTGATGAGCGCGTCGTGAAATCTACTGGTACTTCAACGTCAGCGTCGGCCGCGCCTCGGGTTTCGCGTCCGACGACGAATGAATCTTGACGCGCGAGCCAGGCTTCTCGGAGGTCAGCAATACGCCGTTATTCGCAGTGGGATCATCGAGCCAGCGCTTTACGACGGCCACATCCAGCTCCATCGTCTTGCTGATGTTCGTGCCTTCAGCGATCGGGCCGGGCGAAAACGTCAACCCGGGGAGCACATTGCCGTCCGCTCCGCCGGCGTTGCCGCCGGTTGCATTGCTCCATTTTTCCTTTGGCGTGCGGTTGAGCCAGCCGAACTCTTTCGCTTCCAGCCCCGACGGATCCCACGGAATATTGAGGTAGCGGCCCGTCACGCCGCCGCTCCAGAAATTATCGAACGTCAGTGTCAACTGCGCCGAGACCAGCTTCGCACCTTTGGGCAGACTGATCTGCTTGAAGGCAAGCAGCACCTGCGTCTCTGACGGGTCCTTGGCGAATGCATTGAGGCACCAGTATCCCGCCTCGGACGACTTCGTGCTTCCACGCGCGCTCACGCCGTTGAATTTATTGTAGTTGGCCTGCATGGAACTGGAGATCGCCACGTCGACCAGGCCGGCGTAGTTCTCTTCGCCAGGGCAGAAGTGCACCGACTTCACCGCGCTCGCCGGAACTACCGGAGCGGCGGGAGTGACTTTGGCTGGCGCAGCAACGGCGGGCGTGGCGGGAGCCGTCGGAGCGGGCTCCACTTTCTTAGGAGCGTCCGGCTTGGTCGCGTCAGGTTCGTCGTCGACGAGCGGCGTCTTCGGCGGCGCCGGTGTCACCGCCACGACTGAAACGGGAGCAGGAACCGGCGTCGCGGGAACTTCGGGCACGATCGGTTTGGCTGGCAAAGGAACCGGACCCGGAGCTGGCGCGACTACCGGAATCGTGTCCGGCAACTTCGCGGGAATTGTGGGAGTGGTCGGCACCGGTGCCGGCGTCGGAACGACGGCAATCGCAGTCGACGTGGCACCCGCTGGAATGTCCGGTGCTTTTGCTGGAGTCGCGTGCGTGCCACGCAAAATCATGCCGACGAACAAGCCGCCCATCAGCGCCGTCGCCACAATCCAGCCCACCGGCGCGGAGCGCTTCGGCTTGGCGGGCTTGTGGTGCGTGCGCGAAATCGGCCCCGACGTCGCCGGCTCGATGCGCCGCACGCTTTCGCGGCGTGCTTTGACGGGCGTGCTGATTTGCTCCGGTTCCGCGGCGCGGCGTTGATCGATCTGCGCGTCGGTAACGATCGCCATCTCCTGCGTCGAGATTCCGGTGGCGCAATCTGCGCAGTAGACGCCCTTCAATTTCTTGTCGCGCGCCTTGCCGGCCTCGAGATCCTGATCGGTCAGCCGCTTGCCGCACGTTTCACAGAACCAGAAATTCATCGCCGCCTCTTCCCAACACAGGTGCGTGATCGGACACTGCTCGATAAACGAGCAATCACCGTACCGAACGCCATTGTTGCAATAGACGTCGCATCCGTGCTGCTGCCTCCTCTATTCTGACCCCTGCCCCCTGACGCTGACCCCTTTCGTTGTGATGCACACGTGAGTTGTCGAATAGCGATCAGCCTGCCCGAAATAATCACATTCCTGTCCCCGCTTGTTCCACAAAGCGGAAGATGCAAGCAGAGGGGGAGTCGAGTAATGTCCACATACGCATCCCGCGCGACTCAAACAACCAGAGCGAAAGGCAGCCCGGTGGAATCTCCTGAGATGGACGAGCACCAGCGCTTCCTCCTGCTGTTCCTCAAGCACCAGCACGATCTCCGCGCGTTTGTCGCGTCGATGATCCGCGACTGGCACCGCAGCGAAGATGTAGTCCAGGAAGTTTCGATGATTCTCTGGGAAAAATTCGCGACCTACGACGACCATTATTCGTTCGGCGCGTGGGCTCGTGGCATCGCTTCAAACATGATTCTCAAAGACATCGGCCGCTACCGCCGCGCGCTGCCGCTGCTCTCCCCGGATTCCATTGCCTCGTTACTGGAAGCGTACGAAGTGTCCGAAAAATCAGACGCCAATCTCGAACAGGAAGCGCTGCGCCGCTGCACGCAGGAACTCGGCGGCCGCGCCAAGCAACTCCTCGCGCTGCGCTACGAACAGGCGATGAACATCGAGCAGGCCGCTGCGCAGATCGGAAGTTCGGTCGCCGCGGTCAAGAAAGCGCTCACCCGCATCCGCGCGCAACTGCGCGAATGCGTGGGCCGCCGGCTGGCCAGCGCCAACGCCGCAAATCTGGGCGGAGGACTGCCGCGATGACACCGCACGAACACGCCGAAGAATTGATCAACCGCTACATCGATGGCGACACCTCGCCGGAACTCGTCGCGGAACTCGACGCCCTGATCAAGGCCGACCGGACTGTGGCCAAGATGCTCGCCGACGCCACCCGGAAGGATCATCATCTGTATTCGATCTACTCCGAATATTCCGTGAGCAAGGTGAAGCCCAGTTGGCGCACGACGGCGGCCGCCAAAAACGGCACGTGGACGTTCGCGCGCTTTGCTTCGCTGGCGGCGGTGATCGCGTTTGCTGTCGGAGCAGGAATTTACTTCTTCGCCAATCAATCCGTGAAGCCCGCGCAATCGGAAGCGCTGACGCTGGTCGGAATAAAAGGTGGCGTCGAACGCGAAAACGGGGCCGTGTGGGAGACGCTACCGACGACCGCCAGCGCGCAGCAGCCCGCCGCTTGGAAGCTGGGCGCCGCGATCCGCGTCACGCAGAATGTCGGCGAAGTGCAGCTCGCGGACGGCAGTCAGATCACCGTAAAGGCCGGCACGACGCTGCGGCTCGTTTCGCTCGCGCCGACGACGGTGGAACTCGTGAAAGACGGCGACGTATTTTGCGCCATCGCGCATCCGACCGGCGCGACAGGTGTGCGCTTTATCGTCCGCACTCCGGACGCGGATGTGAACGTCACCGGCACGGAATTCGGCGTCAAACGTGCGGCGGGAAAGACGGAAGTCGCCGTCGTCCAGGGCCGCGTCGAGTGCGCCAACGCGCAGGGCAAAGAGAAAGTTTCCGCCGGTGAAGTGGTCGCCGCGGTCAAGGATTCCGCGCCGACTGCAGCGGTAAAGACGGATGTCGAAAAACTTTTCGCCTGGCGCGCGCAACATGCCGCAAAGACCAGCACTCCGCTCTCCGCGACCGCGTGGGCCAATCTCAATGCCGCGGGCCTGCCGGACGAACTGACCCGCGACGGCATCATTACCATCCGCAGCAACGCGACCGGACGGCTCTACGTGGCGCTGGGAAAAAATGGCGTCTATCAGTCCGACGACAACGGCCGCACGTGGACGTCGTCGGGATCCGGCATCGACGGCTTGAACATCCGTGTGCTGCTGGCCGGTGCGCGCGGTGAAGTCGTCTGCGGTGAATGGAAGAAGCCCGACGAAAACGTGCCAAACAATCCCGTCTACTGCTACACGCTCTTTCCCGGCGCGAAGGAATGGAAGAAAGCCGACATGACCTGGGCCTTCCAGCGCGTGGTCGCACTCTGCGACGACGCCAAGGGCCGCCCCATGGCCGCGTCACTGTACTCCATCGGCGTGCTCCGCTCTGAAGACGACGGCCGCAGCTTCAAAATCCTCGCCAAGAGCCTCGGCGAAAATTCCTCGCTGGCCTCACTGCAGCGCAATCCCGTGGATGGCAACATCATTGTCGGAACCGCGCGCGGCTTCTTCCAATCCAGCGACGACGGCGAAAACTGGACGCTGCTGCCGTCGATGAAGGACATGCCCAACGAAACGCCCGCGGCCATCGGATTCACGCGCAGCGGCGATGAATTGCTCACCAGCTACAACGAAATCACGTTGGAACTCAAGCTGTACAAGCACGCTCACAAAAACGGCGGCGATGCCGTGGAGTCGAAGAAGGGTCTGCCGGAATCGGGAATCGTCCGCGACATTGTCACGGCCTCCAACGGCAACATCTATCTGCTGGTTCCCAAAGACGGCGTGTACGTCTCCACCGATCACGCCGCGTCGTGGCAGCCGTGCAACGAACAGTTGGATCCGAAGTCGGTGACGTCCCTGCATCTGGCGCCGGGCGATCTGCTCTACGCCGGCACCCGAGCAGGAGAGATCTACGCGCGGCAGGTGAAGTGAGCGCGGCGGGTAGTGTTGAGTTTTAAGTTTTGAGTTCCACTCGGTAAGTCGCAGGTCCGAAGTTCTTCCTCAGTCCGTGACGTCACGATGCCAAAAGGGGCACTACGCCTCTTTGTCAGGAGATACTCCATGTCCACACTGTCCCATTTGCGTGTCGTTTTCTGCGTCGCACTGCTGGCCGGATTTTCCTCCGCGCAGGCGGCCAGTTCCTGGACGCTCTTTGCCGATTCGTCGAAAGGACTGCCGGTCGTGCCCGCGGGAAGTTTCATCAACATGCCGCGCATGACCGTCGACGCCGCACACAACTGCATCTACATCAGCAGCGCGAACACCTGGAAGGCGGGGCTGGGCTGGGCCGGCACGGACAACGTCTGCCGCATCTGGAAAGGCGACCTGACCACCGGAAGCTTCACGCTGATGCCGCAGACCGGATTGTCCGCCGGAAAGTTCTCCGTCTACGACATGATCATCAACAAGAACGGTGAAGTGGTGATCAGCGGCGGCTGGGGCACGCAAGGTTACACCTCCGGCACTGGCGGCGATTTCTTCTACTTCGACGTGCCGACGCAAACCTGGGTCGCCGCCAATTACGTGGGCAGCAAACCGAACCTGATCGTTCACAACATGTCCATGGCGCCCAACGGCACAATCTGGGGCGCGGGGCGCTGGCACGATGTCTACAAATCGACGGACAACGGCCGCACCTTCACCGACATCAACCCGCACAACACCATCCCGGCGATCATGTGGCCGACACAGACCGGCGCCACCGATGAAGGCGCGACCTACGGCATCTTCTACGATCCAAACACGAACTGCGTTTTCACCGGCACGGAAACCGGTGGCGTAATCTACTCCGCCGACGACGGCGCGCATTGGGACTGCGTCGATCCGCACTACCACAACAACAGCGGAACCAGCACGATCAACGAAGGTTTCCTCGGCAACATCTGGGGCTTTGGTCTGAGCAAGACCAACGAACTGATCATCAACGGCTACCCCGGCACGGGCGCCCCGAGCGGCAACTTCGGCGCGATCGGCCAGGGCATGTACCATTACAATCACACCGCCAAGACCGACGGTGTCTGCGCCGGATTTCCCGCGTACCTCTTTAACAATCAGAAGTACTACGACCACATTATCACCACTGCCGACGGTCACAACTTTTTCGAAATCGAACGCACCCCCGATGTCGACTTCGTCGGACAGGGCGGCATCTACACCTCCGCCGACGGCATCAACTGGACCGCGTTCAATACCGGCATCACCTTCCCCAGTTTCGGCACCGGCAGTTACCACTACACGTACAGCGAAGGCGCGCTGGCGGTGAACGGCAACGACGTCTACACCGCGACTTCAGACGGCAAGATCTACATCTATAACACCGGCGGCGCAGCCACCGCGCCGGCCATCACCACGCAGCCCGCGAATCAGACGGTTGCCGTCGGCCAGACGGCGACCTTCAGCGTCGTCGCCAGCGGCATGGCACCGCTGACCTACCAGTGGAAGAAGAACGGCACCGCGATCAGCGGTGCGACCAGCGCGACGTACACGACTCCCGCGACGGTCGCCGGCGACAACGGCGCGACGTTCGCCGTCGTCGTCACCAACAGTGCCGGTAGCGCCACCAGCAACGCCGCGACGTTGACGGTGACGTCCGTGATCGCCCCGAGCATCACCACGCAACCGGCGAATCAGACGGTCGCCATCGGCCAGACGGCGACCTTCAGCGTCGTCGCCAGCGGCACGGCGCCGTTGACTTACCAGTGGAAGAAGAACGGTACCGCGATCAGCGGCGCGACCAGCGCGACGTACACCACTCCCGCGACGGTCGCCGGCGACAATGGCGCGACGTTCACCGTCGTCGTCACCAACAGCGCCGGCAGCGCCACGAGCAACGCCGCGACGCTGACGGTCACGTCCGTAACTGCTCCGAGCATCACCACGCAGCCGGCCAATCAGAGCGTGACGACCGGCCAGACGGCCACGTTCAATGTCGTCGCCAGCGGCACCGCGCCGCTGACGTATCAGTGGAAGAAGAACGGCACCGCGATTTCCGGCGCGACCAGCGCGTCGTACACGACTCCGGCCACGGTGATCGGTGACAACGGCGCGACGTTCACCGTCGTCATCACCAACAGCGCCGGCAGCGCGACCAGCAATGCCGCGACGCTGACGGTCAGCGCACCGTCGAGCACGCTCTATGTCGACGCCAACAACGCCAACGCATCGCCGAACGGCACAATCACCAATCCGTACAAGACGATCCAGGCCGCCGTCGCCGCCGCCAGCAGCGGTGCCACGATCAAAGTGGCCAAGGGCGCGTACACGGGCAATACCGACTGCGATGTCAAAGCGCTGAATTTCTTCGGCGGCTACGCGGGCGGAACGACGGCCAACTACGCGGCCAGCGTCGCCGGCGATTTCACGACGCGCGACATCGTCAACAACGTCACCAGCGTCACCGGCACGACGACGATTACCGGTAACGATCACGGCGCGGTCTTCCATTTCACAAACACGACCGGCGGCACGATCGACGGCTTCACGCTCAGCGGCGCGCTCCACGGCGTCTACTTCGACGGCTACCTGACCGGCGGAACGGTCTTCACGATCTCCAACAACATCATCCAGAACAACGGCAGCCAGACCGAACCGATGGGCGGCGGCATCTACGGCGGTCACCTGAGCCTCGCGATTCTCAACAACACCATCCAGAACAACGTCGCCGCGAAAGGCGCCGGCGTCGGCTGTACCTCCACGACCACCGGCGTCTCGCTGCTGATCCAGGGCAATCTAATCAAGAGCAACATCAGCTACTCCGATCACGGCGGCGGCCTGTACGTCGGGCAGTTGGCGACGGTGAAGAACAACATCGTTCAGAGCAACGAAGTCGGAAAGAGCGTCGGTTACGGCTGGGGCGGCGGCATGATCATGACACCGGCCAACTCCGGCGCGCCGTTTCCGACCGCGCACAACGTCATCTCCGGCAACGTCTGGACTGACAATTACGCGCCCACCAACGGTTCGGGATTCTTCGTCGACGAAGGCGCGATCGCCGACGTCGATCACGACTTGGTCTACAAAAATCGCACCAACATCGCCAACAGCGGCAATGGCATTTACATCGGTGATTACAACTACGGCGGCGCCGGCGCGCACGGCAGCACGGTGACGTTCACCAACTGCCTGATCGCCAACAACGGCGCGGGCACGGGAACGGCCAACGCCTTGCAGATCAATCCCAATTGCATCGTGTCGCTCAGCAACTGCATTCTGTGGGGCAACGGTCCCACCAGCATCAAACTCGAAACCGGCGGCAGCGGCACCGTTACCGCAACGTACTCGGATATCGAAGGTGGCTACACCGGCACGGGCAACCTTAACGTCGACCCGCAATTCGCCAGCGTCGCCACCAGCGATTACCACCTGAAGTCCACTGGCGGCCGCTGGGACCCGACGGCCAACTCCGGCGCGGGCGGATTCGTCAACGACGCCGTCGACAGCCCCTGCATCGACAGCGGCGATCCGATCAGCGTGTATGGCAACGAACTCGCGCCGAACGGCAGCCGCATCAACATGGGTACGGAAGGCAACACCGCGCAGGCAAGCAAGTCGCCCGGCGCGGCGGCACCAACCATCACGACACAGCCCGCGAACCAGACGGTGATCGTCGGCCAGACCGCGAGTTTCAGCGTCGTCGCCAGCGGCACCGCACCGCTGACGTACCAATGGAAGAAAAACGGCAGCGCGATTTCCGGCGCGACCAGCGCGTCGTACACGACGCCAGCGACGGTGATCGGCGACAACGGCGCGACGTTCAGCGTCGTCGTCACCAACTCCGCCGGCAGCGCGACGAGCAACAACGCCACGCTGACCGTGAACGCCGCCGCGGTCGCCCCGACGATCACCACGCAGCCCGCAAATCAGACCGTGACCGTCGGCCAGACGGCGACGTTCTCCGTCGTCGCCAGCGGCACCGCGCCGCTGACGTACCAATGGAAGAAAAACGGCACCGCGATCAGTGGAGCGACGTCCGCGTCGTACACGACACCGGCGACGGTGATCGGCGACAACGGCGCGCTCTTCAGCGTCGTTGTCACCAACTCCGCCGGCAGCGCGACGAGCAACAACGCCACGCTGACGGTCAATGCCTCCAGCGGCCCCGGTGTCTGGACCGATTTTGCATCGCCGCTGCCCGAACGTCCGCGGCCGATCGCTCCGATCAAGGTTATTGGCGGTAACATCTTCGTCGCGGGCCAGGCCAACGGCGCGTACAAGTCGTCGCTCAGCAGCCCCGCCTTCACGGCGCTCTCGACCGGCTGGACCAGCAAGCAGATGTGGCGCATGGGCGTCAACGCGCTCGGCAATCCCATCGGCGGCGCAGCATCGACCGGCACCGGCCTGAATTCACCGCCGGTTCTGTATTGGAATGGCACCACCTGGACAGGCAGCACATTCAACCCCGCACCCACGCCGGGCAACTGGTGGTATGGTCTGACCAGCGGTTTCACGCTCGATCCCACTAACGGCACGATCTACACCGCCGGCAATTTTGCGCTGATGAAATCGACGGACAACGGCGCAACCTTCAATCAGTTCTTCAATCTCGGCACGGTCTGCTCCAGCGGCGGCGGCTACGGCTACATCTATACGTTCGAACGCATGCCCTGGGGCGAACTGTTCGTCGGCGGTGAAAGCGATACGTTCTATCACTCCACCGACGACGGCGTCACCTGGTCGGCGATTCCCGTCATCACTCCCGGCGGAAACCGCTACGGCTGCAGCTACACCAAGGACGGCGAAGTCCTGCTCTCCACCGCCGGCGACACCAACGGCAACATGATGCTCTGCTACAACGCCGCCGGACAATTCACGCCGATGATGAACGGACTCTCGGCCTGGCAGTTCAATCAACAGCTTTCGTACGTCGTGAATATTCCGTACACGGATTCCGGCGAAAATTACGCCGCCGCTGTCTTCGCCGACAACACCATGCACGTGATCCGCTGGGACGGCTCGACCTGGACGACCATCGAAGCGCTCCCCAACGGCCCCAACCAGACCCTGGTGATGAATTCGATCGGCACCGATGGATCCAACATTTATGTCGGCACCAGCGCGATGCAGATCAAGAAGTGGACACCGACGGCCAAGCTGCCGTTCACCGTCAACCTCGCCGGTCCGCTGACGCTGCCCACCAGCGGCGGAAGCGTCAGCGGCTCGATGTCGACTGCCGGTTCGTACACCTACACGTGGACGGCGCGCGGCGCCGGCACGGTGACGTTCGGTTCACCCAACGCGCTGACGTCGACGGTGACGTTCTCGCAGCTCGGCGACTACGTGCTGAATCTGAAAGCGTCCAACGGCACGGTGAGCGCCGGCAATAGTGTCATCGTACATGTCACCTCCGGCGGCCCGGTGGCCCCGACGATCACGACGCAGCCCGCCAATCAGACCGTGTCCGTCGGCCAGACGGCGACGTTCAGCGTCGTCGCCAGCGGCACCGCGCCGCTGACGTACCAGTGGAAGAAGAACGGTACCGCGATCAGTGGAGCGACGTCCGCGAGCTACACCACACCGGCCACGGTAATCGGCGATAACGGCGCGCTCTTCAGCGTCGTCGTCACCAACGCCGCGGGCAGCGCGACGAGCAACAATGCGACGCTGACCGTGAATGCCGCCGCGGTCGCGCCGACGATCACGACGCAGCCCGCCAATCAGACCGTGTCCGTCGGCCAGACGGCGACGTTCAGCGTCGTCGCCAGCGGCACCGCGCCGCTGACGTACCAGTGGAAGAAAAACGGAATCGCCATCAGCGGCGCGACCAGCGCGACGTACACCACACCTGCCACGGTGATCGGCGACAACGGCGCGCTCTTCAGCGTCGTCGTCACCAACTCCGCGAGTAGCGCGACCAGCAACAACGCCACGCTGACCGTGAATGCCGCCGCGGTCGCGCCGACGATCACCACGCAGCCCGCCAATCAGACCGTGACCGTCGGCCAGACGGCGACGTTCAGTGTCGTCGCCAGCGGCACCGCGCCGCTGACGTACCAGTGGAAGAAAAACGGTACCGCGATCAGCGGCGCAACATCCGCGAGCTACACCACACCTGCCACGGTGATCGGCGATAACGGCGCGCTCTTCAGCGTCGTGGTCACGAACGCCGCGGGCAGCGCGACGAGCAACAACGCGACGCTGACCGTGAATGCTGCCGCCGTCGCTCCGACGATCACGACGCAGCCCGCCAATCAGACCGTGACCATCGGCCAGACAGCGACGTTCTCCGTCGTCGCCAGCGGCACCGCGCCGCTGACGTACCAGTGGAAGAAGAACGGCACCGCGATCAGCGGAGCGACGTCCGCGAGCTACACCACACCGGCCACGGTGATCGGCGATAACGGCGCGCTCTTCAGCGTCGTCGTCACCAACGCCGCGGGCAGCGTGACGAGCAACAACGCGACGCTGACCGTGACTGCCGCAGGCACAGCGCCGACCATCACGGCGCTCTCGCCGAAGTCTGGCGGCACCGGGCCGTGGGCGTCGTATGTTTCCATCACGGGCACGAACTTCGCCACCACCGGTACGGTGACCGTGACCTTCGGGGGCATTGCTGCGCCCTATGTCAGCGTGGCCAGCAGCACGCTGATCTACGTCTACACGCCGGCGCACGCGGCCGGCCTCGTCGACGTGGTCGTCACCAACCCCAACGCGCAGGCGGCGACACTGACCGGCGGCTTTACGTTCCTGGCGCCGCCAACGATCACGTCGCAACCCACCGCGACGCCCGATCCGGCGGCGGTCAACCAGGCCGTCACGTTCACGGTTGGCGCCAGCGATCCCAACGGCGGAACGCTGACATACCTGTGGAATTACGGCGACGGCGCGACGGGTGCCAGCGCAACGCACACATACACGGCCGCGGGCACGTTCACCGCATCGGTCACGGTGACCAGCAGCGCGGGCAGCACCGTGAGCAGCACTGTCAGCGTGGTGGTGAACGCCGCCGCAGCACCTGCCGGTGCAGCATCGATTACCGGAACGTCGACGCAGTCCGTCGCGTTCTCCGTCAAAACAATGAAAGGCGCCGTGAAAAGCAAAGGTGGTCACGACAGCGTGAGCGTCCAGGGCACGCTGCCCAACCTGTCGGCGCTGTTCTCGCCCCAAGGCGCCACGCTCTCGCTCGATGTCGGCGGCGCATCCTCCGATTTCACGCTCGACGCGAAAGGCCGTGGCAAATCCACGCACGGCACGATCGCGCTGCTCTTCAAGCTGACGAAAAACAAGGCCACGAAGAAGTCCACCTTCGCCGGCGGCAACGTCCCCTTCAAAGCGCTGCTGAAAAACGGCGCGTGGTCCGGCGTGTGGGCGAACAACGGTCTCGACCTGACTCAGCCGAAGACCACGTTCACGCTTCCCGCGACCATCACGCTCAACGGCCAGCCCTACATCGCGACGCTGACCGTGAACTACAAAGGAAAGCAGAACGTCGGCGGAACGATGAGCGGGAAGTGAAGGGCAGGGGCAGTACCGACTCTCTGGTGCCACGGATGCGCGGACATTTGAGCGTAGCGAAAATGTCCATTCATCCGTGCGTTGCATACTGAACTGGCCTAATAACGTCGTCTCTACAGTGGAGCATCGCACGCACGGATGAACAGACGCTTTCGCTACGCTCAAGCATCTGCGCATCCGTGGCACCATAAAAAAACGCGCGGCATCCCTGCCGCGCGTCTTTGTCTAAACGGGTTACGGAAAGCACTACTTCATGACTTTGTCCATCGCCGCCGAGGTCGCCTTGATCGCGTCTTCGCGCTTCATATCGCGCAGGGGCTGGTTGAACGGTTCCACCGTCACCGGGCCGTCGTAGCCGATCTTGCGCAGCGCGCCGAAGAAACCCTTCAGATCGATCACGCCCGTGCCGGGCAGTTCGCGCTTGTTGTCGACCTGGTCGAGCACGCTCACGCCCACCGGCGCGTCGTTGAGATGGACGTAGACCACTTCTTTCTTGTCGAGCTGTTCGATGTCGGAGACCGTCGCCTGCGCCGTGTACCAGTGCCAGCAGTCGAGCAGGAAGCCGACGTTGCCGGTGCCGATCGCGGCGGCCGCCGCGCGCATGCCGTCCATGGTGTAGATGAAGCCGTGCTTCTTCGATGAGCGCAGCGTGCGCGGTCCGATAAATTCCAGCCCGAGGTGCTGGCCGAATCCGTTGAGGATCTGCGCGACGGGCTTCAGGCGTTCGACGAACATCTTGAAGTGCTGGTGATAGGTGAGGTTGTCGGAGCAGGGCATGACCCACGTGCTGCAGCGCGTGACGCCCAGTTCCGCGGCGATTTTGCAGTCCGCGGCGAAACCGCCGAGGCTCGCGCCGAACGCCTGGTCGGAGTCGCCTTCGCGCCAGCTCACGGCCGGTCCGAAGCCGCCGAGCTTCAAGTTGTGCTTGGCGAGCAGGTCCTTGACCGCGTTGACGCCTTTTTCGCGTGCGTAGTTCAGATCCGGATCGACGCCGGCGAAGCCGTACTCCGCCGCGAGTTTCACCGTCTCTTCGAATGTCGCTTTGTGCCCAAGGGCACCGACGTTCAAGTTCTTGAACATTGTTTCGATTCCTTTTTCTGGGGTGAGCGTGAGACAACGCCCAAAAATGCTAGCGTGGAGCTTTCGGGATGTGAAGTGTGAATTGTGGTCCGTGCTTTTTGTAGTCCGGGCGTCTCGCCCGGTCTAACCTTTGAATCATCGAAAAGAATAATTTGTCCGTTGGACTTTCTGAATTGCGAAGCAAGGCTGTTTGCTCTCGCGATAGAGCACGCGTCGAATGGAAAAGTATGCTCCACTTGGATTGGTTGTAATCAAACCGGGCGAGACGCCCGGACTACAAAAAGCAATTCCCATTTTTTCCCGCCAACTTACGCTACGTCCATGAATACACCTTTGCCCACCGGACCGTTTCCGCCGCCGTCGGCCACCTTGCTGGACGCCCTGCGCGCTGCCGTCGGCGCGAAAAATGTCGTCACCCACAAGGACGAACTGGCCGTCTACGATTGCGACGGATTGACGTTTCACAAAGCGCTGCCCGGCGCGGTGGTCTTCGTCAGCACCGCGGCGGAAATCTCGGCGATCGTCAAAGCCTGCAATGCGGAGAACTATCCATTCCTTGCGCGCGGCGCGGGGACGGGCCTGAGCGGCGGCGCGCTGGCCCTCGAAAACGCGATCGTGATCGAGACGGCGCGGATGAACCGCATTCTGGAAATCAACGTGGCCGACCGCTACGCCGTGGTCGAACCCGGCGTGATCAATCTCCACGTCACCAAGGCCTGCACCGCCCACAACCTCCATTTCGCGCCGGATCCGTCGAGCCAGGGGGCGTGCACGATCGGCGGCAACGTCGCCGAAAATTCCGGCGGTCCGCACACGCTCAAACGCGGCGTCACCACCAATCACGTGCTGGGTCTGGAAGTCGTGCTCGCGACGGGAGAAATCGTCACCTTTGGCGGCCCCGTTCCCGGCGCGCCGGGTTACGACCTGACGGGATTATTCATCGGCTGCGAAGGCACGTTTGGCATCGCCACGAAAATCTGGTGCCGGCTCACGCCCAATCCAGAAGCCGTCAAAACGCTGCTGGCCGTTTTTCCGACTGTGGATTCCGCCAGCCGCGCCGTCAGCGGCATCATCGCGACGGGTGTGATTCCCGCCGCGCTGGAATTGATCGACAAGACGATCATCGCCGCCGTCGAAAACTGGCTCCATCTGGGTTTCCCGCTCGACGCCGGCGCGGTGCTCCTGATTGAGCTCGACGGGTTGCGCGATGGCCTCGACGAACAGGCCGACAAGATCGGCGCCGTCTGCAAAGATAATGGATCGCTTAGTTTCCGCGCCGCGCGCGACACCGCGGAGCGCCTGCTGCTCTGGAAAGCGCGCAAGCAGGCCTTCGGCGCGGTGGGGCGGATCAGTCCGAGCTACTACGTTCAGGACGGCGTGATTCCGCGCACGAAACTGCCGCAAGTTCTGGCGAAGATCACCGCCAGCGGCGAAAAATTCGGACTGATGACCGCCAACGTCTTCCACGCCGGCGACGGCAATCTGCACCCCCTGATTTTCTTCGACGAACGCGACCCCGTGCAGGTTCAGAACGCGCTGGCCTGCTGCACCGAGGTCCTTGGCGCCGTCGTCGACGCCGGCGGAATGCTCTCCGGCGAGCATGGCATCGGCATCGAGAAACTCGACTTCATGCCTCAGGTTTTCACCGAAGCCGACATGGACGCGATGCGCGCGATCCGCGCCGTCTTCGACCCGAAGAACCTCTCCAACCGCGGCAAAGCCGTCCCCAGCCGCCGCTGCTGGGAAGTCAAAGGCCACGAACCCGCTGTCGCCTTCGGCACCAAACGCGGCCACGCGTGAAAAGAATTTCCAAATAAAAATCCCCGGCTAAACGCGGGGGATTTCCATTCAGTCCTCAGTCCTATCCCTTACGGCTTTTCCTTGTGCGAATCCGACGGAATCACCTTCGCCGCTTCCGTGTAATTCGCCGGCACTTCAAACGGGCTGCCCAGTGCGCCGCGCGCGGTCAGGTCGAGTTTGTCGGACGTGGTGCGCTTCACGTCGACGACTTTGCAGTCCAAGCGGCCGCCGGCGGCGAGATCGATGTGGAGTTCCATCGGGACCTTCTTGAACATCTCCTTGTTCTCGCGCAGGAAATCGGCGAGGTGCTTGCCGATGATCTTCAAGAGGTAGAGCACTTCCGTGTTGTCGTAAGGCATCTCCAGGTCGGGGTGCAGCGACGCTTCGAACGGCACGTAGTCGGACTGCTTGCTGTCGGAGATCTTCACCGACTTGCACTTCACGCCGGCCAGTTCTTTCTCGCCGGTGCTGTCGAGCTGGAACTTGCGGTTGTCGTCGAGCATCGCGCGCCAGAGTTTCTCGACTTTATCGCGCTGCGGTCCCGGCGAGAGCGCATCGATGTCGCCCTGGTTGGAGCGCTTGATCGTCTCCAGGCGCTTGCGGCGGTCCTCGAAGGATTCGACCACCTTCTTCTTGTTCTTATGATCGAGGTTGATGATCTGCCGGTTCTTCAAGTCCACCATGATCGTCTCGTCGACAACCAGCGTGCCCTGCTTGCCGCCCATGTCGTCGATGCAGAGAAAGTCGCGCGTGATGTAGATGTTCTGCCGCACGTCCTTGGCCTGCGCGCCGCCTTTGCCCTGCTCCAGGATCACGTAGTCCTGCGAAATCAGCAGCACATCGACAGGCTCGGACGCCCGCAGACAGCCGATCGCGCAAACGAATGCCAAGCTCATCAACCACAACGAGGAACGCATGCTCATTCTCCAGTTCTCAATCCCGACACGGCAACACCTCTATAGCTATCGTCCAGCCGTCAAGGCCACTAAAGACTATAGACGTTGCCCGTAACGGGAATCGTTATAGGAAAAATCCTGAAATGACCACAGCAGAAAGGGTAGTTTTGAATTTTGAGTTTTTAGTCATGAGTTGCTACACAATGCGGCCCTTCATTTTGCCGACGCGGCTGACCCACTTCGACCAGTGCGCGGCCAGCGCCGGCGAGCCGGCGTAGGCGATCAGGAACGTGTAGCGGTGCAGGTCGCTGAAGCCCAGGCTGCGGCGCTTGGGCGTGAAGCTGCGGATGATCTGGTAGAGATTCTTGGCCCGCGCCAGCCGCGTCAGCACCGTCGGAAACGAACTGCCGAGCAGGTCGATCAGGTAGAATTCCGAAGGCAGCGAAGGCCGGTCGGGGAAGATCAGCAGGTGGCCGGCCTTGCAGTCGTCGTGATAAAAACCCGCGTCGTGGAGCTGACCCAGGAACTGCCCCAGCGCGATCAGCAGATCTCCGCGCTCTTCTTCCGACTGGCAGCGCTGCCAGCGTTCGATCGCCGATTCCGCATACGGCAGCGCTTCGGTGGCGAGCAGACTGAAGCGCGACGTGCGCCCTTGAGCCTCGGCCAGCCAGACGGGGCGGGGGGTCTTGATGCCCTTTTCCACCAGCTTCCAGCCGAGATCAAATTCTTCCCGCGCGCGCGTTTTGCGCGCGACGCGGAGCAGCACCCGCAGCCAGCTCTTTAAGTTGTAGCGTTTGACGTAGACTTCGACCGGCGCGCCGAAATTCCCGGCGCTGAGCTTCACAACCTTGCGGCTGCGGCTGCTTTTGACGACACGCTCCGACATGTCTTCGAGGCCTTCGGTGTCGTCCCACGGAATATCCAGCCCGCGAAACCGCTTGAACGGCGCCAGCGCCCGGACGTGGTACTCCGGCGTATCAAATTCCACCCAGGTGTTGGTGCCCGTCCGTCGCGCGCTCATGGGAGGGGGAGGTTAGCAGTAGTTGGCGCGAAGGCAAGGTGAGCGAATGTGGGATTGCGGATGCGCCGGGTATGGGGCCCGCGTGCGTGAGATTGCGCGAAAAATTTATCCGCTCTAAGTCGCTTATAATCCAACACTTTGGGATTCCAGTGTAAGTCGTGTTAGTGAAATATTTGGTTTTTACTTGAATTCAGGTCTATTCTCGGCGTATATTCTACTAACTAGGTTTTCGGTATGAAGACCGATCTCTGGTATAGGAGAGGTTGCGATGCAACCCAACCATGACGCCGCGGCTCCGTCCGCGGCACACTGCAGTAACGGGGCGCCCGCCGAATCAGCCCCGCAGTCACAAGCCCAGACTCAGCCGGATTCGTCCACGAGTCTGGAAATTCATCCCGCGGCGGACATCTTTCCGCCGATGCGGGAGTCGGAGTTCGAGGCGCTCGTCGCCGACATCCGCGAAAAAGGGCAAGTCGAACCGATCTGGACGCTCCACGGCCAGGTCATCGACGGCCGCCACCGCCTCAAAGCGTGCAAGCTTCTCGGCATCGTGCCGAGGACACGCGAATGGGACGGCAACGGCTCGCTCACCGAATTCGTCGTCTCCGCGAACCTGCGTCGACGGCACCTCAAGGAAAATCAACGCGCGATGATCGCCGCGCGGTTGATGCCGCAGTTCGAGGAGGAAGCGAAAGCGCGATCTAGAACTGGCGGAGTGGTGGATTTTAACCACGCCGCCAATTGGCGGCAGGGTAGGTCGGCAGAACAAGCTGGAAAGTGCCTTAGCATTTCACAACGAAGCGTAGAACGCGCCGCGCATCTGCTTAAAACCGGCATACCCGACCTGATCGCCCGCGTCGATCAGGGCCAACTCGCGGTCTCGACGGCGGCGAAGATCGCGGAGTTTCCTCCCGAAGAGCAGGCGGGGCTGCTGAAGTTGACCAAGCCGGAGCTC
>JBBRPR010000037.1:0-84501 GCA_038227875.1 Planctomycetota bacterium
GGCGGGTGGCGAATTGGGCGACCTGCTCGACCGCCTTCGCCGCTGCCTGCTGGGCCGTGTCGCCCTGCCACGCGTCCCACAGCACCTGCGAGACGTAGTCAGGCTTGTCACGCCAATCGGCGGGCGACCTCAGTAACTGCGAAAGCTTTCTGGCGCAGTCCAGTTGGACTGCGGAGTCCGTCGTCCTGATGGATCGTTTGACGCGTGCGCGATTGAGCAAAGGATGGAACCAGATCAGCGATAAGGGATAACCAGCCTTCTTGGCTTGTCCCAACGTCACGCCAGGATATTCTGTCAATTTCGGCATCGGTTAACTCCGCTTTGTCATGGCCAAACGGACTATAAACGGGAAGTTTTAATGTTCTACTCTTTTGTTCCCCTATTTGCGAAGCGTGCACGCTCGACAATAGGAGAATCGGAATTAAAAAGACCAGTCGTCCCGCCCGGTCCGTATTGAAAACCGCTCAACTTCATCCCGACGGAAGCGTCTCTTGCAAAAAATTCGCGTCCGTCGCTGACCGGGCAGGATGCCCGGACTACAAACGATCCGGAGACGCTCATGGACATCAGCAATCCCAAGCTGCTCTACTTCAAGGGATTTTTGTTTGTCGTCTGTGGATTGATGGCGGCGGGAGTGATCCTACTCGAGCATCCCAGCTGGAAACTGGCGGGACTGATGGCGCTGACGGTCTGGTGTTTCGCGCGCGCGTATTATTTTGCATTCTACGTCATCCAACACTACGTCGATCCGAATTTCCGCTTCGCCGGGCTGTGGGATTTTTTCTGCTACGCGCTGAAGCGTGAGAAGAAATAGCTCACGGATTCCACCAGCACGGCCCCTTCCCTTCCATCGCCACGACCGCACGCGCACGCAAGTCTTTCTGCTCGGAGTCAGACATCGGCGCAAACGCAGCCGCGGCGGCGAAGGCGGCGTCCTGCTCGTTCGGGAAACTCAATCCCAGCAGCGCCACGTCCGGATCATGCGTGAGCGTGTAGCGGACGCATTCGTTGATGCTCAACCGCGGCAGCGTGGGCGTCACGTCATCGGTTCCGCCAGAACTGACTTTGCCGCGCGGACGGTTCTGCAGCGGCTGGTTGTAGCCGCTGGTGTCGCCGATCAGCTTTCCCGCGCCAAACGTTTTAAAACAGACCGTGCCGACGCCGTGCTTTTTCGCCAGCGGCAGCATCTCGTTGACGTAACGTTCATCCACAAACGGACCGACCGGAAAGAGCACCACGTCGCAGAGCCCCGACGGAATCGCGACTCGCAATACTTCCGGGTGATGGCACGAGATCCCGCGAAAACGCGTCTTTCCCGCGCGGATGCACGCGGCAGTCTGCTCCAGACCGCCGCCGGCTTGGGACAGTTTGCTCCACTGCTCCAGCGACTTCACGCCGTGAAAGACAAACAGGTCGGTGTGCTCCATGCCCAGCCGCTTCAAACTCGCGTCGATCTGCGGAACGACCGGCGCGTCGAGCTCATCGATCTTGTCGATCACGAAGATGCCGTCGCGCCGGCCTTTGAGCGCCGCGCCGACGATCTCCTCGCTGTAGCCATTTTCGTAGCTCGGCGCGGTGTCGATCAGATTCAATCCCGCGTCGAGCGCGCGGCGGACGGTCGCCACGCAACGTTCCAGCGGCACGGAACGGTCGGCGAGATCGCCGATGCCCAGTTGCGTCGCCACGAATCCGGTGCGGCCGAGCTGCCGGCGAGGCTTGAAGGCGTGGCTCATCAACAGTTCTCCACGGTCGTTCTACCTATTGGGGCATCCGAAAAAAGTGTAACTACGGATAGGGGTTCCGGTAAATTTACCGGGTGATTAGAAAGCAACACCCTGCCGCCAATTGGCGGCGGGGTCAACAAAAACGGGGGCGATCCTTTCAGATCGCCCCCGTTTCTTTTCGAGCCAGGAATTACTTCGCGGCCGGCTTGGCCACGCCGATCACGCCGCACGCAATGCGCGCGCCGGCGTTGCCGACGGGCTGGCCGCCGTCATCAACCTTCGCATGCACGATCACGCCGCGTCCGAGAATCGAATTCTTGCCGCCGACGCTGACGCCTTCGACGGTGATCTCGTAGTGCGCTTTGCCTTCCTTGTCGGCCTGGAGATTGCCGAGGTCGCCGGCGTGCTTTTCAGCGGCGTCAGGCAGACCGTGCTTGTGGCCATCGGGATTGAAGTGGCCGCCGGCGCTGCTGCCGTCCTTGGACGTCGCGTCGCCGAATTCATGAATGTGGAAGGCGTGCTTCGCGTCGGGCGTCAGGCCTTCAACATCGGCGACGACCTTCACTTTGCCGCCTTCTTCGGTGAAGCGAACCACGCCGGAAACCTTGTTACCTTCCGTCGCGTGCAACACACAAACAGCCACCGTCGGCGCAGCGGCCGGAGCCGGCGGCGCGTCTTCGGCGCGCACCAGCGAACTGAGAGCGGCCACGGAAACCAGAACCATCACTGCCAAGGACAGACGTCGCATTGCTCTTCCCCCTCTTATAGAATGAGTCTCATCAAACCCGCGATCACACGAACATGTGCAATCTAACCGCCCCAGAGGGAATTGAAAAGCGACCGAAGTGGAAATTCAGCAACACTTTCCGCATAGTGAAGTTTCCCCGGTGAGACTCTCGAACGATCTCCTTGTCCTCCTGCATTTCGTGGGGTACTTTTAAGAACCTTCCGAGGAACCATCAGCGCGTGAACAAACTTCGAGTTGCAGTCACCGGCGGCAGCGGGCGCATCGGCACGCGGGTCGTCCGGCGCTTGTGGGAAAGCGGACACGACGTCATCAACATCGACCGCCGGGCACCGCAAAACGCCATCGCCAAATTTTGCTACGCCGACATCCGCCAGCGTTCGCAACTGCAGCCCCTGCTGGAAGGCGTCGATGCCGTCTGCCATCTGGCCGAAATTCCGACCAATTCGCAGATGATTCCGCCCGACGAGGTCTACATCCACAACACCACGGTCGGCGCCACGGTGCTGCAGACGGCCTCGGATTTGAAAATCAAGCGGCTGATCTACACCAGCACCTGCCAGGTCTACGGCATGTGGGGCGAGCCGCCGTTGGCGCTCAAGCAACTGCCCATGGACGAAACGCATCCGCTCCAGCCCAACAATTCCTACGGCTGCGGAAAAGTGGCCAACGAATTCTTCGCACACATGATCGCGCGGACCAGCGGGCTCTCGGTCGCGATTTTCCGTTTCCCAATGGTGCTGAATTTCGATTTCGAAACGCCAGGCTGTGAAAAATGGTTCGACTACAGTCAGCAGTTCGGCGACGGCTTCGGCACGCATGTCCACACCGACGACGCGACGCGTGCGTACGCCCTGGCGCTGGAGCATCCGCGACCCGGCTGCGAAGCCTATCATTTCAGCGCGGAGGAAGCGCTCTGCACGCTGCCGATCCGGGAATCCGTCCAGCGCCGCCATCCCGACGGCGCACAGCTACCCGCCGACTGGCCGAAGACGAAAAGCTTCATCGATTGCAGTAAAGCCAAGGCGCATTTCAACTGGGTGCCGGAAAAAAATCTGATGCAGCAGTTCCGCGAGAAGTTCGGCCGCGATCCGCACCCGCCGAAAGCATGACGTGGTGCCATGGAAGTGCGGATGCTTGAGCGTAGCGAAAGCAGCCGCTCATCCGTGCCGGCACGCATGGAGTAGGCGGAGCGCAACGCACGGATGAGCTAATTTCTTCGCTACGCTCTGAAATTCGCACATCCATGGCCCCATACACCTCGCTTGAATCCCGCGCTGCCGCGGGTATCCTCTTACACATCACTTCAACCAGGGAAGCAACCATGAATTGGCGGGAAGAGCTCGCGGCCGCATTCTTAAAAAAGCGCGAGGAAAAGGCTGAAAAAGGTTTCCACGAGCAGCAGATCCAGTGGGAAACGAACAAGTTTTTCGACGAGGTCGTGCAGCCCGCGTTGAACTCCGTCGCCGTTGAACTGCGCAAGAACGGCCGCGCCGCGGAAATCAAACGCCTCCCCACGTCAATCCAGATCAGCTCCGCGCCGGTCGTTTACACCGTCGGCGTCAGCACGCGCCGATTGGCGGCGTTCATCGAGATCGAACTCTTTGGACGCAAGTCCCACACGATCCGCACCGCGCTGATGGGCGAAGGCGGACGAGCACTGCGCATCAGCGAAACCACGCAGGATCACATCGCCGCGCATTTCGTCGACACATACACCAAGTACATTTGAACTATTTCAAAGAAAATCTGTAACCTCCACCCTGCATCTGCAACTAGACTGCGGAGAGGCTTATGGAATCAACCACGCTTACGGAAGTGCCCGACCTTGAACTGGTCGCCCGCGTCTGCAAGGGCGAACAGGCGCTTTATGCCGAACTCATCCGCCGCCACCATAGCCGCCTGCGGACGGTGCTCTCGTTCTATATTCATTCGCAGGAGGAACTCGAAGAATTTCTGCAGGCCTCGTTCGTCCAGGCCTACATTCATCTCGAATCCTGCAGCCTCTCCAGTGGTTTCTTTCCGTGGCTGAAGGGCATCGCCCTCAACACGCTCAAGATGGAGCTCCGTCGACTCCACGCGACGCGCAAAAAGGCCGGCGACTATGTCCGTTACGTCCGCCTGCAGCGGCTCGAGAACGATCCCGACGGCGCCCAAGCCGAAGCCCGTGCCGCCGCGCTACGCGGCTGCCTGGAGAAACTTCCCGACGAAGACCGCGCGCTGCTGAAATCCAAATACGGCGACAACCTGCCCGTCAAGACGCTCGCGCAGACGCTGCACAGCACCGAAGGCGCGCTGAAAGTCCGCCTGCTGCGAATCCGCAATCTGCTCCGCGCATGCATCTACAAGCACGTCGCGCTCGCGGAGGACGCATAAACCATGGAACGCATCGACCAACTGGTGGAAGACTACCTCGACGGCTCGCTCTCCGAGTCCGAATTGCGCGACCTTGCCGACTTGATGCGCGACACGCCCTCTCATCGGTCGCGCTTCGTGGGACAGGCGGAGGTCGCCGGCTTGCTCGCCACTCTTTTTCATGCAGAGGATGCCGACGCGATCGTTGCGCGCACGATGGTCTCGCTGCCGGCCAAGCCTGGCGTCGCCGCCGTCGACACAACCACGCAGGAAATCATGGCGACGCTCCCCCGCGCTCCCCAATCGAATGTTGAGGCCCCAGCGTCGCGTTGGCGCTGGAAACTTTGGACACTCGCAGCCGCCACGGTCGTGCTCGCGGTTGGATTGGCCATAAAATTCATCGACTTCCACCCGGGTCAACTGGCTGGAGTCGCAACGCTGCGAGCCAGCGGCGACGTGCGGATCGTCTCGGCGCTCACCGGCGAGCAGCGCAGCGCACGCAGCGCGGAAGAGACGCTGCAATCGCTGGACGGCGTGGAACTCGGCGCGAACGGACACGCCACGATTTCGTTCTGGGATCAAACCACACTCGAACTGACCGGCAGCGGCACGAAGCTGTGGATGAGCAACCGGCAAAACAGCACCGGCGAACGCGAACTCGCGCGCACGGCCAACCTCGGCAAGCATTTGGTGCTCGAGTCCGGAGTGCTGACCGTCGTCGCCGCAAAGCAGCCGGCCAACGCGCCGATGGTCGTGATCACGCCGCACGCGGATGCGGAGGTGGTCGGCACGAAGTTCGTGCTGACGGTGACCGGTGATTCCACCCGGCTGGATGTGACTGAAGGCATCGTCAAGCTTACGCGCGCGTCAGACAGCACGAGCATTGAAGTTGACGCCGGTGAATCCGGCGTCGTCGACGGACACACGCGATTTAAATCGTTCAAGGAACCGTAAGACTTCTTTAGTCCGTAACGTCGCGAGCCAGGATTCCCTCATCCGAGCGGAACAGGAGAACGCACATGCCTACATACTTTCGGGGTTCGTCCACGCCAACACTGTCCGCTCCGCCCAGCGCTCCAGCGCCGCGTGCCGTTGTGCCGACTCCGCCCGCGAAGAAAGCGCGGTTGAGTTTTCATCTGCGCGTGAAGCAGAAGGAACTCACGCGCTTCACGCGGCAATTCGCCATTCTGCTCAACGCCGGGCTGCCGATCGTGCGGGCGCTCGACATTCTGCGCTCGCAGCTCCGCGAAGGGTTGCTGCGCGACGCGGTCAACGGGGTGAAGGAGGACGTCGAGAGCGGTTCGTCGCTCTCGGCCTCGATCGGCAACCAGCCGCACGTCTTCGACAAACTCTTTATCAACATGGTCCGCGCCGGCGAGGTCGGCGGCGTGCTCGACGAGATCCTCGGGCGCCTCGCCGACTTTCGAGAGAAAGCGCAACGCCTGCAACAGAAGATCACCGGCGCGCTGGTTTATCCGGCGGCTGTGGTCGTGATCGCCACGGCGATTCTCTCGTTCATCATGATTTTCATCATCCCGCGTTTCGAAGTGATGTTCAAAGAGATGAACCTCGGCGATCTGCCTTTTTGCACGCAGTTGCTGATGCTGGTGACGCACGCGATGGTCGACTACTGGTACCTGCTGGCTTTCACGCCGGTGCTCGTCTACTTCGCGTACCGGTTCGTAGGCAATACCACGCGCGGCCGGCTGCTGATCGACCGCACCAAACTTCATCTCCCGGTTTTCGGGCAGATCATTTCCATGTCGGCCGTCAGCCGCTTCTGCCGCACGCTGGGGACGCTGGTTCAATCGGGCGTGCCGATCCTTGATGCGCTGAGCATCATTAAGAATGCAACCGGCAACCAGGTCGTTGCCAACGCGGTGGAATCGGTGCACGCTTCGATCAAGGAAGGCGATACCATCGCCGATCCGCTCCGGGCGTCCGGTGTCTTCGACGAGCTGGTGGTCAACATGATTCAAGTCGGCGAGGAAACCGGCGAGCTGGACAAGATGCTGATGAAAATCGCCGACACGTACGACGACGAAGTCGACACACTGGTCGCCGCGCTGATGAGTCTGCTCGAGCCGTTTCTGATCGTCGGAATGGGAATCGCGGTGGGCTTTATCGTGATCAGCCTGTTTATGCCGCTGATTATTATGATGCAGCGTATGGGAAATGCGTGAATCGTACCGCCGAGAGGCCTGACGCGGTACGGATCAGTCTTCGAAACTCTTGCGCGTAACGGACGTCAGCGCGGTGTGCTCGCCGGACTTGGGCACGTCGACTTCCTGGATTGGGGCGGGCGTCGTCTGGACCATGCAGATGGCGCTCGCCAGATCGTGCGCGGTCGGGAACTGATCGGCGACGTCGAGAATGTCGAAGACTTCCTGCACACTGGGAGTCACACTGAGCAGCACCACGTTTCCGTTCTGCTCGCGGGTTTGAGACAACGCATCGACGATCACGCCAGTCCCACTCGACGAAATCTCACGCACCTCACTCATATCCAGAATAATGCGGAATATGTTTCCGACAAAAGCGTCTGCGATTTGGCTTTCCAGCTGCTCGAACGTACGCGCGTCGAGCGTTCCATTCAGTTTTAACAGTACGACGGATCCGCCTTCGATCTCTTCACGGTCGATGTTCAGCGAACTCGTTGCGTTTAGATTGCTGCGCGAACCCATGAATTGCATCCCTTAATATGTAACAGACGCACCGCTGCGCCTTTTCTTATGTCTAAAATTCAACGGAACGCGCAGCGTATCCTTTGGTGAATTTTTTTGCCAAAAAATTATACCGCATCCATTCATTTCACCTGACGTGCGTGAATTAAACTGTCTTGTCCGTTCTCTCGCGGTAAAAAATCAGCATCGGCAGAACGTTCCAGCACACAACGAGCACGACTATCGGAGCGCGAAAATGCCAGACTTCACCCTCTTTAAGTGTGATCCCGCGGCACTTATTCCCACACTTTCCGTGCGGTTGCGATTTGCGACCGATCGCTTCAACGCGAAGCAGTCGTGGACGCAGGCCGAATATGATGCGGCCAAGCGCGAGCTCGATGCGATCCACGCCGACGCGGAGAAAATCGCCGCTGGCAAAAACATTCTCGCCACCGGCCGCGAAATGCTGATGGGTTATCACTCCGATCTCGACGACAGCAACCAGCCGTACAGCCTGTGGATTCCTGACAGCTACGACGGCACGCGCGCGCTGCCGCTGGTGGTGCTGCTGCACGGTCAAGGCATGTTCAACCCGCTGCAATGCCGCGCGCAACCGATCGGCAACCGCATCGTCGTTGCCCCGCAAGGTCGCGGCGGGATGGATTACATGTACGTCGGCGAAGAGGATGTGCTGACGGTCCTCGACCAGGTCCAGAGCCTGCTGAACGTCGACGCGACGCGCGTTTACGCGGCGGGAATCTCGATGGGCGGCACCGGCGCGTGGCATCTGGCCTCGCGCTTTCCCGATCGCTTTGCGGCGATCATGCCGCTGTGCGGCAACACGGACATCAACGTCTGGGCCGACCTGTGGCATTGGCGCACGCCCGAGCAGTCGCCGATCGCCGGCGTGCGCCAGTTTCTGCGCGAAGACACGAGCTCAGTCACGTACGCGAAGAATCTGCAGCACGTCCGCGTCATCGCGTTGCAGGGCGAAGCAGACACCATCGTCAATCAGCGCCACGCCAAAAATATGCTCACCGCGCTGAAGGCCAGCGGACACGCGCAGCATGAAGTACACATTCTGCCGTACATGACGCACGGCATTTCGGCGAATTTCGATCTCGGCCTGCGCGAAATTCAAGGCGAGAGCAAACCCACGCGTGTGCAGTACAAAACCGCATGGCTGCGCTATTCCGGCGCATACTGGATTCACATCACCGCGTTCGAACAGCGCCTGCGTCACGCGAGCGTCGACGCGAAGGCCGCGCCGGCACTACGGACCATTTCCATTTCGACCGAGAATGCGACGGAGCTGCGCATCGATCCGGCGCGGTTGCCGATTCAGGGTGTGCCGATCCAGATTGAGATCGACCGGCAAGTGCTCAAGCCGCCTTTCGCCACGGATGCCGCGGGCGCGTTTGCGTTCGGCCGTGACGAGAACGGTGCATGGACATCCGGCACGCGCGCACAGGAAACGGCGTATCCGCCCGCCAAGTGCACGCGCGTCGAAGGACCGATAGAGCACGCGTTCATGACGCCGTTTGTGGTCGCGTCTGGTGAAGTGTCGAAAAACTCCAGCGCGCTGGCTGTCGCCGCCAACGCCGCCGCGGATCAGTTCGTCAACCATTGGCGCACACGCTACGCCGTGCCGTGCCGGAAGAAGAGCATCGCGGAACTGTCGTATGCGGATAACCGCGACTCGAATCTGATCCTCTTCGGTTCGCCGGAAACGCATCCGTACATTGCCAACACGATTGCATTGATCAAGCGCGCCGCCAGCCAATCGCCATTCGAATTCAACGGACAGTCCATCCGGATCGGCGACGAGAACTTCACCGGTCCCAATCTCGGCGCGATGCTCTGCTACCCCAATCCGCTCAACCCCAAGCGCTACATCGTACTGATCCCCGGGACCACGCCGCAGAGCTACACCGACATCAACGTGCGCTTTGGCAACTGGTTCGACTGGGTACCGTTCGATTTCCGGAAGCACTTCGACTTCGCGGTCTTCGATGACCTGACCAGTGGCCGCCATCCGGAAACGTTTCTTACGTGGGGATTTTTCAACGAGCAGTGGAAGCTGGCGCCTGCGCTGACGTTCTCTGCCGTCGAGTCCTTCCGCCGCGTGCTGGTGCCACGCGTTTTTCCGACGGTGCGCTTGAAGGAGCTCGCGCAGGACAATTCGCGCCCGGAGACGGTGTACCTCGACGCCGCGTTCACCGAGCAGGAAAGCATGACCAAGGAATACCTCGAGCGCAACCGGACGCTGGAGGGCTCCGCGCTCCAACTGCTCGGAAAGAATTACGAACGCGGCTTGTGCTGTCGTTTTCCCTGCGCGCTCACGTTTTCGTGCACCGGGTATCAGCGCTTGAAGCTGACCGCTGGAGTTTCCTGGGACGGCGTCACCGAACCGTGCGACGACCGGAAGCAATTCGAGAAGGTTTACGTCTCGGTGGTCGCCGACGGCAAGCCGCTCTTCGAAGCGCATCACCAGATGTACAACAGCGCGCCGCTGAGCATCGATGTGGATCTCGGCGGAGCGAAAAGCGTGACGCTTTCGGCCAACGGTGGACTGCCGTGGTTGAACGGGAGTTTCATTTTCGCCGACGCGCGTTTGGAAGGCGTGGCGAAAATTCAAAATTCAAAAGTAAAAATTCAAAAACGCACGCGGAAGAAAACGCGCAAGTAGCGGGAATGGACGTGTCTGTGTGTCAAGGAGCAAGCGGCAGTTTGCTTGTTCCTTGTTAAACGCGCGCGACTCGCGCGCAAGCAGGCTGACAGCTCTTCATTCAGAGCACCCGTAACTCGGATGGGATTACGCTGAGCAAGAAGCAAGCATACAGCCGCTTGCTCCTTGTCACACAAGCGCGCTCGCCGCCTACGGCCGCTCTCTGCCTACTTTTCCTTCGCGATGCCGAGCGCCTTCGCGTGAAACGCCAGCGCCTCGCGAATATGGATGTCCCAGTAATCCCAATCGTGAACGCCGGGGAATTCGGTGTAGGTGTGCGGGATCTTCAGGCTTTCGAGATGCGCGTGGAAATCGCGGTTGCCGGCGACCAGGAAATCGCCGACACCGCAATCGATCAGCATCTTCGGCAACTTCGTGCCATTACGCTTGTGCTTCTCGGATTGAGCAAAGACGTCGCGAACGCTTCCCATCACCTGCTTCTTCGTGCCGAACACTTTCGCGAATTCCGGATCCTTGAGGAAATCGAAGAGCGGCTTGCCCCGCCAGAACGCGCCGGAATGGCTGTTGGCGCTGACGAACATCTCCGGTCGCAGCAGCGCCAGGCTGATCGCGCCGTATCCGCCCATGGACAAGCCGCCGATGCAACGCCCCGCCCGCGTGCGGAGCACGGGGAAAGTGCGCTCCACGAAGCCGACGACGTCATTGAGCATATACGTTGCGAACTTCGGGCCGTCAACGTGATCGCAGTAAAATCCGCGGAAGCCGTCGGGCATCACGACGACCAGCGGCAGGTCGCCGAGATAATTTTCCAATCGCGTCCAGCGTTGCCACGCCGTGTAGTCGTCGCTCAAGCCGTGCAGAAGGTAGAAGACCGGAAACGGGCCGTTGCCTTTGTTGGGCGTGAACACATTCATCTGCACTTGCTTGCGCAGCGTATCGCTGAAAAACGTCGCGTGAAGGACGGCCATGAATCTTTCCCCTGAAGGGTTGATGGAAATCAGGGAGTTTTCATAGCGGAATGCGCGACGCGATTCAATGCGCTGTTTGTAGTCCGGGCGGCTCGCCCGGAGTACGAAGATTACACCCCCGCCGCGACGGGCATGGCCAGCCCCCTGCTCTGCTGGGGCGATGCCAGCAGGCTCTGGCGGAATTTCAGGTGCCGCTGGCGCGTGATTTCCACGAGCGGGTTCCACGCGGCGTGAGTCAACCCGTACTTGATCAGCACCGGCCAGAAGAGATTCGCGCGCTTGTAGAGCAGACTCATGGCAATGAACGGGAGTATCTCCGATCGCCGCTCCGGCCGCCGACGCCAGATCGAACCGAGCGTGAACAAGCGTTCGTAGAGCCAGTGGTAGCCGGCTTCGAGCTCCGCTTCCGACATGTTCTTCGGCCGGAAAACCACGTGAGCGGTATCGAACAGGTCCCAGTTTTTGTGCAGCAGCCGTCCTTCCTTCTCCATTTGCCGGAAGAGCGGCGTGCCAGGGTACGGCGTGAGAATGTGGAATGTCGCGCACTCCAGCTTGTTCCGCTCGATCCAATCGGCGGTCCGTGCAAAGACGTCCGGGCGGTCGTGGTCGAAACCAAGGACGAAGCTGCCGTTCACCTGGATGCCGTAGCGATGGAAGATGGCGACGCGGCGCGCGTAGTCTTCCGGCCGCGGCGTTTTCTTGTGAGCGTCGTCGAGGTTCTCGCCGGTCAGCGATTCAAAGCCGACGAACACGCCCGTACAGCCGGCCAGAGCCATCTCGCGGACCAGCGATTCGTCGTCGGTGACGTCGATGGTGACCGCGGCGCTCCAGATTTTCTCCAGCGGCCGCAGTTCACGGCAGAGCGCGCGCAGGTAATCTGGCTTGGAGCCGAGGTTGTTGTCGATGAAGACGCCGTACGGTTCGCCATTTCCGGCAAACTCCGCGGCGACCTGCAACGTCTCGCGCATCTGGTAAGGGATGCTGAGGTTCCGCGTCGACAGGTAGCAGAAATCGCAGCGGTTGTGGCAGCCGCGCGTGGCGATCATGCTCGTCGTGGTCAGGAAATCGTCGCGCGGCAGAATGTCACGGCGCGGCGTTGGGTCTTCGCGGTAAGGCTTCAGGTAACTTCCGGCGTAGCGCTTCTGCAGACAATCGTGCTCGATGTCGTGCAGGATCTGCGGCCAGAGCTGCACGCCCTCCCCCAGCGCGAGCGCATCGGCGTGCGGCGCGGCCTCCTCGGGGCAACTTAAAACATGCAGCCCGCCAAGCACGACCTTGGCGCCCCGGCGGCGGTACCAGTCGGCCAGTTCGTACGCGCGGCGTGCGAACGTGAGATGGACGGAGATTCCCACCACCGCCGGAAACGGATCATACGGCGGCGGTCCCTTGAGCAGATTTTCGTCCCAGTAGCGCACGGTCCAGTGCTCCGGCGTCGCACCGGCGATCGACGTCAGCGCCAGCGACGGCGTCAGCACGTGCTTGCCGAAGCTGGCGTACGGGTCCTTGCGGTAGAACGGATTGATCAGCAACGCCGAACGCGGCTCGGGCGGTGCGGGCACGACGTACGGATTGAGCAACGGCGCTTCGCGCATGGCGCGCGGCAGATAAGGCTTGAACATTTGACTTCCCCCTCCTCTTCATTCCGTTTACTTTGAAGTACAAAGCCTAGACTTTGCGCCACAAAGTAAACGAGGATAGAACGATTGCAAGAGAAAACTTTGAATTTCAAAGCTTTAATCGCGGATCGGGTATTTGCATTTCCGTCACGCCCGATAATAACGACGGCTCATGAATTCCGAACCGCTCCCCACCCTGCTCCCGCCGCCGCTCGAACTCCCGGCCGTGTTGATCAAGCACCGACCGGAGGACTTCGTCGTCGAGGAACTCGCGCTGTACGAGCCCTGCGGCACGGGCACTCACACGTACCTCTGGATCGAAAAGCGCGGGATGAACACACACGATGCCGTGCGCCGCTTGGCGGGCATAATTGGCAAACGCCCCGCGGATGCTGGAATTGGCGGCTTGAAGGACTCCACTGCGGTGACGCGGCAGTGGATCAGCTTCGAACACGTGAAGGACAATCGCGACGCGCTGGCGGCGTACGCCACGCCGGAGCTCAAAGTTCTCGCGGTGAGCGCGCACGGCAACAAGCTCAAGATGGGCCACCTGCGCGGGAATCGCTTCACGATCACGCTGCGACTGGTGGAAGACTCCGCCGCCGCGCGCGAAAAAATCCGCCAGCGCGCGCAGTTCGCGTGCGGTGAACTGGCGAAGCTGGGCGTGCCGAATTACTACGGCCCGCAACGCTTCGGCCGGGGCGGCGCCAACGTGGCACTGGGCAAGCTGCTGGTTCAAGGCGACCGCGACGGTTTTGCTCGCGCGTGCGTCGAACACTTCGGCAACCGGCCGCCGGACCGGAAGCTCCGCAACTTGATCGTCAACGCGTTTCAGTCGGACCTGTTCAACCGCGTGTTGGCGCGGCGCATGCCCGAGCTTTCACGCCTGCTGCCCGGCGATCTAGCATGCCTCCACCGCAACGGCGCGGTCTTCGCGGTGAATTCCGCCGAAGACGCTGCCCGCGAGCAGCCCCGCGCCGACGCGCTGGAGATCAGCCCAAGCGGCCCGCTCTTCGGTCCACAGATGCCCAACCCCGAAGGCCGTCCGCGCGAGATCGAAGCCGAAGTCCTCGCCGCATCCGGTGTCCGTGCCGAAGACTTCGGCCGCCGCGAAGCCGAAAGCCAGCCCGGCGCGCGGAGAAGCCTGCGCACGACGCTACTCGAAGCGCCGCGGGTCGAGGATGCGCCGGACGGCGTGGTGCTCCGGTTTGCGTTGCCGTCGGGGGCGTATGCGAGCGTGGTGATCGGGGAGATCTTGGGAGGTAGTTTTGAGTTGTGAGTTTTGAGTTGAGTTGCACTTTTCAGACAATTAAAAAACCTTGGGCATTGCCCAAGGCTTCAATTCAAAACTTAGAACTGTCGTACATCATCCGCTCTTGCGCTTATTCAAATAGCATGTGCGGCAATACACGGGCCGGTTCGGGTCGGGCTTGAAGGGGACGGTCGTTTCGACGCCGCAGCCGGAGCACTGAACTTTGAACTGCGAATGACCGGTGGGGCCGGATTGGCCGCCGGAGCCTGTGGGATGAAGTTCGTTGCCGTGTTCGGGTGCGTCGCGCCGCGATCCGCCGCCGTGGCCGCCTGGATTGCCGTGGCCGGCATGGCTTCCGCCGCCACCACCACCGCCTTGCCAGCGGTTTCCGCCACCACCACCACCGCCGCCGCTTCCGCCACCGCCTCCACCAAAGCCGCCGCCGCCACCACTTCCGCCGCCACCGCCGGACGCTTTCCGCTTATCGCGGCACGTCTTGCAGCGGCGCGGGGCTTGGTAGCCGCGCTCCTGGTAAAATTGCTGGTCTCGAGCGGAGAACGTGAACTGCGCGCCGCAATCGACACACGTCAGTGTCTGATCGCCTTGAGTTGAGTCCGGCATAAAAGCACCTCCGGAATATCCTGATACCCTAAACTCTACCCTTTATTCCAAGCGAAAACCACACTTTCCGAAGACCAATTTTGGTTTTTGAACGCAAAAAACTTCATTGCGGGGCTTCAACGCCCGTCGTATCGGTGTTCACAGTTGCATTTTCATCAGGTTGTTCAGTGTGCTTCTCGCCAGCGCCCTTCTCGTTGGTGCGGCCTTCCTTGGCGTCCTTATTGATCTTATAGCACGCGTCGCAATAAACCGGGCGGCCGGGATCGGGCTTAAAATTGACCAGCGATTGCACGCCGCATTGCGAACAGGTAATGCTCACATTTTTCTCACGGCGTCCACGCCCGCGGCTCCGACTGCGCTTGCGGCGCCCGCCTTCGCCACCTTCTCCGTTGGCACCGTCGCCGGAGACTCCGTCCACGGCACCTTCCGGAGCTTCGACGTTGACTTCGATCACTTCACCGGCTTCGCCCACTTCGCCCGGCGCAACACTGCCCTCAGCACTGGGGGCACTCGCGGCGCGCGGCGATTCCGAACGCCGGCTCCGTCCACCACCACTGCCACCGCTGCCGCCTTCGTCGCGTCGTCCGCGCCGTCGGCCCTTTTTCTTGTCGCCACCGCCACCACCTCCGCCACCGCCGCCGGGCGCTTCCAGTTGATTGGAGGCGTCGCTGACGTCGTCGGGTTCCCAATCGGTTTCCGGTGCGCTGGGCGGGATCGGCCACCACTTGCTCTTCAGATCATCGAAGTGCATGCGGTTGATTTCCTTGTTGATCAGCAGCTCGATTTCCGTGAGGTACTCGCCCTCTTCGCGGCTGACCAGCGTGTACGCCTTGCCCGATCGCCCGATGCGGCCCGTGCGGCCGATGCGGTGAACGTAATCTTCGATCTTGTACGGGATGTCGTAATTGATGATGTGCGTGATGTTGTCGACATCGATGCCGCGGCTGGCGACGTCGGTGGCGATCAACAGCTTGACCTTGCCCTTGCGGAAGTTGCCCATGATCTTTTCGCGGCGGCTCTGATGCAGGTCGCCATGAATTTCACGCGCGCTGATGTACAGCCGGTTGAGCCGCTCGGCCAGCCGTTTGGCGCCCATCTTCGTGCCGCAGAAGATGATCGCCAGCTGCGGGTTCTCGGTCTCCAGCAGTTTCAGCAGCACCGGCATCTTTTCGCGCGAATCGCAGACGAAGTAATGCTGCTCGACGGTATCCACCGTCATCTTTTCGGCGGCGGTCCACACTTCCAGCGGGTCGTACATGAAACGCTTGGCCAGCTTCAAAATGTCATCGGGAATCGTCGCCGACAGCAGCAGTGTCTGGCGCTGCGCCGGGCAATGCTTCAGGATGAATTCGATATCCTTGCGGAAGCCCAGGTCGAGCATGCGGTCGGCTTCGTCCAGCACCGCGACCTTGATGCCGGAAAGATCCAGCCGTCCGGACCCCATGTGGTCCATGATGCGTCCGGGCGTGCCGACGATGATGTCGACGCCGGCCGCGAGCGCTTCGATCTGCGGCTCATACGACGAGCCACCGTAGATCGTCACGGAGGTAAAGCCCAGCGTCCGGCCCAGGCGGCCGATTTCGCCTTCGATCTGCATCGCCAGTTCGCGCGTCGGCGCGAGGATCAGCGCCTGCGTTTTGGCTTCACCGGGCTTGATCCGTTCGAAAATTGGAATCAGAAACGCGCCCGTTTTGCCCGTGCCGGTTTTCGCCTGGCCCATCACATCCCGGCCGGACATCGCCAGCGGTATGAACTGCGCTTGAATCGGCGTGGGTTTGGTGAATCCGGCGGCGGCTAGACTGGTGAGGACGGGTTGCGATAGTTTCAATTCGTCGAAGGTGGTGATCGCCGGTATGGCCGGCGCGTCGGGATCGGACAAATCGACCTCGGGTAACTGGGGCGATTCGTCCGGCGTACGCTCCTCAACGGGGTTGGTATCTGAGTCGGTTGAGGAGTCGGAGGGAGTAGGTAATGCGGGGTCTGCCATGGATTGGATACTACGCGCCTTTCTGTTTCAGCAACTTCGCGAGCAGGCGAAGCATGTCGGATTCTGTGATGATCCCCACCACCTTCTTACTGGTGGGATCCACGACCGGGAGACACCCGATCTTTCGTTCGCTCATGATCACCGCGGCATTCGCCAGCGGCATCTCCGGCGTGGCGGTCATAACGTTCTTGACCATCGCCGTACGAATCTTGGTGAGTGCGGGCAGGAAATAGCCCTTGGGAGCATGACTGGGGCCCTGTTCGATCTCTTCCATCGACAACCGCAGATCGCGGTCGGAGATCAGCCCGCACATGTGTCCGTCTTCTTCGACCACGGGAAGATGGCGGATGCGCTGAGTGCGCATAATTGTCATCGCGCGGTCAAGTCCCGCGTCGGCGGCAATCGTGAACACCGGGGTGCGCATCGTATCTTTAACTAAGGGATCTTTACCGACCACGTCGCGCGTCCTCAATGATGTTTTAGAGTGTACCCTAATTTCCCTCAGAGTATAGCCCTAACTTGGGCGCGCTGCCAGTGCCGGAGTGGAGGGTTGGGACGGGTCTGGAAAATTACGGTTTCTTCGCCTCGGAGAGCAGTTTCTTGACCGTTGCGAGATTCTCGGGCGTCGCAGAGAGGGTTTTCATGACACGCTTTTCTTTCAGCCAGAGAATGAGCGGGACGTCGGAAACATTGAGCGGCGACTCGGGCTGTTTCCGTTCGCTGCTCTCAAGGTAAGAATAGGTGAGCGTTGTCTCACCTTTCTCTGCGCCCCGCAAACTCTGGGAAACTTGAAAGCGCTGACGCACGTTGACCCTTGTAAGTACGTCACCACCCGCCAACCCACCACCTCCCACTCGTCCGTACGAAATTGAACAGGTATTTCGATTCACAACCTCCGCCGCTGCAGCCACCGTCGCCACGACGATGGCCTCCGCCGAGGTCATCGCGTCTTCCATCTTAAGATCCGAGCCCGGAACCACCTCTGACGCCCTTTTTGGAGTTTCGTCGTCCGAGGCAAATCCCGCGTGGCACAGCAACGACACCGCGATCAGCAGTCCCAGCCAGCGAGAAACTTTTCGCGATGCCATGCTCACTCCCCCAGCACCTTCTCCAACACGCCCAACATTTTCACCCACGACCCCTTGGCGCGGTCAGCAAAATTCTTCCACTTCGGCGCCATCTCGTGCGTCAGCGTCAGTTCACATCCGCTGCCCTGCCGCACGATCTCGATGATCACCCGCGAAGTTTCTGGAAGGCTGTCCGCCGTGCCCCACGTGAAAACCAGCCGCTTGGGTCGATCCATCTCGAGATACGTACCGACATGGTCGATCGTCTGCTCGCCCCGTTGCACCAAATATGAAAACGTTCCGTTCACGCGCGGATCGGTCTTGAGATGCAGGATTGTTTCCTCGCGAATGTTGCAGCCGAACATCCACGTGCCCAGCGTCTCCGGTTTCAGCCACGCGTCATAAGCCGCTCCGCCGACGCCGAAAACCGCTGCGTGACCACCGCCTTGACCGATTCGTCGCTCATTTCCCTCTCCTCTTCTTAGTGTGAAGCTGCTGTGATTTCGCCTGATCTTCGGCCTGAAGCATCGCGTCGAGCGCCTTCAGCCGCGTCTTCCAGAAATCCTGCTGCTGCGCGATCCACTGCGCCGCGCGATCCATCGGCGCCGCGTCGAACGAAACCCAATGCTCGCGCCAGACCCGCCGCCGCCGGACCATGCCGGCCCGTTCGAGCACCCGAATGTGTTTGGAGACCGCGTTGAGCGACATGTCGAACGGCGCCGCGAGTTCCGAGACGCACGCATCCCCGCGCATCAAGCGCCTGACAATCGCCCGCCGCGTAGGATCCGCGAGCGCAATGAGCGTTCGGTCGAGCTCCGGCGAACCGTCCTTGTCATTCATCTTCATGGTTGAATGATAGGTGATGCGAGAGGTTCGTCAACTTCGGCTGCAACACTTTCTTGAAAATTGCGCTCGTGTTAGAGTCGGCTGGGGAGTCTGTGTTCGCGCTCGGTATGGAGCACGCGGCGGGATTTAATGAATTGAGGGTCGCATGACAGAATCCGATATCTTCGACGAGTACCAACGAATGTGGGACTCCTTTCGGCGCTGCTGTGAGGCAGCAAATTCGCTTAACACGCCGAATCCGGAAGATGACATCTTTATCAAGATGGCAATCGTCGGATTTTCGCATCACCAGAAAACAGAAAGCTGGGAGCATGATAATTATAGGGTGGCAAAACAATATCTTGATGAGGGCACTTCACTGGGCGATTCGGAAACAATGCGAAAATTCAATCTGCTCGCGCTGGGCGCGCTGATGGGTCTGTACGCCTCTGGGAAAATCGATCAACGCGTCTACAGCATCGGATACTGTTTGTTACCCGGATTTGTTTTGGGCAAAGGTGGCGCCGTCGAAAATCTATAAGCGTCGTTCCGTCCAACGCAGCACCAACACCACCGCGACAAGTAAAGCCGCAAAGACCGGCGTCGCCAGAATTCCGAAGCAGACCCAGTTTTGACCTTCATTCAAAAGCAGCACGACGACACACCCCAATAGTGCCATTCCGACGGAAACGTGCCCGCGCAACCACGGTCGCCTCCGTTCCGCCCACTCGACGGGAATGATCACCAGCGTCAGCAACGAGAGCGCTACGGCGAGATCCCAGCCTGTCTGCCAGCCGTTGAATTTTCCGAGCCACGTTCCGTCTTTGTCTGTCACCGTGTAGCAGGCGACGATTGGCCATCCAATTCGCCTGGCACCATCGACGACTTGTATCTCAATGTCGATTTCGGGATCGAGGCTGTCGCCGAATTGACCCAGCACCACGTTGCCATAGACCAACAACGACGCCGTCAACATGATGAGCATCATTGAGATCAGGTGAATGCGGAAGAATCTCCGCTTCGTTGAGACTACTTTCCCGCCAATAGTCCGACTTTGTTCCATAAGATCGTATCGGCAAAATCAGCAGTACCAAACCTCCAAATGTGATCAAAACGCACGCGTGCGGCCCGCGACATAAGTATCTCACTCCGCCATCTGTTTACGCCACGCACATTGGTCTCTCAGTCCTCGGCCCTCAGTCCTCCGTTCTGGCCCCTGCCCCTTTCAGTATTCTTCACATTGTCCCTAAACACCTCAAAACCCGACCCGATGAGTCATGTGAGGCAGATGGGGTTTGGCAGGTTCGAGCGAACAGGCGCCCCGGACGCAACGGCAAGGATGCCGAAGGATCTCCCCCAAGGAGGGAATGTACCATGGCTGCAATCTATACCAACACGAGCGCGCTGACGGTGTACAAGAATTACAACCGTAACCAGATGGCGCTGTCCTCGTCGATGGAAAAGCTGGCGACCGGTTTGAAGATCAATCGCGGTTCGGACGACGCGGCAGGTCTGGCCATCAGCGAAAATCTCCGCGGTCAGATCGCGGGCACGAACAAGGCCGTCGACAACATCGCCAACGCCACCAATTTCATCAACGTCGCGGACGGATATCTCCAGACCGTTCACGGCATGCTCGGACGCATGGAAGAACTGGGCGTTGAAATGGGCGATGCCACGAAGACCAGCAGCGACAAGGGTAACATCTCCAGCGAATACAACGCGCTGAAAGGTGAAATCGACAACGTCTTCGCCAACGGCAAGTTCAACGGCCAGGCGATCTTCGGCACCGGCACGCAGAACTTCGTGGTCGACGCCAACGGAAACTCGAACGGCGTGTTCTCGCTCGATAGCGCAGCGGTCGCTTCCTTCTCCTCGACGGCCATCAGCACGATTGCCGCGACGTCGGATGCCACCACGGCTGTCAGCCAGATCCAGTCGGCGATCCAGACCATTTCCGCTCAGCGCGCCGCTCTCGGAGCCAACCAGAGCCAGTTGAACTTCAAGAGTCAAGGCCTCCAGAACTACTCTGAAAACGTGTCCGCCGCGGAAAGTCGTATCCGGGATGTGGACGTCGCCGCCGAAACGACGAACTTCTCCCGACAGCAAATCCTGGTGCAAGCGTCGACTTCAATGCTCGCGCAAGCCAACTCACTGCCCCAGGGCGTGCTGAAGCTCCTCGGTTGATCCCGAAAACTAGCCCGGTCCGGGGCCGCAGATCGACTGCGGCCCTGGGCATTTTCACCCGCGGCCTGAAGCTTCGAATCGTTTCCAAGAAAGGGCCGCTCCATGATCGTCGCCACTCAAGCCGGGAATCTCGACCCCGGCTGGCGGGTTAAAAAGGGTTAAGCCCATGACCCCGAATGTGAGCAGTGCCCCGAATGCCACGCCGGCAGGTTCCAACTGGAATCTCCCGGCTACGCGCGTTTCAGGCCAGTCCGCGCCGTCCGACCCGTCGTCGGGAAAGTCCGCCGACGCCGCAGCCGCATCACAGCCTCAGCCACAGCCACAGGACAGCATCGAAATCGGCAAGACGCCCAATGCCACCACGCTGCCGTCCCTGGCCGTGATCACGCAGCGCATCATCTCTGAAATTCGCACCGACGCGAAGAACCAGGAGAAGCGGACCAACGAACGCCGCGCGCAGGACGAAAGCGACCGCCGCGACGCCGAGTTGCGTCAGCGTGAGGAGCAGGCGGTGGAACGTAAACAGATGGCGCAGAAGATCGACGCCGCGCGTTTGGATTCGCGCAAGACTGCCGCGCCGCAGCCCAAGCCCGAGGCGCAAGCCGCCCAACCCAAGGCCGCGCCTGCTCAAGCACCATCACAGACGCAGTCCACGCACATTCCTCAGGACCCGAGGCCCGGCGACCCGGCCAACCCGTCCATCCTGCACGCGCAGGAAATTCAAGAGCAGGGCGCCAAGGCGCTCACCACTCTCAGCGCGCGCACGACGCCGATCCAGCCTCCACAGGATCTGGCCCCCGCGCCGGAAGTTGCAGTGCCAAAGTCCGCGAGCCCCATCGGTACCATGAACGTCATGAGTACCGCGAGCTCACTGGCGCCCCCGAGTTCCGCCGCGCCGATCAGCCCGCCGGTGGAAGCGCCGGCCAGAGCGCCGGAATCCAACCCCACGGAGCTCCTCCATACGATCACATCGCAGTTGAGCTCATCGAGTCTTAACGAGATGTCGTCAGTGCATTTGCTGAGCGTGAATTTTCAGTCGTAACGCCGCGCGTAACCTCCCCCCGGCCCCCTTCCCTATTAGTGAAGGGGGCCGGGGGTCAGGTTATTTTTTGCAATCGACAACATCCCCTTTCCCGCCGATGATCGTGGTATGATTGAAAACCTTAAACGCCGTACAGGCATCCGCGTGCGTATCCACGGCACGGCGCTGATTTCCAGCATGGACCTGGGTGGCGAGGAATTCACCTGTTCGCTCGACGACATCAGCACCAGCGGGTGCCAGTGCCGTATCGCGTTGGACAACGCCAGCGACGCCGACGTCAACGCCTGGAAAAAGATTCTTTCCAGCGGCCGCATCTTCTCGCTCAAATTCGTCCAGCCCAAGGAATTCAACGGGCTTGAAATTCAGGAAGCGGAGATCCTCTGGGTGCGTGAACGCCCGCCCGCGGCGCTCATTTTTGGCGTCAAGCACCTCGCCGTCACCGCTGAGCAGACGCAGATTCTTTCCAATACATTGACCAAGCTTTCGTCCAACAAGCTGCGCGTGAAATCGGCCGACGAATCGGGCCAGAATTCAGCCGTGACCGGCACGCCTGACGCAGCAACGGCGCCCGTCGCGACAGCCACGGCCGTTCCTGTCGCGACGGCGGCACCGGTCCCGACGGCACCTCTTGCGCCAGCAGTGCCGGTCGCAAAAGTAGCTGCGCCCCACCCCACCAGCGGAGGCAACGGCGGTGGCGCGGCGAAGCCCCTCGGAAAAGCCGCACGCCCCGCGCCACCTCCCGCCGCGGCAGCGGACGATGTCGCCAATCGGCAGGAACGCGTGGCCAGCGGCTATCCGGTCACCTTTTACTTCGGCAATACCGCCGGCAAACGGCTGCACAAAACCGCCATGGCCGGGCGCGTCACCAATTTCAGCGAAGGCGGCTTTCTGATCGAAGGCGACGAGCCGGGCTTCTGCGAGGCCTCGGATCTGCTCAAAAATATTCTGATGCACGCCGCGATCCGCACGCCCGAATCCGAATTCAACGCCACGCTCACGGTTCTCTCCGTCCGGCCCGCGGACACTCCGGGTCGCCTCTTCTACGGCGTGAAGATTGTCCAGATGGCGGAAGACGACCTGCTCCGCCTGCGCGCGCTCTACGAACGCGATTCGCGCCCGACCAACAAGTACACCCGCCAGATGCGCGATAAGAATGTGGCTGAACTGGAACTCGCCAGCCTGCGCGAACACGCCTCGCGCGCCTCCAGTGCGCTCAACGAACTGCAGCGCAGCCTGGAAGCCGCACGCAAGACGCAGGTCAAAATGCTCCCCGACCGCCCGCCGGTCGTGGAAGGTTACGAACTGGCCGCGCTCTACGAATCCTGCGTGGAACTCAGCGGCGATCTCTATCATTTCCTCGAAGTGCGGCCCGGCTACACCGGCCTGCTGATCGGCGACGTCGCCGGCCACGGCGTCGAAGCCGCGATGGTCATGGCCGCAACCCTGCGCTGCTTCGCTGCGCGCTGCAAAGATGTCGCCTCCTCGGCCGCCGTGCTCACGGAAGTCAACAACGACCTGCACAACAACCTGCGCCGCGGCATGTTTGTTAGCGCCTTCTACGCGGTCCTCGAACACAAGACCGGGAAACTGACCTACAGCCGCGCCGGCCACAATCCCGCGATGCTCTTTACTCCGTCGGAAGGCATGCGCAGCTTGGACTCCAACGGCCTGGCCTTGGGGATCGCCGGCGACGTCAAATTCAGCAGCACGATCGAAGAACGCCAGATCACCCTGCCTCCCGACGCGTTGCTGGCGCTCTACACCGACGGCATCCCCGAAGCCGAAAACGCCGACCGCGAACAGTTCGGCATGGACCGACTATGCAGTCTGCTGAAAGACAACGTCACGCTCCCCAGCGCCACGATCCTCCAGAAAGTGCAGGAGGGCCTCTCGGCCCACACCGTCGGCCAGGCCGTCGCCGACGACCAGACACTGGTGATCCTGAAAACCGCAAAGACCCGGTAATTTCGTCATACCGTAAATTTAATTAATATTTACCGAATTCATATTTGACAATCCGCATTTCACGGTATATTGTAAATAGTTGGAACGATCTGGCTCTCTGACAACCGAATAGCGGCTGGTGGCGCGAGCGTCTGTCGCTCGCGCGAAGTACAACAGCACTGTTGTACGGAAAACATCCGAATACCTGAAATGCGTAACATTCTGTAACATTTTGTAACATTTACCTATGAGACCCGTGTAGTACTGCACCCCGTGCAAACGACCCAAATGTTACATCGAACGGGGCAATGGCATTCCTTACAGGTGCTCTTTTCGTCTGGACCCGCGCCCCGTTCTCTACTAAACCAGCATCCTCTTAATTCACTCTACCGACACTTTTCTGGAGGTTCGATACCATGCGGCAGGGAAGCGGTTCGCATTCGTTTGATGTCGAAGAAAACTGGGCCAAGTTGCCGGCCGGCGTCACACTGGGTTACACCCACGGCGTCGTGATCGATGCCAAGGACAACGTCTACATTCACAACCAGAGCAAAGATTCGGTCATCGCGCTCGACCGCGACGGCAAGTTCCTCAGCTCATGGGGTCCGGAATTCGCCGGCGGCGCGCACGGCATGTACCTCAGCAAGGAAGACGGCGTCGAGTACCTCTACCTCGCCGATCCCAACCGCCACATCGTCGTCAAGACCACGCTCGACGGCAAAACCATCTACACGCTGGAAGTGCCGCCGCTGCCCAACGTCTACAAGACCGCCGACCTCTACAAGCCGACCGACACTGCCGTCGCGCCCAATGGCGACGTGTATGTCTGCGACGGTTACGGCCAGAGCTGGATTCACGTCTACGATAAGAAGGGCACGTGGATCCGTTCATGGGGCGGCGCCGGCAGCGAACCGGGCAAGATGAAGTGTCCGCACGGCATCTGGATCGACACCCGCAAGTCGACGCCCCGCGTCTACGTCGCCGACCGCGGCAACAACCGCATCCAGATTTTCTCGCTGGTCGGAGAACATCTCGGCTTCGTGACCTACGATCTGCGCCTGCCGTGCTGCTTCTATCAATACGGCACTGAGCAGTACATCCCCGACCTGCACAGCCGCGTCACGATCCTGGACGAACACGACCGCTTGATCACCCACATCGGCGACGTTCCCGGTGCGTGGACCAAGACCGGCTGGCCCAACGTGGCGAAGGAAGAGCTGAAGCCCGGCCTGTTCAGTTCCCCCCACGCCTGCGCGCTGGATTCCAAGGGCGACCTGTACGTGGTCGAATGGATCGCCGTCGGCCGCATCACCAAGCTCCGCCGCGTCGCCCACTAAACCCTTCGTAGGCGGCAATCAACAGTACGCGCGCGCCAGGAAGTTCTGGCGCGCGTTCTATTTCATGCGCTCGACCCTCTTCGCACTCGTGCCCAATTTCGCTTTCAAAATTCTGGCGGGATCGCAGCGCCTCGTTCGTTAGCCAATTGCTATGCGAACCACACCTCCTGCGCTATTGCGCACTTCATTTTACGTTCACTGGGGCGCGCTGGGAACATTGGTAGCGACCGTCGCGTGCGCCTACTACCTGCCCCACGGCGAACAGGCGCTGACCATCGCGGGATACATGGGCTCCATCACGCTGGTGCTTTTGGGCTGGTCGGCGGTGCTGTCGCTCCGTGCACGGTGGAATGGCGATGCGACACGGTGGTGGCGCGTCGTCCCAATATTCACGATGCTGGAATTGAATGTGGCGGTGATCGGTGCTTACGCCATGGCTGCCCAGTCCCATCCACGCTGCGAACTGCTCGACGGGATCATTGAGAGCGGGCTACCATTGTTCCTCCCGTTTTTCACGATCGTCGGCGGAGTCGCAGTCGCGTGCGGCGCATTGATCGCAAGGCTTGCGCATCGCAAAGACGATGAACCCATCTTGGCAGCGCAGGCGCGGAGGTACACCTGGCGAATAGGCTTCGTGATGACGGCTGTACTGCTGCCGATTCCACTGTTTTTGTACTGCGCATGTCCGCCAGGCTGCAGTCCCGAGTCAGAATCGGGCAATGAATCCGTCTACGTCCGCGGTTGGCGCGCGGCGATAGCCGACGCAATGCCTAACGTTGTTCGAGACGCGGCAGTGAACTGCGCGCTGTCACTACCAGGCGGCAATGTATGGTCCATGCTTGCAATTCTGAAGCACGGGCGATGCTCGCGCGCAGAGTTATTTACGCATCTCTACGATCCCGTATACCATAACTGGCATGTCGATAGGACCGATCGAGAGTTTGCTTTCGAGGGTTTGATCCGCGCTTATCCGCGGGACGCTTTGGTTCTGGCGCACGCATTCGCTCAAGACAAGGCAGGCATGGCCTGGTCGAGAAGCACAGCCTTACGCTCAGGAGAATGTCTGGCCGAGAATGGAAGCATTCAGGATATTCAAAATGATCTGGGGTTTGCACGGGAACCCAATTTCATCAGAGGATTACTCAATCAGCTCGCGCGCGACGACCGGCACGAGTTCGCACCGGACTTGTTCTATTTTGTGGAGCGGTCGTTCATCGACGCCTACATCACAGACTGGTGTCCTGGCACAACCTTGGAGTTTGTCGATCCCGGAGTGATTAGCGAAACCCTGGCGGCAGAGTCGAAACTCGGCGAACCCGGCGTATTCATTCCACAATGGAGCCGCCTGCTCTGCGATCCGAAGCGACGGAAATTGCGCGAGTTTGGTTCGAGATGCCTTGTCGACATCAAACCAGTTCGAACACGTCTGCAAATCGTGATGAACGCCTGGGAGCGCGCCGACGACGAAGGCAAACGGCTGCTGCTCAGCGAGCGCCTCATGGAGGAGAAATCGAATGTGCTCCACTTGGACGCAGACGATCGTGCAATGGTCGCGACCTGGCTGACATGGCTGATCGCGCATAGCGCGCACGACGACTGCGTAATCCGGCGCGCCGTGGCGAATCGACTGGCGGAAGTTACAGGCATTTCACTGCACTCCACTCCGCAGCCGTATTCATTCCTCCCGGGGGGGAACGAAGAAAAGCGACGCTGGAACGATGCGGACTACCAGACGGAGACGCCGGCAGAATTGCAGAACCGGGCATGGCAAATCGATGGGGCGAAAGCGCTGATCGCGGAGTTCGCCACGCGGGTGGCGGACCAACGGTGACCCGAGTACTTACGAGTGCGCGGCGACGGCGGCCCAGCGCTGCAGCGCTTCTTGCAGGGCCGCCCTCGAGATGGGCTTGGTGAGGTAATCGTTCATGCCGGCGGCCAGACAGGCTTCGCTGTCGCCCTTCATCGCGTTGGCCGTGAGCGCAATGATGGGCACGGCCGATAAAGGAGACGACATTTCCCGGATCAACCGAGTGGCCTCGTAACCGTCCATTTCGGGCATCTGACAGTCCATGAGGATCAGGTCATGGCCCCCAGCTTGCGCCTGAGCCACGGCCTCCTGACCGTTGCGTGCCACCACCACGCGACAACCCATTCGTTCCAGCATCACTTGAGCCAGCATTGCATTGATGGGGTTGTCTTCAGCCAGCAGTACATTGCATGGCGACTTACCCGACGGGCTGTTGGGGAACGGAGCACTCGCGCTGCCGGTCTCGGCGACGGGCGTGCGCTCCGTCTGCGGCCGAGACAGCGCCCGCGGCAAGGTGAACCAGAAGATCGAACCCTTGCCGGGTTTGCTTTGCAAGCCGATCTGTCCGCCCATCATTTCGACCAGGCGTTTGCAGATCGCCAGGCCCAGCCCCGTCCCGCCAACGGAGCGCGTGGAGGAGGAATCGCCCTGCGTAAAGTGCTGGAACAGCCGGGACTGAACGTCGGGTGTGATCCCCACTCCGGTATCGCAAATGCTGACTTTCAGGTGGGGTGAGTCGGCGATGTCTTCGAGTTTGACGAGCACCTGTCCCGCGGCCGTGAACTTCACCGCGTTTCCGACCAGATTGTACAGGACCTGGCGCAGACGGGTGGGATCGGCCAGCACCACGAGGTTGGCATCCGCTTCGGCATCGAATTCCAACCGCAACTTTTTCAGCTCAGCCTGTGCGCGCAGGGACGCGAGGATTTCCACGGTGGCCTTACGCAGGGATATCGGAGCCGGAGAGAGCGTCATCTTTCCGGCTTCGATCTTGGAGAAGTCGAGGACGTCGTTGATCAGGGAGAGCAAAATGTCGCCGGAGATCTTGATGTTTCGCACGAATTCCAACTGCTCGCGATTCAGCGGGGATTCCAGGAGCAGATCGCAGTAGCCCAACACGCCGTTCATCGGCGTACGGATCTCGTGACTCATGGTCGCCAGGAAAGCGCCCTTGGCGCGGCTGGCGGCTTCGGCCTGGTCGCGGGCATGGCGCAAGGCTTCTTCGATGACGCGTCGTTCCTGAATTTCAGACTGGAGGGACTGCGTCCGCTCCGCGACGACTTGTTCGATGCGCGCAGTCCGGCCAGTCAGAATCAAAAGGAAGACCTCCAGCAGTGCGACCAGCGACAGACCGCCACTCAGCACCGCCCAGGAGTAATCGGTAACGTGCGCGCGCATGTATTGCGCGGTCGGACGAATCTCGACCCGCCAGCGGTGATCGGCCAAATCCAGGTGTTCAGAATAGCAGATGGACGAGTGAGCCGGCGCTGTGGTGCTGGCGTAGAGTGCCTGGGGTTCGCCGGACTGGGAAACATCGTGTACGGCCACGGCGAATTCGCCAGCCTTGTCGGCCAACGTACGTTCCACCAATGGAGGCACGCGGAAGGCGAGGGTCGTAAAGCCGATCAAGTCCTTCTCCGACGAACCGGCGCGGAAGATGGGCAGCGCCAGGATCTCCGACCAGATTGTCTCGTCGTCTTGAGCCAAATGGATGCGGGAGGAGATGGCCAGGTTGTGGGTTTGCCATGCGGCACGAAGCGCTTCTGAACGCCGTGGTTCGGAGCGCTGATTGAAGCCGATCGCCTTGAGATTGGCCTGGGATGGCGAAAGGTATGTGATCGGCCAGTACTCATTACTGGGCGTTGCGCGCTGGCGGCCAGCCGGGCCGTACTCCCAGATTTCCCCATGCTGCGCTTCGAAGGCGCTGCGTCCTTCGTCGGGGAGGCGCTGAATCAGCCCAATGGTGCTGCCCGTGGGATAGCGAGCCTGGAACGGCTGGGTGAAGGCTTCAAACTGCTCGGCCGATAGAAAGGGATTGATCGTCATGAATTCACGGGCAGCACGCAGGGTTTCGATCGTGATTTGAACGTCGTTCTTCATGCCCTGGAACGATTGCGCGGCGCGTTCACGGAATTCGCTGAGCCGGCGCCGGTCTTCCTGAGCCCGTGCCTGGAGGAAAAACAGGACGACCACAGTGAAGGCCAGCGACATTGGCGCAGCAACAGTCCAGCGGCGGCTCGACCAGAGCAAACGCGGCTGGCCAAAGTACACCAGGAGGACAGGGGTCAGCGTCAGCACGCCGATCGTGTCGCCGACCCACCACGTCCACCAGGTCTCCAAGACCTTTTCGGCCGGCAGCAGTCCGTAGAGGGAGAGCATGAAGATGCCGTTGCTGGCGGAGATCAAGCATGCGCCGACACCGCCCAGCAACGTAAACCAGAACACGCTGCGCTCGGTATCGAGAGCCAGGTCTCCAACGCAGCGCTGCATGCCAAACCGGCCGGCCGCGGCGCTCAGAGCCGCGCCCACGCCAATGCCGGCGGCAAGAGCCAGCGTCGAGCCGTCGCAAGGCGCGCCGCGTTCCACCGATACCCAGAAGTTGAGTACCGTGGAGCCCAGCCATACGGCCAGTGACATGCGGTATCCCAGCAGCAGAACCGCAGCCAACGCCAGTCCAGATGGCAACCACACCGCGGTTGCATATCCCGGCGGAATAGCCAGCAACAACCCTGTCTTCCCGGTCACCAGGTACAGCGCAGCTACCGCAATGAACTGGATAGCGCTACGCAGGTACGAGTTTGATGACGTTTGCATTGGCGGCTGGCACTCAGACGTAATCTTCGGGTCTACACACTCAGACCCGTCACTCTTACGAAATCTGATCGGCCGCAAAGTGTGGTGCAATAGGTGACAACAGAAGAAAATATCGCGCCTGTGCAGGCGAAGGATTCAGAATGCCAATCACTGGAATGCAAAACGGCGCCTTGCGGCGCCGTTTTGGGTCTTCGAATCGTGCTCGCGTTGGCTTACTTGCCGATGCGTTCCATGATCGCGATCAACGGAAGGAACAGGCTGATGACGATGAATCCGACCGTAATACCCATGCCGATGATCAGGATCGGTTCCAACAAGCTCATCAACGCGCCGACCAGCGTGTCGACTTCACCTTCGTACGTGTCGGCGACCTTGATCAACATCTTGTCCAGTTCGCCGGTTTCTTCACCGACCTGGATCATGTTCACGACCAGGTCGTCGAAGCAGCCGGAATGGCGCAGCGGTTCGGCGATCGTGTCACCTTCTTTGATCGAGGCATGGACCATTTCGACGGCGTTGGCAACAACCTGATTACCCGTCGCGTTCTTGATGATCGCCAGCGCGTCGAGGATGGGCACACCGGACTGGACCAGCGTTCCCAGCGTGCGGCAGAAGCGGCTGATGGCGGTCTTGGAATTGATGATGCCGAAGACCGGCAGCTTGAGCTTGAAGCGGTCGACGAACAAACGGCCGCCGCTGGTGCGGACGATTAGGCGGAAGCCGACGTAGATCAACACCGGCAGGAAGACCAGCACGAACCACCAGTCGACCATCGCGTGCGCGACGTTCAAGAGGATCGTGGTCATCATCGGCAACTGACCGAGGTCCATTTCCTTAAACATCTGTTCAAACTTAGGGATGATGAAGATCATGATGAACGTCAGGATCAACGCGGCGATCGTGATCACGGCCGCCGGGTACACCAGCGCGCCGATGATCTTCTGCTGCAGGCGCTGCGCCTTTTCGCGGTAGTCGGCCAGACGCGCGAGAATATCGTCGAGCACACCGCCCGCTTCGCCGGCGCGGACCATGTTGACGTAGAGCTTGTCGAAGACCGTCGGATGCTTCGAAAGCGCTTCCGAAAGCGACGAGCCGCCTTCGACGTCTTCCTTCACGTCACTGACGGTGTCTTTCAAAATGCCGGGACGAATCTGGGCCTGGAGAATGTCGAGGCTGCGGACGATCGGTAGACCGGCGTCCATCAGCGTGGCGAACTGGCGCGTGAACGCGGTCAGCTGTTTCTGGTTGACGCGGAAGCTCAGCGAAAACCCGCCGCGCTTGCGCTTCACGGACTGCGGGCCCTGGTTGGCCGGAGCCGCGGACTTGCCGCCCTTCGGAATCACCTTTGAAGGGAAGAAGTTCAGCGCTTTGATTTTGTCGATGGCATCCTGCTCAGAGCTGGCGTCGATCTCCGCCTTGACTTCCTTGCCCTGGCCATCCATCGCTTCGTACACAAAAGTCGGCATTGTTCCTCTCCGGCGGGGTTTCGTTGCTGGCTCGTGTAAGGTAGCTCACGGGGCCGACGTTAGGACAAAGTATCGCTGTTTTTCACAATGCGTCAATACCTACTTAACAGAGTCATTGCTCAAGGGTCATTAGGGAACGGTTATTTTTCACTTTCGCACGCTGCCAGCGGGTGCACATGTGCCAAAACTGCCGATCCGTTCGGCACAAATCGCAGTCTTCGAGATACACAATGACTTTGTCAGGCCGTTCCAGCGGCGACAAGCTTCTCGATGGCCGCTTCGTGGTACTGGCCGATGGCGCGAAGTTTCTTGTAGCGCAAGTCCAGCAGCTTGGGGATCGGGATGCGTTTGAGCGCCGCCAGTTCCGCCAGGATGCAATCTTTGAGCAGCTGCGTCGCGCCGGCTTTGTTACGGTGCGCTCCACCCAGCGGCTCCGGCACGATGCTGTCGACGACACCCAGGCGCTTGAGTTCCGGCGCGGTGATCTTCAAGGCTTCGGCCGCGTCGGCTTTGCGGTCGGGATCTTTCCAGAGAATCGAGGCGCAGCCTTCCGGACTGATGACACTGAAGTATGCGTATTCCTGGATCAGGAACTTGTCGCCCACGCCGATGCCCAGCGCGCCGCCCGATCCGCCTTCGCCGATGACGATGCAGACGATGGGTACCTTGATTCCCGACATTTCGAACAGGTTGCGCGCGATGGCTTCCGACTGGCCGCGCTCTTCGGCCTGAATGTCTGGCGCCGCGCCCTTGGTATCGATCAGACAGACGATGGGAATCTGGAGCTTCTCGGCCAGGCGCATCTTCAGCAGCGCCTTGCGGTAGCCTTCCGGCTGAGGGGAACCAAAGTTGCAGATGGAGCGCTCGTTGACGTCGCGGCCCTTGTGCTGGCCGATGAGCATCATGCGCACGCCATCGATCTGCGCCAGACCCGTGAGCACCGCGCGGTCGTCGGCAAAGTGGCGGTCGCCATGAAGCTCGATGAATTCCGAGCACATCGATTCAATATAATCACAGGTCTGCGGGCGATGCGGATGCCGGGCGACCTGGATGCGATCCCACGCCGTCAGCTTGGAATACGCTTCCTTCACGACCCGATTCCGTTCGCTGTGCTGCTTGGCGATGTCGGCGCTCAGGTCCATGTTGTTCTGCTTGCTCAAGTCTTCCAGCTTGGCGATGCGATCGTCAATTGCCTTGAGCGGCTGCTCGAAGGGCAGGTAGTTGTGGTTGCGCGTAGCCATGGCGGAATCATCCTCCCCTCAATAGGAAAATCAAGTCCGTCTGAACGGAGTCATTGGTCATTGGGCATTGGTCATTTTTCATTTGTCATTTACGGAGCGGAAGTCAGTCCGTGAAACACGGAATCACGCTCCTCGTAAATGAAAAATGACCGATGACTCTGTTCACGTCGTCGTCTTTGCTTTGCGCTTCCGAGGCGCGGCCTTCTTCTTCGCTGGTGCTGCAGCGGGGGCGGCGGCGGGAAGTTCTTCGACGACGGGCGCGGGCTTTGACGCAAGGCCGTAGAGGTCTTCTCGGCGCTCCGCGATAAAGGGGCTGGTGAGGCGCTGGACGCGGATGTCGTCGATGCGGAAGGACGCGTGGAGGAGTTCGTCCTGTTGAAAATGGGCGATGGGGATGATCGCTTGCGGCGGGGCGCCGGCGAGGGTTTCCAGATCGCGCTGTACGTTCTGTGAGGGCTCGGCCAGCGGTCGGCCGTCGGCGTCGAGGATCACGCTGCCGCCGCGGCAGCGGGCGAGGAACGAGCCGTCCTTGTCCTGGACCAGCGCCATCGCCAGCGCGCTGAATTCCGGGACGCCCGGGTAGACCTTGCGGAAGCCGATGCGGTTGGCGACCAGCAGCGGCACGCGGTTGCGCAGCGCCATGGCGCTCAGGAAATTCACATCGGGATTGATCTGGTTGAGCGCCACGACGATCAGGTCCGCACCGCGCAGCGCCAGCGTGCGGAACGCTTCGGGAAATTCCGCATCGAAGCCCAGCAACACGCCGACGCGCGCGTCGCCGAGGTCGATGATCGACAGTTCCGAACCCGGCGCGAGCACTTCGGCATCGCGGTAGGAATCATGTCCGTGCGCGTCGCGAAAAAGATGCGTCTTGCGCGCGACGCCCTTCACGCCGTCCTTGGTGATGAAGGCACACGCGCTGTAGACCTTGCCGTCAGCGGCTTTCTCCAGCAGCGGCAGCGCGACTGTGGCGTTGCCCGCCGCGCGCTGGACCAACTCCGTTGACGGACCGGGAATCGCTTCCGCAAACTGGCCGGCATCGCGGTAGAGGTCGCTGACGCACGCTTCCGGCAGCACGATCAACTTCGACCCGCGCGCGACGGCTCCGGCAATCAGCAGCAGAATGTTGTGGCGGTTGGATTCGACGTCGCCGCTATCGACGTGGGTTTGAATGACGGTGACAGGATAAGCCATGGGGGGACATTAGATGCAGCGGGGGAAATGGCGCAAGGTTTTTTTGAGAAGACGGGAATCGGGATTCGGGATTCAGGATTCGCCGCTGTCCCCGATTCCCGAATCCCGATTCCCGAATCCCGTTCTTAGTGCTTATCCGGCTGCAGCTGCATATACCGGTAGTACACCTCCAGGCACAGCGCGCCGATGGCCGTTGAGCCGACGCGGCCCCAGCATTCGGAGTAGGTGCCCATCGGGTCCCAGCTGCCGTCTTCGTCGCCGCCTTTGCGCTGGTTGGGGACCAGCGCGGCTTTCAGGCCTTCGTTCCACTGCTTCCAGATATCCCCGCCCTGTTGGAAGACACAGAGCGTGCCGTAGTACCAGTAGTACATGTCCAAGGTGTTCTTGTGCTGCTTGTCGCCGTCGTCCTGCCACTTCGGCACGCCGCCGTCTTTGATGAACAGCTCGACGCTGGACTGCAGATCTTCCTTCTTCCAACCCATGAACTGGCGGCAGAGATTCCCGATGGCGCAGCGGCGGTGATTGGTGCCGGCGCCCTTCTGGTATTCAAAACGCGACGCCGGACCGTAGCCGGAATCGGGCGCGGCGTTCTTCTGTTCCATCTGGTCGATGAACTTGATCGCGCCTTCGAAAGCGCTGGCGGGAACGTGGATGCCGGCGACCTTCGCGGACTTCAGCGCCATCACGAACCAACCGGTGACGGAAATATCGGCGGCCATCTTCGGCTGGTAACGCCACGCGCCGGTTTCCGATCCCGCGCCTTCGGCGTGGGATTCGACGCAGTAGGTCACGGCCCGCGTCGCGGCGGCGCGGGTTTCTGGAATGTTGCCCATGCCCGCGGCTTCGGAGAGTGCCATCGTGGCCATCGCGCAGCTGTAGCCCAGGCCCAATTCGGAGCTGTCGGTGCGGTCGAAGACGCAGCCCTTGGCGTCCTGCATGCTCTTGAGCCACGCCACGGCGCGCTTGACGTTGTCTTTGTACTGGCCGACTTTTTCCGTGTGGCCCGCGCCGAGAAACGCCAGCAGGGAGAGCGCAGTCACGGCGGTATCGCATTTCACTTCGCGCCAGTACGTGGCCTTGCCGCCGTCGTACTTGCGGGAATCCCAGTGGCCGTCGGCTTCCTGATGATACGCCAGCCACTGCAGAGCCTTGTCGACGGCGTTCTCGGTCATCTTCGAACCGCCGTGCCGCTTGACCATCAAGCGGCGTCCGCCGCCGTTGCGCTGGCCGAAGCTGCCGCGGCCGGCGCCCGTGCCGACGCCGACGCCGGTGCCGTCTCCCCCGCCCCAGCCGCCGCCGGTGCCTTTGCTGGCGACACCGCCGACGCCGATCAGGTCTTCCATCCCCATGCCGCCCATGCCGCCACCGCCTTCGGGTTCATCGTTGCCTTCCACCGAGTGGAACATCCTGGCGTCGGGATTGCCAAAGGCGCTCTGGGTGTCCGGTCGGTCCGGGTTGATGGTTTCGAAGTGGTCGCCGAGTTCCGCCTTGGCCAGCAGGTCCGGCGGGACGACGATATCGGATGCTTCCTTAGATGTAGGATCGGTGGCGGGAGTGTCGTGCTTGGACTGCAGCGCCTCGAGCGCCGATTCGGGCTTTTCCTTCTGCTGTTCCTGTTCGACCTGCGGACGCGCGGCCAGTTCGGTCATCATGATCACGGCATCGTCGTTCTTGGGAAGATCGATCGACATCGTCACCAGTCCGGCCAGTACAATGATGAGAATATGGAGCGCGCAGGAGACGGCCCACCACGGCGCGGCGCCCAGCTTGGCGAACAGGCCGCCGCTGGCGCCGACTTCGACGGGTTCTTCCTGGCCGGTTTCGGCGGCGAGTTCCGCGGCCAGCGCGTCGGGATCGGTTTCGTGCTCGATGGCTTTCATGCGCCGCGAATCCTGGCTGGTCACGGCCCGCGGACGATCGGGAGTCTGTCGCATTTCGGTTAACCTCTTGTTCGCGTTCAGATCAAATCCGTCGGAGATCCGCCGCTGACCCAATGTGTTTCCCAGCAGCGCCAGCACCTGGCGACGCCGCTCAAATTCTTCCAGGCAACCGGCGCAGACGGCAATGTGCGAATCCAGCGACGCGGACAGGTCCGGCGAAGCCTCGCCGTCCAGGACCGAGCGGATGGAAGCAATCGCCTCTTCGCAGTTGATGAATGTTGTCGAATCGCTCATGACCTGTGTGTTCCTGAATTCATCCGCTCAACTTTTCAGCAGCGAGGCCAATTTCTGTGCGAGCATTCCGTCGGCGCGCGTCAGTCGGCTGCGCACAGTTCCGGACGGGATGCCGAGCTTCGCGGCGATCTGGTCGGTCGACATTTTTTCCCAGTACCGCAGGATCACGACGTCGCGGTACGGTTCGGGCAAGGCATCGACGGCGCGCAGCACGGCCGCGTCATCGGGGCCGGGAATGCTGGGCGCGTGCGGAGCCCGGCGGTCTTCGGGCGCTTCGATCGCCTGCAATTTTTCCGTCGAGAGACGTTCCTCTTTCGCGCGACGGCTGCCGCGGCGCCAGGCCAGCGCGGTGCAGCGGTTGATTTCGCGCAGCCACACTCCGAGTTTTGCCGTGTCGCGAAGCCGGCCGATGTCGAGGAACGCCTTGCAGAGCGTTTCCTGCGCGATGTCTTCGGCGTCCTGCTGTTTATCGACGATGGTCAGAGCCTGGTGGACGAGGCCGGCGCGGAAGCGTTCGAGCAGAATCCAGAAATGGTCGACCGCCGCGGCGTCGGGATTCGCGCGGAGACCTTCCAGAGCTTCAATCGCCATGTCCGTCGTGTGCATTAAAACTCCCGAAAACACCACGCTCCATAAGTAAGGCTGCTTGCCGCGTCCGTTTCGCTCCCGAAAAATTGAAAATAGTTTTGGGAGTACTCTGTGGCCAGCTGGCCACAGGGTACCTTAGGAGCAATTGCTCCTAAGGTAGCATACCCCGTAGCGCGAGGAGAAGGGCTTGAGACGCGGATTGTCGCACTAAAGAGGGAGCGAAAGAGAAGTTTGCATCGTGCAACGAGCAACTCTTGCATAGTGCACGAACTACACACTATGTGGGCATCGGCCGGTAGTCACTGCCACGCTCAATGCGCCGGAAGTCGCCGTTCTCAAGAAACGTAATCAGGCAATTCGCGGCGTGCTGGGCGATTTGCGGAACCTGCTTGCCGCCATACGGCCAGATCGAAGTCAGGCGCGGCGTCATCTTGCCGATCAGGTTCATCGTCGCCATCTTGTTGGGATCGGCGACGAGATAATCGCCCACTCCACTTTCTCCGGCATGCAGACTTCGGCGCAGAAACAGAATTGGAATATCTTTGACCACTGGATCGAGCAGCGGCATCAGGTCCTTGGCGCCGAACGTATTGATGACCACGATGGCTGGCTGGGTTTGCGCGGTCTGAGTCGACGCGAGGACGACGGCCAATTCTTTGAGATTGGATGCAAACGGCAGCGGCGCGATCTTGCTCTTGAACAGCAGTCCGCGGATGGTCGTGCAGATTCGTGTCTGCTCGTTCCCGGCAGCGGCTTCCGCTTCAAAGAAAACCGGTATGCGGCGCATAGGGCTCAACTGCTTGACGTGGCTTCACCCGTCAAACCCGTGCCGAGCAGGGACATCTTGACGTACGCGGCAGCGAAGTCTTTGAAGAACTCGTCCTGATTGTTGGCGTAGCGCAGGATGATCTCCCGGCACTCGGGATCCTTGATCATGTCCTTGTCGGTCGAGAGCATGTTCTTGGTGTTACCCGAGATCAGCGCTTTGTAGTAGCTGTTGTTGAACTTGTACCAGTCGTCGGTGAACGGAATACCTTTCAGCCGTCCGATGGTGTGAGCGCCGGAGAGCGCGACCATCTCCTGGACAGTGAGACCGGTGTCGGCAAAGCGATCCTTCAACTGCGTCGTCGTCAGGTTTTCCAGATCGAGCACATTGGCGGGCGTGTACTTATCGGAATCCACGCGGCCCAGCGGCACGTGGATTTCCGGCCCGCCGCACTTCTCAACCGCCACCGCACCGCCGAGGGCGATCAAGTCGGCCCAGGAAACTTCCGGGAAACGTTCCTTCACCGGCTTGAGCAGATTGATTGGGATTTCCATGCCGCGATTTTCGTAGCGCGACAGTTGTTCCGGCAGACGCAGCGAACCGTCGGCGCCACCGGTTTTCATGCGCGCGCTGTACTTGCCCGCGTCGTGAAACGCGGCGCGCAGAAAGAGCGGTGCCTTCTGTTGCGTGACGACGTCGCAGAGCGCCCGGTTGACGCGGCGGCGCAGGTCGCCTTCGCGGTCGATGATCTGCGTCTGGTCGTAGAGGCGCACGACCTCATGCAAATGATACGATCCGCTTTTGCCTTTCAGCAGAGCGTCGTGGGTGCGGCCCAGCTGGATCCGGTTTTTGAGGTGAAAATACACGGCGTCGGAAATCAGCAGCGAGGCCTGATACGTCTTCGTTGCCGATTCGATGCGGCTGGCCATGTTGACGTTGTCGCCGATCACGGTCATCTGGCGGCGGTTGGGATGGCCCAGTTCGCCGAGGATCGCTTCGCCAAAATGGATGCCGACGCCAATGCGGAATTCGACGTCGAAATTGCGCTTCAGATAAACGTTGAGCGACTTGAGTTCGTCGACCATTTCCAGACCGGCGTTGACGGCGTTGAAGCAATTGATCTGCGGATCGGAGGTGTTGATGCCGAAGAGCGCCATCATGCCGTCGCCCATGTACTTGTCGATGTAGCCTTCGTTGCGCAGCACCGCTTCGCCCATCTGGTAGAAATAGCGGTTGAGAATATGGATCGTGTCGTACGACAGGTGGCGTTCGGAAAAGACGGTGAAGTCGCGGATGTCCGTGAACATGATCGCCAGGCGCGTTTCACGCCCGGTCGTGACCTGCGGGCAATGGATCACCAGATCCGCGTCGCCATCGTCGAGCACCAGGCGGCGGACCGAGACCGGTCCGGTCACGCGGGTCTGGCAGGCGAGGCGGATGTTCTTCTCGAAACCTTTGATGTCGGCGAGTTTTTGTTCAGCGGCATTGCGTGGCGTGCAATTGTCGAGGTTATCGAGCACCATCACGCGGCAGGTGGAACAACGCGCCGTCGCACCACACACATGCATGTGCGGTACTTTGTTCTTCAACGCGATATCGAGCAGGGACAGGCTCTGGTCCGTCTCTTCAAACGTCCCGTCCTGATGAAAATCAATCAACGCCATGCGGCGGATGTTAACAGAATTTCCATGCACGTCGAAGATGATTTCTTGACTTCTCACTGCCCTGTCGGCATCGTTTTACTCTATCGTCCCCTTCCCCGGTTTTGCGCCGTACTCCGCAACGCGGAAGGCAACCTCACGCTCAGGAGTTTGAACAGTCCATGGCATTGGTCACCGTCACCAGCAGCGGCGCGGAGCCGCGATCCTACGAAATCAACAAACCCCGCATCGTCTTCGGACGCGATTCGAACAATTCCGACGTCCATCTCGACAATCTGGCCATCTCCAAGAACCACTGCGAAATCGTCAAAGACGACCAGGGCTACCTGCTGCGCGATCTGAAAAGCTCCAACAAGACCTATGTGAACGGGAAGGAAATCCAGGAGCACCGTCTCTCCAACGGCGACGAGATCGTCGTCGGAAATTTCAAGATGACGTTCTCCGGCGCCGTCGCCGTTGAGTCGCGCCCCAAGCCCGTGGCTGAGGATTCTTTTGAACCGACGCTCCAGCTTCCGCCGGAAATGATCCGCAAGAAGATGGAGGAAATGCAGCGCGAGAAGGAGCAGGGCGTCTCCGCCACCCGCGCCGCCGCCGCGACCACCGCCAAGCGCCCGACCGCGTCGAGCTCCCAGGACAATCACCCCGCGACCAGCCAGAACGCGCAGTCCGGATCGGGATCCGGCAATTCCAACATGGCCGTGATCATCGTCGTCGGCGCGATCATCGCCGTGATTGTGGTCAACGTGATCATCGCGCTGAGGCAGCACTAACTTCAACGGCAACGGATGGCATCGGAGATCGGGCATCGGGCATCGGTTAATAAGGGTGCTCGGCGCTTTAACCTCATGCCGGTGCGAGTGGAGTTCGATTTCAAATATGAGAAAGCGAACCCCGCTCGCAGATCATTATTCTGCATACAGAATTTACCATTGACCAATTTCTAAAGCCCGAATCCACGATCCAATCCGTTCGCGACGTTTGCGTTTTTCATATTTTCCCGATACATCGCCGGTGTATGCAGTTAAACTAAATGTGGCCTATTGATCAGGTTGGCAACCATGCAACTGTACTACTGCGCAAAATGTGGATCGCGTCTTCCGAACGATGAGGCGGCGCGCGTCCAGCCGGAGGAAGAACCCGCCAACATTCTTTGCGTGGGTTGCGCGCCGCAAGTGCCGGCAGCGGACTTCAGTCACGCCGCGTCTGGTCCGAAGTTAGCCACGCACACGCCGGCCATGCCCGCGCGCGCAATTTCCGCAGCCAAAACCCGCACGACTGAATTGCGCACGCGACCGAGCACCAATACCAATGTCTCGGCCAGCAACATCAGCCGCGCCACGCGTGGCGCTCCCGTTGCGCCCGGCAAAAGCGGCCCCAATTCAGGCCAGAAAAACAACACCATGATCTACGCCGGCGTGGGCGTCGGAGCGCTGGCGATTCTGTTCGGTCTGTATCTGATTGCCGGTTCAAGCGCGAAGCCCGAGGCACACGTCGCACGTACCGACGAGACCAAGCCTGATCCTTCGAAATCAACGACTTCGCCGGCGCCGAAAAGCGACAAGCCCATCGAAACGAAAAGTACCACCAACACGCCCACAACTGCTCCTGAAGGCACGCAGTCTCCAAAGCCCATCGCCGATCCCGTCTTCTCGCCGAAAGAAGATTACGAACGCCGCGTGAAAGCAGGCTTGATCAAGACCAACGAACCCGCGACGCCAGCAACTCCAGCGACGCCCGCCACGCCGGACGCGCCCAAAGCGACGGACGCACCGGCCACCGGTCCGCTGCCGGGGTATTCCGCCGATGACCCGAGCTGGAAGCTGATTTTCAACGGCAAGGACACCACGGGCTGGCACGATCTCAAGGGCCACTTCACGGTACAAGACGGGTGCCTGATCCACGTTGCTGGCACGGGAAACGCTTTTATCTCCACCGATGTCAATTACGGCGATTTCGATCTGAGTTTCAAAATCATGCTCATGGCAGGCGGTCGGCACGCGGAAGTGAAAGTCCGCGAGAGCAGCAGTTCGTTTTATATTGATGGCGGAGACTTCAATGTCTGGCGCGACGTGCGCGTCTCCGCTCACGGCGGGCAGGTGCGCGCTTCCGTCAATGGCGAGCCACTCGCCTCCGCCGAAGGAGATGGCGCGGCGCTGACCGGCCCGATTCAATTTTACTGTTCCAATGTGATTCAATACAAGATCAAGGACCTGGCCATCCGCACGAAGTAACCCCACCGATTTTCGCTTTCCCCGCCCCGCCCTCGTCCGTATGAATGACGCCCTGAAATGACCGAGCCGAACCAGACCCCGCCGCCGCCGCGTGCCCCTGTGAACTTCGCGCCCAAACGCAAGCCGCGCGATCCGTTCGTGGACAGCCGCGCCTTCGCCGTGGCCAACGCCGCCTTCACCATTCTCAACGCGCTGCCCGCGTCGTGGGCGCGCGCCTGTGGGCGGACGCTGGGCCGCCTGTTCTGGAAATTCGACAAGCGCCACCGCGCCCGCGTGCTCCGCCAGATGAGCATCGCCTTTCGCGCCGGAAAATCCGACGATGAAAAGGCGCGTCTCTGCGCGCAGTTCTTCGAACACATCGGCCTGTCGGTGGTCGAATTCGCGCGGATGAGTCAGCTGAACGCGGAGAACATCGACCAACTCGTCGACTTCTCTGAACTGAAAGCCTTCGACGCGCTGCTGGCGCGGAACAAAGGTTTGCTCTGCGTTCCCGCGCACCACGGCAACTGGGAGCTCTGTGGCTACTCCGTCGCGTTGAAAGGCTACAAGCTCAAGTCCGTCGCCCGGCCGCTGGACAACCCGCTGCTCAACGAATTCGTGATGAATCACCGCGAACGTTCCGGCAACGAGATCATCCAGAAGTGGAAGGCGCTCTGGAAGCTGAAGAAACTGCTCGACCGCCGCAGCATCGTGACCATGTCCGTGGATCAGAACGGCGGCGTGGCGGGATTGTTCGTGCCCTGCTTCGGCTCGCTGGCCTCGACGGTGACCTCGCCTGCCGAATTGCACCTGGCCACCAAGGTGCCGATCATTGTCACGACGCTCAACCGCAAACCCGATGGCATTCATCACGTGCTGCGCATCTGGGACGTGATCGAACATGCCTCCAGCGACGACCGCGACCGGGACATCCGCGACGTGACCACGCGCATTAACGCCGCGATCGAAAAAGCCGTCCATGCCTACCCCGAACAATGGCTCTGGTTCCATCAGCGCTGGAAGACGCGCCCCCCGGGAGAAGTGGCAGCGGCAGATGGCTTGCCACCCTTGTTAGCGGATGGCAGATCGGGCGGAACAGCGGGCAACGGTTAATTGGCGCTATCGGCTGCTCGAAGATCGTTCCGTTGTGAGATGGGCCTGCAATATATAGCGCCAATCGACTATCCAAAATAACCGATGCCTGAGGCCCGATCCCCGCGGCCAGTTAGTTCCCCATTCGCCATTTGACATCGATTTGAAAAACGACCAAACTGTGCACCCTCATTTGGCAGGTTGTCTAATTATCAACATTCTTTAGAAGAGGGAGACCCCCATGAAAAACCGCGGTGTTGTCTATCTCGCCCCGGGAAAAGTTGAGATTCAGGAAATCGACTTTCCCAAACTCGAACTGCCGGTTCAGAAGCGCAAGTGCGAGCACGGCGTGATCCTCAAAGTAGTCTGCACGAATATCTGCGGCTCCGATCAGCACATGGTTCGCGGACGCACGACCGCGCCGGCCGGACTGGTGCTCGGCCATGAAATCACCGGCGAAGTGCTCGAATGCGGGCGCGACGTCGAATTCGTCAAGAAGGGCGACATCGTCAGCGTTCCGTTCAACATCGCCTGCGGCCGCTGCCGCAATTGTAAAGAAGGCAAGACGGGCATCTGCCTGAGCGTCAATCCTGCGCGTCCGGGCGCCGCGTACGGCTACGTGGACATGGGCGGCTGGGTCGGCGGACAGGCGGAGTACGTGATGGTGCCGTACGCCGACTTCAATCTGCTGCGGCTCTCCGCGTCCTCCAAGGCCGACAAGGGCCTGCCGGACAAGGGCCACGTGATGGAGAAGATCAAGGATCTCGCCCTGCTCTCCGACATTTTCCCGACCGGCTACCACGGCGCGTTCTCCGCGGGCGTCGGACCGGGATCGACGGTCTACATCGCCGGCGCAGGCCCGGTGGGTCTGGCGGCGGCCTCGGCAGCGCAGTTGCTCGGCGCGGCGGTGGTGATCGTGGGCGACCTGATTCCCGAGCGTCTGGCGCAGGCCAAGAGCTTCGGCTGCGAAATCGTCGACGTCTCCAAGAAGGCGACGGTCGGTGAACAGATCGACCAGATCCTCGGCGTTCCGGAAGTGGATTGCGCGGTAGACTGCGTCGGCTTCGAAGCGCGCGGACACGGCGGCGATGCAGGCAAGGAACAGCCCGCGAAGGTGCTCAACACGGTGATGGAAATCGTGCGCGCCGGCGGCGACATCGGCATCCCCGGACTGTATGTCACCGGCGATCCGGGCGCGGTCGACGAGGAAGCAAAGATCGGCAGCCTGCGCATCCGCATCGGACTGGGCTGGGCCAAGAGCTGCAAGTTCACCACCGGCCAGTGCCCGGTGATGCGCTACAACCGCAACCTGATGATGGCGATTCTGCACGACAAGATCAAGATCGCCAAGAACGTCAACGTGCAGATGATCAAGCTCGACGACGCTCCGAAGGGCTACGTGGACTTCGACAAGGGCGCGGCGAAGAAGTTCATCATCGATCCGCACAAGACCGTCGCGTAACGACTGCCACGGCGTAAGAAAGAACGCGGCCCTCCGGATTCAAAAGCAGAATTCGGAGGGCCGCTCTATTGTAATTTATCGAAACACGCTCAAGCTAAACGCGTCAAAGACGCTGTCTCGGTCTTGCGGAGAGTCCATGCGAATAGTGTGCGCGCTCAGTGTCTTTGTAATCTGTATGTCCTTGGGAGCCGCAGAGACGCCGTTCGTCGTTCACGAATGGGGCGTGATGGTCCGCGGACGCACCACCCACGGCAGCCTGTTGTGCGCGCCGGATGAGTTGATCACTGGACTTCCGCCGTTTGCCCTGCTGCTCAAGAACGAGTACACGCCCAAGACCGAAAACCATGGTTGGGACAAACCCGTTCTTCATTTTTATGGTCCCGAAAATCTCGCCATCACCGTCAAGGTACTGACGCCGCAGGGCCGTCCGACCGCCTATTATCCCAAGCCCAACCTCGTGGAAAAAACAGTCCATATCACCGACGTGAAAGCCATGGACGCGTACAGCCTGACCGACTGCGTGGGGCTCGAATGGTCCGGGACACTTAGCGCACAACCGTCGAAAAAAATACCGCAACCCTCCGCCGGCCACTGGTGGAACGACGCGCGCCAGATTCCGAGCATGTATGTAAACACGCCCAACGGCGCCGAGCGTTTTCTGTTCTACGAAGCGACTGCGTTCCAGGAGCCCGCGATCACCGGTTCTGTGTCCGGGACGGAAATCGTGCTGAAAAACAGCCACTCCGCCGCCAGCGACCCGGTGCTGCTGATCCTCAATGATGGAACGACGCGGTATCTAACCGTCGTCAAAGCCGTCCCCGCGGGCGGCAGCGTCACCGTTAGCAAGGCCGACTTGCTGCGCACACCGGTGGACGCCGCCGCCATTCTGGACGCCGCGCGCGCTCAATGGGAATCGTTCGGCATGACGCACGATGAAGCGCCCGCCATTGTCTCGGTCTGGAAATCGGACCTGCTGAATACCGTCGGCTTTCTGTGCATCGCGCGGATGCCCGAAGAACTCTATGAAAAAATGTTTCCACTGACCATCACGCCCAACCCAGCCAGCCAGGTCCGCGCAGGCGTGATTTTCGACACGCTCTCCGGTGAGGAGGCGCGGCTGGATTGGCTTCCGCAGATCAAGGTGAAACTGGAACCGATGATCAGGAATCTCTCCGACGACGATTTCGAAGTGAGGCAACAGGCTGTCTCACAACTCATACGGATGGGCGATATCATCCTTCCCCGCATCAATGAATTGACGAAGAGCGAGAATTCCGAACTCGGTTCCAATGCCCGGGAAATCCAGAAACGCCTGCAACCCCTGATCGTGGATACGCCGCTGGAAAAAGGCGGCGCTGAAAACTCGTATATTCGACGGCGCTGATCCCGTTAAATATAACCGGAAGAACCTGCTGAAAGTTCTTTCAATATATAGCGACACGACTAACCTCGTTATTACTGCTGACCCTGACTAAATTCTGTTTCAACCTGTGCGAGCGAACCCGTGTCCGCAAAGCAGACCCAGCACTCCGCCGAAATTGAGGCACTGCGCTCGGAGATCGAATCGCTCCGCGCCTCGCTGGCCCGCTTTGAACTCGACTCTCCGCTTCGCCGCAAGGAAAACGATCACTGGCGCATCCTGCTGGACCAGTCGCCGGACTTCATCTCCGAAATTGATCGTGATTACCGCATCATTTACACCAATAACCTGCTGCCGCAGTTCAAGATGGATGACGTCATTGGCAAGAGCGTGCTGGATTTCATCGATCCGGCGCACCGCGCGATTCAGAAGGAAAGCATGGACCGCGTCTTTCGCGAAGGCGTGCAGGTCAGCGTTGAAATCGATGCCGTCGGCCCCAACGGCACACGCGCGGTCTATGTGAATGCCATGGGTCCGGCCTGGCGCAACGGGGAACTCAATTCCCTGGTGGTGGTCTCACGCAACGTCACGGAACTGAAACTGCGCGAAGAGGCACTGCGGGCTTCCGAAGAACGCTTTTCGAAAATCTTTCACTCGTCGCCGGCGGCGATGGGCATCAGCCGGATGACCGACGGCAAACTCGTCGACGCCAACGACAATATGTGCGCGCTGATGGGATACCCGCGCGACGAACAGATCGGCCGCACCGTCGTCGAATTGAACATGTGGGTCTATCCCGAAGAGCGGCAGAAAATCCTGCAACGCCTGCGCAACGGAGAAGCGATCCGCAATGAATTGGTCTCGCTGCGCACAAAAAGCGGCGCGCAACTGACCGTGATGGTTTCCATGGTCACGCTGAACCTTCACGGCGAAGAGATGATCGTGGCGATGCTCCACGACATCACCGAGAAACACCGCGCCGAACAGGCGCTGCGCGAAAGCGAAGAGCGTTTGCGCATGGCCCTGCAGTCGGCGCAGTTGGGCACCTGGGAATGGAACGACGACCGCAAGCAGAACATCTGGGACGAGACGATGCACGCGATCTACGGCCTGGCGCCGGGATCGTTTGAAGGCACGCGCGAAGCCTTCCTCAAGCGCGTCCATCCCGACGACCTTCAGCGCATCACCGATGCGTCGTGGCGGATGATGAAACCGCCGTACCTGTTCAACGAGGAATTTCGCATCCTTCGCGGCGACGGAGCGGTGCGCTGGGTGACGAGCAGCAGCAAGTCGTATTGCGACGACGCCGGCAATGTGATCCGCATGCTGGGAGTTCTGAAGGATATCACATCGCGCAAGGAGGCCGAAGCACAGCTGGCCGAAAGCACCGAACGCCTGAAGTTCGCCCTGCGCGAAGCCAAAATGACCGCCTACACCTGGGACATCGCAGCGGATACCCTGACTGCCGTGAATACGCTGGGCTTTCTCGACGAATCGCGCCACACACGCCAGCAGGACGTACTGGCGATCATCCATCCCGACGACCGCGCGATGATGTTACATCGCATCAATTCGGCCGTGAACGGCCAGACCGAAAACGGTGAATACTTCTCCGAACACCGCGTGCTGCTGCCCAACGGAGAAATCCGCTGGATGCTCGACAAGGGCCGAGTCTCCTGGAACGCGCAGGGGCGCAAAATTCTCAACGGCATCGTCACCGACATTACCGAGTCCAAGCGCCTCGAAGAACAGCTCCTGCAGGCGCAGAAAATGGAAAGCATCGGCCGGCTGGCCGGCGGCATCGCGCACGATTTCAACAACCTGCTGACGGTCGTGATGGTCTCCGTCGAATCGCTGGCCGGTGCCGCCAACGCATCGGGGCCTTCGGCGCAGCGCCATCTCCAGAACATCCGGGACAGCGCCAACCGGGCCGCCAGCCTCACCACCCAATTGCTGGCCTTCGCGCGCAAGCAGATGATTCATCCGCGCATCGTGGACCTCAATGAGGTCGCGCGAAAAATGGAAGCGCTGCTCTGCCGGCTGATCGGCGAGAACATCCGCCTCGTCTCAGACTACGACAACAGTCTCGGCCGCGTGCGCGTCGATCCCACCCAGATCGAACAGCTGATCATGAACCTCGCCGTTAACGCCCGCGACGCCATGCCTGCCGGTGGCGCGCTGGAACTCCGCACCCGTAACGTTGACGTCACCGCGGCCGAAGCTGAAACGCACGAAGGCGCCACCGCCGGTCCGCACATCGAACTGGCCATCGCCGATACCGGCGCGGGTATGTCCGACGACACGATGAAGCATCTGTTCGAGCCGTTCTTCACCACGAAGGAAGTGGGCCGCGGCACGGGGCTGGGTCTGGCCACCTGTTATGGCGTGGTGCGGCAGAACGGCGGCCACATCCGCGTGCAGAGTTCCCTGGGTAAGGGCACGGTTTTTTCCATCTACTTGCCACGCGCCGAAGGCCTGGTAGCTGCGCCCGCCACGCCACTTCCGGATGCGCCGCCAACCGGCAACGAAACGGTGCTGCTGGTCGAAGATGAACCGCAATTACGTACGATCAACGCCGTCCATCTGCGGCAGCTGGGCTACACCGTGCTCGAAGCCGAAGACGGCGAGCAAGCGCTGCGGGTGGCGCGGGTGGCGGGTCCGATTCACCTCTTGTTATCCGACGTAATCATGCCGCGGATGGGCGGCGAGGAACTCGCCCGTATCCTCACGCAGGAACGACCGACTCTGCGCGTGCTCTACGTCTCCGGCTATGCTGCGAACATCGCCCGCCTGACTCCCGACGCGTCCGCGTACCTGCAAAAGCCCTTCACGCTGACGGCGCTGGCCCTGCGCATCCGCGAGATTCTGGACGCGAAGGCACCGCGTTAGACATACTGCGACAGAATTAAATTTAATACGAGGTGTCCGGATTTAACCAGCGGGTAAATTTACACCCAGGTTCGCTCAGCTTTCGGCGGAATCCGAGGACGTCAGATCCAGGAACAGATCTTCCAGGCGATGGTGTCCCTCGCCGGAACGCTCTGTCTGCTTCTGGCGCATTTCTTCCAGCGTGCCGAGCGCCACGAGATTTCCGAAGTTGAGGATGCCGACGCGGTCGCAGACCTCCTCGGCGACCGAGAGTGTGTGCGTCGACATGAAGATCGTCACGCCTTCTTCGCGCGAGAGCGACTTGAATGTGTCCTTCACCGTGCGCGCGCTCTTGGGATCCAGCCCCACCATCGGTTCGTCGACGACCAGCAGTCGCGGCTCGTGCAGCAGCGCCGCGGCGATGACCGTGCGCTGCTTCATGCCGTGGCTGTAGCTTTCCGTGAGCTGATTCAGAAAACCACCGAGCTCAAAACGCGCGACGACTTTTTCAATCCGCGCTTCGATTCTGTCGCGCTGCATGCCGTAGAGTTCGCCGATCATGCGCAGGAATTCATATGCCGTGAGCTTGTCGTAGAGGTACGGTTCGTCGGGCACGTAACTCATCAGCGTCCGTGCCTGCAGGCCTTGCGTGGCCAGATCGTAGCCGCCGATGCTGGCGGTCCCCGATGTCGGCCGCAGCAGTCCCGCGAGGATTTTGATCGTGGTGGTTTTGCCCGCGCCGTTGGGTCCAAGAAACGCGAAGACCTCGCCGGTTTTGACGCTCAGCGTCAGGTCGTGGACCGCAACCTTCTCTTGATAAACTTTGCGCAGGTTCCTGATTTCGATCATCGTGGATAGAAGGTAGATTGCAGCGCGCGTCTGTGCAAGGCGCAAACGAAAATCGGGATTGGGGATTGGGGGTTCCCGAATCCCGCACTGCTAGTTCTCTCCGCTTTCATCCCCATCACTTACAGCAGGTTTACCGCGGCTGCCTCCGTTGCGGATGATGAAGACGTCGAACAATCCCAGAAATACGTACGTCTGCTTCAACACCACGCCGTCGGCCGAATACCACGCGCGCGCGGTACCGTCTTCGCTCCGCACTTCGAACACCGTCACCAGGCTCCCGCGGTGTTTGATCTGCGTCTTGCCCGTGCAGGTCACCTTCATGCTCGTCAACTTCGGCTCGGCGGCCGAACTCATGTCGATGCTGCTCAAGTCCAGCTGCACCAGATCCCAGCTGTACTTCACCTGGATGTCCTTGTTGCGCTGAAACGGCGTCACGTCCACCATCGGCGCCGAGCGTTCCCCCACCGGCAGCCGGTCGGTGGCGTGGTATGCCTGCTTGCCATCGAAAGACACGTCCTTGGTGATGAACATCTCCGAACCGCTGCGCAATCCCAACGCGTAGGCGTCCAGCATGTCGCCGACGCTCAACTTTGCGTTGCAGTATTCCAAGCCTTGATCGAGGCTGAAGTCGGCGCGACTTTCCATGCGGATTTTGCGGAGCGGATCGGGAATGCGCAGCTCTTCAGGAAAGACGAGATTCAAATTCGCCGTTTGTTCCACGCGCGTAAACTTGCGCTTCATGTTGGTGTCGAGTCGTCCGACGTGTGTCAGGCCGGTTTCGTCGACGCCATTCCATTCCACGTGCGGCGGCGGATCCTTCTTGGGATGCGCGCTGCCGTTCAGGTTCGTGTCCATGCCGGAGAACGGAAGAATGTTGCTGTCGTTGATCTCAGAGGGGCGCACGTACACGTCCCAGCTCATCGCGACGTCGCCATTGTCGTCGAAGAGATTATCCAGCGCCGCTGTGTTGGCCGTGACAATATTGTGCGAAACCTGCGGCCCGAATTTCACGTACACAAAACGCATGCAGACCAGCCAGGCGATCAGAGTCACGATCAGAATCGACCATCGCAGCATGGTTTACTGCAGTTTTGAATTTTGAGTTTTGAGTTTTGAGTTGCGTGCGCTATCGCGGCCCACGGAACTCAAAACTAAAAACTCAACGCTCAAAACTGTCCTCAATCGTGGCCCACACTTTCCCTGCAATCAGGCACTCGCCCGGTTATAGTGCCAAGGGTAGGAATTGGAAGAGGCTACTGCCGTGACGATCTCGGTAAATTCAAAAGAACAGACCCTGGAACCCGAAAGCACCGTCCAATCCCTGCTGCAGCAACTGGGCTTCGCGGAGAAACGCGTCGCTGTCGAAGTGAACCAGGAACTCGTCGTCAAGTCACAGTGGAATGACGTCCGCCTGAAGCCGGGCGATAAGGTGGAGATTGTCAGTTTCGTCGGCGGCGGATGAGCACGGTTAGTTTTTAGTTGTGAGTTTTTAGTTTTGAATTGAACAGCTACGCTATCCCGTGCGAGATGAAATGCGGATGGTTTTGAGTTGATCGCCGCTCCAGCGCAACGCAACTTAAAACTCAAAACTGAAAACTCAAAACTCTCAGTTCCCGAGGTCCCCATGTCCGAACTCTTTAACACCGTCAAGTCTTTCAAGCTCGGCTCCTACACGCTCCGTTCGCGGCTGCTCGTCGGCACGGGCAAATATCCGTCGCTGGAGATCATGCGCCAGGCGCTCGATGCCTCCGGCTGCCAGGTCGTCACCGTCGCCGTCCGCCGCGTCGAGATGGGGCAGAAAAACGCGGAAGGCATTCTCGATTACATCGACCCGAAGAAGTACATCATCCTGCCCAATACGGCCGGCTGTTTCACCGCCGCCGATGCCATCCGCTCCGCGCGCCTCGCCCGCGAAGGTCTCGGCGTCGATTGGGTGAAACTCGAAGTCCTCGCCGACAAGAAAACGCTGCTGCCCGATCCGCTCGGCACGCTGGAAGCCACGCAGGTGCTGGTCAAGGACGGCTTCAAAGTTCTCTGCTACACCAACGACGACCCGATCATGGCCCGCCGCCTGGAAGACGCCGGCGTCACCAGCGTCATGCCCGCAGGCTCGCCGATTGGCTCCGGGCAAGGCGTGCTCAACCCCAACAACATCCGCATCATTTTGGAGACGATCAAAGTCCCCGTGATCGTCGACGCCGGAGTCGGCACCGCCAGCGACGTCTGCATCGCGATGGAACTGGGCGCGGAAGGCGTGCTGCTCAACACGGGCATCGCCCACGCCAAGGACCCCGTCGCGATGGCCCGAGCGATGGGCCAGGCCTGCGATGCGGGATATTACGCCGCGCGCTCGGGCCGCATCCCGAAGAAACTTTACGCCACCGCCAGCAGCCCGTGGGAAGGACTGATTGAATCCGTGAAGCGGCCGGAAACTATCCCCGGCGAGTGACGCGGCGCTCGAACGGTGGTTAGAAGAATCGGTCCGAGAAAAATGGCGCGGTAAAAGGTATCCCCAATGGATCCGGCGATTGTAGCGGTGCTGGTGCTTTCTGCCTTGCCTCTAATCATGATCGTGATGCTTTTGCGTGAACTGCAAAAAGCCAAGTGGACACTCATGGATGTACTCGTCGGGTCGATCATCTTGGGGCACGTTGTAATTATTCCCATGGCAATCGCGTACCACCAAGAATACCGCGACAAGCGGCTGATCACGATGGCGATTGTCGGCGCGTTAAGTTGTGCGTTCGCCATGGCCATGGCTTACGGAACACTGTGGATTTTCCGCTGCCTGCATTCCATCGGCGAGAGAAGACCGGCAGTCCGAATCGGTTACATGGTCCTGGGATTCTTTTCGATTCCGCTGATCTTTGTTCCACCGTTGAATATCTTAATCTGGAGGACGTTGATAGAGCTATATCGCAAAGCAAAATCCATGGACCCTGCGGCGCCCCGAATTGAGCTCTTTGAGTCGACGTAGTATCTCTAACCCACTTCAAACTCATGATTTCAAGCAGCGCGCCCCAAGCAAATCCGCAATCCGAAATCCGAAATCCGCAATAAGCCGTGACCTCCCCGCCGCTCGTCGGTACAGCAATTGATTTACAGCTGGGAGCGCGCACATGTTCTACGGAATCGCCATCGTTCTCGTGCTCATGGTCCTCCTGCTCGGGCTGGTCTATGCCGAAGCGCGGCGCACTCAGTGGTCGTTGTTTGAAGCACTTCTTGCCACAGCGATCCTCGGCCACGTGCTGGTCGTGCCCCTTACTCTGGGCATCAATGCTCACGTCGGCGCGGAAAAGATCGCCGCAATCGTGGTCCTTTCCGTGGCCACCGCTTGTGGCATGAGCTATGGCGCGGCCTGGGTGTTTGGCAATCTCGCAGCGCTTCATGAGAAACGCACGTCCACCCGGCTGTTCTATATTCTGCTGGGACTGCTCTTCATCCCCAGCCTGCTGGCGATTCCGTTCAACCTGATCGGCGGATGGTTCATTTGGATTCCGTTGATTTCACTCCACAACAACGCCGAAACCCAGCGCAACATTCTGGAAATTGACCAAAACCGAGCGAAGTTGGAAGAAACGTTTTTTCCCAAGTCAGAAGTTCCCAAACAGGAGACAGTCTGATGCCGGCGTTGCTGATCATCGCCTGGCTGATCACCGCCGTCGTTTTCGTGCGGACGCTCTATGTCGAAGCGATGCAGACGTCGTGGGACCTGCTGGAATCGCTGATCGCCGCGAACATTCTCGGCAATGTCGTCGCCATCCCCATCGCCCTCGCGCTGGCTGAAACGACTTACTCCCGCGAAATTCGCCTGACAGAAGTGTTGATGACCGGCCTGGTCGCCACGTTCATCGCCGCGTTCATGGCTGGCGGAGCAATCTGGGTGTTCCGCCGCTTGAAAATCATCGACGAAACCCGCCGCTGGCCGCGCATCGGCTACATGCTTCTGGGCTTGATGCTCTTCCCCAGCATGGTTGCCTTTCCATTCAATCTTTTCTTTGGCTGGATGATCTGGCTGCCGCTGCGGAGTCTCCATGGCGACGCCCAGCGAACCTGCCTGCGCGAAGCCATGCTCGCCGAGCGCGCTCGGCGCTTGTTAATTGAATCGCAGACGTCCGTCGGCGCTACGGATGCGCGAACTTCCGAACGCCACGGAGATCTTCGCTCAACCGTGCCGAACCCCCCGCCATTGCAGCCCGTCTCTCGCACGGAGTAACGATTCCCCGATTCCCGGTCGCCCCGTACACTTCCCCCACTCCCTCTGCCCATTTTTCCCACATTGTTAGCGACCCAACAAAAAGCCGACCCACGTGGCACGCTGGTATGAATATTGCACGTTGCCACGATTGCCATTCTTGACGATAATCGACGCATCACTGCAAACGGGAACCGCGCCATGTCTCTTTCGTACTCGACCAACGTCCATCCCGCCGAATCGCTCGACGACCTCATGCGCAGCCTGCGCGAACATGTCGCTCCGATTTCGCGCGGCGCTTTCGGCGACTCGGTCGCCGCGGTGAACCTGCGCGTCGGCATCAAGCAGGTCGACGAACTGCTCGCCCACGCCGCGTTGCCCAGCAATTCGTTCGTCTCCGATGAAATTTTGTCGGCGGCGCCGTCGCCCGCCTGCCAGCAATTCCTGAACGAACTCGACGCGCTGAAACTCGACGTCGTCTCGATCAACGCTTTCCCGATCCGCGATTTTCATGCCCCGCGCGTCAAGGAGCAGGTGTACTCGCCGCCGTGGACCGATGGCGGCCGCGCGTTGTACTCGCTGAAAATTGCCAAGGCGATGACGCACTTCATGGCGCGCAAAGGCGTCGACCGCAAAGTCGCGGCGATCAGCGTGCCGTCCGGCGTATTCACGGGCCTCTATCCGGAAAGCGAAGACGTGCAGATGCAGTGCGCGCATTTCATCACCGAATGCGTCCGTGAACTCCTGCGCCTCGAACGCCTGACAGGCCGGACCGTGCAGCTGGGATTCGAACCCGAACCGATGACGCTCGGCGAAACCTGCTCCAAGTTCATCACGTACTTCAAATTCATTCTCGCCGACGCACGCGAAAAGTTCCCGAAGCAACTGGGCGTCACGCGCACGCAAGCCGAGGAGATCGCGCGGCGTTTCGTCACCATCAACCTGGACCTCTGCCATCAGGCCGTCGAATTCGAAGACCCGGAGGACGACCTGAAGCAGCTCGCCGCCGCCGGGATCACGCTCAGCGGTCTGCATCTCAGCGCCGCGCTGCAACTCAAGCAACCCGCGCGCAACGCTGATGGCTGGGCGCGCCTGAAATCGCTCGACGAACCGCGCTACCTTCATCAAGTCGTGGCAAAGCTGAACGACGGCTCGTTCGTCCGCTACTCCGATCTCCCCGACCTCTGGAATCCGAAACGGTCGAAAGGAAAATCGCTCGAAGACTTCGCCGAGCTTCGCTGCCATTTCCATGTGCCGTTGTTCATCGAAGGCGATCTCGGCGGAGGCCTGTCGACGACCGTACAATCCGTCGCTCCGGCCGTCCGTTACGCGCTGAAGCATAAGCTGACCGACAACTTCATCGCCGAAACGTACACGTGGAACGTACTCGCCGGCCTCGCCGAAAAAGGCAACGCCGGCGCAAAGTCCGTCGTCGGCGGCGCCGGAGTTGACGTCCACGCGGGAATCGTCAAAGAGCTGCAGTGGGCGAAAGCGGTGCTGGAGTCAGGTCTTGGCTCGTAGCAATACCCGCGAAGGGTGGCCCGGCCCCTCGGGCCGGGTTGCGTTAGCAACAAGAAGCTCCGGGACAGACGCACCTATGCCGAGAGTACATGCGACTTCAGTGCAGTCAGGACAATCGATCTCGTACGGCGAATTCCAAGATTGTCCTGGAACTTCTTGTCGCAAGCGACCCGGCCCGAGGGGCTGGGCCACCCTTCGAGAATGAGCGACGCACTGACCGCATGAATCCCAAGAGCCAAGAGCCAAAAGCCAAGAGCCTGCTCGTCCTCAACGTCGTCGGCCTGACGCGCGAGTTGCTCAACCGTTTCCCGCAACGCGCGAAGAATCTCGTCACGTTCGGCAGCGAGGGCAGCTCGTGCACGCTCGGCACGGTCTTCCCGGCTGTCACCTGCACAGCGCAGGCCAGCATCCTCACGGGGCTGCTGCCGCGTGAGCACGGTATCGTCGCCAACGGCTGGTACTTTCGAGAACTCGCCGAAATCCATTTCTGGAAGCAATCCAACGCGCTCGTTAATGGTGAGAAACTCTGGGACGCAGCACGTAAACAGAGCGGCGGCGATTTCAAATCGGCACAGTTGTTCTGGTGGTACAATATGTATTCCACCAACGACATCGCCGTCACGCCGCGCCCGGCGCATCTGGCCGATGGCTCGCTGATTTCGCTCACCTACACGCAGCCGCCGGAACTTGCATTGCAACTCGACGACGAACTCAGCCGCTTCCCGCTCTTCAAATTCTGGGGCCCCGATGCGGGCTTGGGTTCCAGCGAGTGGATCGCCCGCTGCGCCGAATCCGTGCAGCGACGCTACGCGCCGGGGCTCACGCTCGTCTACCTGCCGCACCTCGACTACAACCTGCAGCGCGTCGGCCCGGATGATCCGAGCATCGCCGACGATCTGGAAGCAATCGATCTCGTCGCCGGAAAACTGATCGACGCCGCCCGCGCGCGCGGCCAGGACATCGCGGTCCTGAGCGAATACGGCATGACGCAAGTCGACGGCGCGATCGACATCAACCGCGTGCTGCGCCGCGCCGGTTTCTTGAAAGTCCAGCAGCAAGCGACGTGGGAGCTGCTCGACTGCGGTGCCTGCCGCGCGTTTGCCGTCAGCGATCATCAGGCCGCGCATGTGTACGTCAAAGATCCCGCCGATCTCTCCGCCGTCAAAGCGCTGCTCCAGAAAACGCCGGGCATCGAACGCGTCCTTGATGCGGCCGGCATTCGCGAACTCGGCATCGATCATCCCCGTTCGGGAGAACTGATCGCGATCAGCGCCGCGGACAAATGGTTCACCTATTATTATTGGGAAGATGACGCCAAATGCCCGCCGTGGGCGCACGAAGTCGACATCCACAACAAGCCCGGCTACGACCCGGTCGAACTGTTTCTCGACCCGAAAGCGCATCTGGTCATCCCGCGCATCCTGTGGCGCTTGGGCAAACGCAAGCTCGGCTTCCGCGCGACGATCATGGATTTCATCCCCTTCGATTCGTCGCTGATCCGCGGCAGCCACGGCCGCCTCACCGATCATACCGACCAGGGCCCGCTGCTGATGCTCTCCCGCAAAAACGTCCCGCTGCCAGAGCATCTCCCCGTGACGGAAGTCAAAGCGCTGCTGCTGAAACTCCTGCGGGAGTAATTTCGCCTCTGGGGGGCTCCTCCAAGCGGGCCGCCCGGACTACACACTGCACGGTAACCCGCGATGACCTGACATGGCACTAAGCGGTTGAAGCGAATATGCTTCGAGTCACGTTTTGTCTGGGGAGAGCCGTTCGTATGACCGTCCGCCGTGCCGCCCTTTACGCCGCTCTACTGCTCTGCCTTTCCGCCGTCGGCCGGTCCGCGTTTGCCGCGGCCACGCAGGCGGTCGCTTTTCAGGGGAAAGTCTACGACGTCACGTTCCTCACCCCGGATGTCAAAGTCCCCCTTTTCGGCACCAACGACCTCATTTTTTATCAGGACATCAGCGGCAACCGCTACCTGATGCTTCCCACCGACCAGAATCTGCGCGGCGACTATGATATCAACGCGCAGCGCTTTTACATTCTGCAGCAGCAGAGTCTCAATAATTTCAACATCAACAGCTACGACCGCATCGACGCCACGGTGATGGATCTGAACGCGCAGTTCATCAACTCCACCACCCTTTCACCGCTGACTCCGTATACGACCTACGCCACGCCCATCCCGGTCAATGAACTCTCGCAGGACGTCTGCATCGTCGACAATTTCTTCATGGGCCTGCGCACCGACGGGCCGACCACCGCCACCACCGCCACCACCGACGAACATCTGTTCACGATCACCCGCGTTTCCAACTCCACCGTTCAAGCCACGATCAATCCCAACCTCCACAATTCCACGGCACCCTTCATCGTTTACGATCCCAACAACGTCACGTATCTGACGATTCAGCGCACGCTCGATTCCAATCCGGCTGTAAACACCGACACGCGCCACCGCATCAGTTCTTTCAATCTCTCCGATGGCTCCCTCAACAGCATCATCAATCTCGATGGGCTCGACGTTTCGCTGGGCTTCAGCGGGAACACGGCCGGCATGACCATCGATCCCTCGACGGGCGTCATCTACCTGCTCGATGCCGGGTCGTCGACGCCCGCCATCCCACGCAAGATTTTCACATTTACCCCGCGTGTCCCGCGCATCACGTCTGTCTCGCCGTCGAAGGGTACGTTCAAGGGCGGCACCGCGGTCACCGTCAACGGCGTCAATCTACCGGCGGATGCCCAAGTCTTCTTCGATGGCATCCTGGCCTCGAACATCGTCGTGAATTCCACGATCAGCATCAGCTGCACCACTCCGGCGCACGCACAGGGCGCCGTCGACGTCGTCGTCACCGGCACGGGTATCAACACGCAACTCACCCTCGCCAAGGCGTTCACCTACATCAATCAACCGCCCTCCGCGGCACTCTCCGCGTCGCCGACGTCCGGCCCGCCCCCGCTGACGGTCAGCTTCAACATCGGCGCGTCGACGGATCTCGATGGCTCGCTCACCCAGCGCGTGATCACTTTCGGCGACGGCCAGTCGTTCACGTTCTCGTCGGACCAGAGCGTCGTGGACACCACGCACATCTACCTGGCCAACGGCACGTACACCGCGACGCTTACAGTCACCGACGATCTCGGCGCGACCGGCACCGCGACGCAGACAATCATCGTCGGCACCGGCGGCGACGACATCTCCGACAACAATCTCGTCCTGCGCCAACTGTCCTTTACGCTCAACGGCGGCTCGAAAGACAGTGTGAAAATCCGCGCGGAATTCATCCTTCCCACCGACGTACCGCTTGGCAGCGCCATGGTTGATATCGGTGTAAGCGGCGGCCAGCCCGGCGGTGTGGTCTTCTCCAACACGCTCAATTCCAGCGGCAATAAGGTCGTCGGCTTCCCCAAGTTCTCGCTGAAGCTTTTGAACAAGCGCGGCTTCGATCCACAGACCTACACGCTCTCGTTCTCGAAGAACAACACGAGCATCAAGGACGACCTGACCGCCTCCGGCTTGAATCTAACGTCCAGTAATCTGGCCACGCTGACGGTTTACGTGCGGATCACCACCGAACAGGGCCGCGAGATCACCCACACCAAGCCCAGTGCGGTGGTCTCCGTCAAAGCCGGCCGCAACTCGAAGTCATCAGTGAAGCTGACGCGCAATTAGCGAAGTGCGCTAATTGTACGTGTAGATGTTGCTGGCGGAAGTTCCCGTTCCACCGGCCGTGGTGACCGTAACATTCACCGCACCAATGGCGTGAGCTCCGGTGACGCACGTGATCGTGGTGGAGTTGACCACTACGAGAGACGTCACCGCCACGCCGCCAATTTTCGCTGACGTCGCGCCGAGAAAATTCGTGCCCGTGAGGGTCACGGACGTCCCGCCCAGATGCGTGCCGAGCGCCGGCGCGATGCCGGTCACGGTAGGCGCGATCACGCCGCCATCGGTGATCGTCCAGCTGCGTCCCGTCACCAGCGTGGTGTTGCGCCCTACGTAAGCGGTGTCGTCGTAGGTGCTCGTGCCGCCGCTGAAGGTGACCGTCGTGTTCGTGTTGGCCGCGATCGCGCCCGCACCGTTGGCGAGCTGATTGAGGATCGCATCGTATGCGGACGTGGACATCTTCCACCCATTGAAACAATTCGTTCCGTTGGTCATGGCGTGCATGTCCAGCGCGGGGAAGTTGTACGCGTTGAGTCCTGTGCAACCGCTCCACGTACTGGTGAAATTGGTTCCAGCACCCGTCAGCACGGCGTTGAAACTGGTCAGGGCCGTGCAATTGAGCCACGCTGAACTGAAGTTGGTTCCCACGCTCAGATTCAGCGCGGGAAAAGTCGTCAGGTGGTTACAGCCGCTCCACGTCGACGTAAAATTCTGGCCGGCGGTCATGGTCAGACTCGGGAACGCCGTCAACCCGGTGCAGCCATTCCATGCGTTGGTAAAGTCTGTGCCGCCGCTGGTGTTGATGACGGTCATCGGCGTCAGCGCCGTGCAACCCTGGAAGGCCGAGGTCCAATCCCTGACCGCAGAGGTCGCGGCGGTGGCGCTGTCGGTGGCGGTGATCTTCAACGCAGTGCAGCCGTAGAACGCGGAGTTGAACGTGCTCCACGTATTGACGCCCCACTGCGCGATCGCGGTCACCTGAGTCTTGCTGCCGCCATTGTTGAACTTCATCGTGGGGAAGCCGCCGACCGCGTTTTCCAGAACTTGGACGGTGTACGTGGCATTCGCCGGATAGCTGTGCGCGATTGGCGAATTGCTGGTGATCGCCTGCCAGTTTGCGGTATCGCCCCAATTAACCCAGGCGTTGTAGGTCGAAACTCCGTCGAGCGGGAGCGTGAACGACATGCCGACGCCGGAAGTCACCGTCAGTTTGAGCGCCAGGGTCCCGGTTCCGCCGTCGGTAATAGTCCAGGCGCGCCCGCCGTTGCCCGTGGTATTCGTAAGCAGCGTGTGCGCGGCGATGGCTGAAGCATCATACGTGGCCGTGCCGCCGTGGAACGTGACGCTGGTATGCGTGTTCGCTGCGATGGCGCCCGCACCGTTCGCGAGCTGATTGAGCATCGCATCGTAGGCCGTCGTGGACATTTTCCAGCCGTTAAAGCAGGTCGTGCCGACGGTCATGTCATGCATGTCCATCGTTGGGAAATTGTAATTAGTCAAGCCGGTGCAACCGTTCCACGCGCTGGTGAAATTCTGCCCGCTGCTCGTGCTGACCGCCCCGAAGCTGGTCATCAGGTTGCAGCCCTGCCAGGCACTGCTGAAGATTGTTCCCGCGCTCAAATTCAGCGCCGGGAAGCTCGTCAGATGCGTGCAGTTCTGCCAGGTGCCGCTGAAATTGGTGCCACCGCTGAGCGTGCTGCCGGCCGGGAAACTGGTCAGCGCCGTGCAGTTCTGCCAGGTCGCGACGAAAGTGCTGGCGTTGGTGTTGGCCGTGAGCGTGCCAAAACTTGTCAGGCCCGTGCACCCGCTCCAGGCATTGTTGAACCGCACGCCGAGGGGCACGTTCAGCGCCGGGAAAGTGGTGAGACCCGTACAGCCCTGCCATGCTCCCAGTCCCGATCCGTCGGCCTGAAAGTCGACCACGTTCGGACAGGTAATCGCAGGAAAACTGGTCAGGCCCGAACAGACCGACCAGGCCGCGCCGAAAATGACCGCGGACGAAAAATCCGTCGACGCAAAAGTCGTCAACAAATTATCGCCGACCCACGCGTATTGAAAATCCGTGCCCTTGCTGAAATCCAGAGCGGGAAAAACTCCCGTCAGATGCGGACACGAATTCCAGCACGAATGAAACGTCAAACCCTTGCTGGTATTGATCAGAGGAAAACTGGTCAGCGCCGTATTGCTGTACCACGTTTCCCAGAACGACTGAACGTTGGCCGTATTCAATGCCGGAAAGCTCGTCAGTCCCGTGCACTGAGCCCACGTGTCCATAAAAATGATGGCCGACGACGTATCGATCGCCGGAAAACTCGTCAGCGCCGAACACGCGCGAAACGCGCCTTGAAAGTCCGTCACGCCCCGCGTCAGCGGCAAATCCGTCGCCGGCATCGTCATGTTTGAGCAGCCGTAAAACGACTGGCTCATCGAGACCCACACGTTCGTGCCCCACTGCGTTAAGGACAACACCTTCTTGCAATCTCCGCCGCCGTTGAAGTTCAGCGTCGGAAATCCATTGGGCGAACGTTCGGTGATCTTGACCGTGTAAGCGCCGCCGGCCGCGTAAACGTGCGTGACGTTGGGAAACCCCGCGACCGCGTTGTTCACGATTTGAACCGCGCCATCGCCCCAATCCACGCTGCAATCGTACGTAAATGCATAGGTCGGCGAGTACGCGAGATTGGTGCCCGTTACCACGGCCGTGCCTACGTTCTGTGCATACACGCCGGTGTAGCCTCCATTGAGCGGCAGCACGAACGTATTCGCGGCCGATCCGGGTTTGGTTGTGTCGACCGTCAGCGTCAACGGCTTCGCCGGATTCGCCGCCTGCAGAATCGCCGCCAGTTCGTTCGGCTTGACACCGTTCAACGGCTGCGGCTCAGTGGGAAGCCCTGCGAGCAGCGCGACGGCCAGGAGGAGGACCTTGATTTCCATGATCACGGTTTTCCCCCGACCACGTCGTATGTGTCGACGCCAGTCTGAACCAGCGCACACCACGGATTGACCTGGCCGCTGACGCGAACATCGTTAACCGTGGCGCCCGCGCCTGCGACAAACGCACACGAACCTTTCGACGCCAGACCAAATCCGTTCGGCATACCCGTGTTCACCGTAAAGGACGGGGACGCGGTGCAAATCAACGTCGCGGCGTCATCGGTCGCGACCAGCGCGCGACCGGCGCTTTCGGCGCTCACCACTCCAACGCCAAGATTGGTCAGAGCCGCCGGAGCGGTCGTCGCTCCCGTTCCGCCGTTGGCAACCGCCACCGCGCCACTCAAATTCGCCGCGGTGAGGTTCGTTAGTCCCGAGCCGCTCCCTGAAATCGTACCCGTCGTGCTGATGCTGCTGTTGCTCGCGAGATTCCCACCGGTAATCGTGCCGTTGGCAATCTTCGCGCCGGTAACCGCGCCGGCCGCGATGGAATTGTTGTTCGCCGCGCCGCCGACGTCGCCGCTCAGCGTCACGCCGCCGGCCACCGCACTGATCTTTCCGTCAGGCGCCACTGAGATCGACGAATTGTCCGCGTAAACAATTCCTGCCGTCGCAGGCGCCGTCCCCGCGAGCGGAAGACGCGCCACCGGCACCGTGCCTGTAGCGATGTTCGAACCGTTCAACCCAGTCAATCCCGCACCGCTTCCGACCAAAGCGCCTTGAGCGTTGATCGCCGTCTTGACCGCGCCCGCGGCATCCTGCCACTGTTGCAGGTCGCCGGTTTGATTGACCGAGTTGGCTTTGACCACCAGCCCGGCCGTCGCGTCGCTGCCGGTCAGCACGGTCTGGGTTCCCGTGGTGAAGGTGTTGGGGGAATTCCGCAGCGCAATGTTGGGATTGAGCCGGTTGATATTAATGGTGGAACCTGTCGCGCCGTTGTTGATCGCCGCGACAATGCTGTCGCCGGAATTCGCAGCCACACTTTCGGACGCAGGCAGCACCGACCAGAGCGCTCCGCCGCTTCCATCCGCCAGCAGCGCGAAGTTGGGGGACGATTGGCCGCTGGAAATCTTCAGCGCAGTGACCGCGCCGTCGGCAATCGTCGATGTCGTGACCGCGCCGTCCGCCAGTTTGTTCGAGGTAACCGCGTTATCCGCAAGCTGCACCGTGCCCACGCCACCCGACGGCGTGCCGATCGAGAACATTCCCGACGTGGCGGTGAACACACCGTCGGAGACGCGAATCAGGCACGTGTTGGAGGCAGGCAGTCCCACCTGCCACGACAGGGTCGTGCGCTGCGACAATTCTGTTGCGCCACTATTGATCGTGCCCAACGGCGAAAACGTTTTTCCGCCGTCGCGGCTGAGTGTGACATTGAGAATCTTGATTCGAGACGAAACGCGGACAACCTGAGACTGACCGACGACGTAAATTTCTCCACCGGCAGGCGTCGTGAGCGTAACGCGAGCTTGCGCGGCAATCGCTGCCGTGCAGAAACACGACGTGTAGATTACGAGACAGAGTCTCAGGATTCGGGACACTGTCCGACGACTGTTATTGCCAAACGGCAGTAGCTGCATTTTTTAGGTCCCCGTTTTAGGGTGGCATCCAGAAGTTTCCGCCACTCCTGCAATAGAGACTGCAAGTAATGTACCCAAAGTGCAATTTCTGTAAGAAATGCAGCGCACTGACTTTATATAAATATATAAAGGACGCATACCGACCCGTCTCACGGTAGGAGACCGAACCGCGCCGCCGCCGGTCTCACGGCATTTTTTTCAACACGTGTACTGCGGAGAACATCGACGTCGGAAAATTTTTTCCGTTCCGAATCAGGACATGTCAAGCTTCATCAGAGCCGCGATTTTTTCGCCGCTCAATCAGATACTCACACGCTTCCGCGACATAATAAAGGAGCACCAGCAGCCCTGCGCACAGCACCAACACAAATCCAAACGCGACGAGAAGATTCTCGCCGCGCGCCGCCAGCTTTCCGGCAAAGCCGTCGCGCAAAATCGGCCTGAGATAATTCACCAACGGAAACAACAGTGTGCCGCCCACTCCGACCAGCACCAACGCCGTGCTAAGATGAATCTGGTAAAAGCGCCGCGTCTTATTTTCGGAATCGTCCACGTTCGGTCCTCAACTCTCGTCAATTTCCCGGCTCATCCCGACAATCCACCGCCAGACCGCGAACAAGATCACGCCCAGATAAATGCAGATGAAGAACATGCGCCATCCTTCACGGTTGGATTCCTCAAATCGCCTCACGACCAACGGCATCAACAGTCCGCAGATCAGCATGATGGCGATCACCGTGCTCAGGCGAAAGTTGAACCGCTCGAGTTTTGAATCCGCTGAACTCTCGGTTGCGTGCGCTTCGGGGTCGTCGCTCATACGCCACTCCAATGTCAAAATTCTCGCATTTGGTACGCCTGCGTAACATCCGATTCCTATTGCCATTTACATCTCCCTACCGGACACTCGCCCGTAAGGTCTCCAGATTTTTACCGACATCCGCCCTGCAGTGGAGTACTAAGTACAACGTTTAGTTACACGGTGCTCGCATTCGAGGTACTTTCGACCATGGCAAAGTCGATCCCAACCACGGTGGTATTGGTTGCCCTTAGCGCCCTCCTCTGCGCCACAACCTGGGCAGAATCCGACACACCAACTCAGGCCGCCACCGACTGGCCGCAATGGCGCGGTCCCAATCGCGACGGCATCGCGCCCGCCAGTCCCAAGCTCCTCGACACCTGGCCCAAGGAAGGTCCACCGCTGCTCTGGAAAAGCGATTGGATTCCCGGCTGCCAGGAAGGCGGCACCGGCAGTCCCATCGTCGCCGACGGCAAAGTCTACCTCTACGCCAGCGCAAAGTTTCCCGCCAACGGTGGCAAGCCGTACCAGATGATCACGCCCGAACTCCTCGCCGACTCCGGCTGGCTGGCGAATCTCCCCGACGATCTGGCGAAGAAAATCGAAGCCGCGTGGTCGGACAAGGATCGCCCCAGTACCGCCGGCTGGGACTGGCTCAACCCGGAGCTCGCAAACAAACCCGCCGAAATGGATGCCTTCCTCGCCAAGAAGCCGGACGTCGACACGTACATCAAGAATTTCATCGCGACGCTCAAACCCGAGGAGGCGAAACAGTACGGCGACTACATCAAGAAGCGCCTGCTCATCGACCTGCCCCGCAACAAATGGGGCGTGCCCAACGGCCTCTCGTGGGACCAGTTGACCAAATTAAATGCCATGCGCGACACCGTGCTGCCGTCGTACCGGCAGTGGGGCCACGCGCTCGAGAAGCTCAACCTGGGCTGGTTCGTCGAACGCGCGTTTCTCCGCGCCGTCACCATCACCGATACCGTCTACTGCCTGGACGCCGCAACCGGCAAGGAACTCTGGCACAAAACCTTCCCGGTCGACGTCGCCGTGCTGAAAGATCCCGGCGTCCAGTGGTGGTGCTTCGGCGCCGCCGACTTCGGAGCTGTCACGACCGGCTCGTGCTCCACGCCCGCGTTCTACAAAAACAAGCTCTACGTCGCAGGCTTGATGGGGCTCTACTGCCTTAACGCCAAAGACGGCTCGACGGTCTGGCAAGCGAAAGGCCCGCCCGAACACGCCTCACCTTTGGTGAGCAACGGCGTTGTCTACAACGTCGGCGTCGCCTACGACGCGGAGACCGGGACGGAACGCTGGAAAAATCCGTTCTGGGACGGCAAGCACAAGAAGTACGAATGGACCGCGCGCTACACCTCTCCACTGCTGCTGGCGTCCGGAGGAAAAAACTACGTCGTCACCACCGATTATCGCGAAGAAGCCACCAGTTCCTACTGCCTGCTGGATCTGGAAACCGGCCAATCACAGTGGAAGCAGAAAAGCCCCATCGGCGTCATCACCAACCTGCACAACGATATCCTCATCGCGCCGCCCATGTACGGAGGCAGCGGCACCGTCGCCTACAAGCTCACGCCCACCGGCGCGGAGAAGCTCTGGAAAAAACTCGTCCCCGGCAGCGCCGGCCACGTCTACCAGGACCACCTCTACATGCCCAGCGGCGCGTACCACTGCGTCGATCTGAAAACCGGCGAATACAATTGGAAGAAAAGCATCGGCGGCGGCGTGGCGGAATGTTCGTCGTCGGTGCTCGCCGACGGAAAAATCTTGACGCCACTCGGCGAATGCCACCAGTTGACCAAGAACTTCGGCGACCTCACCTACTCGCTTTCCATGATCAAAGCCACGCCGGAAAAGTACACGGAGCTGGGCGTCTTCAACCCGAAGATGTGCATGATGACCGCCCCCGCCGTCGCCAACGGCAAACTTTACCTCCGCCTCCTCGACGGCATCGTGTGCTACGATCTGCAGGAACACGGCGTGTACACGGATAACGTTGCCGCCGCGAAGGACACCGTCACGTTCAACTTCAAACAGACCGGCGGCGGGCTGAGCGCCAAGGACATCGCCGCCATTCAAATCACCGCTGCTGATGGCAGCGCCAAACCCGCGAGCGCACGCATCGACGGCGACGCGCTGATCGTCGACGTCAAAGACGCCGCGCTGCCCTTCACCATCTCCGCGCCCGCCGGCGCGCTCACCGGCAAAAACGGTCTGCCCTCCCCCGCGCTGACGTGGAACGAATCCCGCGCGCTGAAATTCCAGAAGTGTTTCGACAACACCATCAAGCTGACCAGCGCGCAGCCGCTGCAACAGGACGGCCGCTGGAGCAAACCTGAAGCATTCGAGGTCGCCGGCGCCAAAGTCACCAAAGTCGATCTCGATGCGCAGGGCCATTCCGTCAGCCTGATCACCGACAAGACCTGGAAAGTCGGCGACGCAATTACGATCTCCTACAGCGCCTATCCCGTCGAAAAAGGCGAACCCCGCCGCGAAAAACTCACCGCCACCGCCGCCGAACCGCAGCGCGCCTCCGCCACGTTCGTCAAGCTCGACGAATCCACGCGCGGCACGTGGAAAGGCGTCTACGGCACCGAAGGCGCGCTGATCGCTGGCGACAAGGGTGTGACGCAAGCCCCCAAGTGTGCCACCGTCGAACTGGTCAACAAGACCGACGCCATCCCCTGGGCGCCCAACGCCGCCGAAGACCGTTACGCGCAGAAAACCGGCGAAGCCAAGGATCGCACCGTGACCTCCTGGGTCGCGCCCGAGCAGTTCGACATCAACATCGACTTCACCGACGGCAAGGAACACCAGGTCGCGCTCTATTGCATGGCCTGGGGCAAGCAGTGCGAACTGCTGGTCGAAGTCATCGACGCCGACACCCGGGACGTCCTCCATTCACTACCGGTCAAGGATTTCATCCAGGGCAAGTACCTCGTCTGGAACATCAAGGGGCAGGTGATCGTGCGCCTCTCCAGCACGATCCAAGCCGAAGGCACCGTCGCGCAGGCCAGCGGCCTGTTCATCGATCCAGCCGGCAAGGCCGGCAACTGATTTCATAAGGAAAGTCGACGTATGCGAACGATCCTGAGCATTGCCTTGCTGGCCGCCGTACTTTCGGTGGTGGTCTCGGCCGCTGCCGAATCCGATCCGGGCGCGTTCACACTTCCCGCGACAAAGGATGTGCGCGTCACCTGCCACCGCGACGAAGCCGACTTCAACGGCGGAGCTTCCCCGCGGCTGCGCACCAGCAACATCAAGCAGAACGCCGCCGAAGTCACACTTCTCGACGTCGACCGCGCCGCGCTCGCTGCGTTTCTCGAGAAGAACAAGGACAAGACTATCGCCGCCAAACTCGTCCTCGTCAGCCGCGGGCTCCATCACGGCTCCAGCGCGAAAGTCGAACTCGCCGCGCTCGACACCGACTCCGATTGGATCGAAGGCGACAAGAACGCCGCCAAAGCCGTCAAAGGCGAACCCACGTTCCTCGCCGCGCAATTCGAAACCAAGCCCTGGACCAGCGCCGATGGCAAGGAAGTCGCCAACCTGCGCGACCTCTTCTACGACACCGCCGCCGACACCATCAAAACCCCGCTGAACGCCCACACGCTGACCGTCAAAGCCTCGGAAGAAGACAAGGAAGTATCCTTCGACCTGCACGCCAAATTCCTCGCCCACGTCGCCACCGATGCCCACTGCAAAGGCCTGATCCTCTTCAACCGCGACCGCAACATGCTCGCCGACTTCTACAGCCGCGAACAAGACGGCAAAGGCGCGAAGCTGGTGCTGACCACCACAGAACCGCAAGCGCGCCAAGGAAACTAATTTCCCCGGACGTGACGAGCGATGGGTAATCCGTGGTTACTACTCTTAATTAAACACGCCATAAATCATAGCCGCATGCAGATGCCTGCCATTTAGACGTATGGGAAATGACACGGCGATTGCAATTTGGACAGTCAAGCGCCTCTTGCAATCGGGAACGTGAGTGTGTGCCACTGGTGGCTGGCCGTTAAGCCACCAGTGCGAACTCGCAAGCGTCCGTGTCCATCCGTGTTGCACGGATCGCGATGAAATTCGTGCCACTGGCTCAACCGCGACAGCGGTCGTTGGGTGCCATAGCGAATTGCTCAGGCGCGTGGCATGATTCAAACCCCACCGCGCTCGTCTCTTGCTCCGGTCGTTGGGTGCCATGCGTCTGAGGCCGTTTTCAGACGCATGCGTTGCGCGTCGCCACAAACAAATACGTCTCATTCCTCCGCCCCGACCCCAACGGGGTCCGTTTTCGTCAGCGAAGGGCAAAGGAGCACGGACGCGAATGCGTCCGGGCTCCGCCGCCCTGGAAAAAATGCGCGACGATTCAAAATTGTCCTGAAGGGACAACCTAGTTGCCGCACGGTACTCAGCCCAACGGGCTGAAATGGCGGGTGGCATGGTTCAACCCCACCGCTCTCGTCTTGCTCCGGTCGTTGGGTGCCATGCGTCTGAAGCCGTTTTCAGACGCATGCGTTGCGCGTCGCCACAAACAAATACGTCTCATTCCTCCGCCCCGACCCCAACGGGGTCCGTTTTCGGCAGCGAAGGGCAAGGAGCACGGACGCGAATGCGTCCGGGCTCCGCCGCCCTGGAAAAAATGCGCGACGATTCAAAATTGTCCTGAAGGGACAACTTAGTTGCCGCACGGTACTCAGCCCAACGGGCTGAAATGCGAAAGCCAGGGGCAACGCCCCTGGAAATGTCGCGCGCGATATTCAAAAGCTCTGAAAGAGCGACATGGCGGTACCGGCCAACCGCACTATTTCAGAACCTGCACGCGGTCCGAACCGAACCGCCTGGATCGCGCGCTATAATCCTTATAGTCTACTCGCCCGTTGCTCGTCTACTCTGCCCCTGGCCCCTGACCCCTCGCGCGTCAGCGCGCAAGCGCGCACGCGAGTAGTGCGCTACTGCACGTTATGTATTATAAAATCTTTTTTACTAAATTTACAGAAAACACTTTTTTTTCACTTCTCGACCGCATAGATATGATAGAGAAATCGACAATCCTCGTTTTAGATGCCGTTCGTCCGTACTCATGCCGGAAACTTCACGCCGACCTTCGGCACGCCTCAAATTTGCGCTGTAGCAGCCTGTAAACCGCTCTAACACACCCTCCCGATCGAGAAGCCCAAATGACCGCCCACACATCCACAGCCCCACAGAACGCAAAAGACGAGGTCGTGCCGTACCACTACCCGGCACATTTTCTGCACGTCATGTATTATAAAATCTTTTTTACTAAATCACCAGAAAACACTTGACTTTCGCGTTCAATGACCGCTTATATACTATAGGAAAATATGCGATACCCGTCTCAATGCCGTCTCTCCACCCAAGGCCTCAACCCCCATGAACACCCCACCCGTCGTACGCCGTTACATGCACCCCAAGCCGCTCACTGTGCACCCAAGAAAGGAGGCCCCCGCCCTGTAACATTTGGTAACATTCCGTAACATTGCACCTTGGTTCCAACCATCGGGGAGTCTCAAACCCGCCAACCTAATCCGCAATCCGCAATCCGAAATCCGCAATGCCGTTCGAATCGGCAATTCCCTTCACCCAATACCCTGTGGTAAATCTAAACCCATGCCTATCACCATCGACTCCGAAGATCTCCTCCAGCGCTTCCTGAGCTACGTCAGCCTGGATACGCAGAGCGATTCCCACTCCACCACCACGCCCAGCACAGAGAAGCAGTGGGTGCTGATCCGTAAACTTGAGACGGAACTCAAGGCGCTCGGCATCGCCGACGTGCGCGTCACCGAGTTCGGATACGTCCTCGCCACGCTGCCTTCGAACTCACCCAAGAAGGACGTGCCGCGCATCGCCTTCATGGGGCACGTCGACACCGCCGAAGGCTGCTCCGGCCTGGCCAAGCCGATCGTGCACCGGAAGTACGCCGGTCAGAAGATCGTGCTGCCCGACGATCCCACCCAGTCGATCAGCCCCGACGACACGCCGCTGCTGAAAGAGAAACTCGGCGAAGACCTGATCACCGCCTCCGGCAAAACGCTCCTCGGCGCCGACGACAAGGCCGGCGTCGTGATCGTCATGGCCGCGATCCGGCACCTGGTCCTTCATCCCGAAATCATTCACGGCCCCGTGCGCGTCTGCTTCAATCCCGACGAAGAGATCGGCCGCGGCACGGAGAAACTCTCGCTCGAAGAGTTCAACACGAATTTCGCCTACACGCTCGACGCCGAAGAACTGGGCGAAGTCGATTACGAATCCTTCAGCGCCGACCGCGCCGTGGTGAAGATTACCGGCGTCGCCGCGCATCCCGGCTGGGCCAAAAACGTGATGGTCAACGCCATCCGCCTCGCCGCGGATTTCGTCGCCGCCCTGCCGCGCGAGATCTCACCGGAATGCACCAGCGGCCGCGAAGGCTTCGCCCATCCCGTGGAGATCTCCGGCTCGCCGGAAGCCGTGGAAATCCGCCTGATCCTCCGCGACTTCGAACTCGGGGGGCTGGCCGCCAAGCGCGAACTGGTCGAAATCGCCGCGGCAAAGATCCGCGCCGCCGAACCGCGCGCCAAGGTCGACGTCGAATTCGGCAAGCAGTACCGCAACATGCGCTACTGGCTCGAAAAGGATTTCCGCCCCGTCGAATACGCTCTCGACGCCGTGAAGCGCACGGGCCTCAAACCGTTTTCCGACGCCATCCGCGGCGGCACCGACGGCTCGCGTCTGACCGAACGCGGCCTGCCGACGCCCAATATCTTCACCGGCTTCCACTACGTCCACAGCCCGCGAGAGTGGGTCAGTCTGCAGGATATGTGCAAAGCCGCCGAGACGGTCGTCCATCTCGTCCAGATCTGGGAAGAGCGCTCGTAAGATCGGCCACGATAACGAAGTCGGAAGTGAATCACGATCCCCCATGCCAGACCCGCAGCCCAACACTCCTCAACCCCCGCGAACGTCCCTCGCGCTGAGCCTCGTCGTTTCCGTGCTCTGCGGCGCGGTGATCGCCATCCCGTTCCGCGACTACGAAGGTTCCGGTCCGATCTGGTTCATTCTTGCGCCGATGCTCGCCCTCGTCGCGGCGCAACAGAGCATCAAGCGCGCGGTCCTCTTCTCCGCGGCCTTCGCGATGACGTGGACGCTGCTCTGCTTCAGCTTTCTCTGGAACGACACCGCCCCCGGCGTCTTTGCGCTCTCGATCTACACGTCCCTCTACTACATCGCCGGTCTGCTCGTCGTCCGCCGCGTCGCGCGCGACGGACCGGTGATCGCGGTGATCGGCACCGGCTGCGTCTGGCTGCTGCTCGAAATTGTCCGCTCGATCGTTCCCATCCTCGCCTTCCCGTGGCTGCTGCTGGGACACACGCTGCTCTACGATCCGCACCTGCGCCAAGGCGCCGACCTCTTCGGCGTCTACGGACTTTCCTTCATCATCGCCGCCTTCAATGCCTGCCTCGTCTTCGCCCTGCCTATCCTTCTGCCCGAGAAACTCCGCCGCCTCGTTCCGGGCTTCAGCGATGGCGCGCCGATGGACCACGCGCGCCGGCTGAGCGCCTGGCGAGCTCTGAGCATGGCGGTCGCGCTGATTTTCGGGCTGTGGTGCTACGGCGAACTGCGCACCGAGCGCATCGCGCCGCAGCTGGTGGCGGGGCCGAAAATCGGCGTGATTCAAGGCAACATCGTTCAGAAACTCGGGCGCTCGGAAGACGCCTTGTGGGACCAGCTCCGCGGCCACATCGAGCTTCACAAACAGCTGCTGAAGACGGCCGCGGTTTCCGATGACGGCATGCCGGTGCTCGTCTGCTGGGCCGAGACCATGGTTCCCGGCGCCTACAATTGCGAAAAGTGGGGCACCGAATTCCGCGACTACGTGACGCGCACCGGTATCACGACCCTCTTCGGCTCCAACTTCGTGCCGCGCGAAGACCTCGACAAAACCGCACTCGATCAACGCTGCTACAACACCGCCTACGTCATCGACGGCCACGGCGACGAACTCTTCCGCGTCTACAAACGCAAGCTCGTCCCCTTCGGCGAGTACGTTCCGTTCGCCAAGACCTTCCCGCTGCTGCGCTACTTGCGCTCCGTTACTGAAGATCAGTACGAACCCGGAACTGATCCGTCGCCCGTCAGCGACATCGGCGGCTATCGCGTCGCGCTCAACATCTGCGTCGAAGACATCCACCCCGACCTGGCGCGGGAATCGAGTTGGATGGGCGCCGACACGCTGATCAACATCACCAACGACGGCTGGTTTTACGGCACGTACGGTCCGAAGGCGCATCTCCGTGCCGCTGCCTGGCGCGCGATTGAAGTGCGCCGGCCGCTGTTGCGTGTCACCAATACGGGGATCACCGTTGCCGTCGATCCGCTCGGAAACATGACCACACTGATCCCGCCGGAAACTGTCGGGACCAGCACAGTTCGCCTAATGCGCATTCAAAACGAGAAAGATACACCCTTCGCGCTGCCGCACACCATGTACATGAGGATGGGAGAAGTAGGCGTCGGATTGATCTTTCTTAGCCTTTTGTTCGGGTGTCTGTGGGTGGGTTCGCAGAATCTGCCAGAAAACTTTTGATAGTCAGACCTGAAATGATGTACATAAGGTGTGCAACAAACCGGCTGCGAGTAACGTCTACTGAGTACGGTAATTCGTAAACGTGCGGTAGTTTCAAGGGCCTGCGGAAAAGGATGGCGTGTGACTATGAAGCACGTACACGATCGATGGCTGGGCTTGGCGGGTGTCGCGTTGGCTTGCGGTTCAATGCTGACGGGATCCATGGTCCACGCGGAAGACGATGCCGCGGCAAGGGCGCTGGATAAATCGCTGGCCCAGGCTCACCAGCAAAGCCAGGTGCGCGACCGCCAGAACGCGGGCACAACGACCAAGGCCGATCAGGCCGCGCGCGCCAAGGAACAGGCCAAGCGCGATGTCGCTGAATTCAAAGAAAACATGCTCAACAACCTTGCGTCGATCAAGGAAATGTCGAAGCAGGCCGACGCGGACATGAAGGCCAAGAACTACACCGAAGCCGGCCAGTTTTACAGCTCGGTATCAATGGCCACCGTCCCCGGCGGCGAAGACCTCGCCGACCAGGCCCGCGGCCACCTCGAAGAACTCGAAAAGATGGCCAAGGATTGCCTCCACGAAGCCGAAGATGCGGACATTCAGCGCGACTACATCAAGGAAGCCGAGAAGTTCCTCTACATTCTGCAGCAGTTCCCGTACACGAAAGCCAAGGAACGCGCGCTGGCGGGCATCACTTCGCTGCGCAGCCGCCCGGAAGTCGCCGCCTTCGAAGAATACAAGAAGGGCGAACAGTATGAAGCCGACGGCAAGCTGACCGAAGCCGTGAAGATGTACGAAGGCATCACGCTCAACCAGCGCTACGATCATTCCGTGGCCGCGCTGATGGCCAAACGCAAGCTCGACAGTCTCAACGACAATGAACAGAGCCGTGCCGCGATGAAGGCGGAACTCGAAAATCGCGCCAAGAAGGAAGCGCCGGGACTACTGGCCAGCGCCAAGAACTACATCGCCAACAGCATGCCCAAGGAAGCGATGCGCAAACTTCAGGACGTGATCGAGAAATACCCGAACACGACCTTCGCCGAAGAAGCCCAGAAGCAACTGGCCGAATTGAAGTAACTGAAGTCGTCGACTTTTCGTAAGCACGCCTGCGTTGAGCAGGCGTGCTTTATTTAAAAACGGCAGCGATTGTGGATCACGATCCACGTCCCGCGAGCCACCTTTTACCGTGACCCGCGCTTGCACTTGTGAGTAAGATTACATAATGTGGATTTTGTAAGGACTATTTCGAAAGGACTATCCATGCGCTTTTCCATTCTCGCTGTCGCGTTTCTGGCGATGGTTGGTGTGTCGCTCCGGGCCGAAGAACTGAACGAGGCCGATAAGAAGAAGGCTACGACACTCATCACCGCACTGGGTGCCGACGATTTCCAGGTCCGCGAGAACGCCGAGAAGTCGCTCAACGGCATGGGCGCGGCGGTCCTTCCGCTGGTCAAGGAAACGGCCGGAAGCACGACCGACGCCGAAGTGCGTACGCGTTGCGAGCACGTCATTCAAGCCCTGGCGCTCGACGCCGAAAGCAATCCCGACGAGCTGGCCAAGCTTGCGAAGACGGCCGCGGAATCCAAGAAGTTCGCCGACGCCTCGAAGTTCTACGCCAAGGCGGCCAGCATTTATAAGAAACAGTCCGGAGAGAGCGCTGACGACAAGAAGAAGACCGAGCTCGTCGCGAAGGCCACCAAAGCCACCGAACGCCAGCAGCGCGCCGACGCGATGGCCAAGAACGACGGACAGGACACCGCTCAGGTGCTCGTCAACGGGGGCGCGCGCATCCGCGTCATCCGCGCTCAAGGCGGCGTGGTGATGACCACGACCGGCGGCGCGGACGGCAGCGACTGGTAAGCTTGGCACACATTTGATTCTGAGTGTCCACTTTCAACCCTAGGATCAATTGATCCCTAGGGTACCCTCGAAATCCCATCCATCATGTCTGAACCCATCGACTTCGAACAGGAATTCGGCGTCATCATTCCCGGGCGCATCAAGCCCGAGGCCGAATGGGCGCGCACAGCGCTCAAGCACATGCCGCCGCCCGGGCCGCTCGATTGGGCGGCGATCTTTGGCCGCACCGCGCCGGTGATCATCGAGCTGGGTTGCGGTAACGGGCGCTACACGCTGCTAAGCGCGATTGCACGGCCCGATCACGATCATTTCTCCAGCGACATCTTGCCGGCCGTGATCCGCTACGCGACGCGGCGCGCCAATCAGCGCGGCCTTCACAACGTCCGCTTCGCCGTCAAAGACGCGCAGACGCTGATGCGCGCGTACATGGCGCCCGGGAGCGTCGCGGAAATCCATCTCTATCATCCGCAGCCGTTCCACGACCCGCGCCAGGCACGGATGCGGCTGGTGACGCCGAAGTTTCTCGCTGACGTCCACCGCGCGTTGAAGCCCGGCGGGCTGTTCGTCATCCAGACAGACAATCCCGACTACTGGGAGTACATGAAGCGCATCGTGCCGGTCTACTTCGATTTCCACGAGCAGGATGGTCCGTGGCCCGACGCTCCCGAAGGCCGCTCGCGCCGCGAGATCCTGGCGCGCAGCCGCAACCTGCGCATCTTCCGCGGCTACGGTGTACGCCGCGATAACCTCGCCCCCGACGAAGCGCTGGCACTGGCCGAGCAACTCCCCCAGCCCACATTCCTCAGCCGCGGCCCGTGGTGTGAACTCGATGCCGAAGAAGAAAGTGGTGGCGTCAGTGATCGCAGATTCGGTGGTGGCAGAAGAGGACAACACGGAGGCGGAGGCAAAAATCCAAAACACAACGGAGGTCATCGTCGCCCGTTCAAACGCTAACTGAAAAAGAAACGGGACGAAGCTCTCGCCCCGTCCCGTTCTATAATTTCCTTCTTTCGTTCACTCGACATTCGACATTCGACATTCGACATTCACTTCATTCCGTCGTTGCCGTCGTCTCTTTCGTCGCTTCGTCGTACTTCAGCGTGATCTTGGAGATGTCCGTGAGCTTGTAGCCTTTCCAGACCACCGACTTGCCGCCGACTTCCCAGACGATGCTGATGTCCCACTTCGCGGCCGTGGCTTTGGGGCTGAAGGTGATTTTGAGCGTGCCACCGTCCTTGAGTACATCTTTCAGAATGTTGGTGCCCCAATCGTCGGAGGCGCTCGGCGCGATGTACAGTTCCTTGATGCCCCAGCCGGTGCTGTTGACGAGCGAAAAGTCGAGATTCAATTCTTCAGCTTTGACGCTGGAGGTGCCCAAGCAACTGCAGAGCAGGATGCCGAGGCCGAGCAGGAACAACACGTTTTTGGGCTTCAATGCCAGGTCCTTTCCAAAAGGGATTGGGGTTCGCGGCGAAATGCCTTCCCCCAAATTTAAGCGCCGTGCACTATAGGGCGGACCTTTCGGTTAGCTACAAAAAATGCATTTATTCCAATGCACCAGTTTCCATACGGGATCCGAAAATAACAAGCATAGCGCCTCCTTGAGCATGGTTTTCGAGCCTATAAATAACGTCACAGAGGTAACAACCTGAAACTATAATGCGTGTGTAGGAAGTCAATCTTTTAGAATCGATAAATGCTGAATTCGACGAGATTTATACGCACAAGTGCGAACGACGTGGGCAGCAGGCGAACGCGAGTTCAGTGCTTCCGCCCGACGAAATAATACGCCAGCCACAACAGACTCAGCAGGATCGCAGAACTCGCCACAATCATCAGCACACGCATCGCTCTTTCTTTCACATTCAATATTCGAGCCGGCGCGGCCGGGGGTGGAATTTGGACGCTCACGTCCTGCAGTCTCAGTTCGTCTTTCTGCGGAGCCTCTACATGTTTCGACGGCGCCGCCGTCGTCTCTTCGAACAGCAATTCCAACTCGTTCAACTGAATGTCGGGCGCGCCCGCGCCGGAAGGCAGGCCCATCACTTTCGCGATCGATTGCGTCAGCCGCTTCATGTCGGGCACGCGCTGGTTGCGGTCGCGCGCGCACATCCACTGGACCAGTTTGGCCGTCTCGGCGCTGATCTCCGGATTGATCGTGCGCGGGTCCGGCACGGCCTGCTTCACGTGAGCCGTCAAAATATCGTACATGTTCTTGGCGATGAACGGCGGCCGGCCCGTGAGCATGTGAAAGAGCGTGATGCCGAGGCTGTAGACGTCCGTGCGCGCGTCGAGGGTGTCGCTGGATTCGATCTGCTCGGGCGAAATGTAATGCGGCGTGCCCAGCACCGCACCGGTGGCCGTCAGCCGCAAGTCCTCTTCGGAATTGCTCCGCGCCAGGCCGAAGTCCATCACCTTGACCACGCCGGTGCGCGTCAGCATCAGGTTGGCCGGCTTGATGTCGCGGTGAATCAGGCCGTGTTCGTGGGCATGCGTCATCCCCCGCGCCGCCGCGGCGGTGATGGCCAGCGCCTGAGCTTCGGGAAGTTTCGAGCGCACTTTCAGAATGTCGCCGAGGTCCTCGCCGTCGATAAATTCCTGCGCCATGAAATAGCAGCCGGCGCTCTCGCCCACCTCGAGGCATTTGACGAGATTGGGATGATCGAGCTTTACACCGATACTGGCTTCCAGAAAAAAGCGCTGGATGAATTGCAGGTCTCCGGTCAGGCGCTTAAAGAGGATTTTCAGCGCGACCGTTTTTCCGTCGGAGGTGCGGCGCGCTTTCCAGACGGAGCCCATCCCGCCCTCGTCGATCTGGTTGAGGACGCCGTAGCCGCCGATTTTGTCGGGAATCTGTTGCGTGGGCTCGGAGAGCGGCAGCTCCAATGCCGCGGCCGAGACGCTACCTGGATTTTCGCCGATCGCCTTGCCCGTCGCTTTAAAGCGCTCGAACTGTTCCCGGCAGTTTGCACAGGTCGTCAGGTGCTGACTCATTTCCGCGTTCTCGCGGCCTTCCGACGTATCGAGAAAATAGTCGAACACGGCGGACTCGGAGTACGGACAGGATTCCACCTTGCCTGGCGTCATAACATTCCACCCGGTGGATTACGTTTGGGGAGAAAGATAGGTTCGCAACAATTTCATGGCGCGATAAAGCCGCGATTTGACGGTGGCCTCCGGACAGTCCATCGCCGCGGCGATCTCCTCGCGGCTCAAACCTTCCACGAATTTCAGCAACACCGTCGTGCGCTCTTCCTCCGACAACTGCGCCAGCAGCGCCTTGGCCTGAGCGCTGACCTCACGCGCCTCCACTCGGGAGGCCGGCGATGGATTGGGATCGACAAAGGCGAGCGGACCGGAGGCCGCGACGCTTTCGGACCAGTTGAATTCGCGCTTCTTGCGCAGGTCCTGCAAACAGGTGTTGCGGGCGATGCGGTAAAGCCACGGGCGGAGTTCCGCTTCAGGACGAAAGGTGCCGGCCTTCTGCTTGAGAATCAAAAAGGTTTCGTTGGCCCATTCTTCCGCGGTGCCCGTGTCGCGCGTGAAGTTGTGGCAGAAGCGCAGCACGCCCGACCAATAGCGCTCGTACAAACGCTCCCAGGAGGAGCGGCTGCCTTGAATCAGGTTGAGGACGTCCTGATTGTCCGGGTTGTTCTGTTTAGCGCACACGACTTGAAGGATAGGCCAGCCGCGGAACGCGTCAATCGAAATCGAACGGCGCATCGGTTTGGTTTCTCCGGGCGAGACGCCCGGACTACAAAGGGCAACTACTTGCCGTCGCTCTTCGGCTCGGGAAGCTGCCACGCGCGTACGTAGTCGATAACGAAATCGTCGGGCAACTTCGCGTCGTCGAGCGGGCTGTTGTCCCAGCCGCCGCAGGGCAGCGTGAACATCAAGTGCTCGGGTACATCGCCGACGCGCGGATTTTCGTAGCGCAGCACTTCATGACCGTTGCAGTAGTACACCAGCAGGCCCTTCTGCCAGAGCAGGCCGGAGACAATGTAACCGTCCTTGTCGGGCTGCGCGTAAATCTTGTCGGTGCCGGTGGCCTTGTGATCCTTCCCGTAGCCGTCCCAGTGCATCGCGATGTTGTAGCGGTGCGGTCCCCAGCGCGTGAGGTACTCCATGATGTCGAATTCCATGCCGCCATGGCCTGTGTCGGAACGTTTCCAATCTTCGCCCGCCTCCGGGCCGCGGTCAGGCATCATCCAGAAGGCCGGCCAGAGCCCCGGCGCGGTGGGCAGTTTCATGCGCGCTTCGAAATAGCCGTAGCGCTGCGTGAACTTGCCAAAGCTGGTGAGGAAGCCGACGGCGTAATCGGTTTCCTGCCGTTTCGGATCGTCGTTGTGGTGACCGTGTTTTTTCTCGAACCGGATTTTCACCACGCCGCCGCCGAGAATCACGTTGTCCTTGCTGAAGTGGCTGGACTTGTCCCAGTAATTCTCGCCGGTGATCGACCAGATTTTATCGTCGAGTTTTCCCGATTCGAAATTCTCGTCGAGCGTCACTTTCCAATCGCCCGGAACCGGCGGCCGTTTGCCGAGCCACTCCGGCGCCTCGAAGACCGGGACGCCGGCCTTGATCGACGTGACCGAAAGCTTGCGCGCCGCCGCGGCTGCGTCGATCGCGAAGTCCACTTCCGTGGCCTTGTCGTTGACGAACTGCGTGCCCGTGCCTTTTTCGCCGTTCCAGATCGACGCGCTGAAGAACGGGATGACCAGCTCAGCGTCCGCATTCGGCGCGAGTTCCGCCAGGGCGCTCCAGTCGGTGGGCCCGGAGGTGCTCGACACGCGCGCCTTGAGTTTCAGCGGCGCGTCGCCGGAGTTGTGAAGTTTGACGCGGACTTCCAGTGCGTCGCGGAGATCCCAGCGGCCCGCCGCGAGTTTGTAGACGAGCGAACTTTCGGCCGTGCCCGCGGGAATGGCGATGGCCAGTTCGGAACCGGCGGGGGTGCTCGATACCGGCAGGTCTTTGCGGTCGAGCGACGCCACGCTTTCCGGCTGCGCGAGACCGGGGCCCAGCAGCAGGCCGTCCTTGGGCTTGTGCGCCTGCACGCGCGGATCGTCGGAGGGCTTCTCGCCGGTGGAACCGGCAGCCTGCAGCGATTCGATGCGGAAACTCCGTACCGTGTCCGTCTTACTCGAGAAGACGACCAGATTGGAGACGGCTTCAGGCTTCAGCTTGTAGCCGGGCTGTCCGCCGTACGAATAACCAAAGTGGACGACCAGCGTTTCCGTCGCGCCGGGAGCAATGGTGATGTTTTCCGAATTCCAGGGGTTGAGCTTGAAGTCAGCGGCGTTGTCGACGCGCAAATTCAGCGCGAGCGGTGCGGTGCTGGAGTTGGTCAGCTTCGCTTCGATGCGGCCGAAATTCCCCAGGTCGAACGGCCCGCCCACCGGCGTAATCGAAACTCCCGGATATCCATCCTTGCCCGGCTGAATCGTGACGCTCACGCCGCCGGTGGTCGATCCGTCGATCGGCTTCACACTGATCTGCTCGCTGCTGCCGCTGATCTTCGGCGCGCCGCCTGTTCCGGTTGAGACGAGTAGCGGCCGCACTGCGCCGTCGGCGGCGCAAACGAACGACGCGGTCGCGGCGAGTATCACACTGACAGCGAGCGCGACTGTACGACTTCCGGAATGGGTGAGCATGGTGCGATGGTCCTCAATGTTGGCGAAGCGTACGAAGTAGTGGAAGTGTATACACCGGGCTGTTGAACTTGCGGGAAATTGTCCACTGATACTGCACTTCAACGGTTGGACAGTGCATCTTTCAATATATTTCTGTTCTCCGCATCCCGCTCAACAGCTAGCGCTTTACGAAGAATTGCTGTTACCCTATCTCCGCCGATCTGCTCCACCGCCGTGATACTTGCGAATCGAATGTCGGAGTCCTCGTTTTCAACCAATGCCGCGAGTTCCTCAACCAGCGATGGATCGGGAAAGTTCACTGCAATTTGCGCTGACCAATACAGTATATCGCGATTCCTGATTTGCAGTGCGATTCTCAATTGAGGTACGACCTTCGTTGCAGGAAATCGTATCATAAGGTCTTCGACCAGCTGATAGACACCAAAAGCGCATTTCTTTGTGTTGCCAAAGGAATGCAGGAAAAGTGGGATGCAGGCCTCGTCCGGATGATCACAAAAGAATTTTCGTACGTCATCGTATAGTTGTGCGCAGGAAGATTTTTGAGCATCGGTCATGACGGTATAGTTTCTGAGAAACTGTAGCGCATCGTCAACTGTCATGGATAGAGTTCCCGGGGCGCTCAAATAAAAGCGGGGTGAAGCTTCCGCCTCACCCCGCTCATCGTTCATCAATCACGTTCATCATTCGGTAGTTGCGCTGGTGACCTGGGTATTTTCGTCGTACTTCAGCGTGATCGTGGAGATGTCCGTCAGTTTGTAACCTTTCCAATAGACCGATTTGCCGCCGACTTCCCAGACGATGCTGATGTCCCACTTCGCAGCCGTGGCCTTCGGGCTGAAGGTGATGTTCAGTGTTTCGCCGTCCTTGAGCACCTTCTTCAGGATGTTCGTGCCCCAATCGTCGGAGGCGCTCGGCGCAATATACAATTCCTTGATCCCCCAGCCCGTGCTGTTGACGAGCTTGAAGTCGAGGTTCAATTCTTCGGCTTTAACGGACGACGTGTTGAGCACGCCGCAGAGCAACATACCGAGTCCCAACAAGAACAACATGTTTTTGTATTTCACAGCCAGTTCCTTTCCCAAGTGAGCTTCTGACGCTGCAAGTATAGATTTGCTTTTCAAGTTAAGTATATGTAACGCTTTGCATATTCGGATGGTTCGAAAATCGTTCATTGGCATACCGCATTGGCACACCCAACCGTCAAGAAAACTTAAGTGAACTCAGCAGCTAAAAAAGTTAAATGGTGAGTGCGTCAATGCCATTAATTAAGGCCACCAGAAACGTCCTCTTCCCATTAGCTCCGTACTCAACGGGATAGGCGACCAAGGCCACGCCGAGCGTCATCTTGCCATCCACAACGTATGATTTCTTGCCGCCTGCAACCTTGTCGCCTTGTGCTTTCAAAACCCTGAAACAGTAATTGCAAAGCGGCTTGGGGTTCGGCAAATCTCCTTCAGCGTTTGCAAATGACAAAGAAGTACGGCTCTCCACGCCATCTTCCCCCTTGAGTTTCTGAGCGAACTGCACTACCCCCGTTGCCTTCTTCTTCTCGTATGCAATCTGCCCCGCTGAATCGCCGAACTGCTTGCACCAATGAACGGCGAGCATTTCATTGACTTCGCCAACGCGGTCGGGAGCAACCTTCGACAAGGCAGTAACCGCCGTGAGAGAACCAGTGTGCTTGATTTCATATTCAAGCAGAGGTACAGCATCCTTCGCCTTTGGACCAATTTGTCCGAAGGCAATCGTTGCGGCTTCACGTACCTGTGAAAGTTGGAAAGTGGGCATACCTTTATAGGCTTGCTTGAACGCCAAAATCAGCGCGGGAACCGCAGGGCTTGCGGTTTCGCCCATTTTTCCGAGAGCAGTAGCAGCTTCAATGCGAGTTGGCACGTCAGCGTCGGAAAGCTTCTTTGAAAGAGTCTCGACTTCCCCGGCCAGTATAGCACCACTGAGGAATATGACGCAGCCTAACAAACAAGTTTTCATTTGACGTTTCCCGCGCCACCAAATTGGCTACAACATCCCGTCTCTCATTTGCTCCAAGATTACAGACCACCAGTTGTCCGGGTCTGTCAGAGCACTCTTATCGACACTTCGGAATTCCTTTTCAATGGCATCAATGATAGGCTGAGCCTCTTCTTCCGATAGGTTGGGTATTTTAGGATTGTCGAGATAGTCTCGTTTATGCACGGTCAAGAAAAGCCCAAGTTCTCGCACACCAGAGTTGACGTAGCGTGTCATAAGCTTTTGCTTGGAGTCAACCGAAAGCACCGCTCCGCTCTGACTTTCATCCAAGCAAATAGACGGTTGACCATCCTCTGAGCCAATTACTTTGAGCCGTTTCCACTCTTTAGGCGCATTACGCTCTCCGCCAATATCCGTCATCGTCGGAATCCTGTTGTGCAGTTCAAAAGTCAGCAAAAGATGTTCATAATTGGGAAGTCCAATCCTCTGAAGATACTCCTTTTGGTCAGTGGGTATCAGGAGTCCTTCAATAGCGGTCTTGCTGGCTTTCTGAAGTTCAGCCGCAGTCCAAAGTGTTTGTGTATCCTTCTCCGAAACCATTTCTCGACTCCTCACGTCGGTATTGCTTCATTCCTCAAGGAACTTCAAGGACATTTGCAGCGCCTTCTTACCTGCGCGTCGAGAAGCTTCCGTAGCCCCATACTCAAAGCTATATGATACCTGCGCATTCGGGAAGGTACGAGCAATGAAATTCTTGCACATTCCGCCCGGAATTGAGCACGGCTCGAATTCGCTGTAGATTTGACTCACTCGCCCCGGACTGACGCCCAATGATTCAAGTTCTCTTGCGATAAGGCGTTCTGCGTGGCCCCCACCGAGTCCTTTTTGGCTGAACCCCGCAATCCTACTTACTACTCCACCTTCACTTTGATATTCGAATACGGAGACATTTCTTGCAGTAAACACGCCTTGCTCTTGACGGAATGCCTGTGCAAATTGACTCAACTCGGTCGAGCCGTAATCAACCAGTTGCGCGTCTGCAAGCCCTGAAACTGCGGGTGCGGTAGCGCCAAGAGAAGCCGCCGCGAAGGCTACGTTCGCCGCCTTTACGACATTACCTTGCGTCCGAGCCGTAGCCTGAGTCATCGTAATGGACGGCTCATGGCGAGACGCAAAGTAATTTGCTAAATCGAGTTCTGCCTGAACTTCGTCTTGGTCATCAATTCCAATGATGGAACCGATTCTGTAATAGGCTCGTCCCCAATATTTCAGAGGACCGATGTCGTTTTCAATAGCGCCTGCCAATGGCTTCGCCGCATCAACCGTAGCAGCGCGGTCGGCTAAATAAGCCTGACGCTCGGAAACTCTTTTTTGCGCCGGGTGAACCCACGCTTCAAACTTCGCGAATCCAGCAGCTTGCGCGTCACCAACTTCACCCGGTGTATGAGGTCCACTCGACAAACGGGTCGATTCAAACTCACCGGCAGTTATGTTGGCAAGAGCGCCGCCGCTGTTTTCACCAGCGACACCTCTTGAAAATAGACGAAAGACTTCATCATTGATGGTATATCCATTGTTGAAAACAACTTTGTGACTGCTCGGAATCGTGGGGTTGGTAGCTTTTCCAATCATGAATCTATTAACGTGATTGTTTAGCGACCTGAGCCGTCGCGCGCAGTTCGTGATGGAGTGGAAAAGGACAAGCGTGGGGCGCCGCCGGGCGGTGCGCGCATGGTCGCGGAGAGAAAGGTGAGCGCATCACGTCCATGTTGATGTAGGGTTCTCAGAATGGACATCAGGATTTCCTGGGCGTGGGCCCCGGGATCAGTGCGGTTGCCACCCCAGACCTTGCGGTTGACGACTGCTGGACGAATGCTTTGTTCGGCGCGCCAGTTGGTGGCGTCAAGATTGGGACGGCGCAAGTAGTTGAAGACTTCTCCGATATGAAAATTCAGGAATGATGCGAAGCGCTGGTTGTCAGCGCAGGTCTTCGGACCGCAAATGCCGGCCAATCGTTCGGTGAGATGCTTGGCTTTCGCGGTGGCCTGCGCGAGTGAAATGTCTCCGGCATCGCGCTTGTCGCGCACTGCGAAACCTTCCTGAAGGAGCGCCTTGACCTGACGCGGAAAGTTAACCGCCCCACGCGTTGCTGTCTCCAGAATGTGGTCGCAACGCCGCAGCAGATGCTGATTGCATTGTCCGTGGCATGCGTTCACAAACCGATCGTAGGGTGCCCATCCATCGTGAGTCAGGTCGCCGTCGTAATCCGCGCCGAGAGCCTCCGCAGCAACGTCAAAGCCGCGGCTGGGCCGAATCAAATACAGCGTACCCAGTTCGGTCACGAAGACGTGCAACCAGCGCAGGCGTCCACCGACGCGCCAGCCGGTTTCGTCGGGCACACACCAAGCACTCTGGCGCACGACAATCTGGATATCTCGATAGGCCTGGACGCATCGTTGCGCGGTCCGCATCATAATCTGCGCCGACGCTCCACGCGTCAGCGTGGTATGGCAGAATGCCGAAAGCACGCCAATCACTTTGCCATGCGACAGACCGTATTCTTTATTGAGCGTCGTGGCTAGGGACTGCGCGTTCGACCCCATCTGACTTGCAGCTGCACCCAAGGCATCGGAAGTCTGTAGCTTGTGCCGGCCTTGGACACGACGGTGGCAGCGAGAACAATGGCCGACGGCCACGTTGAATTTTCGGTAGATGGGTTCGACACGTGGAATCTCGGTCTGATACTGAGCCGCCGTCCGTTCAAACACAATCTCGCCCGCAAGTCCACAGCAGGGACAACATTCCGGCAACACCGCGTCGTAGGTCTCATCGATGCGCGGCGGAATGGCGCGATGCGCGTGAAAGCCATGGTCTTCGCCGCTCTTACGCCCAGGCGTTCTGGGAGCAGGCTTCGGTGGTCGCTCGGAGAAAGGTGCCGCTTGACGTTTTCCTGCGCGCCGGATCTCTTCGACGAGTTGCTTGAGCTTCTCGACGTCGCGCTTGAGCCGTTCGACTTCAGAACGCAGCCGCTCATTCTCTGCGGCCAGTTCATCATACGTGGGGCGCGGTGTCTCAGCCATGCCCTACACATGCCCACCGCACTCTAAAAAATTCCTCGAAATGGCAGAATTCTGGCGTGGGGCGCTAAACAAGTAC